>NZ_NUVD01000104.1:43120-526493 GCF_002564555.1 Bacillus cereus | reverse complement strand
GCTTGATAGCGATGGGGTCCTACCATATGCCCATCAAGCTAGAAATAAAGAATACCCCTAGAACGAAATTTTTGTGCGAATTTTTACTTTGCGGTCTGTAGCACGAACCCTGTCACTTCCCCTAAAAGGGAACCGCGATTGGCGATTTCTAAGATTCTTATTTATTTGCTGCGTTTATGGTACTAAGTGAATTGTTAAGTGCTGTTGTACACTTGTTTACATCAGGATTCGATGAACGAACTGCTGCTAATACAACATCAATTGTTCCATCAATTTTCGTCCATGTAGCGCCATCGATTTTTCGAAGCTTAGGTTCTTGTGTATCCCATTGATGTTCTAATTCATCTGCGCCTTTTTTTGCTGAAGCAAAGTCATTTTTGTTTACTACGTTTAGTATATCATTTTCGATTTTTGCAAAATCGTTTAACTGTCCAGATAATGTAGTTTGCGAGGCTTCAGATTTTGATGTTGATTTATTTGCACCTTTTAAGACACTAAGTGAATTAGTAAGTGCTGTTTTGCTTTGATTAACATCAGGTTTTGAAGACCGAACCGCTGCTAGCACAGAGTCAATTGTTCCATCAATTTTTGTCCATGTAGTGCTATCAATTTTTCGAAGCTTAGGTTCTTGTGTATCCCACTGATGTTCCAAATTATCAGCGCCTTTTTTTGCTGCTGCAAAATCGTTTTTATTTACAGCGTTTAGCATATCATTTTCAATTTTAACAAAATCGTTTAATTGCCCTGCTAATGTAGCTTGCTCTGCAGCACCTTTTGATGCAATATTATTACTGCGCCAGTTATAACCACCTATACCAACAACTAAGAAAATTACGAGTACAACAATCGTTTGTGTTAGCACATGTTTCTTATTTGCATTACTTTGGTTTGTTTCTGCTATATCACTTTTAGCATTTGTATCAATTTTTGAAACGGCAAGGAAAACGATGATCGCTAAAATAGCGATCAGAAAAATCACACTCGTAACGGTTGTCCCGAGTCCTAATCCGCCATTTACTTTTGGTTGAGATAGGTAATCTCCAATTGACGCTCCAAGCGGACGAGTTAAAATATACGCAATCCAGAAAGCTAATACTCCGTCAAGTTTCAAAAATTTATAAGCTAAGAACACAAGACCAATAATAATAACAGCGCCTATTCCTGTGTTAAGATAACCAAAACCAAGTTGTTCGGAAAATAAATCGCCGACCGCTGTTCCAAGTGCAAAGGTGAAAAGGATTGTAACCCAGTAGAAAACTTCTCTTTTTCTAGTGAAAATCGAGTGGATCGATAGTGTTTTTTCACTAAGATACCAAAATAGGAAAGTCAGTCCTAGTAGCATCGAGAAAACAGCTGTACTAACCTCAAGGGGTACGCCCATATTATCTGTCAAATTATCCGTTACCAGTGTACCAAATACACTTATAAGGACAACTGTTACCCAGTAAATGGCTGGAACATATTTGCTTGCTTTAAATTGAAAAAACAATGCAATAAAAAACACAACTCCCATAATAATGGTAGTAAGAGTTAAACCAAGTCCAATGTTGAAATTGATGAAATCAGCAAATGTTTCACCAACAGTTGTACACAAAACTTTGATGATCCAAAAGAAAATCGTTACTTGTGGCACTTTGTTAAGTGGAATTTTCATTTTATTTTGATTTTCTTGCATATATAATTTCCTTTCTTTAAAGTGGTTTCCCACAACTTAATTTTATTTCTCTCTTTAAATAAGGATACCCGTCCAAATCCAAGTTTATCATCAAGGAAGTCTGCACTGTTTCTCCCACAGTGGTTGCCATAATCTTGACGATTCCAAAAAAATGGTGTCCGTAAAGTCCCGTGCTACCAACTTGCAAGCTGCCGCCTTCGTAGATTTTTCCCTTATCATCAGTCACAGTATAGTCAAACACTGGCCAACTATCATTAGTTTCCACTTTTGAATAATCAAAGGTCAAATCAATCCTCGTTGAAAGTGAAGAAAAGTTCACTTTGTCTACTGCTAATGCATACAGATTCTCTTTCGTTAATGTTTTTATATTAGGAGTGAATTTACGAATCTTACCTTCAACCTTTGCGAGAGAAGTTACATTCAAAAAGTGTATGAGCTGTATATATTTTAGCAATAGAAAACGAAAAACATATGAGAAATAGATTAAAATCACGTGAGAAAAGCGCTTTTTCTTTGTCCCGATGTTTTTTCATTTTCCTTATAGAATCCTTATAATTGGGGCCCTACCACACCGCTCGTGACAAAGTTTGTAATTGCAGTTGTTTCCGTATCATCTATTTTGTTTTTCTCCGCTTCAATCCCTTGTATTTTATCGACAGATATTCCGTTAAAAGTATTGGAACTGATTATTTTATATGTAATAAGAACGATTTTAACGTTACTTATTATTACGCCGATTGCTTATTTGTTGCTTTGAACTATCTTTTAAATTCTGAATATATTTTATTTTATAATTTATGAAAGTGGGTATTTATCGTAAAAATCGTAGTTAGTGCGAAATAATAATCAGTGGAGAGGAATAACAAAACACGAAGTAAAGTTTCACTTTATTCCAAAGTGAAAGCCACATATAGTGTGAATTTAGTTTGGAATATTCCTTGACGGGAATATTCCTGTTTGGTTATAATTGATTCAACAGGAAGATAATATTAGTGATGATATTGATGTGTTATAACCGGAAACCATCACTTAACGAGGTGAGTGATATGTCGGGGGAAATTCCGGGTGTGAACATAGCGACGCTGAATGCTTTATCTGAACAGAATCGTATGAATATCGTTGAACTCTTACGTGACGGTCCTCTAACTGTTGGGGAAATTGCCGACCATCTAGGATTAAGGCAACCACAAACTTCGAAACACCTAAAAGTGTTAAGCGATACAGGGATTGTGGAAGTGCAGGCTGAAGCTAATCGTCGGATTTACAAGCTCCGACCTGAGCCTTTCCAAGCGCTGGATTGTTGGGTACAGTCATTTAAGCGTGTCATGGAAGAGAGATTCGATAACTTAGATGAGTATTTGAAGGAATTGCAAAACAAGGAAAAGCCTTAAGGAGGAATGAAAATGTCAAACAATACAATGGTATCGAGAGTAGAGAACGACCGAGTATTAGTACTAGAGCGCGTTTTCGATGCGCCGCGTGATCTTGTATTCAGTATGTTTAAAGAGCCAGAGCATTTGAAGCATTGGTGGGGACCAAAGGGTTGGGAAATGCCATCATGTACTGTCGATTTCCGTCCAGGAGGCGTTTGGCACTACTGCATGAAGTGTGTCGATCAGAACCTTGGGCAATTCTTTGGTATGGAATCATGGGGCAAAGGAGTCTATAAAGAGATTATTGAGCCAGAGAAAATCGTCTACACTGATTACTTTTCAGATGCTGAAGGCAATGTGAATGATTCTATGCCGTCAACTGAGATGACATTGGAATTTATCGATTTAGGTGGAAAGACCAAGTTAATAAACCGTGCTGAATATGTTAACAAAGAGGCACTTAAGAGTGTTATGGACATGGGTATGCTGCAGGGCATTACTGAAACTTGGGATCGTTTGAACGAGCGATTGGAGTCGCTGAAATAAATGATTAAATCGTAATTTTATTTTCAGTGATAATGGAATTTAATACAAATTGTAAGGGAGAGTTAAAATAAATGATTAATAATGTTGGTCAAATTATGTTGTATGTGAATAACCAAGATGAAGTGAAGGAATTTTGGACAGAAAAAGTAGGGTTTGTTGTCATTTCAGAAGAAGATAACGGTCAAGGAATGCGATGGATTGAAATTGCTCCAACGAAAGAAGCTGAAACAAGTATTATTCTCCATAATAAAGAGTTAATTGCTAAAATGCAGCCTGAGTTAAATCTTGGTACACCTTCTTTAATGTTCTTCTCAAAAGACTTCGATCGTCTATATAGCGATTTAGTAAACAAAAACGTTACGGTTGGGGAAATTGTAACTATGCCTACAGGTAGAATATTTAATTTTGCAGATAGCGAAAAGAACTATTTTGCAGTAATGGAAAAGAAGTAAATTTCAATTCAAATTATGAGTGCGATGCTTGAATAAAAGCATCGCATTTTTTATTTTTCCAATAGACATATTTCAGTAATGTAATTTTATTTTAAAGTTTCTATATAATGATAATGCAATTAAAATTGATGTGTTATAGTAACAACAAGGGGGGCTAAAAATGGAAATTATTCACGAAAGAGCAAAGTTACGGTTAATAGATAACAATGATGTCGAAACTTTGTTTTCGATTGTAGAAGGAAATCGAGATATTTGGGCGTATTTAATCTCTAAAATGGATACTGTTCAAGATATGCAGCAATATGTTCAAAAAGCGATAAAGGGCTATGGAAGGGGTACTCAAATCCCTTTCGGTGTAGTCGATCAACAGACGAATAAGATTGTAGGAAGTACACGTTTATATAATATTTCAGTAGAAGATAAGACAGTTGAGTTAGGGCAGACATGGTATCATCCAAGTGTGCAACGTACGAGTATAAATACAGAGTGTAAATATATGCTTCTGCAGTATGCTTTTGAAAAACTACATATGCTGCGGGTGCAAATTAAGACAGATGTAAGAAATGAAAAAGCACAACGAGCAATCGAAAGATTAGGTGCAGTAAAAGAGGGCGTACTGAGAAATGAAAGAAGATTGCCAAGCGGACATGTGAGAGATGCAGTTGTGTATAGTATTATCGCAAGTGAATGGCCAGTTATGAAAGCGTGTTTATTAGAAAAACTAGAGTTGTATAAAGAAAAGTTATAATTCGTGCTTTGAAAGGTATATGGCTCGTGATAGATGAAAAATATGCCTTTTTTCTTACAAAACGATTACGTCTTTTATTTACTTTTGTTTCATCATTCCATTATGAGAAAAAATTCGTTACAATGAAGTTGTATGGTAATAAACTTATGAATTACATAAACGTAATGAAAACCGCAAACGAAAAATGAATTGATAATCCTCAATTTTAAATGAAAACCCTTTTATACAAATTAAAAAAGAAAAATTCCTTCTTTTAAATAAATTCAAACAAACTGATTTGATAGATACGTTTTTTATAGAAGTATGGATGATGTACGGAGGCAATTACAAATGAAAGAAAATAAGAAGAGTAAAAGAAGACGAATCTTCCAAGTATTCTTGCTGATGATTTGTTCGATTATTTTATATGTAAGCTATGCAGCTTATGATATTTGGAGTTATCGCTTTAAAACGGATGATGATGTGAAGACGGATGCTGGTATCGTACTAGGAGCAGCTTCATGGAACGGAAAGCCATCTCCTGTATTTAAAGAAAGAATTAATCATGCGATTTCTTTATATAAAAACGGAAATATTAAAAAGATTATTTTCACAGGTGGTACAAAGTTTGAGACGGAACTTGAGGAAGCGCGAACTGCTAGATTGTATGCACTGAAAAATGGTGTGAAAGAAGAGGATATTTTAATTGAAACAGAATCTCTTTTCACTGAAGAGAATTTAAAGAATGCAAAGCAGGTTGGAATGGATAATGGAATCCAAACATATACGATTGTGAGTGATCCACTTCATATGAAACGTGCGATGAGAATTGCAAAACATATTCAAATTGAAGCGTATGCATCACCAACGCCAACGTCAGCTTATAAAACGTTAGACACAGAAATCCCATTCTTTTTTAAAGAATTATTCTCGTATCTTGGCTATGTCACCTCATTGCCATTAAAGGCATTGAAGGGAGATTAATATAAGAAAAGGACCTATCCTTAAAGAGGAACTTTTCTTATTGGTCAAAAGCATTGTATTTTTATCGGAATAGTGAAACAATAGAGAGGTAGCTTCATATAATCATAATGACAAAATGAACGGTTTATGAATCGGACATAAAGGAGATTATAATATGGCACTCTCATTTGTGGAAACAGAAGAACAGTCTTATATTATTAAGCAATTAAATGCTTTAATTCCAAAGTTTATGGAAAGAGAACCGGAGTTAAGTGAATTAGGTTCTTTTCCATATGAAAATATACGAAACTTAAAAGAAATCGGATATACGAAATTAACACTACCGAAAGAATGTGGAGGTAAGGCGATTTCCTTATACGATTTTGTATTGTATCAAGAGAAAATCGCAGAAGGCTGTGGAGCTACTGCGCTATCAATTGGATGGCATATTGGTATTGTAAAAGAATTAGCAGAAAATCGTTCTTGGAATGAAGAGATGCTTCAATGGTTTTGTGAGGAAGTACGAAATGGGGCGCTTTTTAATAGGGCCGCAACAGAGCCGAAAACAGGGAGTCCAACGCGAGGCGGAAAACCGGAAACAGTAGCGGTTCAAAACGGTGATAAGTGGATTATAAATGGAAGAAAAACTTTTACGACGATGGCACCAGTACTTGATTATTTTATCATTTCAGCAAGTATTGAAGGTCGGGATGAAATCGGGGAGTTTGTCATTCCGAAGAATACACTAGGTGTATCAATTGAAGAAACGTGGGATAGCATTGCGATGCGAGGGACTGCTAGCCACGATCTTGTTTTACAAAATGTAGAGATAGAGAATCGCTTTTTTACGGATGTAAAGGGCGGAAAAGTGAAACAAAAGAGTATTGGTTGGTTGCTACATATACCGGCATGTTATTTAGGAATCGCACAATCAGCAAGAAATTATGCAGTTCAGTTTGCGGAATCATACAAGCCAAATAGTTTAAATCATTCTATTAGTTTATTGCCGAATGTTAGAAAATTAGTTGGAGAAATAGAACTTGAGCTTATGCAAGCTCGCGTCTTTTTATATCAAATTGCCAAACAATACGACGAAGCAGAAGATAAACTGTCATTGCAAGCAGAACTAGCGGCAGTGAAATACGCAGTAACAAATGCAGCGATATCCATTGTAGATAAAGCAATGCGCATCGTAGGAGCGAAAAGTTTATCAGAAAAAAATCCACTTCATCGTTACTATTTAAACGTTAGAGCAGGATTACACAATCCGCCTATGGATGATGCAACACTGTCTCTGCTGGCGGATGCGGCGTTTCGGTCGTGATGAATAAACGTCCAAAGTAAACTATACCCTAACGAATAGACACTTTAAAAAAAGTCTATTTGTTAGGGTATTTCTTGTATAATAGGAAGAAAATTTGAATCGGAGAACATTCAAAATGACAAAAAATTATTCACTAAAAAGGAAATACAAAATCTATCGAAGAATCCTTTTTCACGCGCTTTAAAGATCAAGCGCACATAAATTATTAATAGGGATGTGTTACATAATTTGAGTACATTTGTAAATGTAGAATTAGCTATTTTTGGAGAAAAATTTAATCCGGAAGAGCTTACTAAAGAATTGAATTTGAAACCAACAATAACTTATAAAAAAGGTGACTATATTAGAGGGAACCCGTTATTTATTCGGCAAGAAACAAGCTGGAGTATTGAAACAGGCTATGAAGAATCTCTTAATGCAGAAGAGGTAGTAAATAAGTTAATTTCTATAGTAGAGCTTAAAAAAATGAAATAATTGCTCTAAAAAGTAAACACAATCTAGAATGTAAATTATATATTATTGTAAATATAGAAGATAATGATGTCCCCTCTTTACATTTGAATCAACATACTATCGGTTTTATCAATAGCATTGGGGCAGAAATTGAGGTTTGTCTCTACTTAGTGTAGGTCTAGCTGTAGAATCAAAATGTTTTGTAGTAAGAATCATATTTTGTTCTCCTTATAGTAGTATTGTATATGGAAAACACACTATTAATGATAATCGTTATAGATTAAAAAATCTTTCTTTTCATTCTTCTTTTTATAGTTTTATAGTGGAATGCTATGCTTCTTATTTCACCTACTGTATAATGAGAAAAAAGCACGAAAAGAGGTCATCTCATGCTAGAGGTTATTGCAACATGTTTAGAAGACGTGAAACGAATTGAAAGCGCTGGTGGAAATCGAATTGAATTAATTTCATCTTATACAGAAGGTGGCTTAACGCCAAGCTATGCTTTTATAAAAAAAGCGGTAGAGGCGGTACATATACCAATTCACGTTATGATTCGTCCGCATGCGAAGTCGTTCACATATACGGAAGAAGAAATTGAAATGATGAAAGAAGATATTGTAGTTGCTCAAAATCTTGGAGCTGCTGGTGTAGTATTAGGCGTATTGAACGAACAAAATGAAGTGGATGAAGAGAAACTAGCAGATTTATTATCTGTTGTAGATGGAATAAATGTAACGTATCACCGTGCGATAGATGATATAGAAAACCCAGTGGAAGCGATGGGAATTTTAAAGAAATTTAATAAAGTGAGCCACGTTTTAACTTCAGGTGGACAAGGGAATATAGTAGATAATATTCCAGTGCTTAAAGATATGCAAAAGGTAAGCGATGGTCAAATTCAACTTGTTGCAGGAAGCGGTGTAACGAAAGAGAATATAAAGAAACTACTAGATGAAACTGGAATCACGCAGGCGCATGTTGGTACAGCTGTAAGAGAAGGGAAATCATGTTTTTCTGAAATTGATCTAAAGTTAGTACAAGAATTAGTTGAAATAATAAAGTAAGTATTTAAGAAAGAGGAGAAACGATGAAGGAAAATACGAAAAGAGAATTGATCTCATGGATTAAAACGATAGGTATTACACTTACGATTGCTTTTATTGTTCGTGGGGTACTATTTACACCCTCATTAGTACAAGGTGAGTCGATGATGCCAACTTTAGAAAATAATGAGCGAGTTCTCGTGAATAAGATTGGTTATAATATAAGTGGATTAGATCGCTTTGATATTATCGTTTTCCACGGAAAAGAAGGATACGATTTAGTAAAACGAGTAATTGGTTTACCAGGTGATACAGTTGAGTATAAAAATGATGTTTTATATGTAAACGGAAAAGCGATGGAAGAGCCGTATTTAAAAGAATTTAAAGAAAAAGCAGAGGGCCGTGTATTAACCCCAGACTTTACGTTAGAACAAATTACAGGGAAAACGAAAGTACCAGAAGGCCAAGTATTTGTTTTAGGAGATAATCGTGAAGTTTCTAAAGACGGTCGTATGTTTGGGTTTATTTCAGAAGATGAAATTGTCGGAAAAGGGGAAGCTGTTTTCTGGCCGTTGAAACAAGTAAGAGCGTTATAACATGCAGAGAAAGTATGGGAGAGTTATTCTTCCATACTTTTTTATTTGAAAAAATATATTGATAGAATTTAAAGAATATTTTATAATTTTAAATTATACGCTTGTTTCGAAAAACGGAATTCAAGTTCCGGAATTCGGAACAAAAAGGAGATAGGATGAGTATAAATAAAACCGCAGTTAAGACAATGGATATTTTGGAGTTGTTTTATGAGCATGAAGAGCTAAGTTTAACAGAGATGGTTCAGCTTACAAATATGCCGAAAACATCTGTTTATCGTTTAATTGGCTCGTTAGAAGAAATGGAGTTTTTACAAAAAAGCGAGAAAGGGAGATATCGTCTAGGAGTCGTTTTTTTACGGTTTGGTCAACTTGTTTCGCAAAGATTATCAGTAAGAAATATTGCGATTCCATATATGAAAGAGCTTAGAGATAGTTTAGGGCAAGCAGTTAATTTAATTATTCAAGATGGTAATGATGCGATTTACGTTGAAAAGATGGAAGGAGTTCAGCCGGTACGTGTTTATACGGCGGTTGGAAGAAGAGCTCCTCTATATGCAGGTGCATGTCCTAGAATTTTACTATCGTATTTTTCTGAGGAAGAGAAAAGAAAGTACATAGAGGAAACAAATTTAAATCAGTTTGCAGATGGAACAATCGTGAATAAGGAGCATTTATTAGAAGTGTTACATATGGCAAAACAAGCTGGGTATACAATTAGCTATTCTGAATTAGAAAATCATACAGCAGCTATAGCAGCGCCAATTTTCGCAAATGATGGAACAGTTGTAGCAGGTATTAGTATTTCGGGTTTAGCAATTGAGTATAGCGAAAGTAACATTTCATATTTTATTGCGAAAGTGAAAGAAACCGCAAATCGCATTTCGAAAGAACTCGGCTTTTGGGCATAGAAAGAGGGAGTAGGATGAAATTTTCTGCGTTAGGGGATCAAGCAATTATTGTTACATTTGGCGAAGAAATTAGGATGGATATATATGAAAAAGTGCAGCGGTTATTTCAAGCGTTGCAACAACAACCGTTTGCAGGAATGATTGAATGCGTTCCGTCTTTTACTTCCTTAGGAGTTTACTACAATTTGTACGAAGTATGGAAAGTAAATGGTAGAAATATAAGACCCTATGATTACGTATGCCAGTACATAAATGGTTTATATAATACTTATAAAGAAGAGATGAAACGAGATGTGAAACATATTTCTATACCAGTTTGCTACGGAGGCGAATATGGGCCGGATTTAGAAGAGGTTGCACATTATCAAGGTTTGCAAGTAGAGGATGTTATTCGCATACATAGTGAAACAACATATTTTGTATATATGTTAGGTTTCACACCAGGGTTCCCGTATTTAGGCGGATTACCGAAAGAACTAGAAACACCTAGAAAAGAAACACCACGGTTACAAATTGCACCTGGTTCAGTAGGGATTGGCGGGAATCAAACAGGTATTTATCCGCTTGAAACGCCGGGCGGATGGAATATTATCGGACGAACACCAATCTCATTATTTAATCCGAAAGAAGAATCACCTACCTATATTCAAAATGGTATGTATTTACGTTTTATCCCGATAACAAAGGAAGAGTACGTATCGCTTGAGGGGGCTAAAGAATGGATGTAGAGGTTTTACATGCAGGAATGTTTACAACAGTCCAAGATTTAGGACGATTCCATTACCAACAATATGGTGTACCTGTTGGCGGTGCTATGGATAAAAATGCACTTAGACTAATCAATATGTTAGTCGGTAATGAAGAGAATGAAGCGGGATTAGAAATGACGATCATGGGACCGAAATTGTTAATAAAGAAAACGACTTTGCTTGCGATTGGCGGAGCGGATATGGAACCGCTATTGAATGGAGAACGTATCCCGTTATGGCGTCCCATTTTAGCAGAAGAAGGTAGCATGCTTTGTTTCGGAAAAGTGAAAAGTGGTTGCAGGACATATGTAACCTTTGCAGGCGGTATTCATATTGATCGTACGATGGGAAGTAAAAGTACTTACATACGTGCAGCGATTGGTGGTATGGAAGGAAGAATGCTGAAAAAAGGAGATTATTTTCAAATTGGTACAGGGGCGGACATTGCGAGTCGTTTCATTCAACATTTACACGATGAAGAGAGAGTCAAAATGAAATGGGCTATTTGTAACGACGCTTTACCAAAATATAAGAAGCATCCTATTCTTCGCGTTATAACAGATTTTGAATATGATCAGTTTACAGAAAAGAGTATAGAAACATTTTTTACGAAAGAGTATAAAGTGTCCAATTATGCTGATCGCATGGGATATCGGCTTGACGGAGAAGTTTTAAATAGAGCCGTTGAAAAAGAGATTTTATCGAGTCCTGTTACATTCGGAACCATTCAAGTTCCAAATGGCGGACAGCCTATTATATTAATGGCAGATAGACAAACGACAGGTGGCTATCCGAGAATAGGAAATGTCATTTCAGTAGATTTACCTCTTCTTGCCCAGTTGAAACCAGGGGACTATGTAACTTTTGAAAAAGTTACTATAGAAGAAGCGGAGCAATTATACATAGAGCAGGAAAAAGATATGAGTCTATTAAAGAAATTCATTGCTTTACGAAGCTGAAATTAGGAGGAAAACATCATGAAGACAATCGATTTAAATTGTGATTTAGGAGAAAGTTTTGGAGCCTATAAGATGGGGAATGACGATGAAATCCTTCCATTCGTTTCCTCTATAAACGTTGCTTGTGGTTTTCACGCTGGTGACCCGACCGTTATGAGGCAAACTGTTGAAAAGGCCTTGGACCATAACGTAGCAATAGGCGCACATCCTGGATTTCCTGATTTAATTGGATTTGGGAGAAGAAATATGAACGTTTCAGCAAGTGAAGTATACGATTATGTTTTATATCAAATCGGCGCATTAGACGGGTTTGTGAAAGTGGCTGGCGGGAAAATGCAACACGTAAAACCGCACGGCGCGTTATATAATATGGCGGCAACGAATGCAGAAATTGCAGATGCAATTGCAAAGGCAATTTCACATATAAATCCAAATCTATCACTTTACGGGTTAGCAAATAGCGAGGCGTTTATACGGGCTGCGGAAAAATATAACGTAACTCTTGTGCAAGAAGCTTTTGCGGATCGTACGTATAAGCAGGATGGAACATTAACGAGTCGTACAGAAGAAAATGCGCTTATAAAAAATGAAGACGAAGCAATAAAGCAAGTGCTTCAAATGGTGAAAGAAGGATATGTAGAAGCGGTGAACGGAGGGAAAGTAGCAGTTCAGGCACAAACAATTTGTTTACATGGTGATGGAGAGAAAGCGGTACAATTTGCGAAAAAAATATACAGAACATTCGAACTTAACGATGTTTCTATATGTGCGCCGAAATAAAAAATGAGGGGAAGTGCTAGAAATGATTAAATTAATCGGGATACTAATCGTTGCAGTTGGATTTTTATTTAGACTAAATACATTGTTAGTCGTTATGGTTGCAGGTATTGTTACTGGTATGGTTTCGGGTTTAAGCTTTTATGATGTGATCAGCATGTTCGGTAAGTTCTTCATAGAAAACAGATATATGTCTATGCCAATTATACTAACTTTACCGGTAATCGGAATTTTAGAACGTTATGGGTTAAAAGAAAGAGCAGAGGCACTTATAACGAAATCAAAAGGAGCTACAACTGGAAGAGTATTAATGTCATATTTTACGATAAGAGAATCATCAGCAGCACTAGGTCTTAATATTGGTGGTCACGCGCAAACGGTAAGACCGCTTGTTGCACCGATGGCAGAAGGAGCTGCGCAAGGTAAATATGGTAAACTTCCTGAAAAGTTAAGAGAAAAGATTAAAGCAAACGCAGCAGCTGCGGAAAATACAGCTTGGTTTTTCGGAGAAGACATTTTTATCGCAACTGGTGCGATTTTATTAATGAAAGGTTTCTTCGATTCAGTAGGTATGCATGTCGGAGTATGGGATATGGCACTTTGGGGTATTCCAACTGCAATATCCGCATTAATTGTGAGCTGGATTAGGTTTAGAAGATTGGATAAATATATAGAGAAAACAATGAAGGCAGAAGGAAAAGAAGAGAAGGAGGCAATATAATATGAACATCATAACTATGGATACAATCTATTATATATTAGGTATAATCGTTGCCTTTATCGCTGTGCGTATTGCATTTGATCGTGAACATCCAAACCGATTTGGTTCTAGCTTGTTTTGGGCATTGTTCGCAGTTACATTTTTATTTGGAAATGTAATACCTTCGTTTTACGTTGGCTGTATCGTACTCGCTATGGTCGTGTTAGCTTCATTGAATAAAGTAACAAAATCCGAGGAGAAAGAAGTAGCTGTAGAAGAGCGTGTGAAACATGCTGAGAAATTAAAGAATAAAATTTTTCTGCCTGCACTATTAATACCTATTTTTACAATTATCGGTACACTGACATTAGGGAAAATCAAATGGGGAAATGTCTCTCTTGTTGATCCAGATAAAGTAACGTTAGTTGCATTAGCATTAGGTGCATTACTCGCATTCGTTGCGGCGATGCGTATTACAAAAGCGAAAATAACAACGCCTGTTCAAGAAGGAAGTAGATTACTACAGGCTGTCGGCTGGGCTGTTATTTTACCACAAATGTTAGCAGCGCTTGGCGGTATTTTCGCAAAATCTGGCGTTGGCCAAGTCGTTTCTGATTTAGTCGGACAAGTGTTACCAACAGAGTATCCATTCGTTGCTGTTATGGCGTACTGTTTAGGAATGATGCTTTTCACAGTTGTAATGGGAAATGCTTTCGCTGCGTTTGCTGTTATTACTGGCGGAATTGGCTTGCCATTAATTGTTCAAATGCACGGCGGGAATCCGGCAATTATGGCAGCACTCGGTATGTTTGCTGGATATTGCGGAACGCTACTTACTCCAATGGCAGCAAACTTTAATATTGTTCCGGCAATGCTTTTAGAACTGAAAGATAAGAACGCTGTTATTAAGGCGCAAGTACCAATTGCTCTTTCCATTTTCATTATCAATATGTTTATCATGTACGGCTTGGTATATCGTTTCTAACTAGGAGGGCGAAACTATGAAAACAGTATTACTAACAGGATTTGATCCGTTTGGCGGAGAAAGCATCAACCCAGCTTGGGAAGTCGCAAAAAGTTTACATGAAAAAACAATTGGAGAATACAAGATTATAAGTAAACAAGTTCCAACAGTATTTCATAAATCAATAAGCGTATTAAAAGAGTATATAGAAGAACTAACGCCTGAAATGATTATATGTATCGGACAAGCTGGGGGTAGACCAGATATTACGATAGAGCGAATAGCAATTAATGTTGATGATGCAAGAATTGCTGATAATGAAGGAAATCAGCCGGTAGATGTCCCGGTTGTAGAAGAAGGACAGGCTGCGTATTGGTCGACGCTCCCAATGAAAGCAATCGTAAAAAAACTTCGCGAAGAAGGTATACCAGCTTCTGTTTCACAAACGGCAGGTACATTCGTTTGTAATCACTTATTCTATGGTCTTATGCATGAACTGCGGAAGCATGATCAAAAAATAAAAGGCGGATTTGTTCATATTCCGTTTTTACCAGAACAAGCTAGTAACTATCCAGGTCAACCGAGTATGTCACTTTCTACTATTAGTAAAGGGATAGAATTGGCAATTGAGGTAACGACGGAAGTAGAAGTAGATATTGTAGCGTGCGGGGGCGCGACGCATTAAGTAAAAAGTATGTTAATTAAAGAGGGCTGATGCAGCCCTCTTTGTGTGTTTGTATTTTGTAATTGAAGATGCGGTATAGAATATAAAGGGAAAGGTTGCAATGGGAGTATACTAACAAATATGGAATTGTTCCAAATAAAAGGCAACTTTTTAAATAGTTTCTTAATGATGTAGAATTTTCGCCTATATGAATGGATAAAAAGTTAAGTTCTGATAAACTCAAAGACATACAAAGTAATGATTTTAAAATGGTGTGATAAAAAATAACACACCATTTTTATGTAAAACAAACAGAGTGAATTTTTGCCATTAGTAAAGTAGAACTGGGGAAGAGGTAATCATCAGAATTGTTAAGTGTACTATGATTTTTCAAAACTGATAAGTTTAAATATAAGTACGGTAAGAATGCAACATTTATCTAACTTTTACAAAAAAAGAGTAACCAATTTGGCTACTCTTCACATAGAAACTTGTATTTGTTTATTTCAATAAGAGACCGTTATTGAAGTCCCTTCATGAAATTTTGGATTTTTGGTGATAATGCAAACAGTAGGATGCTAACTAAAATGGAGATAGCACCAATAACACCAAAGTAAATTGATTCTGTTGCAGGATTATACAGTTTAACAACTTGTGCATTTATTGCTTGCGCAGACGCAGTTGATAAGAACCATAAGCTCATGGTTTGCGAAGAGAAAGCAGCTGGAGCCAGCTTCGTCGTTATTGATAACCCTGAAGGAGATAAACAAACTTCTCCAATTACAATTAAAAAGAAGCTAAGGACTAACCACATAGGATTCACTAAAGATTGAGTACCGTTGATTAAAGCCGGAATAATCATAACTAAGAATGATAAACCTGCAAATAGCAATCCAATAGCGAATTTTTTTGCCGTTGAAGGCTGCTTCTTGCCTAACTTTATCCAAATCCATGCAAAAATCGGGGCAAGCGTTACGATAAAGATTGGACTTAATGATTGGAACCAAGCGGAATTCAATGTAATTCCATTAAACTGTAATTGAGTTCGTTGATCCGCGTATGTCGCTAAGATAATAGCACCTTGTTCTTGTATAGACCAAAATATTGTAGCCGCAATAAAGAGTGGTATATACGCAAGAAGACGAGATTGCTCTACTTTTGTTGTTTTAGGACTACGATACATATAAATGAAATAATAGGCAGGAATAACAATCCCTAAGATACTAATCAGGAATGTAAAACGATTTATAGTTAACAACCCAGTTGGAATTGTAACCACACCTAGCAATGCTAATACAACCAGACCAACACTGAAATACTTAATAGTCTTTTTTCTTTCCGAATCTGATAATGGATTAGGTACTTGTGTACCGATTAGACCAAGATTTTTCTGTTTTGTTCCAACAAATACCCCTAACCCAATTGCTATACCAATTGCCGCAACTCCAAAACCAAGGTGGAAATTATATTGCTGACCTAATGTTCCGACAACTAAAGGTGCAAGTAAGGCACCTAAGTTAATACCCATGTAGAATATACTGAACCCTGAGTCACGACGCGCATCTGTTTTACTGTATAAACTTCCTACGATGTTCGATATGTTAGGCTTTAACAACCCTGTTCCTAGAATTAAGAAGACCATAGAGATAAATAACGCACTTTTACTACCCGGTAAAGCTAAAATAAGATGGCCAATCATAATTAAAACGCCACCAAAGAATACGGTTTTACTTGGACCAAATAAACGATCCGATATCCATCCACCGATAATACTAGACATGAACAGTAAGGAGCCGTAAATTGCCATTATCGAGGTTGCGGTAGATTGATCAATTCCTAGTCCACCTTTTGCGACCGAATAGTACATATAATACAGCAAAATAGCTCTCATTCCGTAATAAGAAAACCTTTCCCAAAACTCAGTGAAGAATAAAGTGAATAATCCTTTTGGATGCCCAAAAAATCCTGTTTGAGGAATACTTTGAACAAGTTCGTTTTTTTCTTTCATAATGTTAATATTTCCCCTTATTAATTTTTGATATTATATAAGTATAACTTAATAGGCTAAAATTTAAAAGGTTTTCCCCAGTAGTTCATAACTACCTAAGCCCATCGATGAAGAAAAGCAGCCTTTTGGCTGCTTTCTAAATGAAGTGAAAAATCGTCATTTGCTCATTAGACACACCTTTCATTGAATCTACCTCTAAACAATCCAGAATTGATTGTGAGAGTGCTTTCCAACAAGTGTATCTTTGTGTTTCCTAGCAAGGGCGACTACATTTTTCATAACATAATCAGTTGTGAATATAAGATAAACAATTATTCTTAAAGCTAGTTTGAATTTTCGAGAGGTTTTATGCCAGTTTGCGGAATTAAAATTAAATAACTGTAGTTTAATTGAACAGTAGTTATCTTGGAAACTTTAATTACGCCCAAAAAAGTTTGGGTTAGATAATGCAACGTAGTAAGTAAACCGAATTGTACAACACCTTCTATAAACAACTGGTATAATAAGTATAGGAAAATACATAGAGGTGATTTTTGTGCAGCAATTTGAGGAAGTACGTTCGATATTAGAAAAAGCAGAGAAAATTACAGTGTTAACAGGTGCTGGTGCAAGTACAGAAAGTGGTATCCCAGATTTTCGATCATCAAATGGATTATACGCTGATGCGAATGTAGAGATGTATTTGTCGAGAGGCTATTATAATAGAAGTCCGAAAGAATTTTGGAAGCATTATAAAGAAATCTTTCAAATTAATACATTTCACCAGTATAAAGCAAATCGTGGACATCGCTTTTTAGCTGAGCTAGAAGAACAAGGGAAAGATATAGCGATTTTAACGCAAAATATTGATGGATTGCATCAAGTAGGTGGTAGTAAACATGTCATTGATTTACACGGAACACTTCAAACAGCACATTGTCCAAAGTGTAAAACGGGATATGATTTGCAGTATATGATTGATCATGAAATACCGCGCTGCGAGAAGTGTAATTTCATTTTAAATCCAGATGTTGTTTTATACGGAGATACACTGCCGCAATATCAAAATGCGATAAAACGTTTATATGAAACAGATGTACTTCTCGTAATGGGAACGTCATTAAAAGTACAGCCTGTCGCTTCATTCCCAGAAATCGCAAAGAGGGAAGTAGGAGCAACAACCATTTTAGTAAATGAAGAATTAACAGGCCAGGAATATAACTTTGATTTTGTTTTTCAAGAAAAGATTGGTGAATTTGTTGAAGGATTATCTTCAATGAAATAAGGTATCGAAAAAAACTGAGGTGCAACGTATCCACCTCAGTTTTTTTGTTTGCGTAATCGCTGTTTTAAGCCACATGAAAACATGTTGATAATGTAGTAACCACATCTCTATAATTAATAAAAAAGTGTTTGGAAAGGAAATGGTATAAACAACCAATTGTATACCACTCTTCTTTTAGAATTACATTCATGTTATTGCTTATTAAGGGAATGGTAATAAATAGGGTATAAAAACAAAAAAACTGAAAATTAAATCTTTTATTTCTTTTGTAATTAATATAAAATTCTATATATATCATATAAATAAAGTGAAACTTTAATCAGTGGGGGGGCATCCCCAGTGATTATTAGCCTTCACCAATCGGGCGTTTACGTGCAGTTAATCTCCCTCCTAACTTTTTTGCCTCAGCCGAATTTTGAGGTGGGAGTTTTACTGCACGTTAATGCGGGATAAATTTGATACATAATGATTTTTTCGTAGAAGTTAATAGAATGAAGCGAGGGAGCGAAATGAGACAGAAAAAGGAGAAAAAGAAACAACCGAAAAAGAAAAAGACCCATATTCCATTTCGGTTAAATGTACTATTTTTTATCGTCTTTCTTTTATTTTCAGCTATTATAATTCAATTAGGTAAAGTGCAAATCATTGATGGAGAAACATATCGAAATGAAGTGAATAAAAAGGAAGATGTGACGGTGAGCACTCCTGTTCCTAGAGGGAAAATGTTTGATCGGGAAGGCCAAATGATTGTAAATAATAAACCGCTACGAACTGTTACATATACGAAAATGAAAGGTGTAGATTCGAAAGAGGTTTTAACAGTAGCGAGAGAGTTAGCGAAGTTAATTGAAATGCCGCAAGAGGATATGGATAAGTTAACAGAGACTGATAAAAAAGATTTTTGGATGCAGTTAAATGAAAAGCGAGCAGCAACAAAAGTAACGAAAGAAGATGAAAATAAATTAAGAAAGCAGGAACTAGAAGGGAAAGAATTAGATAAAAAAGTAGAAGAGTTACGACGAGAAAGAATTACACAAGAAGAATTAAATGAGCTTTCAAAAGATGATATAGAAGTATTGGCCATTAAAGGTAAAATGAATGCGGGATATAAAATGACACCGCAAATCGTCAAAAAAGATGTAAGTCAAAATGAATATGCGGTGGTAAGTGAAAGATTAGCAATTTTGCCAGGAGTAGATACGACTGTGGATTGGGAACGTGAATATCCAAATGATAAAATACTTCGTTCCATCCTTGGCAGTGTTTCCAGTGAAAATGAAGGGTTGCCGAGAGAGCAATTAGACTACTATTTAGTGCGGGATTACAATCGAAATGATCGTATTGGTAAGAGTTATATCGAAAAGCAATATGAAGATGCACTTCATGGAACGAAAGAACAAATGAGAAACATTACAGATAAAACTGGAAATGTTGTTCGAACTGAAACAGTGACAAAAGGAAAAAGTGGAAATAATTTAATGTTAACAGTTGATATGGAATTGCAAAAAAAAGTAGAGGAAAGCCTTGAAAAAAATTTACGAGCGTTCCATACTTCAGAACCGATGATGGATCGTGCATTCGTTGTTATGATGAACCCGAAAAACGGTCAAATTTTATCAATGGCAGGAAAGAGAATTGTAAATAAAGACGGCGGGATGCAAATAGAAGACTATGCTTTAGGAACGATGACAAGTTCTTATGAATTAGGGTCAACTGTGAAAGGGGCTACTTTATTAGCTGGATATCAAACAGAAGCGATTAAACCGTTTACGCATTTCTTTGATGCACCAATGTATTTTAAAGGAAGTTCCAAGCCGAAAAAATCATGGAAAGACTTTGGTGATATTGATGATCTAAGAGCTTTACAAGTTTCATCGAACGTTTATATGTTTAATACAGCATTAAAAGTGGCAGGGGTAAATTATGTGCCAAACAATCCATTAGACATTAAACAAGAAGCGTTTAATAAAATGCGTTTTTATTTTAGACAATTTGGTTTAGGTGTGCCGACGGGGATTGATTTACCAAATGAATCGCTCGGCCAAATAGGTAGAACTGATAATATACCGGGCTTTTTACTTGATTATGCGATTGGACAATATGATACATATACACCGCTTCAGCTCGCTCAATATATTTCAACGATTGCAAATGGCGGTTACCGAATGAAACCACAAATTGTACAAGAAATTAGAGAGCAGCCAAACCGCCCAGAGGATGCCGGAAAAGTTATTCAATCGATTGAACCGGTTGTTTTAAATCGAGTGGATATGGACACTTCATACATTAATCATGTAAAAGAAGGATTTAGAAGAGTTTTTCAAGAAGCTGACGGAACAGGTACGGGGACATTTAAAGGATTACCGTATAAACCGGCTGGAAAAACAGGAACAGCTGAGACAGTGTATGGTGGAGAAAGTGATATTGGTAGAGATGAAAATAATAATCGGAAAAAATGTTATAATTTAACTCTAGCCGGTTATGCACCATATGATGCCGATCCGGAAGTAGCTTTTTCAGTTGTTGTACCATGGGTTAATAATGATAAATCAGGAATTAATTCCGCAATTGGTAAAGAGATTTTGGATGCGTATTTTGAATTGAAAACGAAAAGATCGGGTGGAAATCCAGTCCCGGTAGAACAGCCGAACAAGGCCCAGTAAAAAAGTATCACTGCATTGAGACATATGGTGCAGTGATATATTTTTTGAGTTAAAAGTGTTTGAATAAGGTGGGAATGGATATGAAACAGGAGATTAAAAAAGGCTGGGGGAAATACATACTCTTCGTGTTTGTTTTGGTAGTAGCCTATCATTCTTTTACTTTATGTAAAGTGGAAGGGAAATCGATGCAACCGACTTTATATGAAGAAGACTACGTATTTGTAAATAAAGCAGCAGTACATTTTTCTAACATACAGCACGGGGAAATTGTCATTATTAAAGACGAGGATGAGTCGAAATATTATGTGAAACGTGTAATTGGACTTCCTGGTGACGTAATTAACATAACGAATGGAATTGTATATGTAAATGATAAAAAGCAAGAAGAACCATACACAAACAAAGATTTATTCAATAATCCACAAGTGTTTTATAACTTCCAAAAGACAAAGATTCCACCAAATAAACTATTTGTAATGGGAGATAACCGTGAATTTAGTAGGGATAGTCGAAATGGTTTAGGATATATTGAAGAAGATAATGTGATTGGTAAGGTGGAGTTTGTGTATTATCCTTTTTCAAAAATGAAGATAATAGACTAGTGTTGTATTTTTATATTCCTCAAAAAAATAATCAATGAATAATTAGATGCTTCTATAACGGGAATGAAGTTAACGGTTAGGGAATGGAAAGGATATGATCGTATGTATAAGTACACAATTTGCTTCATTAGAAGAGGGGATAACATACTCCTCTTAAATAGAAATAAAAAGCCGAATATGGGAATGTGGAATGGTGTTGGTGGAAAAATTGAAGACAATGAAACGCCATATGAAGGAATAATTAGAGAAACGCTTGAAGAAACAGGCATAGATCTTCCAAGTGTAACGTATAAAGGGAATGTGGTTTTCAAAAATAGGGATAAGCCTCGGGATAGTGAAGGAATGTATGTATTCCTTGCTGATTTGCCAGATGGAGTACATATGAATGCACCACTAAGCATGGCTGAAGGATTATTAGAATGGAAAGAAATTGATTGGATATTAGATGGTGATAACAGAGGTGTAGTTAGCAATTTACCAAAATATTTACCAATAGTATTAACAGAAGAAAACAAGTTAGAGCATATATTCACGTATGATAACCGGAATATTATTAAATACACAACTGCACTTTTGACAGAAGATGATACGAACAAACGATATGAAAAACAACTCGTTTCTCAATAGAAAAAGACAAGTGAAAAAATCACTTTTTCACTCTAATAGATAATATATTTTATAGAGCAATCGGCAAGCATACGTCGATTGCTCTCATTATATATGTGGGGTGATTGTATGCTTCAGAAATACACTTCATTGGGCATAATCGTCATATGTACTATGTTTCTTTTTGTAGCTTGTTCTAAAAATGATAAAGAGTTCCAAAACATTCAACAAGCAGATTATCTCGTATCTTATTCAAATGCAATGAAAGATGGAGGTTACATATATGCATATGATAAGAAAGGAAATGAGATTAGTAAAATGGAAGTGGATGGCCAGGGTATGATGAGTAATGCAAAAGACGAAAAGGGGTACTACTTTTCATCAAGTAGAAATAACAAGCATTATGCAATTAATAAGACAGGTAAGGTACAAGAGATAAATAGACCTAAAGAATTACAAGATGTAAATGCAGGAGCATATTTTATACACGCAGAACAAGGATATGTATATTATGATGTGAATGTTGGATTGGTAGATGAAAAGAAGGGATATACAAGTGAACTCGTATATTGGAAAGAGAATGAAAAAAGGCAAGAAAGTGTAGAACTGAAGGGAACGATTCAAGGAGCGCATGTTATTGAAAATAACATATACGCATTTTCACAAACGTTAGATCAAGTATTTATTTCAGAAATAGATTTAAATACAAATGAAAAAACAAACGAATTTGAAATTCCTAATGAAAACGTGTATTTCGCATCAACTACTCAAAAGGTAATTTTTCAAAAGTATAAGGATAAATTATTACTGGCACTAAGTGACAATGTAAATCAAAAGTTACCATCTAAATTAATGATGATAAACCCGAAAACTAAAGTAGTAGAAAAAGAAACGATATTAGATGAAAAGCAATTTATCCCTGTTCTAGTTCAGGTGAGTGATAATAAGGTGTATATTTTAGATCAGGACGAAAAAGTGAAAGAGTTAGATGAGAACTTGAATATCATACGTACATACTCACTGCAAAGTGATAAAAATACAAAAATCATAAGAGAAGATAAAGGGATATATGATATACAAGTACAGGAGAATAAAATATATATCCTATACAAAGATATGAATTCGAAGAGTAAAACGAAACAACTTGTAGCTGAAATTGAAGGGTATGATCTATTAACAGGAGCCAGCATGGAAAAGACTGTATTACAATTAGAAAAGAAGTGGGAAGATATTACTTTTCTTATGGTGAAAGAGTAAATAGAAATCTAAGAGAAAATGTTTGAAGGGGGAACTCAAATTATGGTATTTAAAAACGAGGAAGAACTAAATAAAGCTTTCGAGGCAGCTAAAGCGAGTCTAGAAATAGAAGGCATGACTGTTACAAAAGAAATGGAAAAAGTTATAAAAGAAAAGGTAGCCGGAAAGATAACACACGAGCAACTTATTGTATTAGCGGATGCTATTGCAAGGCGTAAATGACCAAATTTACTGTTATATGCTTCTTATTTATAATAGAAATCTTGAGAAAAAAGAGATGGCATATCCATCTCTTTTTTGTTTGCGTGTGCTACATTGTTAGTTACGAATCGCTTTAATCATAAATCGATGTTGCTTCACATCAAAATATCCTTTTTGCAAGATCCTTTCATGTATACGATATAATTCCTCAAAATACTTTTCTACAGTAAAATCAGGAATTTGCCATGGAATCGCTTTTAAATAATAGACGATGGCGCCAATGTCATAAAAACGTTGGAAAGGGAACTCTTCTTTTGCTTCTAAAATAGTAAATCCATTTCCCTCTAACTCACTACATGCAGTTTCGAGTGACCAACTTGCAAATTCGCTATTTAGCGGTGTATCAAACTGTTCGTTAAGTTCAGCGCAATCAAGACCGCCAACTTGCTGTGTAAGAAATATCCCATTAGGAGAAAGTATTCTATTTACCTCAGAAGCAGCGTAGGATTCATGTTGATTCACAATTAAATCAAATTGACCATTTTGAAATGGTAAAGTAGTATCATCGGTCACCTCTATAACAGTAACCCCTAAAGGCTCCAATTTCTTTCGAGCGATTGGCACGTTCGGAGCGTAGCCCTCAGTAGCGAATATAGTTGATGGGAACGGTTGTAACATAGACAAAAACTCTCCGCCTCCAGTACCCATATCTAGCGTGGATTTTGCACGCTGCATAAGCTGGAAAGTGGTACTACCGTACGACCAGGATAAAAGTTCGCTATTCATTCGGCCAGTTTTTGAAATGAAAGAAAAATCCCAGCCACTAAAGTTTGTATTTGCGCTTTCTAATAAAGTTAGAAATAATGGATCCCGTTTCATAATTTTGTCCTCCTATTTTGTAAATGAATGATATGAAGAGGAAAGAAAGAAGGAGGACCTCTTATTGAAATGAAGCGGTTTTACGTTTCGTGTTTGAATAGATTCATATAAGTTTGCTCCTTGTGAGAATGGTTATTTATATATTCGGGATTTTCGAGTGAAATTCCTTTGAAATATAAAGGGAAGGTAGATATTTAATGAAGAATTAGATTGAGTTTACAGACAAAGAGGACAATCGAATTTGGGAAAGGGTATATAGTGAGCTAGAGTTTTCTCCAAGTGTTTCTACATTTCCATCATTTCAGCTGCCAAGTCCTTTTGTAACATATAATATTTCTCATTACTTCGGAGAATCGGTAGATTTAGATGTATATGATGAACTTGAAGAGAAAGTACTACAAGTCTTTAAAGAAAATACAGCATCAAATGAATATATTATGGCATTAGATTGGCAACATGAATGCTATTGGGTAAATCCACACTTAGAGTTTGAAAGAAATGAATTTGATGAGTGGATCATACCAATCATTCCGAATGGAGATTACTATTTCTTTATTCATAAGGACTTTAAGTGGGGGTATTTAGGCCATCCTTGGGAGAAGAGCATAACCATATTTGGTAGGGAACTAATAGAGAGTTTTGAACGAAATAAGCCAAAAATGTTTCAAAATGTTTTAAGGCAGGGATAATGTTTGAAAGAGAAAAAACGCTTATACTTCATTTTTGAAGTATAAGCGTTTTTGTTTAAAATACTTAAAAAGAAAAACCTTCTGGTAAAGTACCATTTTTTATCACCGTTCTTAACCCGTGTTTTATAATCCAAGGGTTAACAGGGTGCTGTTTATCACGTAATTGTTGTAACCATTGAAAAACGAGTTCTGTATCTTCTTTCGTAATATCGTTAATATGATTGGCTACTGATTTTTGAACGTATTTAGAAGGATCATTCATTAATGGTTCAAGAAGTGTTAGATTGTTATTAAAATCACCTTTCAGGGCTCCCATTTTTTTAGCCCAAGGAAGTCTTGGTCTTGTACCTTCTGAAACTAATCTCCTAACATGGCTATTTTCGTCACGTATCCACTGTTGTAATATGTCTAGTGTGTCTTTATGGTATGTTTCAAGAAAAGGCCGAATGGCATACTCAGCAGTATTCCTTTTTGTTATTTCATACATTGCGTTGAATGAGGATTGAAAATCGTTAAGTCCGTATTTTTCAACGTATTTTGCAATAGGCATGTACATATATCCGTTTGTAAATGTGCCTACTTCTGTTGTATTTTCTGGTCCCAATGTTTTTAGTAATATATGTATTGCTTCATTAAAATCTTTTTGTAATGCATTGTGTAATTCATCTGCTATTACTTCTACACGTTGTTTTAGCTCTAAATTTTCAACTTTACATGTGACGGAAGATACAAAGTTTCTTTTAGAGAAATTAGGATCATGTTTGCAAATAGAATCAGCCATTTTTTCTGCTAGTTCTTCATTAAATAAAAATTTTAACGGAACATATTTACCCATATTTTCACCTCAGTGGTCAGTTGAAAACAAGTTTTATTTTTTAACCGACAATCCATAAACCAAAGTCTCACTCGGAGTCGTAATGCTAAAACCTGTCGTCTTATAATCAAGTTTCACCGTATCACCAGTGTAGTCTTTCGTAAATGAATCCATTTGTACGATAAGATCTGTATCTTCATATACAACATCATCCATATTATATGTATCCCAAATTAAATCCACATCAACGAAAATGCTACAAGAGTTTGTCATTGTGCCTCTTATACGAATAATTTTTTTGCCTTCACGTTCTAGTCTATGTATAGCTGCTTTTGCTTCATCAGTAATACGAATGTTCATGTAATCCCAACCTTTATTTTTATTTCTCATTTCATTATGGCAAAAACATAAGAAATAGGGAAGGGAGAAGCATTGCAAAGTAAAACGAGCAAACAGTATATGTTTGCTCGTTTCATGCTATTTCAATTCACATTTATCAAGAGGAATCACTTTCGTTTTCTTAGTAAATTTATATCCTAACCATAGTACTATGAAGAGTGGTAAACCGATGTAAGAAACGAGTACACCGTTCCAATCGATTGATTCTCCCATAAATGCGCCATAGTTTTGTCCTAAAATGACAATGACACAAAGTACAAATGCAAAGATTGGACCGAATGGGAACCATTTTGCTCTATATGGTAAGTCTTTTAAATCTTTACCTTGTGCGACATATGCTTTACGGAAGCGATAATGACTAATTGCAATTCCGACCCATGCGATAAAGCCAGACATTCCAGATGCGTTTAATAACCAAATGTATACAACACCGTCACCGAATAAGGAAGCGATGAAAGCAATACTACCAACGATCGACGTTAGGATTAATGCGTTAACAGGTACACCGCGGCTATCTAATTTACCAAGAAACTTAGGTGCTTTGCCTTGGCGAGCTAAATCCCAAAGCATACGAGTTGATGCATACATACCAGAGTTACCAGCAGATAGTACGGCAGTTAAAATAACAGCGTTCATAACAGAAGCAGCAAAGGCAACACCAGCTTTTTCAAAAATAAGTGTAAATGGACTTACTGTTACATCACTTGCGGCAAGGCTTTCAGTTGTGTAAGGAATTAATAAACCGATAACGAGAATCGCAAGGATATAGAATAAAAGAATACGCCAAAAGATTGAACGAATTGCTTTTGGAATATTGCGCTCTGGATCAGCAGTTTCACCAGCAGCTACTCCTAATAACTCAGTTCCTTGGAATGAGAATCCAGCGGCCATAAATACACCGATAATTGCCATAATACCGCCGTTAAATGGTGCATCTGCAACAGTGAAGTTTTTAAATCCAACAGATTCACCACCCATAATTCCGAAGATCATCATAAAACCGACAATTAAAAAGATAATAATAGTAACGACTTTAATAAGTGCGAACCAATATTCAGATTCACCAAACCCTTTAACAGATAAGTAGTTTAAAAGGAAAATAATAGCTAAACAAAGGCCACTCCAAATGAGTGAAGGTGTATCTGGAAACCAAAATTTCATAATTAACGATACAGCTGCGAGTTCAGCCGCTATCGTAATTGCCCAGTTATACCAATAGTTCCATCCAAGTGCAAAGCCAAGTGATGGATCAACAAATTTTGTTGCATACGTGCTAAAAGATCCAGTAACAGGCATGTATGCTGCGAGCTCTGCTAAGCTTGTCATTAAAAAATAAACCATAATTCCAATTGCGGCATATGCAACTAGTGCACCGCCAGGACCAGCTGCATGGATGACACCACCGCTGGCAAGAAATAATCCGGTACCAATTGTACCACCAAGGGAAATCATCGTAAGGTGTCTTGATTTTAGACCGCGTCTTAATTCACCTTTTCCATTTGTAGTTTGCGTTTCAGAGGTAGTTTGATTCGTTGCGCTATTCATGTTCAACACTCCTTTTCTTGTAAGATAGGAAGGAGCGGGGGGAGAAAAGTACAAAAAACCGCCAAAGGAATTTGGCGGAACGTTTCACAAATAACCACCCCATCATACCCTTCCGTTAAGATAGCACCCCACGTTTACACGGTAATGTTGTAAACGTGACAGTTCTGTTCCTTTCGGAGACAGCCCCAGCTTATAGTTCCAGAGAAGAAATATAAACTTCGGCAACTTTTCCTTTCAAACGGAGTCGGTGACATTCTCTGTGTCTCGTCCGTTCTACTTTTAAAAGTCGCAACCTCTACCTCATCGGACTGATGAGGATTTATATATTGCTAAGATTTTTAATATATGGCAATTGTAATGATTTTCTGAATATATTGCAAGGAATTTTGTTAGGAAAAGTCAAAAAATATCGGTTATTGTTTAGGAAACGTTTGCAAAACTCCACCCGAACCTACTTTTATGTAACGATAAGCAAAGAAAAAATTGTTATACAAATGTTTCGCAAAAAATACTGAAAAACCCTTTAAAATAAAAAAGAAAATTCAGAAAATATAATTCGACATTCACTATAAAGTCATATTTTTTGTTATAATTAGATTAACGTTTAATCAAAAAAGGGGAAATTAACATGAAATTAGAAACAGAAAGGCTATATATAGTACCGTGTACAGAAGAGAAGCTTCGCGTTGCTGAAGAGGAAGGATATGATAGCGGTCCGCATATTTTAGGGCATGTGGAAAATGTAAAACAAGATGCAGCTTTATTACCCTGGGGCGCGTGGTATGTAATTCGAAAGGAAGATGACATCGTACTAGGTGATATAGGGTTTAAAGGGAAACCGAACGAGAATCATACAGTAGAAATTGGCTACGGATTTATTGAGAAATATTGGAATCAAGGGTTTGCTACAGAAGCTGTAGGAGAACTAATAAATTGGGCTTTTCAGACAGGAGAAGTAGAAACGATCATTGCAGAGACACTTCTGGATAATTATAGTTCGATTCGCGTATTAGAGAAATTACATATGAAGAGAGTAAATACTACAGAAACGATGATTAATTGGGAAATAGAAAAATAAAAATACCGCTCGAAACGAATCGGGCGGTATTTTTTCATAATTACGATTGTATCTGTTTTTGATCTGTCGGATACCCAACTGTCGATGCGTTAGAACGATTGGAATGATTACGGACAGCAATGAAGATAGAAATAATAACGACAAGACCAACTGCAACGTAAGAAAGTGAAATAATAGTTGGATCCACTTTAAATGTTGTAAGTAGTGTACGTATATTCGTAAAGATAATAAGGCCACCAACTAATACGCCAAGTAAATGAGGTGGAACGATGCGTACTAACCATGCAGCAATTGGAGCAGCGATAATCCCGCCAAGCATTAAGGCGAATACCCAAACCCAGCTTACTTGCTCCCAGCCAAGTGAAATGAAAAAGCCAATCGTTGCAGCAAGTGAAACAGGAAATTCACTCGTATCTACAGATCCAATAACTTTTCTTGCTTCATTTCCTCTTGCCAGAAGTACAGGTGTTGTAATTGGGCCCCAGCCGCCGCCGCCAGTTGAATCGACGAATCCAGCGAATAAACCGAGCGGTACAAGCTGTTTGGCAGACATGCGTTTATTGGAAGGGACAATTTGTTTTTGAATAATGAATCGTAATAAAATATAAACCCCTAAAGTGAATAAAAATATTGAAATGTACGGTTTAATCACATCGCCAGGTAAATTACTTAAAAAACATGCCCCAACAAATGCGCCAATGGCCCCTGGTAATGTGAGCCTGGAAACGGTATATTTATCAACGTTTCCAAATTTGATGTGAGATGCGCCAGAAGCCGCGGTTGTAACGACTTCAGCTAAGTGAACAGATGCGGAAGCTACAGCTGGTGCGATACCAAACATTAATAATAGTGAGGTAGACGTTACACCATACGCCATTCCAAGTGCTCCATCAATCAATTGAGCGAAAAATCCAATAATAGCAAATACAATTAATTTCTGCATAAATATTCCCCCTGTAATAATAAAGTGAAACTATAATCAGTGGGGGTTTTGTTATCCCCCACTGATTATTAGTTGAACCAATCGGGCATTTACGGGCAGTTGATCTCCACCTAACTTCTTTGCTTTCGCTGTATTTTTAGGTGGGGGTCTTACTGCCCGTTAATGCGGGATAAATGAAAAAGGCACTTTCCTCATATGAGAAAAGTGCCTTTGGTTTTTCCAATCAGCAATAATGAAATTTGTTTTATTATAATACATATTAATCGTATAAATCAACTAGGTTTTAAATTTTTTTGAATTGAATGAAAGAAAAATAAAATATACAATAAAAGGATGGAGAGAAAGGGGAGAAAGACAATGTTAGCATTTGATCATCTTGTTCACGCAGTGCGTTGTACACCGGAGGAAGCGGCAAAACAAATGCAGGAGCGTGGATTTCATACTGCATTAGGCGGAGAGCATACAAACTGGGGTACTTGGAATAGTTTATGTTATTTTGATTTATCATATATAGAGTTTTTAGCCGTTCAACATGAAGAAAAAGCGAAAGAAGCAGAAAATCCATTAGTGCAGGAAACGGTCGTGAAATTACAAAATGGAGAAGGAATGCTACAAATCGCAATTCGAACAGATGCCATTGAAGAATTAGCAAAAAAGTTTAGTAAGCACGGTTTACATACAATAGGGCCATTTGAAGGGAAACGTATGAGAAAAGATGGACGCCTTTTAGAATGGAAAATGTTATTTGTAAAGCAGGAAGAAAGCGGACCGAAATTACCTTTCTTTATACAGTGGAATGAAACGGACGAAGAAAGAAGAATTGATTTACGTAAAACAGGGACGATTGCTGAACATAAAAACAAAGTACAACAAATCGAAACGATTCATTACGCAGTGAAAAATGTGAGAGAAACGGTGCAGAAATGGAAAGAAGTAATGGAGCTAACTGCAAGTTCAGTCATACAAAATGAAGAGTGGAATGCTGAGTGTCAAAGTGTAGTGTTTGGTGATATTCATGTACAGTTTTGTGAACCGATTGGGGAAGGATTAGTGCTAGAATGCCTGAAGAATCAGGGCGAATATCCTTTTGCAGTGGAGTTTAAAGGGGAAAATAAACGAGAACATGAAGTGTTAGGTAGTTTGTACATATATTGATAGAGAGATTGAACTGAATGTTAGAAGATCATAATCATTTTTGTCCTATGTTCCGAGTTGGTATCAATCACAACATGTGGATATAATAAACAATAAATAACGGAGGGGTTCATGTGGATAAAATAGCGGTAATTTCAGATATTCATGGTAATATTCCTGCTTTAGAATCTGTGCTACAAGATATTAAATTAAGAGGTATTGAGCGCATTATTTGCCTTGGTGATTTAGTAGGAAAAGGCCCTCATTCCAGCGAAGTAATTGAAATCGTTCGTAAAGAATGTGAAGGAGTCGTAATGGGAAACTGGGATGATTTCATTACAAAACCGACTGAGTTTGAAGCGCTGAAATGGCATCAAAAACAATTATCAGAGGAACAAAATGAGTATTTAAGAAGTTTACCATTTTCAATCGAGTTTTTTATGAGCGGGAAACTCATTCGTATGTTCCACGCTTCACCGAGAAGTTTGTATGAAAGAATTCAACCACACGCTGCAATAGAAGAACGTGTTAGCATGTTCGAAAATAGTGATCTCACAGAGAATATAGAAGGAGAAAGAAAACCAGATGTCGTTTGCTACGGTGATGTTCACCAAGCGTATGTTCAAAATTTCAGAGGTAAAACGTTATGTAATGCTGGTAGCGTAGGAAATCCTCTTGAAATTACACAAGCTTCCTATTTAATCTTTGAAGGAACTTACAATGAAAAAGAAGAAGCGAGCTTTTCCATTCAACTCGTACGTGTACCGTATGATATTGAATTAGCTATCAGACTAGCAGAAGAACTCGATATGCCAGAAATTGAGGAATATAAACAAGAGTTACGGACTGCTTTGTATCGAGGGTTTAAGGGGAAGTAAGGAGAATGTAAATCAATAAAAATATATTAACGATTCGACATAGGATATCGATTTACCGACGAATAGTGCCATGATTTATTTAATGTAATTATATTATGTAAACTAATTGTGGGAGGAGATATCATGAACCGAAAACAAATTATTGAAGAAATTACAGATCATATTTTAACGTTACACTTAGCGCACCCAATGAGAGTTGGAGTAAGTGGTATTACAGCGTCAGGAAAAACAATATTTGCAAATGAACTAGCAGAGAAGATGTTTTTAAACAGGTATCATGCAGCCTGTAAAATGTATATAGACGAGCATAATCCGAAAGAGTGTGCGGATGTTGTATTTCAGAATAGTGATTTAGAAAATCCAGAAGTGATATTTCATGAAAGAAAGTAAATGCGTAATCATAAATATATGTATAACCTTATATTTATTGTTATAATTCTCGTATAATGAAATTAATTTTACGAAGTAATTTCCAGGGGATAAGGAAAAAAGGCAAGTTAAAAACATAAAAAGGGGACAGAACATCTAATGAATGAAGTACTAGAGTTAAAAGAAGAATTACAACAAATTAAAAATAATAATTATGCTGTACCAGAAGATGTAGACGCATATCCATATGCACAGTGGATGTTAGATTATATCGGATCACCAGATGCGGAACTGCGTGATGACTTGATTTATAGTACGCTTCACACATGGATTACAAATGATGTATTTAGACAAAAAGAATTACGAGGATTAATGTTACAAGCGATTAGTCCTGATTATTTATTTTATAAAATTGGTGAAAAGGGAACAGACTCTGTTTTTAAACGTGCGTTCTCCGTATTAATTCCACCACTTATTTTATCTGTTCATGAAAGAGAACCGCTGTTATCTGAAGAACAACTATACAGTGTGGCAGAACAAGTGCTGGAATATGTCTATTTAGAAGAAGACGTAAGAGGTTACATAGAAGGAAAAGGTTGGGCACATTCTACGGCACATGCGGCAGATGCGCTAGATGCTTTGGCGCGTACGATACGAAATCGCGAGTTTTCATATGCGATTCTAGCTGCGGTTCGTCAAAAGGTTCGTTTAAATGACTACGTATACATACACTTTGAGGATGAGAGACTAGTAAAGCCAATTATGTCGTTACGGGATCAAAATCTTTTAACTGAAGAAGAATGGAGCAACTGGTTACACAGTATAGCAATTGTTGAAGATATCCCGCATCCTCAGCATGATATTTTAGTACAAAATGTTAGATCCTTCTTAAGAAGTTTATATTTCAGAGTTTTAGAGAAAGAGGGTAGTACGACCTTTACAGATGATATATTGGAGACTTTGAAGAAATTGCGTAGGTATTAAAAAAGTCTTCGGATTAGAATATATGATTCAATACTTGTAATAAATGAAATTACATAAAACCACTACCTCCCAACCATACTAATAAAATGTGTTGGAGGTGATTTTTTATGGAGAAAAAAGACTTTCAAAAAGTTTACAATGATTATTTACATAAAGGAGAAGAGCAAGCCCATTTGGAAGTAGCTCATGAAGTCGATGCAGGAGTAGAACAAATTGTTGCTGTTCGTAAAAATGATGATGGGGATTTAATTGCTTTTAAAACAAGTAGCGGGAGAGAGCTAGATTATATTACTGCTCTTAATGAAGCAAAATTAGGGAAGTTAGCTCATGTGGATGTATTTCATAAGTATGGTAGGGATATTATACGTAGTGAGCCTGATGGTATAAAGGAAAATAACTTAGATAACTTACCGTCTTTTTAAACGGGTAAACCTCAAGAAGAGAATGTTCATTCGGATATTCTCTTCTTTTTTGCAAAGCTTTCCCTACAAATAGAAGGTTCATTTCTAAAGTGCAATTACACTTTTAAAGAGCTCTCTAAATTTCTCTTTATCTTCTGCTGTAAATGGTTTTGGCCCCTTTGTGCGTTTTCCGCTTTTTCGAACCATTGCACTTAAATAACGTGTTTGTAATAGTTGGTCAATGTTTTCATTCGTATACTTATAGCCTTTATGGTGTAGAACGATACAGCCTTTTGCTAAAGCGAGAGAAGCAAGACCATAATCTTGTGTTACGATTAAATCTTCTTTTTTTGCTAACTGCATAATCCGATAATCTGCAGCATCTGCTCCGGAATCAACATAAATTGTTTCCACACCTGCGGGCTGCTCTGCATTAGAATAATGAGAAAAGCTAGTAACGAGGGTAACAGGAATTTCCCCCTTCGTAGCTTCAAAGATTATAACATCTTTTACAGGACATGCATCTGCATCAACGTAAATTTTCATTTTTATCACTCCTATAAAGTGAAACTTGAATTAGTGGGAGTTTTACTGCCCACAAATAGCGGGATAAATAGGTTCGACTTGATAATAATGGTAGATTTATCTTTTGTCAAACAAGATCTCTTTACCTAATGCTATTTTTCACAAACCAAAATAGCTTCACGCAAACGAGCAATACCTTCCTCGATTTGATCCATATTTACCTTCCCGTAAGATAATCGAATATAACCATCTTTCGCGCCAAAAATGCTACCTGGCATAAAGGCGATTTCTTGCTTTAAGCTTTGCATAATGAGTTGTTTTTCGTTTATCGGTTCGTTTAATTTTCCCCATATGTAAATACCACCAGTCGGTTTTGAAAAAGAGATTTTATCATGAAGATGCTCGTTTAGAGCGCGGACGATAATGTCTCTTTTTTCTGCTAGTTGTTTTCGCAGCGGTACGATATGCGACTGAAATGGTACAGTTTCGAAAAATTGTTGCATAAGCCACTGCGGGAATATGCTCATTCCTAATTCCATTTGATGCCGTGCATCGGATAATCGCTCTACGACAGACTGGGGAGCGACAAGCCAACCAATTCGTAAACCAGGCGCGATCATTTTGGATAAGGAATGTACATAAATAACTGTTCCGTTTTCATCAATCGATTTCAAAGTAGGGCAAGGTTGTTTATTTTCTAACGTAAGTAAACTAGACGGATCATCTTCAACAATCGCAATTCGTAAGTCAGCACAAAGTGATAACAGTTTTTTTCTACGATTTGGATGCAGCATCGTTCCCGTAGGGTTTTGGAAATTTGGGTTTAAAAAGATCATTTTAATACGGTGCTTTCTATATAATTCTTGCACATCATTCGGATTAATACCGTGTTCATCAACAGGTAATGGGAAAATACGAATACCCGCTGATTGGAATAACGGTAATGAATAACAGTGTGAAGGACTTTCGAAAGCAACTGCATCACCTGGATTTAATAAACATTGCACGATAAGGTGGAGTGCTTGTTGGGCGCCAGATGTAATCATAATGGATTGTTCAGTCGCTTCAACTTTTAAATATTCCTTCATATATTTTACAACCGCTTGTCTTAGCGGGAGGTACCCTTGCGGATGATCGTAACTTAATGACTGCGTTAACGGTTGTTCTCGTAAAATCGTTTGTAGTTGATCGTGAGGATAGAGGTTACAACCGAGCTCTCCATTAGCGAAATCTATAATATTTTCATTTTGTTGTACCTCTGCCCGAATGTGGCGAAGTAATGGTAAGTTTGGCAAAAAAGTACCACCTTCTACGAAACCTCTCCAGTTCGGCGTTAATGTCGGAGAAACGCCCCACATATGTGTACTCACACGTGTACCTTTACCGGTCGTACTTTCAACAATCCCCATAGCACGTAGTTCATTATAAGCAGTCGTTACCGTACTTCGGTTTACATTTAACTGCGTAGCTAATTTCCGTTCTGAGGGGAGGAAGCTACCAGGAGGAAGCTCTCCGTATGTAATACGTCTTTCAATAAAGTCAACAACTTGCTGATAAATGGGGATTTTACTGTCGTTATCTAGCTTCCATTCCATACAAACGCCTCCGCATCTCTTATATACATCAAGTATAACAAATTGGCTGGGTAAAAAAACAGCCAATTGGACGGTGTTATATCCAGCCAATTTTACTATGCTAAATAGGGAAGGGGAGATTCGGATGAAACGATGGCAAATGGAATGGCTTCTAGTATCAGTCGCATTAGTATGGGGAGCAAATTATACAATTGGAAAGTATGGCGTGGCATTTATGTCATCCATTCAATTTAATAGTTTACGATTTTTAGTAGCATCACCGGTATTATTACTTATTACTTTTATTATGGAACGATCATTACGTATTGAAAGAAAAGATTGGTTACGATTATTAGCAGTAGGGATCGTTGGCACGACGATGTATCAAACGATGTTTATGTTATCTGTAAAATATACTTCAGCAACGAACGCCTCATTATTAATTGCGATGTCACCTATATTTACAGGGATATTAGCAGTATTACACAAACAAGAACGTTTTTCGATGAAAGTGCAAATTGGTTCGATAGTAGCATTTATTGGTGCAGCATTCGTTTTATTAACAGGACATACAGGAGGGGCTACTTACGAGTATGCATGGCTCGGAAATGTAATTGGATTAGTCGCGGCAATTGCGTGGGGATGGTATCCAATTTTAGCGCAACCGCTCATTACAAAATACTCCGCAATGAGAGTCACATCATGGTCTACTTTAATTGGAATTGTACCTCTCGTTATATACTGTCTATTCAACGTAAATACATTAACGTGGCCAGTAGACATGCTAAGCTGGGGTTCACTAGCATATTCAATCGTCTTTGCGACAATCTTCGGACTAGCCATGTGGTATGTCGGTATTAGTAAAATCGGCTCAACGAAAGTAATGGTTTATATGTATCTCGTACCATTGTTCGCAGTTATCTTTGCAGCTGTAACAATCGGAGAGGAAATCAATATGATGCAATTAGTTGGCGGTCTTATTATCTTCATCGGTTTATATATAGTAAAAAAAGGCGGAATCAAAAAGCCTGCCCTCAATTTGGAAAAAGCAAGCTAAAGGTAAAAAGGATCTCTTTCATATAGAAGGAGATCCTTTTGTTTTTGTAATAAAATCGCTTGTTCAACAGCCCATTTTTGATGATCATGAATGAAAAGCTCTAAAGCACGTAATGGAGAGATCCACCTTAAAACATGATCCTCCTCACAGTTTTCAGTTTTCTGATGTATCATGTTTGCAATGTAAAAGAACCCATCGTTTAAATAATATGTATCTTCCTTTTCCGCATAAAAATATCGTGCTGCATTACCGATATATTGATCCATTTCGATTGCCCATCCTAATTCCTCTAGTAGTTCACGATGTAAACATTCTTCTTTCATTTCGTTATCTTCCATACCACCACCAGGTAAAAAGAATCGATCTCCTTTTTGAATAACAGCAATGTTTGAAGTAGATGAATGAAAAATCACCGCATAGCAACTAGGTCGTAATATATACTGCTCAGTAGGCTTTTTATAACCAAAAGTAAGTTTAGACATCATAAAACACCTCATTTCTCTATAAAATACATAAAAGGGATATTAAGGTAAAAGTAGGATTATATAAGTATAATCTTATGGGATGGGAGTGATACCAAAATGATAAATCGAAATTGTTCAAGATGTAAAGAAATAACAGGTACATTGCATGGTGGTAAAAAAATTAAGGAAGAATTTTTGTGTGAGGATTGTTTTCAAAAAGGAATTGCGAGCGGAGAGATCGAATTATCACAAGTGGAAGAAGAACAAACTTCGTATCTTTCTATAAAAATATTAAAAATAATGAGTGTTATTTATTTAATAGGATCAATTTTAATGACCTTTTCTGCTGGTCCATTTATATCTGGTCCAGAATTTGGTGAAATATCAATGTCAGGATCAGAATTAGGTTTAATAGGTTTTGCTATATTAGGTTCGATATTCCAGTCGGTTCTCATATTTTGCGGGATTTGGGTATTCGTCCTATTAGTAGAAACGGTCATTAAAATATATGAAAAAATGAAGTGAGTGAGAGGAAGAAATACATGCGAGTAAGAAACATGCAAGGGGAAGATTATGTAAAGATTCATTCTGTTTTAAATGATTGGTGGGGCGGGAGAGAGATGGCTCATATGTTGCCAAAATTATTCTTCGTTCACTTTCAAGAAACGAGTTTTATCATTGAAGAAGAGGGAGAAACGCTAGGTTTTTTATGCGGATTCTTTTCGCAAACATATAAAGAAGAAGCATACGTTCACTTTATCGGTGTCAATCCGAAGTATAGAAGAAAAGGAATCGCATCGACATTATATTCTTATTTCTTTGATGTCGCTCGTGCAAACAATCGTAAAGTTGTAAAAGCAATCACATCACCAGTTAATAAAAATTCGATACTATTTCATCAAGAAATTGGCTTTCGAATTGAGGCTGGGGATGACGAGGTGGAAGGCGTATCCGTACATACAAATTATGATGGGAACGGCGGGAGTAGAGTGTTGTTTTTAAAAAATGTGTAAATAAAGGGGCTGTACTTAAGCCAATATCAAAAGCGCCAACCTTTCTTATGTTTCTACAGAAAGAATGGCGTACTTTTTTATTTTAGGAGAATTTTATTAGCTTGATAAAAGTTCGTGTAATCACCGAAAGGAATTTCCACAAAATAATTTTATTTAAAAAAGAGGGGATTTATATGGATTTTGAGAGAGATAGATATTTTTTAGAGATGGCATTGGAAGAAGCAGAAAAGGCATTAAAAGAAAATACATATCCAGTAGGAGCAGTTATTGTTGATGGAAATTATAATGTTATTGCAAGGGGAAGAAATAGAGTGCATTCACAAAAAGACATAACAGCTCACGCAGAGATAGACGCTATTCGCAATGCAGGGCAAGCAATGTTTGATGCGAAAATAAAAAATGAGAAGTTTACTATTTATAGCACGTTGGAACCATGTCCAATGTGTACAGGTGGTATTTTATTCGCAAAAATTCAGAGAGTGGTCTGGTTGCTAAATGATGACTTAGGTTTTGGTGGATATAAAAAGATAAAAAACGCTTCAGTTTTTGAGGGGAAATTTAATAAAATCGAAATGGTGGAAGAACCATTTGAAGACTTAAAAACAAGACAAAAAGAACTTATGAGACAATGGGAGCTAAATCCAAACAATGTTATTAACTTACGTAGGGCTATAAAAAAATAGTTATTTCTTTAAATCATGGTAAAGCCACATTACCATCAACTTAAAAAATAGATTGTTCCCTAAAAAGAAAGAAACGAGCCGAATTCTTATAAATAATAGTGAAAAGTTAAAAATTTCGTTATGGAGTACTCATTAAGTTAAAGTTTATTTTTCTTCTATTGGGCAGATTACAAGAATAAATGAAATTATATCGAACGCAACTTGAATTATATCGGTTTAACGTCAAAATATTACATAACCTATTACTAATAGAAAGCCACCTTAAAAGTATTCTAGTACGGACCTTTTTGTTGCGAGGAGGCATAGATATGGAGAATTCTCAAAGTAGAAATGAGTACTTACGACGCATTTATAAAGTGCAAGATTATATAGAATCACAGATAAATGATTCACTTTCAATTGAAGAGCTAGCCGATGTAGCAGGATTTTCAAAGTATCATTTTCATAGAATTTTTAAAGGGATGATGAATGAGCCGTTATCTCGGTATGTGAATCGCCTAAAGCTAGAAAGGGCAACCCACTTACTTACATACCGGCCGGATATGACGATTACAGACATTGCGTATCACTTCGGATTCACTGATTCAGCAGTTTTCTCCCGGACATTTAAAAATTATTACGGTGTAAGTCCGTCCAACTATAGAAATCACAATAGCAAGAATTGCAAAGACGCAAGCGGAACTTCTCAATACAATGAATGTAAGAAGGTTCGAGGAGAGGTCGAAATTGTAACAGCGGACAATGTAAACGTCGCATACATAAGACATGTAGGTACATATAAAGAGTTAGCTATAGCTTTTCCAAAAATGATCGAGAAATTATTTCATTACGCAGCGAAACAAAATTATCATGTATTCGAGGATACGAAAGTATTAACCATTTATCATGATCATCATGAGTTTACAGAAGACTATCATTTAAGAACAAGTTTATGCATAACAATTCCGGATGAAGCCTCAGTAGGAACGAGAGACATTGGAATTATGGTAATACCTTCAGGAAGGTATGCAGTAGGTCATTTTGAAATACGTCAAGATGAATATAAAGGGGCATGGGATTTTTTATACGGTGAGTGGTTACCAAATAGCGGATATAAACCGAGAGATTCATATCCTTTTGAATTGTATAAAAATGATCCAAGGCAGCACCCAGAAAAGAAACATATAGTTGATATATATGTACCAATCGAACCTTTTTAATCGTAGGTTAAGGGGGAAGAAGGATGAAAACTGTTGAAAAATTAGATTCCGTTATAAAAGAAGAATATAAAAATATTAATGGTATGTTAGTAATGCAAAAAGGTAATGTTGTTTTTGAACAATATTATAATGAATACAGTCAAGATGATGTATTTCATGTAGCGTCAGTTACAAAGACCGTTATATCAGCTTTAATTGGAATATGTATAGATAAAGGATATATAAAAAGTGTTGATCAAAGAGTAATAGAATTTTTTCCTAAATATAACGTTAATTCATCTGAAATAACAGTGCGCCACCTTCTAACAATGACAGCTCCATATCCTTATGCAGACTGGCAGGAACCGTTAGAAGAATTATGTACACAACAGGATTGGGTAAAGTATACATTAAATAGGATTGGACAAGGCGGGGGAATTGGACCTTTTAAATATTCATCCGCAGGAGCACATTTACTATCAGCAATTATTACGAGCGCAACAAGGAAAAGTGCGCGTGAATTTGCAAATGAATACTTATTTCAGCCACTTGGTATGAGAGAAATTCCAAACTATAATATGAAAGCATTTGGATTCGATGACTTATTCGGAAAAGATGTGAAAGGATGGGTTCACGATCCGAAAGGTATTTCAACAGGCGGTTGGGGACTTACATTAACAGCTAGAGATATGGCTAAGTTTGGGCGTTTATATTTAAACGAAGGTAGTTATAATGGAAAACAAATTCTTTCAAAATCGTGGGTAAAAGAATCAACGGAAATGAACGAGAATCGATATGGTTACTTATGGTGGTTACGAGAAGAAAATGGGGTCTTTTCATACAGTGCAATGGGAGATGGTGGGAATGTGATTTGCTGTGTACCGGAGAGGGAGTTGGTCGTGGTAATCGCGTCTGAAGTTATACCGGAAGCTAAGGATAGATGGGAGTTAATTAAAGAGTACATACTTCCTTATTAAAAAGATTAATATGTTTGTTTTTATGAAAATGAGAATAAAAGGGTTAGTTATACTTGTTTTGTTCTCTATATTATTATCTTCTTTATTTGTTTGAAACACTCCCAATATTGATTTATACAATAAAGAAGAAATTAATAAAGTTTTACCGTGGTCAACAGATTTACCGTCTAGATGCAGAGTGCCAAAGAAAAGTGAATTAAACAAAAAACAACTCCAAAATCAACTTTTATTGTATATTTTGGAGTTACTTTAAGTTTACTGATATTTCATATGGAGATAGTTTTCTAATTGAGTTATTCTGCCCAGTTAGTGCCGAAACAGAGTGTAGTTAGTTTCGGTACATCTTTTTTATAAACAGTACAACTTTGTATTAAATTAACCGTCTACTCCGATATTTAAAAATTGAACAAGTTGATCATTTAAATAACTTGTACTATAAGAAAAATCATTTTGATACCATTCAATAATGATGCCAATAATCGCATTCGCTTGGTAGGAACAATAAAGTGAATGGTTCACTCCTTCTTTAAGCAAAGCCTCTTTATCTTGAAGTAACAAATGCTTTATTTCCTCAAAAAATAAATAATAGTACATTAAGGGAACCTTTTTAGAAAAAACAATTCTGTAGAATGATTTATATTTTTCGATATGATGAAAAATCCGAATTGTAGAAGGATCTAATTTACTAGTTTTCAATACTGATACGTAGCGATAAGGTTCTTGATAAGAACGTGACAAATCTGCTGTAATTTCTTTAAAATACTCCTCAAATAAATCTTCTACTTGTTTATAATGCAAGTAAAATGTACCACGATTTATTTTTGCCTTTCTGCAAATTTCCGAGATGGAGATGACTTCTAAAGTTTTTTCGTTTAATAATTCTAACAATGCGTTATGTAACGCCTCTTTTGTTTTCACAATACGCATATCAGTACGCATCATTTTTTTCACCTCTTATTGAACACATTTCTTACGATGTGTTAATTATTGAACATTTATCACTTTTTTGCTCATTGTAAGCGTTCTTTTATATTATTATAATTTTTATTGAACAACTGTACAATAAAAGATAAAGGGGGTCGTTTCAGATGAGATTAAAAGGTAAAGTAGCAATTGTCACTGGTGCTGCGTCAGGCATGGGGAAAGCAATTGCAGAAGGTTATGCAAAAGAAGGAGCAAAAGTCGTTGTATCAGACTTAAACTTAGAAGGGGCTCAACATGTAGTACAAGGAATTAAAGCTACAGGTGCAGAGGCCATTGCTATTCAAACAAACGTTACCTCTGATGAAGATATTCAACGCCTTTTCGATGAAACAAAACAAGCTTACGGGAAATTAGATATTCTTGTTAATAATGCAGGTATCATGGATGGAATGGAGCCTGTTGGTGAAGTTTCAGACGAACGCTGGGAAAAGGTTTTCTCTGTGAATACAGTATCTGTAATGAAAACAATGCGTATTGCAGTGAATCTATTCTTGGAACAAGGACACGGTACGATCGTCAATAATATTTCTGCAGGTGGATTATACGGTGCACGTGCTGGTGCTGTTTACACAGCATCTAAACATGCAGTCGTTGGTCTAACAAAAAACACAGCCTTTATGTATGCGAACAACAACATCCGTTGTAACGGTATCGCTCCTGGAGCAGTCATAACAAACATTGCTTCTACAATGACGAATGTGAGCGAATTTGGTGCGAGCCGCCAAGCATTAGGTATGGCAATTAATCCACGTGCTGGACAACCAGAAGAAGTTGCACAACTGGCTATCTTTTTAGGCTCAGACGAAGCTAGTTTCGTAAACGGACAAGTGATTTCTGTAGACGGCGGCTGGACTTCGTATTAATTTTAACTCGAGTATATAAAAGTAAATAAGTTTTGAAAAAGCAATGCTCCTGTCAATTTGGCAGGAGCATTGTCCGTTTAAAGAAGCATTTTCATAGATTGGATGACTTTACGCTATAGAGTAATGGATAGACATGGGGAATAGAGGTTTGTTATTAATTGAATGTAAATTATGTTTTGGTAATGTAAAATTTTCCATCTCTAATTTTATGGTGCGTTTTTCAAAGTATAATGTAAATACTAAATGTTTCTGTACATATGAAAACTTTAATTCAAACATCATTAGTTAATTTCCTTAATGTATCTCGATGAATTAGGTTCGCTCAGTAATTGCGTAGGAAAAGGAAAAGGTTATTTATGTCTAATAAAAACAGTGGCAAATGGAAGGAATATCTATTTCACTATTTTTTTAATGCGGAGGGAATATGAGGCTACTATTAAAAGAAATAGCGGTGAACAAAAAAATATTCATTATGTTATTTATTGGATTTACTTTAACAATTCTGCCCATACTTATAGCGATGTCGATTCGAGATTATTACCATGAAAAATTTTATGAGTACAAAAATGGTTATTTTAAATATTACTATTCCATTCAGCTTACTAGTTTTGGGGAATTGGATTTCAAAGCAATTCAAGAGTTAACAGAAACTAGTTTTAAGAACGCAAGTGTTATTACAAATGATATGAGAATTAGACTCCCAGGCATAGGTGACGTAACGATGGTTGGTCTTATAAATACGAATTGGTCTCCTCCATTAATAAAAGGTTCTCGAATGAAAGAGGGGGAAGAAAATAGTGTAATTGTCGGAAAGAGGATTTATAAAGAATCTGAAACAATAAAACTGTTTAGTGGAGAATATAGAGTTAAAGGCGTGAGCGCAGCGAATACTGGATATGCATATAATAACAATGTTTTTGTCGGCTTAAGTGACATGCCTGATGAGATAAAACGACGTATGCAAAATGAAAATACATTTGAAATGATAGTAAGATCTAACAAAAATCCTAAACAAGAAATAGATACATTTATTCGGTATGTTAAGCAAAATAGAACTGATACAAATGCGAAAGTGATAAATGAAAAAGAGAATTATGAGAAAGAAAAAAGTTCAAGTAAAGCTATGAGAGCACAACTTACTCTTCCGTATAGACTGCTTTTTATAGCTGTCATGAACTGCATAATTGTGAGTTATTTTTGGATTTATACGAAGAGGAAGAGTGTTTCCTTAAGAAAAGCGTTGGGAGCAAGCAATTTGAATCTTTTTGTATTTATATTTAGCCAATTATTCATATGTGCAATCTCTGCAGCAGTTTGTGCCTTATGTATTCAATGGATTTTAAGTACAATGAGCAACAGTATAGTACATTCAATGGGTTTTACCATTCGTATAGATGTTTTCAAAGTTATGATGAGTGTAGTAATTTCCTTGTCTATTTCGTTCATCACTGCTGTAATACCATTTTTAAAAATACTTAAAATTGAATCTGCTAAAGCGTTAAAGGAGTAAATAAGATGAGAATAAAAAGTGCTCTTATGGCCCTGAAAAATAGATTGCTCATTTCTATATTTCTCTTAATACAATTCACGTTTGGATTAGCGGCAATAACCCTTTCAATTAATACACTTTATAATTTTTACTATCTTGGAAACAGTTCCAACTCGTTGCTAGATTTAGAAAGTACATATTTCATCACTTATGATGATATGACTACTGATAGGTTGAAGGAAGAGCAATTTAATAAAGGACAAGTCGAAGAAATTTATAAAAAAATGCAACAAAATAAAGATGTGATTTCGTATGGTACATACGAAGAGATAATAATCGAACTAGAATCAAGCGATAGACCGCTCCAAGAAAGTATGTTAGACGAATTGAAAAATAAAACTTTTCGCGATAAAAGCCCTACTATTCGTATAATTACAATAGATGAAGATTATTATAAATTACTGAACATACCTATAAAAACTGGAACAGGCTTTTCGTATCAAGACTTCCAAAAAAATAGTGAAGAGAAAACGAATGTTTTGGTAGGTCCTTACTTTAAGAAATATTTTCAAATAGGGGATACAATCAATAATCAATATACAATAATTGGATTTTTGCCGGAAAATAAATTCATTATAGATGGTAACGGAGCGAATATATACCAGAAATTAGACAAGGCTATGTTATCACCCATGCCAATTGATAGATATGAACATTATGAAATAATGTTTTCAAGATTACATTATAGTACAATTATGACTTTAAAAAAAGATGCAGATGTAATCAAACTACAAGAAATGATTCAACTGAAGGGAAGCGACGCTACGTTATACTTAAAAAATTTAGGAGGAGAAATAAATGAAGCTGTTACTAGTAGTATGGATACGGAAAATATCGAACTTATAGTAGGAAGTCTATTTACTTTATTTATAATAGCTGGAATTGTCGTAACGACAATTGTTTCCATCATGATGAGAAAGAGGGAATTTGGTATTAAGATGGTTCTTGGAGAAAGTAAGTTAGGGATGTTCATTCAAATTGTTTTAGAAAACATATGTATTGCGATAGTTGGTATGTTTTTATCCCTAGTGTACTTTTTATGGAGATATGAGGCTCATCTACAAGGTTCGAAGGACTTTGATACGGCGTCTGTACTAGAGGTGAATTTAAATATGCCTATTTTATTATTTGTATTCCTATTCTTACTACTAATTATCATAGTTTCAAATCTCATTGTCTTCTTATTTATTAGAAAACTCGAACCGAAAACATTAATAGGAGGGATGGAATAATGAGTTTGATTGTGCTAAAAGATATTAAAAAGGTGTATAGTAACAAGAATCACAAAACGTTCGCGTTAAATGGTATAAATTTAACGATAAACAAAGGTGAAATCATCGCTGTAATGGGGCGATCAGGCTCAGGAAAAAGTACCCTATTAAATGTTATAGGGTTAATTGATATGCCAAATGAGGGAGAATATACGTTAAATGGAAAACCATTAAATGAAATAAGAGCTAATAAAGTTCATAAAACAAGAAATGAAATGATTGGATTTGTTTTTCAATACTTTGCGTTGTTAAAAGAACATACTGTACTTGATAATGTAGCATTACCACTCACATATAGAAAGCTAAAGCAACGTGAAAGAGAAAATAAGGCGAAGTTCTATTTAGAAAAAGTAGGGTTAAAAGAACAAATGCATAAAACACCGGACGAACTATCAGGTGGACAGCAACAGCGGGTAGCTATCGCAAGAGCGTTAGTAGGCGAACCAGAATTAATTTTGGCCGACGAACCGACTGGAAATTTAGACAGGAAAACGGGAGAAGAAATTATGAATCTTCTATTACAACTGAATGAAGAAGGTAGAACGATTATCATTGTAACGCATGATATTGAAGTAGCGAATCAGTGTAATAGAATTATTGAGTTAGTTGATGGAGAAGTCGTGCGGAGTTAAAGGTCCGGATAATAAGAACTAGGGAGAAGCGATTGTTTGTGAGAAGGAATCTATAATTTTAGAAAAAAGTCACATATAGTTTTTTTGAATAGTAAGTTAATTAACTTGAGAGGTTAATACTATTAGTCTTCAGAAAGGGAGAAATTTCATGTTTATAGCCACTTACACAAACCATTGAATCAAAATGATCCAACAAGAGGATATTGTAATGTATTGAGGCATTTCGTACAGCCAATGTTAATCAGTACAAGAACGGTTTGCTCTTGTGCTCATTGACATCCACTGGAGATAACAAATCTGAACTCCAATGCCTGCTGTAAGCCTCATAATAAGTTTAAATTACTTTTGATTTTGTATTCACTTTTTGTTTTTTCTTTTGCATGGAAGCAAGACCAGCAAATAAAGCCATTATTACTAGCATGCCACCTATTACAGCATTCGCTTCAATACCGAGACGTTCAATTGTAATACCACCAATTGTCGAGCCAAACGCCATTCCTACATGGACAGCTGAGTTGTTTAGACTTTGCTGAATGTCCGATGTATCAGGTGCAGATACGATTAAATAGCTTTGAATAGCTGGTTGAAGTGCCCAGCTCAGCATACTCCAAACTATCATAACGATAAGGAAAAGTGCTGCGTTAAATGTTGTAAAAGGAAGAATGGAAATGGATACTGCAAATACGGGAATTACAGTAATAATCGTTTTTTTAGGACCTATACGATCTGACAACAATCCACCTACACCTCCGCCGATGATAGCAGCGATACCGACAATCAAATACATTACGCTTATCCAGTTGCCATCAAGACCGAGTGTTTTTTGTAAGAAAGGCGTCAGGTAGGCATAAAGCGTTAAATGGCCTCCAAAGAATAAAACAGACGTAAGTTGAATGCATATGATTTTTTTGTTTCTTAGTGTTTGTAGTTGTGCGTGAATTGATATACTTCGTTTCGGTTCCATCTTTCCTAATAATAATTGGATACATACAATTGAAATTGCAGTTAAAACGACAATAAAGACAAATGGGGCGCGCCAACCAAAAGCGTTACCGAGCATTAATCCAAAAGGAACACCTAAGACGAGAGAAGCACTAACACCCATTAATACTAAACTAATCGCACGAGCACGGTACACTTCTGAACTAATAGTAGATGCGATTGTTAAACAAAGGGAAATTAAAAGTGCTGCGCACATTGCTGAAATAATTCTAGTAACTAAAAGCATGGAGTAACTTGTGCTTAAGACAGTTATCATATTGGCAAACAACGCTACAGATAAAGTCAAAAGCATTAGCCGCTTTCGTTCCACCTTTGATGTAGCAGAAAGTAGCAGGGGGCCTGATATGGCGAAAGTTAAAGAAAAAACAGAGATTAACATCCCAGCTTGGCCTAGGGAAATACCGAGATCATTTGCGACTAAAGGGAGAATACCTCCAAAAATCATCTCTACTAGGCCGACGACAAAAGAAACAATCGTCAGTAAATAAACACGTTTGTTCATAAAACACCTCTCTTTAATAATTTTTTTAAAATGTACTTCAGTATGAAAGGTTATCATTTTATTATTTAAAGAGCAAGCTCAATAATAAAAAAAGAATTTATAGTAATTCTACATATTGGGAAATATCATTTTATTCCAAAAAAACAAGTTGACCAGTAACTTTTTACAATAAAAAATCGTTAAACAAAAGAAAAGATTTTCAATCACGAATGGGGGAGAACCATGAAAATTCTAATACTAGGTGGTACACGTTTTTTAGGAAGGGCTTTTGTAGAAGAGGCTTTGAATGGAGGACATGAAGTTACATTGTTTAACCGCGGAACGAATAATGAAATTTTTCCTGAAGTGGAGCAGTTAATCGGTGATAGAAATGGTGATGTATTAAGCTTAGAAAATCGAAAATGGGATGTTGTCGTAGATACGTGTGGATTTTCTCCGCACCATATTAGGAATGTTGGTGAAGTATTAAAAGATAATGTAAAGCATTATATATTCATCTCAAGCCTTTCCGTATATAAAGATTGGATTCCTCATCACATAAAAGAAGACTATATATTACAACCTGAACCAACGGGTGAGCAAATAAAGGCTGTAGAGAATGGTGAAATATCTCCTTATGAGCATTATGGTGCACTGAAAGTATTATGTGAAAAAGAAGCAGAGAAGTATTGGCCAGGACGTGTTTTACATGTAAGGGCAGGACTTCTTTCGGGAATGTTTGATTATACAGATCGACTTCCATACTGGGTTCAGCGTATAGCAAAGGGCGGTAAAGTGTTAGTGCCAGGAAGAAAAGACCGCCCAGTGCAGTTCGTTGATATAAAAGATGTCGCTAGCTTTGGACTAAACATGGCAGAAAATAATAAAGTAGGCACATTCAATATAACAGGTCCGAATTATGAAATGACAATGGAAGAGCTATTAAACACGTGTAAAAAGGTTACGAATAGCGATGCTGAATTCGTTTGGATAGATGAATCATTTATGAAGGAACATAAAGTAGAGCCATGGACAGAAATGCCTTTATGGATTCCAGAAACTTTTCCTTTAGAAGATGAAACGAAGCCATGGAAAGGTGGATTTTCTATAAGTATCGATAGTGCCGTAAAAGAAGGACTTACTTTTAGAAGTTTAGAAGATACAGTTACAGATGTGTATGAATGGATGAAGAGTTTGGACGAATGGGAATTAAAAGCAGGTATTTCAGGCGAGAGGGAGAAGGAATTGTTAGAAAAGTGGTATCAATAAATTTAGAGGAGCCCCCTTGTTTATATAAATAAGGGGGTGAAACGCATGCCCATCAAGCTAACCAAGTAAATTACTAGATAAGAAACGATCCTTGTTTCAAAACTAGCAATTGATAGAAAAGTAGGCATGCTAAAGAAGCCTATTAAAACGTGATTTTTTTGCTAGGCAGATTGTCTATGCTTCACCGTCGTTTTATACACAATCCCTAGAATATCAAAGACGGTCATCTTCTTATACCGATGACATTTACCACCGTTCTTTTTGAGCAGCAGATAAAGACGATGCAGAATTTTTAAAATTTCTTCTGTGCCAACGGCTATCGCTTGAAACAGTAACGGAAAGTAATCTTTAATCATATAAATCGCTTTGTATTCACTCAGCTCCTGCTTTGTCTTTTCAAGCAGAAACTGTCGCATTTGAAACATCGTAGAAGAACAGAGGAGAATGCCGATGAGTTGTCCATATAAATGGCACTCTAGGCGTTCTCTTTTAATATTTTTACATTCATCAATTTCAAAAAATGACTTCCACGTTTTAAACAATATTTCAATCTGCCAACGAAGTGAATACAATGAGTGCACGTAGTTCGTTGGTACTCCTTCTAAAGACGTGTTCGTAATATATACATTCATACCTATTAAACGTTTACTTTTGTCCTTCATGACAATGCCTTTCTTCTTTTCACGTATCGATTGGTTGTTCAGGCGTGTTTGCGTTTGATCATCGGTTAAACGATGGATAATGACACGTGCTGGAAGCTTCTGATTTTGACCAATGTATGCCTCGGGGATTTCTATCGTTTCGCCAGGGATTAGACCCGACATCATTTGTGTCATATCAAGCTGGATGTATTCTGTTTGCTTTTTTAACGTGCTGTTGTTGAAGTATTCTGGCTCAGGGTTCTTGATATAAATGCATGTATTTAGCTTCAACCGCGAGATATAGTAAGCGTTTTTATCATGAATAGTTTGCAAGTCTCCTAAATCGAAGTAACCAAGATCACATAAACACAAATCACCCGCCTCTACGGTTTCAAGGCAGATGGTACCGTATGTTTTATCATTATTCTTTCCTGGTCCAAGCTGCACGTTAAGAAATTGACCACTAAGTAAATCATATTCCAATTGGATTTTCACGCCTGCCGTATTACTACTCCCGCCTGAACCTTGATAGTTAGTGGCGAAATGATCAGGCAGTTGAAACACTGTCGCATCTAGAATACGGATACGATTGAAAGTAGAGATCATTTGTGCAGAAAGCGAGTGATTTGAACAGAGTTTTTGTGTGAGAAGAGAAGTAAAGACTTCTCGAAGAAATGCGACAGCTGCTGGGTTAAAGCGTTGATTCAATCCTTCTGAGCTCATCAGTACCCCAGTTGAAGCTTCTAACTGACTGCACAATTGTGTAAGTGATGTGCTAGCGATTTCTTGACTGAGCCATACGCAAAGGGCAATGAGTTCGTTTGCTTGATACTTACTAGATCGCTGTACAAAACCAACTTGTTTGGCGATATCTTGTAGGACTATTGGAGATAAAAAGTATTGTAGCTCTTGTGCGAAAAGATTCAGTTCATTGGAAATGATAGGATTCATCAAAAACGCCATCCTTTCTGTATATTTCTACAAAAAGAATAGCGTTTTTTTGATTATATGGATACAAATTTATCTTAGCTTGATAGCGATGGGGCGGTACCCCTAATACCCCAGAAGGAAAAGAAGAGTTTGAATCCTTTAAGGTACAGGGCGTTCCATATATCATTGTAAAAGATCATGAAAATAACACTCAAAAATCAATTCTTGGATTCAGCACTCAATCATTAGAAGAGGCTATTTTATAATAATCATCCAACACCATGAAAAAGAAACGNNCGTTTCTTTTTCATGGTGTTTAATGCTCAAGAAAACTTATAACCGCATAAGTATATAGAACGACTAGAGCAAAGGCACATATTCCCATAATGATAATCGCTAGTGCGCTTTTCTCTTGTCTAAACCCTATAATTCCAAGAATAAATGCACTCAACATTGTTACCTTAAGCATTATAGAAAGATTGGGAATTGAATATCCACTCAACCAGGTAGAGAAACTTACAATTACGGAAAAAGAGAACAAAGTTAGAACAATAGATAATATATTAATGTGCTTCCCATACTTCAGTTGCATTTCGCTACCTCCTTTTCTTTTCATTAGTGAATAATAGGTAGGTGACTGTATTTTTATTTTATTCTAAACTTTCTTAAAAATATATAATAAAAAGAAGAGGTTGTCTCAAAAGTCGCTGAATAGTTACTTTTAGGCAACCTCTTTTCTTTATTTTTTACTTTCCTCTAGTTTAGAGATACTTGCTTCTTTTTCAGGTAACGTATCAACAAAATCCTTTTGAGATTTTAATAGGTCAGATTGTTGTATCCAAGCCATAAGATCATCTAAAGATTTACGGGCTTCTTTTACATCGCCAGTAATATCATTCATGTTCAACTTATTAAATGTAGCTAAAAATTCTTGTTGAATCTCACCTTGCAATGCATTTGCTTGCTTTGTTAATTCTTTATTTTCATCACATTTTGCCTTTTGAACATTATTCATAGCTTTCCCGATTTCATGCTTATCAAAAGCATCTTGCGCTTTCTTTAAATTTTCGGTTTGTTCTAACTTACTTTTAATCTTCTTATCATCCTTCAACTTCAAAGCCTCTTGATAATTCTTTATAGCTTCGCTATATTTTTTATCCTTAATGTTCTTATCAGCTTTTGATGTATAATCTTCAAAGGAATTACTACTACAAGCTGCCAGTAGCAAGATGAATGCTAGAATCAACCCATAAAACTTAACATTTTTCATAGAAACTATGCCTCCTCTTCTATATGCATACACTTATAATATTACAATTTCTGTAAAAATAGAAAGGGATACATATGTTATCAATTTGATAAATATTCTATTCGAGGCATTATGTATCATTTATTATCTTTTTCGGTAGACTGAATATATTCAAAGAAATCCGGTGGTTCTTTCATTGCTTCTTTTTTTTTATTTTTTCAAGTTCTTCACGTTCACGCGGAGACAATCTTTCTAGTAGGGGTACCCCCCATCACCATCAAGCTAAGAAATGCAAATACCTCAAAACGAAAAAATGAGCATTTTGTTACAAGTTAGTACAAAATTTCGTTCTGGGGGGTACTATAAAATTTTAGCTTGATGGGTATGGGGCATGTCCATCAACTTAAGAAAACAAGTTACCCCAAAACGATAAAAATGAGCTGAATTCTTATAAATAACTGCAAAATAATAAAATTTTTGTTTTGGAGACACTTCAAATTACTAGATTGATGATAACGTGGCGGGACTCCTAAAATAGGATTATAATTAGCATTGCTTTTAACAATGTGACAATGATTATTGTCACACTTCCATTTCGGTTACGATCTATTTTGTTATTTAAGGCGTTAAAAGAAAACTTCAGAATAAATAGGTAATTTATGTTAAAATATAAAGAAAAATGATAAATATTATTAATTATAAAAAGGGGAATATTATAAAATTAGAATTTAATTCGGAAGGATTGAGTTTATTTATATATTCTTAGGAGTGATGGAATGGATAATCCTTATAAAATAGCTGTAATTGGTGGCACTGGTAAGGTAGGTCGTTATATAGCTTCAGAATCGTTAAAAAATGGCTACCAAATTCGTATGCTTGTTCGGAATCCTAAAAAATTAAAGTATAACGATGATAAAATTGAGATTGTAACAGGTACTGCGGAGAATGTAGATGCAATTAGACAACTACTCGAAGGTTGTCATATTGTTATAAATTGCTTTGGTCAACCTATGAGAGATACACCTATATATAGCAAAGTTACCAGAGATATACTTGAAGTAATGAAAGAAAAGGATATTAAGAGATATATTGGCGTTACAGGAGGTTCTCTCAACATTATAGGAGATAAAAAAAGTCTTTTAAATAAGATTGGAGCAAAAATGTTTGAAGTGCTCTTTTCCAAAATGATGAAAGATAAAAGAGAAGAGCTGAATATTCTTTTGAAAAATAAAGACCTTGATTGGACACTAATAAGACTGCCTTTTGTAAAGGAGGGTGTTGAAGTAAGAGCAGTCAAAGAAAGTCTTATTGATATGCCTGGGGCAATGATTTCAAATAAAGAAATAGCAAATTTTATAATTAGCCAGATTGATAATAAAGAGTATATTCATAAAACACCTTTTATTGCGATTTAATATAAGGGTAGCGTCACATCGCCATCAAGCTAGAAAATTGTATCCATAAAACGAAAAAAACGCTATTCTTTTTGTAGAAATATACAGAAAGGGGGCGTTTTTGTTATGAATTTATCGATTTTAGATGAACTAGAATTGTTCTCTAAAGAACTACAACGATATATGTCACCGTATGCTTTGGAACAGTTAGCTAGAGAGATAGGATTTGTTCAACGAAAAAGTAAATATCGTGCACAAGACTTAGTGGCTTTATGTGTTTGGTTAAGCCAAAATATAGCTCATACTTCATTGACACAATTATGTAGTCGATTAGAAGCTAACACAGGCATTTTCATGAGTCCGGAAGGACTCAATCAACGCTTTAATTCTCGGGCTGTACAGTTTTTACAACAAATATTAGCGTATTTACTTAACCAACAATTTCATTCCTCCAACTCAAACAAGATTCCAACTTTGTATACAAACTATTTTCGTAGTATTCGTGTATTGGATTCTACACATTTTCAGGTTCCAGATAAATTTGCTTCTACATATCAAGGTTCAGGAGGTAGTGGTCATAGTGCTGGTGTGAAAATTCAATTAGAGTACGATTTGCTTAGTGGTCAATTTTTACATGTTCATGTAGGTTCGGGAAAGCAAAATGATAAAATTTATGGTTCTACTTGCTTAACGTCTCTTCAACCGCACGATGTATGTATACGTGATCTAGGATATTTCGATTTAAGAGATCTACATACGATAGACGAGTGTGGTGCTTATTTTATTTCACGATTAAAGCTCAATACTCGTATATATCAGAAGAATAGAGAACCTGAATACTTTCAAAATGGAACAATAAAAAAGCAATCTGAATACATCCAACTAGATATAGAGCAATTCATTGACCAATTACAGTCAGGTGAAACAGATGAAATTCCTGAGATTTATATTGGAATGTATCAAAAGCTTCCGGCAAGACTAATTCTGTATAAATTAACTGAAACGCAAATGAAACGTAGACAAAAGGATTTAGCATCTAAAGAACATAAGAAGCAAATTACCTATACAGAACGTAGTAAACGGCTTAGTGCGATTAACTTTTATATTACAAATATCCCTTCGGAATACCTACCAAAAGAACAAGTATACGATTTTTACTCTTTACGGTGGCAAATTGAACTTATCTTTAAAACATGGAAATCATTTTTTCGTATTCATCACTGTAATTCTGTAAAATTAGAACGATTAGAGTGCCATTTATACGGGCAGTTAATTAGTATTCTCCTTTGTTCCTCCACAATGTTTCAAATGCGCCAATTACTCCTCACCAGGAAGAAACGAGAGTTGAGTGAATATAAGGCGATTTATATCATTAAAGATTATTTTTCACTTCTTTATCAAGCTTTACAAAAAGATACCCAAGAGATATCAAAGATACTACTTCGTTTGTTCAATCTTCTACAAAAAAACGGGCGAAAATCCCATAGGTATGAGAAGAAAACAGTCTTTGACATCTTAGGCGTCGTATACAACTTTTCTATGTCTCACAACCATGTAGCGTAATCCAAAAAATTGAAACCCGATAGGGTTTATTTGGTATGCAAATCTTTAAAGAACTTACACTGGATCTTTAGAAAAAAGAAAAAATTCTACGTAAAATTAAACTTATATAAGCTTAACTTGATGGTGATGGGGTATGGGGGTGAAACGATGAAATAGAAAAAATGGAGGAATTCGTTTTATAAGTGAATATTCTACTCGAAATACTGAAAGGCAACCAAGCGATTCATGATACAAGTACATACCCAATTTGATTACTTGTAGAAACTTGATTGAACATAAGAAACTGTGCTTGTTACACAGTCTCTTTTTCTTTGAATATTTGTTGTAATGAAAATAGATATGATATTGCTAGAGGTAACAAGAATAATAAAATCTTTAATGTTTGTGTAATTGGTAAAAAGAATATTAAAAGAATAAAAGCTATAGGAATAACTTCTTTGTAGTGTTTTTTTAGTGATTTGCTATGATCTAATTTATAAGCTTCAATATAAATTGTGAGTACACCCAAGAGAATAAAAATTGTTGATAGAGTCGTATCTCCTTTATTAAGGGCATACATAACTAAACCGATTGACCAAAACACATACCTTAGTGATGAAAAAATGATTCTTTTTTTAAAATTCATATTTACTCCCTTGTTTAATTTGATTTTATTAATTCTACAAATTTAGTCGGATTTTTATGACGATTCTTTCTCAAATTAAAACAAAAAAAGAATCTCAAGTTTCAGCATCCCCTCTGGACTAACGATTCAAGATAAGAACAAACAGAAACACTATGATACATAAAAATCACAAAAAATTCTAAAAAAATTGAATAGAATAGAAAAATTTAGTAATCTTATTTGTACAGCACGTACATAATCGTTTTGTAATAATTCGATATTTAATATATAAGGGGGCATTACGGATGGATCTTACGTTTAAAGTTGAGGAAACATGTTTTAATTACCGCGTTGGAGCAATTTGTAAACAAGGTAATAAAATACTTATATTGCAAGGTGACAGTGAAGATTTTTGGTATGTACCAGGCGGAAGAGTGAAAATGCTAGAAAATAGTGAGGATGCGCTAAAACGGGAGCTTGCAGAAGAACTAGGCGTACCTATTGAAGTGAAGAGATTAATATGGTCAGTAGAAAATTTCTTTACACTTTCTGAGCGAAAGTTTCATGAGATTAGTTTTTATTATGAAGTAGCATTGCAGGAATTACCCGCGAATGGGGCGGATCAATACATTCTTGAAGAAGAAGGAAGAACGTATGTATTTAAGTGGGTACCGGTGGAAGAGTTACATGCATATAACTTACAGCCAGCATTTATAAAAGACAAAGTAAAGGATATAGCAGTTCATACAGAACATATCGTTTTACAAAAGTAAATGTATTCGGAGGGGAAAACAGTGAAGGGGACTAAAAAGGAAATACATATAGAAGATAAAGTAATCCGTTACACACATATCGAAAAAGGTTCTCATATGGTTTGCTTTATGTTTTCAGGATCATGTTACAATTATGATAAACCGTTATTTTATTATGCAACGATGTTAATGCTTGAACATAAAATAGATGTAGTGCATATTCATTATTCTTACGATGAACAGGTAATGAATGAACCGATGGAAGAAATAACGAAAATAATGATGAATGATATTAATCCTGTAATGAATGAAGTGTTGAAAAAGGGACGCTATAGCAATTCTATGTTTTTAGGAAAATCACTCGGAACAATCCCAATTGCGAATGATGTAATGAAGAGAGAAGAATTTTCACAGTCAAAAATGATATTACTTACACCTTTACTGACGTTTGATACGATTTTTGATTCCATCTTACATAGTGATCATGAAGGGCTTTTAGTAATTGGGGATAAAGATCACCAATACAATGCAGATCAAATTGATCAATTACATAAAACGAATTTAAAGATTGATGTTGTCAAAAACGCAAATCATTCTGTGAATATTGGGGAATATGAAACGGAAAGTTCAATTACAGCTATAGCAAAAGTAATAGAAAAACTTAAAGAAGTTGTTAGGACAAACTAACCTATCAATACATGCAAAAAGAGGTGCGAATTACACCTCTTTTACTTTAATAAGCCTTCAGCACATGAAGCAAATAATCCTTCCGATTCAGCGGATTAAAGTCAATACGTTTTCGAATAGGGAAGGGAGCCTTCAGCTTTGTGAAACCAGCTGGGTTTGTTGTAAAGATACCGTCTCCTTCTGTAAATGAATGTAGCATTCGTTTAAAATTCTCTGTTTTCGCAATAGGTAATGATCCTGTTAATTGATAAGAATCATTATTTAATATAGGCTCTGCAAAAGTTGCTGGAATAGCAGCAAGCTTATACATTGCGGTGCTAATTGCGTGCTCCGGTACAGTTAATTCAAACTCATTTACTGGCTCATATACACATGTTTCAGCTTGTTTTAAAGCATCCATTAAAACGAGCGGTGCTAAGTTTCTAAAGTCACTCGCTGTTGTGACAGGACTTGCATAGCCGGTATGTGTTAACGTGACAATAATATCCGCAACTTCCCATCCGTATAATCCTTGTTTTAACGTTTGAAATACTGTATCTTCAATCGCTTTATAGTGATCCGAGCTCAACACCTAAGTTATACGTTATGCCAGAGTTAAGTTGACCACGCTCGACTTTGAACCCGACTGTTGCGTAAAATGGATTCGCTTTTTCACCCATTACTTCAACGGAATTCCCTATGCCAATTGGTTTCTCAATACATACAACTCGTGTATTTGAGAAAGTAACCTGCAAATTATACTTCTCATAAAGTGTTGTTTCAATCACTTCTTTTTGTACTTCACCGAAAAGGCGAATATATAGTTCATTATGAACATCGTCTTTCCACACTTTAATGAGAGAATCTTCTTCACATAGTTCCATAAGAGCAGCGTACAAATCATGAACTCGTTCTTTAGGTACGGCATCAATTGCAGCTTCCATTTGCGGTTCGGCAAAGTGAATATCTTTTATATAACCCGTCCGTTCGCCGATAATATCACCAATTTTAATATCACTCAGTCCCCACACTTTACAAAAGTCACCGCTAGGAACGGTAGAAGTTTGAACGGCATCTCCATTATGAAATATGCACATTTTTTTAATCTTTTCCTTATGTGGTAGAGACTTACTACGCTTTATATCCACATGTTTTCTAACGTGTAAACTACCAGAAAAAACTCTTACATAAGCAATTTTTTCTCCGGAAGGTTCACGTTCAATTTTAAAAACAACACCGGATAATAGTTCATCTGGTGCTGATGTATTAGCTGGAAGTAGAGCTGGAATATTTTCAAGTAGTTCAGTTACTCCTATCCCTGTCATTGCTGAACCGAAAAAGATAGGATACACATTTGCTTGCTGTATTTGTTTTTCTAGTTCTTTTCTTAATAATGCGTCCGGTATTATTTCGTTATTTACATATGATACAAGCAATGATTCGTTATATGGTGCTAATCGCTCTATACAATCGTCATATGATTTATATTCCATAATACGAGCTTCCTTTGTTCCTTCGTTCGCAGCAGAGTATAAGGGGAATGCTTCATTTGAAAGAATCGTTTTTATTTGCTTTACAACTTTTTCAGTATTTGCGCCGCTACGATCAATTTTATTAACAAATAAAATAGTCGGTATGTTTAGTTTTTGTAATGTCCGCATTAAAATCTTTGTTTGTGCTTGCACACCTTCAACGGCAGAAATAACTAAAATCACACCGTCTAAAACGCGGAATGATCGCTCCACTTCAGCGATAAAATCAGCGTGTCCGGGTGTATCAATGACATTTACTTTTATATCATCAATAAAGAAAGAAACGACAGATGCTTTAATCGTAATTCCGCGTTGTCTTTCTAATTCCATTGAGTCAGTTTGCGTACTTCCACTATCAACTCGGCCAATTTCTTTAATTACATTCGTTTCATAAAGAATACGCTCAGTCAAACTCGTCTTGCCAGCGTCTACGTGCGCGACAATCCCTATATTTATTGTTGTCATATATAAATATCCTCATTTCATTGTCCATTTTCATTTCCTCATTTCTATTTGTGAATTTCCGCATTATAATCACTCTCCAGTTCTTTAAATTAGTACTATTATAGTGTAATTTACATTTTTTGTAACGCGACGAAGCGCCTTAATTTGGAAAACTAAAAAGAAAACAAAATGCTTGCATTCTAAATTGATATAGATTATATTAATTGACATATCAACTATTGATGTATCAAATATTTTTGTTTTGGATGTAAAGGAGGGATAATTTGACAAGTTCCTGCTCAAAAGAAGCGATTATTTTATATAAATTACACTTTCTAAATAAAGAAGTAAGTTCGAAGTTTGAAGGGTGTACGGGTATGAGTCAGTCTAGATTAGAACTCATACTTCAGTTATATGAAGTAGGTGAAATTAGTCAAAAAGCACTTCAACAAGAAGTGAATATTGATAATGCTGCGATTACGAGGCATTTAAAGCAGCTTGAGGCAAATGAAATGATTGTAAGACGTAAAAATCCAGATGATAACAGAATTACGTTAGTTTCTCTTACAGAAGAGGGGCGAAATAAAATTCAAGCGTTTCAAGAGGAAAAAGAACGTTTTGCAGCATCTGCATTTAAAGGATTAAGTGAAGAAGAACGCGATAATCTTTTAAATATGTTAAATCAAATTCAAGAAAATATAAAAGAATTATAAAAAAGGGAGAATACAACTATGACTAACTCAGTAAAAACAAATGATTTTAACGAAATTTTAACAGGACGCCGTTCAATTCGTAAATACGATCCTTCAGTAAAAATAAGTAAAGAAGAAATGACTGAAATTCTTACAGAAGCAACACTTGCACCATCTTCTGTAAACATGCAACCATGGAGATTCTTAGTGATTGAAAGTGACGAAGCAAAAGCAACACTTGCGCCACTTGCGAAATTTAATCAATCTCAAGTAGAAACATCTTCAGCAATGATCGCTGTATTTGGTGACTTAAACAACTTTGATAACGCAGAAGAAATTTACGGTACAGCAGTAGAGCGTGGTTTAATGCCAGCTGAAGTAAAAGAAGATCAAATGAAAAAACTTTCAGGTTACTTCTCTATGGTTACACCAGAAGTAATGAAAGATACTGTTTTAATTGACGGTGGTCTTGTAGCGATGCAATTTATGCTAGCAGCTCGTGCTCACGGTTATGACACTTGCCCAATTGGTGGATTTGAAAAAGACCAAATCGCAGAAGCGTTCGGATTAGATAAAGAACGTTACGTACCAGTTATGTTAATTTCAATCGGAAAAGCAGCAGACACTGGTTATCAATCAGTACGTCTTCCAGTTGAAAAAGTTGCTGAGTGGAAGTAATTATACAGAAATAAGTGGAATATGAGAGGGGAAACACCATGATTATTATTCACGCAATATTTCAAGTAAATCCAGCAAAACAACAATCATTTTTAGAAGAAATTCAGCCACTACTTCATGGTTCAAGAGAAGAAAGCGGAAATGTATCTTATGATTTATATAAAGATACAGAAAAAGAAAGTGTTTATACGATGGTAGAGGTATGGAAAGATGAAGCAGCAGTTGCGGCTCATAATACGAGTGAACACTTCACATCTTTCGTTAGTAAGGCAGCACAGTTTTTAACTGCTCCGCTTGATATAAAGGTTTATAGTGGAGAGTTAGTAAAATAGTAAGGTAGAAAAAGATGACTTTAGCGTAGGCTTGAGGTCATCTTTTTTATTTTGATAGGAATATATTTACTTCTAACGTAATGTGTTATAATTCGGAAGAAATATTCTTAATTTTAAAAATATTTAAAGGTGGTAGTGAAATATATGAACATATTAAAGAAAATCACTAACAATATTTCAAAGGTCATTATAGGAAAAGATGAGTCGATTGAACTCGCAGCAATAGCTCTTATAGCAAGGGGACATATTTTATTAGAAGATGTACCTGGGACGGGAAAAACAACATTAGCGAAAAGTTTGGCTAAAAGTGTGGACGCGAAGTTCCAAAGAATTCAATTCACAGCTGATACTTTGCCTGGAGATGTTATTGGTCTCGAATATTTTGATGTGAAGGAATCGGATTTTAAAACGAGGCTAGGACCTATTTTTGCAAATATAGTATTAGTTGATGAAATTAATCGAGCTGTACCGAGAACGCAATCTTCGTTACTTGAAGTTATGGAAGAACGTACTGTTACGATTGCGAAACAGACACACTCATTACCAGAGCCTTTTTTAGTTATTGCAACGCAAAACCCTCTTGAATCGGCTGGCACATTTCCACTACCAGATGCACAGTTAGACCGTTTTTTACTTACTATACGCCAAGGTTACCCTACGAGAGAAGCAGAAAAGGAAATGATGAATCGTTTCCAAATGAATGATCCGTTAGAAACGTTACATTCTATTATTTCAAGTGAAGAAATTATTACGGTGCAAAAGCGTGCAAGGGAAGTGTTAGTAGGGAACGATGTGCAAGATTATCTTCTTGAAATGATTGAAGCAACCCGTAAGCATGAATTAATTGAAATCGGTGTAAGCCCGCGAGGTACGTTGGCATTTATGAGAGCGATTCAAGCACGGGCAATATTAAATGAAAGAGATTATTGTACACCAGATGATATAAAGACACTTGCCGCATCCGTTTGTGCACATCGTTTAACGTTAACGATTGAAGGGGAGATGAAAACGACAAAAGAACAAATTATAAAAGAAATTCTTCATACGATTCATGTGCCAGTGGAGAATGTATGATGAAACAACAGCTTGTGTATACACCCTTAGCGGATCCTTTCCTAATAGGCGTTATATCAGTTGTAGCCGTTATTTTATGTATATTTTCAAGTAATCTACTCATTTTATCTCTCGTATTTTTATATTTAATGTTAACAGGAGCCACGCATAGATACATACGTAGAGTGTCTCGTGTTGAATGGGAATACAATCAAGGGAATTCGAATGTTTTTATAGATGAAACAAATATGTGCAAAATAAAAATTTCAAACAACTCGATATTTCCTATTTTCAATATCGTATTTCGATTTAAATGTGAAAATAAGTTAACTTGGAATCATGATGAATTAAACAAAAATCATAGTACAGGTTCAAATTATTATTTGAATTTCAATATAAAAGGAGGAGAGACGGTTTCATTTGATTTACAAGCTGTAGCGTTAAAAAGAGGCATCGCGAAATGGGAAGAGGTTGAAATTGTTATTACGGATCCTTTTGGATTTATAACGAACCATATAACATATAGTCACGTTGATACGCCGTCCTATTTAGTTTTACCAGCTATACCGAAAATACAAGTACCTGAATTACAAGAATGGTCCCGTGGATTTCGAAAAGCAATGTCGTCTCCGCTGTATGATGAAACGAAAGTAATGGGCGTGAAATCTTATGAAAATGAAGATTTTCGTTCCATCCACTGGAGTGCAACAGCGAAAACAGGGACAATAACAGCTAAAAAATACGAACGAACACAATCAGATAAATATGCAATTTATCTTAATTTACAAAATAAAAGCGGCGTTTCTTTACGTAATGATACAGAAGAACTAATTGAACTAACAGCTGGCATATGTAAGCAACTACTCATGCAAAATTGTTCATTTGAATTATGGATTAATAGCGTGAAAGATAACGGCTTGTTGCATATAAAGAATGGTGATAATCGGAAGCATTTGCAAAATGTATTAAAAGTACTCGCTTCTATATCAGATCAAGATACTCCTGTTTCTTCTTCTTATTTTTACACAGCAGGCTTTCGCCTTAAGGAACTGGATGCGGTTCCTTTAATTCTTGGCACTTCACCAAAGAAATACAGTAGAACGAATAAATGGATTGTAATTAAAGAATAAGAAGGGACTTATGTCATGGTTAATAAAGCGCGGCATATGAAAGTGAAGTTTTGGAGTATAAGAGCTTTAATCATACTTTTCTTTGCGATTAGTGCAATATCGTTATCACAAGGTGTGGTATATGTACAAAATATAGTAAAAGAGCGTTTTTTTAGTGAAAAGAAATCTGAAAAAATTTATAAAGAAACAATAAACAACGAAAACAACGAAAATAATGAAGATTATGGAAGACCTTTAGAAGATACAAAAGTAGGAGAAAATAGGGATAGGACGCCAACGGGTAAAAAATTTAAAGGTTTTAAAAAGGATAATTCATGGGGAGACGTATTTTCTTTTCTTTCAAATTCATGGATTACTGTAGTTTTTTATGTAGTTATTGCAGCGGTAATTACATATTTTCTTTATAAATCAGTTAGGAAAAAGTTAATGAAATCAGAAATAGAACAGGAGAAACAATCGGTAACGAAAGAATATACGGTAAGAACCGAAAAGAACCAGAAAGTGATGCATCAGTTAGAGCAGACGCTACCTACAGATACGATAAGGAAAACGTTAGTTGAATGGGAAAGAACTTTACCATTTCATGAACAGAGAAGATCCTATGAAACGATGCAACAATGGTTAAAGAGAATATGCAGAACGAGAGATATTATTCCGATATATGAGTCTGTTCGATATGGTGAAAAGACGTATACGGAATTAGATGTGGAAAAAACAATGAAGTGGATAGAGGGGAATGGGAAAGTGGATTAAATTAAAATAATTGAAAGAAAGAGATTTAGGAATTACAAGGTGTAATGTTTCATGTATTATCCATCTTAATTCAATATTCATAGTATGAAAGGTGAAAGACAAAAATATCTGCAGGGGTGAGGTGAATAAAGAATGTTTCGCAATTGGTTTTACAATGAGAAGCAAATGCGTCCTTTAGGGGGGACGGGGCCTGCACAAAGTACTATTCAAGCTGTTCATCATGCTATACAAGCACAGCAACAAGCATTTCAAGCACAGCAAATGCAGGGAATCCATAATCCATCACAGTCGTATTATTCATTACAGCCTGATTACCCATTACAATCGTATTATCCATCACAGTCTTATTATCCAATGTAGGTCAAAGGATGGTACGAATTTTTAATCGATTTCGTATGAGACTGTATATGCTTGATAGCGAATGAAAGTAAAACGGAAATATCCTTTTTGTTGGAATTCATTCAAAAATGATTTGAAGAAAGTATTTTTTATTAAGTTTCAGGTTAACAAAAGAGGGTTTGCTACGAATAGCAGGTCCTCTTTTTAAATGACAAAGAGGACCTGTGAATATTTAGAAGTAATCTATCATAGCGGACCAATTAAACTTTAACAAAATAGTTATTTGAATAGGAAAAGGGAAAAGAATTAAGTTCACTCGTTCTTAAGAGCTTTCCCTTTGAAATTTACTTTTTGTTCGTTGTTCTATATACGTCTGAAATTGGTAAGTCCACGCCATGTAAATCTTGAGTAATGCTTTTCTTTTTAACATTGGTATTGTCTGAATTGGTTATTTCTTCCATCTGTTCTTGAGCTTTACTAGGAGTATTTAGAGCATCTGATGACACGTGATCCAGTTGTTGACTTAATAGACTTTTTTCATCCATGTTATGTAGCTCCTTTGTGAATTTAGATATAAAAACAATGTAATTATAAATAGTTACTTAAATATTTTGTATCTTTGAATGGAATCATATGCAGAAATTAACTAATTAAATAAATTATAAGTTCGTAATAAAATCGTAATCTTGTTAGAAAGGGAGAAGTAATTTTGGACAGACTTCAAAATCTTAATTTTATGGGCAGGGGTACCGCCATATTGCCATCAAATTAAGAAAAAATTAATCCCCCTACAATAAAAATGCTATTCTTTTTCATTGCGGATATTGTATTTCTTTAACCGACGGATCAGTGAAGTTTGAGTAATTCCAAGAACTTTTGCAGTTTTACGTGTAGTCTTATTTTCCTTAATTGCCTGTTCAATAATTGTTTTTTCCATATTTTCGATAATCTCGCTTAAGTTGTTGCCTTTTTTCAGAGATTCTAAAGCTTCTTCTGCCATGCTTACTGAGTGAAAGCGATCTGGTAAATCATGAATCGAGATTTCTTCTTTTTTAGCCATAATAACGAGCTGCTCAATAGTGTTTTCCAACTCTCGTATATTTCCTGGCCACTGGTAACGTTGAAAAACATCTATCGTTTGCTTTGAGAAGGTACGCGTCTGGTTGAATATCTGGTTATACTTTTGTAAATAGAAATGGATTAGCGGAAAAATATCTTCACGTCGCTCGCGTAACGGCGGAATATTTACTGGTAAAACATGAAGGCGATAATATAGGTCGGCCCGGAATTTTCCCTCTTTTACCATTTCCTCGATTTTGCGGTTTGTTGCTGCAATAATGCGAATATCAGCCTTTACTAATTGTGAACCGCCAATAGGCATATAGGTCTTGTCCTGCAGTAATTGAAGGAGCTTGGGCTGTAGATGTAGCGGAAGTTCACTAATTTCATCCAAAAAAAGCGTTCCTTTTTCGGCTGTTTTGACGAGCCCTGTTTTTCCTTTTGAATTAGCACCTGTAAAGGCTCCTTTATGGTAGCCGAACAATTCAGATTCGAGAAGTGTATCGGGAATTGCTGCACAATTTAAGTGGACAAAGGGTTGACTGTTTCGTTCGCTCAACTCATGAATACGCTTTGCAACTACGTTTTTTCCAACTCCTGTTTCTCCGTTAATAAGCACAGTTGAATGAACATTTGCCACTCTTTCCAAGATTTCAGCAAGCAAATTATGTACTTTGCTATGCCCGATAAAGGACTGTTCATCCTTTATGAGAATATACCGGGTATTCATTTTCTTTATTTCTAGTAAATACCGATTCAATACGGGGGCTAATTCTTCCCATTTTAGTTTGGAGATATTATCCATCCAATTACTTATATCATGACCATGTGCTACAAAATAAATGGGGTTTTCCTGTTCATCCAAAATAATGTCCCCTGTTACTGTCATCTTATTACCACCGATAATTTCTTGCACAGTGGTGACAGTACTTCCATTTTGTAAAGCCATTTCGATTACGGATGGAGTGAACGCACCCTCTTTTTTCAGAACGAAAATATTCCTGCCAATCAAATCTTCCTTGTTTTTGTTAAAAAGCTTACAACATGCTTGGTTTACCCACATAATCGTTCCGTTTTTGTCAACAATATTCATCCCGCTTTCAAGACTATCAAGAATTTTTAAAAGATATTTGGTTTCAATTTGGACAGGAATGTCGGACATGGCTTGAATCCTCCTATGAATGCATCTACTTTGAACCGGAAGTGGTTCAAAGTAGATGGGAATTAGTGAAAAGAATGAACCGTTTATGAATCTATTGAAACGAATTTAATTCATTATATCTCACAATAGCTAGATTTAAAGTTATTTTTTATAATTTTCTGTCTATTTTTCGTATTTTCATTCCAAATTGATGGCATGATTTTTGCAATGTAAAAGTGTACAGTGCGGAATTATTAATTTATAGAGGGAGGTATTTAATAGGAATGTCCCCTTGTATTGGAATGATAGGGGATCGTCATTTTTACTAACAGAGAAAAACAGCTTATCCTAGTAAAGTTGTTTAATGATACATTATTACAATTAATAGGATGATAGATAAAATCACTAAATATATACGGACATACAAGTCACGGTTATGAAGAACAAAAGGTGATCTGCACTCGTTTTCTCACTTTGTTTTCACTTGGCATGGGGCAGGGAAAAGGATCTGACTGCTTCTATGAATGACCGGATTTTCTCTCCCACCTAAAAAGGCGGATTTTATGCCAATTTTTCAATTTGTACTTATATAAAAAGGATGGTGTATGTATGAATGCAAATCTAGTATTTATCAATGGTGAAGTTATTACATCGGACAGACAAAACTCAATAGTGGAATCTGTAGCAATAAAGGATAATCGAATAATTGGGGTCGGGTCAAATTTAGAAATGAATAAATTCATTGGGGAGAAGACTGAAGTCATTGACTTAGCAGGCAAATCTCTTCTTCCTGGATTTATTGATGCACACACACACCTGGTTTTATATGGGGTGTTTCAGTTGAATATCAGTTGTAAAGAAAGTCACATCGACTCTGTTGCAGCTGTGTTGAACGAGCTTAAGAAAAAAGCGTCGGAAACTCCAAAGGGTGAGTGGATAAGAGCTTGGGGGTTTAATGAAACCACCATAAAGGAGAAGCGATATCCAACGATTGCTGAGCTAGATGCCATTTCAACGGAGCATCCAATCATCATTTCTCGTACATGTGGACATATTTGTATCGTAAACACATCGGCACTAGAGAAGGCTGGATATGACGAAAAGACACCGAACCCTCAAGGTGGAGTAATTGAAAAAAATGAGAAGGGGGAAATTACAGGGAAATTATTTGAAGCTGCAAATATGAAGATGAATGATGTAGCAAGCTATACAGACGCTGAACTTATGAAAGCTGTTAAAATTGCGTCGGATCATTTCATTTCAGGGGGAATCACGAGTATTCATGAAGCAGCTACTTTTGATTCTAATTGTTATCGTTTGTTACAAACAGCTATAAAAACCAAAGACATCGGTGTTCGGATATATGCAATAATTGGTACCATTAATGAATCGGATAAATTTGTAAATAAAATGATGAATGCAGGGATAGTAACCGGTACAGGGGATGAGAGATTTAGAGTTGGGCCGGCCAAAATATTTTTAGATGGGAGTAGCTCTGGTCCAACGATTGCAACTCGAGAACCTTACTCCAGCGATCCTAACAATTTCGGGATTCTTTATTATAGTGAGGAAGAAATATATAAAGTTCTAGGTGAAGCCCATAAAAAAGGCTATCAAGTTACAGTACATGCTCAAGGTGATAAAGCCATTGAAATGTATTTAAATTGCATAGAAAGAGCGTTAAATGAAGCACCAAGGAAAAATCATCGTCATCGAATCGAGCATGCAGGAGTTTCAACCCCAGATTTACAAGAAAGAATGAAACAACTTGAAGTCATTCCTATTCCAAATCCACCATTTCCATATGAATATGGCGAGATATATGCTCACAATTATGGTGAACGTGTTAATTATATGTACGCTGCTCGTGATTATATAGATAAAGGTATTATTGCAGCAGGTAGTTCAGATGCACCGGTTACTGATTATAATCCTTTATTAGGAATTCATACTGCAGTTAATAGAAAGAGCCAATTTGGAGCCGAAATTGGTACGAACCAATCCATTAGTGTACTAGAAGCTATTAAACTTTACACATGGAATGGCGCTTATGCAAGTTTTGAAGAGGATATAAAAGGGAGCCTAGAGGTAGGGAAATTAGCTGATTTCGTTATTTTAAATGAAAGTATTTTAAAAGCTAAACCAGACCGTATTAAGGATTTGAAAGTGGAGACAACGATTATTGATGGAGAAATTGTCTATCAAAAGGAGAATGATTTAATGGTGAAAAATTAGATTTAGGAAAAAATGAGGTATTGCAATGATATTACCTCGTATTATTCGTTACCATTAGCCCGCTATTTGCGGGCTAATAATTAGTAGGGGATGGAAAAAAACGTTGATTAAAGTTTCGCTTTATTTTGCACATCAGGGATTTAGATGCTAGAAAATTAAAGAGGATTTATATATTAATATATCTTTTTATGATATTGGCTCTTAATCCATAAAAATTCAAACTATGAAATAGGAGGTTGAGCATATTTTGAAATATATTAAACTCTTACTCTTAATTCCTTTTATAGGATGTGTTGGATTCTTGCCATTTGTAAATAAAATTGAGCCTTACGTATTAGGAATGCCTTTTCTTTTATTTTGGATTGTTTTTTGGATGGTACTCTCCTCAATTATTTTAACAATTGTTTATAAGCTTGATCCTGATAATAAAGGGAGTGAGGCAGAATGAATATATCATTATTTATTATTTTTATTTTCTTAATCCTATCTCTTTATTTAGGGATAGCAGCAAGAAGAGGAAAAAAGATGAATTTGCAGCAATTTTCAGTTGGTGGCAGAGGCTTTGGAACCTTATTCATATTCCTATTAATAGCTGGAGAGGTTTATACGACTTTTACTTTTCTAGGCGGAAGTGGTTGGGCGTATTCCAAGGGTGCGGCTGCATATTATGTGCCCACATATATATTTCTAGCATATATAATATCTTATTGGATTGCACCTAAAATTTGGAGATACGGTAAAGAACATGGTATTATTTCACAACCTGACTATTTCGCATCTAAATACGATAGTCGTGCAATGGGGGTTATAGTAGCTATTGTAGGAAGTTTAGCACTTATACCATATATTTGTATACAAATGAAAGGATTAGGAATCATTGTTTCAGAGGCTTCTTTTGGAGCTATTTCACCAATAGTTGCAAGTATTATAGGTGCAATAGTTATTACAACATATGTAATATTCTCTGGTATTCACGGCTCAGCTTGGACAGCTGTAATTAAAGATATTATGATTTTGGGAGTAGTTATTTTTTTAGGCCTATACATCCCTATCCATTATTTTGGTGGAATTGAGCAAATGTTTAAGTCTGTTGAGGCTGTAAAACCGGAATTGTTAACGTTAGCCGATCAGGGACTAAGTGTACCGTGGTTTATCTCTACAATCCTTTTAAATGCAATATCTTTTTATTTATTACCGACTTCTTTCACTGTGGTCTTTTCAGCAAATGGTGAAAAAGCACTTCGCAAAAATGCAATTACTCTACCTTTATACACGATATTATTACTGTTTGTTTTCTTTATTGGCTTTTCAGCTATCGTAAAAATACCTGGTTTACAAGGAGCTGATGGGGATCTTTCTCTTTTAAGATTGACTATTCAAACATTTGATCCTTGGGTGGTTGGAATAGTTGGAGCAGCTGGTTTATTAACAGCTTTAGTACCAGCTTCTGTTATGTTAATGTCTGCATCTGTTGGATTAACAAAAGGGATTTACAATGTTGTTTTTCCAAAAGCTACTGAAAAACAACAATTAGTAGCCTCAAAACTATTCATCATTATCCTTTCTCTGACTGCTTTAATCTTCACCATATTTGGTGGAACAGCACTTGCACTGTTAAATATTATGTCATACAGTCTTATCGCACAATTGGCACCTGCTTTATTCCTTAGTTTTTCCCAAAAAAATTATATAAATAAATATGGCGCAATGACTGGAATCATTACGGGAGTGCTCGTTGTATTGTATGCTACGATTTTCAATATAAAAATCGCAACCTTCTTTCCAACAGTCCCACACACTATTAATGACATTAGTACAGGAGCAATAGCCTTATTTATTAATATCGTAATGACTATTATTGTAAGCATAGCTTCAAAAAACTTACCGATTCAAAAGGGGACTACCACATCAACACCGAGCTAAAATAATTGTATATCTATTAGCTTAGTAAAAAACAAAAAGGATGTCGTTGCATGACATCCTTTTTATATTGGAGCAAAGAGGCACGTTGTTAGTTCTGAAAATTGTTATTTTTACAACTATTAAATATAATAAAGGTTATAGGGATGTATACAGGGGAGTTATGAATGGAAAATACTTTAGTTGATTAACTATTTCTCATTTTAACCAATATAAAAGTTAATAGATTTGGAGTTGAGTACATTGAGACAAAATCATTTTAATTGGAGTAATAAACAATTACGAGAACATGTTGAAGTATTAGATGGTAAGAGAAGTCCGCACATTGTATTAAAGAACGCAACGTATTTAAATTCATACTTGCGTGATTGGACAGTGGCAAATATTTGGGTATATGATGACCGCATTGTATATGTAGGAGAAAAACTGCCAGAGCAAGTTACCCATTGTGAAGTTATTGATTGTGAAGGAAAGTATGTGGTACCTGGCTACATAGAACCGCATGCACATCCATATCAATTATATAATCCAGAGACTTTAGCGAATCATGTGATGCAATATGGTACAACTACATTAATCAATGATAATTTAACTCTATTTTTCACATTACAGCGTGAAGAAGCATTTCGTTTATTAGATGAATTTAAAAAGATTCCTGCAAGTATGTATTGGTGGTGCCGTTTTGATGGACAGACTGAGCTGCAAAACGGAGAATCTTTATTTAATAGTGAAGAAATAATAGAGTGGTTAAAGCAGGAAGCGATTCTTCAAGGCGGCGAGTTAACAGCATGGCCAAAACTATTACATGGCGATGAGGAAATGTTAAATTGGGTACAGGAAACAAAACGATTACGGAAGAAAGTAGAAGGTCATTTTCCTGGAGCGTCTGAAACGACTTTAGCAAAGTTAAAGTTATTAGGTACGGATTGCGATCATGAAGCGATGACAGGGCAGGAAGCGTTAGCTCGCCTTATGCAAGGTTACACCGTTTCTCTTAGAAATTCTTCAATTAGACCGGATTTAGAAGTTTTACTAAAAGAATTACTGGAACTAGGAATTGAGCAATTTGATAGATTCATTTTCACAACAGATGGTTCACATCCGTCATTTTATGAAAATGGAATGACGAATAGAATGATAGAAATAGCAATCGAACAAGGGATACCAGTTATAGATGCATATAATATGGCCAGTTATAATATTGCTAGCTATTATAATATGGAGCATTTACATGGTTCAATTGCGACAGGTAGAATTGCGAATATTAATATTTTAGAAAGTAAAGAAAACCCGGTTCCAATTAGTGTAATTGCAAAGGGACAATGGGTGAAGCGTGACGGAGTAAACAAACATGAATCATTACTTATAGAGTGGAGTAAGTTCAAAGTAACTCCATTATCATTAGACTGGACCATAGAAAAAGAGGATATGCTTTTTTCTAATAAAACGGGTATATACGTATTGAATAACGTTATAACAAAACCATATGTAAGTGAAATTGACTTACATAGCGATGAACTGTCCATTGACCATGATGAGTGTTTCCTAATGATGATTGCGCGTGATGGTACTTGGCGGGTGAATACAGTTGTGAAAGGTTTTGCGAAAGCGTTAGGTGGTCTTGCAAGCTCTTATTCCGGCACAGGTGACATCATTCTTATTGGAAAGAGTAAAGAAGATATGCTTACAGCTTTTCATAGAGTAAAAGAACTCGGCGGGGGAATGGTGATAGCTGAAAATAATGAAGTGTTACATGAAATTGCATTACCGTTACTCGGGATTATGTCTGATGTAAAGATGAGTGATTTAATACAGGAAGAGAAAAAGATGGTGAATTTACTGCAAGAGAGAGGCTACGCCTATAACGACCCAGCATTTACGATTTTGTTCTTTTCTGCGACGCACTTGCCGTTTATACGAGTAACGCCTATAGGATTATATGATGTGAAAAGTAGTAAGGTAGTTGCTCCACCGGTGAATTTGATAAAGCAATATTAAAAGGAAAGATCCTATAAAAAGTCTATTTTATAGGATTTTTTCATTCCTAGCATAAGAATATCCTAAGCCTCAAATAATATAGTATCTAAATTATTTGAGGTGATACGTAAATATGAAAAAATTATTGTATGTTTTAAGCGTATTCGTTTTTTGTGTATCAATTCAACATATTGTACATTCTGAATCAGATGCACCAAGGTTATCTCCGGATTGTCTAGAAAAAAGTAAAATGCGTGATGATAAGTATGTGGAACATATAATGAAGGACATTAAAACTACGTTTCATTTAAATTTTGATGAAAATGGCTTTTGGGAAGTAAGTAAAAAAGATTTAGAAGCTGCACACTTAATGTATGGTGGTCGGGAAAAGGATACGTATTATAATTCGTTAACTAGAGCTTTTGAAAGCGGTGGATATAGAGGAGAGCCTAGGTTGTTTGTAAAGCCGCTTGAAGCATTTTTACTTTATAAAGAAATAGACGATACAAATGTTATAAAACATCTTGAACTTGAAAAAGGGGAATGGATCGTTACAGAAACGAAAAGGAAGCCAGGGAAGATAGTAGAATACAGGCCGTTACAATGTGAAAAGGATTATTTGAAAAAGAGAAATGAGTATCATAATATGAAATGATGTTATTTTTATTCGCTGAAAAAGAAGGGAAGTATTATATATACTTTCCTTCTTTTTTTGGGATTTTTAACATTCGGAATGTTGTATATAGCAAATTACTTACTGATAAATGTACTTATAATTTGAAAAATACGACTGTAAGGGCTTTAAAAAAGAAAGGTACAATTAGTTATGAAATATATGGATGCATTCAAACTTTGGAACTCACGTTTCAAGATTAAACGATCATTTTAGTCTTCTTAATGTTTTTTCATCTCTTTCTCAATTCTATTTTTTAAATCTGTTGAAACCTTATCGAAATACGCCAAAACTACCTTTCTAATATCATCCGATATAACTTTCAAATCACTAGCTAAGTTCTCAGCAAGATGTTCTTTTTCTATCGGTTTTAACTCAGCATAAAATTCACCAGCCTGCCCAAAGTCATCTTGCTTAGTTATAGAAGTCCTTTCAAGTTTACCTTCAACATATCTTCCGTCACCGCTTGTTATTTGATTAGCAGGTGTCCAATTTTGCTGTTGGTTAATTGTTAATTTACGAAATTCAGGACCAATTCTTCTTCTTTGTGAATCACTATAAATATTAGCGCGACCTTGCAACATTTTATCATCTGATAGTTCTGCACCGTCTAGTAAATTAGAAGGGGAGAAAGCTACTTTTTCTACTTGCTCCATATAATTTTCAGGATTTTTATTTAATATCATTTTACCGACTGGTATTAGAGGATAAGTCTTTTCATCCCATACTTTTGTATCATCTAAAGGATCATATGAAAGATGCGCTTCATCTTTCGGATCCATGAGTTGGACATATAATCCATATTCCACTGGTTTACCATTTGCAATTGCATCATATAAATCTTTCCCGCTATAATCAGGGTTTTCGGCAGCGAGTTTATTTGCTTCCGCACTATTAATGTATTGTACACCTTCAAATGGATACCAATGATACTTTACGTACTTTCGATGACCTTCAGCATTTCTCCAAACGTACGTATTTACACTATGTCCTGATATGTGACGAAAACTTTTTGCCGTACCAGTATCGGAGAATAAACGGACAACAAAATGAATGGATTCGGGTGCTCTAGCGACAAAGTTCCAAAAACTATTCGGGTCTATTAAGTTGTTTTTAGGTGAAGGTAAGAGTGCTTTAATAGTTTCAGGGAAACGCATCGGATCACGAACAGAAAAGACAGGAATGTGGTTACATAAAAGATCAAAAACACCATCATTTGTATAAAATTTTGTCGCAAAACCGCGTACATTTCTAGAAGTATCAGGTGTTCCTTTCGTACTAACAGCGAATGAAAATCGTACCATAACAGGAACTTTCTCATTAGAATTTTGTAAAAAGTTCAACTTTGTATGTTGAGACATCGGATAAATCGTTTGAAAGTAACCGAATGCACCATATCCTTTTACATGAACAGGTCTTTCTAAAATTTTTTCATGAATAAATTCTTGTAACGCTTCGTGCAGTACACTATCTTGCTTTAGAACAGGTCCACGTGAACCAACTGTTTGAGAGTGAAGTTTAGCGGGCTCATTAGGTTCTCGATTTTTATCAAAGTCTGCTTCTAATAAAGATTGCCTCTGTATATCATGTTTTTCATTCATTAATATAGCCTCCAAATTTTTTTCGTCGATTGTTACTAAATATGATTTTTTAGCGATGATTATGTATTACATACAAAGTTCAAATTAGAAACATACCGCTAGATGAAAAAAACGCACATGTAGTGGACCTGTTGCAATAGAGGGAATTATGAAAAAATGAATATCGTGAAAGAAATACTTAAAATGAAACTTTAAAGCGTATCTATATAAATAGTTTTTGTTAATAGAAATTAAAACCAGGGGAAAAATTAGGAGGAATTTATCATGTCGGATTGGTTTCAATTAGATAAAGAATATATGATGACTACGTATTGTCGTACGGAGGTTGCGATAGAAAGAGGAGAAGGTTGTAAACTGTATGATGTGGATGGTAAGGAGTATTTAGACTTGTTTTCTGGTGTAGGAGTAAACGTATTAGGGTACAATCATCCTAAAATCGTGCAAACGACAATGGAGCAAGTTACGAAATCATTGCATCTGCCATTTCATTTTTTAAACCCGGTTGCGATTGAGTATGCAAAGAAATTAGTTGATAATACTTTAGGAAATGGTAAGGTCTTCTACACAAACTCAGGTACGGAGGCGACAGAAACGACTTTAAAATTAATTGATAAGTATAGATCTATTACGAATGAAGAACGTGATGGAGTTGTTGTGCTGAAAGATAGTTTTCACGGTCGTACGTTAGGGGCACTTCATTTTACGAGACAAGAAAATGTATATCAAAATTTTCCTAAAACATCTATTCCTGTATATGAAGTGGAACGTGAAAATATAGAACAATTAGAAGAAACAATCATAAATGAAAAGCCTATTGCAATTATGCTTGAGCCTGTTTTAGGCAGCGGGGGGATCTATCCTTTATCAAGTGAATATTTGGAAGGAGTTCAGCTTCTGTGTGAAAAGTATAATGTACTTCTTATTGTCGATGAAGTACAAAGTGGAATGGGCAGAACTGGAAAGCTATTTGCTTATCAAAATTTCAATATTACACCGGATATTATTCAAATTGGTAAAGGAGCAGGAGGCGGGATACCGCTTGGAGGAATCATTGTAGGTGAAAAGTTATGTGATGTATTTTCACCAGGAGATCATGGGACGACATTTGCACATTCATCAATGGGAACAGCTCTTGGTTTAACGGTATTAAATACATTACTTGATGATGGATTAATGCAAGAAGCTTATGAAACGTCACTATATTTAAATGACAAACTGCAAGAAATTCAAATAGAAAACTCTTATTATATTAAGGAAGTACGCCATGCAGGGATGATGTTTGGTATTAGTGTGAATGATACGAATGACAATGTGAAGAAATTACAATCAGCATTAATGGATAAAGGGATGTTAGTAGATGTTACACAAGGGAATATTATTCGTTTGCTACCGCCGTATATTATTACAGAAAAGGAAATTGATGCGTTTATTAACAAATTTATATCCGCTATTCATAGTGTGGCAGCTATAGCAAATGTTTAAAAATCTTTATGAAACTACAAATATAAAAAGTACCTTATTTTTAATTCGCGCAGGAAGAAAATGGTGGTGGAAAAATAAATTTACGTATTAAAATAAAAAGCTGAAGAAGGCACTCATACAGCGCCTTCTTCAGCTTTTTAAAATACTTAATTACTTAACTAAGGAAGCATCTTATTGGACAAATAATTAATTATGTGAAACAATAATAACAGATAAGGAGACGTTGCTTTTCCTTAAGTGCTTCGTATTGAATTTATTCTAGTAAGAGAAGGTGTGCTTAAAGAAGTTAAATTAAATAAGGAGCTGTTTTACTATATGCAACAAAATAATGATTTAAACTTTGAACCTCAAGACGTTAATATTGTCAATTCTAAACAAGCTAGGAAAGCAGTGGTTGCTACTGGCATTGGGAATGCAATGGAGTGGTTTGACTTTGGATTATACGCGTATTTAGCGGTTATTTTAAGTCAAATATTCTTCTCAGGTGTGGATAATAGTGGTTTGCAACTTGTACTTACATTTGGTACATTTGCAGCGGCCTTTCTCGTTCGACCAATCGGAGGTATTTTCTTTGGTAGAATAGGAGATAAGTATGGCCGAAAGATTGTTTTAAGCACAACTATTATTTTAATGGCACTTTCTACATTATTCATCGCATTACTACCAACCTATGAACAAATTGGTGTATGGGCACCAATACTACTTTTAGTTGCCCGAATGATTCAAGGCTTCTCTACAGGCGGCGAATATTCAGGAGCAATGGTTTATATCGCAGAATCTTCTCCAGATAAAAAGCGTGGTATACTCGGTAGTGGTCTTGAAATTGGAACACTCTCAGGTTACATTGCTGCTTCGGTAATTGTTACCATTTTGACGTTATTGTTAACAGATGAGCAAATGCTCAGCTGGGGATGGCGTATTCCTTTCTTAATAGCTGCACCAATTGGTTTGGTCGGTTTATATTTACGACGTCATTTAGATGAATCTCCCATCTTTGAAGAGATGGAAAAAGCACAAGAGGAATCTGAAGACAACGAACAATTTTCATTTATGGATATATTAAAATATCACAAAAAAGACTTCTTATTAAGCACAGTAATTGTTGCCTTCTTTAACATTACAAACTATATGATCCTATCATATATTCCTTCTTATCTAACTCAAGTACTTAAAGTCAAAGAAACAACTGGCTTATTAATTATTTCAATTACGATGGCACTTATGATTCCACTGGCACTTTATTTCGGTAAATTAAGTGATAAAGTTGGTAATAAACGCGTAGTGCAAATTGGTTTACTTGGTTTAACAGTATGTTCCATTCCGGCATTTTTACTAATAGGTAACGGACATATTGCGGCTATATTTGCAGGTATTTTCGTATTAGGTTTCTTCCTAAGTGTATATGAAGGAACATTACCTTCATTATTACCATCGCTCTTTTTCACCGATGTGCGTTATCGAGCACTTTCGATCTCCTTTAATATTTCTGTATCGATATTCGGTGGAACAACACCGCTCGTATGTTCATACTTAGTTCATGCGACTGGTAATCCGCTCGCACCGGCATTTTATTTAACAGGTGTAAGTATTATTGGATTAATTGCATTTAGTGTACTATTCGTTACAACATCAGGACGTGCACTAAAAGGTTCGTATCCTACAGTAGAAACGAAAAAAGAAGCACACCTAATCTCTAAAGAAGATCCTGAAGAAACACTTTGGTGGCATGAAGAATCTTTAGAAATTGAAGCAGGGAAGAATGCTTAAGTTTTAAAAAGTAACGTGGAATTATAGAGCAAAAATCCTCCTAAATTAATAGGAGGATTTTTGTATACATTATTTTCTCCGCTTCTTCAAACTCTTCTGATACGCATAAAGTTTATGAATCTCTTCTTTAAATTCATTTAGAAGTACAGTGTTTTCTTCGTTTGAATAACGTACTGTATTATACGCATCTATAATAATATGCCTCTCTATATCTACACCTTCATCATCATTAATTCTCTCTAGCCAAGCTTCAACTGTTTCTCCTCGTTCCCGGTTTAAAGGAGGGGATAACTTACTTTCTAGTTTGAAGATTTCTTTTCGTATTTCATTATGTGGTGGTTTGTTTCGTTTAAAACGTTTTTGATTCATTCCTTCTTTATCAGTAATGATAGTAGATTCGAAGATAGGTATATTTGGTAAACTTAATTGTTTTCGATTTTTTATTATTTTCCTTACGACATAAATAGCAATGACTGTACAGACTAGTATTGTAACGCTATTTATGAGTATTGGGTCAAAATCAGGAAGTTTTTTCCCGTCTTCAATTTGTGGTTTTAAGAGATGTCCTTTATTTGCCCAAACACCTTCAGTATCTTTTAATTCCGCTGCTTTAATTAATGGCATTAAAGCATAGCCGACGCCTAATGCGATTACTTCCGTTATAAAACCAAACATAAGCCTAATGAAAGGGAATACTTGAATAATTAATATACTCATTATGCCAATTGTAATGATAGAAGCAAAACGTAATAGTTGTTGTTTTCGATTTGCACCAGTAAGCCAAAATGTAATCATTAAGTGTAAGGCTAACATTAATAATTTCCATAACGGCGGAAAGGGTGCATAAAATATTGCTGAAACAACAAACCATACAATACCGCCTAATGATTTTTCAACTGGATATCCTGGTCCAACCGCGTGTACGATAAAGAAAAATAGTGGTAATATGATTGTGCCAAATAGAGAAAAAGGTAAAAATATAGAGAAAGCAACTATTTGAAGAACTAATAGTATTACAAATCCTGTCATTTTTTTATTCATAAATTTATGAATAAGAAATACTCCTATATAGCCTGTTGTTAAAAATATAGCAATGCCAATTAGTTCATCTCTTTCTGTTAATAATGAAAGCAGGAGGAGCAGAATGAAATCATGAATGTGATATAGCCAAGTTTTCAACTGGTTCCACCATCCCTTCATCATGAATAACAAATGTCGGTTGTGTTAAAAGAGGGAGTTCCTTTTTGGGCAAACCGAGAAAGATCATAGTTGATGATCGCTCTCTTTTTTTCATTACATAATGAAGGAATCCTTGTTTCGGAAGTAACGTACTATCATCTGAAATACGCGCTAATTCTTCTAAAGCTTTTGCGTATTGCATTTGACCTTCATTTAACGGTACATGTAATGCACCGCCTTCTGCTAATAGACTAATAAACAATTCGAATGGAATTTGATGCTTTGTTGCGTATTGGCAAATGTATGTTGCATATGAAATAAGTTCTTCTACATTATCTCTCCAACCAAACCCGCGATCAGCAGCTAAAGAAAGACAAATCGTCCAACTATAATTTTTTACAGGTTCATACTGTTTCGCTTGTAATTCCTGCATTTTAGCAGATGCTTTCCAATGTATAGAGCGGAATGATTCACGTTCATATCGTTTCACACCGATAATAGATGTTTCATCATTGTAAAAAGAAAAATTCGTTCGATAGGACCCAGTTAAAAGTTGCTGAAGTTCTTGCAAACCAGCTACTTCTTTAAGAGAAGGGTATACAATTATTTCAGTTCGTAATTTATCAAAAACAGGTAAATGTACAGTTAACAAGTGAAAAGGGTCTTTCAATACACATTCGAACTGTTCAATTTGAAACACGCCGCGCTTCGTTGCGGTTAATGTTAAATCCCATTTTTGAGCTGAATGAGCAGGTTGTGAAAACGGGAAAGAGAATAACGTTTTTGATATTTGTTCAATCCCTTGCTCTTTGTGCGGTATAAGGGACGGATTTAAATGAAAATAACAAACGCCATTAACAAGTGGTATATTTGCCCCATTTTTTAAATGAATAAAAAACTGTCCAGATTCATCAGGAAATAGCCGAGTTGTTTGTTTCTCATTTATTACTTGAAATCTTTTCTCTATGTAAGCGACATATTTATAAATGAAAATAGCAAATAAATAATAAAAGAAAAAGAGAAACATAAGCATGCGTTGCGGGAAAAAGAATGTGAAAAGTAACGCGACTGGAACAGTTAATTGAATAATATGAAGTTGAAAAAATAAAGGTACAGTTACAACGCGCTGTCCATTCATGCTTGCTCAATCTCCACTGGTACGTCAACTTCTTTTAATATCCTTTGCATAATTTCATTTTTTGTCGTGCGCAGGGCACCTTCCATTGATAAGACGATACGGTGAATCCAAACAGAAGGAACTAAAAATTGTATATCTTCAGGCGTGCAATATTCTCTGCCGCGTAAAAAGGCTAATGCTTGAACGGCACGCACTAAAGCTAAAGTGGCACGTGGGCTTACACCATTAGCGATGTAATCGTGATTTCTTGTAGCGTGAGCAAGTTTAATTATGTAATGTTCTAACGGCTCTGATACGAACACTTCTTTTACACGTTTCTGTGCTTCTAAAATGTCTTCTAAAGAAATAACAGAAGTAACGCTTTCTAACGGTGCATTATTACGAAAACGGCGCATCATTTTTAATTCATCTTCCGGAGCCGGATACCCAATTGAAATCGTCATTAAAAAGCGATCAAGCTGTGCATCTGGAAGAGGGAATGTTCCTTGTGATTCAATTGGGTTTTGTGTCGCAATAACAAAGAACGGTTTCGGAAGAGGAGTAGAATGCTTTTCAAGCGTTACTTGTCGTTCTTCCATCGCTTCTAGCAAACTAGACTGTGTTCTAGGCATTGCACGGTTAATTTCATCTGCAAGTAAAATATTTGTCACGACTGGTCCAAGTCTTAACTCAAATTCGCTCGTTTTCGGATTGAAATATTCAATACCTGTTACATCACTCGGGAGTACATCAGGGGTAAACTGAACGCGCGAAAAATGACCACCAATACTTTTTGAAATTGTTTTCGCTAGTAACGTTTTCCCAGTACCAGGCACGTCTTCAAGCAGTACATGTCCGTCAGCAAGTAATGAAACGAGTAGTAAATCGATCACATTCTCCTTACCAACAAAAACAGAACCTATATTTTCTTTTAATTTATTAATCATATGTAACATTCCTTTCGTAATAAAAGAGTTAATATTCCTATATTTTAACAAATTATTCTGAAAATTGATACGATTTTTCGATTTAAAGAAATAGATATTTAATTATTAAATTATACTTGTATATTTTGGGATATGATTATACAATATCGGTATACGATGTATCGTAAGTCGATATATCATAAGGCGATGTATCGGAGGTAGTTATAATGAATGCGAAAGCACAAAAATATATTCCATTAACTGAGGCGACATATTACATATTATTGTCACTAGTAAAGCCAATGCACGGTTACGGAATTATGCAAATGGTAGAAGAGATGACAAATGGGGAAGTAAAGCTCGGTCCTGGTACTTTATATGGGAATACGACGAAGTTACTTAAAGAGAAGTTAATTGTTGAAGTTGCCTCTACAGACAGGAAGAAGTGCTATGAATTAACTACGTTTGGGAGAGAGGTACTAGAACTGGAGTACAACAGATTACAGCGGTCTGTAAAGAATGGAAACAGTATATTAGGGGAGTGAATGGATGATGGAGACAAAGAAGATATTTAAATTTTTCGCTGGATGGAGTTTAGAAAAAGAGGAAGCTTTTTTAAGAAAAATGCATCAACAAGGCTGGGCGCTACAAAAGTATAATGTGATGTATACGTTTAAGAAAACTGATCCGAAAGATGTAATATATAAAGCGGATTTTAGATTGGATTATAAAGATTCAAAGGAAAAACAAAAAGAATATATTGAAATATATGAAATGTGTGGTTGGAAACATGTAACGAGTTTTGCGAAGTGGAATTACTTTTGTAAAGAAGTAGAAGAGGAAAATGAGTTGCCTGATATATATTCAGATAAGGAAACGAGGATACAAAAACTCACTGAGTTATTACAGGTCTTTGCATTTATGTTCGTAACGTTAATGCCAGCGCTTTACTTATGTTTTCTTGGAATATCAGAATCTGGATTATATAAAGGTATGGTAGGGTTTTTTGGCTGTTTATATTTGTATATACTTATTAATTTATATTGGAAGATTAATAAATTGAAAAAGGAAATATTGTAACAACGGTTAAACAACGGTGTTTATATCGGGATCATCTTCTTTAATTTATATATATGTTTATTTTGTTCGATATTTTTTACATAATAAAAGGATGTATATTTAAGTTGATAATTAATAACCAAAACAACAATACCAGAAGGTAATAAATGAAGAAGAAACGATTCATAATAATGAACTACCCATTAATATTATTTTATTTGAATTTTGATGTTTAAAATAGTGATAAAGTAAAAGAACGCATGCAGTAGCTAAAATCTATTTTCGAAGATCTGAAAATAATAGATGGCTAAAACGTTTTGAAGTTTAACGTATAATAAGGAAGAAATACGTTTTATATTACCGTATTAAACGAAAAATCCCTTATAGAAAAATCTATTTCTATAAGGGATCGTAACGATTTTATGAAAAAGACTGGTTTTGAGCAGGTTTAATAAATTGTTCTGGATTTTCAACAAGCCCGCATACAGCGCATTGGACGCGGTATGTAGGACCTTGATAAGCCATATGAAAAGCGTTCATCGTTTCATTTGTGTATTCTTCTTCTACTTGACCAGTTTGTGGATTTAACTTTACTGGTTTTACTTGTTGCTCAAGAATATTAAAGCGAGTACGATTTGTTTTACAACTTGGACAAAGCATTGGTTCCATATGTATGCACCTCCATTTGTAGCATTTCTTAAACAGTATAATTTTATGCAAGTAAAAAACTTTCTCAATATAAATAGGTGTTTAATGCATTTAAAATTCAGAAAAAATAAAATATAATAAAAATACGAACTGGTTATGTTCAAACCAAATCTCCTGTTTTATGCCAATAAGCTGGGGGCCGAGAAATCGGCCTCATTTTTTTGTCCTTATGAAACAAGGTTATTTGAAACATTTGTCGAATTTTTAGGGATGTAGATAAAGGGGGATATAACATGAATTTAAAAATGAAATACATCATTTTATATGTTGAAAAGTTTGAGGAATGTTTAAGGTTCTATAAAGATACTTTACAGTTACCTATAAAAGCAGAGCACGGTACATATATTGAATTTAATACTGGCTCTACAATTTTAGCGATGAATACGCGGCAAGATGTAAAAGAATTAACAGGACTCCCGCTTACAGAAGGTGAATTACAGTCATCTCATTTCGAATTAGGATTCGTTGTTGAGAATGTACAAGAAACGATCGAGCAATTCAGAGAGCAAGGGATTAAAATTTTAGTTGAACCAATTGTAAAGCCATGGGGACAAACCATTGCATATATCGCTGATCCAGACGGTAATTATATTGAAATTTGTAGTTCATTAGAATAGAAGGAGAAGAAGCGGATGGGGTTTCCGAAATTAGAAACAGAACGTTTACTATTAAGAGAGCTTACACTATTAGATACAGATGCGATGTTCCGTTATTTTTCGAAAGAATCTGTTATACGTTATTTCGGAATGGACTCTTTCGAAAATATTGAGCAAGCGAAAACAACGATTCAAACGTTTAAAAATCGTTATGAAGAAGGAAGCGTGTTTCGCTGGGGAATCGAGAAAAAGGGGACGGGCCAATTAATCGGAACGTGTGGGTTTCATTTAATTAACAATCACCACAAAAGAGCCGAAATTGGTTATGAGTTAGATGATACATATTGGGGACAGGGATATGCATCTGAAGCACTTCAGGCCATTTTAACTTATGGATTTGAATCGTTACAGCTCATAAGAATCGCAGCTGTCGTATATGTAGAAAATAAAGCTTCCCAAAAATTGTTGAAAAAAGCAGGTTTTCAAGAAGAAGGATTGCTTCGAAAACATATGATTCAAAATGGAGTTGCTCATGATACAATTTTATACTCTTTATTAAAAGAAGAGTGGCAGAAGTAATGAATACAAGTGAACTTATAAATGTTATGAAGAAGCATAAAGAAAATAGATTCATTTTAGGAATAGATGGTTTAAGCCGTTCGGGTAAAACAACATTCGTAACAAATTTAAAGGAAAATATGAAACGAGAAGGTATTCCGTTTCATATTTTCCATATGGATGATCATATAGTGGAGCGTAATAAACGTTATCATACAGGGTTTGAAGAATGGTATGAGTATTATTATTTACAATGGGATATTGAATGGCTTCGGCAGAAATTCTTTCAAAAGTTACAAAATGAAACAAAATTGAAATTGCCTTTCTACCGCGATGATACCGATACATGTGAAATGAAAAAAGTACAGATTCCTATAGTAGGTGTAATTGTAATTGAAGGAGTTTTTCTACAGCGAAAAGAATGGAGAGATTTCTTTCATTTTATGGTGTATTTGGATTGCACAAGAGAGACAAGGTTTCTTCGCGAGAGTGAGGAAACGCAGAAGAACCTTTCAAAGTTTCAAAATAGGTATTGGAAAGCAGAGGATTATTACTTAGAAACGGAATTTCCGAAAGACAGGGCGGGTTTAGTAATATGTAACGATATTAAATAGAAAAATAGTGACAGATAAAGTAGAAGTGTCCACTTTATCTGTTTTTTTATCCAATTTTTGGTTATTTGTGCTAAAATAATCTCATAATTATATAGAAGGGGGATGATAGGATGAACACCGAAATAGTTCCCAAAAAGAAGTACAGTATAATAAGCTATATATCTTTACTCATCGGCATTTTGTGTTTTCTGTTCGTTTTTATAACACCGACAAGGATAGCGAATGCAGGTAATATAGTGGGAGATTATATTACAATTGCTCTAACAGGTGTAGGCATCATACTTTCAATAATCACTATGACGAAAAAAACAGAAAAGAAGGCAATTGCAATTGTCTCATTAATACTGTCCTCATCGTTCTTTATATTTTGGATTATCGCAATTATTTTAGTGTTAACTGGTCAAATTAGCTTCGCGCCGTAATGAGCAATAAAAAAGAGTCCTTCATACGAGAAGGACTCTTTTTTATTCGGTATCTTCAGGTTGATATTCTAAAATATCCCCAGGTTGGCATTCTAATGCTTTACATATTGCTTCTAAAGTTGAAAAACGGACGGCTTTTGCTTTTCCGTTTTTTAAAATAGAAAGGTTAGCCATTGTAATTCCAACCTTCTCCGAAAGCTCTGTTACGCTCATTTTTCTTTTCGCTAACATTACATCGATATTAATAATAATTGCCATATAATTCACCTCAGACCGTTAAATCATTTTCTGATTTTATATCTATCGCATCTTGTAATAGTCTTTGGAGAACGGCAGCAAAGACTGCGATAACCATTGATGCAAGAACCATGATCATGCCAATAATGATAAAGCCTGGAGCGTCATCTCTCTCCGCAATGAGATAAAAGAGTGGCATGCCTAATACGTATAAGACGCTGATTGTCATAGCACAGTATTTTATATTTTTTAAAGCGCTAACAGACAATTCCGAGAAAGCATTATTTTTATCAATATAGCTTAAAAGTTTAAAAGCTTGATACAGGGCGTAGTAAAAAGGTATAGCCGTTGCATATAAATTGATAAAGACAAGATATTTTATAAATGCAATATCAGGATACAATTCTGCTGCAAAATTCCCAATTTTAGGGACCAAAAATATACACATAGCTAGAACTGGGATTCCAATCAGAATCACAACGGTTTTTAAAAAGAGTGTGGATCCTTGTTTCATAAAAAGCACCTCATTTATTTAATATCCTTTTAATTTAACATGAAATTTATCGTTTAACAATAAATTTTTATTTATTATAATCGTGTTTTTATTGTTAAATAAATTTTGAATTTAAATGAATATAATCGTTCCTTATTTCTGTAAATGATGTTATGTTAAAAGTAATGATTAAGCCTTTTGTATATTAAGAGTTTTTAGAAAATCAATATTTTGCGTAATTTGACGAGGTGTTAATGAAATGAAATCGTACACACAATTTGAACGAAGAAAACACATACTAGATGAGTTAGAAAAGTATAACCGAGTTATGGTAAATGATTTAGCGAAGGTATTAAATGTTACGACAGAAACGATTCGAAGAGATTTAGATATGTTGGACAAAGAAGGGCAGCTTACGAAAATACATGGTGGTGCAATTAAGAAAAAAGATCAAACACTAGAATTTCATTTTGATAAACGTCGATCTGAGAATATTGAAGAAAAGCGAAAAATTGCAATGGTAGCAAGTAAAATTGTAGAAGATAATGATATTATCGCAATTGAAATTGGGACAACTACAATGCAAATTTTAGATTACATATACGATAAAAAGAATTTGACGATTTTAACAAACTCGATACCAGCGGTCAATAAAATTATTGAGCTGAAAGAACAACATGATTCCTTTGATTGTAGGTTAATAGTCATTGGGGGAATATTGAATACGAATTCCTTAGCATTGTCTGGAGAAATGACGTTAAACTATCTGGATCATTTCACTGTTAATAAATTATTTGCTTCTTGTGATGGAATTTCATTAGAAAAAGAACTGACATGTTCGTATATTGAAGATGCACAAATATTTAAGCAGTTAAAGAATAATGCAAAACAAGTTGTAATGATGGCTGATGAGTCAAAGTTTAATTTAACAAAGTTTTATAAAAGCGGGAGTTTTAGTGATATTGATGCGTTATATACGAATGCGAAGCTCGATGAATCGTGGCAAAATATGTTAACAAGTAATGGGGTTGAAGTAATAACAGTATAGAAAAGCTAAAAGAAGACTATTTCTTAGTAAGTTGAGAAATAGTCTTCTTTTATTGTTTATATGTTGTTTTATTTTGTTAATTTGTTGTTTTTACAATTAGTTAACAAATTAACAACATTGTGTTAATAATGTACCCGTACAATATGAATTAGGAGGTGGCAAGAATGCAAATAAAACTATCAAAAGCTGTGTTCTTTTTACTACCAGTTGGAATACCTCTAATCTTGTTTTGGATTATTCCGAATTTCATTAGTTTAGGTATTAGTTTTACTGATTGGGATTTTATGACGAATGATTTTAACTTTGTTGGTTTAGAAAACTATTTTAATTTATTTACACAAGATTCTTTTATGCAAGCATTGCTCAATACGTTTTATTTCGGAATTGGAACAGTCATTCCAACAATTGCATTGGGCTTAGGTTTCGCATTATTCTTCCGAAAAAAATTCAAAGGTTCCGCATTGTACCAATTAATGATCTTTTCACCATGGGTAACGCCAACAATAGCTGTATCCATTGTGTGGTCACTCTTATATGAACCTCAATTTGGAGTTATTAATAAAGTTCTAAACTTTTTCGGAATACCAGGTTTGGACTGGCTTCAAAGTAGTAAAACAGCGATGTTAGCAGTCATTATAATGACAGTTTGGAAATTAGTTGGTTGGACGATGATCTTCTATATCGGCGCATTAGAAAAAGTTCCAGATAGTTTATATGAAGCAGCTAGTATTGATGGAGCAAATTCATGGCAGAAATTTCGATATGTAACACTGCCAATGGTTTCATCAACAACTTTCTTCTTAGTTGTCGTTAATACAATTTCTTCGGTGCAGGCTTACGATCAAATAAAAATTTTAACACAAGGTGGGCCTAGTGGTTCAACGCGTACGTTACTGTATTTATTCTTCCAACAAGGGTTTGAACAGTTTGATATGGGATCTGCAACGGCAATCGCATTTATCATACTAATCATTACAATTTTACTATCTGTTATTAACAAAATAATAGGTGATAAGTGGGTGAACTATTAAGGTGAATAATATGAAAAAAGGTCCATTAATCGTAAAGCATCTCTTTTTAGCATTATCAAGTATACTATTTGTTTTTCCGTTCATATGGATGGTACTTGGTTCGTTTAAAACATCTAGTGAAGTATTACAAGGGGGATTTTGGCCTAAAGAATTTCACTGGGAAAATTATCAGCAAGTATTAGACATACTACCATTTAACACATATTTATTTAATAGTTTTTATACATCTTTCATCATTACAATATATGTGCTTGTTTCATCTGCACTGTTTGCTTATATGTTGGCATTTTACAAGTTTAAAGGTAAAAATATTACATTTAGTGTCGTGATGGCAACCTATATGATCCCTGGAGCTGTATCATATGTTCCTGTATATGTAATGTTAGGGAAATTCGGGCTACTTGATTCACATTTTGGATACATGATTTCTATGGCTGTTAGTGTATTCGGTATTTTCTATTTAAAACAATCGTTCCACAAAGTTGGTTTTGAAATAGTAGAAGCAGCCAAAATTGATGGAGCAAGTGATTGGCGTATTCTTTGGAAGATTATCTTTCCAATGACACGATCATCATTTGTAACACTAGGATTGGTCACATTTATTGGTAATTATAATAATTACATGTGGCCAGCTCTTATATTGAAAGATAATACGCAAAAGTTAATTACGAATGGAATTGCTGATTATTTCATTAATAGTTCCTTAGGGCGAGATTGGTCACACATTATGGTTGCAAGTACAATCGCAACAGTTCCGCTCTTAATCGTATTTTTGATTCTGCAAAAATGGTTCTTATCTGGTGTTACTGATTCAGGAATAAAGGGGTAAATAAATATTAAAGGAGATTTGTGGGATGAAAAAACTATTCATGCTTCTAACAGTTATAACATTGTTTGTTAGTGCACTTGCGGGTTGTTCAGGCGGAAAAGGAAGTACGGTTAAAGCGAGTAAAGAAGGGGAGAAGGTTGTTGTTCCATTCATTAATGGAGTAGGGGGCTCTCTTGCAGATAGTGTAGATAAGATTGTGGAAGAATACAATAAAAGTCAGGACAAATATGTAGTGAAAACGACAAAAGCAGGTAGCTACGATGAGTCATATCAAAAGCTACAAAGTGGATTTGCAGCGAATAACCAAGAAGCAATTGCATTACTAGGTTCAGATGTCATTCAAGAATATGCTAAAAAACAGTTAATCGTACCTATAGATGAATATGTTAAAAATGATACTAATTTCAAAAAAGAAGATTATGGGAAAGGGTTTATGGAGCAAGCAACAATTGACAATAAGTTATATGGCATTCCGTTTTACGGTACAACGCAAATTTTTTATTACAATAAAAAAGCATTAGCGGAGAATGGCTTTACAAAAGATGATTTAAAGACGTGGGAAGGTGTAGAAAAGGTAGCAAAAACAGTCGCAAAACGTGGTGAAAATGGAAATGTGACATATGCGGGCTGGATGCCAATGTGGGGAACTTCCAATTTAATTGATGCGGTTCGCAGTGCTGGTGGAAACGTATTAAGCGAAGATGGTACAAAAGTATTAATTAACGATGACACTTGGGTTTCGGTATGGGAGAAATTCCGTACATGGCTACATGAAGATAAAATTATGAAAATACATTCAGGTGGTACTGGATGGGAATATTGGGATAAAACTGTAATTGATTTAGTTGAAGGTAGGACATTAGGATTTACAGGATCATCTGGTGATCAAGGATTTGTTTTTAAATCATTAGGAAAAGGAATGACGGAAGAAGAACGCCTTAACACATTTGAAGCATTACCTCAGCCTGCTTGGGGTAATAATAAACCAGCACCAAAACTAGAAACATATTTGTTCACATTAACGAGAAATATTGATCCAGAAGTAGCAAAAGGCGCGTATGACTTTATGAAGTTTGCGACAAGTACGGAGAAAACGGCTGAATGGTCCATGGCTACAGGATATATCCCTGTTCGCAACAATGTAACAGAGTATGGTCCATATGCTGAATTCGTTAAAAAACAACCACAAGCATTAGTTCCATTAGAACAAGCTAACAATTATGGAGTGGGACCATTTGTAGATCCAACGGGCGGTAAAATTAATGACGCCTTAAATGTAGCGAAAGATAAAGTAGAAATTGAAGGAGTTCCAACGAAAAAAGCATTAGATGAAGCAGCTAAAGTTGCGCAAGAAGAGTTAGATAAAGTTCTGAAAAAGAAGAAGTAATATTACCAACATGAGGTGCTTTTGAACGAAGGAAGTGCCTCTAAAATTCCTTTATTAAAACGTAAAAAGGTGTGAGAACGATGATCGAAATAACAAGTACGATAACACTCTCTCCATTCGTAAAAAATAAACATTGTTTCCAAATGGATGAAACTGATATTACAAACTTTACATTAACGATTGATCAAGGGGACAGCCGGAAAATCCCGCTATTATTAATCTTGCGAGACCCTAACGGTTATGTACGTATACAATATCAAACGCCAGTTGCAAATGAAAAACTAGTCGTTTCGAAAGATTCAATATTTTGTTCTGCGGGTTGTATTGGAGGAGAAATACAGTCAGGTAATTGGGAATTAGAAGTTGTCTATATTCCTCATTGTGCAAAGAAAGCAGTAAAATTTACTGGAGAAAAAGTTGACTACACAGTAAATATAGTAGTGAATGATCAATTGGAACGAAAGTATAATAGAGAGCACTTTTGTAAAGGAAATGTTTTTATCGATGATGACCGTTTTAATAAGGTAATAAATGAAGAACATCGATGGTACAAAGGAGAATTTCATGAGCACACAGATTTAACAGACGGCGAGATAGATGATGAACTTGGAATGACAGTATGTGAAAAACAAGAATTAGATTTTTTATATGCGACAGAGCATAATATTGTAATGCCGTCGTATCAAAAAGGAAACACATTAATTATACCATCTATGGAACTTACAACGCCTTACGGTCATTACAACATATTCGGGATAAAGGAATACGTTGATTTTACAAAGTATGTAGATGAATCGTTTAGCGCGGAAACAATGGATGAACTATTTGCTTTCTTGAAAGAAAAAGGGTACCTAATGAGTGTGAATCATCCGTTTATGAAGCCTTGGGCGAACCAAGTGAATATTAACTTAGAAAATGTTCATACGATGGAAATTATGTGTGATCCAACTTATAAAAAAAGTAAATCATCCACTTTAGAAGCTTTACGTTGTTTCGATCAAATGTGGTCAAACGGTCTTAAAATCTGGGGAATAGGAGGAAGTGATTCTCATTTACATCCGTCTAAAACATTCCCAGGATCAAAAGACCCATCCATTTATGGTGACCCAGGAACGTATGTATTATGTAACGGTTTATCTATTAAGAATTTGAACGGTGCAATCCAAAAAGGAAGAATTTATTTCACTCGATTTAGAAAATTAGTGATAGACATTCAAAACGAAGGTCAAACGATTTATGTTGGTGATGAGGCTAAAGGAAATATTATTTACAACATTTCTACTGATAAACCGTGTGAGTGGAGACTAATAATAAATGGGCAAATAATTGAACAAAAATCTGGCAGCAACGTAACTTTTGCATTCTCCTTAAATGAAGGAGCGTATGCTAGGGTTGAGGGATGGGAAGAGGACGAATTAGTAGCGTTTATTAATCCTATTCATAATAAAGTTGAGAATAAAAATATGAAAACATGGAATGAAGTTATAGGGGGAATAAAAGGTGAATAAAGCAATTATTTTTGATAAAGATGGAACATTAATACAGTTAGATTCAGTTTGGTACAAAATTGTGCATCGTGTGTTAGATGATATATTTCAAACGTATCCAAATGAAAAAAGTAAACGAGATGATTACTTATCGATTATTGGTATGAATGATAACGATTTTGAGAGTACGAGTTTACTAGCATGTCGCACAAATTACTTTATTGCGGCTGCATGGTATTCGTTGTTAGAAAATCAACATGTAGATAAAGAGAATTTCATTCATAATGTATGTCTTCTATTCAAAAAGTACTCTACAGCAGACGATCTTGTATTTACAGAAGTGGAAGGTGCAAAGGAAACGTTACGATATTTAAAAGACAATGAATATATTATTGGGGTTGTTACGGCAGACGATGTTGATGCAGCTATTCATTCTCTGAAAATGACTGAGTTATATGATTACGTAGATTTTTTAGGTGCAGATGACGGTGTGAATAGAACAAAACCTGAAAGTGATTTTTATCATATGTTTAAAGAACAATTTTCACTAACTGAAGAAGATGTGCTTATGGTAGGTGATACATTAACAGACGTTACATTTGCGAGAAATAGTAACATTAAAGTAGTGGGCGTCTTATCGGGTGCGAGTAGGAAAGAAGATTTAGAAGGAAAAGCAGATTATATTTTAGACAGTATGAAGGATATTTCGAAGGTTTTATAATTCATGTCATCATAATTTTTAACAATATCTATAAATATAGCTCGAATTCTAGGAGGATATTATGGCTCAACTATCATTCAAAAACATTTACAAAAAATATGATCATGATGTGACAATCGTAAAAGATTTTAACCTAGAAGTAAATGATGGAGAATTTATTGTTTTGGTAGGCCCTTCAGGGTGTGGGAAATCTACAACATTACGTATGATTGCTGGACTTGAAGAGATTTCAGAAGGCGACTTTTATATTGACGGAAAGCGTGTAAATGATATTTCGCCGAAAGATAGAGATATCGCAATGGTGTTTCAAAATTATGCACTTTATCCGCATATGAGTGTTTATGAAAATATGGCATTTGGATTAAAACTACGAAAATATAGTAAAGAAGAAATTGACCAGCGTGTGCAACATGCAGCAAAAATTCTTGGGCTTGAGCAGTATTTAAGCCGAAAACCAAAGGCACTGTCAGGTGGACAGCGCCAGCGTGTTGCCTTGGGCCGAGCGATTGTTCGAAATGCAAAGGTATTTTTAATGGACGAGCCTTTATCAAATTTAGATGCAAAGCTACGTGTTCAAATGCGTGCTGAGATTACAAAATTACACAAGCAGCTGCAAACAACAACTGTGTATGTCACACACGATCAAATAGAAGCGATGACGATGGCAACTCGACTTGTTGTGTTAAAAGATGGTATTGTACAACAAGTCGGTACACCGAAAGAAGTGTATGACAATCCTGAGAATGTATTTGTCGGAGGATTCATTGGCTCCCCTGGAATGAATTTTTTCAAAGGGGTATTAACAGATAACACGCTTATGATTGATAAGTGGAAAATTGAAGTGCCAGAAGAGAAGATGAATAATTTGCGAAACAAGGGCTATACGAATAAAGAAATCATAATAGGAATACGTCCAGAAGACTTTTGTTATGGAGAAGCAATCGAGGCTTTACCGTACAACGCAAAAGTATCGGTATCTATTGATGTAGCAGAATTAATGGGGGCAGAAACATATCTATATTCCAACTTAAATGGACAATCTTTTGTAGCTCGTGTAGACACTTCTTTAGATGTGCAAAGCCAATCAAATATAGAGCTTGGTTTAAACATGGACAAAGTTCATTATTTCGATTCAGAAACTGAGAAACGAATTGTTTTATCCCGCATTAACGGGCAGTAAAACTCCCATCTTAAAGTTCGGCTGGAGCAAAGACACTGCCCATAAACGTCCGATTGGTGAAGGCTAATAATCAGTGGGGATGAACAAAAAACACTGATTAAAGTTTCACTTTATAGATAACAATTAAGGTAATTATATTTTTAAAGCTTTTTAATTAAATGAATAGTAACAGGGCCGATTATCCACTACAGGAAATCGGCTTTTTTTATATAAAAGATCGTTTAGCGTACGAAAAACGATCTTTGTTGGCAGTGCTTCATCGCTATCAAGTTGAAATTTTATAATGCCCCAAAACGAAAAATTATATCTTTATAGTGAATGAACCCCCTGTGATTTAAATAATTAGTAGTGTATTTTAGGTATTTATAAAAAATATTATTTCGACCCCCATAAAATTATTTCTTCCTTCGAATATATATTAAGGAAGAGAAATAATCATGGAAAAGCCTATTAAAAGGTACTATGACCTATGCTGGTTTGTAGCTCGTTTCTGATGGGAAAAGCAATTTCACACAAGATATATTAGAAAAAAGCGACAGAAGACTTAGGGGAATCCGAAAGACAAAACTGTAATTACCAAAAATATAGTGAAGAGTTATTCAAAGATTACAGCTAAAATAGAAATAGAGCAAGAAAAACAAGCGGACGTTATTGCGAAAGAAAATAAGAAAGTAGATCAACATATAGACTTAACTCTAGCGCCAACAGAAAAGAATAATCATTAAGAAACAGTGAAAAAAGTCGGTCGTGAAAAATATGAGAAATAGCAATAAGACAAGTCTAAAGAACAGTACTAAGAAGATGTGGTTAAATGGTCACTTATTTAGTGACCATTTTGCTATTTGAAGTAGAAGGAGGCAGGGAGATTACTAGTGTTGAGTTTAGTAATGAAGATCTTAAAAAAAACGAAAATAGAAGATATCGTATTTAACATACAAAACAACGAAGAAGATAAGGAAGCTTTTATCGTACAGTATCAACCTTTTATTAGAAAATCAATATCGTCTGTCTGTCGCCGATATATTACGGAACAGGATGATGAATATAGTATAGGCTTGTTTGCGTTTAACGAAGCAATTGAACAGTATTCATATAAAAAAGGAAAATCTTTTTTAGCGTTTGCTGATCTTCTTATAAAAAGAGATGTAATTGACTATATACGCAAGGAGTCTAAGTATAATCTTGTCTTTTTAAAAGAAGATAAGCAAGAGGAAATGTTAGAAATGCAAGTATCGCTTACGGAGTATATGAAAGAGATGGAAAATAGTAACCGTAAGGAAGAAATTCTTCATTTTCAAAGTGTGCTAGCTGAGTTTAAAATCACATTTTCAGAGCTTGCTAAAGAATCTCCTAAGCATCGTGATACGCGTGAACACTTAGTAGAAATTGTAAAGATTATTATAAAAGAAGAGGAAATGATGGAAGAGCTATTTCGAAAGAAAAAGTTACCGCTTAAACATATTGAACCGCGTGTTAGGGTAAGTCGTAAAACGTTGGAGCGGCATAGAAAATACATCATTGCAATGTGTATTATCTTTGCAAACAACTATACATATATTCTGGATTATATAAGAGGGGGACAGCATGATGAGTAGAGGGATTGTGATGGATATAAAAAAACATAGTGTAGTTGTTTTAACTCCAAGTGGAGAGTTTATTGCGTTTAAAAGAAAAGCACATTCTTACATGATTGGAGAGGAAATCTCGTTTAATGAACAAAAGCAAAGAGCACCTCGTTTTTCAATCCCTTCTTTCTTAAAGCCTGCATCGTTACTTTTTGCTTGTTTTCTATGTGTGTTGCTTTTTTTCTACAACCAACCGGAAGAAAAAGTATTTGCTTATGTCTCAGTTGATATAAATCCGAGTTTAGAGGTGAGCGTAACAAAGGATCTTCGTGTTATAGATTTGCGAGCTTGTAATGATGATGGAAAGCGCATTTTAAAAGAAATGAAACGGTGGGAAAATAAACACCTGCAAGACGTAATACGTACTATTATAAAGCAGAGTCAAGAGGATAAGTACTTAACGAATGATAAGCAAGTTTTGCTAACAGCTGTTACAAAGGAAAAGTCAATAGAACCACAGTTGGAAAAAGCTATGCAAGAATTAAAGAAAGAGTATGAGATAAAACATGTTACAGTCGAATATCAAAACAGTACGATGCAAATGCGAGAGAATGCTAAGAAAGCAGGAATTGGCACAGGTGTTTATATAAAGCAAGAGAATGAGAAGGGAAAATCGCTTATTCCTCCTGCACCATCGTCTGATCAGGAGGGACACGATGGGGAGATACAAACGCAACCAAAGCAATCTCCTGATGCATCATTGGATTTGTCTCCTGTAAAAGAAGAAAAATATGAGAAGCAGGAGCATATAGAACAAAAGCAATCTAAGAAACAGCAACCGAAGCAAATAAAAGAAAATAATGGAAACCAACAAGAAAACAACGGAAGAGGGTCACAGCAAGGAAATAATGGACATCAGCAAGAGAACAACGGTAGAGGGCCTCAACAAGGAAATAATGGACACCAACAAGAAAACAACGGTAGAGGGCCACAGCAAGGAAATAATGGACACCAGCAAGAAAACAACGGTAGAGGGCCTCAACAAGAAAATAATGGAAACCAACAAGAAAACAACGGTAGAGGGCCACAGCAAGGAAATAATGGACACCAGCAAGAAAACAACGGTAGAGGGCCACAGCAAGGAAATAATGGACACCAGCAAGAAAATAACGGTAGAGGGCCTCAACAAGGAAATAATGGAAACCAACAAGAAAATAACGGTAGAGGGCCTCAACAAGGAAATAACGGACATCAGCAAGAAAACAACGGTAGAGGTCCTCAGCAAGGAAATAATGGACACCAGCAAGAAAACAACAGTAGGGGGTCACAGCAAGGAAATAATGGAAACCAGCAAGAAAATAACGGTAGAGGATATAACCAAGGAAATAAAGAGTCACAGTAAGAAAATATAGGTAATATAAACGGAAATAACGGGCCTAAACATGAGGGGAGAAATGTTCCTACCATATAACATCAAGGGGATGGAAAGAAAAATCCGTAGAATATTGAGGATGTTTAGGACCCCCTTGAGTTTCAGACAGAAGAGTTTTTTAAAATTTTTTTGAAATGACGGACACAAAATCGTATATCATTTCGAATTATATATATGGATATCATTAATATTTACATAAAAGGGGAGAAATAAATATGAAAGAAATGTATGAAGAAATCACTGAAGTATTAAAGGTATTGGCGCATCCTGTCCGTTTATCTTTAGTAAAAATAATGATTGAAAAAGGCCCTACTAATGTAACAACAATGTATGAAACATTACAAATGCCCCAAAGTACAATTAGTCAACATTTATCAAAACTAAAAGCTACTAAAATCGTTACGGGTACTCGGAAAGGTTTAGAAATTTATTATGAGGTAACTGACAATCGTACAAAAGCGATATTAGCAAGTTTGGATTAAATGCTAACTTTAATGAAAAAACGTGCCATTCTTTCTGTGGAATTCATAGGAAAGGATGGCGTTTTTTGTATGTCAATTTCTGTGTTTTATGAAATAGATTCAGTTCCAGTAAAATCAGTTGCAATGAGTGAACATTACTTTCATTTATGCATGTTATTTGTTTTTTATTGTTTGGGGAAACTAGTTATTGTTAGTTTTGTGACAAGGAGGGACTAATAATACAAAAGAAAATATAATTGCGTAAACGTAATAAAAAGTCAAGACCTTATTTACATACGAATTGTTACATTGAGGATGTCGAAAACAGCCTATGGAGGAATAACAATGACGAATCTGCGTAAAAAGATAATGGGGTTAACATTAGCAGGAACAGTAACATTAGGTTTATTAGTTACAGGAAGCATGTTTAACGATAACAGGGTCGAAGCTAAGGGAGAAAAAGGAAGGCGACAACCGAAAAATGTAATTATGATGGTTATGGATGGAACTAGCTCTTCAGCTACAACTTTAGCTCGCTGGTATAAAGGGGCACCGCTTGCATTAGATCAAATTGTAACAGGGGGCGTTCGCACGTATTCGGCTGAATCCGCTATTACAGATTCAGCGCCAGCAGCTACAGCATTAGCCACAGGGAATAAATCAAATTCAGGATATGTAGGCGTATTACCTTCTATTGTAAATTCACCTGGTTTAAAGCAAATTAAAGAAGAGGACAAGTTACGGCCAATTGCCAACGTTTTAGAAGGGGCAAAACGTTCTGGCCGTGCAACTGGAATTGTTGCTACATCTGAAATTCAGCATGCTACCCCAGCGGGTTTTTCGGCGCACCATGCGAACCGTAAACATTTTGAAGTGCTTGCGAAGCAGCAAGTGTATCAAAATATAGATGTCGTATTAGGCGGGGGGAAAGCATCACTTTTGCCTGTGAAAAGCAATGGAATCCGTAAAGATAACGAAGATTTAGTGAAAGTGATTCAAGACAAAGGATACGACTTTGTTGAAACAAATGATGCATTATTGAATTCTAAATCTGATAAAATTTGGGGAGCTTTCTCTCATACAGCTCTTGTGTTCGATATGGATCGAGAAATAATCAATCCAGAACAACCAACACTTTCTCAAATGACGGAAAAAGCAATTCATACATTATCAAAAGATAAAGATGGCTTCTTTTTATTTATAGAAGGTAGCAAGCCGGATTGGGCAGCTCATACGAATGATCCAATTGGGATGATTAGTGATGTGTTGGCATTTGATGATGCGGTAGCAAAGGCGTTACAATTTGCAAAAAAAGACGGAGATACACTGCTCATTGCTGTAGCTGACCATGGTAATAGTGGTATTTCTATTGGGAACATCAATACAACAAAAGAGTATAAGACGACACCGGTAGCTGCTTACATAGATCCACTGAAAAAGGCAAAGATGACACTTGAAGGTGCTACAAATAAACTAAAAGGTGATTTATCTAATGTAGAAGAGATCGCTGCACTATATGGTTTGGGTGATCTAACTAACGTTGAAAAAGAAAAGTTAAAAGCAATTCAAAAGAAAAATGATGTAGGTCCAATACTTACTACATTATTGGCTAACCGTACTAACATCGGTTTTACGACAGGAGGGCATACGGGTGAGGATGTATTTTTATACTCTTATGGACCTCAAAAACCAAAAGGTTTAGTCCAAAATACGGACATTGCGAAGACAATGGCGAAAGCAATGGGTTTTAACTTAGAAGAATTAACAAATAAATTATTTGTAGAGAGTAAATCAGCCTTTAAGAGAATGGGTGCAACTGTAACGATTGACAAAACGAATGTTATAAACCCTGTGCTTGTAGTAAAGCATAATAAAGTAGAAGCTCAATTATTTGTTAATAAAAATATAATTCGCATCAATGGTAAAGAGTATGAATTAGGAAGTGTTGTTGTAGAAAGTAATGGAAAGGTTTATGTACCAGAAGAAGCGATTCATTTATTTAAAAAGTATTCTCATTAAAAAATTGCCAATCACTTATTCCAGCTAAGCTAAGCGATTGGCAATTTTTTGTTTTGCCGCAAAGCTTTCTAGATGAGAATACACGCTAGAAAAAATATTAAAGAGAATCATAGCGTATTAAATATACTTTCTGTAAGTTAAAAAAGAGATTTTTGCTGTATATAAAATTTATTATATCTACACTTAACACCTACTACTAATAGTATGCTATAATATGAATTAGCAACAAAAAGAAAGGAATTAGAAAAAATGACCGTACAAAATACTAAAAATTTAAAAAAACAAGTTGCTCCTTTTGAAAAATCAACGATTAAAAAAAGTGTGTGGCAACTTATCAACACAATCGTGCCATTTATTATTTTATGGTACCTTGCTTATAAAAGTTTATCTGTTTCTTATTGGTTATCATTAGTTCCATCTCTTTTAGCCGCTGGATTTATGACAAGGATTTTCATTATTTTTCATGATTGCACCCATTATTCATTTTTTAAAAGTCGTCGTGCAAATAGAATAGTTGGGACATGTATGGGGGTATTAACTTTATTCCCGTTTGATCAATGGGGGCATGAGCATTCCATTCATCATGCTACAAGTGGTAATTTGGATAAGCGAGGTACAGGAGATATTTGGACGCTTACAGTGAATGAATATTTAGCAGCGCCATTTAGACGCCGTTTAGCATATCGTTTATATCGCAACCCATTTGTTATGTTCGGGTTAGGTCCGATTTATGTTTTCCTGCTTAAAAATAGATTTAACCGAAAAGGTGCTAGAAAGAAAGAACGTATGAACACTTATTTGACGAATATTTTAATCGTTGCTTTAGTAGGGCTGCTTTGCTGGGCAATCGGATGGCAATCATTTCTTTTAGTACATGGTTCCATATTCTTAATAGCAGGTTCAATAGGTATTTGGCTGTTTTACGTACAGCACACATTCGAGGACTCTTATTTTGAAGAAGATAAAGAGTGGGAATATGTGAAAGCGGCAGTGGAAGGAAGTTCTTTTTATAAACTTCCAAAAATCCTGCAATTTCTAACTGGTAATATTGGATTTCATCATGTTCACCATTTAAGTCCAAGAGTACCTAACTATAAATTAGAAGAGGCACACAATAATACGCTTCCTTTAAAAAATGTACCAACGATTACTCTTGCTACAAGCTTGCGGTCACTCCGTTTCCGACTTTGGGATGAGAAAAGTAACAATTTTGTTAGCTTTAAAGACCTCAAAAACTTACTGAAAAACAATGTTTATATTCGAGTGAAATCTGAACTATAATTTCATCATATATACAAGACGCCCCTTAATCATTTTTGATTTAAGGGACGTTTTTGTTTAAAGAATGGACGCCTAATCCTGATAAGGAATGAACGAAAGCACCCTCTATTTCTCCCAAAGCTCAATCAGTCGACCTTCAGGATCCTTAATCCAAATAAACTTTCCAAATTCACTAATCTCTTCTTTCTTTTCAAGAGGTACACCAATATTCTCAAGATGCTGAATAGTCTCGTTTAGATTATGTACTTGGAAATTTAACATCACTTGTTGTTCTGTTGGAAAATAAGTGTCATCTTCAGTGAAGAAAGAAAAGATAGTTTCATTTCCTAATTGTGGTTTAATTACAGTCCCATTCCAATTGTCTATTTCAATTTTCAACACTTCACTGTACCATTTCTTAACAGCATCAATATTTTTAGTTCTCCAAAATATTCCTCCGAAACCTTTTATCATCGTAGATAACTCCTGTCTATTTTTAAATTTTTAAGCAATATATACTCAATATATCAAAACAGTAATAGTAAGGAAAATTATTAACTTATAAACAGTAAAAAATCACAATTGTTAGTAATGTAGTTTTAACTACATTAACAATACCGACATCATCTTTCGCAGAATTTGAAAAGCAATATTCCAACTGGTATAAACAACCCTTCCGATAGTATAGAAAAAACAGGGGAACTGTTCCTAGGGAAATGAATGAGGGAACGATAAAAAGATAATAGAACAAGCGTCAATGATAAAAGACCGCACATGAAGTAAAAGTAATGTGCGGTCTTTTATGTATAGATATTGCATTACATAGTTTTGCTAATTTTAGTTTCTGTTTGAGTCTTAGCAGCGATCCTTTTCTTAACCTTAAAGTGATAGTAAGTGTAGCAAAAGATAATAAATGGTACAGTGCAATAGATTCCTAGTCTTTGATCTGGGATAAAGATAAGACTTATTAAGATAATGCCGTACAATCCAAAACCAAGAATTGGTACAAGAGGGTAAAGTGGAGTTTTGAATTTTAAGTCTTCTAATTTTCCACCCTCTGCTAAATAATGTTTACGGAAAAAGAATTGAGAAACACAAATTGACATCCAAACAATGATTGTAATGACTCCGGAAATTGAAATAAGCCATAAGTAAACCGTTTCAGCAGCTACAACGCTTGTCAAAAGTGAAAAAGCAGAAATAGCGATCGTTAAGATTAAAGCGTTTAAAGGTATTCCTCGTGATGATAATTTCTTTAAAAAGGCTGGAGCCATTTCGTGTTGTGATAACGACCAAAGCATTCGAGTTGCGGCGTATAGTCCTGAATTTGCGACAGAAAGAACAGCAGTAAGAATAACAAAGTTCATAATATCAGCTGCATATGGAATACCCATATTATCAAAAACAGCAACAAACGGACTCTTTGTTAATCCTGCTTCTTCCCATGGAATTAAAGCCACGAGAACAAAGATTGCTAAGACGAAGAAAAACATCGTGCGCCATATAATATTTCTAATAGAACGAGGTAGAGTCTTCGCTGGATCTTCACTTTCACCTGCTGCGATTCCAACAAGTTCTGTACCTTGGAAGGAATAATTGACTGTAACCATTGTTAATAGGATAGCGGCAAGTCCATTTGGGAATAAACCACCATGATTTACGAAATTTGAAAATAGCGGAGCTGGTTCGTCTCCTTTTAAGTCAATAAAACCGAACATAGCGGCGCCGCCAAGGATAATAAAAGCAATAATGGCAGATACTTTAATACTTGAAAACCAAAATTCTGTTTCTGCATAACTACGAGCAGATAATGCGTTAATAGTGAATATCGTAACACCAAATATTAAACACCAAACCCAGACGGGAATATCAGGAAACCAGCGCTGCATTGTAATGCCAGCAGTTGTAAATTCAAGTCCGGTCGTGTTTGCCCAGCTTAACCAATATAACCATCCGATTGTAAACCCAGTTGCAGGGTTAATAAACTTGGTTGCATATTCCTGGAAAGAACCTGAAACAGGCATTGCTACAGCAAGCTCACCAAGACATAGCATAACAAGATACATTAATAATCCACCGGCCATAAAGGCAAGTACAGATCCACCAGGTCCAGCTTGACTTATAATATAACCAGATCCGTTAAATAACCCCGTTCCAATCACACCACCGAGTGCAATCATGAATAAATGTCTACTTTTCATCGTGCGCTTTAATTCATTGTTTGTATTGTTTACTTGCGTCATTGTTTTCCTCACTTTCATAATTGGTAGTATGAGAATTGATGTTTTTCCGTATTATGGAATGTATTCCGTGATGTGAAATCTTGTTATAATTTTCAGATAATTAAGAAGAAAAGTCAATATTTTTTTGTTTGCGTTTTCAAAGTATTAAAAGTGTATCTTTTGTTTATTTAGAAAATTTAATAAATTAATTGATTTTAGTTTAAATTTTTGTTAAATTGATAGTTAATTAAGCGTACTAACATATTACAAGTAAAGTTGAGGCGGGTTATGGTACAGTCCATTGATCGAGCGATAAGTATTATTAAGCTATTGAATTCTACAAATGAAAAAGAGTATTGGGCTATTTCTGATATAGCTGATGGAACACATCTTCCGGTTAGTACAGTACATAGGTTACTGAACTCTCTAATGGAGCATGGATTGGTTACACAAATTTCAGAAACAAAACAGTATAAAATTGGACCAATGTGGATGGAAATAGGATTACGTCAATTGGAGAAGGTAGACTACAGATCTGTTGCAAGAGAAGTGATGAAGCGTGTGGCCTCTGAAGTTGAAGAAAGTGTTTATTTGAACATTCCAAATGGAACACATTCTATTATCATTGAAAGAATTGATAGTCCTTTAAAAATTCGAGTTATCGATAACTTAGGGGAACAGATTCCGCTTTCCATTGGCGCCGCAAATAAAACGATGCTTGCGAATATGAAAACGAATGAAATGGAATACATTGTAGACCACTTACTTTCTTCTTTACCAGAACAAAAGCAAATTCTTCTTGATCAAATAAAGCAAATAAAAATCGAAGGATATGCTGTGAGTTATGGTGAAAAAACAGAAGGGACAGCGTCAGTAGCTGCACCTATTATCGGGTTTAATCATAAAGTAGTAGGAGCATTAAGTGTTGGGTTAATTAGTCATCGTATTAATGATGAGCGACTATCTTTTCTTATTCGTAAGGTAAAACAAGCGGCTCATGAAATATCAATAAAAATCGGCAGTACATCAGAATTATAATTTTGATAGCTGTCGTCATTTTTTATTCATATATTGGAATTGATTTTCATAATGTGGAAAAATAGGGGGATTTATAATGTCAAAGTGGCAATCAAAAGAACAGTTGGTGCAATTATTAAGCAATCTTGTTGAAATTCCTAGTATTACAGGTTCAGAAGCTGAAGTTATTTTGCCAGACTTTGTTGTAGAACAATTATCTGACTTACATTACTTCAAAGAAAATCCACATCATTTACAAAAAAATCCGACAGGGGATGGACGATATTTTGTTACAGCCCTAGTAAAGAAAAGTGATAGTACGAAAAATACCGTAATTCTTGTTAGTCACTTTGATGTTGTAGATGTACAAGATTATGGAGTGTGGAAAGAAGATGCATTTAACCCTAAAAAGTTAACATCTATGTTTTATTCTCATAAAGATGAACTACCAGATCATGTACGAGAAGATATAGAACAAGGAGATTGGCTATTTGGTAGGGGAACAATGGATATGAAATGTGGTCTAGCTTTACAAATGGCGATGATTGAGCAAGCTTGTGAAGGAAGATTTGATGGGAATGTCCTTTTATTAGCTGTTCCAGATGAAGAAGTGAACTCTGTAGGGATGAGAGCTGCTGTTCCAAGATTATTAGATTTAGCAAGAGAACATGACTTAGATTATAAAACAGTCCTAAATTCAGAGCCTATGTTTTCACGACATCCTGGTGACCAAAATAAGTATATTTATACTGGTTCTATTGGTAAAGTGTTACCTGGTTTTCTTTGCTACGGAAAAGAGACACATGTAGGTGAACCTTTTGCAGGCTTAAATGGGAGTTATATGGCTTCATTAATAACAGCAGAATTAGAGTTAAACACAGACCTTTGTGATATTGTAGAAGGGGAAGCGAGTCCTCCGCCAACTAACTTACTTCAAAGGGACTTAAAGGAGGATTATTCTGTACAAATTCCGCATCGTGCAGTCACATTATTTAATTTGTTTTTATTAGAAAAATCAATGACGGATGTCGTTTCGTTGTTACGTCAAAAGGTAACGAAAGTAGCAGAGAAAATCGAAGAGTCGTATGAGAAGCATGCATATCGTTTTTCTAAATATAATCCATTCATACCACCTAACCTCAAAGTAAATGTATTAACGTATGAAGAGCTTATCGCTTATGCAATTGAACAACATGGGAAAGAGAAACTAGATGAAATTCAATCTACTATTATAAAAAATAGAGAAGATAAAGATGATCGTGCGGTAACGATTGATTTAGTAGATAAACTAGCTATTTTATGTAAAGAAAAAGCACCGATGATTGTGCTATTCTTTGCACCGCCGTACTACCCAGCTGTAAGTTCACGCAACAACCCTTTAATTAAAGAAGTAGTTGAAGAAATGGAACAGTATGCTCACTATAACCATAGCACTACATTTGAAAATCAAAATTATTTTGGAGGAATTTCAGATTTAAGCTATGTGGGTCTGCAGTATCCACTAGATTCAATGAGTTCTCTTGTAGACAATATGCCATTATGGGATAAAGGTTATTCGATTCCACTTCAGGAATTAGAGGAGTTTGATGTTCCAGTATTAAATATGGGGCCAGTAGGAAAAGATGCACATCAATGGACAGAACGTCTCGACGTAAATTACGCATTTGAAACACTATTAGATATGTTACCGATATGCATTGAAAAATTACTTGTTCCTAATAAAATTAAACAGTCATAGTAAGGCCTATATATGAGGAGAAGGATCAAAACTGTAAAGTTCTGTTATGTAGTTACTTAACCCAATATAGGATGTTCTACTGGTAATAGGGGAAATATAAAACTAGAAGCTAAAAAGAAGATGTAAGTAGAAATGGAAAGAGTTATTTTAATATAACAAAAACAAAACGGACAAACTCAATTACTTATGAGTTTGTCCGTTTATCTTTTAGTAACAACGGGGGAGTATGTAAACCAAATGTGTATATAGTCAAAAACGATTTAAAGTTAGTTTTTATTTTTCACTTTGATTAGACAGTTCAACAGACTTTTGCGTACAACGCTGCATAGCGGAAATAATTGCTGTTCGTAAGCCTTTTTCCTCTAATGTTGCTACAGCTTCTATTGTTGTTCCGCCTGGAGAACAAACCATATCTTTCAATGCACCTGGATGTATTCCGGTTTCCAGTACCATTTTTGCAGAGCCTAATACAGCTTGAGCTGCGAATTTATATGCTTGATTTCTTGGCATACCATCTAGTACAGCAGCATCTGCCATCGCTTCTATAATCATATATACATAAGCTGGTGAAGAACCACTTACAGAAGTTACAACATCCATTAGTTTTTCGCTTACGATCTCTGTTTGACCAAAACTATTAAAAATGTTTAGTACATCCTCTAAATCTTTTTCTGTCACCATTTCATTTGGACATAATGCAGACATTCCTTCTCCAACAAGAGCAGGAGTATTAGGCATTACTCTTACAACCTTTACCTTTTTACCAAAGGAATCTTCAGTACTTTTAATACTTTTCCCTGCGGCGATCGTTACGATGATAACGTCGTTTTTTATCACTTCTTTTATTTCGTTAATTACTGTTGAGTAAAGGTCAGGTTTGATTGATAAAATTAAAATATCGGCATTTTTAGCTACTTCATTGTTATCAGTAGTTGTAGTTAGCCCATACTTTTCACTAGCATTTTTTAAACTTGTAGTGTTTAAATCTGAACATATGATTTTATTTGAAGACACTATATTTTTGTTTAGCATCCCGCCAATGATAGCCATCCCCATATTTCCGCATCCGATGAATCCAATTTGTTTGTCCATAATAACTTGATCTTGCTCCTTTTATAATAAATTATATCAGTTGGATATTGATATTCTAAAATAATAATATCCTTTTCGTGCAATATAAAGAAACATTCTAAGAGAATATACTCCTTTTTGCAATACAAAAAGATAAAAATCAATTATATAAGTGTTTTAGCTAAGAGATATTTAGAAAGTTTTATGTTTATGAAAAAGAGAATAGATACAGTAATATTCACTTTTTCTAGATGTGATGATGTTCATCCAGTATGTTCATAATTTCATACACGAAACTTGTCGTACTACTTATTTTTCAAAATACTACTTGACACAAAATCAAACTATATCGCATAATATAAAAAAATTAAACCGAAAATCGTTGAAGGGAAATAGTACATATGTCTTCTTGCGAAAGAGAGTGGAATTCACCGGCTGAAAGATTCCTCGTATAGAATATATCGAACCTATCCCTGAGTCTTAAATGAAAGTTTAGGCGTTCGCCTGCGTTATAGGCGCCAAGTGGATATCTATGTATATCAATTAAGGTGGTACCGCGGAACAATGACCGTTTCGTCCTTTTTATTTTATTAAGGGCGAAGCGGTCATTTTTATTTTGCTCTTTAATAGGCTAGGTGCAGCGCTGATAAGAATAGAAATCGCTGCAAGCTGCATGAATAAAAGTGTAATTTTAAAAAAACTTTGATTTTAGACTTGGGGGATACAAAAGTGAAAAAACAGCGAATTGTTGTAAAGATTGGGAGCAGTTCTTTGGCAGCTAGTCATGGAGACATTTCTCAAGAACAACTTTCAGATCATGTTGCCGCATTGGCTCGATTGAAAGAGGAAGGGCACGAAGTTTTGTTAATTACATCTGGGGCTGTCGCTGCAGGCTTTTCTGCTTTAGGATATCCGAGCAGACCTGTGACAATTAAAGGGAAACAGGCTGCTGCAGCTGTCGGACAAAGTTTATTAATGCAGGCGTACACGGAGGAATTCCGTAAATATGGTATCGTTACTGCACAACTTTTACTAACGAGAAGTGATTTTTCTAGAAAAGAACAATACAGTAATGCGTACGCCACTTTAGGAGAGTTACTAAACCGTTCCGCTCTTCCTATCATCAATGAAAATGATTCCATTTCTTTAGAGGAGCTGACGTTTGGTGATAATGATATGCTATCAGCTTTAGTAAGCGGACTTGTGTCGGCAGATATGCTCATGATTTTTACCGATGTGAACGGTTTGTATGATCAAAATCCTCAGAAAAATGCGGATGCGAAAAAATATTATTTCCTTCCTGAAGTTACAGAAGAAATTGCTGCTCTTGCAGGAGATGCTGGCTCAAAACTTGGGACTGGCGGTATGAAATCAAAAATCGATGCTGCAAAAACGGCACTATCTCTTGGTGTGAGTGTATTTATCGGAACAGGACATGGACAGGAGAAGTTTTTAGATGTGTTGAAGGGAAAAGGTGATGGGACGTATATCGGGAATGCGCCTCAAAAAGTGATTAAGATGAACAAGCAATGGATAGCATTGCATTCGATTATTAGCGGACAAATTGAAATAGATGCCGGGGCAGCTACTGCTATCATTCAGCATGGAAAGAGTCTTCTTCCTGCTGGTGTTACGAATGTTTCAGGATTTTTCAAAGTGGGCGAAGTTGTGGAGGTAATCACGCAACAAGGGCGTGTAATAGGAAAAGGGCAATGCACATATAGTGCAGAGGAATTAAGGGATTTAAAAGGTATGCAGAGTCAAGATATTCAAGCAAGAGGTGAAAGGCATAGTTATGAAGTCATTCATAGGGATCATTGGGTTGCACTTTAAGAATTAGATTGTAGAGCCTTACTAGAGTTAAACATCTCTCGAATTGTATACTGATTAACCTTTAAAAAGGAGGAAATGAAAATGAATGAAGTGTTAGCAAAAGGTAAAAGAGCAAAAGAAATTGCTAGAGAACTTGTGCTTAAATCTACAGATCAAAAAAACGAAGCACTTGCCGCAATTGCGAATCAATTGATAGTAGAAATAGCTTATATTTTAGAGGAAAACAAACGAGACATCGAAGAAGGTAAGGCAAAAGGATTTTCTGATTCTCTCCTTGATCGCCTTATGCTGAACGAGCAGCGTATTATTGATATGGCTGAGGGGATTAAGCAGCTAATTGATTTACGTGATCCTGCCCAAGAATGTGTAAGTGCATGGGAACGACCAAATGGACTATCTATTCAGGAGATGCGCGTACCACTTGGTGTTGTCGGAATGATATACGAGGCAAGACCGAATGTAACTGTGGATGCTGCTACAATTTGTTTGAAAACAGGAAACGCAGTAATATTGCGTGGTAGTTCTTCTGCTATTCATTCTAATAAAGCGATCGTTGCTGTAATTCACCGAGCGCTCAAACAAACAAGCTTACCGCCAGAAAGCGTACAGCTTATAGAAGATACAACGCGAGATAGCGCAAAGCAGTTGTTTACATTAAATGACTATTTGGATGTTCTGATCCCAAGAGGTGGCAAGCAGTTAATAGATACGGTAGTAAGAGAAGCGTCTGTTCCAGTACTTGAAACAGGTGCAGGAAATTGTCATGTTTTTATTGATGAAACAGCGGATAAACAAATGGCATTTGATATTATTATAAACGCAAAAACACAGCGTCCATCTGTATGTAATGCAATTGAAACGATTTTACTTCATGAAAATTGGGCGCAGCAATTTGGTAGCGAATTGTTTTCTTCCTTGAAGGAAAGAGGCGTGGAGATACGTGGTGATAAGAACGCATTAGCAATGGATTCTTCTATTATACTTGCTACAGAAGAAGACTGGGAAACAGAGTTTTTATCTCTCACTTTAGCAGTGAAAGTGGTTTCTTCTGTTGAAGAAGCGATTTATCACATAAATACGTATGGATCTATGCATTCCGAAGCGATTATTACAGAGAACGAGGAAAATGTCAGCAAATTTTTCACTTCTGTTGATGCGGCAGCACTTTATCATAATGCATCAACTCGTTTTACAGATGGATTTGAATTTGGATTCGGAGCAGAAATTGGTATCAGTACACAAAAGCTACACGCAAGGGGACCAATGGGGCTTCCTGCATTGACTTCCACAAAATATGTGATTCGTGGAAATGGACAGATTCGAAAATAAGAATGATAAAAGAAGAAGTAATAATGTGAAGACACCCAATTTAGTTTGGGTGTCTTTTGTTATGAAAACGAAGCTAGTATTTATTTACCACACAAAAAGCCCTACAAGCATAGCGCTTAATAAAGAAACAGCCATCCCGCTCACAAGAAGTTTCCAAACATTTTTACCGATTATTGCTGATTTTTCCCCGCCAAATAATGAATTGAAAGTTCCGTAAATCATACCTACTGTACTAAAGTTAGCAAAAGAAGCTAGAAACGTTGTTGCAACGGCAATCGTATGAGGGTGTAAAGACTTTAAATTTGATTTTAAATCCATCATGGCAACAAATTCATTCGTTGTTATTTTGATCCCCATTAATTCAGCTACATACATAGCATCTTTTCCTGATAAACCGAGTAAAAAAGCGAAGGGACTAAAGATAATGGAGAAGATTTTTTGAATTGTTAAACCTGTTACAAAAAAGCCTAAAATACCATTTAAACATGCTGTTAATGCTACATAACCAATTACCATCGCTAAAATAACGATAACCATATTCATCCCGACTAACATACTGTTTGAAATAGTAGAAAAGAAATCTTTTTTTTCATGTTTTGAAGGTGAATAAATAACATCTTCTTCTTTCGTAACTTCTACAGGGTTTAAAACATTGGCTAAAATTAATGCGTTAATACAGTTTAAAGGAATAGCACTGAAAATATATGTTGCTGGAACCATTGATAGATAAGCGCCAAGAATGGATCCGCTGACGCTACTCATACTCATAATTCCAAAAGTCAACAAACGATTTTCTTTTAACACAGATAATTGATCACGAACAACCGCAAGTGCTTCCGTGTTTCCTAAAAACATCATTTGAATGGAAAAGAAGCTTTCTAACTTTGGTAAACGAGAAATCTTTGAAATAACTGCACCTACTTTATCAATTATCCAAGTTAAGATTCCGAAATAAGAAAGAATATCGAAAAAAGTAATAACAAAAATGATAGGAAGTAACGCACTAAAGAAGAAATCAATGTGTTGATTTTCCATAGCTGAAGGAAATGCAAATCGAATACCTTCATTTGCACATGATAATAGCCAACTGAAAAATGACGCAATTTTATTAATGATAATACTGCCGAGCTTCGTGCCTAACATAAACCATGTAATAAAAAGCTCCAATATGATAAGAATAACGATTGGTCTCCATTTTATTTGTTTTTTATTAGGCGAACATAGGAAAACGAATAATATTACAATGAAAATTCCTAACATATTTAATATAAAATGCATGTCAACAACTCCTTGAGGTTTATTATTCGTATATAAAAAAGCTCCTATTCTTCCTAATTTAGAACATGACCAGAAGTAAGGAGGCAATTCATGCAGTAATATTTTTTAGTAAATAAGTTTTTGTATCTAAACAAATTGACCATTAGATAAGAACCCCTCCTGTTTTCCTAGCCAGAAGGGGTTCTTACCTTGTATAAAAGGAGCATATTGAATCATTACCAAATCGTTGTTTCCTGTAAAAGAATTTTTATATTAAAAATAAAGTGTTACTAAATTCGCGCAATAAGAGAAACTTTATAAATTTTTCTAATCTATTAACTGTCTCCATTTTTAAATTGCTTAGGTGAAATTCCAGTATGTTTTTTAAAGATCTTTGTAAAATGACTTTGGTCGTGAAAATTTAAAAGTGTAGAAATTTCGGATATAGAATGTTTCGTATAGGTCATTAACTTTTTTGACTCATCTACCTTAGCACGCTGAATATATTCGTTTAGTGAAATTCCAACTTCTTTTTTGAAAAGGGAAGATAGATAACTGGGATTTAATGTAACTATTTTTGCAAGAGTGGGTAGTGTAATATCATCATAAAGATGAGTGAATATATAATTTTGGCATTCATTTATTGGTTTAGAATGTTTTTTCATAGTCCCATTTTTGACACGTTCTGAAAACTCAAGTAAAGCATTTTCCAAAAAAGGGGAAATAGCTTCATTTTTATTTATTTCTTCGAGTTTTTGTATAAATAAATCACTAAGAGTATATGCGATTTCAGGGAATAGTCCGCCATCTATAGCAGCTCTAGTTGCAAGTGTAATGGCTGCAATGGCGGAGTTCTTTTGGCTTCGAAGGTGACTCGTCTTTGATAACACCCCAAGTTCTCCTGATTCAGGTAATCTCCTTAGATTTTTAAGTAAATCATCCTTTTTCCCTTGCTTAATACACTCAAATATTTTTCTTTCAGCTATTGGATCGATATGAGTTAATGTACTTTGACGTTGCTCCGATATATGTATATCAGGTTGTTCAATTTCAAATTCAACATTTTTTACCAGCATGTTTTTTTGCAGAATATCCGCAATGTCTAATTGTTTCTGGTACAGCATGTAATAAAGTACCAAACTCATATTTAAAAAACTCAAATTACTTAATACGGGTAGAGAACGATAATATCGAATCATTTCATCTTTGCCTATTTTTAGTTGAAGATCATTAACGATCCCTTTAATTGACGTTTCTGATAGCCTGGAATAAAGGACTGGTCCAACAATGATATTCCCACTAAGTTGGTTGTTCAAACGTAAGTTAATTGAGAAGAAATTTTCGAGAAAAGCGGTTTCTTCTAGTACCGGAAAAGTATAGGGCGGATTTTCCCTAAATAATTGAGTAAGAAACTGCTCTTTTGAAGAATAGAAAGGGTTATGTTGAAAATTGTGAGAGATTTCAAATGCTAAATCTCCTTTGTTATCAATAAAAAAGATAGGTGTTTTATGTATGTCAAAGACTAGCTTACAAATATAATATAAATCTTCTAGTTTGGAGCAATTCATTTTTTTACCTCTATTCTTTAAAAATCAGCCAAATTTTTTACAAGTATTCTAAAAAATATACCATAATATCTAAAAAATAATAACTATAATAACTGTAAGAAAGCGTTTACTTAAATGTTTTTTAGGAGGGTTATTATGAAAAGAGATATTAAGAAAATTATTTCACAAATGACATTAGAAGAGAAGGCAAGTCTATGTTCTGGATTAGACTTTTGGAATACAAAGGGGATTGAGCGATTAGGAATACCTTCAATTATGGTAACTGATGGGCCACATGGGCTTAGAAAACAGGCAGAGGGAGCAGATCATTTAGGGATTTATAACAGTATTCCCTCAACTTGTTTCCCATCAGCAGTAGGGTTAGCCAGTACATGGAATAAAGAATTAATAAAACAAGTAGGAGTTGCATTGGGAGAAGAATGTCAGGCTGAAAATGTAGGTGTTCTCCTTGGACCAGGTGCAAATATTAAACGTTCGCCGCTATGCGGAAGAAACTTTGAATATTTTTCAGAGGACCCGTATTTATCATCACAAATGGCTGTAAATCATGTGAAAGGTGTACAAAGTCAAGGAATTGGGACGTCATTAAAACATTTCGCTGCTAATAATCAAGAGCATCGCAGAATGTCTGTAGATACAATTGTGGATGAAAGAACATTGCGTGAAATCTATCTTGCTAGCTTTGAAGATGTCGTTAAGGAAGCACAGCCATGGACAGTAATGAGTGCTTACAACAAAATAAATGGGGAATACGCTTCGGAAAATACCTATTTGTTAAATGACATTTTGAAAGATGAATGGGGCTTTGAAGGTTTTGTCGTTTCTGATTGGGGTGCAGTAAATGAACGTGTTGAAAGTCTATCGAACGGTTTGGAGTTAGAAATGCCTTCAAGCTTTGGGATTGGTGAGAAGAAGATTGTGGATGCCGTTAACTGTGGTGGGTTAGCTATAGAAAAGCTTGATCAAGCAGTAGAACGTCTTCTTTACATTATTTTTAAAGCAGCGGATAATCAATTGGAAAATGCCGTTTATAGCAAAGATGCACATCATCAGCTTGCAAGAGAAGTTGCGAGTGAAAGTATGGCCATGTTAAAAAATGAAGACTCCATTCTTCCATTGAAAAAAGAGGGCACAGTAGCGGTAATTGGAGAATTTGCAAAACAACCACGTTATCAAGGCGGCGGAAGCTCTCGTATTAATCCAACAAAACTTGAAAGTATTCTTGAGGAAATTGAAACTGTATCGGGGGAAAAAACGAACATACTATTTGCCCAAGGTTATGATCTTGCCAGTGACGATGTAGATGAAAACATGATAAATGAAGCGAAAAAAGTAGCGGAAAACGCCGATGTAGCTGTCCTTTTCGTCGGACTTCCAGATCGTTATGAATCAGAAGGGTTTGATCGAAAGCATTTACAAATGCCAAGAAATCACATGCAATTAATTGAGGCTATCGCTGAAGTGCAAAGTAATATTGTTGTAGTTTTAAGTAATGGTGCTCCAATTGAAATGCCGTGGATAGGTAGAGTTAAAGGAATATTTGAAGGCTATTTAGGTGGACAAGCATTAGGCGGAGCGATTGCTGATTTATTATTTGGTGATGCGAATCCAAGCGGGAAATTAGCAGAAACATTCCCGAAAGTTTTAAGCGATAATCCTTCTTACTTAAACTTCCCAGGTGAAGGTGACAAAGTGGAATACAAAGAAGGGGTGTTCGTCGGATACCGTTATTACGATACGAAAAATATAGAACCATTGTTCCCATTTGGTTTTGGATTAAGCTATACAAACTTTGAGTATAGCAATCTGTCCATAAATCAGAAGGAAATAAAGGATACGGAAAATATTTCTGTCACTGTAAACGTGAAAAACACAGGTAGTATAGCAGGTAAGGAAATTGTTCAGCTTTATATAAAAGATGTTGAAAGCAGTATGATTCGTCCAGAGAAGGAATTAAAAGGGTTTGAGAAAGTGGAATTGCAACCGGGAGAAGAGAAAACGGTTAGCTTTACTTTAAATAAAAGAGCGTTTGCTTATTATAATGTCGAGCTGAAGGACTGGCATGTTGAAACAGGTGAATTCGAGATTTTAGTAGGAAAATCTTCTAGAGAAGTGGTTTTACATGACAGTATTTTTGTTCAATCAACGACAATAGTTCGAAAACAAGTACATCGTAATACGTTACTAGGGGACATTTTTACAGACCCAATTTTAGCGCCAATTGCAAAAGAACTTATGGAAAAAGCACTAAAAGACAGTCCGTTTGCTAGTATGGCTGAAGGGGATAGTGATGCCTCTGAAATGATGGATGCTATGCTAAACTATATGCCGTTACGAGCATTAGTAAACTTTAGCGCAGGTGCTTTTACAGAAGAAATGTTGAGTGAAATAATTGGGCTATTGAACAATACGCAAAAGAATGGATAAATGATGAAGGAATTTTATATTCATTTGAACATTCGTTGTTGAATTTTCATTACGGTCAAAAATTCATACTCAATGGTAAAAAACGCAGGTTGCAATCAAACTGCGTTTTTTTACGTTCAATCCATTTTTGAAACAAGTTATTTAAGTATTTTAATTTACAACAGAACTATAAAAGATATGAGAATATTTTAAAATTCTAAAAAAACAAAAGGTAACATTCGATAAATATAGAATTTAATACATAGCAAACAAGGAGGGGATAAAATGGAAGTCTTTCACGTAACGAGTAGAAAAAGGGAAACATACAACGTTCATATGAGATATTCGATACTTTTCGAATGTGCGCTTGGCATTGCGGCAATTACTCATAAGAGATTAATCGAAACGCTTGAAAAGAGTCAAAGTGAATGGGAAGAAATAAGACAATCATTACCGGTAGAGATGAAAAAGTATTTACAGTTTGTAGAAGAGCATAATACGTGGAAAGCGTTGCTTCAGTTATTGTATGAAGGTGATTTTCAGGACTTATCGCAATTTAATTCTAAAATTGATTCGCTTTCAGAAGAAGAGTTGAAGTATATATGTTTACCGTTTTTAGGAGAGAGGTATCAAGATAAGAGACGGTTAGCCGCAAGTGGGGACGTATGCGCAATACACGAACTTAAGGAACTGACGCATGATCATCAGTTTTTCTCTGTGTATATTGGTTTTATATGTGATGTCGATGTACAAGAACTAAAATCCCATTTAATCGCTGTAATGACAGGATGGTATGAGAGTGTTATTAAGAAAGAGGAAAAGCAAATACTTTCTATATTAGAGCGAGATTATCAGACGAAAAATGAAATGAATCAAAAGATGAAACCAGAGGAGTTTGTAGAATGGGCAACAGGTGGAGTGAACTATATGCCAGAACCAAGTGTTCACCACGTACTTCTTATTCCGCAAATGACGTACAGACCGTGGAATATAGAAGCGGATATTGAAGATACGAAAGTATTTCATTATCCAGTCGCGAATGAAAGCATTCATCCTGAAGATCCGTATGAACCGAATTATTTTTTAGTTCAAAAACATAAGGCGCTTGGGGATGAAGCGAGATTAAGAATTGTAAAAATGTTGTTCGAAAAAGAACGTACATTGCAGGAAATTACAGAAAGACTGCAACTTGGTAAATCGACAGTACACCATCATTTGAAATTGTTACGTGCAGCGAAGTTAGTTGATATACATGAAGGAAAGTATGTATTGAGGAAGAAAGCAGTGCAGTCGTTAGCGAAAGAATTAGAAGTCTTTTTGAATAGATAATAAACAACGAGAATGTACAAAAGGGAGGAATTTAATAGAAAAGTTGGTGAGTCATAGTGAAAAATGTATTGAAAAATCGTTCATTCTTTTTTATGTGGATAGGTAGTGCAATTTCGGAACTAGGCGGGGCTTTCGGGACGTTTTGTAATTCAATTCTTGTATATGAGTTAACAGGATCGAAGACAGCATTAAGTAGTATGTGGCTATTATATTTTATCCCGTCTCTCATACTACAACTAATAAGTGGACCATTTATTGATAAATGGAGCCGAAAGTGGATTATGATTTTTTCGCAATGGATACGGGCGTCCGTATTCTTACTGCCTTTGGTGATGCTAGTGGTAGGCAGTATAGAAGTTTGGCACGTTTACGTTGTTCAAATTGTAGTTGGACTTATTACGCCGCTTTATACACCGGCGAGTCAAGCAATTACGCCGAGTATTGTAAGCAAAGAACAACTTCAAGACGCAAATGGGTATATTGATGGAATGACTCGTCTCATGATGTTTCTTGCTCCTGTATTAGGTGGAATAGTTATTAAATTGATCGGAACGGAACTTACATTAATTTTCGTATGTATTAGTCTATTTGTTAGCGGGGCTTTATTATTTTATATAAAAGAAAAGAGAACAGCACAAGATATTCGGAAAACGTGGCTAGAACAGTTTCTTCATGGTTTTACATATTTTTTCACAAAACCAATCATTGTTTGGCTCGGTGTCTTTCTTATTTTCGTGCAATTTGGAGTTGGGGTAACGATGGTTACCAACCTGCCTTATATAAAAGATGAGCTGTCAGCGGGGTATGCTGAGTACGGTTACTTCATGGCTGGGTTCCCACTTGGCTATGTAGTAGGATCAATACTAGTCGGAAAAGTAACATATAAAAGTCGGCGCATACTTATGCTCGGAGGATTGTTTATAGGGGGACTTACATACATTTCACTAGGATTTAATCATAGTATTATAATCGCCGTAATAATTGAAGTAATAGCAGGTATTTGTATTGCATTTTTCAATGTCCATAATACGACGATATGCCAACAATCAGTTCCAAACAATATGATAGGAAAAGTATTTTCAGTGCGGTTATTTTTCATACGATCTGCTATGCCGTTAGGTGTGTTATTAGGAGGAATACTGAGTGAAATGTGGGGAGTAAGAGTACTATACTTTATCATAGGATCGATTATATGTGTCACTTCTTTAATAGGGATATTACTTCCGTATTTTAAATTTTTGGATGAGCCAATCGAAGAGAAATCCGCATAATTCTAAAAATTTGAAACTATTTAATTGAAAATAATTATCATAATCAATTATAATGGAAGAATACTAGTATTCGTGTTACAAAGAAGGAGTGGGAAATATGTTTATCGAAACGAAGACATTTACAGTAAAAGAAGGTACATCAAATATAGTTGTAGAACATTTCACTGGAGAAGGTATTATTGAAAAATTTGAAGGCTTCATCGACTTAAGTGTTCTTGTGAAAAAAGTAAGACGCGGAGACGAAGAAGTAGTCGTTATGATTCGCTGGGAATCTGAAGAAGCATGGAAAAACTGGGAAACGAGTGAAGAACATTTAGCTGGACATAGAGCTGGCCGTGGTAAACCAAAACCGGATCATATTATTAACGTTGAACATGGTGTTTATTATGTGAAATCATCAAAAGCGGCTTATCAGCAGTCGTAAAATATAAGTAGAGGATACATGTTGTAGAAACTAACATGTATCCTCTTTTTTAGTACTGGGGGATGGGAATGATAGAAAACCTTGCATTCATTACATATGAACAACATAAAAAATTAGTGCAAACAATAGTAGCGGAAACCTTATCTATGGATAAGGTAAATGGATTCATGCTCATCGGATCTGTCGCAAGAGGAGATGCATATCCTGAATCGGATTTAGACTTTTATATTCTTTTAGCGGATGGACAAAAGAAAGAGTTTCATGCTGAAACAAGAGCAGGTATTTTAGTTGAATATAAGTATGCTGATTTTAATCAAATACAAGTAAACTTTAAAAACAATCCGATGGAACTATATTCTTTTTTAGAGGGTAAAATTTTTTTTGATAAAAGCGGTGAGCTGAAAAAGTTAAAGGAAATAGCTAAACATGGATTTGAAAACTACCGTGTTTCTAGTGATAAAGTAAAAGGAATTTCTCATTGGTTAAATAGTTCGCTGATTAAAATTAAGTCTGCATTGAAAGAAAACGAAGAGTTAAAAGCTTCATACATAGTCCAAACGTCAACTTGGACATTGTTGGAAGGGATATGGGCTGTTAATAATAAGCCAGTACCTCCAGCTGGATCTGTTTTGAAGTATATTGAAACATTATCTAAAGTACCAACTAATTTTGGGGAGTTTATAAATAAACTGTTTTTAGGTGATACAACAAAGCGCATTTCTTCAGCAGTTTTCTTGATTGAGTGGATTTGAATTCATTTGGAGAATAAATAATATAGCTATTAAATTTGTCAACTTATATAGGTGAATCGATATTTCATGTTGAATTGTTCATATGATTACATTAATTTCAAAAACGTTCTAGGCTATTACAAAATAGTCTTAGATTGAACACTTAAATCCCTTTCTTTAAACATTTAAGTGTATTCATTATGAGTCTATATAGCATATGGTTAAAAGGAGATGAGTGAATGAAGTTGAATCATTTGAATCTATGTGTTGATGATTTATCAGAAGCGAGACATTTCTTTGAAACATTTTTTGATTTTCAATTTTTGGAGCAAAAAGGAAAGGCACTTGTAGTGATGAGTGATGAGAGTGGATTTATACTTGTATTAAGTGATCCGAAAGTATTCAAGGGGAAACATGACGTTACGTATCCGGAAGCTTTTCATATTGGCTTTTTAGTAGAAACTTCAAGTGAAGTTGATCAAGCATATAATCGTTTAGTAGCCGGCGGCATTGAAATAGACAAGGAACCGTATTCAATGAGAGGTAGTAGTTATGGTTTTTATTTTACAATGTTTAATGGATTGTTAATTGAAGTGTCTTGTATTGACTATAAAGAGGGTAAGAAAATTCAATAGCAATTAACAAGAGTAATTGTTTGAAGGTGTAATATAGCCCCTTATCCAGTTTGGAAAGGGGCTTGATTATTTTATTTGTTTTTTTAAGGAGCATAAAAAGTAAAAAACAAGTGGATTTTAGTCAGGAATATGACTTGTGAGATAGCTTCTTTATTAATCTATCTGAATTTCAAATTCAAGCACAGTTTGATCATTCCTAAAAGGCATATTGTGTTCTTTAAATCGTAAGCTTATTCCAGACAAATTATCAGGAAGGGCAGGAGATACAACAAAATGATGATTCATATGTCCATCTGTGCCGCCACCACCTTCCGGCCAGCAATCGTATGTATCATCTATTGATAATTGAAAGAAAGTATGAGACTTATCTTCATTAAAAGCTTCATTCGTGGAATCCCAATCGCTATATAAATAAACTACACTAGCATTAGAATATTGACGAATAAAGGTTACAGTATACATGATGCCTTTATGTTCATAAGTTTTAAAAACGGGTATATGTTTTTTGAATTTAGTCGGTTCGACACGAGGTTTAAATTCACCTTCGTCCATCATCGAAGAGAATAGTGAATTTAGATAGTCTGGATAAAATCCGTATTGCTTTGCCCATTTATAAATCGCTTCATCATGTGGAAAACCAGGGTCACCATCTGAAAGTTCTTTTCGTTCTTTTAATAGTGCACAAATTTTTTCATCGATAGTATATAATCTTTCATCGTAATAATCAGTAGGGCGTTCAAAAGTCATTCGTTGCATAATCGTTCCTCAATTTCTTTATTTTAACAAAAAAGAAAGGAAGATACATTTTTTAATATAAAAATTAAGTGTAAATCTAAAATCATTCATAAATCAAATATTGTAGACGTAAAATGAAGTTGTGATAACAAGGTCTATTTTGCAGAGGAATTGCTTATGCATAAAAGAACTCTATTTTTTTGTATATTGTTGCTAGAAAATTAAGAGAATCAAGCAGGTTTCCCATATGGTACAGTACGAAACTATTATATGTAGTACAGTGACATAACTAGGAGGTTGCCGCTATGACAGCTTTATTTAAAGATATGGCGTTCCAGCTAAAAACGGAACGACTCGACCTGAATATGTGGGAGGAATCCGATGCAGTCTGGCTGAGAAAATTAATTGCCGAACGTGGTGTGGACATGCCATCCCTAGACTCCGTTGGTAGCGATCTTATCAAGATGCGCAAGAAAGCAGCTGAAAATGGTATTTCTCTGCTCACTATTCGTAGACGAGACGAAGGCGATTTCATCGGATACTGTGGCTTAATTATCGGTCGTTCCACGCTTGAAGAGCCGGAGATTGCATACGAGTTGTTCCGCAGTGTTCATGGTAATGGCTATGCGACTGAGGCAGCATCCGCTGTGCTGGAGGCTGCGATTGCTACGGGTCGCCATAGACTTTGGTCTACTGTAGGCGCTTGGAATACTGCGTCTTTTCGGGTATTAGAAAAGATAGGATTTAAGCGGCATCACAGTACGTTTGGTGAACGCGGTGAGATTGTTTGGAATGTACGCGATCTGTAGAAACCTGACCAAATTAGGAACAATAAAATGTAAAAGAAAGCCCATATGTTAGATATGGGCTTTTCCTTATAGTAAATATTGATTTTGTATTTATTTAAGTGTAATAGTCTAACTTTTACCTTAGTTCTTTACATCATCATATAATTCCAGCGCTTCTTTCACATTTAATCTATTTTTAACAATACCATGTATCGCTTGAATCATCGCAGCTGGGTGTTCAGATTGCCATATGTTTCGGCCCATATCTACTCCAATTGCACCTTCCTGCAGTGCATTGTACGTAATGTTTAATGCGTCTTCGATTGAATCTAGTTTCGGTCCACCGGCGATGACGACTGGGGCAGGGCATGTGCTCGTTATTTTTTCGAATCCTTCGCAGTAATACGTTTTAATAATGTCAGCGCCCATTTCAACACATACGCGGGAAGCAAGTGCAAGGAAGCGTGCCTCTCGTTTTTGTAGTTCTTTGGCAACTGCGGTAATGCCGAGAACTGGTAATCCGTAATCATGAGCTTCTGAAACTACGTTTGCGAGATTCGTAACAGTTTGTGTTTCATAGTCTGATCCGACGAAAACAGAAACGCCGACGCCAATTGCGTTTTGTTTTACTGCTTCTTTTACAGGTGTAACGATTGTTTCATTCGCTAAATCTTTACCGACGACAGTAGCTCCGCCGGATATACGCATTACCATCGGTGTGCTGCAGTTTTCAGGAATGCAGGAGCTAAGTACACCTCGCGTTAAAAAGAGGGAATCTGTATAAGGAAGTAAGTTTTTAACTGTCTCAAGTGGTTGCTCTAGCCCGTGAATGGGTCCTAGGAAGTAACCGTGATCGATGGCTAACATTACCGCTCTGCCATCAGGTAAAATTGTGTTTAATCGATTTTTAAATCCCCAAGTCATTCAAAATCACTCCTTCGTTAATGTTGGATTTTCCGTTTGTACAGTATCTTTATTTGGTAAATGTGGTGATTTGATAAAAACAGCTTTAAAAGGTTTGTCAGAATGGTTAATAAGATAGTGAGATTCATGAGGGCGAACTTGCAGGACATCACCTTGTTTAATTGGAACTCTTTCGTTATTTACATAGAAGTCGATTTCGCCTTCTAATGCATAAAAGACTTCTTCACACGTTGTATGGTAGTGATTTTGAAATTCTTGCCCAGGCTGAATAACAACAAGGCCTAAATCAATATTTGGTCCTTGTATTAAATATTTCGGCCCGTTATCACAGAAGCGATAGGAGAAGTCATTTTCATTCGCTTTTAACATACATTTCACTCCTCTATGTAATATGTTACAGAGCACCAGGCGCAATCCACATATGTGAGGTGAGCCCTTTATCAGCTAAAGCGAGCTGACTGTCATACACAGTTTTCCATGTTTCATAGAACTCTTTATATAGTTCGTGATTTTCAGTAACTGGTTCGAATGTATTTTCCCACTGTACAAACTGTTCGGCAGTTTCTTCCATAGATGAATATATGCCAGCCCCGACTCCAGCAGCAATCGCAGTTCCTAAAGCAGCTGCTTCTTTCACAACTGGTACTTTTACAGGGATACCGAGTACGTCTGAAAGAATTTGAGGCCATAGTTTTCCTTTAGCGGCACCGCCAGCAAAAACGATTTCAGAAGGGAATGTACCTGTGAGATTTTCAATTAGTTTTAAATTGCCAAGTGTAACAAAGGCGGCATTTTCTTCAATAGCACGGAACATTTCTTTCTTTCCGCATTTGTCAGCATCCAAACTTAAATTTAAAAAAGAAGGTGCAGCATGACGCCAAGAAATGTAGTTCATGACGTTTGAAAAAGTAGGGATAATGCCATGTGATCCGACCGGAACGTCTTTCGCTTGTTCTTCTAATAATTCATATGCATCTACACCGAGTTTTTCAGCGAATTTCTTTTCTTCTTGGCAAAAAGCATCGCGAAACCAGCGCATAACAAGACCAGGGAAAAAGGCGATCGTTTCATATTGCCATAGGTTCGGAACGACGTGACAATTTACGCGAATCGCAGCGTGTGAATCCGTTATTGGCTCTGTAATGTTAACTTCTTGTTGCCAAAAGCTGCCTCCGCATATGAGTGTTTGACTTGGCTTAACGACTCCAGTTCCGAGTGATGCCATTTGAGCATCTCCGCCACCAGCAACGACAGGAATTCCTTCACGTAATCCAGTTAATGCTGCGCAATCTTTTGTAACATTACCGATCACTGTACCAGCTTCATTTACATTTGGTGAAAATGGCAAAGTTATCCCGCACTCTTTAGCGACATCGTTATCCCAATTTCTATTTTGTAAATCAAAAATACCGGACGTACATCCGTTTGAAGGATCGATTTGCAGTACGCCGCTTAATTTATATAAAATCCAATCATTTAACATCGTAAAAGAATGAATATTGCTATAGACGTCTGGCTCTTGCTTTTTAATCCAAAGTAGGCGAGGTAAAGCACCTAATGAAAAAGTTTGACCAGACTTTCTATATAAATCTTCTTCAAGATGCGTCCGGATTTCTTTTAGTTCACTAACTTCAGCGGATGCGCGCCCATCAACATTTGCACAGGCCCATATTTCTTGCCCATTTTTATCGTATAAAACAAATCCTTCCCGCATACTCGTTGCGCTAATAGCTTGAATAGAAGAGGGGGGTATATTAGCTTTTTGCAGAACTTCTTTCGTACACTCTTGTACAAGCTGCCAGTTTTCTTTCACATCAAAATTCATAGAACCCGGGTAACGAGGATCCGATTTATGAATCCATTCTTTTTGACTTACTGCAATTTGATTGCCATGTAAATCAAAAAGAACTGCTCGAATGCTCCCTGTACCAGCATCGAAAGCTAATAAAGTAGACATTAACAATCACCGTCCTTTTGTAATAAAGAGAGCGCAGTATCTTTATCAGTAATTAATGTATGAATGTATTTTCCTTTTAAGGCACCGTAAATAGCATCAATTTTTTCTATTCCCCCAGCAACACCAACGACATGCTTCATTTTGCGCAGAATCGAGAGCGGCGTGCCAATAAGGCGGTTGTGATGCGGAAGATGTAATAAATCACCGTTCGTATTATAAAACTGTCCTAAAATATCACCAGCACCGTTTTGGCTACGAATATATGTCATTTCACGTAGCGTTAACTTTTCTTCTTTTACAATAGTTGCATCTTGAGATAGTCCACCAATACCAACAACTGCCGTATGAGCAAGTGAAGCGACAGGAAGCATAGCTTTTACACTCGGTTCTGATAGAATACTTTGTGCCATTTCGGTTGTAGATGCTAGGAAAGGGGTAGGAATAATGTGCAGATCACCTTGCATGTAGTGTAAATAGTTTTGTTTTCTCGGAAGATAGTGATTTACTCCGCCTGTTAGCGTTACGATTGAAAGGTTTATAGAACTTTCAAAATGAATGTTTTCTAGCATTTTGTTAATGGTTTCACCCCATCCAATACCGAGTAAATCGCCTTGCTGGAGCTGAGTTTCTAAATATTGTGCAGCAGCTTTTCCGAGAGAAGCGGCATAATCGTCTATTGGGGTAGGGATAATGAAAGTATTGCGTAAACAAAAGAAAAGGGAAAACATGCAAAGATTCACTCAGAAACAGCATATCGGACGAGCTTGTCTCACAGCTAAAGAATTTCGCTTACTGCAACGCATGTCACATAGTTCAAAAGCATTGCGAAATGCTGGATTGTATACGATGAAACAAATTTACTTGAACAATAACAGGATGGCTACTGTAAAAGAAGTGGACACTGCCATGAAAGCCTATATAAACTACCTGGGAGTTCAATCAAACTCTGTTCAAGCGATTCGTAGAGCCTTATTTACAGGAGTGAAGAGCTTTTTTAAAGCGTTGGAACAGTGGGAGAAAAATCCTGAGAAGTTCACAGGTCGTCCTAAGTTTCCAAATTATTCTCGCTCCACTGACAAACGAATTATTGAAATCTATCAAGTGCCAAAAGTGGATGAGAACGGATATGGGATCATTCCGATGAATGTGGCATGAATGCTAGAGCGTCAACCTGTCTAACGATAGACGAAAAGACCTAGCATTCTAACTCAAGCCCCACTGAAACGCTTTATCTCAGTGGGGGTAGTTGATAATAGTACCAAGCTACTTTAGTTAATAAATTCTCTTCAAAGTACAGCTGAGTCATACTCTTCATCCCTTTCAACAATTGACTACTGCTTAAACATATGTGCCATATATTTTGTTTATTCCAGTTGAAACGATTAATAGTACGTAGAAAAAAGTGTTCTAGATATTAAAAAAAGAATGACGGTGTTAACTTGGAATTCTGATGTGAACCCAAAAGACTGTTCGTTTTATGGGATGTAAAACAACAAGGTGCTCTCGCTACGTATGTTGCAAATGAAATTGTTGTAAAAGGGAAGAAGTTAAAAGTAGGGGATAGCTTCGGAGTAAAAGGAATCGGCAAAGTGAAGGTAGAACCAAACTCTATTCAAGGATATGACTATGAAGCGGAAGGCAACGGAATTATCGTATTACCAGAACGAGTCGTATTTACGAAGGATAATATTGATAAGTATAATTTCTAGAAACGAAAAAACGTCCGAATATATCGGACGTTTTTTGATCTCTTCATTAATTATGAACAGTTTCTTTTTCATTTAATCCAAGTGTACGTCCAGTCGAAGTGTGTAGATCTTGGAACAATCTTGGATTTTCAGTTAGTGAAATGCCATAAGAAGGAACCATTTCTTTTATTTTTGTTTCCCATTCTACCATACGGCTTGGGAAGCATTTTTCTAATACTTCAAGCATAACGTGAACGGCAGTAGAAGCACCTGGAGAAGCGCCAAGTAACGCAGCGATTGATCCGTCAGCCGCACTAACAACTTCTGTACCGAATTGAAGTGTGCCTTTACCACCTGCATCAGTATCTTTAATTACTTGCACACGTTGACCAGCAACTACAATATCCCAATCTTCACTTTTCGCACTTGGAATAAACTCACGTAATTCTTCCATACGTTTTTCTTGTGACAACATAACTTGTTGGATTAAGTATTTTGTTAGTCCCATTTCTTTTACACCAGCTGCTAACATCGTTAAGACGTTATTTGGCTTTACAGAGCCAATTAAATCAAGGTTTGAACCAGTTTTTAAGAATTTAGGTGAGAACCCTGCAAACGGTCCAAACAGTAAAGCTTTTTTATTGTCTATATATCTCGTATCCAGATGAGGAACAGACATTGGCGGAGCGCCAACTTTAGCTTTACCGTATACTTTTGCATGATGTTGCTCAACAACTTTTTGATTTTTACATACCATAAATAGTCCACTTACTGGGAATCCACCGATATGTTTTGATTCAGGAATACCCGTCTTTTGTAGTAGAGGTAGACTACCGCCACCGCCGCCAATAAAGACGAATTTTGCAGTATGATGCTCGATTTTTCCACTGTTCATATCATGTACTTTTACATCCCACAAACCGTTCTTTGTGCGTTTAATATTTTCAACACTATGTTTGTAGTTTAGCTCGACATTTTTAGTTTTTAAGTAATCAAACAACATGCGCGTTAACGCACCGAAGTTAACATCTGTTCCAGAATCAATTTTTGTTGCAGCCATCGGTTCATTAGATGCACGGCCATCCATAATGAGTGGAAGCCATTTTTTTAATGTTTCAGGAGCATCAGAATATTCCATTCCTTGGAATAACGGATTTTTTGAAAGCGCTTCAAAACGATTTTTTAGAAACTCAACATTTTTTTCACCTTGTACTAAACTCATGTGAGGTATCGGCATAATAAAATCTTGCGGATTACGAATTAAATTACTTTTAACAAGATATGCCCAAAACTGTCTTGAAAGTTGGAATTGTTCATTAACTTTAATAGCTTTAGCAATATCTACAGATCCGTCAGCCTTTTCTGATGTATAGTTCAGTTCGCAAAGCGCAGAATGCCCTGTACCTGCATTATTCCATTCGTTTGAGCTTTCTTCCCCGGCACTTGCGAGTTTTTCAAAAACTTTAATTTCCCATTCTGGTGCTAATTCTTTTAGTAATGAGCCTAACGTTGCACTCATAATTCCTGCACCAATTAAGATAACGTCTGTTTTCTGCTGCATGTTGCTCATGATAATCTCTCCATCCCCTATATTGGCAAAAAAGAGTAGGTGTCTTCTATGTCTAAGCCGTAAAAAAGAAACACCGCCTAGGCCCCACCTAGGTATTTACCTTTTTTGTCTCAATTGTATAACCATCTCATACTCTATTATAATAATTAATAGACTAAAATATCTAGTGTTATCTGATAATTTTAAACTATTTAACGCTATATTTGCCAAAATTCTTATTTAACAAGCACTTTTCAGTTAATGAATAGAAAAAAATCACGGTTTGAAATTATCTTAAAAAAGCTTACATCCCTCTAAGTGGTTAGGGGGATACCTTATAATAGAATTTTATTCCTACGAATGATAAGATTATTCAGAAAAATAAAAAGGAGGGATACCAATGCCTAAACAAGAACAAATCGCAAATTTATTTCGAAACTTTTCAATAAAGGAATGTAAAGGATCAAGTGATTTATACGAATATTTATCAATAAACATTGCTGAAGATGAGGAAGTACTTACACTATCTTCTTATGCTCAAACAGGCCAACCAATCCCAAACTTATTATTAGGCGCAGTACATTATTTATTGCTAGCCGGTAAAGACCATCATTTAAAAACGTATTATAGTAGCTTAGTTGAAAATGTTACTACAAATTTAGATAAAGCTTTTGATCACTTTAAAGATTTTTGTAAGGAGTATCGAGAAGAAATCATTACTTTATTACAAACGAAACTCGTTCAAACGAATGAAGTAAGACGATGTGCGTACCTATACCCAAGTTTCTGCTACATATTTAACAAAGTAAAGAAACCGCTAGCGATAATTGAAATTGGTACAAGCTCTGGATTACAACTGTTCTGGGATCAATATCGCTATTCGTATGGAACAGATGAAATGTATGGAAATATACATTCAAGTGTACATTTAACTACTGAAATAAAAGGGGAGAATGTACCTCGTTTTCTAAAAGAAAGTCCATCTGTCACAGAAAGAATCGGACTGGATTTACATGTAAATGATTTACATAATGAGGAAGATTATTTATGGTTACGCGCTTTAATTTGGCCAGAGCATAAAGAAAGGCTTGAAATGTTTGATCAAGCAACATCATTAGTAAAAAATGAATCTGTCCAATTAATAGAAGGAGACGGTGTAGAACTGTTGCCATCTATTATTGAACAAATAAGTGAAGATGCTGTAATCTGCATTTTCCATACACACGTCGCAAATCAAATACCTGAACAAGTAAAACGTAAGTTAGAAAAACACATTCAAGAAATTGGCGCAAATCGTGATGTATTCCACCTCTATAACAACATGTGGGATCGTGACCTTCATATTGATTATTATATTAACGGAAAAGAATATCGTGAAACGGTTGGAGAAACAGAAGGTCATGGTAGATGGTTTAGTTGGAAGCTTGGGAATGAGACGTTATGCTAGATAGTGTTTCTTCAAAATAAAAAATAGCTAATGGGAATATGCCATTAGCTATTTTTTATTAAATTCATCGGGAATCCAAGTGGCAATTTCATTACCAGGTGTAGCAACAACAAGCCAAGCCTCACATTGAACACCAGCTTGCCAACATTCGTAATCTTCATGAAACCCATTTACATAAATAATTTGCCCGTTCTCTAATGTAATCATTAAATGAGGACTTTCTATGCCGAGTTGTATATCTATAACTTTTTGTCTTCTCATTTCAAATATTCTCTTATATTCTTCATCCTCAGTATAATCGTCAAATTCATCTTCATTAGATGGGTATTTTTTTGGGGGATTATTGAATAAACACCATTTCGTTTCGATATTGATATATAATTGCCCCTCATAGTGAACAAAATCATAAAAGTTTGTAAAATCAATTTTTATAGTGTCTGGAGAAATCCCAAATTCCAATCCATCAACTTGCGCTCCTATGAAGAGATTTTTTAACACGTTTTCAGCGTAAGTTTTATTCTCTATATTCATTCATGAAATCCTCCTTTCCTTAAAAATATACTTTATATTTTTATTGTAATAAATAAATTTCCATGTAAAATGAACCTTTTGTGAGAAACGGGCGAATATAGTGTGAAAGATTATGAGAGGGGAACGTAATTTTGGATGAAGTACAATTAAAAGAATGGCTATATAAAATGGAATCTGGGGAGCAAGAAGCCTTTCGATTTATTTATGAGCACACATGTAAAGATATTTATAAAACAGTAGTATTTTTAGTAGGAAGTCAAAATGAAGATGTAGACGATATAGTGAATGAAGTGTACATACAAATGTGGAAGTCCGTAACAAACTATGATATGAATCGTTCCTTTCGTTTTTGGTTACATGGACTAGTTGTGAAGCAAGTACAGGATTGGCGTCGTAAATCGTGGCGAAGGTTTCGAATTTTTGAAAGGAAAAAAATGTATGAGCAAGATCGCCCTTACATTATGCATGAAGATATTTTACATAAGGAAACACGTAATGAATTGGTGGAGATTGTACAAAAATTATCTTATAAGCATCGTGAAGTAATAATTATGCGTTACTTCCATGAATATAGCATGGAGGAAATTGCTGCACTTCTTCAAATTCCTATTGGTACAGTGAAATCCCGATTACATACTGCGCTAAAACGATTAAGAGCTGAAATGGAGCATATGCCAGATATAAGAGAGGGAGAAATAAATGGATTTTGAAAAAAGTGTAACGAATGAATTGAAAAGAAAGGCAGCGAATATAGAGCCTTCTCCTAATCTGGAAGATAAAGTACAAGCCTCTTTTTATAAATACCAAAAGATGAAAAATAAAGAGAAGATTTCTATGAAGAAAAAGTTATTACTTGGCTTTATAGCTGCGGCTATTTTAATACCGACTGGTACTTTTGCAGGTACAACAATAATGGATAAAATTGTAGGGACACCAGAAAAAGCAAGACAAGATATGGGAATGACTGAGGATGGTTATAATGGCGTAATGGAACGTATAGAAATTGCTAAAAGTATATTTACAGAAGAGGACTTTGAAAAGTATGTAGCTTTATTACAGGAAACGTACCATTTTTATAAGAAAGTAAGTGTCGTAGAGAATGGAAAAAGACAATATACAGTAACTAATCGTCTAAATGCTGATGAAGAAACGAGAGATAGAGAAGTAATGGAACAATTACATATATATGAAGAAAGAATAGATCAACATTTTACCTATACATTTGAACAAGCTGAAAAAATAACTGATTTTCCAATCAAGCATCCAACATATATTCCGGTTGGACATCAATTAGTATTTGAAGAGGTAAAAGCTGAAGCAACACTAGGAAAACCTATGCCGCTTATTACGATGAGATATGAAAATCGCAATGTAAAAAAAGAGCCACATACTTCAGAGGCAGAATTAGGTTTTACAATTCATCAATTAGAAATTGTTGAAGGAGAATATAAAGATTACTTTATTGATAGACCATTTGATAAACCATCTGAAAGAGGACCTAATTTTACTGGAGATATAAAGAAATATAAATTAAATGGCTATGCCGTTACATTCGGTGAGTATAAAGAATCGAATGTAAGGGCTATGAAAATAGTGGTACCTGCAAAAAAGGGAGAAAATGCATATCAAATCTATATAAATGATAGTATGCTTTCTAAAAAAGAGCTTGAGAAAGTTTTACTTTCGATGGTTGAATAGGCCTTAATATGTAAAGAAATACTACTTTTAGTTCAAATGTAGCATTTCTTTTTTTTATAGTTAAATATATGTACTTAAAATCTCCCCAGGCAATCCATCAATCTCACAAACTATTTCAGATGTAAAACCGACGTTTAGTAAAATTTTTCGAGAGGGGATATTGTTCGGATCAATAATTGCTTTTAGTACGCTTACATCTGTCTGTTTCGCAATATTCATTAATTCCTTGGCAATTGTACTTCCGTATCTTTTCCCCCAGTGCTTCGGCAACAGCATATATCCAATTTCAGCTTCTTTTACATTTTCCTCATTTACCGTTACATGGCTAAGACCAATGTATTCATTTGTAATAGAGTCATACACTTTATAAGAGCCGAATAGTTGATGTTTTTTATTGCGCTTTAACAATTGTTGAAAGTTAGCTTGCGCCTCTTCTAACGGAATAGAACGCTCTGTAATTTGCGCCATTACTTCTTCGTTTGAAACGAGCTGGAAATATAAGTTGAAATCTGTTGGTTCAAATTTATTGAAATATAGCATCTTCATAATATTCCTCCAAACTAATTTTTAATTGTTCTTCAGAAAAGATAAATCATAATTTCAATTATAAAAGATTAACAAAGACAATTGTTAATCTTTGGTGGAAAGAGTACATACAATTGGTAATTAAGTGCGTGCACTATGGAGTAAATACAGAAAAGGGTGAATGATGCTTATGAGTTCATTGGAGCAAATGATATATGTTGGTATCATCATGTCTATTGTGTTATCCGTATTGATTTTGGGATCTTTATATTATAATCCTCGTCTTTCGTTAACTGATTATCCGAAAGATATCCAGAAGGTAGTTTTTCCGAAAACAATCAATGAAAAAAAGCAAACGATTTATTTTAATGTTGTATACAATACGATTCTCTTCGGTACTCCTTTTATTTCTACGTATATATTGCATCAACAAGAAAAACTATTGTACATGGATGCTTATTTACATACTTTAGGTATTTTAATGATTTTTAATTTAGTAGATTTATTTATAATGGATTGGCTTATTTTTTGCTGGATTACCCCAAGGTTTGTTGTTATTCCTAGCACGGAAGGGATGAAGGGATATAAAGATTACAAGTTTCATTTAAGAGGGGCTATAGTAGGTACTCTGTTTTTAGCGATCGTAAGTTTATTTTTGGCAGGAATCGCGACAACTATTTAATTTTAAAAAGAATGTAACGCCAAATGTAAAGTTTTCTTTTTATTTCTTTTCGGTTGAAGAATCTTAAGTGGTTTTAATCAAACTATTAATAGATAATGTTTCACTTTATAAAAAGGGGGAAATAGTATGACTGAAACAAATGAATCTTCAAGAGTCGATTTAAAGAAAGATGTAAAGTTTTCTATTATAATCCCTGCGCACAATGAAGAAAAGTACATTAGGAAATGTTTAGATTCAATTTCAAAGGCAGCGGAGGCATATAAAGATCAAACTGAAGTTATAGTTGTTTTAAATCGTTGTACAGATAAAACAGAGGAAATAGCAAAATCGTATAACTGTATTACGTTAAAAAATAATGATAAAAACTTATCCAAAATCCGAAATACGGGAGCCAAAATAGCTAGCGGTGACATCATCATTACTATAGACGCTGATACCCAAATGACAGAGTCAATGTTGACTAATGTAGACAAATATTTAGTTTCAGGTAAATACATTGGCGGTGGGGTAACTGGGAAGTTTGAAAGAATATCTTTAGGAATATTCCTTTCCGCAATGTTAATAATAATCCCCATACTTTTTAAGTATGGAGCTATATCTGTAGGGATTTTTTGGTGCTATAGAAAAGACTTTATGGCGATTAATGGATTTAATGAAAACATGCTTATGGCAGAAGACGCAGATTTTGCAAAAAGGTTAAAAGAATGGGGCAAGCAAAAAAATAAGAAATTCGGTACAATTAAAAATGGAATGATAACTTCATGCAGAAGATTTGATACATATGGTGACTGGGCTTTGCTTAAAAACCCAAAAATAATCTTAGCGTATTTAAAAGGAAACGATAAAAAATACGCAGATAAAACATATTATGATAACCAAGAAAGATAACTGTGGACATTCCTAAACAAGTTATCAATAAATGAACTAGTGAAACAAAATAAACATTTAAATATTAGTTTGCTTTTAAATGGAAATCACTCAGGAAGATGACGGCTTTTAATGTTAACTTTCTTATAATAAGGTGGATTAGATTCATATAAAGCGAGGGTGGAATATGACAACAGAATTATATGGTGCGCATTGCAATGAATGGAAAGGCTATAGAGTAATTGAAGGAAGCGATTCATATACTCATTACTTTGGCGGCCAAGATTGTAATTTACCAATATGTAAGCTATGCGGTGAGAAGGTGCACCAAATCATTTGTTTAGATTTGAAAGATGAGAGGCTTGCTGAACTTAAAAGTGGTGCACTGGACATTTTACCATTCGTTTCATGCTTGAACTGTGCAATGGTGTGGGCACCGCAATATTTTCAGTTAAGTGACGGAGGTAAAACAGTTCAAATTATAAGGCAAGATAATACAGAAGAGTGGGGAATGGAAGAAGAATATAAGCTACCGGTGCCCCTCCAAAAAACAAACGTAAAGCTTATAAATATGACAAATGAAGATATACCTACTGATGAAGATAGCTACTGGGAAGCTTTTGACTTGTTCGGTTCAGAATATGTATGTAGGTTATTAGGAGCACCTTTATATAATGATTTTCCAGAAGATTTGGCATGTCCAACTTGTTCTAAAGAGATGAAGTATGTTGCTACCGTTACACAAGATATTGAGGAACGGAAACTTATTTCAGTAGTTGATTTTCAGTTCGGGGATATGCACATCTATTTTTACTTGTGTAAAGATTGTTCTGTAATGAAAACTGAAATACAAAGTACATAATAAAAATAAGACTGACTCATAATGTCAGTCTTATTTTTACGGTGTAACATCATGAAGAATTGCATGAAATATTTCTTTTTGTGTGAAATCATCTGTAAAAACAGTTTCTTTTTTCACTTCGATTGTATCGTGCGGATTATACCATTTTTGTAGGGAATCCTCACCAAATTCATGCCGCTTTTCCCTTGTATTATGTCGTCGAATCGTTTCGTCTAACGATAAATCAAAGTAATATGTATACGAGTTTCCTTCAAAGTAATGTATTAATTCTTTCAACATATCACCATACCTACAACTGTTCAGTATACCTTCTAAAATAACAAACTCACATTTTCCTTTTCCGTATTTCGTAATTTCAAATAGTAAATCATGTGATAAATTACCTATCGTGTCGTGTACTTTTAGCATATCTCTGCGCACAACGTCTTGTGAGACTAAAAGTGTTCCTTGTCCGAAATGTTCTTGCAGTTCCTTTGCGATTGTTGTTTTTCCACTTGCGGAGTTTCCCCTAAGGATAATTAAAGTTGATTTTTGTATAGGATTAGACATAATATATTTCCCCCAACACCTTTGATTATATAGAAAATTTTAACAAATAAAGCAGGGAAAGTGTATAATCAATTTGATGGAAATAAAAAGGCGGGAGATAGATGGAAGATAAATTAAATAAGGCGCAGCCGATTTGGAAGCGGGATTGGTTTCGTTATTTAGGGGTATTTTTAATTGTTCAACTGCTATTTGTTATATGTGATGTTACTGAATGGGCACCAAACTTTAGACCTGGCGGAGAATTTTTCAGTAGAGTTTTAAATTCTCAATTTTTCACGGAATGGTTTACTCCATATAAAGTCCCTCAATTTAATGTATTTACAGCTTTTTTTACGATAATATTACTACCTTACGCACTAATTGGTGCAATTAAAGATTTAACATTAAGAAAAAATATAAATAATTAATTAGAAAGAGGTACTACATGTTATTTCAAAAAGACAGTTTATTGGTTAGATACATAATAGAAAACGATGCACCGATCATTTCCAAATGGTTGACAGATCCAGAAGTATTGCAGCATTACGAAGGACGAGATAATCCTCAGTCTGTAGAAATGGTACTGGATCATTTTATACATAATCCAAACGGTCATGAAAAAAGATGTTTAATAGAATTTGATGAAGTGCCAATTGGTTACATTCAAATGTATCCAGTTGATTCTGAATGGAAAGCGTTATATGGATATGAAGAATCACAAAATGTATGGGGAATGGATCAATTTATCGGTGAACCAACTTATTGGGGAAAGGGGATTGGAACAAACCTCGTTCAAAAAGCGATTACATACATTATGGAGAAAATAGGCGCAGAGGCAATTGCGATGGATCCGAAAGTAAATAATGAACGTGCGATAAAGTGTTATGAAAAATGCGGATTTAAAAAGGTGAAGATTTTAAAGGAACATGAGTTACATGAGGGGAAATTAGAAGATTGTTGGATGATGGAATATAAATAGTTACAAGGGAGCCGTGTGAAATGAAAAAAGCATTAATAGTTATTGATGTGCAAGCGGGTATGTATACAGCGGGAATACCAGTACATAATGGGGAAAAGTTTTTAGAAACATTACAAGAACTTATTGGGGAGTGCCGTTCAAATGATATTCCGATTATTTATGTACAACATAACGGGCCGAAAGATCATCCTTTGGAAAAAGGTACAGATGGTTGGAAAGTGCATGCGGCAATAGCACCACAAGAGGGTGATAGTATCGTTGAAAAGACGACGCCAGATTCATTTCATAAAACAAACTTAAACGAAGTGTTGCAAGAAATGGGAATTGAGCACGTTATGATTTCAGGAATGCAAACAGAGTATTGTGTAGATACGACAACGCGCAGAGCATTTAGTGAAGGATATAAAGTAACGTTAGTGAGTGATGCGCATAGTACGTTTGATACAGAAGTATTGCGTGCTGAAGATATTGTTAAGCATCATAACGCAGTGTTTGGAGCGTTTGCTGATGTTGTTGCATTAAAAGATTTGAAAGTGGAAGCGTAAGTGGGAAAGGGGCTGTCTCTATATGGGGGGCCTCTTTTTTATTAGAATTTTTAACGCAGAACTAAGTTAGAAATGTTTACATTTATATATACATTAAATCTTCGTGGTGTCAGATATTATATTTTAGGATATACCTCTTTTTCATTTTGTACTCCATGTATCAAGAAAAAGTTGGATCGCTTCCCAATAAACAATAGTTAAATAAGTATGACAACGTGTCATATTTTTCCTTTGACGTATGACACGTTGTCATGTGATAATGGCTTATACTTGATTGTGACACGTTGTCATATGCTGCTTAGCTTGGAGGGAATGATGTATTTGCCTACAAAGGAAAAAGAAGATAATTACGTGTCCATGCTAATAGCGATAAAAGGAATTATGCCAGTGTTCAAGCTGTAAAGCTGAATTCAATAGAATAATGAAGATTATCTAAATCATCTCTTGCGTTTTTAGAATAGTACGAATGAAAAAGAGCAATATGTATAAAAAGGCATAACACGTTGTCACATATTTGATCGGAGGAAGAAGGATGCCTAAACAAACATTTTTTAATTTAGAAAGGGAAAAAAAAGAAGTATTAATTCAGGCAGCGATGAAAGAATTTTCAAGAGTTCCATTATTTGAAGCATCGATTTCCAATATTATTAAAGATGCTGGAATACCGAGAGGAAGTTTTTATCAATACTTTGAGGATAAAGAAGATGTCTTCTTCTTTTTATTAAATGAGCACTCTAAAAGAGATAATGAAAAGTTTATTTCAATATTAAAAGAAAATGAAGGTGATTTATTTAACTCGTATATCGAGTTGTACCAATATTTGTTGAGGAAATTTCAAAACTTAGAAAAAAGAAACTTTTTTAGAAATGCCTTTTTGAATATGAATTATAAAGTTGAAAATACATTTACTCGAAATATGAATGCGGAGGATCATAAAAATAGATGGTCTGAAATCGTTACCCTAATAAATAAAGAAAAATTAAATATTGCAGATGAACGAGAAATATTCCATGTCATGAAGATTATCATGGCGGTGACTTTTCACAATCTTATTCAAAATTTCGCGAAGGAAATATCCTTCGATGAGTCGGTGAAAAACTATACTTTAGAACTTTCATTACTTAAAAAAGGGCTCTATAAAAAGGTGGATAAATAATTGAAATTCATAAGGTCGTAAAGGATCCTATATTGAATTATTTTTTCACTATATCATTGGGATACTAACGGAAAATGAGGAGATATATAAATATGTTAAAAATATTTAAATACTTAAAACAAAAAGAATGGATGCTTATTGTAGCCAGCATCGTGTTCATTGTAGGACAAGTCTGGTTAGATTTGAAGCTACCGGATTTTATGTCTGAAATTACTACCCTTGTGCAGACAAAGGGGAGCGAAACGAGCGACATATGGGTAGCTGGAGGAAAGATGCTTTTATGTGCTCTTGGTAGTATGGTATTGTCAGTTATTGTTGGTTATTTTGCGGCAAGAGTTGCAACGTCTCTTTCAAAGGAATTACGAAAGGGCGTGTTTGAAAAAACATTATCTTTTTCAATGGAAGAAATTAATGGTTTTTCAACAGCAAGCCTTATTACTCGTTCTACCAATGATATAACGCAAATACAGCAGACTGTTGCAATGGGTCTTCAAGTTATGATTAAAGCCCCTATCCTTGCAGTTTGGGCTATTTTGAAGATTACAGAGAAAAGTTGGCAGTGGTCAGCGGCAACAGGAGTAGCTGTAGTTGTTTTACTAATTATGATAGGTAGCATTATCATCTTTGTACTACCAAAATTTAAAGTAGTCCAAAAAATGACAGATAATCTTAACCGAGTGACTAGAGAAGGTTTAACAGGTATTCGTGTTGTTCATGCCTATAACGCACAAGAGTATCAGGAAGAAAAGTTTGAAAAAGCAAATAAAGATTTAACAGATACAAATCTTTTGGTGAATCGCCTGATGGCCATTATGCAACCGGGTATGAGTCTAATTATGTCAGGTTTAACTCTTTCTATCTATTGGATTGGTGCTCATTTGATTATGAATGCAGGTGGAGTGGATAGAATCAGTTTATTCAGTGATATGGTAGTATTTTCATCTTATGCAATGCAGGTAGTTATGGCGTTTATGCTTTTAGCGATGACATTCATTATGCTGCCGAGAGCATCAGTATCTGCAGCACGTATTAATGAAGTATTAGATACACCCCAAACAATTATTGATGGAGAAATGCAATCGTCACCTAATGGAATCGAAGGTGAAATCGAACTGCGTAATGTTAGTTTTAAATATCCTAACGCAGAGGATTATGTTTTAGAAAATGTTAGCTTTACAGCACGTAAAGGCGAAACTGTCGCTTTAATTGGTTCTACTGGTAGTGGTAAAAGTACGCTAATTAATTTAATCCCAAGGTTTTATGATACGACTGAGGGAGAAGTATTAGTCGACGGAATTAACGTGAAAGAATACACAATCGAGGCTCTTCATAATAAGTTTGGCTACGTTTCTCAAAAAGCCGTATTATTTTCAGGTACAGTGAAATCGAATGTGGCATATGGTGATAGCGATCAGAACCCGCCAACAGATGAGGATATCAAAAAAGCAGTGGAAATTGCACAGGGAAAAGAATTTGTAGAAAAAATGGATGACCAATATGATGCGACTATCGCTCAAGGTGGTACAAACCTTTCTGGAGGACAAAAACAACGTCTTTCTATAGCAAGAGCAGTAAGTAAAAATCCAGAAATTTTTATTTTTGATGATTCATTCTCTGCTCTAGATTATAAAACAGACCGTCAACTTCGTTCTACTTTGAAAAAAGAAACGAAAGGTGCAACTACTTTGATTGTGGCACAGCGAATTGGAACGATTAAAGATGCTGATAAAATCATCGTGCTGGATGAAGGCAAAATCGTTGGTATGGGAAAACATGGCGAATTGTTGAAAGGTTGTAGAACTTATCAGGAAATTGCCTATTCACAACTATCGAAGGAGGAGCTGGAAAATGAGTAATAATCAAACAAATAATCCCCGGAAAGGCCCAGGTGGTCCAGGGAGAATGGCAGCTCCTGGAGAAAAGCCAAAAAACTTTAAAAAGCCTTGGGGAAAGTTAATCGCCTATTGTAAACCTTATGTACCAGCGGTTATCTTTGCACTTGTATTGGCAGTTATAGGTACCATTTTCACTATTATTGGCCCAGATAAGCTTAGTGAGATAACCGATTTGATAATGGAGGGCATGGCAGGTGATATTGATATTACCGCTATAGGAAAAATTGCTCTATTCCTTGCTATTTTGTACGGATTGAGTTTTCTTTTCAGCTATATTCAGTCGTTTATTATGGCAACTATTACGCAGCGAGTTTCCAAGAAGTTACGTACGGATATTTCGGACAAAATCGATAAATTACCATTGAAATACTTTGACTCTACAACCTATGGAGATGTGTTAAGTCGTGTGACTAATGATGTGGATATGATTGGCCAGACTCTAAACCAAAGTATTGGTTCGCTAGTGACAGCGGTCGTTATGTTCTTAGGATCCTTGATTATGATGTTCTCTATTAATGTTACGATGACACTTTCAGCCATTGCTGCAACAGCTGTTGGATTTGTATTAATGATTTTCATCATATCTAAATCTCAAAAATATTTCATACGCCAGCAGAAAGACCTTGGTAGAATGAATGGTCATATTGAAGAAATCTATTCAGGGCACGATGTTGTGAAGGTTTATAATGGTGATAAAGAAGCGAAGCAACAATTTAATGAAATCAATGAAAGTCTTTTTAATAGTGCTTGGAGATCCCAGTTTATGTCGGGGATGATGATGCCTCTCATGATCTTTATTGGAAATTTAGGCTATGTTGTTGTTTGTGTAGTGGGTGCTGCACTAGCAATGCAGGGTACCATTACATTTGGTGTTATTGTTTCATTTATGGTTTATATCCGTTTATTTACACAGCCATTGTCGCAGTTAGCACAGGCAGCTACAAGTTTGCAGTCAACTGCTGCAGCAAGCGAACGTGTATTTGAATTCTTAGAAGAAGATGAACTTGAAGACGAAAGTGATAAAGAAGTTACTTTAGATGCCAAAGATGTCAAAGGTAACGTGGAATTTAAAAACGTTAAGTTTGGATATACGAAAGAGAAGCTTATTATTAAAGATTTTTCTACTCATATAAAAGCCGGCCAAAAAGTTGCAATTGTTGGACCTACTGGGGCTGGGAAAACAACGCTTGTTAATCTCCTCATGCGTTTCTATGAAGTAGATAGCGGTGAAATCAAGATTGAAGATGTACCGACTAAGTCGATTACTCGTAAAAATGTTCATGATCTATTTTGTATGGTGTTGCAAGACACTTGGTTATTCGAAGGTACCATAAAGGAAAATATCATCTATAACAAAAAAGATGTAACTGATGAAGAAGTAGTTGCAGCTTGTAAAGCAGTAGGTCTGGACCGTTTTATTAGAACCCTGCCAAAAGGTTATGATACAGCATTAAATGATAAAGCAAGTTTATCTGTAGGACAAAAACAGCTTCTTACTATTGCAAGGGCAATGGTAAAAAAAGCACCGTTGCTTATATTAGATGAGGCTACTAGTTCCGTTGACACTCGTACTGAAGCGCTTATTCAAGAAGCAATGGATAAGTTGATGGTGGGTAAAACATCATTTGTTATTGCACATAGACTTTCAACAATTAGAAATGCCGATTTGATTTTGGTTATGAAAGACGGAGATATTATTGAAAGTGGTAATCATGAAGAGTTAATTGCAGAAAAAGGATTCTATGCGGATTTATACAATAGTCAGTTTGAAGATGCATCATAAAAACTGAAATGGTTTTGTTTTAAGGAAAAAACAAGCATAAACAAGTAGATAAATAAGAAGTATTATTTAGTCAATAAATCATAAAGGTTAATTATCCCCTTTAAGGAGATAGTGTAAAAAACTACATTTTCAATGTGGAATGTTGCACTGTACTTGAAGGGGATATTTTTTATGGAGAAAAATATAACAACATTTCAAAAGTATATAGAGGTGTTTAAATGGAAAACTGTACATGAATAACGTGATTATATTTTGAATCAAAAGTAATGCATGTAATATCACTTCCTTGTCTAAATAAATTGGTGAATCGATATATATACGCTTATGTAATTTTATGTACTGAATTTACAATACAAAAAAAGGAGCACCACATGACCAAAAAGGGAGCTCCTTCATCAAAACGTTACTTCTTCTTCTTATCTTTATCCAATATATTCTGTTCTTCAGCAAACTCCGTACCATATGCAAAGCGGCGATTAATATGAATGTTATCGTTGTTGTGCCTTGTGTGTGAATTAGAAAAGCGATGAACGATTACTTCAGATAACGTAAAGACAATAGCGGAAAGGATACTGCCCCATGCAATTTGCATATAGTTGTCTAATAAAATATTACCGAAAATCCAAACACTTAAATACGCTAGTAAGAAATCTGTCATAATGGCACCAGAATTGCCAATTCGATTTAAAATAATTTTATCAACAAACATATAAGATACGATTGTCACAAAGAGACTGAAAGAAATAATTTGAACAAACGTTGCAGGGAAAAATAAAGCGAGTCCAATACTAAATGCGATAATGCACGATATAAATTTGATAAGTACTACAGTAAAACCATTCAATATTTACACCTCCGATTTATACATAGTTTTGCAATAAATTCAGGAGTTCATACATTGTAACGGACTTATTTAGATAAAACTTTTTCATGTTTGAAGTTTTATCTAAATATTATAAAAAAGGAGAAAAAATGTTATAGTAAAATGAGAGTATATGACATTTTTAGGTAAGGGGGAATCCAGGATGTGGATTACTTCAGAAGTAGAAATTCCAGAGGAGTTAATCGATCATCTTGAACAAGGGAAATTAGTGTTATTTGTTGGAGCGGGAGTTTCTATGAAAGGGAAATCAAACTTACCGAATTTTGATGATTTAGTTGATGAAATTGCAAAAACGCTATATGTCGAAAAACGTGAAATGACAGAACCGCACGATTATTATCTTGGTAAAATTGCGAAAACGAAAGATGTACATCAAGTTGCAAGAGATCTTGTTCATATTGAAAAATCCAAACCAAACCCACTGCATTATGCAATTCCGAGGCTGTTTCCTTTAGATACAGATGTCCGCATTGTAACAACAAACTTTGATCAACATTTTACAACTGTAATTAAAGAAATGAATAGAGAGATTAATGTTTATTACGCACCAGCTTTACCGACTGGGAGGGCTTTTAAAGGACTTGCTTATATACACGGCAATGTAGAGCAGGAGAAAGATGCTTTAATTTTAACAGACGGTGATTTTGGAAGGGCTTACTTAACGGAAGGATGGGCGAGAAGGTTTTTAGTTGATTTATTCTCAAATTACACCGTTTTATTCGTTGGATATAGTCACAATGACCCAGTAATGAAATATTTAGCAACTGGTTTACCACCAAGTACAAGGCGATATGCTTTTGTTGCACAAGGAGAAAATACATATCATTGGGAGCATTTAGGGATCAGACCGATTGTGTATCCGAATAAAGTAAATAATCATCAATCCCTCGTAAAAGCGGTGAAACGTTGGGCAGAGTTAATGGGTGATAATTATATTACAAAAAGAATGCGCATTCGAGATATTGTAATAGTGCCACCATCAGTAGAACAAGAACAGTTGTCATACATAAAGCAGTCAATTAAAAAAATTGAAACTGTCCGATACTTTGTTGAATTTGCCCGAGATTATGAATGGGTGGAATGGCTTGAAGCAGAAGGGAAATTACGGAATTTATTTTTGCTTACGCCAAACTATGATGAGGTTGATGAATTACTTGCGGAATGGTTAGTGGAGCAATTTCTGTTTAGTCATCAAAAAGAATTATTTCAATTGATGTTTAAAAATCATTCTAAAATATCCCCGTTATTATGGAGAACAATTTGTATCTACTTAAACGAAACGAAGAGTAAGATGGATCCGTTGTTGTTTGCAAGGTGGACACTGCTATTGTTAGAAACTGCGGAAAAAGATAGTAGCTCTATAGAAAAAATTTCTTACTTACTGCAAAAATGTTCGTTTCCTGAGCATAAAGAAATTGCTTTATTGTTATTAACGTTTATTTTAGATGGAAAACTTAAATTGAAGCGTGTAAGAAAATGGGGAAATGATACGCAAGAATCAATCGAACTCGAGGAATCGAGTCGTTTACCGGTGTCTATATTTTCTCATGTGGAGCAAATTTGGAATGAAAAGATGAGACCGCATATTTCATATTACGCTGTTCCAATTATGACGATGGGATTAGAGAAAATGCGATTGTTGTCATTAAGACAAACGGCGCTGAAAAAAAGAGATAAGGAAAATGAAGAGAAAGAGTTTCATCAAAATGACCTTGCATTTTTAATTCAAATTGTAAAAGAGTGTTTAACTTATTTATGTGAAAACAATGAGAAAAAAGCGAATTATTATATTACAGAAATGACAGAAGCAGATAGTGTACTCCAAAAGCAAATCGCAATTGATGCGATGAGTAAAAATATATTCGTTAGCGTAGACGACAAAATGAAATGGTTGCTAGATGAAGGATTTCTTTTAGATGTCACTTATAAACACGAGGTTTCTCAACTTTTAAAAAGGCATTATACAAATTCTTTAGAAGAAACAAAAGAACAAGTCATTCAAACTGTAATGATGCATCTTACAGAAGAAAGGGCATTCGATGTCTGTCTCGTCTTAGACTTATTATTCACATGTGATTCGAATAGTCCATCTACAGCAAAAGGATACGAGTTAATGAAACAGAAACATCCACACTTTCATTCTGATCGATATAGTGTACAAAAGAAAGAATCTACAGAACAAAATATTACTTGCAATGTAACTGCTGATGGATTATTGCAGTTGAAAGACGATGAAATAATGAAGCAAGTTCGGCAATTTTCGAAAGATGGTGTTTTTGAACAACGCCATTTTTTAGAAATGTTATCAAAAGCATGTAAATTGAATACAGAGTGGAGTATTTCATTTGCATATCAATTAGTAGGTGTGCACGAAATAAGTAATGAAGTATGGTTTGTGTGTATTAGAGAGTGGCGAAATAACCGAGGACTGACAAGTGAGCAAATCCCTAAAATTATTCCGCTATTACAGAAATTTGTTAGAAATACTGATTTTCATTGGTTAATTAGTAGTTTTCTATATGAAATTAGTAATCGATTAGAAGAGTTAGAGGAGAATAGTATACGAGTTGTAAAACGTTTTGCTTTTTCAGTATTTCCTCAAGTAATGAAAGGGAAAACGGATTTTAAGCTTGGAAAACAAGACTTTTACAATGAATCCATTCAACATCCTGTTGGGAAAATGACAGCTGTATTATTAAAACTGTTAGCATATGATCATTTATACGATCGTAATGTGTATGAATATTTATTTTTATTTGAAGAACAAGTAAGAGTTAGTTCGGAACGGACAAACTTTATGTTTGCTCGTTTAATAGCAGATATTACATTTCTATATCATATTGAGAAGCAATGGTGCCGAAAATATTTGTTACCTTACTTAGATTTAAAGAAAGAAAATGAGATTACGAAATATGCGTGGGCAGGTTTATGTTATACACAAATTAATTTACCTTTATTTACAGAAATGAAGCGATTTATTAAGTATGCAGTAGAACATTTAGAAGTATTACATCCGCATACGAGGGAAGCTTTCTTAAAGTGGCTTAGCTTTGTATTTATTAAATGTGTACTGTATTGGGAGCAAAAAACAGATTGGTTATACCCTCTACTTATACAAAAAAATGAAGAGAATAAAATAAAATTTATGCAGTATTTATGTTATTACATTAAAACATTGAGCGTAAAAGAACAGCAAAAATTTTGGACAGCTTGGCTCAGTATATTTTTACGTGAACGACCAAAAATGGGTGGGATAACAACGAGAGAATATGTAATGATTTTACGTATTATTTTATACATGGATGAGATTTTAGAAAAAGGATTATGTATTCTGTCTCGTACATTTTTAGAGGTAAATGGGAAATGTACAGGGGAGGAAATGAAGCAGTTATTTATTGAAATGCTCGAAAAGAAAGAGAGTATGAAAGCGTATAAAGAAATGTATGCAAACGTGTTTTTTACTTTGCTACAAACACGCCAGGAAGCTGATTTTATTGAAAATGAAATTATACAAATTAATGAACAATTAGCCCAGTTTGGAATGGAAAAAAATGTATTAAATTTAATAGAAAATGAGATGATTCGTATCGGAATTGTAATGGGGAATTTACAAGAGGGATTATAGGGCGAAAGAGGAATTTTAAAAAATATATAAAAAGTTATTGACAGTGTTTTGAAAAGCGTTCTATAATACGAATCATACTTATTCAATTTCAAAAACATTTGAATAAACAAAGTGCAATGAAGAGATCACAGTAGTGGTTAGTCTTACTGTAACAGAGAGCTGGTGGTTGGTGTGAACCAGTACAGGGATAATCATGAATTACAGTCTTGGAGCATCTTTTTCGTAGTAAAGATATTTTCATCTTTATGAAGGAAAAGCGGTCAGATGATCGTTAACAGTGAAGAGAGGTAGACTGAAAGTGAGTCTACAACTAGGGTGGTACCGCGATAAATATCGTCCCTACTGATGTATTCAGTAGGGACTTTTTGTATTTTAGTGGCCTAACTTGAAAATAAAATAGTCATGCGTTGAAAGGAAAAGAAGTAGTTGTTGTTTCCCTGTAACAGAGAGCTGGTGGTTGGTGCGAACCAGTACAAAAACAAGAGCGAATTACAGTCCTGGAGCATCTTTTTCGTAGTAAAGATTATTATCTTTACGAAGGGAAAGACGGTCACATTGATCGTTAACAATGAAGAGAGGTAGACTGAAAGTGAGTCTACAACTAGGGTGGTACCGCGATAAATATCGTCCCTACTGATTGAATCAGTAGGGATTTTTTGTACAAAAAAAGTGTTTTTAAACTAGTAGATAGTGTCTTTGTGGTAATTATTAGTTTAAAATAAGAAGAGGTATCGATTCCACTTTAAATTTGTATAATCAACCGATTCAGAAAATAGAGAATTTTCTATTCTCTTACTATACTTTTAAAACATTAGAGGAGGATTTCCAAATGGCAAATCATGAATTAGATCAATTACGTAAACAGGTAGATGAAATTAACTTGCAACTATTACACCTTTTAAACAAACGTGGTGAAATCGTTCAAAAAATTGGGGAACAAAAACAAGTACAAGGTACGAAACGCTTCGATCCAGTACGTGAGCGTGAAGTACTTGACATGATCGCAGAGCATAACGAAGGACCATTCGAAACGTCAACGGTTCAACATATTTTCAAAACAATCTTCAAAGCTAGCTTAGAGTTGCAAGAAGATGATAACCGAAAAGCGTTATTAGTATCACGTAAAAAGAAACAAGAAAATACAATCGTTAATGTGAAAGGTGAATTGATTGGAAACGGAACACAAACGTTCATTATGGGACCTTGTGCGGTAGAAAGTTTAGAGCAAGTTCGCCAAGTAGGGCAAGCGATGAAAGACCAAGGCTTAAAATTAATGCGTGGTGGTGCTTTCAAACCGAGAACATCTCCATACGATTTCCAAGGCTTAGGAGTAGAAGGATTACAAATTTTACGCCAAGTAGCAGATGAGTTCGACTTAGCGATTATTAGTGAAATTTTAAATCCGAATGATGTTGAAATGGCATTAGACTACGTTGATGTAATTCAAGTTGGCGCACGTAACATGCAAAACTTCGATTTACTACGAGCTGTAGGTAAAGTTAACAAGCCAGTATTATTAAAACGTGGATTAGCAGCAACAATTGATGAGTTCATTAACGCAGCGGAATACATTATTGCGCAAGGTAACGATCAAATTATTCTATGTGAACGTGGTATCCGCACATACGAAAGAGCGACACGTAACACACTAGACATTTCAGCAGTACCGATCTTAAAGAAAGAAACACATTTACCAGTTATCGTTGATGTAACGCATTCAACTGGACGCAGAGATTTATTATTACCAACAGCGAAAGCGGCACTAGCAATTGGTGCGGATGCAGTAATGGCTGAAGTACATCCAGACCCAGCAGTTGCATTATCAGATTCTGCACAACAAATGGATATTCCAGAATTCCATAGATTCATGGATGAGTTAAAAGGTTTCAAAAATAAATTATCTTAATTCCATATCATATATGCGCTGAAGAGGAAATAGTAGTGCTTATCTCCCTGTTAAAGAGAGCTGATGGTCGGTGTGAATCAGTACAAAGATAAGCATGAATTACAGCCTTGGAGCATCTTTCCCGCCAATAATGGAGGGAAGGACGGTCAAGCGATCGTTAAAGAAGAAGAGAGGTAGACGACAGTTGTCTACAACTAGGGTGGTACCGCGATAAACATCGTCCCTACTGAGCGCTCAGTAGGGACTTTTTTGTACAAAAAATAGTAAAGGGGCAAGAGAAATGAGATACATTACAGCTGGAGAATCACATGGTCCGCAGTTAACGGTTATTTTAGAAGGTGTACCTGCAGGTTTAACACTCGCGGCGGAACATATTAATAAAGAATTATTAAGAAGACAAAAAGGGCACGGACGCGGAAGACGCATGCAAATTGAAACCGATACAGTTGAAATTGTAAGTGGTGTTCGTCATGGGATGACACTTGGCTCACCGATTACGTTAATCGTAAAAAATGATGATTTCAAACATTGGACGAAAGTAATGGGCGCAGAACCAATTTCAGAGCAAGAAAGCAAAGAAATGAAACGTACAATTACAAAACCACGTCCAGGTCATGCAGATTTAAACGGAGCGATTAAATACGGCCACCGAGATATAAGGAACGTATTAGAGCGCTCATCCGCAAGGGAAACGACAGTTCGTGTAGCTGCTGGTGCAGTTGCGAAACAAATTTTAAAAGAATTAGGCGTGGAAATTGCAGGGCATGTACTTGAAATTGGTGGAGTAAAAGCAACGCATATTTCAAACTTATCAATTGAAGAAATTCAAACAATTACTGAGAACTCACCAGTTCGATGTTTAGATAAAGAAGTAGAACAAGAGATGATGGATGCGATTGATAACGCAAAAAGTAGCGGAGATTCCATAGGCGGTATTGTCGAAGTCATTGCAGAAGGTATACCAATTGGCGTTGGTAGTTACGTTCATTACGACCGTAAACTAGATGCAAAACTTGCTGGTGCGATTATGAGTATTAATGCATTTAAAGGTGCTGAAATCGGAGTTGGTTTTGAAGCGGCAAGACAACCAGGAAGTAAAGTCCATGATGAAATTTTGTGGGACGAAGAAAATGGATACACGAGAAAAACGAATAATGCCGGTGGTTTAGAAGGCGGTATGACAACAGGAATGCCAATTGTCGTAAGAGGCGTTATGAAGCCAATTCCTACATTATATAAACCGTTAGCAAGCGTTGATATTGATACGAAAGAAGCGTTCCAAGCGAGTATTGAAAGGTCTGATAGTTGCGCAGTACCAGCAGCAGGTGTTGTAGCTGAATCTGTTGTAGCATGGGAACTTGCACATGCACTAGTCGAACAATTCGGAAAAGATCGTATGGATTTAATTCAGCAAAACATTACGCAACATAACAAATACGCAAAAGAATTTTAATAAAAAGGTGGTTTTAACATGCAAGTAAAAGAGCAGCTTTCATCATTACAACCATATAAACCAGGTAAATCACCTGAACAAATGAAAGAAGTGTATGGAGATCATTCATTTGTGAAATTAGCATCGAATGAAAATCCATTCGGCTGTTCACCACGTGTTTTAGAAGAGTTGCAAAAATCGTGGTTGGAACATGCATTATATCCTGACGGAGGTGCTACAACGCTCCGTCAAACAATCGCAGATAAGTTACATGTTCAAATGGAACAAGTACTTTGCGGTAGTGGCCTAGATGAAGTCATTCAAATAATAAGTCGCGCCGTATTACGAGCTGGAGATAACATTGTAACGGCTGGTGCAACATTCCCGCAGTACCGTCATCATGCGGTTATTGAAGGATGTGAAGTGAAAGAAGTTGCATTAAATAACGGTGTATACGACTTAGACGAAATTTCGTCAGCAGTTGATAACAATACAAAAATCGTATGGATTTGTAATCCGAATAACCCGACAGGCACATATGTTAATGAGCGAAAATTAACTCAATTTATTGAGGGCATTAGTGAAAATACGTTAATTGTCATTGATGAAGCGTACTATGAATACGTAACAGCAAAAGATTTCCCGGAGACATTACCGCTTCTAGAAAAACATAACAACATTCTTATACTTAGAACGTTTTCTAAAGCATACGGATTAGCTTCTTTCCGCGTTGGATATGCGATTGGACACGAAGAGTTAATCGAGAAATTAAATGTCGTACGTTTACCATTTAACGTATCTTCATTAGCGCAAAAAGCTGCAACAACTGCTTTTAACGATGAAGCATTTATTGAAGAAATTGTACGCGTTAATACAGAGGGATTACAACAATACGAAAGTTTCTGTAAGGAAAACGCTATTCCATTTTACCCGTCGCAAACAAATTTCATTTTCTTGCCGGTAGATAATGCTGGAGATATTTATGAAGCTTGTGCACACGCAGGATTTATTATTCGTCCGTTCCCGAATGGTGTTCGTATTACAATCGGAACAAGGGAGCAAAATGAAGGAGTGATTTCAGTGTTAAAACAACACTTTGAAAATAAAAAAAGTAAGTCTCGAGATGAGGCAAATGCATAAAAAAGTAGTATTAATTGGAACTGGTTTAATAGGAGGCTCTCTTGCATTAGCAATTAAGAAAGAGCACGATGTAACGATAACAGGTTATGATATATTTCAAGAACAAGTAGAACGCGCGAAAGAATTACACGTAGTAGATGAAGTAGCAGTAGATTTACAGCGTGCATGTGAAGAGGCACATTTAATTGTTTTTGCTTCTCCAGTTGAAGAAACGAAGAAGCTATTACACAAACTAGCGTCATTCCGTTTACGAGAAGATGTTATAGTGACCGATGTTGGTAGTACAAAAGGAACGATTATGAACGAAGCGGAAGTTTTATTTTCAAAGGAAGTTTCTTTCATTGGTGGACATCCGATGGCAGGTTCTCATAAAACGGGAGTTGAAAGTGCAAAAGCACATTTATTTGAAAATGCATTTTACATTTTAACACCGATGAATCATGTAGGAAATGAACAAGTGGAAGAGCTAAAAGAATGGCTAAAAGGAACAGGATCACATTTCCTTGTTTTAAATACAGAAGAGCATGATTATGTAACAGGGATTGTTAGTCATTTCCCGCATCTTATCGCGGCAGGATTAGTAAAGCAAGTTGAGAAGCATGCAGGCGATAATCCACTCATTCATCAACTAGCTGCTGGAGGATTCAAAGACATTACACGCATCGCATCTAGTAGCCCGAAAATGTGGAGTGATATTGTAAAGCAAAATCGAGAGCATTTAATGGTATTATTAAAAGAGTGGATCTCTGAAATGGAAGAATTATATGATACAGTTTCTACTGGAGATGCAGGTGAGATTCAAAATTATTTTGCAGACGCGAAAGAATACCGTGATTCTTTACCAGTACGAAAGAGAGGTGCAATTCCTGCCTATCACGATTTATATGTCGATGTTTTAGATAAAGTAGGTGCATTAGCTCACATTACGAGTATTTTGGCACGCGAAGAAATTAGTATTACGAACTTGCAAATATTAGAAGCGCGTGAAGGATTGCTTGGAGTATTACGTATTAGCTTCCAAAGAGAAGAAGATCGAATGAAAGCAAAGCTAGCGCTTGGAGAAGAAGAATATCAAACATATGAAACAATTTAAATGAGAAGGTGAAAACGTGAAGGAAAGAACAATACAACCTGTTAATAACGGATTAAATGGTACAATTACAATCCCAGGTGATAAATCCATTTCACACCGTGCTGTTATGTTTGGCGCGATTGCAGAGGGAAAAACGACAATTAAAGGTTTCTTGCCCGGTGCAGACTGTTTAAGTACAATTTCTTGCTTTAAGGAAATGGGAGTAGACATTACGCAAAATGGTGATGAAGTCACTGTAGTTGGGAAAGGACTAGAAGGTTTACAAGAGCCGAAAGCTGTATTAGATGTTGGTAATTCTGGTACAACAATTCGATTAATGTCAGGTATATTAGCAAACACACCATTTTTCTCTTGCGTACAAGGTGATGCGTCAATCGCAAAAAGACCGATGAAACGTGTAACAAACCCATTAAAACAAATGGGCGCAAACATTGATGGCCGAGAAGAAGGAACGTTTACGCCGCTAACAATACGTGGCGGAGATTTAAAAGCAATCCAGTACACTTCACCTGTAGCAAGTGCACAAGTGAAGTCAGCTATTTTACTTGCAGGTCTTCGCGCAGAAGGTGTAACAGCTGTTACAGAACCACATATCTCACGCGACCATACGGAAAGAATGCTAGAAGCATTTGGAGTTAAAGTAACTCGCGAAGGAAAAACAGTGAAACTAGCAGGTGGGCAGAAGTTAACAGCTACAGACGTTCAAGTGCCAGGTGACGTATCATCAGCAGCATTTTTCTTAGTAGCAGGTGGAATTATCCCAAATAGTAAACTAGTATTACAAAATGTAGGAATGAATCCAACTCGTACAGGTATTATTGATGTTTTAGAGAAAATGGGTGCTACATTTACTGTAGAGCCAATTAACGAAGGTGCATCAGAGCCAGCTGCAAACATTACAATCGAAACATCTTCATTAAAAGGAATCGAAATTGGCGGAGATATTATCCCAAGACTAATCGATGAAATTCCAGTAATCGCATTAGCGGCAACGCAAGCAGAAGGCATTACAGTTATTAAAGATGCACACGAGTTAAAAGTAAAAGAAACAAACCGTATTGATACAGTCGTTGCAGAGTTAACGAAACTAGGAGCTCGCATAGAAGCAACTGATGACGGTATGATCATATACGGAAAATCAGCTCTAAAAGGCAATACAGTAAATAGTTACGGTGATCATCGCATCGGAATGATGCTTGCGATTGCAGGTTGTCTAGCAGAAGGAAAAACAACAATTGAAGATGCAGAAGCAGTAGGAGTATCATACCCTACGTTCTTTGAAGAACTTCAAAAGTTAGCAAAATAAAGTGATGAGAAGCAGATACGTAATGTATCTGCTTTTTTATGTTAGATTGTTATTAAATCGATATCTTTTGTTGAAACGTCTGTATAATTTCACTTACCGAACTGAAATAGTAAGAATTATGGTACAATTCAAGTGAGGAATGGAGGAGAATTATATGACCGTCATACAATTAAAAGAAGATAAGTTCAGAGAAGCATTACGTTTATCAGAATACGCTTTTCAATATAAAGTAGATGAGGAACGAGTGCAGCAGCAACTTACACGAATGAAGGAAAGTCATGAAATATACGGCATTATGGAAGGGGAAGACTTAGCAGCAAAACTACATCTTATTCCTTTTCATATTTACATAGGAAAAGAAAAGTTTAAAATGGGCGGTGTTGCAGGGGTAGCGACGTATCCAGAGTATAGAAGAAGTGGGTATGTAAAAGAATTACTTCAGCATTCACTGCAAACGATGAAAAAAACTGGTTATACAGTATCGATGTTACATCCATTTGCAGTTTCATTTTACCGTAAATACGGCTGGGAACTTTGTGCAAATCGCCTTGTATGTCATATGACAAAGAGCGATTTGATTATGAAAAGACAAGTAAATGGTACTGTGAAGCGTTTCAATAAAGAAAATCATCCAGAAGAAGTCGAGAAAATTTATGAAACATTTGCAGAACGTTTTGCAGGTATGTTAGTTCGCGGACGTAAATGGTGGCTGCAAGCGGTGTATCATGATTTAACATTGGCAGTTTACTATGATGAAAATAAGAATGCAGCTGGTTACATTTTATACAAAATAGAGAACTCTAAAATGACAGTAGAAGAATTTGTCCCATTACATAATGAAGCGAGAAATGGCCTTTGGAATTTCATTTGCCAACATGATTCTATGATAAAAGATCTAGAAATGATACTAAGTGAGACCGAACCACTTCTTTACACATTACAAGAACCACGAGTAAAAGCAGAAGTAATTCCATATTTCATGGGAAGAATTGTAGATGTAGAACAGTTTTTCAAACAATATGAATGGAACTGGAATAACGAAGGGCAGGAAGTAATTTTACATATTACAGATTCATTTGCACCGTGGAATAACGTAACGGTCCAACTTATAAATAATGAAATAACAATTGTTAAAGAAGAAACGGCAAAAGAAAATGGAATTCAAATCGATATTAATGCGTTATCTACTATTATATTTGGTTACAAGCGACCGCTAGAATTAAATGAAATAGACTTAATAAGCGGTAGCGAAGAGGAGATACGTGCATTTGAGAATGTAGTGCCGGTGCGTAAGCCGTTTATTTATGATTTCTTTTAATTTTGTAAAGCTTTGTGCGGCATACTAATGTGTAAATAGAAATGTACTATAACTAAACATAATTAGTTATAGTACATTTCTGCTTTTAACGAAGTATTATGAATGTTAACCACTTGACTTTTAATCCATGTAATTTATAATTAAAAACGGAATGAATTTTCATTCCTGGAAATTGAGGTGGGAAAAATGGCTAAAAACAAACAAGAGGATATTTTTGATGCTGCAGTACAACTTTTTGCAGAACGAGGGTATGATGGTACAACAATTCCAATGATTGCTGAGAAAGCAAAAGTAGGTGCAGGTACCATTTATCGTTATTTTGAAAATAAAGAGGCGCTCGTTAATTCTTTATTTTCAAAAAGCGTTTTACAACTATCGGAATTAATAAAGACTGATTTTCCTGTCGATGCAACTATTCGTGAACAGTTTAGTCATACTTACAACCGTTTATTTGAATTTGCGAGACATAATGTGGATGCTTTTATTTTTACAAATTCTCACTGTGATAGTTATTTTCTCGATGAACATAGCAATGAAGTTTTTGACGAATTCATGGGATTCATTATGAAGCTAATTGAAGAGGGAATCGAAAAAGGTTTTCTTCGCCCATTACCACCAGTTGCTTTAATTATAATTGTATATCAACCACTTGAAAAATTAACTAAAGTAATGGCGACAGGGCAATTAGAATACTCAAAAGAATTGATTAAAGAATTGGAAGACAGCTCTTGGAATGCTATTAGGATCAATTGATTCTATAGCTTTGTAATGATAGGAATGAATATTCATTCCTAAAATATGAGGTTTAATAGAGTTTTTAAATATTAATAGAATAATAGGAATGAACGTTCATTCCGAAAAACAACTTTAATAGAAAAGGAATGAATATTCATTCCACACGCAACGAGCGACTTTAATAACGGGAGATGATTTATATGAGCAAGCTAAAAAGCTGGAGAAGTTTATCTTTTCTATTATGGATAGTTATTACTATTGCAATGATCGTAACGATGCCTAATATGGATAAGTTAGTGAAAGAAAAAGGGCAAATTACGATTCCTAATACAGAACAAAGTAGTATTGCTGACAAGATGATAAAAGAGATGGATAAAGAAGGGGTTGAAAAGTACGAAATTATAGCCGTCTTTAATAGTGGCGATAAAAACGCTTTAACGAATGAACAGAAAGAAGAAATAGAAAAAACAATCAATGCTTTACAAAATGAAAAAGAGACATTAGGAATTAAGGAAGTAGTTTCACATTTAGATAATAAAGACTTGGAAAAACAGTTAATTTCTAAAGATAATACGACTATTTTAACGCAAATATCGGTAGATAAAAAACATGGTGAAATATCAAAAGTTGCAGATGAGCTTCATAATAAAATTAAACCGAAAGGAGTAAAAACATACTTAACAGGAAGTGACTTAATCGGAGATGATTTTCTTAAATCTTCTCAAGAGGGAGTGAAAAAGACCGAAGTTATTTCAATCATTTTCATTCTTGTAGTATTAATCATTGTATTTCGTTCACCAATTGTTCCGATTGTTTCACTTCTTACAGTGGGTGTATCGTATTTAATTTCAATGGGGATTATTGCCCATCTTGTAGATCAATTTCATTTTCCATTTTCAAACTTTACACAAGTGTTTGTAGTTGTCGTCCTGTTTGGAGTAGGAACAGATTACAACATTTTGATATATACGAGGTTTAAAGAAGAATTAAGTAAACAAGAAAATGCATTTTTGGCTACGAAAGAGACGTTTAAATCGGCAGGAAAAACCGTTTTATATAGCGGGATAGCAGTACTAATTGGTTTTGCATCACTTGCTTTAGCGAGTTTTAAATTATATCAATCTACTTCAGCAGTAGCAATTGGTGTCGCAGTTTTATTACTTGTATTAATCACTTTAAATCCATTTTTTATGGTGCTCTTAGGAAAAGGAATGTTTTATCCAGTTAAAACATTTAAAGGACATGAGGATAGTCGTTTATGGGGATTCTTTGCGAAAAACTCTGTAGCAAGACCATTTATTGCTTTAATTATTGTGTTTGTGATATCGATTCCTTTCATATTGAAATATTCCAACACGCTGAATTACAATGACTTATTTGAAGTCGATAATAAGTATGAGTCAAAGATGGGGATTAACGTAATAGAAGAGCATTTTCCACCAGGATTTTCTTCACCAAGTACGTTAGTCATTCAGTCGGATAAGACGTTAGATGAGGCGACTCCTCTACAAGCATTAGATGAGTTAACTGATAAAATTTCGAAAGTTAAAGGTGTTTCAGAAGTGTATTCACCGACGCGTCCAACTGGTGATAGGATAAAAGAGTTATATATAAATAAACAAGCAGGAGAACTAAATACAGGTTTAGGCGATGCTAATGGCGGTATAAAGGAAATTAATGATGGTTTAACTGATGCGAAAGATAAAATGGGTAGTAATGACTCAAATAGCCTTGCGAATGTTCAAAAGTTAATTGATGGAACGAACGAGGCGAAAAATGGGGTATCAGCATTAGGAACAGCTTTAAATCAATTATCAAGTGGCATAAACAGTGGAGCACAAGGAGCTCAGCAAATTGAGAGTGGGTTAACTTCCGTAAACGAAAATATAAACGTCCTTTCTAATGCAACTTCACAACTTCATGCGGGTTACGCACAGTTAGAAAAAGGTTTAAGTTCTTATGATCAATACTTTAGAAGTATTTCTCAAGCAATTGATGGTGCGAAAAAAGGTTATGAGCAAATTGAAATGTTAATGACCAATTTTATTCAAACGAAACCAGAATTAGCAAACGATCCTAATGTGCAGCAAACATTAGGAATTGCGAAGGAAGCTCAAAAGCAATTAAATGTACTTTCAAAAGAATTAAATGAACTAGCAACGCAGCATAATGCAGCGATGAGTTCATTTAAAGAAGCGAATCAATCGTTATTGAAAGTAGATAGCGGTTTAAAAGAAATGAACAGTGGCGTTACGCAATTACAAAAGGGAGCAACCGAGCTGAAAAATGGCTTGAACGAAGGAGCTACAGGTTCAAAACAAATTGCGAACAAGTCAGCTGAGTTACAAACTGGATTAACAAAAATAAACGATGGGCAAGGACAGTTATTAACTGGGCTCAAAGATTTGCAAGAGAAGATGGGTCAATTACAATCCGGTTTATCTAAAAGTACAGAAGGCCTTGGAAAAGTAAGTAATGGTCTCGGGGACGCTCAAAAATATTTAGGCGAGCTAAATGAGTCAAAGAGCTCTGAGAAATTTTATATTCCTAAAGAAGTTTTAGAGGGAGAAGATTTCCAAAAAGCATTGAATACGTACATGTCACACGATAGAAAGACTGCTAAAATGACAATCATTTTAGATGTAAATCCGTATTCAAAAGAAGCGATGCCAATTATTCAAGAAATAAATAAAACAATAGATGGTACGTTAAATGGTACAGAATTAAAATCGGCGAAAACAGCGATCGGCGGGACAACTGCTCGAAACGTTGATTTAAAAGACGTAACACAAGAAGACTTCTTACGTACAGCTACTATTATGTTGATTGGTATTTCACTTGTGTTAATCGTGATTACACGTTCATTCTTAAACACAATCTTTATTATTGGATCATTAATTTTAGCGTATTTCGCAGCACTTGGTATAAGTGAACTAATTAGTACACATGTATTAAACGTTGAGTCATTAAGCTGGAATGTTCCATTCTTTAGTTTTATTATGATTGTCACTTTAGGAGTGGATTATAGCATTTTCGTAATGATGCGATACAATGAGCTAGAAGGGGATTCCGTAACGAAAATTGTAAATGCATCCCGTCATATAGGGGGAGTCGTATTATCAGCGGCACTTATTTTAGGCGGGACATTCGCAGCATTAATTCCTTCAGGTGTATTAACGCTTATACAAGTAGCATCCGTTGTGGGCGTTGCTCTTTTACTATTAGCTTTAATCGTGATGCCGATATTGTTGCCTGCTTTAATAGGGGTGATGAGTAAATTGAAGAGTTATAAAGAGAAAATAATAAATACGAAATAAGAAAAAACTGTAGGGAATGTTTTCTCTACAGTTTTTTCTATATAATATAAAATTTGAAACAAAAAAAATGATCTAATGTATTACAGAGTGAGAAGCGAATGGATATATTCGAAAGAAGTCGATGATATACATTCAATAGCTAGGGGAATGGATAAAAACCATTTGATTTCATTGTAGAAAGGTAATCAATCGTTGCTATTCATCCAGCTTCTACTATATAATAGCTATAGTCTACAATAATTGAGTCGTAATATGCGATTTTTTAAGACAATCGGTGAGAAAACGCTGAAATAAGCGGTATTAGTAGGAGGACACAAATGATTACAGTAAGTAACGTTAGTTTGCGTTTCGCGGATCGCAAATTATTTGAAGATGTTAACATAAAATTCACGCCAGGTAATTGCTACGGTTTAATTGGAGCAAACGGTGCTGGTAAATCAACATTTCTAAAGATTTTATCTGGAGAAATCGAACAATCAACAGGTGACATACATATTACACCAGGTGAGCGTCTAGCAGTATTAAAACAGAACCACTTCGAATATGAAGAGTTCCCAGTATTAGAAACAGTAATTATGGGTCACACGCAACTTTACAAAGTAATGCAAGAGAAAAATGCCATTTACATGAAAGAAGACTTTAGTGATGAAGATGGTATGCGTGCTGCTGAACTTGAAGGTGAGTTCGCTGAGCTTAACGGTTGGGAAGCTGAGTCAGAAGCTGCAATTTTACTAAAAGGATTAGGTATTGGTGAAGATGTTCATGATAAGAAATTGTCAGAATTAACTGGGGCAGAGAAAGTAAAAGTATTACTTGCTCAAGCTTTATTCGGTAAACCTGACATTCTATTACTAGATGAGCCTACCAACCACTTGGACTTAAAAGCGATTCAATGGTTAGAGAACTTCTTAATGAACTTTGAAAATACAGTAATCGTTGTATCCCATGACCGTCACTTCTTAAATAAAGTTTGTACGCACATGGCTGATCTTGATTTCGGTAAAATTCAACTTTATGTTGGTAACTATGACTTCTGGTATGAGTCAAGCCAATTAGCTTTAAAATTAACACAAGATGCTAATAAGAAAAAAGAAGAGAAAGTAAAAGAGTTACAAAACTTCATTGCACGCTTTAGCTCAAACGCATCTAAAGCGAAACAAGCAACTTCTCGTAAAAAATTATTAGATAAAATTACATTAGATGATATTAGACCATCATCACGCCGTTACCCATTCGTTGGCTTTACACCTGAGCGTGAAATAGGAAATGACTTATTAACTGTTGAAGGTCTTTCTAAAACAATTGATGGTGAAAAAGTGTTAGATAATGTGTACTTCACTTTAAATAAAGGTGATAAAGTTGCATTTATCGGTCGTAATGATATTGCGATGACAACATTATTTAAAATCCTTATGGGTGAAATGGAGCCAGATAGCGGTTCATTCAAATGGGGCGTTACAACATCTCAATCTTACTTCCCAAGAGATAACTCTAAATACTTTGAGAACAGTGACTCCAACTTAGTTGATTGGTTACGCCAATTCTCTCCACAAGATGAGTCAGAAAGCTTCTTACGTGGTTTCTTAGGCCGTATGTTATTCTCAGGTGAAGAAGTTAAGAAGAACGTTTCTGTATTATCTGGAGGCGAAAAAGTTCGTTGTATGCTATCTAAAATGATGTTAAGTGGTGCGAACGTAATCACACTTGACGATCCAACGAACCATTTAGACCTTGAGTCTATCACTGCATTAAACAACGGTTTAATTGCATTTAAAGGTACAATGTTATTCACATCTCATGACCATCAGTTCGTACAAACAATTGCAAACCGCATTATCGAAGTAACGCCAAACGGTGTAATCGATAAAGAGGCAACTTACGATGAGTACTTAGAAAATGAAGAACTTCAAAAACAAGTAGATGCAATGTATAAAGGTCAATAATATATGATAAAAACCCTCGCTCTCGTTTTGAGAGCGAGGGTTTTTTATGTATTATGAATAATTATTCAAAACAAACTTTAGTGGAGGTAAGTGATTTTGATGTTGCATCCAGTGGAATTACCCAAACGTTAATAAACTTCGAATTAATGAATATTTTTTTATACAATGAAAAAACAAATGTTATGTATAGTGAATTTAAATATATTACATTAATGTTCCAAAACTGGAGACATATTTATTTGCGAAGCAGTGAATATAGGTTTATAGTATGTGGAGTCATAATTAGTTGGATGGATTTTGGGAGAAAACAGGAAATGTTACAAATTAATTTAGTTAAATAGAAACTAAGGTCAAAATGTTTAAAAAGAAATAGTTGAATAAATAAAGGCTTCAAATTATAATTACTAATATTCTTCATATAGTTAAATAAAAAAATCTAGTTGGAGAAGAAAAATTGAATAGAGAGACAGACTTATATCAAAATAAGCCTTGGATGATCAAAAGAGGTGGAGAGATGAAACAATTACTGTTAAAGAGTAAACGAGTGTTAAGCACTCACTTTGGATTTTTCGTGTTTGCAGTTATTTTATTATGGTTAAAAACGTATGCAGCATATGTGATAGAATTTAATTTAGGGATATCAAATACAATCCAAAAGTTCTTACTGTTTTTCAACCCGTTAAGTTCAGCAGTTATATTTTTAGGGCTCGCATTATTCGCGAAGGGGAAACGAGCTTACATTTGGTTAATTGTTATTGATTTGCTAATGTCTATACTTTTATACTCAAACGTAGTATATTACCGCTTTTTCAGCGATTTTATTACGTTCCCGACATTAACACAATCGAATAACTTTGGAGATTTAGGTAATAGTATTTTTGCATTGCTACACGTATATGATCCACTATATTTCTTGGATACAATCATTTTAATTGTTTTAGTCGCAACGAAATTTGTAAACCCTAAACCAATCCGTGTTGCGAAGCATAAATTATCACTTGTGTTTATAGCAGGTATTTTATTCTTTAGTATTAACTTAGGACTCGCAGAATCGGATCGTCCTCAGTTATTAACTAGAACGTTCGATCGTAATTATATTGTGAAATATTTAGGAGTGTATAACTTTACGATTTATGATGGTATTCAAAGTGCGAAAGCATCAACAGAACGAGCATTAGCTGATGGAGATAATATGACAGAAGTTAGAAACTATCTTACATCAACATATGCAAGTCCAAATCCTGAGTACTTTGGTAAAGGAAAAGGAATGAACGTAATTTATATTCATTTAGAGTCATTCCAAAACTTTTTACTAAACTACAAATTAAATGGCCAAGAGGTTACACCATTCTTAAATTCATTTATAAAAGATGAGAATACGTTATACTTTGATAACTTCTTCCATCAAACAGGACAAGGTAAAACATCTGATGCGGAGTTCATGTTAGAGAACTCAATGTTTGGATTACCACAAGGATCTGTTTTTACAAATAAAGCTCATAACACGTATCAATCAGCACCAGCCATTTTAGGTCAACAAGGATACACATCAGCAGTGTTCCATGGTAACTATAAAACGTTCTGGAACCGTGATGAAATTTATAAATCATTTGGTTTTAATAAATTCTTTGATGCGTCATACTATGATATGAACGAAAAAGATGTAGTAAACTATGGATTAAAAGATAAACCATTCTTTAATGAATCAATTCCATTATTACAAACGTTAAAACAACCGTTCTATGCGAAGTTCATTACGTTATCGAATCATTTCCCTTATCCTATTGATCCGGCAGAAGCAACGATTGAGCCAGCGAAAACAGGTGACTCTTCTGTAGATACGTATTTCCAAACGGCACATTATTTAGATGAATCTGTAAAAGGATTCATGGATTACTTGAAACAATCTGGTTTATACGATAACTCAATTATTGTTATGTATGGTGACCATTATGGTATTTCAGATAATCATAGCGCAGCAATGTCTCAAATAATGGGTAAAGAAATGAACTCATTTGAAAATGCTCAATTACAACGTGTACCTTTAATCATTCGTGTACCAGGAATGGAAGGCGGCGTACAACATCAATACGGCGGAGAAATTGACGTTCTTCCAACGTTATTACACTTACTAGGGACAGATACAAAAAATTATGTCCAATTCGGATCAGATTTATTATCGCCAGAGCATAAACAAGTCGTTCCGTTCCGTAATGGTAACTACGTAAGCCCAACAGTTACAGCACTTAACGGCAAATATTATGATACAGCGACTGGGAAACCTGTAGAATTTACAGATGAAATAAAACAAAATGAACAAATGGTTCAAAAATCACTAAAATACTCTGACCAAGTTGTTAACGGAGATTTATTACGATTCTACACACCGGAAGGATTTACCCCAGTAGATCCTTCAAAGTACAACTACAACAATCGTGATAAAAATAAACCGAAGGTAAAGACGACTCCGGAAGAGGAAGCTAAATAAATACTAAAGAGCGCTACTCATATGAGTAGCGCTCTTGTTTGTATATAATTCCATCGTTATTATACAGAAGGATCTTTTGTTTTTTGTTTCGCCTTTCCGAAGAATACTACACCTACAATGATAATAATGATGAATCCCCATTTAACTAAAGGGTTTCCCTCGAAAAATCCTACAAACCATTTTTCACTTACAATCATTTTCGCAGCAGTATAAGCTAAAACGGCAGCTCCAATCGTAATGATGACAGGGAAACGGTCCACCCATTTTAAAATCAATGTACTTCCCCATACGACTACAGGAATAGAAACTAATAGCCCGATGATTACTAAAGAAAAATTGCCATGTGCAGCTCCAGCAACAGCGAGAACATTATCTATTCCCATTAACGCATCAGCTATAATAATGGTTTTAATAGCAGACCAGAATCCTTCTTCTGCCTTAATATCATGATCTTTGCCTTCAGCAATTAATTTGTAGGCAATCCATATAAGAAGTACACCACCAATTAGAAGTAATCCTGGTATTTTTAATAACCAAACAACAACTAAGGTGGCAGCAGCTCTTATAGCGATTGCTCCGATAGTTCCCCAAATGATGACTTTCTTTTGCTGTTCTTTCGGTAATCGTCTTGCTGCTAATCCAATTACAATGGCATTATCACCAGCTAAAACTAAATCAATTACAATAATGGCAAGTAAGGCAGACAAATATTCAGATGAAAGAAAATCCATTTATATATCACCCCTTAAGAGTAATATGTGCTAAGCCATTAAACGGTATGAAAAATTACAAGGGTAATCTTTTTTGATGCATAATTAAGAAAAGAATAGCTTGAAAAAACAATTTCTTCAAATAGTAATCGAGGATGATTTACACGATTCTAATTTTTTGTAATGGACATTCAAAAAGATGGCTCCGTTACAATTCCGGAGCCATCTTTTAAGTATTTAATTTTAAATGTGTAAGTTTTTGTTTTAAGATTTACTTTCATATTTTTGGGTAGCTACTTTTTTAGGCATGAAACATGCAATAATCAAAGCAATAAATGATAAGACTAACATAAATAAGTAGGCATCACTTGAGCTGAAGATAGAAGTTAATTTTGTTATTTGCATCGCTGATATGTTTCCATTTTCACTAGACAACTGTAAAGTATGTGAAGTTGACTGAATTGTATATACGGTGATGATAACCGCTGTTCCAATCGCACCTGCAAGTTGGCGAATGGTATTGTTTACTGCTGAACCGTGTGAACCTAATTCTCTTGGTAAAGCATTCAGCCCTGCAGTATTTAAAGGCATCGAAATAAAGCTTAACCCGATTCGTAAAATAATGGTACGAACCATTAAATACATATAAGTTGTTGATTCGGTTAAATCAATTACACCCCACATTGAAATGATTATACATATTAAACCTGTAATAAAGAGTGGCTTCGCTCCGTATTTATCAAACATTTTGCCTGTGATAGGGGATAAGAAGGCATTAATCACAGCTCCGGGTAATAGAAGTAGACCGGATTCAAATGCGGTAAAACCACGTCCACTTTGTAAGTAAATCGGTAAAAGAATTAAATCAGCATACATAATCATCGTAATGAGTACGTTAATGACTGAAGTAAGAGCGAAAATTTTATATTTAAATACGGATAAATTTAGTAGTGGATCGTTAGATTTTATTTGACGTAAACAGAATAGCGTTGTAACGATTATACCGACGATAATGGTAGTAATAACAACTGGATGATCCCATCCTTTGCTTCCAGCACTACTAAATCCGAATATTACACAACCAAATCCAATCGTTGATAAAATGACACTTACGATATCTAATTTTGCTTTTGTTGTCTCAGCAACATTCATTAAATATTTAAGTGCGAGAATAATAACGATAAATACAAATGGAGCTAATCCAATAAATAGCCATCTCCATGATACATATTCAATGATGAACCCAGATAATGTTGGAGCGATAGCTGGCGCAAAAATGATGGCAAAACCGATGGTCCCCATAATACTTCCGCGCTTTTCACTAGGGTATAAATATAAAATAACTGTCATCATTAGTGGCATAATAATTCCTGCTCCAATTGCTTGAATCATTCTGCCAGTTAACAGAACACCAAAATTCATGGCGCATGCACAGAGAACAGTCCCAATAAACAAAGAGAGCATCGAACTAATAAAGAGCTGCCTTGTTGTAAAACGTTTCATTAAAAACGCAGTAATGGGAACGAGAACACCATTTATGAGCATAAAGCCTGTTGATAACCATTGCACTGTTGCAGCTGTAACATCAAATACTTCCATTAAATTACTCATCGCCACATTTAATAGTGTCTGATTTAATGTGGATAAAAAACAGCCGGTAATGAGGACAACTAATATAATTTTTTTGTTTCTTTCTGATAGTTCCTTTTGCATTGGTAAACTCCTTCATTATTCACTTGATTTATCGACATTGTGTCGATAAAATTAATGGTAACAAAATAAATTTTCTTTGACCATGAACAGTTTTTTTGAAAATGTTCACTACTCGACATAGAAGGTATGCACTGTCGAGTAAGTAAATAGAAAATCTATAAAGGAGTTTTAAAGTGTCTACACATAAAAAAGAAGATCCTCGTACAGTTCGTTCAAGAGAAATGTTTAAAAATGCTGTTTTTTCTCTTCTAAGTGAGAATCCTAGTATTTCAAGCTTAACGGTCCAAAAAGTCGCAACAAAAGCAGGATTAAATCGAACAACATTTTACTTACATTATCAAGACATTCAAGATTTACTAGACCAAATTACGAATGAGATTTTAAATGAACTTTCTAATAAAATTGTTGATTTAATACATGCAAGAGATTTATCAGAAAAACAAAAGCTAACACAACTACTGGATTATTTATATATCCACCGAAATTATTTATTTATTTTATTTAAAATGAATCAATTTGAGGAGCAATTATTTTTATTTATTAAGCAATTAATAGAAACGAGAAGAGAGAATACGAAGAAGGATTTACCAGATGATTATGTTGCAGTTGATATTAAAACAGCCTCATTGGTAGGGATTATCATGTGGTGGATAAGAAATGGACTTCACTTTAGTTCAGATTATATCGCAAATCAAATTTATTTTATGTATAAAGGTAATTAAGTATAGGAATTAATAAAAATTTATACTACAAAAGAATCAGAGAAGGCAGGGGAGTATTCATGATATTTCAAAATGAAAAAGTATCATTGCAATTAGACGTTGTAAAATACGAGTTTGAAAATGCACATATTGCATGTGATCGTAATTGGCTAATAGTAAAAGCAAAACTCTCAGAAGAAAATAAAGTTTTTGAAACGATGGATCCTTTTTTACAAACTTCCGATTTACAGGACATGAGAAAATGGTTTCAATCATTACCGAACCCTACATATAATGAATTAGGTTTCATAGAACCCAATTTAGCTTTTGAATTTATTGGAGAAAAAGAAGGAGAGTTTCACATTATTATTCGCTTATCGCTGGAGCTTACCCCTTCATGGTGTAAGCAAGAGGAGTACGAATTTTCTATCGGCATAACTCGGGATGATAAAGAACATATTATTCGTTCTTTAGAGGAACAACAAAGAAAATATCCAACACGATAAAGTGAAACTAAAATCAGTGGAGGTTTTGTTCATCTCCTACGGATTATTAGCCTTCACCAATCGCCCGTTAATGTGGGATAAAAAAAGACTTGATAACCTACTAGAGGGAATCAAGTCTTTTTATTACATACGATTATCATGCCAGAAGTTTAATGGGAAGTGTTCGTTCTCATGATAGCTTTCTAATTCATATCCTTTTTCTTTCAGCCCTTTAATAATTCCAGGTACTGCTTTAACTGATTGTGGATGAATATCGTGCATAAGGATAACTTCTGTTGGATTTGTAGCATGAGCTAGAACGTTTTCTACGATTTTAGCAGATGCAGCGTCTACTGGCATTTTGTTGTATTTCCAGTCTAATGAATCAATTGTCCAGTCCCAAACTTTTAAACCATTTTCGGAAACTTTGTTACGAAGAGCTTCATTTAAACCTGGCATTGAGCCGTAAGCAGGACGAGTTAATACTGGGGATTTTCCTAGAACATCAGCGATTAAGCCTTGATCTTCTTTCATTTCATCAACGTAATGACCTTCTGTGTAAAGCTTCTTGTAGTTATGAGTCATACTGTGCATCCCAACATAGTGGCCTTCAGCATCTTCGCGTTTTACAAGGTCGGGGAAAGCTTTAACGTTTGAACCAATTAGGAAGAATGTTGCTTTTGCATTTTCACTCTTTAACATATCTAAAAGCTCAGCTGTATATTTTCCAGGACCATCGTCAAATGTTAAGTAAGCGACTTTTCTAACTTGCCCATTATATTGTTTTGGAGCTTCTTTTGGTGCAAGAGAAGTTTGAATTTCGCTTACAAGTTGGACAGATTTTACTTCATCCTCTGAACTTGCTAGAGCAATATGTGTTGATCCGTAAGCGGCTTCGTATGTAAATAATACCCCAGCGCAAATCAACATAGCCCTTTTCATTAAAGTTGTCATTCGAATTCCATTGTGCATAATTTTCCTACTCTCTATAAAAGTTCTACTCTACTATATTAGCAATTATAGGTAGGGAAATGCAAAAAAACTTTTTTACAAGTACAAGAAAGTTTGTCCGAAAGTATGCAAGATTTCAGTAGTTTGTAAGTTCGAAAAATAGAATAAGTAGTGGTGTGGAAAATTGGAGGAGGAAATTTATAATTTCACATACCGTAGTTAAAAAATAAATATAGGAAAATCAAAAAATGATGTAGAATATATCGTACATACATAAATGAAAACAACATAAAAATTTAAATGAGGTGGACATATGTTACTTGAAGAAGTAATGCAACAGCTAGAAGAATATGGAACGGAGCAAACTCGAAAAACGTATAAAAATCATGGAGCAAAAGAGCCGCTATTTGGAGTTAGTTTTGCGAATTTAAAATTGTTAAAGAAGAGGATAAAAAAGAATCATGATTTAGCAAGTTCATTATGGGAAACGAAAAATATGGACGCAATGACTTTAGCGACATTTGTTTTAGACCCGAAGAAACTAACGACAGAACAGCTTAATAGTTGGGTACAGGATGTTGATTATTATTGTTTAATGGATGTCCTTATGACGTCTATATGTACGTCACCAATCGCAATAGAAAGAATGGAAGAGTGGACGCAATCTAGCGATGAATGGATTGGAAGAGCTGGCTGGTCTTTATTAGCAAATATTGCGATGAAAAATAAAACGTTAAACGATGATTTCTTTTTACCGTATTTAGAAGAGATTAAAATTCATATACATAATGAAAAAAATAGAAAAAAAGAAGCGATGAATAGCGCTTTAATTGCGATAGGAATTCGTAATGAAAACTTAGAACGACAAGCAATTGAACTTGCTCGTGAAATTGGAAAAGTAGAGGTTGATCACGGTGCGACGTCATGTAAAACACCAGATGCTGAAGCATATATAAAAAAGGCAAGAGAAAGAGCTGAAAAAAAGAAAGTGAAATAAGAGAAGGGGAACAGCAATGAAACCAATTGAAGCAGCACAAAGCATAATTACATCACAATTTCCAAATTGTGATGTTGCTTTACTGGGAGGAAGTGTTGCACGAGGAGAGGCGACAAAAACATCTGACCTTGATATCGTAATAGTCGATCAAAGTTTAACTTCTTGTTATAGAGAATCTTTCTATAGTAATGGATGGCCTGTTGAAGTATTCGTGCATAATTTTGAAACATATAATACCTTTTTTACAATAGATTGTGACCGCGGGAGACCTTCGTTACCACAATTAGTGTCAGAAGGGATTGCATTAAAAGGGGAAAAGGAAATTGTTGAGAAATTAAAAAGAGAAGCAAATGACTTGCTAAATAAAGGACCAGCTAAATGGACCGAAGAAACGATGAAGCAAAAACGTTATTTTATTACAGATGCTTTAGATGATTTTATAGGCGCGTCTAAGAGAGAAGAAGAATTATTCATTGCCAATTTATTAGCGGATTTAGTACAGGAATATGTATTAAGAGTAAATGGTAGGTGGCTTGGAAATTCAAAGTGGTTTATTAGGGTGCTAAGAAAATATGATGAGAATTACGCAGACCAATTTGTAGCGGCTTTTGATCATTTTTATACAACGGGAGATAAGTATAAATTAATTACTTTTGTAGAAAAGACGTTAGAACAGTATGGAGGAAGAATGTTCGAAGGATTTTCTATAGGGAAATAAAAAGGGGATAGTACAATGAATGTACCATATGTTCAATTAAGAGAATTGACATTAGATGATGTAGAAGATCGCTATCAATGGTCGTTAGATACAGAAGTAACAAAGCATTTAGTCGTACCAGACCAATATCCTCCGTTCACTCGTGACGATACGAAAAACTGGATTGAAGCTTGTTTAAACCGAAAGAATGGTTATGAACAAAGAGCTATCATTACAGAGAACGATATACACATTGGCTGGATAGACCTTAAAAACTTTGATAAAACAAATAAAAATGCTGAACTCGGAATTGCGATTGGAAATAAAGACTATTGGGGTAAAGGATTTGGAATGGCAGCTCTAAACAGCATGTTACAAATAGGATTCTCTCAGTTTGAATTAGAGAAAATTTGGTTACGTGTAGATGAAGATAATACACAAGCAAGAAAGAGTTATGAAAACGCAGGATTTGTGTGTGAAGGGTTAATGAGAAATGATCGATTGCGCCATGGTAAGTTCATTCATCGATATCGTTACAGTATATTAAAAGAAGAGTATGAATCGAAATTTAATAGCCTATAAAAATATTATGTAAATTAAAAAGGGGGGTATAAAATGATTCGATTACTTACAAAAGTAGATGCAGAGCAATATTGGGAGCTACGTTTACAAGCACTACAAGTAAATCCAGAAGCATTTGTAACGACATATGAAGAAGCGGTACGTCAAGAAAATCCACTTGAACGCGTTGCTAGTAATCTTTCGTCTAACAGTAGTTTTACATTTGGTGCTTTTAATAAAGAGAGTCGTTTAGTTGGAGTTGTTACTTTATTAACAGAAGAGAAGGAAGCATATAAGCATAAAGGGCATATCGTTGCGATGTATGTAGATGCAAGTGATCGAAGAAGTGGTCTTGCGCGTGATTTAATACGTAAGGCAATTGAAAGAGCAAGAGAAATGAACTTGGAACAATTGATCTTAGGTGTGGTGTCCACAAACGAGCCGGCAAAAAAATTGTATGAATCAATGGGCTTTAAAACGTATGGGATTGAAAAAAGGGCTATCAAGATGAATGGTGTGTATAGTGATGATGAACATATGGTGTTGTTCTTTTAAGGGAGAGTTTATTATAATACATACGAAATGAAAATTTAGAATTTTATGTGTATTATTTCTGTTGTATGATATAAGAAGAAACTTAATAAGGGGTTTTTAGATGAAAGCTATTGCAGTAGGGATATTGGCATCATTTTTCTTTGCCTTTACCTTCGTTTTAAACCGTGCGATGGACTTGGATGGTGGAAGCTGGATTTGGAGTGCGTCTTTACGGTATTACTTTATGGTTCCAATGCTTTTATTTATTGTCATGTATCGAGGTAATTTAAAGCAACTCTTTCAATATATGAAAAAGAATCCGAAAGAATGGTTAGTATGGAGTATTGTTGGGTTTGGTCTCTTTTATGCACCGCTTAGTTTTGCTGGGGCATTTGGACCTGGTTGGCTTGTTGCATCAACATGGCAAATTACGATCGTTGCAGGTATTTTGCTAACACCATTTTTTGCGGTAGATCCTTTACATAAAAAACTTCCGATGAAGGAATTAGTTATGTCAGGCATTATTTTATTCGGTGTTGTTCTCATGCAAGTAGAACATGCTTCTTCATTAGGGATTCGTGAAACTGTTTTATGTGTAGTGCCTGTACTTATTGCTGCGTTTGCGTACCCCCTTGGAAATCGAAAAATGATGCAAGTTTGTAAAGGGGAATTAGATGTATTCCAGCGTGTTCTCGGTATGACATTAGCGAGTTTACCATTTTGGTTTATACTATCTGGTTATGAGGTATCTGCAAATGGATTACCATCCAGTAGCCAAGTTTTTCAATGTTTTATTGTCGCGGTTAGCTCTGGTTTAATTGCGACAGTATTATTCTTCTTTGCGACAGATCTTGTAAAAGATGACCCGCAAAAACTAGCAACAGTTGAAGCGACTCAGTCTGGTGAAGTTTTATTTGCGCTAGTAGGGGAACTCATCTGGCTATCTGCCCCAATTCCGTCATCTTTATCTTGGATTGGCATGAGCCTCGTTATTATCGGGATGATATTACATAGTTACGTAGCTGTAGTTGTGAAAAAAGAAGAGAAAATAACGGCGTAATGAGACTAGCTCTTTTTATAAAGAGCTAGTCTTTTTTCATAGAAAGGGATGGAAGTATGAATTTACAGCACGTTGAACAAATTGAAAGTGAAACCATTCTAAATATACTACAGCATGCTGTCGGTCCAAATGAAATAAGCTTAAATTTTATCAAGGCAATGAAGGGACATTATATAACTACGAAGAAAAAGCTTGTATAGGTATTGAAGTTATTGAAGGATCGAAAGCAAGGATATGTCACATTGCTGTCATGCCAAAAGATCGTCACCAAGGAATTGCATTACGCATGATAAAAGAATTGGTTTTCAGGTTGAAAATTTAGGAGAGAAAGATTTCATTGTTATTTAGAAAAATAGCATGAAAATATGCAAATGTGCATATGGAGTATAGTTTGAAAAAAATAAGATTTACATTATATAATAAAGGTGTCTGGAAAAATATAGATAAAAGAAATTAGGTGTATAACACATGAGAATGGATAAAATTAAATTTATGAAAGTCGCTACTTCAATTGGTGTTTCATCTTTTTTATTAACGGGTTGTGGTGATTATGAAGAAGAAACTGCACAGAAAGAAAGTACAGCTGTTGAAACGGATGGTGCGAAGCAAGGGAATGAACAAGAAACATTAAATTGTGACGATAAAGCCCCAACAATGGAAAATGTGGAGAAAGATGAGTTATGCAAGGAAAATAATCCATCATTTTCATCGTATCACGAAAACTCACATTTACCGATACTTCCATTCGTAGCAGGCTATTTATTAGCAAGTAGAACCTCAAATATGAATTATACAGCAAAAGCAAATGTAATGAAGAAACCATATACAAATAATATTATTCCTTATCGTGAAAAAGACGAACGTAGAACAGGCGGCGGTAGTGGTGGATATTCTGGCGGTTCTAATAACAATAACTCTTCAAATAAAGTTGATTTAAATAAGCAACAGCCAAATCAATCTAATAAAGTGACGCCAGATACAAGTACGCCAAAATCATCTACGACACAAACGCCGAAAGTGAATTCTGGTTCAAGTGGAATTGGAAACGCAAAGGCGCCAGCCGGATCCTAAAATGAAAGGATAATAGAGTCATGTATACAGAACAAGAACAGAAAGATTATATGAAAGCATGGTTTTCACTTGCGGAAGAGGCTGGTCGAAATGGTTTTACGTGGCCGAGTCTGTTAGAGAAGGAAGAATGGAATCAATATATGGCAACAGGGATGTATCGCATGCCTGTAAACACATATACCGCTATTTCAAAAGCGACAGAAGAAATTATGTATGTGTTATATAGAACATATCAATTTATTGTAAATACGACAGAAGATTTTCAAAAACTTGGGTTTCCGCCCGAAACGTGGGAAATTGCGAGAATGAAACATACTGGTTTGTTTTCGTATTTTACAAGGTTTGATTTTATTGTAAATGGTGATGATATTAAATTAATAGAAGTAAATTGTGATACACCAACAGGATATTTAGAACCGTCTGTCGCAAATGAAGTATTGTGCCGTTATCATGATGTAAATCATCCAAATCGTATTGAAGAGCATATTGTGCAGGCGTGGGAACAAATCAAGCATGACTATAATATAGTGCCTACAGAGACTATATATTTTACTAGTTACGATTGGCATGATGAAGACCGTCAAACAGTTCAATTTTTAAGAAGTTATTGCTTAAACCAGCCTACGGAGTATGTGGGAATTCAAGATATCGTCGTTGCAGATGATGGCATATATACGCCGAGCGGAGAAAAAATCCAATATTTATATAGACTGTATCCCATTGAATATTTAGTTTCAGACGTCGATAAAAATGGAAAAAGAATTGGACTCCAGTTTTTAGATCATATAGCGCAAGGACGAGTCAAAATCATTAATCCACCGGCTGCTTTTCTTATGCAAAATAAAAGTGTACTCGCATTAATTTGGCAACTTTTCGAAGAGGAAGTTTTCTTTGAGAAAGACGAGCGAGAAATCATTAAGAACTACTTCCTACCAACATATTTTACAAATAAACCATTTTTAGAAAGAAATGGATCGTATGTTTCCAAACCTTTATATGGCCGGGAAGGTGGCGGAGTATCTATATACGATAATGAGGAACTATTAGCTGAAGATAAAACAGAGTATTATTTTGAACAACGGAAAATATACCAGCAATACATAGAAATGCCTGACTATACCATTGACACATGGGATGGTCCGTATACTGGTAAACTACTAATTGGCTCTCACTGTATAAGCGGAAGAGCAGCAGGCTTATTTTTACGTGTAGGTGAGAAAATAACGGGGAACTTATCAATGTTTACTGGAATTACGATTGAAGGATAATGTGCACGTAAAACAGTAAATATTATTTTGTTAAAGGAAGAATAATATTTACAGCATGGAATTAGGAAATTTAAAAATTGTTGAAATGAGTAAATAATAAATTTGACTACAACATTTTAAGGAGATTAACTTTCAATGGAAAGAAAGCTATTAACACAGCAGTTTCCTATATTAATTCCTCTAAGGATTAGACAACGTAGGGTGTTTAAAAAAATAAGCGATTCTATTAAAGGGTATAGATTTTCAAAAACATTTGAAAAAAATCTATTACCATATAGAATTTATAAACATAAATCTCTTCTTATTAGAAAATTAGGAGATACTGATATTCAGCTGCAATATAATAAAATCAATAATTTAAAATTAGCTATAAGTAAAATAAATAGGGTTGTAATTAAACCAGGAGAAACTTTTTCCTTTTGGAATCTTGTGGGAGATTCAAGTGAAAAAGCTGGATATAAAGAGGGTATTATTTTAATGAATGGCGAAGCGCGCAGGGGAATAGGCGGGGGGCTTTGTCAGTTAGGGAATCTTCTTTATTGGATGTTCCTGCATTCGGAGTTAGAAACAATAGAAAGATATCGTCATAGTTTTGATCCATTTCCTGACTATGGAAGAGTTATACCGTTTGGAACAGGTGCTACCTTAATGAATGGGATTATTGACCTAAAATTAAGGAATAATACTAATATTACTTACCAAGTCAATCTGTATCTTGATGAAGAATATATATACGGGGAAATTAGGGCATCTAAATACCCACCATATACGTATTCTATTGTTGAAGAAGATCATCGTTTTGCCAAAAAAGTAAATGGTAAAGTATACAGGCAAAATAAAGTTTATAAAAAAATAGTGGACCGTGTCACAGGTAACTTAGTTGCTAAGGAACTAATCATTGAAAATGATTGCCTAGTAAAGTATGAAGTAGATGATGAAAAAATAGTGGATTCTAAATAAATATCTTAAATAAGTTAAAGGTATTTGAAAAAACTCTATAAATCATTTTAATATAAACTTTTCCACAGCAAAAAATATGAGGTTGAAAGTAACCTGCAAATAGTATTTCACACATCGTAATAGAAAGAGCCCTAGGATATAGCTGTAAAGTCAGCTATTCTAGGGCTTCGCTTATTTTGTACTTGTTCATTTTGCGATAGAGTGGATAATTAAGTTAAAAATTAAGAAAAATATGATAATATATTCGTATATAGGGTTAAATTTTAATATATAGGGTTAGTGAGGGAACCATTATGAAAATAAATGAAATAGTAGCGAATACAAAATTTCCGAATACAATTGAATCCATTACAAAAGATTTAAAGACATTAGGAGTCAAAAAAGGAATGACAATTATCGTTCATTCGTCATTAAGTTCTATCGGTTGGATATCGGGTGGCACGGTTGCGGTAGTAGAAGCGTTAATGAAGGTTGTTACAAAAGAAGGAACGATTATTATGCCGACGCAATCTTCAGATTTATCCGATCCGAAACATTGGTCAAGACCACCTGTACCTGAAGAATGGTGGCAGATTATTCGTGATAACGTCCCAGCATTTGATCCACGCATAACACCAACAAGAGGAATGGGAGAAATAGTTGAATGTTTCCGTACATATCCGAATGTAGTGCGTAGCAATCATCCATTAGGAAGTTTTGCTGCATGGGGGAAATATGCAGAGGAAATAGTAAGAGATCATTCGCTTTCAATGAGCTTTGGAGAGGAATCACCATTAAGAAAAATATACGATTTAGATGGATACATATTACTAATTGGTGTTGGCTATGATTCTAATACGTCTGTGCACATATCTGAAGTACGTTCTGGTGCGCGTGAGTTAATAAAGGTAGGAGCACCAATTATAGAAAACGGTGAAAGAGTATGGAAAGAGTTTGTTGATATGGATTACGATTCTGATACGTTTGTAGAAATCGGTGTACAGTTTGAGCAAAAAGGAACTGTAACAAATGGGAAAATAGGTAACGCAACGTGCCGTATTATGAAGCAACGTGATATAGTTGATTTTGGAACAGAATGGTTTCGTAAGAAAAATCAGTAAGGGATGGTTATAATGAAGGGGAAAAAGGTATTAATTACGAGTGGTGGTTGTTTAGAAAAATGGGACCAAGTACGCGGGCATACGAATATGGCTAAGGGTACAATTGGTAGAATCATCGCGGAAGAACTTATTGCAAAAGGGGCACACGTTATATACTTACACGGTTACTTTGCGGAGAAACCAAGCGATGTACATAGAGGGTTAGAATTACATCCATTTGAAGGAATAGTTGATTTACAAGATAAAATGAAAAGTATCATTACGCATGAAAAAGTCGATGCGGTCATTATGGCAGCGGCTGGATCAGATTGGGTTGTGGATAAGGTTTGTGATCAAGATGGGAATGTTCTTGAGATGAATGGGAAAATATCAAGTGATATCGCACCGATTATACATTTTAAAAAGGCACCGAAAGTATTAAAACAAATAAAAGAGTGGGATCCAGAAACAGTACTCGTTGGTTTTAAACTTGAAAGTGATCTAAACGAGGAAGAACTGTTTGAAAGAGCGAAAAATAGAATGAAAGAAGCTAAGGCGAATGTAATGATTGCGAATTCACCACATTCTTTATATTCGCGCGGTGCTGTACACTATGTCATCGGCCAAGATGGTAAAGGGAAGTTATGTAACGGGAAAGATGAAACAGCGAAAGAAATTGTCAAAAACTTAGAGATATTGTGTAATCGTATTACTGCTTTGTAAAATTTAGTTTTTAGATAAGAATGGATCCGCATAGTATATAAATGAGCGAGACTTTAATCGAATGTGAAGCGTAAACCAATCAAGATCTATACAGAGAATAATTGGTGAGGAGTGGGTTCTATGGAACATTTATTAAAGCAAGCTATTAAACTCCGGGACGAAAAGAAATATGCGCAGTCCAGAGAGATACTTATAGGATTAACAAATTTTACGAGGGATGCAGAAGTGCTTTATCAATGTGCTTGGATACATGATGTAATGGGTCTTGAAATGGATGCCGTGCCGTATTATGAACAGGCAATTGCGAACGGGCTTGAAGGTGAGTCACTTTGCGGAGCTTATATTGGTCTTGGTAGTACATATCGTTGTATTGGAGAGTATGACAAAGCAATTACTGTTTTAGAAGCAGGGGTACAGAAGTTTCCGGAGAATGACGCTATGAAAGTTTTTTTATCATTAGCCAAATACAACGTAAACGATCATGAATCCGCGATGAAATTATTACTTGAAACTGTCGTAAAAGTAGATGAAGTAAGAGAATTTGAACGTGCGATTTTTTTTTATAAAGACCGTTTAAACGAGGTTTTTAAATAGAGGAGTGACCGTATGAATGTATCCATATCGCGAAGGCGAAAAGGAATTTGGATTGGACTCGTATCTTTAATTATGGTATCAAACTATTTATTGTATGCTCTTCCAATTGTACCAGATGCACCTAAAGAAGTAGTACTTGGGTCATTATTAGATTGTATGTTTGTAATTCCAGTTCTCACGTATTTCTTTATTATTCGAAAAAGATATTCGTTAACATATATATTTCCAGTCGTAATAGCTGGATATATATTTGCACGCTTTATTATTCCGAACGATTATTTACAAGCTTTTTCATTCGTTTCTTATATAATAATTGCAGGAGAAATTGCATTTGTAGGCTTAGAATTATTTCTTCTATATAAAATAATTAGGGTGCTTCCTAACATAGTAAAAAGATATAAAGAATATAGAAAAGAGTATTCTTCATTTTCTTATGCGATTGATGCAGCGTTTGACGCTACTATGAAAAGAAGTAAGGCTGTAAGTATCATTCTTACTGAGTGTAAATTAATCTATTATGCATTTTTATCGTGGCGTGTAAAAGTACCAGAAGGTGAATCTGTGTACTCATATCATAAAAAGACTGGTGCTATAGGTGTTTATATTATGATTATCCACGCAACTGTAATTGAAAGTATCGGTTTTCATTATTTGCTTCATCAATGGAATCCAGTGGTAGCTTGGATTTTACTCATACTAAATGTATATGCGATGATTTATTTTTTAGCTGAAATACAAACGATGCGTAAAAATCCGATTGTCGTAACAGAAGACAACATAATCATTCAGATCGGATTAGGAAAGAAAGTTGTATTGCCATTTACACAAATTGATGATATTGCGTTCTACAAAGGAGACTCCTTAAAAGCAAAAGAAGAGAAAGAGGTATTGGATGCAACTGTTATGGAGTTCATAAAAGAACCTGCTACTTTTGAAATAACACTAAAAGAGCCAGTGAAAGCACAATTGTTATATGGATTTTCTAAAACAGTAAATCGTGTTCACTTAAATGTTGATGAAGAACGGAAATTTTATGATGTGGTTACTGAAAGGCTAAAACATATGAATGGTGGATAGTGAAAAACCCGCAAGTATTGCGCTTGCGGGTTTTCATCGTAAACTATTAGAAAATATGGTAAAATTAAATGGTAACTTAAGGTGCGGTTGGATGTTCAATTATCACTTCTCCGAGTAGGAGGGGGGTGATAATACGTGAGTGAAATAGCGTTGCTACTGCAGGGTGGACTGTTTCTCGTTGCATTGTTAACGTTTGTTGTCGTTTTAATTGACAAGCTCAAAAAATAACAACCCACCTATGCTGATAGAATGTGGGTTGTTTTGTTTGTAAGAAACAAATAGGATAAATGAACAATCCAATCTGCTAAGTTACGTAGACTAGTGTGTAGCCGCACACTAGTCTTTTTTATTTATATACAATTAATAATTGGTTTATGTGATTGTATTGTTCTTTTCATGATTATTATAACACAGTGTCTTTTCATCAAGAAAGGAGACCGTATGTTCTGAATTCGATTAAATAGTAGATACGGTTTCTTTAAATAGCCCATCCATATACTGTTTTAAACTTTGGATATAAAATTCCTGTTTATTTACATTGTTTACTCCGACAATCGGTGATGGAAGAGTATATTTTTTTTCTGATAAATGAACGACAACATCAAAGATATCAAACAGACGAATAAAACAAAACAGACCATCTTTATCACTTAGTAAAATAAAGTAATGGTTTTCACTACTTGTATTTAACGTATTCCATAAAGAACTTTTACTTAAATCACGAACAATACTTTTTTCTTTTAGTTCGACGAAATCCGCATTTGAAAGAATGGTAGAAATATCAATTGCATCTTGATCGTCAAAGTAGCCATCAACTGCTTGGACAGCGAATGCATAAGCCATTTTTAATACACTCATTTTATACTTACGATTATCTAATAGTAATTCACGTTGAATAGAACTTGCTACTTTTGTTACGCGTTCCTCTTTCCAAATTTCATTATGTAAGGAAATGTCATGTTTTTTACATAGTTTCATAATTAATGCATTAGAATAAAGAATTTCATCACTTACTTCGACAACATCAGTCTCAGCAGCTGCAAGTTCCTCACCGTGCTCGTTCGTATAAAGAGGGGAGTCGATTTGTTTTTTCATTTGCTCAATCTTATATTGACTTAATTTATGCCTAATTAAAGGACGGTCAATATTTGTTGTCATTTGTTCATGACAAGTATCACAAATTGAGTTTGTGAAATAATATCCACATAGTATTTCTGGGATGACATATTGTTCACTAAGTTCTTTCGTATCTTTTCTGCAAATGATGCATTGCGTCATAGTTATCACCTTTACCTGCAAATTTGTATATAATCTCATTGTAGTGTATTTATTGGTATTTTGGAATATTGTAAAGGAAAATAATATGTAAAATTCATGCTTATTTTGGTACAATGAAGAGAAGTGCTAGTTTAAAGGAGGACGTTTTTTTGAAATCGAAAGTGCACTTTTGGACATTAGAAGTGCTAATGGTTGTAGGGATTATATTTATTTGCACTAAAATATCGTTTCTATTTCAACCGATTGGTATCTTCGTCTCAACATTATTTTTCCCAATCTTAATTGCGTTATTTTTATACTTCATATTTAACCCTTTGTTAGTCTTTTTGGAGAATAAAAAAGTACCTAGAGGTTTAGCAATTTTACTACTATACCTGTTCATCATTACATTGACTGGAGTTGCTATTGGAGTAGTCGTTCCAACCATTTCGCAACAGTTAATGGATTTAGTAAAAAATATGCCAACTTACATTAAAGAGGGGAAAGTATACATACAAGATTTATCCCATCATAGATTTTTTGAATGGATATCTACACAAAACTATGTTTCCATTGAAACAATTGAAAAGAATGCGATTGAATACTTAAAAGAGATACCAAACACAATTACGTCGAGTGCAACGGCAGTATTTGGTATTATCACGAACGTTGCGTTAGTTATATTTACAGTACCGTTCATATTATTTTATATGTTTAAAGATGGACATGCCTTTCCAGGAAAAGCGGTTAGCGTATTACCAGAGTCTTACCGTGAAGAGGGTCTTCGCATTATTAAGGAGACGAATGAAACATTATCTGCATATATTCAAGGGCAAGCACTCGTTTGTCTATTTATAGGTGCTTTTACTTTCATCGGTTATGTAATTATTGATTTACCGTACGCTTTCGTTTTAGGAATTATTGCAGCATTTACAAATATCATTCCTAACTTAGGTCCATTTATAGGTGCGGCACCAGCTGTTATTGTAGGGCTGTTCGTATCTCCAATGCAAGCATTGTACGTAATTATCATCGTAACAATTGTACAACAGTTTGAAAGTAACATCATTTCACCGCGTATTATGAGCTCGAAATTAAACATCCACCCGTTAACAATTATTATCTTAATTTTAGGGGTAGGTAACTTCGCGGGAATTATTGGAATGATTTTGGCAGTGCCAGTGTATGCAGTAACGAAAACAGTTGTTTCGAACTTAGTAAGATTGTTTAAGACGAAACGAAGTAAAAAGAAATAACATTTGTTGAGAAAGATACACCGCTTTTTAAGTGGTGTATCTTTGTTTTTGAATCGATATTAAAAAGTGTATTAATACAATGTTATTATATATTTTATACATATCAAATTTAACAGTAAACTTGTGTGATATAACCTCTACAAAAACTATGTGGAATCCCTCTGAATTATCCAAATCATTTCTTTACACCGTGCTATCAACATCATAATCGACTCCTTTCATTTTTTTATATTTAAACGATTATAGGTGAGTGTAGTATTTGCTTCTACGATCACGAATTTCATCAATAATTTGTTTATATTGTTGCTCTTGCTTTAACTCATTTTGAGATATCGTTTCTTTTTGAATGGTAATGGTTAAAAAGAAAAGGTGAAACTTCATATGTGAATTCCTCCTTTCAAATCGGAATTACAAATGACTACAGTAATGACTTTGTCTTTCTTTTACATGATCCATAGCCTGATTAATTTGTCGCTCATGTAGCATTTCAGTCTCAGAAACTTTATTTTTTTGAATGGTAATGGTTAAAAAGAATACTTTAAATTTCATTGGATTTTTGCTCCTTTAGGATTTATTTAGAAAAGACGGTTGTAAAAAGAGGATTGTAGCTCTTTTACTTCGTCCATAGTATTTTGAACGTGTTGATCATGTGAAATTTCATTCTGTGAAAGTTTACGTTTTTGAATAGTAATGGTTAAAAAGAATGCTTTGAATTTCATTAGAGTTTTGCTCCTTTATAGTTATTTAGAAAAGACGGTTGTAAAAAGAGGATTGTAGCTCTTTTACTTCGTCCATAGTATTTTGAACATGTTGATCGTGTAAAGCTTCATTCTGTGAAAGTTTACGTTTTTGAATAGTAATGGTTAAAAAGAATGCTTTGAATTTCATTAAGATATTGCCCCTTTAAAATATATTTTTAACACATTTGTGTATAGTACGTACTTCTAATGTCAGTTAATTTATCAGTTGTTTGTTTTAATTGTTGTTTACGAATAATTTCATCTTCAGATAATGTTTTTTTCTGAAGTGCAGTCGTAAAAAAGAAAATATGAAAAGTCATAGACGAATTCCTCCTTTCGAAAAGGAATTACAGGTGATCACAATACAGCACTTGGCGCTCCTTAACATCATTCATAGCTTTTTCAATCTGCTCATTATGAAAAATTTCAGCTTTGGAAATTGTATTTCTTTGAATCGTAATACTTAAAAACAATACGCTAATAGTCATCGAATGTTGCTCCTTTCTTTGAAAAATGATGTAAGAGACTAAAAAAATCGCACAAAAAAGCCACAGGAAGATACAGTTCTCCTACGGCTGGGCGTGAAAAAGCCACAGGAAAGTATACGACCTCCTGTGGCGAATTTATGAATTAAAAGAATTAGGGTGCGATTTTCAATTCTCCATTAGGGTGGTCGAATTCATATTTAATTGTCTGAAAAACACAGGTGCAGTTAACGCTAAAGTAAATGCATGTAATTGTAATTTCATCATTTTATTCGACCTCCTTTTAGAATATTTTTCTTACGTTAGTAAGTATATACAATTAATGGATAATTGTAAACATAAAAAACGAAAATTTTTAATTTTGATTAAATTGCGTATATTTAAAAGGGATTTGAAAGTAAATATTGTAATTAACGAAATATCGATAAAAATGGGGGATGCTAAATGAAATATATGCATCGTAATGTACTCGTTATGCTAACAATTTTTTTATTTTTATATGTAAGTGAAAAAATTCGTTGAAGTGCAAGCTACCATCCAATATGATAAATATAAAAAATTGAGGAGAGTGGGGGATATAAACATGCGAACGATTTTACTTTTTCTAAATAACATGTCTACTGATGAGATTGAAAGTATTCGAAAAATACACGATCCTTTATTTAGTTTAATTCCTCCGCACATAACAATTGTATTTCCTTTTGAAATCAATATTTCAAATGATGAGTTGAAATCACATATTTTGGATTTGTCAAAAGGGATAGGGACAATTGAAATTAAGTTTGCAAGTCGTATAACTAGTGTAGGAGACTATTTGTTTTTGAAAGTTGAAAAAGGGAAAGAACAGATCGAAAAGTTACATGATAAATTGTATACAGGACCTTTACTACAATTTTTAAAAAGAGATATTCGGTACATACCGCATGTAACAGTCGGCAGAAAAGAGAGTCCTCAGTTAGCCGCTGAAATAGCAAAGGCTGTTTCTAGTTTTCATGAGAAGTTAACTTGTGTAATTAATAGAATTAGTGTAGAACGTATTGGAGAGAACGGAGAGTCAATTATTGAATTTGAAGTACCATTGCAAAAAAGCTGACTTTTGTCAGCTTTTTTATTTTGAAGCATGAAGCAAAGCACCAATCGCACCGCTATACCCATCATCTTGTAGGAAGACGGGTATTTTGTTTTGATATTCTGTGTAACTACTAATAATATTTTGAAGGTGTACGTTATGACATAAAGTCGAACCAATGTAGAGAATATGATCAATGTTCTTCGCTTCGGCGAATTGAAGGCTTAATGCAGTAACAACTTCACCTACAAGTCCTTGAATCGTAGCAAGTATATCTGAGCTATTAAACTGTGATTCTGTAATGGCTACTTTTCCAAAATTGCTAGCAGTTAAGCTATTATCAATAGGAGAGAGAATACCACCATAAATATCTCCGACCGTAATGTCTAAATCTTTTCTAGAACCTGCTTTGGTTAGAGGGATTACATCTTCAAACTGATCTATATTTGTTAATAGTTTTGAAAGCCCCATAATTGTACCGCCACCAACTCCAGTTCCACCGGCACGAATATATTGGTCATTATAAACGTAATGGATGGAAGTACCTGTACCGATATTGGTTAAAATAAAGTTGTTTATAGAATGTTTTTCTTCTTTTAATATGTATCGGACACCTGCAAGAGTAGCTTCAAATTCGTTTAGCTCAACTATTTTATATGAATCTGAAAGAAGTTGTTGTAATAGTTTCGCTTTGCCACCTGTAATACATATTTGTTTTATTCCATTGTTATTTTTAATCCAATCTAAAATTTTATTTTGTTCATGGGAATAAAATTTTTCAAAAGCTAATGCCTTTTTTTCGTTAAAATAAGCTATTTTCGTCAATGTGCCTCCAGCATCGATACCGATAGTACGTTCCATTGTTCTACTCCTAACTATGTAATATGTTTATCCTGTTAATTTGGATCAGACCGGTTGGTTGGGGATAGGATACCTCGACTGATTAAAAAGTCACTTAATCTGCTTGATATATTAATAGCTTTTCTATAGTTACAATTGACTGACCGTTAACGCTTGCAGTTCCTTTACCAAGAACAAAACCCCGACGGTTGCGTGTTAGCTCATAATGTAATTCAAGTTTATCACCAGGATATGCTTTGTCATGAAATTCAACTCCATCTAATGAGGAGAGAAAGCCTAATCCTTCAGAGTCACTTTTATTTACAAATGCACTGAGCTGAGCAAGTGCTTCGACAATTAACATATGAGGCATATGTTTTTGAGAATCATTTATAAACCATTCGTTATTTGTAATGAGTTTGTACCCTGTAACGGATTCATTTTGTTTTATATTTGTTACTTGATCAATCATTAAAAATGGATAACGGTGAGGAAGTGTATCTTTAATATGCATATGAAAGTACCTCCAATAAATAATACCCCTGCTAAAGTTAAGCAGGGGAGTGATAACTAATTTTTAACTAATTCATTCGCTTTTTCAAGAGAGAAAATACCACTGTTTTTAATGTTTTCAACTGCTTCTTGTAATACTACTTTATCTTGAACAAGTGCAATACGTACAAAACCTTCACCGTGAGGACCGAATGCATGACCTGGTGTGACTACAACATTTGCACGATCCATAAGTGCATAAGCGAAGTCTATAGAAGTCCATCCTTTCGGAATTTCAGCCCATATGAACATACTTCCAGCTGGTTTATCGACATTCCAACCAAATGTTCGGAATCCATCGACTAAAGTATCTCTACGTTCTTGGTAAATGCTTCGGTTTTTCTCGCAAAACTCTGCGCCATTTCTTAGTGCGGCAGATGCTGCTTTTTGAATTGGTAAAAATACACCGTAGTCTGTATTAGACTTAAATTGCGTAAGCGCGCCGACAATTTCTTCGTTACCAATCATATACCCAATACGGCTACCTGCTAAACTATAACTTTTTGATAAAGAGTTTATTTCTACACCAACTTCTTTTGCACCAGGTACAGATAAGAAGCTAATCGGCTTTTGGCCATCAAAATAAAATTCAGCATAAGCAAAATCATGGACAACGATGATATTATGTTTTTTCGCGAATGTGATTACTTCTTTAAAGAAATCTTCATGAGCCATTGCTGGAACTGGATTCCCTGGGAAGTTCAAAATCATCATTTTCGCTTTCTCAGCAATTTCTTCAGGAATATCTTGTAGGTTAGGTAAGAAATCATTTTCTTTCTTTAATGGCATATAGTAAGATGTTGCGCCAGCCATCTGAATACCTGTGTCATAAGCTGTATATCCTGGATCAGGAACTAATATTATATCTCCAGGATTTGCATAAACCATAGGTAAATGAACGAGTCCGTCTTGTGAACCCATTAATAATAAAACTTCTTTATCAGCATTTAATATAACGTTATGAGTGTTATTATAATATTCAGTTACAGCTTCGTGAAATTCTTGTATACCTGCTAATGTGTATCCATAGCTTTCTTTTGCACTCGCCGTATGTACCATTTCTTCTCTTACGAACTCAGCAGGAGGCATATCAGGATTCCCGATACTTAAATCGATCATTTTATGACCTGCTGCAATTTTCTCTTTTTTATAGGCCCCTAATTCACTAAAAATAGAAGATTGGAATGCTTTCATTCTAGTTGCTAACGTGTAAGTCATCAAAACCCCTCCTAAAAACTGTGTTTTCTTTCTGCGTTTTTAATTATTCTGAAAACACATAATTATATTTTATCATTTTTTTAAGAAAATTAAAACGATTGACAAATTTAGAGGGAGGATTAGAATATTATATATTTCTTCTAAAACAGTTAAGATGTTTTATAGTTTTTGTTTATAATATCTCGGATATTTTGTATTAAAAAGAATACGAATACCAAACCTAGTATGCCGCTAAGCCAATAGTATGAATGCCCTGTAGTGAATTTTTCATAGAATGAAATAGCATTCCATAGAATAAGGATTACGGAACAAACTGTTGATATAATTAAAGAACTTAGGCTCCTCAAAAAAACACCTCACAATAAAAATTATTAATTAATTTCATATTATAATTAAGGAATTTAAAAGAGAACATATTTTTAAAGAAAGCATCTAAAGTACAAAACCGCAAAAATATATTTTGCGGTTTTGTAAAATACCTATAGTTAATCACTTGTTTTTTTATATGTACACATTTTTTCAGCATTAATAAAGTATACATTTAATTTATTATCGACAACTTTTAAAGATTGATCCGATGTGAAAGAGTTACCATAATCAATGTGGTATACGCTAGAGTTATTTATAAATGATCCCTTATACAAATCTTCTTTTTTATTTGTCGTTTGCATTTCTACTAAATTTTGTACAATTTCTACTTTTTTTTCCTCTTTCACAATTGTTTCAAATTTATAATATACAGGGCATTCTCCATTTTTATTGTCAACGACTTCCCAAGAACCGTATATATCATTATTGCTGCACCCACTAAGAAGAACGGCGAGTATAGGAGATATTAATAGAAACTTTTTCATTTTGTGCTCCTTTCGTATGTAATGCGTATAAAACGTACGATATGAATATTGTAAAAAATAAAGTTTAAATTTTTATAAAGAATTACTTAACTTCGCATAAACATTGGGAAAAGCGGTGAGAAAAATAAAAGGCATGAATCTAGCGTGATACTAGAATTCATGCCTAGCAGTATACTATTTGTTATGATTTTTTGAGGATTAATGTAGAGGATAAAAGAATGACTATTCCATTTAAAATATATATACCAGCAATAATAAAGGCTAACGTACCTGCACCAAACCCACCTTTATCAAATATGGAAGCGAATGCTGCAGTAGTTAAAAATACAACAGGGGTTAATAGTAAAAATATGAAACCCGTTACAATTCTTCTTTTAAAGTTATGTTGAGATAGGGAAATGGCTAAAAAATTAATGATACCAAACATAATAACTTCAAAAAGAAAGATAATAAATAACTGCATGCCATCAGACATTTCCGCAACTCCTTTATATATATTTCATGCTATATACTTTATTCGAAAGTAGAATGAGTTACTCCTTTAAATATTTTCAATAAACGTAATTTGTATATAACAAAGGGCATGGATCAGTATAAATTTGAATCCATGCCCGAGATGTTTATGTTATAAATTCGCAGATTGCGACGGTTGTTTTTCATATTGTTTCTGTTTTGATAAGGAAATAAAAATAATTAACAAGGAAATGACTCCGAAGATAAGAACCATGTATTGTAATCCAATCGTATCTAAGAAGAAACCTGTGCCGAGTAAAACGATTTGGAACATGACTCTCTCAAACATATTACGGAATGAGAAGAGACGTCCGTGATAACTTTTTTCCACTTTCGTTTGGAAGATTGTTGACATTATTGGGAAGAAGCAGCCTACACTAAATCCAAATAAACCAAATGATACAAGAGCCATCCATTTTACATCGCTAAAGAATAACGAAAGGTGTGCAAATGCAGTACAAAATGCGAAGAAATATAGTGATTTTTCAGGTTTGAAATGATCAGATAAACGTTTAATAACGAAAGCACCTAGCATAAATGCGACACCTTCAATTGTATATATAAATCCTTTAATCGTTGGATCATGTTGCATTTCGCTAATATTAATAACCATTAAATTAAATCCAGCTATAAATAATAGAGGGATAATACTTAATATAAGTGCTGTAAACGCGATAGGAATTCCTTTTAAAATACGAAATACTTCCATAAAGCTATTATCTTTTGCAGTTTGTTTACTTGGTGTTGTTGATTTCTTGTCTTCGAATTGTAGGAAGAAAGTTGAGAGGAATAATAAAGCGTATGCTGCCATTGAGAAGGCATACATATACTGTAAACTCATTACAACTAAAAGAATTCCACCTAGTGAAGTACCTGCAATACGAGCGATTGTACCAACATTCATATGTACACCATTCAACTGTAATAGCTCATGTTCACGAACGATGAGTGGAATTACAGATTGTAATGCAGGGAAATAAAATGCTGCTGAAATTTGCAGTGCTATCATAAATGCAATCATAAAGGCGATGCTTTCATATTGAATAGCGAAAAACATGAAAATAACACTAAGGAAACGGCCAAATCCAGCATAAAGTAGAATTTTCTTTTTTTCGTATTGATCAATGACTCGGCCAGCCATAGGACCAACTAGTACACCAGCTAATAATCCGATAAATAATATAACGGATTTCATGAAATCCGAAGGGACATATTTCTGCATAAATTCAAGGTTTCCAAGAATACCAAGCCATAGCCCTAGACCAGCAATAAACTCCCCAATTAAAACAATCCAAACGTTTTTATTACGCCACATAAAATAAAACCTCTCAGTCTTTTAAATTGAAAACCTCGTATATAAAACCTCCTTATTTATGTATTATTTTTTACGAACTTTTTTAGAGTCAGAGTCTATATTACGTGTTTCATTAGTAGATTTCAATCATTTTGATTTTCCAAAAATTTGATTTGTTAATAGATGAAATAAGCACATCAAAATATGAAAAACTAATTGAAAGTAGGGATAAATATAGAAAAAATAAAAAAGCAAGAACGTATTACTACGTCTCGCTTTTCTTAAGAAAAAATTAAACATTAGATTCACTAGCAACATTTACGCTCTTGTCCAATAGCTAAACCGCTAAAAGATAGTGGACCAACAACATCTGCACTTGCACCATTAGTAAGGTTTTCTACAGTTAATGAATATTCGTGAGTTCCACAGATAACATTTTGATCTATAGCTTGAAATGTTTGAGCATAGAATTGTTCAGAATCTGTAGATTCAATACCTACTTGTGCATTGAAAATTTCAGTGTTATCACGGAAAATTCGGAATAGAACTTGTGAAATACCAGTTATGCCTTTTACACCAACTGTAGCAATTAACTCTACGCGATTATTACGTGAATCTCTTCTTGAAATTTTTAATTTAATATTAGCTAGAATTGCTTTGTTTGGGGAATGGGGAATTGCAAAAGTTGTTTCATTCGTTTTACTTATAGGTTGAGTAGCTTGGTAATCAATGATATGAGTCATGTTCGTCACCTCCTCATATACTAAAATATGAAGGTGACGATGAATTAGCTTGGACAAATACTAGAATATTTTAAGAAAATAATCGAGAATGATTGTTAAAAAAAGAAAAAGGTATAAAAGCATCAAGAATGTATCATGGTTATACGAAATACTTCTTGATGCTTTTAATACTCTAGGCAGAAAATTCTTCTTTACGTACTTCGAAGAATTCATTTTGGCGTAAGTAATTATACGTTTTTTCCGAAACTTCTTCCTCTTGAGATACTAAAAAACGACGATCAAAAGCATAGAATGATTGACCTTTAATTAACTTTACGTAGTATATTTTAAATGCCTCCTCTAACAGGATTATTGCTTACTACATATTATGATGGCCTATATGCCTGTTAATAATACTTGGAGTTTTAAAGGGGATAAGTGAAAAATATGAAAGAGCTTACAAATCTGTAAGGTTTATGTCACCTTTTCCGATAGTCTACATTAACCAATGTCTTCTATACTACAAATAGGTTCCATAAAACAAGGGGGTAGAAAGATGGATGAAGTAATTGGAGAAGTTGTAGCAGGGATTTGTGAATTTGTAGTTGAAGTAACGGCGGATGCTATTGGTAACTTGGTTTCTGGAAATGAAAAAGAGGAAAAAGGAACTTTATAAAAAGATTTAAATTAAAAAAGTTGATTTTAACATACATAGATAAACTGTGGGATACGTTCTCGCAGTTTTTTTCTCTTATGCCGAGGATTATATGTCATATGTCTAAAAGAGGATTTGAAAATATGAACGAGAACTTATTAATTAGCTGAATCGTATATGTAAATAATAATAGAAAGAAGATGATAAAATGAGTAAAGAAGAGCTTGTGAAGAAACAGTTTGGTAGTAATGCAGAAAAGTATGTGAAAAGTAAAATACATGCACAAGGACCAGATTTACAATATGTAGTTCAACAAGTTGCGTCTCGCCATAATAATCGTCTTCTTGATATTGCTACTGGTGGTGGACATGTTGCAAATGTATTAGCACCATTGTTTAAAGAAGTAATTGCATTAGACTTAACAGAGAAAATGTTAGAGAATGCTAAGAAATTTATTATAAGTAATGGACATGAAAATGTATCTTTTGTCGCTGGAAACGCTGAAAAGTTGCCATTTGCTGATAAAGCATTTGATACGATAACATGCCGGATTGCAGCACATCATTTTACGAATCCTGCGCGATTTATTTATGAAGTAAATCGCACGTTAGAAGATAGTGGATTATTTATTTTAATAGATAATGTTTCAGCAGAAAATAATGAATATGATACATTTTATAATTTTATAGAAAAAAAGCGTGATCCGAGTCATGAAAGAGCTTTGAAAAAAACAGAATGGATTGCCTTATTGGAAAAAAATGATTTGCAAGTGCAGTCATGTTTTACATTTGATAAGAAATTTGATTTTGACTGGTGGTGCGATATGATGGACGTACCAGTGCAAAAGCGTGAAAAATTAACAGAATGTATGGTGAAAACATCAAACGAAATGAAAGAATACTTTCATATTCAATTTAAAAATCATAAAGTAGATTCGTTCTATACTGAAATGGCAATGTTTATATGTAAAAAAAGTACAACGTTAAAAAGATAAAGTGAGACTTTAATTCAGTGGGGGCTGTCTATCCCTCATTGATTATTAGCCCACACCAATCGGGCTTTTACGGGATAAATATGTTGCAGTCTTTCCGAAGTACGATATACTTAGTACAGAGAAAATGAGAATCGAGGAATAGTTATAATGATTCGTGTACGTATTGAAGGAACTGAGGAAGAAATGCTTGAATTTATGGAAAAAATGCCGGACATTCCTGGTTTTGAAAAAACACATATGAGAGAACCGAGAAAAGGAAATAATCCGAAATATGATTCAAGTAAAAATGTATTAGCCTATTTATCTTATAAAAAGATTGAAGTCGCCAATAAATAGGCGACTTTTTTTGTTTTGTGCGGTTTCACCACCTTGTCTTTTTCGCATAATAATGATAGTAGATTACGCTGAAGAGAGGTGAAGAAAGTTAATAAGAAAATCATCTTTTTCGGAGATTTCGGTATTGATGACGCCGTAGCGTTAATTTATGCGAATAAAACATGTAAATTAGATATTTTAGGTATTGTTGCAGAGTATGGGAATGTATCACGGGAAATTGTTACGGAGAATGTTTATTTTTTAGAAAGATACTATGCTACAGAAGTGAAAATTATTGAAGGTGCTAGTAGGCCTATGACAGCTGAAGAACCTTTATTTTTCCCTGAAATTCATGGTGATCACGGTTTAGGTCCAATTATTCCGCCCGAAATGAGGAATTGTAAAAGGGAAAATTTTTGTGAGTTGATTAAATTAATTGAGCCGTGTCCAGAAGAGATTATTATTGTGGCAACAGGACGTTTGACAACACTTGCAACGCTATTTATATTGTATCCAAATGTAATGAATCGTATTTCTTCATATTATATAATGGGAGGTGCGTTCCTATTCCCTGGTAATGTTACACCAGTGTCTGAAGCAAATTTTTACGGCGCCCCGATTGCAGCAAATATTGTTATGAAATACGTGCAAAACGCTACTATATATCCGTTAAATGTAACGCAAGCAGCACTTATTACGCCTGAAATGGTTGATATTATTGATAAACAAGGAACCGGACAGGCGAAACTGATTAAACCAATGATTGATTTTTATTATGAGAATTTTTATAAAAAAGAATACCCGGGTATTGGTGGTAGTCCGATTCATGATTTACTTCCGTTCATTTCGTTTATAAATGATGATATTTTTGAATATAAAAAATCAGCAGTTTGGATTAGTACGACGAATGATGTAACGAGAGGACAAAGTGTTGCGGATTTTAGAAAAATAGCCGAGATGACGACTTTTGATAATCGACCTGTACAAAGAATTGCGGTTGGTTTTAATTATCCAGCTTTTAAAGAAGAGTTTATGAGGACGATATTAAAACCGGATTGTCCTTGAATTTTGTAAATACAATCTGATGGATTTGTAAAGAGCGAATAACTTATGAGAAATGAAACATAACTAATGGTAAGCAATTGTTTCTGATTATAATTTTTTGTTTCTATATAAAGGAGGCTTTCATATGATTTGGTCTTTAATTGTCGGTGGTATATTAGGATGGTTTGCAAGTTTACTCACTGGAAAGGATGTACCGGGTGGTGTAATTGGTAATATTATTGCTGGTATTGTCGGTTCTTGGCTTGGTACGACGCTATTTGGTAATTTTGGACCTGTTATAGGTGGATATGCGATTGTTCCGGCTTTAATAGGTGCGATTATTTTGATTTTCATCGTAAGCTTTATATTCCGAGCAATGCGAAAATGAATAAAAGGGACTGCTTACACTTGTAAGCAGTCCCTTTGAATTATATTGTCTAATCTGTTATGCTACTGTTATACAATCAGGAGGTGTCAGCATTGAAAACATTTACAGTAAATTTCCATCAAGAAGATAATGCAAAAGCGACAACAGTACATAAATTAAGTGAAGAGGACTTCAATAAAGCAACAGAAAAAGGTACTCGTCATTTATTTGATTTAGATACAAACGTTGGCTTCTTCGTATTCTTTGATGCAGAAGATGCAGAAGGAAATGATCAATACTTAATGTTACAATATGAAGGAGATCATGAAGAGCCAAGTGCTTGTTACGGATTTGATTTAAAACTATACTATCAATTTTTAGCACTATACTTAAACGATCTTGAATTCCATGGTGAAACAGATGAGGAAGAGGAAGAGTATGGCCCGATTCATCATTTAGCGCACTTACTTTATCATATTGTTGAAGATGGTAAATCAATCGAAGTGTAAAAATACATATTTGAAGCTGTCCTTAAATAGGACAGCTTTTTTATTAATATTTTCCGTCAGTGATACGAATATGTATTAACGTTTTGTATAGTAGTATATTTAAATTAAAAAGTGGAGTTTTCAATAATAAGGTGACTAAGATGAAAAGCTTTGGTATTGTTGTATGTTTGGTTTCCTTTTCGCTGCTCTTACATATTTATAACATTTGATCTGCCTATAATAATTTTTACAGTTGAGGATGCATAGTATTGGATAAATAGTGTATTAGTAATGATATCTATAGTATTTAAAAGAACTATACAACTTCCTCAAATTAGAAGCGGAAACGGTTATGAATAATAAACTTCAAAATAATAAACTTTTATGACAATTTATTTATAGGAGTATGTGAAGGATATACAAGTAAGGGAGAGAATGATTATACAAATAGAGGGCACAGTCCTAACCTTTTTGAAATTTTGGATTCACATTCATTTGAGAGTAATGTAATGAAATGATTACTAAAGTGAATATGATGAAGTGGGAGGCTGAAAAATATGAAAGTCTATAGGAATATACTTATATTTTTTCTGACTTTAACATTCGCAATTGTTTTAACCGCGTGTAAGAGTACGGAGGAAAAGAAGCAAACAAATCCAACCTCAGAAAATAATACAGAAGTAAAAAATAGTGCGCCAGAAACGAGTAATAAGAATGAAGAAACTACTCCTAAAAGAGAGAAGGAGCCCATGGGAAAATCAAAAAATCAAGATTCAACAGAGCCAGATTCGAAAAATTCAACACTTAATCAAAAATCAATTAACTACGTTAAAGATTTGTTTGAACTTGCAAAAGAAGGAAAAGTGCCTAACATTACATTTGCAGCACATACAGGAGATATTGAAGAAATAGAAAAAGCGTGGGGGAAAGCGGATAAAACGGAACAAGCAGGGAGCGGAATGTACGCAACTTTTACAAATAAAAAGGCTGTATTCGGTTTTAATAAAGGGTCACAAGTTTTTGATGTTCGTTCTTATCAAGAAGAACTAAAAGTAATTACAGTAAAAGAAATAGAAAAAGCATTAGGAAAACCAACTGCAGTTAAAGTAAATGGTGATGATAAAATATATATTTATAAAGTAAACAATCAATTTGAATTGAAATTTATCATTCCAAAATCGACTGGTAAGGTAGACCACATCTCGGTATTTTCACCAGAGGATAGTATAAATAAAATGGCAGGATAAGAAATTAAGCGTTCCCCAAAAAGACCCACTTTTTATTATAAAAGGGGGTCTTTTCAATTATAAACAAGGAAAGTATAGAAGGATTTTTACGAATTGTAATGAAATTATACATGTAGAAAGGGGGACTATTATGAATAACAACTTTAGTACGATTACAGAAGCTATTGAGTCACATCATTGGGATTATCCAAGTGAACTCATTTCAAACGATATAGAATTTGTTAACACGAAAGAATTAATTATGATAAAGAATGAAAAGCTAAATAGTATCAATGCTAATAAAGTAGTTCGTTTTAATTTTCATAATGATTTTGAGGAACGCCTGGAAAAAGTTAATGCATTCTATGATAAATTATCTTTTTCCTGGTGGATTCCATCATCAAACATAATACTCATGAACCGACTAAATGAATTGGGTTTTCGAACGATTGATGAATATGCTGGACTTGCACTATCGTTACATAACTTTGAGATTCCGTCGATTAATCATGAGTTTTCGTATTATGAAGTGCAAACAGATGAACAGATTAGACAACTTGTGGAAGTAAGTTCTAAAATCTGGGATTATCAAGCTTCTTTAGAAGAAGAGCTCTTTAAACAAAGAAAAGATTACATAAAAGCTAGTAAAGGTACATCTGGATACATAATCTGTTGTGATGAAGAAAAGGCAGTAGGATATGCTAATTATAGATATAGTAGCAACGGCACTACATTGTATTTGCGTGGCTCAGGAGTCTTACGAGAATATCGTCACAAAGGAATCTATTCTAATCTCGTATATAAGCGATTAAAGATTGCTAAAGAGAGAGGAGTTACAGTAGCTACTTGTCAAGCTAGGAAAGGACATTCAGAACCAATATTAAGAAAAATCAGTTTCCAGCTATACGAAACATACTTTCATATGGCGAAATAATCCACTTTTGTTTTTGAAAAATATACAACAGGAAAAAAGACGCTATCCTTTCTGGGAATTTATAGGGAGGATAGCGTCTTTTATAATTCAATCAATCTATCGAAAAAACTGAAAAGTAGTAACCTATATATTATGAGCTGGAGGTTCTGCAATGTTTTTATAACCAGCTTTTTCTGTTTTTTTACGTTCTAAATTTTGAACAAACAACGCTTGAACAATGCCGCCAACGAATAAGAAACAAGCGCAAATATAAAATAATATACTACCGTTTAGTTTACTTAATAAAACTGCACCAATAACAGGTCCACACGTTCGCGATATATCCCAATGTATTCCGTAAATCGAAAAATATAACCCACGTTTTTCGGTTGGAGCAATTTCTGAAACGAATCGAAGTAAATGGTTTAAAGCAATACTTTCTCCAATGACTAAAAAAAGTAATGTGAAAAATAGAGACGAGATTGTTGCAGAATATCCATATCCAATTGCAGCTATTGTATAGCAGGTGTAAGAAATAAGGATGATTTTCGCCATGGAAAATCGTTCAGACCATTTTACGAGGAAGATTTGTAGAATGATTTCCAAAATGGCTTTGCAAGTTGAAATAAATGCGAGTATGAATACGAAATTTTGGAATGCATGTTCTGCGAAAATGCGATAATTGGTTTCCGTTTGAGCATAAAAAAAGCTGATAGGAAGTGTAGAGATCATAAGACCAAATATGGCGTAATGTTTAAAAATAAACTGTTTTGGTGAATTTACTTCAACTGTTTGTTTTGATTTTGTAATAAGCGGAACAGTTTCTGGGAGCTGCGTCCAAACAACTATGGCATATATTATAAGTGTAATGCTTTGCATTATAAACAAATATTCAGGATGAGTATTATAAAAGATAGCACCAATTAAAGGACCGATTACAGAACCGATTGCACCCATTGTTTGTAGGAGAGCAAAAATTTCTGCTTGCTGTTTTTGTTTTGTTAAATCAGCAATTTGAGCACGCTGAGCGGGAATATATAAGGAACGACCAATTCCATTAATGACATATAACAGTGCAAAAATAAAAACGGATTGAGCAAAAATGAAACTACCGATTGCAAAACCTTGCAGTAATAATCCGATTAGCATAATCTTTTTTCGTCCATATTTATCAGTAATTCCTCCAGCAATAAGTGTAAATACAATGTCTGAAAGTGGTTGTAGCCCGAAAATAAGCATAGTCATCATTATATTGCCGTTTAACATTTTATTAACGTAAATGATCATAATGAGAGCTAACATTGACTCAGTTGTTCGGGTTAATAATTCCCCGCACAGTCTAATGATAATAGGTTTATTGTAGCGTAGTAAGAGATGATTCAATATTTTTTCCTCCTTTCTATATCGAAATGATAAGATGAAAGGAGAAATGGAAAAAGGGTAGAATTAAAAGGGAGTATTTTTCACCTTTTAGGGGGAGTATTATGTTTGTTTTAGATCAATACATTGAACTATGGACTACATATGGAAAAGGGAAACAAGAGGGAGAACAATTAGAAGTAACAGTGCGAAATATATCTGAAACTTTATTTTGTACAGAGCGTAATAGTAAATTAATTATAAAAAAATTAGAAGAACTGAATTGGATCATATGGTTTCCAGGACGAGGAAGAGGCAATCGTTCAAAGATAGTGTTTCAAAAACATCCACTTTCTTTAATTTTAGAAAGAGGACAAGAAATAACAAAACAAGGGGACGTAAAAAACGGAATCAATTTTATCGAACGTTATAGCTCGTATTTTCCATCTCTTCAAACGCAATTTCAAACTTGGATAGATTCAATATTTGGTCATAAAATAGAAATGACATCCGAAGGGAGAAAAGATGTACTTCGTTTGCAAGTACAAATGAATTTAGACATCGCTTTCGATCCTGTTTACGCTACGATGCGTTCAGAATGTCATATGGTTAAACATATTTTTGATCCACTTGTATTTGTAAATGAGGAAACACACTATATAGAGCCGAGACTTGCATTTCACTGGGAATATAATGATGCCGAAAAGATATGGACATTTTATTTACGAAAAGGAGTTCACTTTCATAATGGAAAACAACTTACTGCACAGGATGTTATATATTCGCTGAATCGATTTATAAAAGCAGAAAACAATCCACATTTTTGGATGTTACAACACGTTGAAAGTTTTCGTGCAGTAGATGAGTATGTTGTAGAAATTAAATTACATACGGAAAATAGGATGTTTTTACATATGCTAAGTGCAGAACAGTGTTCTATTGTAAATGAAGAGGAAACAGGAAACTTAATTGGGACAGGACCTTTTCAATTATATAAAAGTAATGAAAATCTGTTTATATTAGAAGCTCATCATTTATATTTTCGAGAGAGACCTTTTCTAGATCGCGTTGAGTTATGGAACGTAGAACAAAGTGTAAATACATATGATGTTTTAGTAAAGGCACAGTATAAAGATAAAGAAAAACCTAATAAAGAACTGTCTCGACTTGAGTCGAACGTGACCTATGTAACATGTAATCAAGTGAAAGAAGGGCCAATGCAAGATGAGTTATTTCGGAAAGCGTTATATAAAATCATTCACGGTGATACAATTGTTCAAGAACTTGGGGGAGAACGTGGAGAAGTGGCAAAGGAGCTAATATTAGCAAGTGATAGTATAGTAGAGATTGAGGAAGATATAGAAAGTTTAATTAAAGGAAGTACGTATCATAATGAAGTGTTACAACTTTATACATTTAAAGGACGAGATCACGTTGAAGATGCGCAATGGATACAAAGAGAGTGTGCGAAATATGGAATTAGTGTAGAAATTAATTTTCTTGAAATAGAAGAGCTGTTGCAAACAAGAACGATACAAAAAGCTGATATCATGCATGATAGTGCAACAATTAGTGAACGGGTAGAAGATAGTTTGCTATATATGTTTCTGACAAAAAACAGTTTTATTCATGGGCATAGCAGCATCGACTTTCATGAAATGTTGTCCCCTTATTTCAAACAAAAACAAGTAGAGAAAAGAGTTACACTGTTACGCGATCTTGAGGACACATTGTTACATCAAATACATATTATTCCATTATATCGTAACAAACAAGAGGTAAGTTCTCATGAAAAAGTACAAAATATAATGATTAATTCACAAGGTTGGATTGATTTTTATAAAATATGGTTTAAGTCTTGATATGTAAGGGTTCTTGCACATTTTTATAAGATGTGTAAGAGCCTTTTTTTTGTGTGAAACAGGCTTGTTTTACACATTGTTACGCTACTTGTGATAAAAGTCTATTTACAGCGTAACAGTGTTATGTTACATTGATATCAGGAAGGAGTGTTATACACTTGAGTACAGATTTAATTTCAAAAAAAGATTTATTGGAACTAACTGGTATTTCATATGGACAGTTATATAGGTGGAAAAGAAAAAATTTAATACCGGAAGATTGGTTTGTACGGAAGTCAACGTTCACAGGTCAAGAAACATTTTTTCCGAAAGAAAAGATATTAGAGCGTATTGATAAAATCCAAATGCTGAAAGAGGATTTATCACTAGATGAATTAGCGAATATGTTTTCGCCAAGCGTAACAGAGATTCTTTTAACGAAGGAAGATCTTATTCGTAAAGGGATTACATCCGAATCTGTTTTGCAATTCTTCATAGAGCAAACGAACAAAACGGTAGATTTTCAATTTGTAGATAGTCTTTATGTGTATTTGTTAGAAGAACTATTACAATCAGGTGAAGTTAGTTTAGAAGAAGGAAAAATGGTTCTGCAGGTTTTACGAGAAAATTATGAAGCACTCAAACATAAAAATTGTGACTTAGTTATTATTCGAAAGATGGGGATTTCTACATGCCTCTTAGTTTCAAACGTCGAGGATTTAATTTTTGAGAAGGGAACGAAGATTGTTATACGTGAAGCAATTATGAAGTATACCGAAGCATTAAAAACTAAACTGTTGTAGTGGAGGAGAAATCATGCGTACCGAAAATTTAATTATAAATGGTTACGGTTCATCGAATGGTGGTGAGTTTCATAAAGTACAACTAAATGGAAAAGGAACTGTCAATGGAAACGTTGAATGTGACCAATTTGAATGTAATGGTTACGGAACTGTTACTGGTAATTTGAAAAGTAGTAATGCAAAGATTAGCGGATCAGGTAAAGTTGATGGTACAGTTAGTGCAGAGATGATGCGAATCGATGGGAAAGCGACAATTACACAAGATGTAAAGGCAAACACTTTAAAGATTGCAGGAAAAGGAACGATTGGTGGAAATATAACTGGTGAAGAACTTAAAATCAACGGCCAAGCGACGATTGATGGGAATTGTGAGGTTGATATTTTTTCTTCCGAAGGACAATTTACAGTCGGTGGATTATTAAGTGCAGATGAAATTAATATAAATATTCACGGTACATGTAGAGCGAAAGAAATTGGCGGTCAAACCATTAAAGTAAGACATAGATTGAGTACTTTCAGTAGACTATTTAAATCAGTTTTTGGCTTGCAGTTAGAAGCTGAATTGTTAGAAGGCGACAATATCGATATTGATTATGCTCACATAAAAACGGTAAGGGGAAATAATGTTACAGTAGGACCAAACTGTGAGATTGAACTCATTGAATATACCGGTGTTCTTACTGTTGATAAAAGTGCCAATGTAAAAGAAATAAAGCAAGTTTAACGGAGGGAGAAATTAGTATGGAACATCAACATAGTCTTACTGTAAATGGTTCAGGCAGTTCAGCAGGCGGAGATTATAATAAAGTAAAGATACGCGGTGAAGGAACAATTTCTAATGATATGAGTTGTAATGAATTTAAAACATATGGCACGAGTGATGTACGCGGTAATATGAAAGTTAAAAACTATGTCGTGTATGGAGATAGTGAGGTACAAGGAAATGTAGATGCGGAATATGTCAAAGTATACGGTAATACACAAATGCATAGTGATGCTCATATTGAAAAAACAAAAGTTAGAGGTATGATTGAAGTGAAAGGGAAGTTTTCAGGTAATTTTGTAGATGTGAAAGGTGCTTTAAATGTGAAGGGAGATATTGAAGTAGAAGAATTATCACTAACTGGTGGTCTTGAAAGTGATGGCTTACTTAATGCGGAAAATATTGAAATTTCACTTCGTTATGAAGGAAGCAAAGTAAGAGAAATTGGTGGTAAAAAGATTACCGTTCGTAAAAAAGCGAGATTTATACCTTTTACAAGTCATGCCGGAAACCTTCAAACAACTATCATTGAAGGGGATGATATTTATTTAGAACATACAATAGCTGAAGTTGTAAGAGGAAATCATGTTATAATTGGTCCTGGCTGTGAAATTAGTGTTGTAGAATATCATACTAGTTTTAATCGGAAAGGCAATGCAGTCGTCAAAGAACATAAACAAATATAAGTAGTACGAGGGAGAGCAAGAGATATGGTTGAGAAGAATAATAAGCTCGGCTTTGTTGTGGCGGGCTTATTGCTAGGTATTTTAATGGCATCAATGGATAACACCATTGTCGTAACGGCGATGGGAACAATCGTTGGTGACTTAGGAGGCCTTGAAAACTTTGTATGGGTCGTTTCTGCCTATATGGTCGCAGAAATGGCAGGTATGCCGATTTTCGGTAAACTATCAGATATGTATGGTAGAAAGAGATTCTTTATTTTCGGTTTAATCGTCTTTATGATCGGTTCGGCACTTTGTGGTACTGCTGAAAATATTACACAGTTAGGTATTTATCGTGCGATTCAAGGTATTGGCGGCGGGGCATTAGTGCCGATCGCGTTTACTATCGTTTTTGATATTTTCCCTCCTGAAAAGCGCGGGAAGATGGGTGGTTTATTCGGAGCAGTATTTGGTTTATCAAGTATTTTCGGGCCGTTACTTGGTGCATATATTACAGATTACATTAGCTGGCACTGGGTATTTTACATTAACTTACCACTTGGCATTTTAGCACTTATTTTTATTACATTCTTTTATAAAGAGTCACGGGTTCATAGAAAGCAAAAAATTGATTGGTTTGGCGCAATTACTTTAGTTGGTGCAGTAATTTGTTTAATGTTCGCCTTAGAGCTAGGTGGCCAAAAATATGATTGGGATTCTAACTTTATCTTAAGTTTATTTGCTGGATTCGCTATTTTAATCATCGGATTTATATTTATTGAAAGAAAAGCAGAAGAACCAATCATTTCATTTGAGATGTTTAAACAACGTCTATTCGGTATGAGTACAATTATTGCTTTATGTTACGGTGCTGCATTTATGTCAGCAACTGTGTACATTCCGTTATTTATTCAAGGGGTATACGGTGGTACCGCAACAAACTCAGGATTGTTACTTTTACCGATGATGTTAGGATCAGTCGTAACAGCACAGTTAGGCGGATTTTTAACGACTAAGCTTAGCTACCGAAATATTATGTTTATTTCTGCGGTTATTATGCTAATCGGATTATTCTTATTAAGTACATTAACGCCAGAAACAAGCCGGGTATTATTAACAGTTTATATGATCATTATCGGATTTGGAGTTGGATTCTCATTCTCTGTACTGAGTATGGCTGCTATTCACAATTTTGGTATGGAGCAACGCGGGTCTGCGACTTCAACGAGTAACTTTATTCGTTCATTGGGTATGACGCTTGGTATTACAATCTTTGGAATGATTCAAAGAACAGGTTTCCAAGATCAATTAGAAGAAGCATTTAAAGGTATGAGCGGGGGAATGAATACAAACGCTTTAGGAGATTCAAGAGCTATTTTATCAGAATCGGCAAGATCTCAAATTCCTCCGCAAATATTAGATAAGATTATTGACGCTCTTTCAAGTTCAATCGTTCAAACATTTATGTGGGCGCTAGTTCCTGCTGGTTTAGCATTCATATTCATTTTCTTTATGGGCAATGAGCGTATGGTATTAAAGAAAGAGCAAAAGAATATAAAGAGTGAAACATCAGAAGCATAATGAAAAAGCTCCTTTCAATTTGAAAGGAGCTTTTTCGTATGTACGGTTTTAGATTAGCCTTCGATAATTTCGTATTCTTCGTCTGCTAATAATAAAATTTGTGTTTTCTTACCTTTGTTTTGAACTTCGATTACATCGTATGTACCTAAGTCTCTTAGCTTACTTTGAGAAGCATTAACCATAACTTCCATAGAATCAATTAAGATATCTTCTTCAATATATGATTCAGGCAACGCCATATCTTCAGTAGCTAATACACATTCATATAGATTTTGTAAATTTTCAGCAGTTGGATTTTGTTCCTCAACATCAATGATGTTTTTTACTGCCTCCATATTTTCTTCTTTTGCTTGATATACTTTAATTTTAGCCATTGTTTTAATCTCCTTTATAACGTAATCGTAGAGGCTACACCTCATTATAACGCTTTTTTCATGAAAGATGAAATTGTTATATGTATTTATAGTAAAATTTATGTGTTATTACTCATTATTGTTTTAATTTCCTTACTAATGTTATGAGTAGGTAACTATATCCCTACGTTAAAATTATATTGTCCAAGCTTTTCTTATATTCCACTCATATTATATGTAGTAGATAAAACATATATAGGGAAGGGATTGAATGTAAGTGGGCTGTGAGCAGAAACGCAATTGTGGGTGTTGTCAAAATAGTATATGTGAATTTTTACAAAGTCTAGAACCTTTTACTAAGGTTGAGGGTATCGTTATAGCTGGAAAGGAAATTGTTATAACCTATTTCCTTTCATTTAACAAGATGAAAGGTATCGTATCATTTTTACAAGAGGACAATGAAGTTATATTTGTAGATTGTTCAAGGATTGATGCGATCCGAATAGGGAAAGTGTGTAGTTGTAAAACGAAAGTTAAATTTATTGAAGAGGATTTTAGTCTACTTGGAAATATTTGTCCGCAATGTTTAACAGAGGGAAGTACACTCTTTTTTGACTTTCATAATCCAGAATTAAATTTATCTTTACAAGCAAAAACAATTGATGCACCTAGATGTATTGAATTTACAGATGAACTTGGGAATGTAGTAAAGCAAATTACTATTGTAGGTGAAGCGATTGTTTCTAAAGACTTTGTTCAAGTGCCTGAACTATTAAATTTTCGATTAGTTTTATCAGATACGGCTGCGAATCCTTTGAAGTTTGGAGTACTGTTCATTAATTTCCCTGATGTTACGTTTATTATTCTTTTCGCATCAAGCGGATACCTCAACATTTCGAACTGTTTAAAAATAGAAAGTGGGACTGGTAATGCCGAAATAGAAGAGATGAAAAAAATGGTAATCCATGATAATACAATGTACAAATCAATCATTAAGTTGACTAAAATATATAAAAATGGTGCCACAGAGTCATATACTTTTAAAAATGAATTATAATATATGTATTTCAATTAACCCTCAAATTATTGTTGAGGGTTGTTACATAATAGAATAAGTAAACCGATTATAGATTATATGTACCGTTTTGTTTGCTTGTTAATTAGTAAGAAATAAATAAGCTGTTAACCTATTTTTATAGGTCAATCATTTCATAGGAAATAGATGGTATAATCATTTTATATTTACATAAATTTTATGATAATTCAAAGTTTTAGTTTAATAGATGTATGCTTTTATGAGAAATAATTGAATGTACATAAGAATATAAATGTTGATTAATTTATGTAACTGTAAAGGCTAGTTGATTTTATAGAAAGCGGGAATGAAAATGATATATGAAGCGAATATGCATACAAGAAAGAAATTAGTTTCTATGTTCGAGGACTTCAATAATGTTGTTTTACTTTCTTATTTACAAGGGCATATGGGAAAAGCTTGGGTGAACGATCTTGAAAAACCGACAGTAGCACAAATTACGGTAGGGATTTTTACATTTTACGCTGGAAATCCAAGTGTACAAGGAACAGAAGAGTTACTACGTAACATTCCTGATAGAATGTTAGTAATCGTAAATAGTGAAGAGTGGAAAAAGTGTTTAGAAACATTGTATGAAAGAAAAATAGATAAGTTTTTACGCTATAAATTTAAACGAAATGCAGAAGTTTTTGATCATTCAAAATTGCAATCTTTTATATTAACACTTCCAAAAGGATATGAGTTAAGAAGAATAGATGAACATATCGCAAATAATCCTACACTACACAAGCTTTCTGAAGATTTCACAAGTCAATTTCAATCAATAGAAGATTATATAAAACGAGGTATAGGTTATAGTATTTTGTATAACGGAGAAGTTGTATGTGGTGCATCATCTTATAGCATTTATGATGATGGAATTGAAATTGAAGTTGCTACTGATCACAATCATAGAAGAAAAGGTTTAGCGACTGTAGTTAGTGCAGCTCTTATATTGGATTGTTTAGAAAAGGGCATATATCCAAACTGGGACGCAGCGAATACTACATCTGCCAAACTAGCAGAAAAGCTAGGATATGTTTTTGATAAGGCGTATGATACTTATTTTGTGGATAATAGGTGAATGAATTGGGATTGGTACGAATTGTACAACGTAAAAAAACTAGTAAATCTTATTAAATTAATATTAATTAGTCCCTTTTTAAAATTACAAATTGGTATAAAAACCGACTTAAAAAAGTCGGTTTTTATTTTTTTACAATAAAGTAAGGTGCTTTCAATATTAATTTGCTGGTGCATGGATATTTTGAAAGTTTCTTCGGAAATATTGTTATCTTTTTTACTATTGAACTTACTCAACATATTATGGTATTTTTCCGCGATGATAGTTAAGAAATTTCATTTTTAATAGGTGAATATTCATAAAAACTAAGTATATTAAATTGTGTATATTTGACTATTAAAGAGAGAATACTCTTTATATTTGTAAATGATAAAAGTGACTATGATACAAGCCCGCGCATTAATAGAAAAAGTACATATACAGTAAAGAGAGTTAAAAAACTCTAAATTCTTTTAAAGGAGATTATAAAATATGAGTGAACAATGCCCAATTAATGTACCATGTCAAGTAGAAGGACAAACTCAAACACCATTAAGTGATGCAGCAGCAACACCAATTACTACTCCAGGAGCACCGATTGTAAAAGTACCAGTTGTATTAGCAGAGAGAACAATTCAAATTGTTGTAGAATCTGATATTTCATTAGATCCTCCAGCAGTTGAAATTAAACGTATCTTAAAAAATGTATTTTTAACACAATGTAAATTAGTTCCTGTAGCATTTACTCCAGTACCAGGTACAAATTATCGCCGAGTTACAAGAGCAAAATTATTTGTACAAGGATATATTCGTAAAAATATTGAATATGCAAATGATGAGTGTAATGGAGTGCTATATGACCGCATTGCAAATGTTCCATTTTCTGGTTTTGCTGATTTAACAGCTGGTGATTTTCTATCACAAGCTATAGTAGCTGCTTCCTCAGATACTACTTCTCACTTTATTAATCCTAAAAATGGTGATCTACCACGTTTAGACAAATACTTCTTCGAAAATACAGTTTTTTATAATGAACAACCGTATTGCGAATTAGTCAGTGCTCAATTTTTCGAGTTAGACTTTTCCCCTTGTCCAACAGAATTAAACGAGCCATTTGGTACTCTTCGTGAAAAAATTGTACTAGACCTTACTTTAAAAGTGTTGCAAGTACAACAAGTACAAGTATAAAAATAAAAAAGGCATTGTCTTTAATAAAAAGACAATGTCTTTTTTATTATTATAAAACATATATAATGATGAAATGGTCGCGTACAAAAAGCATATTTTTATGAATTTCATCAGATGGGGGGATGGTGATGAATAAGCCATGGGTTGGCAAGGGAATATGGAACAAAGTTTACAAAGGGAAAATGCTAAATGTTCAAGATAATTCGGGCGAAATAAGAAAAAAAGGGGAGATTGAAGAAATTGAATCAAAAAAAGAAGAAATAGCAATTGAATCAGCAAAAGAAGGTAAAGAGATTGGATTGGAGGAAAAAGACGTAGTAATTGAACCAGAGAGAGAAGAAATGACAATTGAGTCAAAGAGAGAAATTGAAGAAACTGGATCAGTAAAAGAAGGTAAAGAAATTAGATTAGAGGAAGAAGATGAGGAAACTGAATCAGTAAAAGAAAGTAAAGAGATTGGATTAGAGGAAAAAGATGTAGTAATTGAACCAGAAAAAGAAGAAATGACTATTGAATCAAAGAAAGAAAGTGAAGAAACTGGATCAGTAAAAGACGATAAAGAGATTAGATTAGAGGAAGAAGATGAAGAAACTGAATCAGAGGAAGAGGAAATAGCAATTGAATCAAAGAAAGAAAGTAAAAAAATTGGATTAGAGAAAAAAAGTATAGATTCAGGATCAAAAATAGAGACTTCAGTACGTTCAATAGTAGTAAAGACTCCATTTTCTATTATTTCGGATGTGACTAGTTTTATAAAATTCCCTAATATTAATGTGAAAACTCAAGAAGCGTTTGTATTTCGTAATGAACAAGATATAGGCGGGCGTGAGCTGGATGCTAAGTTATTAACTACAGTGCAACATTATCATGGAGAAGTTAATTGTAATTTAATTTCTTCAAATCTTTATGAAGAGAGAGTGCTTTTAGAACTTCCTAATCAAAAAGTAAAAGGGAATATGGAAGAGAATTGGGTAGATGCATCTTCGTGGATTCCTATCCACGGTATAATATTAGAGAAGGAAGATGAAGCAGACGTAAATAATTATATAACTGCGAAACTACCAATAGAAATAGGGAGATATAAAGGTGAAATTAGTTTACAAGAAAAAGTGGAATTTAAAGAAAAAGTTATAGGGATAAAAGAGGTGTCACAGGAAATTATTTTAACAAAAAAAGAATTCTTATTGCCAAAAATAATAAAGGAAGGAAATAATCCATCTAAAATTGAAAAAGGGAGTTTACTTGTAGAAGGTTATATTTTTCAATGTATAGAATTTATATCAGAGCGCAGTATATCTCATGAGAACGCGTATCAGCTAATACAAAATATTGTATTGGAATTAACAGTGCAATTATTACAAGAACAGGAAGCTTGGGTGCGGATTATATAAATGATCATATCTCTATAAATTAGCTAATAATATCTTCAGGAGTATGTAATAGTGAAACTTAAAAATAATGCTAGCAAGTTTTTAAATGAGCTAGCAAATAAGGGATGGGAAAAGATGCGAAATACAACTGATGGATTGATTGAAAAAATTATGCGATAGATGAAACGGATAAATCTTCGTTAAAACATGATGTGTATGAGAAGGTATATCCCCTACAAGTAAAGAAAACTCACAACTTGAATAGTAATACATGCTTATCGTAAGCTTTTAGACACCAATTATATTTTTTTAGAATAATTGGATGGACAACCTCTTGTGTAGTATCTATTTCAGTAAAACCATATTTTTTATAAAAGTTTTTTAATTCCTCGAAAGGGAGACAGAATACATTTTGAATATGTGATTTCTTCGCTGTTTGCACTAAAAATGAAACGAGTTCTCCTGCTAATTGTAACCCTCTAAATTTAGGTACGATGAAAATACCACCCATTTCCATAGTCTCTCCATCAATTTGAACTAAACGACCTACACCTGCATACTCACCCTTATATGTAATAATCGCAACTTTATCCCGCTTTAAATCACTTGGTACAAATCCTATTGATTCGTATTGTTTATTAATCCATTCTAAATCTTTAGAGGTAGCTAGTTGTATACTCATGAGTAACCTCCTTTGGAAGAGTCTTAATACTCTAATTATATATAGCTCAATAACTGGTGAAAAGAGGATAAATTGAAATCATTTTACTTTATAGTTCAAGTTTTGAAGAATGGTGCATACAATATAAAGTCTTTTCCTTTCTTCATTTAAGTTTTACGTATATAATTTAAAAGTACTATTATTTATTTTTATTTTATTTTTTATATTTTTAACAGAATAGAGGTTTAAAAATGGGTGTTAAAATCATTACGGATAGTGCGGCGGATTTACCGGTAGAATTGCTGCAGGCATATGATATTGATTTAATTCCACTCCGTGTATATGATGAAGCAGAAACAGAGTATTTAGATGGAGTTACATTAAATTCAGTTACATTATTGCAAAACATGAGAGAAGGCGCTGCTTATAGAACGTCATTGCCTTCACTTGAAACATTCCAAGAAAAATTTGTTTCTTATGCAGAAGAAGGTAATCCTTGTATATATTTAGCTTTCTCATCTGAACTATCAGGTACATATCAATCGTCAGTTGTTATTAAAGAAGAAGTGAAAGAAACATATGCTGACTTAGATTTAGAAATTATTGATACGAAATGCGCTTCGCTAGGTCAAGGGCTTGTCGTATTAGAGGCTGCTAAAATGGCAAAAGAAGGCGCAACAAAAGAAGATATCTTAAACCGTGTCGCTTTTCTAATGAAGCATATGGAACATATCTTCACTGTAGCTGACTTACAGTACCTTGTTAGAGGTGGACGTTTAAGTAAAGTAGCGGGATTCATCGGTGGTTTATTAAACATTAAGCCAATCTTAAATGTGGAAGAAGGAAAACTTGTACCACTTGAAAAGGTAAGAGGGAAAAAGAAAGTATTAAGCCGAATTGTTGACATTATGGAAGAACGTGGAAAAGACCTAAAAGGTCAAACAATCGGTATGACACACGGTGATGATTTAGAAACAGCCGAAGCATTAAAAGTATTAATTACTGAAAGATTTGGCTGTGAAGTATTCATTGTAAATACAATTGGAGCAGCAATTGGTGCACATACAGGACCTGGTGTTATAACGTTATTTTTCTTAAATGAAGTAGAGTAAAGGATTGATCTTTTGATCAATCCTTTTTTCTTTAAATAAAATATAGAATTTATTATTTATGAGTGCTTTGTTTTATAGGAAAGAAGGTAGATATGAAAGTGATGAGAACTAGTCCAAAGCTGACTCTTTCAGTATGATCAATTACTAGGTCATTTTTCCACTGATAAAGGAAAGAAGCGATTATTAAAAGTAAAACAGCGCCTCCAACATACCTTACTATTTTTCGTGGGGATTCATCTTTAAGTCTTACAATCATGTTTATCATCCTTTCGTGTTAAAAAAATAATTCGACAAACTAATTTCTAGGATGTGATATTAATAATTCATCTATTAAGTTTATTTAATTTATTTTGATTTATAATAGATGTCTTCCATGTACTAGGTAAATGTAATTAACCAGACGATCTAAATTAAGAATGATAGTTTACATTTAGTTAGATCCTTTTTATTAAGTTTATCGTAATTCAAGTATATATATCTGTTTTTGTTAATAACAAGTAGTAAAATTGTATGAAAAAAATAGCCGGAAAAATCGGTTTTTTATCATTAAATTTAACAAGCTATCTAGAAATAATCATAGTATGAATGTACAATTAAAATAGTTGATACATTTTTTTACATTTTTGAAAAATATATATTTTGTTTTGTATGAAAGATTAAGAAATACATAATGACTTAATTAGCAAAAAGTATGAAATGGTTAGACAGGGAGAGTAGAGAGATGGAAATAGGGGGACGTATTCGGCAAGTTCGAATGCATAAAGGATTAACACAGGGAGAGCTCGTATCAGGAATATGTTCAATAACATATTTAAGCAGAATAGAAAGTGGGAAAATAAAACCGTCATCTTCTTTTATAAAAAAAGTTTCTAAGAGGTTAGATGTTGATAACGATTATCTTATAGATGGCAATCACGAGGAGATAAAACTTACTATTTTTGAAATGTGTAATAAATATAAAAAAGATAAAAGTATAACGGAAGCTGATTTATCTTTTTTAGAATTATACGTTCGTGAAGTGGATTCAATCCCTTTATTACTAAAGATATATGGTGTACTTATATACTATCATGCGCGACAAGAAAATTTATTATATGTGAAGTCGCTTGTAGATCAAGCTTCGCAAATGATACCAAGTCAGGTCGAAATGCAAGATCCTGAAGATTATATTTATTATTTAAAAGCTCGAGGTTACTATTTTTTCTATAGACAGGACTAAATTGCTGCACATGACATTTATGTACAGGCTGAGAGTTTACTTGGTGTAGAAAAAACTGAACAACATGGTCATATATACTATAATTTATGTCTTGTATATAAGGAGCTTTATAAAGATAAAAGTATTAGTCGTTTGTATGCCCTAAAAGCTTACAACATATACAGAAAAAATGGTATGGAGAAGAATGTAATAAATACACTTTTAATGCTTGCAGTACTGTATATTCTGGATGAGTTATATGAAAAGGCACTTGAAACTTTACAGCAAGTAGAAAATAGTGTGGCTACTAATGGTGGTTCAATGTATTTGCCTATAATTTCTTATGACTATGGGAAAATTCACCATGGTTTGAAAGACTATACGAATGCCATTAAATACTATGAAGAATGTTTGGAATTGAGTAACCATTTATCGGAGAAACATCAAAAGGTATATGCATTAAGAAACATGATAGAGGTGTACATAGAACTTAAAGATTGGGAAAATGTTAATAAAGTTATGAATGAAGCATTTCATTTTTTATCGATTTATGATGTACCAATTGCATACGTCCAACTATATGGTTTGAAAGCAAAAATATACAAAATACGTGGAGATTATCATGAATATGAGAAAAATATGCAAAAAGCAATTGAAGTGGGAGTAGAAAAAAAGCAACATCGCTTAGTTGCTGAATTATCCTATGAATTAGGTAACTTTTATAATGAAAATCGCTCTTATAAATTATCTGCGAAGTATTTTAAAATATCAGCTGAAAATAAAATGGATTTATAAAGAAGTTTAATCAAAAATTTTTATAAGTTGTAAAGGGTTATCCAAAAGAGTAGGATATTTTATACCTGGAAATTCCTTACTTAAAATTAATAATCAATTTTATCTTGTATTTGATTGGGTGGAAGGCGAGATAAGAAAAGACGATGAAATAAATAATGCTCACTGTGAAAAAATTGGTGAAATTCTTGCAGAAATACATAAAACGGATTTTTCAGAGTTAGACATAGCAAATGATGCGCTCGAAAATGACCGATTAATTGATTGGGAGTATTACTTCAAAAGAGGTAAGGAAGAACATTTGGAATGGTTGGAGTTATTTTTAAAAAACTATGAAAATCTTAAAAGGTGGAATGCAACTGCGAATGAAGCATCTAAAATGCTATCAACAACTACGGTAATTAGTCTAGATCCTAAGAATGTAATGTGGAATCATAATAAACCATTACTTATCGATTGGGAATCAGCTGGTTATATAAATCCGATGCAAGATTTAATAGAAACCGCAATTTATTGGTCAAAAGATGAACAAGGTGAAGTTGATAAACAAAGATTCTCTTCTTTTATAAGTGGGTATAAAAAGAAACATGGTGTAATACACGCAAACTGGGAAGAGGTGTTAGCAACGGGATTGTTAGGGAGATTAGATTGGTTAGAGTATAATTTAAAACGCTCGTTAAGGCTTGAATGTACAGATGAAGAGGATCAAAAATTAGGAACGGATCAAGTGACTACAACATTAAATGAAATCAATCTTTATGCAGATACAATTCCTAAATTGTCGAATTGGTTAAATAATGAACAAGGAAACGTTCAAATAAATTTTAAAAGACGGAGTAGGTGGCAAAGCTGAAAGAAATACAAATGAAGAAAATTGAAGATGTATTAAAGTATGAGATTAATCACCTTCTCCAAGAAAGTAAAGAAGAAGGCTTTAATTTCTTAACAAAATTAGTAAATGAATATGAAACCGAAATAAATACATTTAATAAAACTGGAGAATGTTTATATGGTATTTTTCAAGAGGGAATGTTAATTGGAATTGGAGGTTTAAATAAAGATCCGTACACAGAGGACAATAAGATTGGCCGGTTAAGGAGGTTTTATATTTCAAAAGACTATCGGCGTATAGGATTAGGGAAATTACTATTAAACCGACTATTAAGTCATGCGGAAAAGTATTTTCAAGTTGTTGTTTTACATACAGATACAAAACAAGGTGATATGTTCTATACTGCAAATGGATTTATGAAAGGGAAAATATATAAAGGATCTAGTCACTATAAAGTGTTATAGAAATAGCTGTCCAAAGAACAGTTTTGGACAGCTATTTTAGTTGTTGATAAATCGCTATATCTTGGTGAATGCTAGTAAATATGAATTCCTTTGCATCTCAAAATACACAATCATGTTTTTCTTTTTGAATAGTAACGATGATGGATGGGGGGGATTTAAGCTGTAGTTTGAGAACTTTAAAGGTCTGTAAGGTCAAGTATATTGTAAAGATAAGTTTAGGGAGCAATCAAGGGATTGATGATTTCTGAGGGGAATTGGAATTAGAATAGTTTTCGTCGAAGCGGCTTCTAGAGGCATCCAATCTATATTATTAAGGATGTAGGGCGAAAGGAAGTTATGACCGTGCTATAGGGTTCTAAACGAATTTGTACATTTGCCCCGGCGTTTGCTAGCTGCGTTACGGCATTTAAAATAATGGTACTTTTACCTGATCTAACGGCTTTATTATAGGACGTGATTAGTGGGAGGACTGGATCAGTAGGGATATATTGATTGAGGTTTGTCGCATGATAAATTGTTTTAGATATTACAGTTGCAGTCAGCGTAATTCCATTTTTAATGACACCGGTCAGTGTTGTCCCATCAAATGAGGTGAGTTTACACGTAAGTATACGATGGTGTTTCATGTTTGTTCCTCCTTTATAGTAGATTTAATTTATTTTATGCTTGTCCAACAAATCAGTGTGGGCAATTAAATTAGTATATAAGTATTTGAAACTTAAAAAAGTGAGGGTTTTAGAAGAGTTTAAAAACTAGAGATAAAGGCTTAATTGCGAATGAAAGTAGCTGTCACTTTTGAGATTTGAATATCGAAATCAATGTTCATATAATTTCATTTACTGAATTGATAGTACAAAAAAAGAACCTCAGCAACTAAAGTTCAGTTTGTGAGGTAACTTCTCTGCAGTCAATTACATTCTAACCTTCATCTGTTTCAATAGTAACCCAGGATCACCTTTTACATAATAAAAATGCGGATTATTTTCATCATCGTAAAGCATAATATAAGGTTTTTCATTAAGCGGGAGGAGGATAAGTACTTCATCAATTGTTGTATGTAACCATTGATTTGTAATAGAAACTGGTTTCGATAACGGGATTTTTATCATATGGCCATCTTTCGGAACGACGTTTAAATTTTTGAATGGGCCAGTAATTGCTTTTGCGTATTGGACTGCTTCTTTTTCAATCGCTGGATCTAAAGATTGTTTTTGAATGACCATTTCTTTTTGACAATCAAACACTTCAAGTTGTTGATTTGTATTTGCGAACGCATTTGTTGATAATAAGAAGAAAAGAAGAGAAATGACCCCGATTTTTTTTATCATAATACAACACCTCATCATTACTATTCCCTCGAAGGCTATAAATATTTTTCTGTCACATTCATGTAACAAAGAAGTTGTATGATACAATTGGTTTTTTGTTTAAAAGTAATGGAGGAATAAGCATGAAAGTATTAATCGCAGATGATGAACAAGATATGTTAAGGATATTAAAAGCTTATTTTGAAAAAGAAGGCTTCGAAGTTTTATTAGCAAAAGACGGAGAGGAAGCACTTCAAATTTTTTATGATGTGAAGGTAGATTTAGCTATTTTAGATTGGATGATGCCAGTATACAACGGCATTACTGTATGTCAGGAAATGAAAAAGAACTCAAGCATAAAAGTGTTAATGCTTACTGCGAAAAGTGATTGTGAAGACGAATTAGCTGCCCTTCAAAGTGGGTCAGATGAATATGTGAAGAAGCCTTTCCATCCAGGTGTTTTACTTACACGCGCTAAAAAACTAGTACAGCATGATGATGTAATTCAAGTACAAGATGTAAAGATAAATTTTGCGGAAAATAAGGTATATAAAAATGGTATAGAGTTAGATATTACTAAAACAGAGCTAGAATTAATAAAGTGTTTTTTACATCATAAAGGAATAATTTTAACTCGTAAAAAATTGTTAGATATCGTATGGGGGTTTGATTATTTTGGAGAAGAGCGAACGGTTGATACACATGTAAGAAGACTGCGTAAAAAAATTGGAGAAAATATTATAAAGACTCATCGTGGTTTAGGGTATAGTTTGGAGGAACATAGTGAATAAACTTGGAAAAAAGCTATTTCTGAGTATTTCTTTAACTGTCATTTTTATCTTTACGATTTCTTTATTATTAATTAATTATCTATTACCGAAATACAATATTTACAAAACTCGTGAGAACTTAAATGAAATTACAATGCAAATACAGAATACACCAGTTACAAATTTAGAAGGTGTTATTCCAACAATTGAAAGTGAAAATAACGTTACAATTGTGTATACGCCAATCAATTTGTCAGAAGATACTATGAACGAAGAGCTACGCATGCAACTTACGAAAAAGAAAGTAACGTTAAATAAACTGTGGATCACGAAAGACGAAGTCATGAAAGTGAGAACGGAAGGGCAATCGAATAAACTGTATGATCAAGAGAAATTAAAAGCGAGCTTTTTTGCTAAATATATTGCGAAAGATGATATGTTAATTTTAATTGGGACTTCCATTGCACATTCAAATGAAATTATTAATACATTAAATACATTCTACTTATACATTTTATGTTTCTCACTCCTTCTCATTATTTTACTTGTGTGGATACTTTCAAAAATAATAACGACGCCACTGAAAGAATTAAGTGATGTAGCCAAGGATATTTCGCGTTTGAAGTTTAAAAGAACGAAAGTGAAAACGAATGATGAAATAGGAGACTTAGCCAAAAGTATCAATATCATGAGTGATAAATTGCATGAAGCACATCAAGATTTAACAGATCGGAATGAACATTTAAAACGATTTATGGGTGATGTGACGCATGAATTAAAAACACCAATCGCATTAGTAAAAGCATATTCTATGGGAATAAAAGATGGTTTAGATGATGGTACATTCGTGGATACAATCATTAAACAAACAGATCAAATATCCAACTTAATTGAAGAGTTATTGCGATTTTCTAAACTAGAAAGAGATGTTTTACAAAAAGAAGAATTCCCAATTGAACCACTAGTCCAAAGTATAATAGATAAGCATAAGATTGAGCTGGAGTCGAAAAAAATCAATTTGCAAGTGAACTATTACGTAGGTGATGCAATTGTTTATGGAGATTTAAATAAAATGAGAATGGTGTTTCAAAATTTAATTTCTAATGCAATAAAATATACAACAAATCAAAACATAATAATTACTTTAGAAGATAGAAATGAAAGTGTACATTTTCAAATTCAAAATGGTATTAATGCCGAACGAATTAAAGACATCGATAAAATTTGGGAACCTTTTTACGTCTTAGAGTCTTCGCGTAGTAAAGAAAAATCAGGTACAGGATTAGGACTAGCAATAGTTAAAAGTATTTTAGAAAGGCATAGTTTTGAATATGGGGTTTCTATTATAGATGAAGAGATACAATTTTATGTGAATATGAAAAAAGGCTAATGAAATATTAGTCTTTTTTACAGTTTTAGAAATTACCGATAATGGATAAATCACCATAAATTTCTCAACTTTTAAATGATATTAAAACTGAATTTTCAGTTATTTTGTTATATAGTAAAAGAGAGCAATTAAGGGGAGGGGACATTTTGAGTAAAAAGAAAATAGCAATTACACTGTCAGCAATACTATCTGCAACTTTTATACCTAACTTGACAATGGATGTGCATGCAGAGAAGAAGGAAGAGACAAGCAATACGAAAATAGAATTAGAAAATGGGATGACAAAACCGATTTACTCACTTGATGAAGCAATTATTGAAAATTTATTTGTAGAAACAGAAGTTGATAGTGATCGAGATGGTAAAAAAGATCGTGTATCAGTAAAGGTTATGCGTCCAAAGACGAATCCAAATGTGAAAGTTCCTGTTATTTATGAAATGAGTCCATATCGATCTGGTTTAAAAGATGTTCCTGTTTATAATGTTGATGAAGAATTGTATGCGTATGAAGGAAAACCGTATGGGGCAGTTAATCTCGGTTCGTATGGAAATTATTATGTGCCAAGAGGTTATGCAGTTATTTTAGGAGAAAGTATCGGAACTGGAAAATCAGATGGCTGTCCTACTACTGGAGACGAACAAGAAATACTTGGTACGAAGTCTGTCATTGACTGGGTAAATGGACATGCGAAAGCATATACAGAAGATGGTAAAGAAGTAAATGCGAATTGGTCTACTGGAAATGTAGGTATGACAGGAGTTTCTTATAATGGTACGTTACCGAATGCGGTTGCAACGACTGGAGTAGAAGGTTTAAAAACAATTATTCCAATTGCAGCAATTAGTAGTTGGTATGATTATTATCGGGCAAATGGTGCAGTCATTGCACCAGGTGGATATCAAGGGGAAGATACAGATAATATGGCAGAGGCAGTACTGACAAGAAAGAATCCAGAAGTTTGTGGTCCGATAATTAAAGAACTCACTGCTGGGCAGGACCGGAAAACTGGTAATTATAATGATTTTTGGGATAAACGTAACTATGTAAAAGATGCTAAAAATGTAAAAGCAAGCGTATTTGTTGTCCATGGTTTAAACGATTGGAACGTTAAAACGAAACAGTTTTCACAATGGTGGGAAGCGCTTGGAGAAAATAATGTACCTCGTAAAATGTGGTTACATCAAGGGGGACATGGTGGTACGTCAAGTAATGACTGGCAAAAAACACAAAATAAATGGTTCGATTATTGGCTGTATGGAATTGAAAATGGAATTATGGATGAACCAATGGTTGATGTACAACGAGAAAATAAAACATGGGAAAAGTTAAAAAATTGGCCGGATCCAGCGGCTGTGCCGTCAAAAATTCGTATGTATTTAAGTAATAAAGCAGTTGATTTACCATTAGGTATGGGATCTATTAATAAGGTTTTCTCATTCGTAGATGATGTGAAAATAAAGTCAAATCAATTAGTAGAAAAACCGGAGCTAGAAGTAGCAAATCGATTAGTGTATACAATGCCTGTACTGCAAAAAGATACGCGTATAAGTGGTACACCGAAGATTTCATTTAAAGGAAATATTGACCGCTCTGTATCTAATTTAACGGCATTACTTGTTGATTACGGCGGAGCGAAGCCTGAAATCGTAACGAGAGGCTGGAGGGATCCGCAAAACTTGAATAGCATAAAAAATTCAACAGCACTTCAACCAGGTAAAGATTATACATTTACATGGGACATGCAGCCAGATGATTATGTATTTAAAGCAGGGCATCAAATAGGGGTTGTTTTAATCGCAAGTGATTATGATTATACAATTAGACCGAAAGCTGGCACGAAGCTTACGGTGAAATTGAGTGAAGTGACTTTGCCGATTGTGAAATAAATGGTTAATGACAAAGAGCTTACTACAGTAAGCTCTTTGTCATTTGAAATGATATTGTTTATAAATGTGGTGATTTATTATGAATTAAACTTACAACAAATAAAACAATTGCATTAATGATTACAAGTCCATTAAAGGTAAGCCCAGCCATACCTCCAGCGAATCCATCTCCTACTTTTCACCAATTATGTGCAAAGTGGTGAAGAAAACAAGGGGAGAAGAAAGAATGAAAATACAACTAGCTATTTTCCATGTTCGTTTATATTTCTTTGCTATAAAGAAAATTAGTGTGTTAAAAGCGATAAGAAGAAAAAGGAATCCAATTAACGAATTCATCATATCCTTCTTTTGAGAATTCCACATGTTTATTTCGAAGGGAATATTATACAATATGATTATATTGTATGGTAAGCTAGTTACTTATTATGACAGTTAGCTCTTCGGAATTCTCTTTTAAATTAAAAGTACAGGAAGATTAATTGAATTGAAGCCTTCTGTACATTTTAAACGGAGAAGAAAATAAATGATTAGTTTTTATAGTACACTTTGTATGGAACTTTATGATTACACAAAAACAGTGGGTTATACTTGAAATGGTAATGTTGAGTATTACCAAGACCGATTTAAAAACTAACGGTGGAATCGGGACGAGTCATTATTCCATTTCTTGAAGCTGTACGAAAAGAATAGTACAGAAACTATTATTGAAGATAAGGCATTCGATACAAAAGCGACTGCCTTATTTTCAATTTTATGTGATTTTTTATAGAGTAATAGATAGGAGGAAAAAGATATGAAATTCATAATAATATTTGGCCCACAAGCAGTTGGAAAAATGACAGTGGGGCAAGAATTAGCAAAACTAACCGATTTAAAACTTTTTCATAATCACATGACAATTGATTTAGTAAGTCCAATTTTGGGCTACAGTACGAACGAAGCAAAAAGACTAGTAAGTTTATTTCGTAATGAAATATTTGAAGAAGTGTCTAAAAGTAACTTATATGGAATGATATTTACATATGTTTGGGCATTTGACCTGCAATCTGATTGGGAATATATAAATCATACAGTAAGAATTTTTGAATCAAAAGGTGGAACAGTATATTTTGTAGAGCTCGAAGCAGACTTAGATGAAAGATTGGAACGTAATAAAAGCCCACATAGATTAGAGCATAAACCGAAAAAAAGAGACATTGAATGGTCGGAAAAGAACTTAATAGAGACGATGGAAAAGCATAGATTAAATTCTCTGCATGGTGAGATAAAAAGGGAAGAGTATATAAAAATTAATAATACTCATTTGAGTGCAAAAGAAGTAGCTATAATGATTAAGGATAAATTCCGATTATAAAATACTTAAATGGTGTTACGTTTTCATTGTCCAAGCATTCTCTTAATAAACACATATACTATTTATATTAAAGATGGTCACTAATTTATTGAGAAACTGTCATTTATATAAAAATACAACTTCAGAAGGAAGGTAAGAAGAGTTTGGAAAACGAACAACCTGGAAGAATTGAAAATCAAGTGTATTCTAACCGAGTGTTAAGATCGGAATTTGATGAGAATTGGACAACTTGTATTTCGAAAAGTGGATATGTAATATATACGGCTACGAATGACAATGCAGAAGTAGTAGTTTTACTTTCTGATGGTTCAAGAAAATTATTAATCTTTGATAAAGGTGGAAAAGTAATAGTAGGCGGTGGTGGAACAAGCCATTATAGCAAACCGCATATTGCAAGAGATATTGTATAAGGTAAAAATGTTAATAAAAAGACGTTGGCAGTCCCATAATTTTTAATCCGTATATATGTGTTTCATTTTGTAACGGAAATAAGATAAAAGGGAAATGGCGTTATAAATGTAGAATCGCACAACAAATCATAATATATGAATAGTGTGTTGCTTTTAAATAAAGTCACTTTTTTATAAAAAACAAACTTAAATCTACTGAAGGAGAATCCATTTTGATCAATCTTTTCAAAATGGATTCTTTTTATTTATCGTAAAACTTGGGGGTGTGAGGTATTTTTGATCAAACTTTATTTTAAAGTTACAGAATACTCCGAGGGGAATAGCGCTTTTGTGTATAAGAAAAATGCATAAATTGATAGAGTTAAAAAAGATGTAAGCAGAGAGATGACCAACTTGCATCTTTTTTTATTTTTTATCAAACCACTTAAACCTTTCTATCGTTACCTTAAATATAAATAAAAAATTGAAGGAGGAGTCAGTATGAAAGCATGGCAATGTATTGTGTCCATATTAGCAAGCCTTTTTTTATTAACAGCGTGTAATAGCGATAAGAAAGAAGATTCTCAAAGTAAGAAAACGAGTGAAGAAAAGGTGAGTGAAGTTAGTAGTGATAAAAACGAATCTCCAAGTTTACAAGTATTAGAGAACGATAAGGTTGGAAAATACTTAACAGATTCAAATGGAAAGACACTCTATTATTTTGCAAAAGACACATCTAAGGTAAGTAATTGTAGTGGTGACTGTGTAAAGCTTTGGCCACCATTTGTTGCGAAAGATTTTGAAGTTCCAAAAGGATTTGATAAAAAAGACTTTGCTACCATAACAAGAGAGGATACGAAAGAAAAACAAGTAACGTATAAAGGCTATCCCCTTTACTATTTTGCTAATGATAAATCCAAAGGGGATATAAATGGACAAGGGGTTAAAGATATATGGTTTGTACTGAATAGTGAAACTACATTTAAACAGTAATGGGAAGCGTGTTGAATAGGGCGAATGCCAGCAGTTATCCCATCTTCTTCGTTTTTTTCTGAATCTTGAGGTGGGGGTCTTACTGCCCGTGAATAGCGGGATAAATATTCTGCTAAAAGGAGCGACCAACATTGTTGGTGGTTCCTTTTTCTCTATTCGGATTATATAATTAACTTAATTTAGAATTATCAGAAATTAAAGAAAAACAATAGGGAGTTCAGGTGAGAATGAAAGAAAAAAATGATTATGAGTTAATGCAATTAGTAAAAGGAAACTATCGTCCTGCATTAGAAGAAATATATGAACGATATATTAAGTTGATATATAGCTTCACTTTTAAATTTTTCCAAGGAAATGAAGAAAAAACAAAAGAAGTTGTTCAATTAATTTTCTTGAAACTTTGGACAACTAAAAGTATGTATAATCCTTCAAAAGGTGATTTCGTAAATTGGATACTTACTATTACGAGGAATATATGTATTGATTATGCACGAAAAGAAAATAAAGAACTTATGTATAGAAACTTTCATAATATTTATGATTCTGAAAAACATATGCATATAGCAGATTCAGAAAATCAAATTGAGAAAAGGATGCACAGTGTTGAAATTCAAAAGGCAAAGCAGAACTTGTCTATATCTCAAAAAAGATTAATCGACTTGCTATATTGGAAAGGTTATTCCCTTAGTGAGATTGCTAAAATGGAAGGTGAACCACTAGGAACTACTAAAAGTCGTCTTCATCAATCTTTAAAGCGATTAAAAAGATATCTAGAATAGAGGGGATAGTATGGAGAGAGAATGTGACCATTTATTATATTACGTTACGAATGCAATTGATGATAGAGAACAAAGAAAGTTTCAAGAACATTTAAAGACATGCCCGAAATGTCAAACTGAGTATTCATCAATGCAGGCAGCTTGGGAAGCGTTACATTTCGATTTTGAAGAGAAAGAAGTACCAGTAACATTAAAAGCGGAAGTGTTTGATTTTATATTTGTTCACGAACAAACGAGTAGAGATAACATAGTAACAGCGAAATTGAAAGAATGGACGGTTTTACTAAGAAAACAATTTACACCGTTGGCAACGGTATTACTAGGAATAATGTTAGTGATTACTGTAGCATTAACAATCGAAAATTCGCAATTAAAAATACAATCTTTAGCTAAGCATGAATTAAGCAGTGATCCGATTAAAGTAATTTCTACTCGTCCATTAGTATCAATCGATCAAAATCATGAAAATACAAAGGGCTATATATTTGTTATGCAACAAGGAGATAAGAAAAAATTAGTTGTACAAGCTGATCATTTGCCACAAGTAAAAAATTCAGAAGTGTATCAAGTTTGGTTATTAAAGGATGGAGAAAGAAAAAACGCTGGAATATTTAAACCTGATGAAACTGGTTCTGGACTTCTGACATATGAAATCTCACAAAAACAGTCCTTTGATAACATTGGTATTACAATTGAACCAGATTCGAATAGCACGAAACCTCTTGGTAAAAAGGTACTAGGGACTTAAGACATATGTTACAGTTATTTCTAGTTTGGTAAAATCATATGAACGAGGTGTGCAAAAAGGATTAAAAGATTGGGAGTTACTAAAATATGTTGCTAATACATCGGGATGGCCAGGTAATTTAGGAGAAGATTGGACAGATAAGAACACGAAGTATAATGTAGGGTTGCAACAATCCTATAAACAATATAAGAAAGAGAATTAAGAAAAAGCATTTCCTATTTTGGGAAATGCTTTTTCTATGTTATAGTATAATAGTGTTTCGGGATGATGCTATGTTGATATATTTATAATTTTATTATGTATTATTTTTATATTAAATGAGCACCTAAAGTATTTTTTTATATAAGGAGTAATAATAAGAGAAATGAAAAATATAGATTTTATACTAGAAAGTGATGAGACGTTAAAACCGTCAGAACGATTAGTACTATTATTATTAGAGAAACATAGAATGTTATATACGAACGATCTATTGGCGCTATCTAATTTATCATATAAAACATTAACAGATTCGTTAACGGCACTTGTTTTGAAGTCGTATGTGTTAAAGGAAACAGGTAAGGGTAGAAGACAAAATTGTTATAGATTGGTATGATAAGGCTGCTAACTTTAGAAAGTTTCATGCGTATTTTTCAAACGTAAGGGTAATGTTCATTTTTATTTTCAAATGAAAAAATACATTATGAGATACGTGAATATATTTGAATTTCATTTTTATTAGTATATCTCTGTCAGAATAAAAAATGAGAAAATAAAATAAATTGCATAAAAAAGAAATAAAAAAAATCCGTTTCAAAAAACGGATTTTTTTTTTATTGGAATACTATTATTTTATAAATTGAAATGATGAATGATTATTCTACCTCACTTGTATACTTTTCAGGTAATAATTTCATTACGTTACATTTTACAAGTTCACCATTATAAGAAAGTATAACGTTCGTATTTTTTCCATAATCACTTATTAATTCTCGACACATACCACATGGAGCAACAACCCAACATTTTTCTATATCTTCATGAGGATGTGGATGAGCAACTGCTACAATTGTATCAAATTCATGATCACCTTCTGAAATAGATTTTCCGATTGCCATAGCTTCACCGCACACCGTTATTCTACCGACATTTGCTTCAACATGTACTGCTGCATAAACATTTCCCGTTTTAGTTCGTACAGCTGAACGGATATGATGGCGACCATACTTATAGTTTTTTTCGATTACTTTTTCATTAGATTTAATTAAATCATAGTCTTCAGTGTTTAAGGCAGTACTTTTAACATTACCCTCCGTATTAAGCGTGATAGATTTACTTTAATAGAAAATTTAATATTGAAAATAAACAATGAATTTTATCGAAATCAATTAAATAATATTATTATGTAAACTAATAATATTAAAATGAATACAAGCAATTAAGAGAACAACTGGAAGTAACTTACGTGGATGTTTATAAAAAGTGTTAGAGCATTTCTTTGCATGAGGAATGCTTTTTGTTTTCACTTAAAACAAAAAGAACAATAAAAACATCGTTTTAATTAATAAAAATTTATTGTAAAACGATAAAATATGTATTAAAATCAGAATGAGCAAGTTAGGTAGTTTTTATAGAAAAAGTAACAACTCGTAGAAGCTTGGAATAACAATGACGAACCTTTCTATATTGAAAAATGGGAAGGTAACAGCGATTCGATTATCCACTTTAGAGGGAATTTGTAAGGTTTTAGAATGTCAGCCTGGAGATATTTTAGAATACAAAAGTGATGAAGACAGTTAAACGTCGTGGAAGAAAGTTAATATTACAATTTTTAGGGGAGGTATAACTATGGAAATTAACAATTTGATTGTTGAAAATATTGATAACCCTCATGAGCTGGAGAGAATGTATAGAAAAGACCCGAAAGCTTTTAAAAAATCATTCTCACACGCATGGGAACAAAATCCTGATTCTCAAGTTCTGGGTATTTGGTATGAAAGATTGCATTTCAAGGAGACGGAAAATACAGGGAAAACGTCCTTGATTCAAAAAGGTTTCTTATTCATGGGCATTTTAGCCATTTTGGCGGGGATAAGCACCAGGATCATTTTCCATTTTGTCGAACAGGAAGTAATTGCTCCAATTAACCTGGCTTTTGGTATAATTCCCTTTATTGCTGTCTATTTTATTTACAATAATACTCCGAAAAAAAGTGTTATTTATTCTATTGTAGCATTGTTCCTAATTTCCGGGTTTTATCTTAATATGCTGCCATTAAATTATAAAGACAGTATTATCCTTGCTTATTTACACTTTCCAATCTTTTTATGGGTATTGGTAGGGCTTGCTTTTACAGGAAATGAGTATTCAAAAGGCAGTAAAAGATTAGCCTATATTAAATTTAATTTAGAATATTGTATTCTCTACGCTAGCATGGCAGTTAGCGGAATGATACTGGCAGCATTAACCATGCAATTATTTAGCTTCGTTGACTTGGATATAGGAGACTTCTATTTTAGTAATGTCGTTTTATTTGGTGCTGCCGCTCTAGCTATTGTGGCTACATATCTAGTATCAATGAATCTTAAACTTGCTAAAAATATTACACCTTATATAGCTAAAATTTTTAGTCCTCTGGTCCTGATCACATTGTTGATTTATCTTATAACGGTTATATGGGTCGGAAAAAATCCATTCTTGGACCGTAATTTCCTGATAGCATTCAACGGAATACTCATTGGTGTATTAGCCGTTACCATATTTTCCATTACCGAGAGCGACTCAGACGAGCAAAAGAATATTTCAGATTATATAAATTTTGCCTTAATTGTTCTTGCGCTTATCATTGACAGTGTAGCTTTGTCAGCTATCGTGTTCAGACTTTCTTCTTATGGGATTACGCCTAATAGACTTGCTGTTTTAGGTGTAAACATACTTATTTGGGCAAATCTAATTTGGATTATGCTCTCCTATATGCGTTTTTTACAAAATAAATCTGGACCTTGGGCTATCCAAGATGCCGTTACTAAGTATTTGCCGGTCTACGGGATTTGGGCAGCTTTCGTTATATTTACTTTTCCTATCATTTTTAATTAGAAAGGCTCTGTAAATGTAACGAATAAAATCCATAGAGCTAATATTGTGCAACTTTTTATACGAGTTGCATAATATTGGCTTATTTTCGTTACTAAAGTTAAAAAGGGGATGTTCAAACTAGAAGATATAATATATCTTTGTAACTGGATTCTTTATAATATACCTATATGGATATTTATCTTCAATAGGGTGATTATTTTGTCCATTATCGTTTTTTGGTTGGTGGGGGAAAGGATAAATAAATTGGTGAAATAACTCTGAAAATCGATAATCTTAATATTCATTTTATTAAAATGCCTGAAAAAACATTGGTACAAATTGAATGGTAGAAAAGGACATTACAAATTAGTCATGTAGAATATGGAATGTCCTTTAATTTATCTTTTTTTATGTTTGTGTGTGGAAAAACTCTTCTACAATAGTAGAAAAAGAATAACATAAACTACTATTTTATTGCAGCATACATAAAAAAAATCGATATAAATACGGAAATGTCGTCGAATGCTATCTTTAATTGGTTAATTTATGAGATATTTTTGTGGAGGAACTTATTTTCTAAGAATAGAATTTAGTTTAATAAGAAAACGTGCCGATGGTAGTGAAAAATATGGGTTAGGGGGATTTGAAATGAGGCAACTCAAAAGAGTAAATGTTCCTAATATACCAGAGCAACTATCACAGCCTAGTCATAATCGTAGTATAAACAAAAAGAAGTTAAGACGACTTATTTTAATGGTTCTTTTTATTGCTGCGACTACTTTGTACGTTCAATATATTTTAACGAAACAGCAGGAGATAATAATAAATAAAAAAGATACGATTACAAATCAAAAGAAACAATTAGTTTCATTAAAGAAGGATCAATTGTCTTTAAAGACTAATATCGAGAATTTAACAGATAATGAAGAAGAGATTTTGAAATTTGCGAGAAAAGAGTACCAATTTTCTAAGTCAAATGAAACGATATTCGTATTACCAAAGTAATGAAACAGTTAGCCATGGCTAACTGTTTTTTATTTGCAAATGAAGTATGGAAAAGAGAAGCTAAATCTTAGCATGTTACAAGGGATAGTGACATATTTTTAGAAGAAGAGTTAGAGATTTTTCCAGTTAAATGTATGGATATCCTTAATTATGGAATATATGTAAAAATAAATATTGTTAAAATTCTGATAATTTTATATAATATGCGTAAGCGGATACATTTTTTAATCAATGTTGAGTTTATCGCTCATACGTCAGTTAAGAAAACCGTTATCCTTGTATAAGAAAGGAAGATAGCTGTGTACGCTTCAAATACAATTTATGTTGTAGGGGATGCGAAAGCACCTCAAAATAAGCCCATTACCGAAAAGTTTAAAAGCTATTTTGTAGCATTTGTACTTGTAAAGGAGACAGGGGAAATTGTAGATGCAGATTGCTCAGCGACAATTGCATTGACATCTCAATTCGTTAAATATTTATTTTTACATAAAAAAATTAATGATCCAGCGTTAGTAACAGAAATAAAAAATCGCTATTACGGTTCGTCTCAAAAGGCGCTACTTGTAGCGCTAAAAGATGCGCGGAAAAAATATAATCAGATTGCTGCTTTGTCTACTCAATCATAGACAAAATCCAGCCGTAAGCATGTTCTTACGGCTGGATTTTTTTATTGGACAACGAAAGGATGAGCGACATGAAAATTACGGATATAAAAGTGAAACGCCGACATGTAAAGCTTCATACTCCTTTTAAAACAGCACTTCGCACTGTAACAGAAATTGAAAGTATAGATGTATATATTCATACGGACGAAGGGATTGTTGGAAAGGGTGCCGCGGCTGCAACACCAGTTATTACGGGTGATTTCGCTAGTGGAATTGAGGAAGCGATATTAGGACCGATTCGTTCATGTTTAATTGATCAAGATATGATTCAATTTCAACTATTACTACAACATATTCAAATGAGTTGTATTGGAAATTCAAGTGCGAAAGCAGCGATAGATATCGCTTTATACGATGTATATTGTCAATATCAAAACGTTCCACTTTACGCATTATTAGGTGGGAAGAAAGAAATTTATACAGATATTACGGTGAGTGTAGATGAACCTTTCATTATGGCGAAAGAGGCAAAGCAACATGTAGAAAAAGGATTTCAAACTTTAAAAATTAAAGTTGGTAAATCTGTTCATTTAGATTTGGAACGCATTGAGGCAATTCGAAATGTTGTACCAAAAAGTACGACGTTACGTTTAGATGCGAATCAAGGATGGAGTCCGAAAGCAGCGGTCTCTATCATTAAAGAGATGGAAAATCGTAATTTGAATATAGAATTTATTGAACAACCGGTACATGCGAAAGATTGGGATGGGTTAAAGTACGTAAAAGAAAATGTACAAACACCAATTATGGCTGATGAAAGTATATTTTCAGCAAATGACGCATTAAAACTTGTTCAAGGAAGATATGCAGACTTAATCAATATTAAATTAATGAAATGTGGTGGCATACGTGAAGCATGGCGTATTGCAGATATCGCAGAAGCAGCTGGTGTGAAATGTATGGTTGGTAGCATGATGGAATCTTCACTTTCCGTTAGCGCTGTTGCCCATTTAGCAGCGGCACATCCGAATATTCATTATTTCGATCTTGATGCGCCGCTATGGTTAATGGAAGAACCGGAAGGAATGACTTATTCCGGATCAAAGGTAAACCTTCATCCTACAGTGAATATTTAATCTTAGAAGAAGTGATAAACTAACTATCTTTTAAGGGGGATATATATGAAAAAAGTAGGAACTGCATTTTTAACAACTTTATTTATTTTTTCATCGTTTACATCGGCAAATGCTGAAGAAAAGAAGAATAATAAAGCATTTATAGATGTATCTGCCGCAACACTTTGGACAGCGCCTGATTCCTTACGACCAATTGATGCACCGAGCGCAACAAATCCAGTAGACTTATGGAAATGGACGAAATCAATGACACTTGATGAGAAACTATGGTTAACGAGTGCTAATAAATTAGAAACGCAAGCACTACTCGGTCAAGAAGTAACGGTTATTGATAAGAGAGGTGACTGGGTGAAAGTGTTAGTCCATGGTCAGCCAACACCGAGGAATGAAGAAGGGTACCCAGGATGGATGCCTGAAAAACAATTAACGTATAATCAAGAATTTGCAGATAAAATAAACGAACCTTTCGTATTAGTAACAAAACCGACTGCAATTTTATATATTAACCCTTCTGAAAAACATAAATCGCTTGAAGTTAGCTATAATACGCGTTTACCGCTAGTAAGTGAAGATACAATTTCATACCGTGTGTTGTTGCCAAACGGTCAGAAGGCGTGGCTACGAAAAAATGATGGAACTGTTTATCGTTCTCAAAATGATATTCCAAATCCGACAGCCGATGATTTAATCAACACAGGAAAAATGTTTTTAGGATTACCATATATATGGGCTGGTACAAGTGGTTTTGGATTTGATTGCTCTGGATTTACACATACGATTTATAAATCGCATGGAATAACTATTCCGCGAGATTCTGGACCACAATCTAAAGCAGGAATTGCGGTTGATAAAGAAAATCTTCAAAAGGGCGACTTAATATTCTTTGCACATAATCAAGGAAAAGGCAGTGTTCATCATGTTGGGATGTATATTGGTGATGGAAATATGATTCACTCTCCAAAAGCTGAAAGATCGGTAGAAATTATACCGCTAAATACACCAGGTTATATAGAAGAATACGCTGGTGCTCGTCGTTACTTACCTTAAAAAATAGAGGGGGTTTTGAAATGAAAAAAGTAGTTCGCTACTCATTAGTTAGTACTCTATTAGTTTCTTCATTTTTAGTTGGCTGTGCAAAAGAAAAAACAACTACAACGCCGAGAGATGAGAAGAAAGTATTACAGCTACTAGAAACGGGTGAAATCCCATCATTAAATTCAGAAAAAGTAACAGATGCGGTATCGTTTAACGTTTTGAATAATGTAATGGAAGGGCTATTCCGATTATCAAAAAATGATGAAGTGATTCAAGCAGGAGCACAAAAATATGAAGTGAGTAAAGATGGAAAGACATATACATTCCATTTGCGAGATGCGAAATGGTCTAACGGAGATCCAGTAACCGCTCATGATTACGTATATGCTTGGAAGCAACTGATTAACCCAGATACAGCTTCTCAATATGCATATATTGCGTACGATGTGAAAAATGCAGAGAAGATAAATAAGAAACAGCTAGGACTAGATGAATTAGGAGTAAAAGCAAAGGATGATAAAACATTCGTTGTAGAGCTAGAACATCCTGTACCGTATTTTACGAAACTACTCATTTTACCATCGTTCTATCCAATTAATGAAAAGTATGCGAAAGAGCAAGGGGATAAATACGGATTAGAAGCAAATAAAACGATATATAATGGGCCATTTACATTATCAGAGTGGAAGCATGAAGCTAGCTTTACAATGAAGAAAAATGATAAATATTGGGATAAAAAAGAAGTGAAATTAGATGAAGTAAACTATCAAATTGTGAAAGAAATTTCAACTGCGGTAAATTTATACGAAACTGATAAGGTAGATAGAGCTGTCATTTCCACAGAATTCGTAGATAAATATAAAAATAATAAAGAACTAAAACAATATACGGATCCGGTTATGTATTTCTTCCGATTCAATGAAAATGTGCCGATTCTACAAAATAAAAATGCACGTCTTGCGTTAAGTACAGTGTTTGATAAGAAGGGGCTTGCAAATTCATTTTTAAATGATGGTTCAGTTGCGGCGAATTATTACGTACCAAAAGGGTTTTTAAAAGGTCCAGATAAGAAAGATTTTAGAAGTACAGCAGGTGAGTTTAATAAGACGGATGTAAAACTGGCGAAAGAATATTGGGAAAAGGCAAAGCAAGAGACAGGCACAAATGAAGTGACGTTAGAACTATTAAACTATGACTTAGAAAACTTTAAAAAAGTAGGAGAATATATTAAAGAACAGCTTGAGAAAAACTTACCTGGATTAAAAGTAAATGTGAAATTACAACCACATACACAAAAACTAGCTTTAGAGAAGAAGAAAGAATATGAAATGTCGTTATCACGCTGGTTACCTGATTATCCAGATCCAATGACATACTTAGAAGTCTTCCTTTCTGGAAGCACTGTCAATAATACAGGATATGCAAATCCAAAATATGATGCGTTAATTAAGAAGATCAAAACAGAATTAGGTAATGATGAAAAAGCACGTTGGAAAGCGCTGCAAGATGCTGAAAAAATACTTTTGGATGATGCCGTAATTGCACCGGTATTCCAGCGTGGTCTATCTTACTTGCAAAAACCTTATGTGAAAGATTTATATGTACATCAATTCGGTCCAGCAACAAGTTTGAAATGGGCAGATGTACAAAAATAAAGTGACGGAGAAACAGACTTCACACATGTGATAGTCTGTTTCTTTTTTGTACAGTGCCCAATGAATTATAGATATTTCATATATTTTTTCACGACTTGAAAATGAAATGATTACAAAAATTCCAGTGTGAAATTTATGTAGAATCTTGTATAATTAACGTGTTTCTATGGAAACATTTTCTTGCGCTATTTGTATAGGACGTAATAGTACAAGGAAGGAAATACGTACATGTATATAATAGATAAATAGAATGGAACATGTATAGAGAAAAAGGAGCGAAATGATGACGTGTCAAAAACAAGGGTTACGGTTTAATAGCAACAGAAAGAGGAATAGACGATGAAGATGAAACATGCTTTTGGTCCAATTATTATAGCATGTCTATTCTTTTTCATTGTCGTGCTTATTCCATCTAAAAGTTTAGTATCACTTATTAGCAATAAGAAAGTTGAAGATGCGGCAACTTCCTTACAAAAAGAAAAATTACAAAGTGTTTTCTTGCAACAAAAAATGTTAGAGAATTCGCAGTATTTACCGATGTACGGTTCATCTGAATTTTTACGAATGGATGCATACCATCCGTCTAATTATTTCAAAGTAAATCCAGCAGGCTTTACACCATTTTTAATCGGGACTGGCGGTACGCAAAGTTTGGCTCATATTTTAAATATGACGTCTACAATGGATGAATTAGAAGGTAAAAAAGTAGTGTTTGTTCTTTCACCACAATGGTTTACAAAAACTGGTGTATCACAAGGGGATTTTACTAATAATTTCTCCAAACAACAAGCCTATCACTTTATTTTTAATGACGAAATAAATCCTGAAATGAAGAAGAAAATAGCGAAGCGTTTACTAGATTATAAAGTTGTTCGTAAGGATGCGATATTAAGTAGTTCTCTAGAAAGTATTGTATATAACGATACGAAACATAATATAAAAGCTGGACTAGCTAAACCGCTAGCATATATGTACCGGAATATTTTAGATCATAGAGATTTATTTAATTCTCTATTTAAGATTGAACCGATGAAAGAGAAAACAAATATGAGACTACGTTCAATCTCTTGGGAAGATGCACGTAAACATGCAGAACAAGAAGGGATAGCGGAGTCTACTACAAATACATTCGGAATTGAAAATCCGTATTACTATAAACATAATTTAAAGAAAAAATTAAAAGGTCTAAAAAACTTTAGAGAAAATGAATCGTATGATGAATCGCCAGAATATGATGACTTACAAATTGTTTTAGATCTTTTCAAAGAAAAGAATGTCAAACCACTCTTTATTTCTGTACCTGTAAATGGACCTTGGTATGATTACGCTGGTTTCCCGAAAGAACGCCGTGAAGCGTATTATAATAAGGTTCGCGAGCAAGTCGAAAAAGCAGGGTATCCAGTAGTCGATTTTTCTAGCCATGAATATGATAAGTATTTCTTAAAAGATACGATTCATTTAGGTTGGAAAGGCTGGATTTATTTTGATGAAGCAGTGCAGAAGTTTTATTCTGAGAAATAAAGTAGAGAAACCGGAATGGCTACTAGCCGTTCCGGTTTTTTAGTATAGCGGATTTTGGTGCGGGCAATTTGGAAATGCATGTATATCTTGAATTTGTCTAAAATCATAATGTTTTATTGCGAACTGAGATTGGTACAGGTATTCATACACATATAATTGACCATCATGAGCTGAACATAATACCCCGGAAGTTCCTTGCCCATTCATGAAGGAAATACCGATAGGGCGCCCGATTAAGTATGATATTTTTTGTTGCCAATGCATAGGGAAATCACTCCTTTTAAGTTACTATACGAGTTGCATGGCTGAATGGTTGCTTTTCCACGTAAATCTCAAACTGGAGGGTTTTAGCACAATATCTAGAAATTATTAAGATGAATGGATTATAAGTGTGGAGGAGGAAGGAATGAACTATGGGAAAAGAATGTATTCTAGAAGAAAAGTTGAGCCTAATTGAATGGTGTCAAACATTGAAGGGTGTATCCGATGATATATGGTTTCGACCATTAAAAAAGGGGGCTTGGGCAACAGCAGATGTGATCTCACATTTTATCGTTTGGGACAAGTTTTTAATGAAGTATCGAATTCCATGTTTTCTAAAGGCACAACCTGTATTTAATGTTCCAACAGATGTGGAGGAAATGAATAAGAGTGCAATAGTATATGCAAGGTCTGGTATTTCAAAAGAAAAACTCATAGATCACTTTATTTTTACTCGTAAACAATTAGTAGACCAAATTGAGCGAATTCCTGCCCAATATTTTTATAATGACTACCAATTTGGCACAAAAAAATTGAGATTAAATAATTATTTTTTATCACTCATTCAGCATGACTTAAAGCATAAAGAAGAAATAATACAATTTCTAATACATAATCAAGCCTATAATAAAAAACCGCTATAATTCTTAATGAATTTATAGCGGTTTTATTTGTAATTTTAAGCAAGATTTTTACGTTTTTTTGTCCATTTTTTTATGACGAAGTATAAAAGTATAAGTATGACGCCGCCAATTGCGAACGATTTCACATACGGTCCAGCAATATCATTAATATTCTCCCAGTTTTCGCCTAGTTTTTCACCTAAATAAATGAAAATGATTGACCAAGGAATAATCGCAAGTCCTGTTAAGGTAATGAAACGTGAAATTGGCATTTTTGTAATACCAGCAGGAATTGAAATCGCATGACGCACTACTGGGATGAAGCGTGCTGTGAAAATTACACCAGTTCCGTAACGATTAAACCAATCTTCAGCAGCGTCTATTTGTTTTTTATGAATGAAAATATATTTTCCATAACGTTCTAATACAGGGCGACCACCGTATCGACCAATCCAGTAAATAAAGACTTGGGCAATTACACCGCCAATTGTACCGAATATAACTGCACCTACAAATGAGATACTTCCAGTTGATACTAAGTATCCCGCATAAGCAAGGACAATTTCACTCGGAATAATTTCAATCATTAGTCCAAGCATAATGCCCCAATAACCTAATCCTTCAAAAAATGTTAAAACTGAATGAATAAAACTACTTAACATTGTTGCACCTTCTAATTCATGAATTTTTTCAAGTAAAAGCTCTTTTATTTAATAACATAAAAAGTTTACTATATGCAAATTATACCTTATTTAATGAATGGATTTCTATTTTAATACTTTTTATGTCTTGTATTAGTTTTTCTAGTATTTATAGTAAACGATATAAATTGAGTTTTCATGAAGAGATAATGAAAATAATATTAAAAATTTCTCATTTTAAAAGAGAAGGAAAGGGGTCGGTAGACTGAAAATTTTGTATGATGATGTAAGTGTTGAATTTACAAAGGGGGAGAAGTTATGCATTTTACAGATCCTATTTATGGGTCAGTTACTATTCAAGATAGAGATATCATACAATTGATTGATACTAAAGCATTTCGAAGATTGGACTTTATAAAACAGCAAGGGCATACATATTTTTTACATACGAACGCAATACATACGAGGAAAGAACATTCAATAGGTGTATATGTACTGGTAAATAAAGTTATAGAACATCTTACAGAGATTGGTGATATTCGTTTATCAGAATATGACCGGAAGCTAGTATCTACTGTAGCTCTTTTGCATGATGTTGGACATGGTCCATATTCGCATTGTTTTCAACAAATATCAGGTGAAGATCACGGTGAGTGGACGGTTCGAATTATACAAGAGGATGAAGAGCTATATACAATTTTAAATCAGACTCCTGGATTATTAGAGGATGTAACAAAAGCTTTAACAGATGGTGGAGTTTTTCCAATTTTAGATGAGCTATTATTTCATTCACTAGGAATGGATCAATTAGATTTTTGGAATAGAGATTTATATTATTCATCGCTTGAATTAGATGGAATTGAGATTAAAGAACTAATTTCGACTATGCGTTTTATAGATGGAAAGCTTGTTATTGAAGAGAAGGGGATACCTCATATTGAGCATTTGGTTAAAGCGAAACAAAAACTTTATAATCATGGATTTGGCCATTCGTTTGTAATAGGAAAAGACTTATTGTTGCAATCCATTTATCAAAAGATAACTGAGAAAAATCTTAAGTTCTATACTACTGAATTACAAAATTTCTTTCATAAAGAAGAGGATTTATTAGTAGAGGACTTTCTCCCATTACAAGATGAAATGATTTTACATGAAATTCAGTGCTTTGCAAAATCAGAGGACAAACAATTAGTGGCGTTAATTCAGCTTTATTTTTCGGGTGCTAAAAGTTTATCATTTCAAAAAGGAGTGGAGGGTGATTTTAAAAAGGAAAATACCAATTTAGCGGTAATAACTGAGAAAAAGGCATACAGTTCATATGTAGGTGGTATTTACGTTTTTAGTGAGGGGCAGTTAGATGATATTTTAGAAAAATCCCCTTTTATTCGAGAGATAGTAAGGTTACCTAAAAAAGAATATGCATATTCCATTTGAGTTGATTTAGAAAGTTCAAAATGCTTTGTGGGGAATAAACAATATAAATATTCTCTTATCACTTAGACAGGTACTTCACTTTCAAATAACGAATTATAATGTTAATGAAATTTTTATAGAAAATTAACGTGATGAAGGTGAAAATATGAAAGAAGCATTATTAGAAAAGGCCTCATATCTACATAAAGCAGAATTAGAACAATTACATATAGCTATATTAGTTTCCGAGAAAGCTCATGAAGGACAATTTCGTGTTTCGGGTGAGCCGTATATTACTCATCCATTTGCAGTTACAGAAATTTTGTTAGAGTGTAAGGCAGATATTATAACTTTAGTTGCAGCATTACTACATGATGTGGTAGAGGATACAGATTATACAATTGAGTATATACATGATATATTCGGTAAAAAAGTGGCTGATATTGTAGAAGGATTAACTAAAATTGATAAAAAACAAATCCCGAATAAAGAAGAGTATGAAGCAATAAATTTAAAGAAATTATTGTTAGCTACACATGGAGATATAAGAGTGGCTATTATAAAAGTGATAGATCGTCTACATAACATGAGAACTTTACAGGTGAAAGCTGTAAAGAAACAAGTTCCTTATGCAAATGAAACACTCAAAATTTTCGCTCCGATTTGTAAAAGGCTGGGGTTATTTCATATTCAACACGAGTTAGAAGATTTAGGTTTTTATTATCTTAATCATTCTAAATATAAAGGAATGAAAATGCTTTTACAAAATTATGTTAAGTTATTAGAGGATTTGTCTCAAAACATTATGCTAGATATAAATAATTTTCTGAATCAAACTTTAATATTTGAAGTGGACTATGAAGTCAGCCCTATTTATACAGCTTATTCTCGTCTCCAAGATATTCAAGACATTACAGCAGTGTCAAAAATAATCATCACGGTCTCAAGTAATTTAGACTGTTATAAAATATTAGGGATTATACATCAACTGTACAAACCAATTCCTCATCAATTTGAAGATAATATAGCAATTGAAAATGATGTATTAAACAAATACTTAAAGACCAAAGTGGTGATCAATAACTATGAAATAGTGATATGTATTGAAACAAAAACAAATCAGGAGATACGAGATAAAGGGGTATTTCATATTCTTACAAAAAGTATAACTGATAAGGAGATGCAAAATATAATTAATAAATTGATGGATCATTTTATTAAGACAAATGATCTAGTAACTCAAGATGCGATTGAATTTTATGATTTAGTATCATATGAACTATTCCAAGATAACATTGTTGCATTTACTCCTAAGTTAGATTCCGTGAACTTACCGCAAGGTGCTACTATAATTGATTTTGCTTTCGCATTAAACCCTGAGATCGCTAAGTATATGTCAGGTGCTAAAGTTAATGGTATAAATAAACCGATAACAACGAATGTTTCACATCTAGATATTGTTGAACTTGTGGTAACTGAAAACATAAGTAATGTAAGACAGGATTGGTTAAATTTTGCTAATAGCTCAAAAGCTCAAATTGAAATTTATAAAGAGTTACAATGTTGAAGGAATGAAATGATCATTTTTGAATTAATGATAGGCGATTATGATTTTTCATAATTAATACCTAGAAAAACAAGCATCCACCTGATCTAAATATAGAAAAGGTAGATGCTTGTTTTCGTTATAAAAAAACAGAAGCATTTCTGCTCCTGTTTTTTACGGTTTCACATCTAAATTTTGTAAAAATAACGTTGCTGTTACGTAACGTTTCGCTAACATTTGTACATATGCGGTATGTACAGAAAGCGTCGCGATAATAATCGCGTTACGAATTGCTTCACGTTGTTCGTTATTAATTTGATTGAACTTGCTTGCAATTTTATCAGCTTTTTCTTTCACGATATTTTCAATTGTATGGACTGTATTTGTTGCATCTAGTTGTAAGCAATTCCCTTGATTGAGTTCTTCAAATAGAGAAGAGTATGCTACATATAAATGAACAGGATTGATTAAATCATCACTACGATCGGCCGGATCATTTACAATAAGACGTAATAGCTTGCGAATGGATTCGAAATCGAGTGCTGTTTTTAAATCTTCAACAATGAATAGTAAGGCTGCTTGTTCGATTGAATATTTCTTTCCTTTTTGAGGGGAGCCAATCATTTCTTTTATATCTCGTTTCACCCAGTTTTGCATCGCAGTTACAGAGAAACTCGTGTTTTCAATCTGATTGCCAAGCGCGACTATTTCATTTAAAGAAAAACCAACATCCGTCTCGTCAATCTTAATCAGTTTTTCAAAAATAGGTGAAAGTGCGGTAGTTATAAAAGCAGTAACGCTTTGTCCGCTTTCAATATCTTTTTTATGTGACTTTGCCCAAGCTTCTTGTAAAATACTGAGAGGCTTTTTCGTATTCCATCCTCTTAGTGATAGAAGGAGGGTTGCCATTTCGTTTCGTGTGAGATGAAATGTTTCCATCTTTTCACCTCCAAAATAATAAAAAGTTCTTATGAACTTATAATATGTTTTGTTTCATTTAAAGTCAATTCTGTTTTGCTTAATTTTTCCTTTGTCACCAAACTGTCGGAAGTAAATAATGCTTGCATATTTCGACAAAAGTTCATATAATGAGTTCATAAGAACCTTTAAAATGGTTTTAAAACAAATCTATCATTCTGAATTTACTAGAAAGGTAGATTTAATATATATCTATATAAAAGGAGAATGGATATAAAATGATGAAAAAATTTGTAGCAGTAATGACAGCATTCATGGTTATCTTTGGGGCTAGTAGCTTTATGTTCGTAGATCATGCGGAAGCGAAAAGTTACAAGTCTGGTAAAAAATCATATACACCAAGTTCAGGTCAAAAATCAAAAGTCGATTTAAACAAAAAAGATTCTAATGTAAATTCACAAAAAACAACAACTGATTCAAAAACAAAAGCAACAAACACAGCGCCAAAAAGTAATAAAGGAGGCTTTATGAAAGGTTTATTACTAGGTGGTCTTGGTGGTTTACTAATGGGTAGCTTATTTGCAAATATGGGAGCTCTTGGTTCTGTATTAGCGTTTATGGTAAATATGTTAGTAATGGCTGGTATCGTAATGTTAGCAGTTCGTGCATTTAAATACTTCAAAAATCAACGTAAGAAAAAGGCAGATGAAGTAGCATGGAAACAATAAAAATTTCTGAACAAGAGCTTATAAATGCACTTTGTGTATATATCGCTGAAAAAAGACAAGTTGGACCAGAAGAAGTTTTAGTTGAACTAATGTTTGATGACGACTATGGTTTCTCTGCTGAAGTAGAGGTAAATGGTCGCAAGCAAATATTAATTCAAGCGAACTTAATCGAAGCACTACGCTTGTTGCTTGATCGAGAATACAACGTCAATTCATTTGCAGCAAGATTGCAACTTGAATTAGATGATGAAGAAGGCATTTACGCATTAGCGAAATTTAATAATGACGAACAATAAAACTGTTAGAGCTGTATGCTCTAACAGTTTTTTATTGGGATTAATATTGTTAGTATGTTTCCTCTTTTAAGATAAAATCCAATTATTAATAAACTAATGAATTGGTAAAAATATGTTATTATAAAAATGTTTTATGTTAATAGAAGGATATAATGAAAAAGAAATTATTAGTAACATTAGCTGCGGTTTGTTTATCTTTAACTGCTTGTAATTCAACAGAACAAACAAAAGATGTACAAGCGAACGAAAAGAAAGATAAGAATGAGGAGCAACAAACTGCGACTACTAGCCCGAAAGCTAAAGAAATAACAGAAAAAAGTACAGTAGAGAGATTATCTCAAGATCATAATGTATCATTAGAAGGTGATGGTGAGAATTCTTCTGATTTTTTTGAATTGAAATCTGGATTTGTCATTGCTGAGGTAGAACATACAGGAGAAAGTAATGCGATTCTTGAGTTGAAAGACGAACAGGGTAATGACGCTGGTTCACTTTCAAATTTCATTGGTAATGGAAAAGAAAAAAGATTAGTTCTCATAAAAAAGAGCGGTAAATATTTCATCAATCCTACAGCGGATGGTCATTGGAAGGTTAATATGTCACAGTCTATCCCAATGGATAAAGTAATAACAACTCCGGGAACAATTAGTGGCCATGGATCTGATGCTGTTTTTGTAAAACTTGAAAAAGGATTGAAAGAGTTGCATGGTGTACATATGAACGGTGAAAGTAATTTTATTGTTGAATTAAATGATAGTATAGTATTTAATGAAATTGGTACAGCTGATACAACGAAAAAAATGCCTGTAAAAGAAAATGGCATACACATTTTCACTATTCAAGCAGATGGCGATTGGACAATTGATGTGAAATAATTTGAAAGCTCCTCTTATTGTTTTAGATAAGGGGAGCTTTTGGGTATAGAAAGGGTAGGATACGTGTATTAAATAATTTCTTGGCGTTTATATAAAGTTTCCTCTTTGGATTGCAAATCACGCCAAATCTCATTCATTTTCCGTCTACCAACATCGACCATTGGATTAAATTGAATCGCTGCATTCTGACGAACGGAGTGAACATTTTGAATGGCTTGTTGCAAGTGTTGTTCAACCGAATTAGATTTTTTATTTGCTTGTTTTACGATTGAATATCCTGCAACTGTTCCTTGCGCCATAGCAATTTTCCCGCTTTCAATTCCTGTAATATTTCCAGCTACAAATAAACCTGTTAGAGGGGTTTCCATTGCTTCTGAATGAAGCGGGACATGTCCACCTAATTCCGGGATGTAACGGAAAGGACACCCTGCAACAGCAGCAAGTTCAGCAAGCGGATATAAACCTCCAGCAATACAAACGAAATCTGCCTCATATATCTTTTCTGATCCATTAATAATATTACCTTTAGAATCAATATTAGCAATGCGAACACCTTCAACTTGGTTTGTTCCGATAATTTCTAGTGCAGCTTTACGGAGATGAAGAGGTGTCCCGTTTATTTTCATTCCACTATTTGGATAAAAAGTTAATCCGGCTTTTCGAATCCAATCGTATTTCATGAACTTGCTTCCAAAACGAAGAAAAGCAGAAGGAGCGAGGTGAGCAGCATTTAAAAGGGAGTTCAAAACTTCCTCTGGTTCACCAGCTTTTTGGCTTAATTCGCTTTTTTCAGGGAGTACAATATGATCCACCGTAATACCGGCTAATTGTAATTCATTTAATATTGCGAATGACAAAATGTTAGCCCCAATAATAATTCCTTTTTTTCCAACTTGAACGCGGTGAACATTTGTCATAACTTGAGCTGCTCCAATGGACATAACTCCTGGAAGTGTCCAGCCGGGAAGGGGGATAGAATACTCAGCAGCCCCAGTAGCAATTAGAACAAACGGTGCTTCTAACGTACCGATATTTGTATGTACGGACCAATTACTTTCATCTTTATCTAAATTAAAGACGGAAACACCACATCGAATTTCGACTGAAAGTGATTTTGCTTCTTCATGAAGGCGTTTTGATTCTTCTATGCCATTCCACCATTCTCCAGTAGGTTCCTGATGTAACTGTCCTAATAACCGTCCGCCAGGCTTCATAAATTCATCAATAACGAGTACGTTGAGACCAAAGCGAGCACAAGAGATAGAAGCGGATAACCCTGCCGGACCAGCTCCGATAATAATTACATCGTTCATCGTTTTTTCACCATCTCTCTTACGATATTCGGATGTTGTTTTCCACTTTCAACAATCATATCGTTTTCTACAACAGTTAAGCACGCTCGTACGTTCGTTTGATTATTTACTGTCACGCGGCATTCAGAACAATGCCCAATGTTGCAATAAATGCCTCGAGGCGTCCCGCTATCCTCGTGTGCTCTTAATGTTCGTATTCCGTTTGCTAGCAAGGCAGCAGCAATTGTTTCATGCTCATATGCATCATATTGTTGACCGTTAAACTGAAAAGAGATACGCGGACTATTTTTTAAACTACCTAAAATAGGGTGATGTGTAATTCTACTCATTTACTTTCACCTACCGCTCCGAAAGTAACTGCCCGCACGGGTGGCTGATATTTTAATGGGATTTCATTAGAATTTATATCAGGGTTCGCATTTTCAATCATTCGATCTATCATCATTCTACAAGTGCGGCCACCGCAAAACCCCATGCCAGCACGTGTTCTTAGTTTTAATTCTCTTGCCGAGCAGTTATATTCAGCAATTGTCGATTGAAGTTGTCCGTATGTTACTTCTTCACAACGACAAACAATTAAGTTTTCTTTATTCGTCATATGAATTCCTCCTCTAGTTCGGTTTGCACAAATTATAATGCAAAAACTATGCCAATATAGAGGAGGAAGCAAGGTTATTTAAGCCCAAGTTTTTTTAAACGGTTATATAAAGTCGCCCTTGTTACACCAAGTTGTTTCGCGCATTCTAATTTATTTCCATTTAAAATTCGTAAAGCTCTTTCAATGATCCTTTTCTCATGCTCATCCATTTCTTCTTGTAATGAAAGAATCGTGTTATTGTTGCTGAGTAAAAGGGAGTGAGACGTTTCATTCTCTAAAGTATCATTTGTGTGAAATGGCAAATATTCTTGTTTAATAATACCGTCTGTCGCAAATACGACGAGTCTTTCAACTACATTACGGAGCTCGCGAATATTACCTGGCCAATTGTAATGAAGTAATTCATGCATAATACTTGAAGATAAGTCGCGAACTGGTCTGTTATAGTTTATTGAAAAATCGTTTAAGAAAGAGTACGTTAATTCGATAATATCTTCTCGTCTTTCGCGCAGTGGCGGAATATGCAAGCTAACCACATTTAAGCGATAGTATAAATCTTCCCGGAAAGTGCCTTTTTTCATTTCTTCTTGTAAATCACGATTTGTAGCAGCAATGATGCGGAAATCTATATTTATTTCTTTTTCTCCACCAACTCGGTAAAACTTCCGTTCTTGCAGTACACGCAATAGTTTTACTTGCATATCAAGCGGCATTTCGCCTATCTCATCAAGGAATAATGTACCGCCTTGCGCGAGCTCAATTTTACCTTTTTTCCCCTTACTATTTGCACCAGAAAACGCCCCGCGTTCGTAACCGAATAATTCACTTTCAAATAACGCTTCTGGAATTGCTCCGCAGTTAATTGAAATGAAAGGAGCTTTTGCTGTTTCACTTGCTTCATGTATCGCTTTCGCAAATACTTCCTTTCCAACACCACTTTCGCCAAGTATTAAAACAGTCGATTTCACAGAACAAACCTTTCGAGCTAATTGTATCGTTCTTTGTATGACAGGGCTTTTTCCGTTCATTGCAAGAAAAGGATCGGATGTATCTTTATACTTTGCAACTTCTTGCTCTAAGCGATGTACTTCATGCGACATATTAAATAATTTCTCATTTAATACAACTTGATTTGTAACGTCCGTTTCGGAAACGACAGCCCCTATAATTTCATCGTTACAATAAACAGGGTTTGAGTTAATCAATACAAACAAATCTGGACGTGGCTGATGGAACTGAGCGATTATGCTTTTTCCGTCATGTAATGATTGCAAAATTTCCAAATCTTTATAATCAAAAAAACGAGTGATGGGTTGTCCGATAATTTCATTATGGTCGACTGAAAAAATCTTTTCAGCGCCATCTGTCCACGTTCGGACGCATTCTTTCTCATCGATGACTGTAACAGAAGAATCAGTCGTTTGAATTACAGTGTTATAGAAAGCTTGTAGATTATTGTGAGACTTATAAAGAAACGGAATCATTTGCTTTGCGGTTATACAACATATAGGTTCTCGATTTTCATTAATGATAACAACGGCTTGTTCTTTAGAAAATACATCGATTAAAGCAGCGAAAGAATCATTTTCACATATAACTGCGCAACTGTATTTTTCAGAAGATGAAGGGACGTAAAATGATTTTTCTTCTACTTGTTTGATGTGCTGAATGTCACTTTGATGATCGATTGACAAAATGGCTATTAATTCTTTTATTGTTGGGAATGAAAATGACATATGGTCCTCCTAGTATGTATAAAAATTTAGACAGTGATAAAAAAATAATACACCTATTTACGATAAATTTAAAATATTTTTACAAATAAAATTATTTTATTTAAATATTTTCTGGATGTAGAGTTGGCACACCAATTGCATAAATAGAAAGTGAGAGACTTAAGAGAAAGGAGGATGCTATGTGGTAAGGCACTGTGACGTTTTAATAATAGGTGGCGGCATAATTGGCTGTTCGATTGCTTATTACACTTCGAAATACGGGAGAGACGTAACAATCATTGAAAAAGGAGAATTTGTTAGTGGGACGTCTTCACGGTGTGACGGAAATATTTTAGCGATTGATAAAGATCCAGGGTTTGATAGTCAAATGTCGTTAGTAAGTCAAAAATTAGTAACAGAACTAAGTGAAGAATTGGAGCACTCATTTGAATATAGGGCACCTGGAAGCATTCTCGTTTGTGAATCGGACGAGGAGATGGAAGCTGCACAGCAATGGGTAGACAGGCAAAAAGAAGTAGGCTTACCGTTTCGAATGCTAGACAGGCAAGATATAAGAGCGGAATCACCATTTTTTGCGGATGATTTATTAGGTGGTTTAGAATGTGCAACGGATTCGACTGTAAATCCATATCTACTTGCTTTTTCACTTTTAGCAGAGGCGAAAAAATTTGGTGCAAAAGCTTTCAACCATACGGAAGTTAAGGAAATGAAAAGAAATATAGACGGCTCTTTTATTGTAGAGACGACAAATGGAACGTTTACTGCGAAGCAAGTTGTGAACGCAGCGGGGGTTTGGGCTCCTAAGATTGGTCAAATGCTAGACGTACATATTCCAATTGAACCGAGAAAAGGACATATTATTGTAGCTTCAAGACAGCAACACGTAGGTTCTCGTAAAGTAATGGAATTTGGTTATTTAATTTCTAAATTTGGTGGAAAACGAAAAGTGGATGCTTTAACTGAAAAGTATGGGGTAGCTCTTGTGTTTGAACCAACAGAAAGTCAAAATTTTTTAATTGGTAGTAGTAGAGAATTTGTAGGATTCCATACGAAGATTAACAATGAGGTTATTAAATGCATTGCGAACAGAGCGATTCGTTTTTATCCGAAAATGGCAGACATGATGGTGATTCGTTCATATGCTGGATTACGCCCGTGGACAGAAGATCATTTGCCGATTATTTCACGAGTGGAACATATTCCGAATTACTTTATTGCAGCAGGACATGAAGGTGATGGAATTAGTCTTGCAGCAGTTACCGGGAAAGTGATTGAAGAGTTATTAAATGAAAAAGAAACAATCATTCCTATTGAACCACTTCGTTTGAGTCGTTTTACAGAAAGGGTGTTAAGCGGATGAGGTCACAAAGAGTCTTTACGACAATCGATACACATACGGGCGGAAATCCAACGAGGACATTAATTAGCGGACTTCCAAAGTTAAGTGGAGAGACGATGGCAGAGAAGATGTTACATATGAAAAAGGAGTATGACTGGATTCGGAAATTGTTAATGAATGAACCGCGTGGTCATGATGTTATGTCAGGGGCATTATTAACAGATCCATGTCATCCGGAAGCTGATATAGGCGTTATATACATAGAGACAGGTGGATATTTACCGATGTGTGGTCACGATACGATCGGTGTATGTACAGCTTTAGTTGAATCGGGATTAATTCCAGTAGTTGAACCGGTTACTTCTTTAAAACTAGATACACCAGCTGGCTTAGTTGAAGTAGATATTTCTGTTCAAGATGGAAAAGCGAAAGAAGTCTCCTTCTGTAACATCCCAGCTTTTTTACTGAAAAATATCTCTGTGCAAGTTGATGGAATCGGAAGTGTAGAAGCTGATATTGCGTATGGAGGAAACTTTTATGCCATTATTGATGCGAAGACAGTAGGGCTAGAATTAGTACCGGAAAACGCATCTACAATCATTGATAAGGCGATTCAAATTAGAAATACAATTAACGAGAAGTTTGAAATTATTCATCCAGAGTATTCGTTTATAAGAGGATTAACTCATGTTGAATTTTATACAGATCCTACTCATGAAAGTGCGCATGTGAAAAATACAGTTGTCGTACCGCCAGGAGGAATTGATCGATCTCCATGTGGTACAGGAACATCAGCGAAGTTAGCTGTATTATACGCTCGTAAAGAAATCGACATCAATGAAGAATTCATTCATGAGAGTATTGTGGGTTCTCTATTTAAAGGGTGTGTCATGAATACGACATATGTAGAAAATATTGAGGCTGTCGTAACGAAGATTACCGGTTCAGCTTGGCTTATGGGGATGCATAGATTTTTTTACAATGAAAAGGATCCGCTTAAAGAAGGCTTCTTGCTAATTCCGCCGATGGAACATGAAACGGAGGATGTAAAATGAACATTCAAAAAATGTACACAGCAGTAGATGTGCACGTAGCTGGTGAAGCATTTCGTGTAATAAAAGACGTACCATGCAAATATTACTACAGTTTAGAACATTTAAATGAACAATTTTCAGGGGAATTAGCTGAAGAAATGCAACTTCTATTAAATGAACCGCGTGGTTTTATCGGATTAAATGGATGTATTGTCGTTCCTTCTATTCATAAGGAAGTCGATGCAGCTGTATTGTTTTTTAATCATGAAGGATCTATTCCTCTTCATTACGGCGGTATTGTTGCGGTAATAACGATGTTACTAGAAAGTGGGTATTTAAAAAAGAGAGAGTCTAATCAATACAAAATTGAAACGCTGTCTGGCATTTTTTCAGTTCACGCCCATATAGAGCATGATGAAGTTGTATCTGTTTCGTTTGAAAGCAAACTTTGTTATATGGTTGAGAAAGATTTGAAGATTGGTAATATAGATTACTCTCTCATACAAGCAGATAAAGTTTATGCTGTTGTCGAAAAGGATACGTATTCGCCTGAAATTTGTGTAGAAAATATATCTGAATTAAAAAAATGGGGTGAAGCTACACTTCAAGCTATACAAAAACACTCCCTAATTAAAAGACTTATTTTAGTAGATTCTTCGCAAAAAGAAGCAAACAATATAAAGACAATTACATTTCATGAAGATAACTTTATTGTGCGTTCACCTGGTTTTGTTTCTACCATAGTGTCTTACGTTCATGCTTTATTTAAAAATGATTTTATTACGAATAAACCGTTTAAAAATGAAAGTATATTTAATAGCTTTATAACAGTTGAGAAAGTGAAGAAGGAAGAATTAGGATATATTTTCCGCTTTGAAAGTAGAGGATTTATTACGGGGATGCAGACGTTTCTATTAGACCCTACGGATCCATTCCCAACAGGTTTCTTATTAAAATAAAATGTTAAGAGGAGAGATAAATATGCAAAACATTAAAGGGGCATTTCCAGTATTAATAACACCGATGGATGAGTTACAAGAGATTAATTGGGATGGGGTAAAACAAAACGTAAATTACTTTATCAACCAAAACGTTGCAGGTATCATCATTAACGGAAGCACAGGGGAATTTGTAAGTTTATCAAAAGAAGAAAGATTTAAGATGGTAGAAACGGTTTTAAAAGAAGTTGATGGCCGTGTTCCTGTTATCGTTGGAACTGCAGCAGAGACAACGAAAGAAACGATTGAGTATACGAAACATGCAGAAGCGAACGGTGCGGATTGTGCATTAATTATAAACTCTTACTATTGTAAACCGAAAGAAGAGGAAATCTATTTTCATTTTAAAGAAATCTCAAACGCTGTGAATATACCAATTATGTTATATAATAATCCATTTACTTCTGGTGTTGATATGAGTACAGAGCTTATGCTTCGAATCGGAAAAGAATGTGAAAATGTTACACATATTAAAGAATCTAGTGGAGATATTCGTAAAGCGAGAGATTTAGTAAGACAAGGAGAAGGAGCATTTCAAGTCTTCTGCGGATCTGAAGATTTAGTTATGGAATCTTATTTAGTGGGTGCAACGGGATGGGTTTCGGTAGCTGGAAATATTGTTCCAGGTCTCGTTACGAAAATGTATGAGCATTTCCAAAATGGTGAACTAGAAAAAGCGTGGGAAATAAACGATGCGATTTTACCTCTTTGCGAGTTTCTTGAAGGTTCAGGGAAATATGTACAAATCGTTAAACGTTCAATGGAATTACACGGGCAAGCTGGCGGACCTTCTCGTTATCCTAGACTAGGATTAACTGTGGAAGAAGATCAAAATCTACAAACTATATTATCAAATATCGCAGCTCATACAGCTGTTTAAATAAGGAGGCGTGCATATGTTAACGACAAACATTGAGCTAAAACCAAAAGTGAAAGCGTTTTTAAACGGAGAAATTAAAATGTTTATTAATGGGGAATTCGTTCCTTCAATTAGCGGGAAGACGTTTGAAACATACAATCCAGCAACAGAAGATGTTCTTGCAGTTGTATGTGAAGCACAAGAAGAAGATATCGATGTTGCAGTAAAAGCAGCTAGATTTGCATTTGAATCTGGTCCGTGGGCAGAAATGACTACTGCTGAAAGAGCGCATCTTATTTATAAACTAGCAGACTTAATTGAAGAGAATAGAGAAGAATTAGCACAGTTAGAAGCGTTAGATAATGGAAAACCATATCAAGTAGCTCTTGATGATGATATTACCGCAACAGTAGAAAATTACCGTTATTATGCGGGATGGGCAACAAAAATTGTCGGACAAACAATTCCGATTTCAAAAGATTATTTAAATTATACACGTCATGAACCTGTCGGCGTTGTAGGTCAAATTATTCCGTGGAACTTCCCACTCGTTATGTCTTCTTGGAAAATGGGAGCTGCACTTGCGACAGGTTGTACCATTGTACTAAAACCAGCGGAACAAACACCTTTATCTTTGCTATACACAGCGAAGTTATTTAAAGAAGCAGGTTTTCCAAATGGTGTTGTAAACTTCGTACCAGGTTTTGGCCAAGAAGCGGGAGCGGCAATTGTAAATCATCATGACATTGATAAAATAGCATTTACTGGCTCTACTGCTACTGGAAAGTATATTATGCGTCAATCTGCTGAAATGATTAAACATGTAACGTTAGAGCTTGGTGGTAAGTCACCAAATATTATTCTTGAAGATGCTGATTTAGATGAAGCAATTAACGGTGCATTCCAAGGTATTATGTACAATCATGGCCAAAATTGTAGCGCAGGATCTCGAGTTTTCGTTCATCGAAAGCATTATGAAACGGTAGTGAATGAACTTGTAAAAATGGCAAATGAAGTGAAGCTTGGAGCAGGTATGGAGAAGGAAACTGACATGGGTCCACTCGTATCTAAAAAACAACAAGAGAGAGTGCTGAATTACATTGAACAAGGAAAAGCTGAAGGTGCGACTGTTGCAGCTGGCGGAGAACGTGCATTTGAAAAGGGCTATTTCGTCAAGCCAACAGTATTCACAGACGTTACGGACGATATGACAATTGTTAAGGAAGAGATATTTGGCCCAGTTGTCGTGGTACTTCCATTTGATTCTACAGAAGAAGTGATTGAAAGAGCGAATAACTCTTCATACGGACTTGCTGCTGGCGTATGGACACAAAATATTAAAACTGGACATCAGGTTGCTAATAAATTAAAGGCAGGAACAGTATGGATTAATGATTATAACTTGGAAAATGCTGCTGCACCATTTGGTGGTTATAAGCAATCCGGTATTGGACGTGAGTTAGGTTCATATGCACTTGATAATTATACTGAAGTGAAGAGTGTTTGGGTCAATATTAAGTGAAACTCTATTTAGTAGAAGTCTTATAGCCCGTAAATAACGGAATAAATAAGAGAAGCGGACAACTGGAATGCAAGTCAAAGGTTGTCCGCTTTCTATATATAAATATTCTTTTTCAAAACACTTAAGAGGGGGACTTTGATGGAGCAGTTAGTAGAGTGGTTAGTAGGGCAAGTATGGAGTATTGGGTTAGTTGTGTTTGCATTAGGAGCAGGAGTGTATTTCACAATTGCCACTCGTTTTTTACAAATTCGTTATTTTAAAGAGATGATTAAACTATTATTTGAAGGGAAGAGCTCGGAGACGGGAATATCATCCTTCCAAGCATTTTGTTTAGCCTTATCGGGAAGGGTTGGAATAGGTAATATCGCCGGGGTAGCAACAGCAATTGCTTTTGGCGGGCCTGGAGCTGTATTTTGGATGTGGGTAATGGCCCTTTTAGGAGCAGCTAGCGCGTTCGTTGAATCAACATTATCTCAAGTGTATAAAAGTAAGGTAGGGAATGAATATCGCGGAGGTACACCATATTTTATTGAAAAAGGCCTAAAAATGAAATGGTTTGCAGTCATTGTCGCAGTGGTTGTGACACTTTCATATGGCGTATTATTACCAGGTATTCAATCAAGTAGTATCGCTGTTGGATTTGAAAACTCTAATGGCATTAGCAAATATATAACTGGAATACTATTAGTTGTGCTACTAGCGGCAATTATATTTGGGGGCGTAAAAAGAATTGCTGGTGTGTCTCAAATGTTAGTACCTTTTATGGCAATTGGATATGTAATTGTTACATGTATCGTATTAATTGCGAATGTAACAGAAATTCCAAGTATGTTTGCTTTAATTTTCTCTAGTGCTTTTGGTGTAAATGAAATGTTTGGTGGAATTGTTGGGGCAGCAATTGCGTGGGGAGTAAAACGAGCTGTATTTTCAAACGTTGCTGGTGTGGGAGAAGCGACATATAGTTCGGCTGCTGCGGAAGTATCGCATCCTGCAAAACAAGGCTTAGTCCAAGCTTTTTCTGTATACATTGATACAATCGTCGTTTGCACAGCGACTGCTCTTATGATATTAATAACAGGTATGTATAATGTAATACCAGAAGGGAAAAGTGTTATTGTACAAAATATAGGAAATGTGGAAGCTGGGCCACTTTATACACAACAAGCAGTTGAAACTGTTATGCCAGGATTTGGTCCGATATTTATTTCAATCGCAATCTTCTTCTTCGCATTTACGACTTTGCTTGCTTATTACTATATCGCAGAAACGACACTTACTTATTTAGATCGTGGGCTGAAGTATAACTGGTTAAAACCAGTTTTGAAAATTGGGTTTCTAATTATGGTTTACATTGGTAGTGTAGAATCAGCTTCACTTTTATGGAATCTCGGAGATTTAGGCATAGGCAGTATGGCCTGGCTAAACCTTATAGCGATTCTACTATTAAGTAAAACCGCATTAAAAGTATTAAGAGATTATGAAACGCAGAAAAAGGAAGGGAAAGATCCAGTATTTGATCCTAGAAGTGTGGGGATTGAAGGCTTAACATTTTGGGAAGAGAGAAGTAAAGAGGTTGAAAGGAAAACTTCTAAAGAAAAAGTATCAGTGGATGATAGTGTTAAGTTTTAAATACGTAATAAAAAGACTGAAAATTCTATCTTTTTAACTGAGGGTGAATTTAATTCAGGATATTTTAATAAATAAGTTGTGGGAATTGTAGTAAATCTACATTTTTGTAAAGTTGAGAGATTATAATTATTTGAGTTATCTCCTTAAAATTTCATTTTAAGGAGATTTTTTATTAATCTTTTCGAAAGAGTTTCAATTGTTTCATATAGTCGATAGCTTTTGTTTTATTCTTCTGTTTAGAAACATATTGTGCCTCGTTTAAATCTCTATAATAACTATTAACTACCTCTTCGGAAAGAGTGCCGTCAGAGATAGCTTTTTTAACCGCACAGTGTGTTTCATTTGTATGTGAACAATTAGAAAATTTACACTTACTAGATATATCCACTAAATCTTCATATCCAAAATTGTAGTTACCTTTATGATTAATTAAGTCAAAACCCATTTTACTAATAAGCAATTCCTCCACTTTTAAATAAGTTTTTTAGAATCATACATACAAATTCTAACGTTTATTCTCTCGCGTACGTCCTATCTATACTCCATATAGGTATCCTTTCTCTAAAAAATTATATTTTAAATAATTTCATCTTAATATTTAATTATTCCTGCTTTAAAAATTGTTAAAATAAAAATAAAAGGGGGAAAAGTAATGGGGAATTTAGTAGTTGAAGAAATTAAGAAATTAGAAAACAATATTGAAGAGCTTACTAAACTTTTGAAAACAGTAGTAGATGATGGAGCGTCAATTGGTTTTTTACCTCCACTTGAACAAAAAGAAGCGTTAGGTTATTGGCAAACTGTATTAGCACCAGAAGTGATATTGTATGTTGCTAAAATAAACAATGAAGTGGCAGGAAGTGTTCAATTACATTTAGTTACTAAGCCTAACGGGATCCATAGAGCCGAAATTTGTAAGTTAATGACTCATCCAAACTTTAGACGTAACGGTATTGGACGTACACTTATGCAAAAAGCAGAGGAAAGAGCAAAACGAGAAAACAGATCTCTTTTAGTGTTAGATACTAGAGAAGGAGATCCTTCTAATAGATTGTACAAGTCATTAGACTATCAAGAATCCGGTAAAATACCAGGGTATGCAATTTCTCCGAGTGGTGAGTTAGATGCAACGGTTATATATTATAAAAGGATTTAGTTTTTTGACCCTTTACCTTCAACTGGAATGTTCAATTAAAGGATCAGTTTGCAGACGGTTTAAACAGTTTTTTAGTTATTATTTAATAGGGATTTAGCAGTCCTTTGGTGAATATTAAATGATAATCTAAAAGATGGAGGTTGCTGTCATGTTGAAACTGTTTCAATATAACTGGCAAGTTCGTGATGATTGGTTTACATTGTGTGAAGATATATCGGATGAAGAACTGTTAAAGAAACGGGTCGGTGGGTTTGGCAGTATCCTACATACGCTATTTCATATTGTAGATGTGGAATATATGTGGATCTTAGGTTTGTGCGGTGAACCAGTGCCCGAGGAGCCGGAATTTGAAGATTATTCTAGCTTGCAAAAAGTGAAAAATCTTTCAGTTCAATACCACGAGAAAGTGAAGCCATTTGTGATCTCTTGGACAAATGAAATGGATTCTCGGAAACTTTCAGAAACTGACTTCAATGAAGAACCGATTAGCTCTAGAGACGCACCAATTAGGCGCCGAGTCATTGAATGTACACACGGAGAGATAATACGTCATGTCATTGTCCACGAAATCCACCATATCGGCCAGTTATCTATATGGGCACGTGAAATAGGAATAGAGCCAGTTTCTGCAAATATGAGAGGGAGAGGTATATTTGATAATTAGACTACCTTTGTCAATTTCGCAATTGCACGATTTAATGGTACGAGGATTAAGAAAAGATCAACCTTATGTATAAACAAATGGTTTAATTGAATTTATGTAAGGTGTGTTTTGATCAATCTTTTTCAAAACACACCTTTTCTATTTATTATTTTATTAATGAAACATTCATTTCGATCATCTATTTCATTTTAGAGGATCTGTTTTATAAAAAAAGATGAAAAATATAGAAGAAAGTACAATTATTTATAAAAAAATCGCCTTTAAATATTGTCATATTTGCTTCTTTAAGATATCCTTTTCATGAAGAGGTGGAAAACATGGAAAAAGTACTAGTTTTCGGGCATAAAAACCCAGATACAGATGCAATTTGTTCTGCAATTGCTTATGCAGAATTGAAAAAAGAATTAGGAATGAATGCTGAACCTGTACGTTTAGGCGAAATCAGCGGTGAAACTCAATTTGCGTTAGACTATTTTAAAGTAGAAGGACCGCGTTTTGTTGAGACAGTTGCAAACGAAGTGGACAACGTTATTTTAGTTGATCATAACGAGCGTCAACAAAGTGCTAACGATATCGAATCTGTTCGTGTGTTAGAAGTTATTGACCATCACCGTATTGCTAACTTTGAAACAAGCGATCCTATATACTACCGTTGTGAGCCAGTTGGTTGTACAGCTACAATCTTAAACAAAATGTACAAAGAAAATGGCGTTGCAATTCGTAAAGAAGTTGCAGGATTAATGTTATCTGCAATCATTTCAGATTCTTTACTATTCAAATCTCCAACTTGCACAGAACAAGACGTAGCAGCAGCTCGTGAATTAGCGGAAATCGCTGGTGTAGATGCAGATAGCTACGGCTTAGAAATGTTAAAAGCTGGTGCTGACTTAAGCGGAAAAACAATGGAGCAATTAATCTCTCTTGACGCTAAAGAATTCCAAATGGGTAACGCGAAAGTTGAAATCGCACAAGTAAATGCTGTTGATACAAACGACGTTCTTGTACACCAAGCAGAACTTGAAAAAGTTATCTCTGCAGTAGTAGAAGAAAAAGGTTTAGACCTATTCTTATTCGTTGTAACTGACATCTTAACTAACGATTCTGTCGGTCTTGCGATCGGTAAAGCAGCAAACGTTGTTGAGAAAGCATACAACGTATCTCTAGAAAACAACACTGCTACTTTAAAAGGTGTTGTATCTCGTAAAAAACAAATCGTACCAGTATTAACAGAAGCATTCCAAGCTTAATATGGTTGAGTACAGATAACAGAAAAGACAAGTAGTCGGATTGGCTACTTGTCTTTTTTATTGCTAAATCTTAAAAAAATACAAAGACAGCTAATGTTTTATTAAGATATTTAAATAAAAACAAGGATAGCATTAGCTATCCTTTTGAACGTTTATTCATAAGATCGTTTCTTATTCATATAAAATGTAATAATTGCAGTAATGAGGAAAATAGGTATTGCGTATATTTGGCCAACAAACAACTTCCAACCAACAGTATTATAGCCGTCAGATGCTGGAATGAGAACAGAAATAATACAAACGATAAAATAGACAAATAGTGCAGGGATAATATTTTTCACTGCGGGTCACCTCCTAGGGAATATTTTAATCTATATATTCATATATTGAATCATTTCTAGAACATTTTAAATATTAGGCGTGTAAATTTTTATGAAGTATTATAACATTTGAAAAGGAAGTAATATGTTGAATGAAAGAAATTGGGGTGCGAATTTTAAAAGAAATAAAAAACGGCACATATATGGTAAAAGATGTAATTTACGCTTTCGAAATCATTATATAGTATTTTGTGAGAAAAATGTACAAAATAATTAATTTTATATATGAAAGAGGTAAGAAATACATATGAAAAGGCTATGCATAATTCCGTGTGGAAAAAAGAAAATTTGGGATAAGTATCAGGATTACGGAGAGGCGGAGGCAAAAGATGTATATATTAGTCCATTTGGAAAAGCATGTCAGGCCTACGCAACTGAGTTTTTTGAGGACTGGGTTATATTATCAGCGAAGCATGGATTTTTAAGACCGACTGATGTTGTAAAAGAAAACTATGACCTTGCATTTGATTCAAAAAGCGATGAGATTATTAGCATTGAACAATTAAAACAACAGATGATTGAAAAAGGCTTGCTTCAGTTTGATGAAATTGTTTTACTTGCAGGGAAAAAGCATAAGAAAGTAGTGACACAATTATATACAGAAGAAATCATTACATACCCTTTAGAGGGATGTAAAGGGATTGGGTATATGTTGCAGAGGTTGAAGGGAGCTGTGAAGGAAGGGAAAGAAATATAGGGGAATTATGATATTCATGTCTTACACTTTATAAAAGCTTGATTTAATAATTATTTTACAATGGATATTCTTTTGAAAATAGATAACTAATGTTAAGGTATGAAAATGGGATTAAAATTGAAAAAGGTTATTAAAAGTAACTTATCTAGTATTGTTTGTATAGGTATATTATTTATATTAATTGATTTTAATAGCTTATCGATATTAGAATACGTGTTTCTAACAACGAGCGCACTTGTTTTTGGTTCGATTTTAGTGAACGTAGCAGCTACATATTATTGTAAGCGAGAAGAAAGAAAATACACATGAATGTAAAGCCCAAGTAATGGGCTTTATTTGATATATAAAGGAATATTAAGAAAGTACAATATTTATAGCTCTACTTATATAGCTTATAAAATAGACTAGTAAACAAGCCATTTTATACTTTCAAACATAGAATATGATGAATACTATTGAAGGGAGGGTCATATTGATGGGAGATAATTGTCGTTGTAGACATTTCCGAGATTGTAATAGATTTTGGGATGATTTAATGTTTGGAAGATGTAGACGTAGAGATTGTGATGACTGTTGTTGTAGACGAAAACGTCATTGTGATTGTGATGATTGCCGTTGCAATCGTAAACGTGATGATGATGACGATAAATGCCGTAAGTGGTAAATATTTTTGAAAGAGTACTTTGAAATAAAGTACTCTTTTTTATGAAGCTTTTATATTCCAATATAAACTGATTTTTTTACAATTTCCCATGTGTCTTGTTTTTTAATTTTTAAAGTTATATTGTTTCCATTAGATTCCTTATAAAAGATATAACCATTGTTTGAGTTCACATATGTTAATGGTTCACCTATGCAGTCTCGTGAACAAGATGTATTGATTAGCTCAATTAATGATAGTTCGCTGGGATCGGTTTTACTTGCATCTATAATGCTATCAAGGTTCGTTTTACGATACCCTTGTAAGTTCACATGAAAAATCTGTTCAATTTCTCCTGTAATGCTAGTATTCATTACCTCAACTGAATTTTTCTTTTCTTGAAGAAATCCATTTTCATAAAGTAATTTTGTATATCCAAGCCATACGATTAAAATTAGCATGATTAACATGCCATACATTTTTAGTATTCGAAGCCGTTTACTAACAATTGTTTCTGAGTATTTCATTCAGTCAAATCCTCCAATGTTTTTAATTTAAAATATGCTTGGATACATACAATTAGAAGAGGATGAAAAGTAAGGAGTTATTAATTCAAAAAAGAAAGCATCTGAAGTTAGATGCTTTCTTTTTTGAATAGATTTCGCTATCTGTTAGTTACTTGTTTCATAAGTGGTCTTATTTCTTTAACAGGTGGTTTTTTATCATATGCATCAACGTAAGAAAAGTAATAATTTAAGTTTCTAAGAAGACCTTTTCCTATTTTTGCGCTTAAGAAGGGGAATACTTGTCCGGTATAATCATCGAGAGATTTACAGTAGTATTTTTCATCTAAATAAATACTGTATTTACATGTTAGCTCTACTAATGGATTGCCTTCATCATCAAATACTTCCTTAGAATCAATAATGTCTATTAATGCGAATTTTTCATTTAGATAAACTTTCTTCTTTTTCTCGTGTTTATTTGTGAGTATAAAAACGAGACCAATGGCGTTAATCAAACTATTTCCTCCTATAAAAACGGCTATTAATAAAATATATCGATATAAACTAAATGTAAAGAGGAGAGGTGAAATATCATTGCTAGAAAGTTTTATAAGCCGATTTGTTTTTTCAAATCGGCTTATTTTTATTGAAATACTTGTGGGAATTGCTTCACGATTGCGTCTGTGATCATGTCGGCCATTTCTAATGCTTCTTTTTCAATTTTATCGTACAGTTTTACACTTGCATCAAAATCTTTATTTAGAAAGGCAAGTGCTTCTGCTTTCGTTAGTGCTAAATGTTCATAAAACATTTTTCTAAATTCTTCTTTTTCTATATATGGGTTGATGCTGTTAAGAAACTCAACAATTTCATCACCGTTAGAGTACCATTTTTTTTCAATAGCGGCAGCTGCATTTTGATCGCCAGCTTTCGCGGCTTTAACAAGATCAGCTGCAATTACTAAATGGTCTTTAATTAATGCACTATACTTTTTTACTGCATTTTCACCGTAGAATGGCTCGAGTGAAAGTCCCATATGTGTTGCGTTTTGTAAAAGACGTCCAACGGTAACATTTACATCTGGTAAGTTATAGATGATGCTAATAATAGCTAATCTCGTCCAAGTAACATGTTGTTCCCATAAGGCACGCATATAACCTTTTAAAAAGTTCTCGTTTTTACTAATTCGATAATTACGTATGGATAAATCATAGTTTTCATAAGGATTAGGATGAGGGGAATAGTACGATTGCCAATAAGAATACATAAATAGTAACACTCCTTTGAACATGTATATCTCAAAGTATGATAAAGGCTTATTTTTAGTTACGTGTCCAAGATTATTTCTAGGTATTTGAAATGAAAAAACAAGGTGTTTAACATCTTTATATACGAATTAACGGAATATGAAATGAAAGAGGCTCTGCAAGGGAAGTTGCAGAGCCTCAAAAGGGTATTGCCGAGATGTCGGACTCGACTAGGTAATATTACCATAAAATTCTTTTGAAAAAACCTGGTAAATGTGTCCAATTGAGAATGCTCCTATATAAAAAAGTTAAAGGGAGCTGCTTCCCGCGGCAGATCCCTTTAACTAGATAATGTTGATGAGCAAAAACTCATCTGGAGTACTTTTATAGTAACAAGTGAATTGTGATTTGTGTATTGAGAAATAGTAATTACTTTCATGAAAGTAGCGGATTTGTATTTTATTTTTTCAAGTTCTAATCATTTGTTTTGTTTGAAAAAGGTCACTAAAATAATTATACTGGCTTAGTTAATTAGGAGAAAAGAGAGAGGTTTATATTGAGAAAGTTTGTGTGAGCGTACTATTTCTATTGCTTATATTATCGTTTGAAAAGGTGAGAAAGGAAATTATATAGCGTTTTGTAACTGAATAAAGGCTGATATTTGTAAAAAGATTCATATTTCCACACATCATTATTTAGAATTTTTGGATGTTCACTTTCAGTTTTCGTTTTGATAGAACGATTCTTCATTCCCATAACCTCCTCAAATTATATGTACATCATGTATATATTCGATAAAGATAAGGAAAATCTCTCCTTAGATTATTTTGAAAAATTCATGCTCTCCACATCCGTCACTTTTTTGATATATAATATAATTAGATGATAGATAAAGAAAAGCAGGTGATTCTTTTTTGTTTACAAAAGCACAAGAACTTTTAGCGTCTTATTTCGGTTATTCGTCATTCCGAAGAGGACAAGATGAAACAATTAAAAATGTATTAGATGGGAAAGATACAGTTTGCATTATGCCTACGGGCGGAGGTAAGTCTATTTGTTATCAAATTCCCGCATTAGTATTCGAAGGAACGACGTTAGTCATATCACCTTTGATTTCACTTATGAAAGATCAAGTAGATACATTAATACAGAATGGCATTTCCGCTACATATATTAATAGTTCTATTTCTATTACAGAAGCAAATCAAAGAATACAATTAGCGAAACAAGGGCATTACAAGTTACTTTATGTAGCTCCTGAGCGTCTTGATTCAATGGAGTTTGTTGATCAACTTATCGATATGAAAATCCCGATGATTGCGATTGATGAGGCACACTGTATTTCGCAGTGGGGACATGATTTCCGTCCAAGTTATTTACATATACATCGTATATTAGATTATCTTCCAGAAAAGCCGCTCGTATTAGCGTTAACAGCAACAGCGACACCACAAGTGCGTGATGATATTTGCAATACGCTTGAAATTAATCAAGAGAATACAATTATGACAACGTTTGAGCGTGAGAACTTATCGTTTTCCGTCGTTAAAGGACAGGATCGTAATGCGTATTTAGCAGATTATATTCGCCAAAATCAGAAGGAATCTGGGATTATATATGCAGCTACTAGAAAAGTAGTCGATCAGTTGTATGAAGATTTGGGGCGTGCGGGGGTTTCAGTTTCGAAATATCACGCTGGTATGAGTGATCATGATCGAAATGAGCAACAAGAACTCTTTTTACGAGATGAAGTGAGTGTCATGATAGCGACATCTGCATTCGGAATGGGTATTGATAAATCAAATATTCGTTATGTTATTCATTATCAGTTGCCAAAAAATATGGAAAGTTACTATCAAGAAGCAGGACGTGCTGGTCGTGACGGATTAGATAGTGAATGTATATTGTTATATTCTTCTCAAGATGTGCAAGTACAGCGCTTTTTAATTGATCAATCAACAGGAGAATCGCGTTTTTCAAATGAACTAGAAAAACTGCAAAATATGACCGATTACTGTCATACAGAACAATGTTTACAATCATTTATTTTGCAATACTTTGGGGAAGAACCGAAGGAAGATTGTGGGCGCTGTGGTAATTGTACAGATGAACGTGAGAGCATCGATGTGACAAGAGAATCACAAATGGTTTTATCTTGTATGATTAGAACGAACCAACGATTTGGAAAACAAATGATTGCGCAAGTATTAACTGGATCGAAAAATAAGAAAGTTATTGAATTTAATTTTCATACTTTACCAACGTATGGCCTTTTATCAAACCGCAGTGTAAAAGAGGTAAGTGAGTTTATTGAATTTTTAATTTCAGACGAGTTAATCGCAGTTGAACATGGTACTTATCCGACATTAAAAGTAACGGAAAAAGGGAGAGAGGTATTACTTGGTAAAGAGAATGTTTTACGAAAAGAACGAGTAGAGACAAGGAAAATTGTCCAAGATCATCCTTTATTCGAAGTGCTGCGTGAAGTACGTAAAGAAATTGCACAAGGAGAAGGTGTACCTCCGTTCGTTATTTTCTCTGACCAAACATTAAAAGATATGTGTGCAAAAATGCCGCGAAATGATTCCGAACTTTTAACGGTAAAAGGTATTGGAGAACACAAACTCGTGAAATACGGCTCTCAATTCTTACAAGCCGTTCAGCATTTTATTGAGGAAAATCCAAACTATGCTGAAACGATTAAGACAGAAGTGGTTTCAGAGCGTAAAAAGTCAGGGAAAGCTTCAGCAAATTCTCATTTAGAAACGTATGAAATGTATAAACAAGGCATTGATTTAAGTGAGATTGCGAAAGAGCGTAGTCTTTCAAGACAAACAATCGAAAACCATTTAATTCGCTCTTTTGAAGATGGTATGGAAGTAGATTGGCAAAGTTTTGTTCCAGCAGAGTATGAACCTCTTATTGAAACTGCCGTGCAAAATGCAGAAGGTGGTTTAAAATCTATTAAAGAACAACTTCCAGATGAAGTGAGTTACTTTATGATTCGTGCTTATTTACAAATAAGAAAGTAGATATATAAAGGGGATAGGGGTATATGCATTACGTATTTGTTTACGGTACGTTAAGAAAAGCACAAACAAATGCACATTATATGCAAGGTGCAATATGTATTGCAGATGATGCTTGGACTTTTGGAAAATTATTTGATACCTGCGAAGGGTATCCGGCCATGATTTGTTCAAATGAAGAGAAGGTATATGGGGAAGTTTATACTGTAGATGATGTTATTTTACAAAAATTAGATGAACTTGAAGAATATACTGGAAATGCGGAGCTAGATTTATATAATCGAATTTCGCAAACGGTTTATATTGATGGTAAAGAAATAGATGCATATGTGTATATTGCACAAAATAAAAAGATGTTAAAAAAAGTTATTGATTCTGGAGATTGGCTTGTTTATTAAAATCTATAATAAAAGAAGCTATCGTATTGCAAAACAGATAATGGAGTAATTCATTATCTGTTTTTTTATTATTTGGATACAAATGCACATTATCTTGATAATAGTAATAGGTGAGAATCTTTTTATATTTAATCAATAATTTAATGATAAAATTGACAAAATAGGCCCTAGTGTTATAATGATACATTGTTACCAAGATAACAATGTATCATTTTTGCTGTTAGGATGTGAAACTATGAAACAACATAACGAACAAATAAATGGAAAAAATCAAAAAATTAAAGTTGAACGTGTACAAACTGGAATTAGAATGGAAAAAAGAATGGTGAAGGTTTTGAAAGCGATGGCAGAGTATCATGATATTTCACTAGGCGTTCTTCTTGAAAGAATCGTTCTACATTCTTTTGAAAACAAACCTGTGTTTAGCGATGAAAGTCTTGAAAAAGTTAAAGCTATAAAAGAAGTTTACGATATGGATTATGGGTTAGAAATAAGCCGTCAGTGGAATGATTCGGATAACTAGAATATTAATAATACCATTTGGGTGTTATGTAAAAGATCTATGAAATATAGAAATGAATATAAAGTATCAGGAGCGATAGTAAATGAAATTTAGTACATTAACCATATTTGATAATTACCCCGATCGATTATCTCGAACACCTAGACAATTCTATAATGAGGTATTAGAGCAAGCCGTTCGAGCTGAAGAAGTGAATTTTGACGGGGTATGGTTTGCAGAACATCATTTCTCAGATTTTGGTATTAATCCTTCTCCAGCAGTTTTGCTCGCTGCGGTATCTCAAAGAACGAATAGAATTCGCCTCGGCGTGGGTGTTTCAGTACTTCCATTACACAACCCTATACGAGTTGCTGAAGATTATGCGATGGTTGATCTTTTATCAAATGGAAGATTAGATTTAGGGCTAGGTAGTGGATATGCACAGAAGGAATTTGATGGCTATAATATTTCATTGGAAGACAAAACTGAGCGTTTTAACGAGTCTCTAGAAGTGTTACGTAAGGCATGGTCAGGCAAGATTTTTTCTCATCAAGGGAACTTTTATCAATACAAAGACCTTAAACTTAATGTTCAGCCCATACAAGCTCCGTTTCCGCCTCATTGGATTGCAACTTCTAGTGAAACAGGTGTTAGTCATGTTGCTAGTATGGGAAACAATTTCATGGGGCTTGGGTTTAGTAAATCACGAGATGAATTAGCAAAGCTGATTGATACTTACAAGAATACGTATCTAAAGTCAGGATACGGTAATCCGGAAGAACTGGAAATTCCTGTTGCATTTCATGTCCATGTTGGTGAAACATATGCAGAGGCTGAATCTAATGCGAAAGATCCATATCAACGATTTATGAATACTCCGCGTGGGACAAATATTTCATATGAAGACCTTACACATAAATTCAATCCAGTAATAGGAAGTCCTGATGAAGTTATTAAACAAATTCAGTCCTACAGTGAAATAGGTGTTACGAATTTTATGGCAGTAATGAATTTTGGTGGACTAGAACACCATAAAGTGCTTTCATCTTTAGACTTATTTGGTAAGTGTGTAATCCCTGCATGTAAGTGAAAAATTGATTGTTGACTAAACTAATAAAATGAATGTACTTTTTATAAATAAATATAAAGAGAAAAAAGTTATTTTGAGGATACTTCAAAATCTTAGATCAAGGGGCATGATTTTTTATGCCTTTCTTTATTTTGGAAAATTCTCACTTATTCTATTGACTTTATGATTGTGTTTTTTATAAAATTATATTTCGACTGAAAAAAATTGGAACGGACAGGAGGGAATCATCAAATGAATAACATTTTTGAAGAAGAGTTACAAAAAATGAAAGATATTTTATGTACGATGGATGAGCAATTAGAGCAGCTTGAAAAAATCCCGGTTTATTATGGAGAAGATTTTAAAGAGCAAATTCTTGAAAGTATGAGGGAGTCTAATAGACAAAACTTACGTATCGGTGTGCAAGAGCCGTACTTTGGAAGATTAGATTTTCAAGAGGATGGCAAAGAAGATATTATGCCGATTTACATCGGTAAAGTAGGTGTTTCTGATAAGGACACGATGAAACCGATGGTTATTGATTGGCGGGCACCTGTTGCAAGTATGTTTTATTCATTTACCGGTGGTGATGAATTAGCATTTTATCAATCACCTGACGGGTTAGTAGAAGGCGATGTTTATTTAAAACGAAATATTTCTATTCGAAAAAGAGAGCTTGAACGTGTTGTTGATACATATGTGAAAGGAAATGAAGATGTATCGCATACTGATGATTTTCTTCTATATCGATTAGGTGAGAATAAAGATAATAAATTGAAAGATATCGTTTCGACTATACAATCGGAGCAAAATGATATTATTCGTGCGGAAAGAAACTTACCATTATTAATTCAAGGGGTTGCAGGGAGCGGAAAGACAACAATTGCTTTACACCGCCTTGCTTTTTTAATTTATGAATACCGTGAACAATTAGAAGCGGAGAGAATGATCGTATTCGCTCCAAACAGTTTGTTTTTAGACTATATTTCGAGCGTACTTCCTGAATTAGGTGTAGGAAATATTAGTCAAACCACGTTTCCAGATTGGGCATTGCGCCTGTTAGAGGGTTCGGTGAAACTAAAGCAGACAGAAGAAAAATTGAAAGAAGCTTTTTCAATTAATCGCGATGAAAAAAAGGTTATGCTCGGTAAATTAAAAGGCACGCTGGAATTTAAGTCGTTTATTGAAGAGCAAATGGTTCAATTTGAAAAAGATTTAGTGCCAACAAAAGATTTTGAGGCATGGGATAAAGCAGTTATTCCAGTGGAAGACGTTAAAAAATGGATGCAAGTTGAATATAAACATTATCCATTAAAGAAAAGAAGAGAACGTTTAGTCGGCCGTATGAAGCGCTGGATTGAAATTGAACTGAAAAAGTTTGGAGAAACAAACGAGAAAAAGTTACTAAAAAAAGAAGCGACAAAGAGATTGAACACATATATGAATTTTTGGCCAAAGATGAGCCCGCTTTCACTATATAGTTCAATGTTGAAAAGTAAAGAAATACTCGACGTATTACCTGAAGAGCTAGTGCAAGAAACAGAAAAGAATTGTCGTAAAAAAGAAGTGTATGTAGAAGATTTACCTGCTTTAATTTACATACATCATCGCATATCAGGAATTGAAATCGGACAGAAGTTTCATCATGTCGTTATTGATGAAGCGCAAGATTTCTCGCCTTTCCAAGTTTATGTACTAAAAGAAATTACACTAGGTAATTCTTTCACTATATTAGGTGATTTATCGCAAGCAATTTATGATTATCAAGGAATTGAAGACTGGAATGCTTTTAAGGAAGTATTCCAAGAAACAGGTTATTATGAACTGACGAGAAGTTATCGTTCGACAAAAGAAATTATTGAATTTGCGAATGAAATAATAAAGAATGCGGAAATACCAGTAGGACTTGCTACACCTGTTTTCCGTAGTGGTGAAGAAGTAAAGGTAATTCATGCAGAGGATCAATTTACTGAAGTTTTGAAGACATTACAGCATTTGCAAAATGAAGATGTGAAAACAATTGCGGTAATAGGAAGAACGGATGAAGAGTGCCGACAAATGTATGAAAAATTAACAAATGCAGGATTGACAGTAAACGTGATTGAAGCAAATCAAAGTAAATATGAAGGTGGAATTTCGGTAGTACCTGTATACTTAGCAAAAGGGCTAGAATTTGATGCTGTACTTCTAATTGATGTGGATGATGAACATTATAAAAATACAAAACATGATGCGAAATTATTGTATGTAGGATGTACGAGATCTCTTCATGATTTATGGATTTTCCATGGTGGGGAAGCATCACCTTTAATTAAGGGATTAAAATAAATAAAAAAACAAGAGGACTTTCTAGTAATGAAAAGAAAATCCTCTTGTTTTTCTATATAAAGATAGGGGAGAGAATGAGAATGAGTATGATTACAAAAGTGATAACCAAAAGAAATTGGGAGATTGCAAAAACAACTGGAGAAATTAATGAAGCCTCTCTTAAGGATGAGGGATTTATTCATTGTTCATTATTAGACCAAGCTTTAAAAGTTGCTGTAAAACATTTCAGTGATGAAGAAGAGGTGTTATTACTTACAATTGATCCATCTCTGGTACAAGCAGAAATAAAATATGAACTTGCTTCTAACGGTCAAGAATACCCGCATGTATATGGAGTAATCAATGTTGAGGCGATTGTAGAGGTTGTCCCATTTTCTAAAGAAAAAGGAGAATATATATTACCAGTGATACAAAGTTAAGCGTGTTATAGATATTTAAGCTGGCTAGAAAAGCACAAATCATATAGTTTGTGCTTTTAATTATGTATTTTTTTGGTAAATAATGATTGTTTTTGGCACACTAATACTGTACGATACATAGTATAAAACATATACTGTATGACATATAGTAATAGAAATGAGGTGAATACATGGATGCTTTATTAAATTCGTTAATTACTGAGCTAAGAAGAGGGACATTAACATTAGCGGTTTTAAGCCAATTAAGAACGCCACAGTATGGATATTCACTGGTCCAATTATTGGAGAAATCGGGGATTATAATTGATCAAAGTACTTTATATCCACTACTTCGCCGTTTAGAAAAGCAAGAGCTAGTGACGAGTAGCTGGGATAAAACAGAGAGTAGACCTCGTAAATATTATGTTTTAAGTGAATATGGATTAGAGATATTCTTGCAGTTGAAAAAGGAATGGATAAAGGATTCGAAAGAACTTTATAACCTATTAAAGGAGGAGGACGAAAATGAGTTTAATTGATATTTACGTCCATGAAGTTGCGAAGAGATTACCTGAAAAAAATCGTGAAGATATTACACTTGAACTACGGTCAACAATAGAGGATATGTTACCTGACGATTATAATGAGGAAGATGTGAAGAGCGTACTCGAAAAATTGGGAAGTCCAGTGTCATTGGCTAATGGCTATTTGGATAAACCGATGCATTTAATTGGACCACGTTATTTTGATGTATATACGACGTTATTAAAAATGATTATACCAATTGCGGCAGTTATTGCACTCATTGCAATGGTTGCAGAAAATTTTATAGGCTATAATGGTGATCAAGCGGTATTATATGTGATTTTAAAATTGATAGGTAAAGGCATTGGGGAAATTGTCGAAGTAGGTATCCATGTATTTTTCTGGTTGACACTTGTATTTGCTGTTATAGAAAGAACTGATAAAGAAAAGGCTCCACACCCATTAACGACAAATTTTAAAAAATGGACGCCAGATGATTTGAAAAATATTTCGTATATCCCGAAGAAAAAGGTGATCTCAAAGTTTGAAGTTTTTGGAGGTTTAATGTGGACGGCAATATGGGCTACACTTTACTTTTATGCGAATCATCTTGTAGGCGTATATAATGGTACCGCAAATGGACTGAAGTTTGTCACGCCAACTTTTAATCAAGATGTTTTACTTCAGTACTGGCCGATCGTTGTAATAATAATCGTTTTTGAAATCGGTATATCTCTTTATAAGTTAGTTCAAGGACAATGGACGCAAAGATTGGCAATTGGGAATGCTATTCTTCAGGTAGTTGGAACAATAGTATTCATTGTAATTGTAGTAAATCCGCATTTATTTAACGAAGGGTTTATTACGTATGTGGCAAATGTGTTTACTATTTCCCCAGAGGAATTTAAAACATGGTTAATCGGCGGTGGAATTTTCATTTATATACTGTCTGCTGCAATAAATATATTTGATGGTTTCCGAAAAGCTGGTATTCGTATGTGGAAATAAATCAGAAATTTCGGTAAAATAAAATCATTTAGAAGATAGTTAAAGAAGATAAGCATAATGAAAGGAAGAAAACAATGATAAGGGAAGCAACGAAAAACGATTTAGCATTTATTTTAGATATTTATAATGATGCGATACTTTACTCAACAGCTGTGTATGCATATAAACCTGTAACCCTTGAAAATAGAATAGATTGGTATGAACAAAAAAAGGCTGACGGTTATCCAATTTTCGTATACGAACTAGATAATAAAGTAGTAGGATTTGCGACATTTGGCCCATTTAGAGCTTGGCCTGCCTATAAATATTCAATTGAACATTCTGTGTATGTGGATAAAGAATATAGAAAAAATGGAATTGGGACTTCTTTAGTGAAAGAACTAATAACAATTGCACAGGAAAGAGAATATATGACTTTAATTGCTGGGATTGATGCAGAAAACAAGAAAAGTATTGCCTTGCATGAAAACTATGGATTTGTTTATGCAGGCACAATTAAAAAGGCAGGTTATAAGTTTAATAAATGGCTAGACTTAGCCTTTTATCAATTGGAGTTTAATGGACCTGAAAATCCTACTGAAGAATAGATGTAAGTATTACTGTAAAAATAATTTAAAAAGCAATTGTATATATTTCAAAAGATAGTATGAAGAAATCCCATACTATCTTTTTGTATTCACCAATATTTTTGAACAAAAAAGGTTTTTTACATTTTATATCGAATTTCGAGAAGATGAAAACATGATACAAAAAGAGGAATGAATATGACAGCTGGATTGCCCACAGCTACAATAAATATTGGTATAATGGGAATGTTTAACGAATTCCCGTTTCTTTATGTTATTGGGGGGAAAGGTTTACCTAATCGACGTGAAAATATAGAGGTAGATGAAGCTTTTGCAGTATCTTTGAAGCACTTATACATAGAACATATTGAAAGCATGTTAGGGGTGAACGATTGAAAAGAAACTTAAAAACTTCAACAATCATCATTTTAATTTTAACAATTATTGCTTTGGAAGTTGGAATCGCACTATATGATCGTACTTTGTCATTAAATACAATTTACTTTGCCGCGATTCTTATTTGTATTGTATTGCTTTTTGGCACTCGTGTTTCTGAAGAGAGAGAAAGTACATCGAAACAGAGACGAAGACAAACAGCTCTTATATTTTGGCCATCTATTTTATTATTAATTGCTAGTTTTGCAGTTATAAGTTATATAAGAACAGGCCATGTCTCTGTATCAGGAATGATTGGTTTCTCATGCTTTGTTACATATGGAGGATTTGTATTTATTAGTATTTTAAAGAAAAGAAATAAAAATTAAATGTAGCTTACTAAGTTGAAAGGAAGAAATATATATGAAACGCATAGAAAATGGTACTCGTAACGAAGGTGAATACATAAAAAATAAAGTAATTCAATATAACATGTCTATCCTAACAGATGAAGTAAAGCAGCCAATGGAACGAGTAAGTTTTGTAGTGAAGGATGAAGAAGGGAAAATCTTTGGTGGTGTAACAGGTACAATGTATTTTTATCATCTTCATATTGATTTCTTATGGGTGGATGAATCAGTTCGCCATGATGGATATGGTAGTCAATTGCTACATAAAATCGAAGAAATCGCGAAGGAAAAAGGATGTAGATTGATATTATTAGATTCATTCAGTTTCCAAGCGCCAGAGTTTTATAAAAAACATGGCTACCGAGAATATGGTGTTGTTGAAGATCATCCGAAGGGACATAGTCAACACTTCTTAGAAAAAAGATTATAATAATATTATGTACACTAAATTATAGGAGAAAGAAAATGTACACATATAAATTTCAACATGAACAACCGATTTGTACAGGGAAAATTAAGCAGCTTTATGGTTCTGTCGGTTGGTGGCCAGAAAGAAAAAATCGATATTGAAAAAATGTTAAAGAATAGTATAGCAATTGGAGTATGGGAAGAAAATGAATTAATTGGATTTGCTAGAGTTGTTTCTGATGGTATTTTTAGAGCCTACATAGAAGATGTTGTCGTACATGAAAGTGTAAGAAATAAAGGCATTGGAGAGAATATGCTTACAATGTTACTTCAAGAGGTATCTCATATTGATATTGTTAGTCTATTTTGCGGAGAAAAACTCATCAAGTTTTATGGTGAACAGCAGTTTAAAGCGACGAAGCAAATTGTGATGTATCGTAATCAAATTGTGAAAGAATAAGAGGTGCCAGTAAGAATGAATGCAACGAGAGAGTATTGTTTATCGAAAAGAAAAGCGACAGAAGATTCTCCAGATGGCTGGAGTGCCACTTGTATGAGGCTTAATAATAAAATATTTGCGATATTGAATCATGAAGAAGGTGAAAAAGCTGCGATTACATTAAAATGTGATCCAGAACTCGCATTAAGAATAAGAGAAGATTATCCAGAAACGATTATTCCAGGGTATCATATGAATAAAAAACATTGGAATACCGTGTATATACATAAGGATGTAGAACAAGAGCAAATTAATAAAATGATTGATTGGTCGTATGAATTAGTACTACAATCATTTTCAAAGAAAAAGCAGCAAGAGTTATTGGATTAAATACAAAGTGAAGTCGGACATAAATAGCTAGTAAAATGATTATATTTTACTAGCTATTTATAGTTTCATATTATATATTAGGAGATTTTGAAATGAATACGAAACGAAATAGATTACTCTATGCAATGTTTACTATAGTTGTTATTATTTTAGGTCTTAGTTCAAGAAAGTTTGCTTTTGCGTTACCCGATTTGTTAAATAATTATTTAGGTGATGCTTTATGGGCACTAATGATTTTTACTGGATTTGGATTTTTGTTTCCTAAAATAGAAACGAAGAAATTAGCTATTATTAGTTTAATATTTTGCTACGGGATTGAAATTAGCCAATTGTACCATGCGGAATGGATAGATAGCATTCGTGCAACGACTTTAGGTGGACTCGTATTAGGTTACGGATTTTTGTGGAGTGATTTAGTGGCTTACACAATTGGTGTTGGAGTGGGAATGCTTTGTGAGTCTATATTACGGAAGAAATAAGTGAAATTAAAAAGAGGTATTTTTATATGGAGGATATATTAGAAATTGCAAAGTTTTGGTTTCAAGATAAAGATGTCGCAGCTACTGAAATTCAACCAAACGTAACGAAGATTCACTGTAATAATAAAGCGTATATTTTAAAAGAAAAAGGATCCATCAAGCAGCTTCTAAATGAATTAAATGTATTGGAGCAGCTGTATGAAAAAGGGAGTAAAGTACAAAGGATAGTAGAAACGGAAAATGACGAAAAGTATGTATTATATAAAGAGAGATATTATTGCTTATATGAGTATGTTGCCGGATGTGTTTTAGAAATAGAAGATACGAACAAGCTGACAGGGCTAGCAAGCACAATTGGAGAAGAAATAGCTAATCTACATAAAGCGCTAAATTCAATGAATAGTGCAAACGAGTTAATAAAAAGAGATTTATATAAAGTAGTATATGAGTGGGCTATACCAATTTTAGAAAAGAATAAGCATGTTCATCGGGACGTAATTCAACAAATGCAGCAATTACATACTGCTTTCAAGGAAACGGTTCAATCATTGCCGAAACAAATTATTCATCGAGATATGCACTTATCGAATGTAATCTTTAAAAGTAATGAATTTCAAGGATTTATAGATTTTGAGCTGTTAGAAAACAATGTAAGGGTATTTGATTTATGCTATTGCTGTACAAGTACTTTAAGTGAGCTATTTAGGGATGAAATATTAAGAGGGAAATGGTTACATATTGTTAGCAAAGTCTTTGAAGGATACTATAAACAAAACATATTAATGAGAGAAGAAATAAAATCTATATGGTATGTTATGCTTTCAATTCAAGTAATCTTTGTTACTTATTTTGTCCAGTTACCAGATTTATTAAAATTGAATGAAGAGATGCTCTTCTGGATTTTTGCTAATAAGGAAGATATTGAAGAATCTATAGAAAGGATCGTACTAATATGAAGAAAATCATATTAATTGGTTCTGGTGGTTCAGGAAAATCTACATTAGCAAAGCAGTTAGGGAATAAACTAAATATTAAGGTGCATCATCTTGATGCGCTATTTTGGAAACCGAATTGGCAAGGTGTTCCGAGAGACGAACAAATAACAGTTCAAAACAACTTAATTAAAGATGAGAAGTGGATTATCGATGGGAATTATGGCGGGACAATGGATATAAGAATTAACGCAGCTGATACAATCATCTTTCTTGATATTCATAGAACGATTTGTGTTTATCGTGCTTTTAAAAGAATTGTACAATATCGACATAAAACTAGACCAGATATGGGTGCGGGATGTGAAGAAAGGTTTAATTTACAATTCTTCAAATGGATATGGGAATATCCTAGTGCAAAACGACCTACAATTTTAAAAGGATTAGAGCAATTGTCCCAAGATAAAAAGATTATTGTTTTAAAATCCCCAAATGAGGTTCGGAAGTTTTTAAATCACATACAATAATAGATTGTGACGCAACAAATCTTTGTGGATATTACCGATTAGTTTAATAAAACTAATCGTTTTTTATTATGATAAATTTAATAGTTACTACTAATTGTATTTTGTAATGAGTACATCATTATTAATCTATGAAAAATGAATGCTTGGAGGAATAGAAAATGACTAATGATTTAATTCAAATGATTGATTCATTAATGGTTAATATTCAAGCAGGAGAGGTAGTATTAAGAGATGATCGAATAAAAAAAGAATGGCAGGTTCAAATTCAACCATTTCTTCTTGCAAAGTATGTTGTAACGATGGAAACATATTATGCTATTACGAATAATACAGCAAATAATAATAAAGATAATCATAAACCAGTTGTAAATATTTCATGGAATGATGCGATTGCCTTTTGTAATTTACTTTCTAAAAAAGCGGGATTAACAGAGTATTATTCCATTAGTGATGACGACCAAAAGGTTAGTTGTAATGTAGAGTCCAACGGCTACCGATTACCTTCTGAAGCTGAGTGGCAATATGCATGTAAAGCAGGGACAACGGGATATACGTATGGGGAACTTCAGAAAATAGCATGGTATAATGAGAATTCAAGTGGACAAATTCATGACGTCGGTAAAAAGGAACCAAATGCATGGGGACTATACGATATGTTAGGTAACGTTTGGGAATGGTGTTATGATTTGTATGATGAAAAGGTGTACGGATCGTACAGAATTTTTCGTGGCGGTAGCTGGGCTGAAGCAGCCAGAGGTTGCGGGGCTACTTGTCGCCGTCGTAGCCATCCTACATTTCAAATAGATGATCTTGGTTTTAGGCTTGCTAGGTCAATTTAGCAGCTAAATGATACAACTAATAAAGAAAAGGGTATCCGTACTCTTAACAAAATAGAAATGATTTAACTTAAGGAGTGTTTACATTGGCTAGAGTTTTATTCATTAACGCTGGGTCAGAAGGCCATATAAATCCAACATTGCAAGTTGTAGAGGAACTGATTTCCCGCGGTGAAGAGGTCGTTTATTTTTCAATAGAAGCTTTCAGAGAGCGTATTGAGAAAACAGGTGCTACTGTACGAACGATTGATGATCAAAAGTTTTTAAAAGCGTTTCTTTCCGGCGGTCGTAATTATTTACAGGAAAGAATAAATGGTCTTTTACATACTGCGGATATTGTAATACCTAGTGTTCTAAAACAAATTGAAGGAGAGCATTTTGATTATATCATTCATGATTCTATGTTTGGATCGGGCCATTTAATTGCTCAAATTCTTAATCTTCCAGCTATAAATTCCTGCACATCTTTTGCGCAGGATGAAAAATCATTTGAACAAATGTTAGACCATCTTTCGAAAAATATCCCAGCGGAAGTTCATGATAAAATAAATGATGATTTTCAATACTTAAAAAAAGGAATTACAGAAAAATACGGTGTTAAAATAAAATCACCGTATGAAGTTTTCTGTAATCCAGCGCCACTTACAATTGTGTATACAATTAAGGACTTCCAACCTTTTGGGGATATGTTTGATGAGACATTTAAATTTGTAGGACCATCCATTTCTACACCAATTGAAAAAGATAGCTTTGATTTTAATGTCATGAAAGAGAAGAGACCGATTTATATTTCATTAGGTACTGTTTTTAATGAAGCGATTGATTTTTATAAAGTCTGTTTTAAGGCATTCGAAAATAGTGAGCATACAATCGTTATGTCCATTGGCAATAAAACGAAAATAAGTGATTTAGGTGATATTCCGAAAAACTTCATTGTGAAAAATTATGTACCACAAACTGAACTTCTTACATATACGAAATTATTTATTACACATGGCGGGATGAATAGTACGCATGAAGGATTATATAACGGGGTTCCACTCGTTGTCATTCCGCAAAGTGCAGATCAGCCAGTAATCGCAAAGCAAGTGGAAAATCTCGGGGCAGGAGTTAAATTACATATGAAAGAATTAACCGAGGAGCAGCTACGTGAAAGTGTAGAGCTAGTATTAAATAATCCTTCATTTACAGAAGCTGCTTTAAATATGAAGGAGTCTTTCCGAAAATCATGTGGTTATAAGCAAGCTGTAGATGAGATTTTAAAGTTTAAAAGTAAATATGATATGTAATTCAAAACTTAATTTTATATAAAAACAAGTGTCTATACTACATGGTATAGGCATTTTTTCATAAATAAATTAACAGTTTCGTGTTATATAAAGTGGAGAATTACACTCATTTTACTTAATGGATGGGTGGTGTTACCCATTTTAAATCACCACTTTTTTGAATATAAAACAAAAATTCTTAATAGTAAGATAAAATAGATGGAGTTCTATAATTATTCCATATTTCGCTTTATAATGATAAAATGGTATTTTGTGGTTAAAAAATTGTATTATCATATTGAAATACTATTTAAATTAAGCAATGTAAAGGAGTAATAAGAATATGGACGAGGAAAATAATTTTTCAATTAAGAAAATGTGGAAGATAACTAATCCTTCTAAAATTCATTTTATCTCAGGATTAGTATTATCTATAGTTTCAAGTGTTATGTCATTGATCATACCTTTATTAATAAAGGATATAATGGATGAACTTTCAAATGGTATATCTTTTGGTTTAATAAGTCAAATTTCTATTTTGTTAATTTTAGAAATCATTTTTTCAGCTTTTTCTCTTTATCTACTATCTAAAGTAGGGGAAGAAATAGTGAAAAACTTGCGTGAAAAACTTTGGGAGAAGTTTTTAAAATTACCTGTAAAATATTACAATGATAATAAATCTGGTGAGATGGTAAGTAGAATAACTAGTGATACTACTACAATAGTGAATATAATTTCATCCGAAATTGTTGATTTAATCACGAGTTGTATAACGCTAATACTTTCTTTAATTATTTTATTTACGTTAGATGTTCCAATGACATTGGTTTTGATTTTTGTAGTACCGATAACCCTTTTTATTGTAATTCCATTGGGCGAGAAGGTATATGACCTTTCTTTTCAAGAACAAAATAAAATGTCTCAGTTGACGGCTTATTTATCACAGACCCTTTCTGAAATAAAGCTTGTGAAATCTTATAATACTGAATTGAAAGAAACGGAAAATGGACAAAAACATTTTGAATTTCTTTATAAGAATGGAATAAAGAGGGCTAAACTTAATTCTATATTAACTCCGGTTTTAGGGACATTTACTACTATAGTTCTAATTGGTGTAATAGGTTTTGGTGCCTGGAGGGTAGATCAAGGTCTTATTAGTTCTGGTGAGTTAGTAGCGTTTTTATTGTATTTGTTTCAAATTATGGTTCCCTTTATACAAATGAATCATTTTTTAACGAGTTTTCAAGAGGCAAAAGGATCTATGAAAAGATTATTTGAAATATTAGAAGAAGAAGAGGAAGTTCAAGTTGTTACTAATGCATGTATTGGATCTCCAGCACAATTAGAGTTTAAAGATGTTTCTTTTAGATATGATGAAAAAGAGAATGTTATTGAAGACATTTCTTTTAAAATTAAGAAAGGATCTTTAACAGCACTAGTTGGACCAAGTGGTTCTGGAAAAAGTACGATATTTTCGTTAATAGAAAGGTTTTATGATCCAACTAATGGAGATATTTTATTAGATGATGTATCTTATAAAAATATAGATGTAGAAGAATGGAGACAGAAATTTAGTTATGTTTCGCAAGATACTCCAATTTTTTCAGGTACAATTAGAGATAATATTTTATATGGAAAAAATGATAAGGTTACAGATGATAAATTGATAGAGATTGCAGCATTTGCAAATGCACATGAATTTATTGTTGGTTTATCGGATGGTTATAATACGGAGGTAGGAGAAAGAGGGAATCAACTTTCAGGTGGACAAAAACAACGTATTGCAATAGCTAGAGCTTTAATGCGTGATGCGGATTTCCTGTTATTAGATGAAGCTACAGCAAATCTAGATTCTGATTCAGAAAAACAAGTACAAAAGGCTATAAATACATTAATTCATAAACAAACAACTTTTGTAATAGCACATAGATTGTCTACTATAGTAGATGCTGATCAAATTATTGTATTAGAGGATGGTAGAATTACAGGTTTTGGAACTCATGATGAGTTATTAAGTAAGCATGAGTATTATCAAAAAGTTATTAAACAGCAATTCGAAAGACAATAATTCACAAACCAATGCAGGGTTAAAAAGGAAATTAATATTCCATTACAGTGAAGAATATGATAGGTTTTATGAAACAGACGAATAGGGTACAGAAAGGGTATTATATGAATCCATAATGTAGATTCATATAATACCCTTTTTATTACGTCAATACTTTTGTCATAAGAATATGAGGAATACCATCTTCCATAAATACATCAGAAGAAGTTTGATAGCCTAATTTTTTATAAAATCCTTCAGCTTGTGTTTGACCGTGTAATTTCACTTTTATAGCTTGTTTGTTACAAGCAATTTCTTCTAACGTTTGAATGATTACTTTTCCTAATCCGTATTTACGGTAGTCTTTTAAAATACAAATTCGCTCTAATTTTCCAGTTCCTTCAACAAATCGTATACGGCCTGTACCTACAGGAATCTCATTATAATAAACTAAAATATGTTTACATTCCTCGCCGATTTCATCGAATGTATCGAATTCATCTGCAAGAGGGACACCTTGTTCTTTTACAAATACTTCTTTTCGAATATGAAAGGCAATTTCTAAATCTGTAAGTTCTGTTATGAGTTTGGATTGCAATTTGTTCAGTCCTTTCTAGTCTGATTTGTTTGTGTTTTCATAGTATATCATAATAAGATGCTATTAAGAGAAGCAGAACATACTAAAAAGCTGACTTCAAAAAGTCAGCTTTCATTATAATTCTCTTATCCCATTTTTAGTTCCGATAATTGCTTTACTCGTCATATTAATAAATAATCCTGTTTCAACTACACCAGTAATCATTTTTAATTGTTCGTGTAATTTGCCAGGATTAGATATATTATTAGGAAATATACAATCAATAATCATGTTATTGTTATCGGTAATAAAAGTTTCATCATTTTTTAAACGTAACGTAGTTTTACAGCCTAAAGATTGAATTTTACTTTCGGTTTGCTTCCATGAAAAAGGTATAATTTCAACAGGTAATGGGAAAGTACCTAAATGTGTCACAACTTTTGATTCATCAGCAATAATTATTAGTTCTTTAGAGGAGGAAGCAACAATTTTTTCGCGAAGTAATGCACCACCGCCACCTTTGATAAGTTGTAAATTAGAATCAATTTCATCCGCTCCATCAATTGTAAGATCAAGACTTTGTACGTCGTTTAACGAAATCAGGGGGATATTTAGTTGCTGTGCTAATGCTTCTGTTTCCTTTGATGTCGGTACAGCTTGAAATGATAGTCCTTCTTTGATACGTTCACCTAATTTTTGTATCGCCCAGTATACGGTAGAACCTGTTCCAAGCCCAACTTTCATTCCATCTTTTACATAGTCAGCAGCATATTCGCCAGCGAGCTGTTTTAAATTCATCATTTTACTCCGCCGGACGTGGTCCAGCATCAAGACCTGAATTTTCAACTGTAAGTACCGGACGAACGACTATATCTTTATGTACTTGCATTTGACACGATAAGCGTAAATGATCTTCAATTCCTTTTTCCGTAATCGCATTTTTTTCATCTGAGCTTGCTTCCAAGAAATCGCCCGCTATAATTTCTACTCTACAAGTTGTGCAACGTGCTTTTCCGCCGCAACGATGGAGAATATGTACACCGTTATCTTCAATAGCTAATACTAACTTTGTTCCTTCTTTTACATCAAACGTTCCCGCACCTTCAATTGTTAATTTTGGCAAATTTGTTCCTCCTCACGTAAAATTGTACATAACATATTTATGACCGCGAATTATCGAACATAAACATTATTTTTTTATAAGCCCCGTAACTTTTTCGTTTAATCAATCGTTTATTAAGTAAGCGCTGAAAAGGAGTGGTTATTTTGTGCACAAAAATAACTCAGGTTTTAAATAATCATATCGATATGAATCATTCAAATATAAATTTTTTAATTGAAAATCATGCAGAGTTGAAAAGATACTGTATGTTTTTAACGAAAAACAAATGGGACGGTGAAGATCTCGCCCAAGAAACGGTTTGTAAAGTTCTTCAAAAATATAGTAATAAAGATATTTGCATGACACTTGTTTATAAAATAGCTAGAAATCGTTGGTTAGACCAGATAAAGTCAAAATCAGTTCATGAAAAAATAAAGGAACAAATTACTTTTGAAGAACCACACGAGAAAATTGCTGATTTGCATGAAATGGTAGGGAAAATGTTATTTTCATTAAATGTACAACAATCCGCAATTTTATTATTAAAGGATGTTTTTCAATATAGTATCGCGGATATTGCTAAAGTGTGTTCTGTATCAGAAGGAGCAGTGAAAGCTTCTTTATTTAGGAGTAGAAATAGATTGAAAACTGTAAGTGAAGAAGGAATTGAGATAGTCGAATACACAGATGATATTGAAATTGTAGTAACATCTATTCGTGAAGAAAGGCCGGAATTGTTAACAAAGCTTCTTCCTACAATAGATTTTACTAAGTTACCATCTAAACAGCCAGTCTTATTATTTAATGCGAAAAAGCCTTCTTCCTACAGTTGTATGCTTTGCGCGGCATAACAATTATTGGAGGGATTAAAAATGAATACAATTCCATACGTCGTAGAACAAACGAAATTAGGAGAACGTTCCTATGATATATATTCAAGGTTATTAAAAGACCGAATTATAATGATCGGTTCAGAAATTAACGATCAAGTAGCGAGTAGTGTCGTAGCTCAATTATTATTTTTAGAAGCAGAAGATGCAGAGAAAGATATATTTTTATACATCAATAGCCCAGGCGGATCAACGACAGCAGGTTTTGCGATATTAGATACGATGAATCTTATTAAACCGGATGTGCAAACGCTTTGTATGGGATTTGCAGCATCATTTGGTGCATTGCTACTTTTATCAGGTGCAAAAGGAAAACGGTTTGCGTTGCCTAATAGTGAAATTATGATTCATCAGCCGCTCGGTGGTGCACAAGGGCAGGCAACGGAAATTGAAATAACTGCAAAAAGAATATTAAAGTTAAAACATGATATTAATCAAATGATTGCAGATAAAACAGGCCAACCAATTGAAAGAGTGGCACATGATACAGAGAGAGATTATTTTATGACGGCAGAAGAAGCGAAGGCATATGGGATTGTAGATGATGTTGTTGCGAAAAAATAATATGAAGCAGGCTAGAGAGTAATGTATATTCTCTAGCCTGCTTTTTAATCTTTTATCCATTCATTAACTAATGTTTGATTCTTTTCAATCCATTTTCGTGCAGCTTCTTCCGGATCTTTCGTTTTATTTAACATGACCATTAACGTACCAAGTTGCTCATCGTTCATTTTCCATTTATCAAAGTATTTTACAATATCAGGATGATCTTTTTCGAAACCTTTACGAACAGAGTAATAAATGTCGTCTTTTTCACCATATACTTTCTTAGGGTCTTTTAAATATTTTAAATCAAATTCTGAAAAGCCCCAATGCGGATTCCAAAGCGTAACTGAGATTGGTTTCTTTTTCGTATATGCCTTCTTTAGTTCGCTCATCATTGCAGCTTCTGAAGATTGGACAAGTTTTAATTTTATATCATATGCCTTCATTGCTTTATCCGTTAAATTCATAAGGCTACTACCTGGTTCGATTCCGACAATTTTATTATCAAGTTCATCTTTGTGAGCGTTTAAATCTTCGATGCTGTTTATGTTTTTCATATAAGAAGGGACGACTAAACCAAGACCAGTGCCCTCATACCATTTTGATTTTAAGACAATGTCATTTTTATAACGATTATTTAGTGGTTTATCCGTAACTGGTAGCCATACTTCTAAATTAGCATCGACATCACCACGAGCAACACCAGTCCAAATCGCAGCTTTTTCTAAATACATGAGTTCAACTTTATAGCCCTTTTGTTCTAATAAAACCTTCCACATGTTTGCAGTTGCAATATTTTCTTTCCAACTTGTTACACCTAATTTGATTTTCCCTTTCGAATTAGCATTTGTTGCATTACATGAAGTGAAAATCATAGTAATAAATAATACAAGACCCATAAGCCATATTTTCTTCCTCATCGAAAACCTCCTAAGAAACATTTGCCTTTTTAAATACATGTATAGGTAAGCATTCTTATTATGAACGGAAACGAGAATTTTAAAGAAATCTTATGAATGTCATTTTTATGTAATATTTCTTTATAAAATCGCAACACTATGTAAATAGATGGGTAGAAAAGGAGTAGTGACATGGATAATACAAAGGTACGTGTTGAAAACGTAACAAAAGTATTTGGGAAACATCCACAAAGAGCGCTTACTTTATTAAAAGAAGGAAAAAGCAAATCGGAAATTTTAAAAGAAACAGGAATGAACGTTGGCGTGAAAAAGGCAACGTTTGAAGTATACACCGGAGAGATTTTCGTTATTATGGGTTTGTCAGGTAGCGGGAAATCTACGTTAGTTCGTATGCTAAACCAATTAATTAAACCAACCGCAGGTCATATATACATAGATGGTGAAGACATCGCAACGATGGGAAAAGAAGAGCTGCGAAGAGTGAGAAGAACGAAAATGAGTATGGTTTTTCAAAAGTTCGCTTTATTTCCGCACCGTACAGTGATACAAAACGTTGCCTACGGGTTAGAAATTCAAGGAGTTCCGGTAGAGGAACGAGAAAATAAGGCGTTAGAATCGCTACAGCTAGTAGGGCTAGATCATCATAAAGACAATTATCCAAGTCAACTTAGTGGTGGTATGCAGCAGCGCGTTGGTATTGCGCGTGCTTTGACGAATAATCCAGATGTATTACTAATGGACGAGTCATTTAGTGCGTTAGATCCACTCATTCGAAAAGAAATGCAAGATGAATTGTTAGAACTACAAGATAAAATGGAGAAAACAATTATTTTTATTACTCATGATTTAGATGAAGCGCTTCGAATAGGTGATCGTATCGCATTAATGAAAGATGGTGAAATTGTACAAATAGGAACACCAGAAGAAATTATGATGAGTCCTGCCAACGAGTTTGTGGAGAAATTCGTTGCGGATGTGAATTTAGGAAAAGTAATTACGGCGGAATCTATCTTAAAAAGACCAGAAACATTACTCATTGATCGTGGTCCACGTGTAGCACTTCAAATTATGAGGAATGCAGGTGTTTCTACAGTATATGTTGTAAACAAAAAGTACGAGTTTTTAGGTATATTAACTGCAGATGATGCGAGTAAAGCAGTGCAAAAACAGTGGCCGATTGCTGATCTATTACTTAACGATATTCCGCACGTTTATTTAGATACTTTACTTGAGGAAACGTATGCAAAAATGGCGGAGATGAAATATCCGTTACCCGTCATTGATGAGAAGAAAAGACTAAGAGGAATTATTAAACGTGAAAGTGTCATTCAAGCTCTTGCAGGTAACATTGAGGAAGAGGTGAAGGACGATGAATAATATACCGCGCATTCCGTTAGGAGAATGGGTCGATTCATTTGTTGCGAGTTTATATGAGCACTTTGAAGGCTTGTTCCGAGGATTCTCATATATTATCGGTGGATTCGTTGATTTACTAACTAATTTTTTAACAATAATACCAGCTATATTGATGATTATTATCTTATGTTTCCTCATTTGGTACACAACGAGAAAAGTATCTTTAGTCATTTTTACACTCATTGGATTACTATTTATTTTAAATATTAACTATTGGGCACAAACGATGCAAACATTAGCGCTCGTACTTACCTCTGTTATTATTTCAATCATTGTCGGAATTCCAATTGGGATCTTAGCATCTCAAAATGAACGCTTCTCAAAATTTTTAAAACCGACATTAGACTTTATGCAAACAATGCCCGCATTCGTATATCTTATTCCTGCGATTACATTTTTCGGAGTAGGTGTTGTTCCTGGTATTATTGCATCAGTTATTTTTGCAATGCCGCCGACAATTCGTTTTACTGACCTAGGAATTAGACAAGTTCCAGAAGATTTAATTGAAGCAGCGAATGCATTTGGTTCAACCGCATCACAAAAATTATTTAAAGTACAATTACCACTCGCAACCGGAACGATTATGGCAGGTGTAAACCAAAGTATTATGCTTTCGTTATCAATGGTCGTAACAGCATCACTTGTGGGAGCACCAGGACTTGGCGTCGATGTGTATCGTTCTGTTACACAAGTAAATATCGGAATGGGATTTGAAGCTGGACTAGCCATTGTTGTCATTGCGATTATATTAGACCGCATTACACAAGGATTTCATCAAAAAAGAAGATAAAAAGAAAACACACTTTATTATACAAAGTGTGTTTTTTATGTTTGAAAAGATTACATACGAACAATAACAGAACCGCCAGCTGGTGCACAAACTTGGTTTTGCTGTTGTTCCATTGATTTTATTAAATGATTATTCTCTTCGATTAATGAGATTAATTTCGCTAATTGGCTTTCAAGGCTTGCAATGCGCTGCATCATATACTGGGAATCATAATGCAGTGTATTCCTTGCAGCGTGGGGCGAGTAAACATATTGTTGATTTAAATTTGGATTCCAATGAGGATGCATTTGAATCGTTCCTCCTTCAATAAATTACTGATCTTTCCTATAGTAAATGCCTATGTATATGTAATGGTGACTTGAAAATCCTTTGAAACGAAGAGGATTATGTAGAGGGAATGGAAAAGTAATAAAGTACATTTTTGGGAAATTAGTAATTGGAATAGCGAATATATTAGGAGACAGCGACGTTCCTATAAATGGATATTATATGGGGAGAAATTATGAGAGGAGAGGGTATTTTGTCTAATAATAAAAAAAGAAATGATGCAATGACCATAGGTATGGCTATAGGGATTGTGATCGGCATCTTTCCTGGTTTATATACTAATAATTTAGTAATCGGGATTGCAATTGGGATTGTAATTGGAGTCGGGATTACAGTTTTGAAGAGATAATGAGTTGGAAATTTTCTATATGCAACTTGAGTAAAAGTTGTTGTTGCTTTTAATGCAGAATTGTCAATTTTAAAGATTGAATTTTCGGAATATAAAACCTGTTTTTCCTTTTTTTATGATATTATATATGAAAAGGATGGTGATAAATATGTCCATAAACAATCAAGCAGAAAAAAACTGCTTCATTTGCGAAAAACATAAAGGAAATATTATAGTTCCAGGCGGTGCTATTTATGAAGATGATCTCATATACGTTGGACATGTCTATTGGGATAGAGAAGAAACATACCTTGGCTACATAATGATTGATATAAAGAGACATGTACCTGGTCTTGCTGAATTAACTGAAGATGAGGCAAAAGCATTTGGACTTATAACTAGTAGAGTAAGTAAAGTGCTAAAAGAAAGCGAAGGGGCAGAACATATTTACGCTTTTGTTTCAGGGAACGGTGTACCTCATATGCATATGCACATCATACCGCGTTATCCGAACACACCGAAAGAATTTTGGTCACCAACTGAAGTAGCGGGATGGACAGGTGCCCCGCATGGAGGTTCGGAGCAAATACAAAAACTATGTGAAAGAATACGAAAGTATATGGTAAATGAGTATGCATACAACAAATAATACACAATATTCATGGGTTGGAAGTAGGGAAATGTGTCTAGGTGAAATCTCGGTTAAGCAATATGGTGATATTGTACTTGGTAAATATGGCGGGAATATAAGTGCTGGGGCGAAAAAGAATGAAGATGGTGCGCTAGTTTGGTCAAATGGTGATTGGGAATTCGCTGCTATTTTAGACGGACATAATAGTGCAGAAAGTGTTGATTTAGTAGTAAATGCAATCAAAAAAGAATATGAAAATATAAAAACGATTATGAAAGAATCAATTAAAACAGTATTTCGCTCTATTGAAAATCATATACTTGCGATCTTTCAATCTTCCTCATTTAAAGAAAAGTGCCAAAAGGTTAAAGGTGAAACAGCTTGCTTAATATGTGTAAGAAAAGAAAATTATATATGGTGGCTATCTATTGGCGATTGTCTAGTGTATGTATTTCATGAAGAATTACATAAATTAGGACAATATACATTAAATCAACGTCATTTTTACGAATGGATTGGTAATGTTAATACATTTGATTTACCCGTTCCGTGCTATTCTTCAGGGATTCGTGAATTACGTACTGGAAAGAATCGAATTGTAATGGTGACAGATGGGGTATTAGAATGCGGGGAACGCCGATATGAAAAGTCATTAAATTTGTATGAAGATATGAATGGAAATAAGAAAGAGTTAACAGAGTGTGTTCGAAATGTATTAGAGCACGTTCATCATCAATTAGGGCGAGATAGTGCCACAATTACTAGTTGGGATGTTGAAAACAAAGGGAATGCTACGTATCCGAGTGATCAGCCTGAGAAAATCCAAACGGTTAAGTAAAGGAGGATACCTCTCTGTTTCATGTGAAAGTCATTGTATTAGTTTTATGGATCTTATTCTTAGGTGTTTTAGAAAATATAGTGAGAAAAAAGATGAATATACCGAAACAAAAAGGATGGAATAATAAATATGTAAACAAGTCTCATAAATGGGGAAACAGAATTATTATTTTTTCTTATATAGTGGTTATTATTATATGTTCTTCTCTTTCAAACCCCCTATACATGGGCTTTCTACCTTTTCTGTTTTTAATTACGTTATATAGTTTTGATGCATATATGGAATGGAAATATGACAGGGAATCGAGAGAGTTCTTGATGTCCTTAGGTGGGGCTGTATCATTAATGATAACAGGGCTGATTCTATATTTTTTTATTTAATACGTATTAATTACAGCCCTATAGCAATGTCATATAATAAGCAATTAAAGGGAGAGAAGCAATGAAAAGTCCTCGATTACGTGCAGAAGCAATGATTTTAAATGAAGATCATTCTAAAGTACTTGTTCAATGTGACGAGAACAAATCATTTTACCGTTTTCCAGGTGGCTCCATCGAATTTGGTGAAACGGCAAAAAAAGCAATAGCACGAGAACTATGGGAAGAATATAATTTAAAAGTTTTTGTTCAAGAATTAGCAGTTGTAAATGAGAATATTTTTGAATGGAACGGAGAAAAGGGACATCACTGTACATTAATACATTGGGGAACTGTTCGAGAAGTAGTTACAAATGAAATAAGGCACAAAGAGCATGAGGATATTATTTTAATCTGGAAAAGTATAGAGGAATTAAAGGCAAAGCCAACATACCCTGAAGGAATCTTAAGTTATTTAGAAGAGAATAACCGTAATATCGTTCACTTTATTTTAGATAATTCAATGGGGTAATAGGAGGAATGTTAATGGGAACTTCTACTTTTTGGATTATAAGTATTGTTTTTTGTATAGCTGTCTATTTTTTTGATAAGTTTTTAAGAAAAAAATTGAATATGCCAAAGATAGGTTTTTGGGGATATAAAAAACATGTAAATAGTTTACATAAAAAATTGGAAATAGGACTACTTTTTATTTATTTAATAACTAGCTTTATTTTTATCTTTAAATTCGAAAGTATTAATATTGCTTATGTCATTTTCACTTATTTAGGGGGTACGTTGATCTTAAGAGCATGGATGGAATGGAAGTATGATAGAGAATCGAAAGATTATATATTTTCACTAATTGGAGTATTTACATTTGTTTTTATGACCTCGATGCTATTTTACTTCGTTCCACCTGCTGCATGACAAAATAATTATTGAGGGTACATTAATAAATTGATGGAATTTTAAATTGTTTAGCAGAAAGTAATCATAATATAATCGAATTTATTTCTAAAAATAAATTAGGTAATAGGAGGGAGCACAATGGGAACCTCTACTATTTTTATTATTATTATTGTACTAGGTATAGTTGGTTACTTTTTAGAACAGTTTCTAAGAAAAAAATTGAATATGAAGAAGAGGGGGCTCTTCGGCTATAAGTATGTGAATAGTTTGCATATGAAATTGGAAATAGTATTATTTTTTATTTATTTCATAACTTGTTTTACTTATATAAATAGCGAAAATGTAGGATATGTTATGTTCATTTTTTTCGGAACTTTATGGACGTTACGGGCATGGATGGAGTGGAAATATGATAGGGAATCGAAAGAATACATTCTTTCGATAATCGGCTTAGTTGCATTTATTATTATGATTTCATTGCTACTTTACTTCCAGCCGTTTTTAACGTAAAGAAGAAAACGAGGGGATGAAGTAAAAGTAACCATTTATCTGTTAGGTGATAAATGGTTACTTTTTGTTTTAAAAAGGGATATGTTTTTAATCATTTACTTTATCTAATATACATTTAATAAAACTAGTTTTGTCCTTTGCATACTTATGTTTATCATTAGGATTGGTTTGTGAAAGTTGAATTTTTAACTGTTCATACTGCATGCGAGCAGTTTTATGATCTCTTAAATAATCTCTGAAACTTAATTGTTCTATTAAATATGTATTCCGTTGTTCATACATATGAATTTGATGAGTTCTTGGTTCACCTTTATTGAAATAATATCTTTCGGGTAATACATCTTTTCTATATGTATAATGTAATTGTTCTAACCTTGGAATACACTTTAGACCATTTTTGAAATCTTTTAATTCAATCGCTATATCAATAATAGGTTTTGCACTTAAATGTGGAATGGAAGTACTTCCAATATGGTGTATTGCTAAAATATGTTCGCCAATTTGTTCCTCAATTAATTGTTTCTCTTTTATAAATTCAATTTCCCATTCTTCGGTCCACGGAACTAAAAATACTTTACCAAATGGTAAACCTAACATTTGATTAGCACCCCTCACATAATTTTTCAGTGAATTTAATTACATCTTCTTAAAACTCCTCAAAACAAGAAACTCCCACAATCTCCAAGGAAGAATCTTCTTCGCAAAGATCATAAATTTAACACCTTTTCCAATTGGATATCGTAATGTTGTACGCTTTGCTTCAGCAATTTCAACGATTTTATTGGCAACATCTATCGGATTACCAAATGTATCACTGCCACTATTAATATGTTTTTGTATTTTATCCATATATTCTTTGTAAGGAGAGGTTGTATCAGATTGGTTTTCAGCTAGTTGTTTACCAACTTCCCATATGTTCGTGTTATAAGAACCTGGTTCAATTAAAACAACATCTATTCCAAAAGGTTTTACTTCTAAGCGAAGCGATTCACTCCAGCCTTCTAATGCATATTTTGAAGATACATAAGGGGATAAACCAGGGAATCCGACTTGACCGCTAATACTGCTTATATTAATGATTTTTCCGCTTTTTTGTTTACGCATATAAGGTAAGACAAGTTGTGTGATGGATATAGCTCCAAAAAAATTCGTTTCAAATTGCTTACGGTATTCTTCTACTGGGATTTCTTCTACAAAGCCTCCATTTGCATATCCTGCATTATTTATGAGAAGATCTATTCTGTTTATTTCTTGTAAAAATAATTGGAAGTTATGTATAGAATCCTGATCGGTTACGTCTAATTGTTGAACTGTTACGTTTTGTTGTAGATTGAGTTTAGTAGCTTGAGATAGTAAATTTTCTTGTTTAGTAAGGTTCCGCATTGTAGCTATGACTAAATAGTCTTTTTTCGCAAGCTCAAGTGTTGTTAAAAGACCGAATCCACTTGAAGCCCCGGTTATAACTGCGATTTTTTTATTCATTTTTTGCTCGCTTTCTTTTTCTTTTATCATAACGAGTAATGAAAAGAAAATCTATTATTCTTACATTAATTATGAGTTCAATTTGTATGTAAAAAAGGGGTTTATAGGGAATCAGCGTATATAGAGTAGTGTATAGTAATATGATAATGAAATGAGGGAAGCAATATGGCTCATGCGAAAGATGTATTAGCAGATCAGTTATTAGCAAATGCGAATGATCCGAGTTGGTATATTCCATTTTCAGATGCAGTTAAGGATTTATCTGAGAGAGAAGCTTTCTGGAAACCAAATGAAGAGAGTAATTGTATAGCTGAAATTGTACAACATTTACTGTATTGGAACTCGACGTGGCAAAAAAGGTACAAAGAATCAAATGTTAATGCAGTACCTGCTATTGAAGATAATAACAAAAGTTTTATGTTATCAAATAATCAAACATTTGAGGAGTTAAGAGAAAAACTATTAGAGAAACTGTTACAATGGCAAAATCTCATTAATGAAGAAAAGGTTGAAAGTGATGTAGTGGGATTTCCTGTTTCTGCAAAGTGGTGGGAAGTGCTAGCGAATGTCACAACTCATAATGCATATCATATCGGTCAAATTATTTACATTCGGAAATTACAGAAGTATTCTGATGGTCAATAAGGTAATAATTCTCTAGTAAAGTCATAAGCTAACCAATCTCCATGTTCATTTTGCCCAGGTAAATCCTGTACATGTAAAATGTTTTTCATCTTTTTGTTTTTATAAATATTTTGAAGTTTCAGGGGGAACAGATGGAATATTTATATTTTTACATTTTCTCTTTAGAAAAAATGGTTATTGGAATGATATAATAAACGGATTCATTGCTTTTTATAGGTTATGTAGATGGAAAATTAATAGGGTAAAAAAACGGGTTTGATTATAAATAAAAGGCTACAACTCATGTGTAAGACGAGTTGTAGCCTTTTTAAACTATACTTTAATCGAATTTAGGAATTTGTATATTAGGACATCGATTTCTTAACTCCGTAATGAACTCTATTTTGTCCACGGGTAAAACCTTAATACTTCCACCGATAGCAGATTTAGAAAATAATTCAATACCTTTTTCAGATGATGTAATTCGGTAACCAGTGAATGATTCTTCTGTTGAAGAAACCTCTGTTATGTCTTCATATGAGATTTTACTTTTGAATGGTCCGCCTTTAATTAATAAGTAATCTTCATAGAAAACATATGTAATAGAATTTGCGTACCATAATATAAAACCTGCTGTAGTAAGAAAGATGACTGGCAAAATGATTACAATAGGTAATGTTTCATACATAAATAGAGAGAGAAGTGGTATAGAACTCATTATGAAAGTGACTAAAAATATAAGAAATATTAAGGAAACATTAACATTTGCACGGAAAACCATTTTTTAATCGCACCCCTTTTTATGAATAGTATAGCTGTTGAATTTTTAAATATGATCGTTATTTAAATTATACTATTTTTTACATAAAATAACAATTTGTGAACCGTGCATAAAAAGGAAGTTTATCTGATGGAATACATTGTAAAACGGAAAAAACGTGCATATAATTGAACTAGAAATTAAGTTTCTGAATTTTCAATAACGGTGGTGGTAATATGTTCACTGAAGAACGTAGAGAGAAAATTTTAGAATTGCTTAAATTAGAAGGAAGAGTAATCGCAAAGGACCTTGCTGAAAGATTCGATATGTCTATTGATTCTATACGAAGAGACCTGTCAATAATGGAGAAGGACAGGTTATTAAAAAGAACGCACGGTGGTGCCATTGAACTCGCGCGAGTGAGAAACTTAGCTGTGGAACCAGCTAAACGTTATAGTGATAGTTCAGTATATGAGGACGCAATCGCCAAAATTGCTGCATCTTATATACAAGAAGGTGATTCAATTTTTATTGGCGGGACTTCTATTCATTATGCAATGTTAAAATATTTACCGGAAATATCATTTACAGTTATCACCAATTCTATAGAAATAGCTAGTAAGTTACGGGAATGTAAGAACATTGATACGTATTTAATAGGTGGCAAGGTAAAATCTTCAGGGAATATTACGGATACACTTGCCTCGGAAGTAATTAGTAGTTTTTCTATTGATCTTTATTTTTCTACAGGTGGTGGTATTTCATTGAAAGGTATAAGTACTACAACACCGGAAGTTGCCTATTTCAGCAAAAAAGTAAGTGAAATTGCACGTAGAAATATTTGCTTAGCTCCTCATAACAAACTTGGTGTGGAGTGCTTTATAAAAGGGGAATCATTAAATGAAATTAATCTTATTATAACGGATGAAGAGGCAAACAAGGAATTAATTCAAGAGTTTGAGAAACAGGGTAAGAAAGTAATAATAGCGGAGTCTACTCAATTTGAAAGGAGTTTGCAATGATTATAAAAGAGCAAGAGTTTCATATAAATGGATTAGTTTATACCATTCGTTCAGCGGCTGAGACAGATGCGAATCAGTTATCAAAAATACGTGTGCAGATCGATGGTGAAACTGAAAATATGGATAGAGAAGCTGGAGAAGGATTTATTGATGCGAAGGGATTTCAGGAAATAATAAAAACAGATAGTGAAGAAATGAAGAATCTCTTTTTAGTTATAGAAGTACATAATCGAATCGTTGGATTTTCAAGATGCGAAGGATCTAATTTGAAGAGATTATCTCATAAAGTCGAGTTTGGCGTTTGTATATTAAAAGAGTTTTGGGGATACGGAATGGGTAAGAACTTATTACAACAATCTATTAACTGGGTTGACGAAAATGAAGTGAAAAAGATATCTTTACAAGTGCTAGAGACAAATGAAAAAGCCATTCAGCTTTATAAAAAATTAAGTTTTGAAGTAGAAGGTGTTCTGAAAAATGATAAAAGGCTGTCGGATGGAAAGTATTATAATACGGTAGTAATGGGAAGGTTTACTAATACATTTCATAAAAGGGGTGAGGTGGAATGTTTTACAGAAGGAAGTACTATGTAGTAAAAAATGAATTTATAGAAATATTTAATGACCATTTCAATCATACTAATTTACCTAATCAATTAAAATATGGTTCTCGTTTAATAGGACGTTGGATGAAAGGTAATAATGATGGTACGACTGAAATATTTGCCATATGGGAATATGATAGTTATGAAAATTATGAAGAAATTGAATCGAAAATTAGAAGTGACGAGAAGCATGTTAAAAGAATACATGATTGGTATGAAAAACATGGCGGGAAAGAATATGTTTTACGAGAGTACATAGTGGAGATGAAAAATGAAGAGTTATTATGTACTGTAAAATGATAGGGAGTGAAGCTCGATGGAAATCAGAACAAAATTATATATTAGTTTAGCATCCACGATTTTATTTGCAATAGCGGTTATAGTTTTCTTTATAAATGACAATCCACAAAAGTGGTTTTGGTTATGTATTCTCTTTGGAGCCATTATACAAAATATAGTTCTACTAAAAAAGAATAAAGAGTATCATTAAGATATTCGCATTTAAACATATTCGCGTCGTCTTTCTAGTTTTTATTAAAAACACTTTTATCCACTATTTGTTCCGGCATTATCAGAAAGAATAGAAGGTATTCCGTATTTCATACAACATTTTTGCGAGAAAAAGAAATGGAATGTGTAATTTCCAAAGAGTATTTGTAATGAACTCGCATTGCATAAATGGCCAGGAAATATTCGAGAATTATTAAATGTATTAGAACATATTTACATTTTGTCGCAAGGACGGGAAATAAGCGAATGCAAAAAAATAGGCTGAAAAGTAGATTTTTGTAATCTACTTTTTCTTTTTCGCTCAAGTTCTGTCGGAATATGCGCTTGCCGGGGAAATAATAGAATAATTAGAAAAAAGATTTCCTGAAGGAGAGTTGAAAGTGAAGTATATTGAAATTGGTATTGGGAATAGATGGTTTGTTCGAACAGAGACCGAAAATATAGATGGTACTGAATTTGAGGAAAAAGGAATTGTGAAACCAATTTATTTTGAATCATTTTATGTCCGTGTTTGGTTTCGGAAAACATGTTTTATTTTTGATACGAAAGAGGGTTTTAAGAAAGTAAGGAAAAGTAGAGATGAGTTTAAGTTTATTGTTGGAATTGTAAGCAGGTTAAAACAATAAAATAAAACAGGAGGTGTTCTTATGATTAGAATTACCACATTCATACTCGCGATTATTATAATGGGATATTCCATTTATAGTTGGAATGATGATTCGAAGCAAAGTATGCTCATTTTACAATTACTGTTAGGTTTTATGCTTGCTGGTATGGGAATACAACACTTTAAGAAGGATAAAAAAGAAAATAAGACTATGGGGCTTGTGCTTATACCTACATCGTTATTTTGTATCATTATATCACTCATAAAATATTTAAAATAAACCGTTACTGTAACATATTGAGTAACGGTTTATTTTTTTGAAGTTTTCTGATTGAAGATTTCAGTAGCTGTTTGGTATATTTCCTTATCAATACAAAATTTTTCTGTTATCCAATAATTAAGTTGAGAAGTGCTAAGGATATGTTCTATTTTTTTATCTTCGAAATACAGTTTTAGTGCATCACCATTAATTGAAGCCATCAATATAGCCGAAGATTAGAATTATAATAGGAGGGTGGATGCTTTGCCAATGTCGTTATACTATGCAAAAATCCGTAAGAAATTAGGACATGAACTTATTTTCATGCCGAGTGTAGCTGCTGTTATAAAAAATAAGCAGGGTGATACTTTATTTCAATATCCTGGAGGAGACTACTGGAGTTTGCCAGCTGGAGCAATTGAACTTGGAGAGACTCCAGAAGAAGCGATAGTTAGAGAAGTTTGGGAAGAAACAGGATTAAAAGTTCAAGTAAAACAAGAAAAAGGGGTATTTGGAGGGAAAGAGTTCCGTCATACATATTCGAATGGAGATCAAGTAGAATATATTGTTGTTGTATTTGAGTGTGAAGTTATTGGTGGCAATCTGAAATCGATAGATGGTGAATCTTTAAAACTACAATATTTCCCTTTAACTGAAAAGCCACCTTTAGCGTTACCATACCCAGATGAAATATTTTTATAGACGATACAATAGCACACTTATGTAAATGAGTGTGCTATTTATATAATCCTGTCGTATACATTTCCGTTAGTGTATACACTATTTCTTCTAGTTCTATTTCATTATTATTTTGCACAATTGTCCAAAGAAACGTTTCATTCATCGCAAACCAACCACGTGCTACAATCTCTTTATTTAATTCAGGCTGCGCTAATCCACTTTCTTGAGAATGGGTAATATCCTGCGTAATACTTTTTATAAAGCGTTCACGAATCTCATTCCATTTTTGATATATCTCTCCTGATACTCCTATTGCTTCTTCGACAACTTGCAAGATAGCCCGTTCTTCTTCAGCTAATTGTAGAAATGCCCTCACTTGGCTTTGAATCATATCACATGCTTCTAACTTTGTTTTAGGAGAAAAAGAGCGCTCAGCAATATCATAAAAGCGATTCATAACATCTTCCATCAAAACGATAAGGAGAGCATCTTTGTTTTTAAAGTATACATATGCTGTTCCATAACCAGTTTCTGCATGTTTAATAATTTGCGTGATTGTCGCTTTCTGAAATCCATTTTTAATAAAAATAGTGTAACCGGAGTGTAATAGTTTCTGTTTTGTTTCTAAGGAGCGGTGTTTTCTTGTTGAAAGAGTAGAATTTTCCAAAGAATCACCTCTTTATACTGAAATGTCTGAAAATATAACTGTATTGTAAAAGAAGTCCATATATAAAGTCAACTGACATAATATCATTGACGTTATATCAACTAAGATGATATATTTCAATTAGTTAGAATAAAAAGAAAATTAAGAGAAGGTGACACCATGTATAAAGAACCATTTCAACCAACTTATGAGTATGCGCTTGAATGTGATAAACATGATGAACTGAAAGATTTTCAAACTGAATTTTATAAAAAAGAAGGAACAATATATTTAGATGGAAACTCATTAGGGCTGCTTTCGAAAAGAGCAGAGAAATCGTTACTTACGTTGCTAGATTCATGGAAAGAGTTTGGTATTGATGGCTGGACAGAAGGAGAGCATCCGTGGTTTTTCCTTTCAGAGAAATTAGGTGAATTAACCGCACCTCTTATTGGAGCTTTACCAGAAGAAACAATTGTAACTGGTTCTACAACGGCAAATATACACCAAGTTATTGCAACTTTTTATGAGCCGAAAGGTGTACGTACAAAAATTCTTGCTGATGAGTTAACATTCCCGTCAGATATATATGCACTTAAGAGCCAAATTCGTTTAAAAGGTTTAGATCCAGATGAGCATTTAGTACGAGTGAAAAGCCGTGATGGTAGAACACTTTCTGAAGATGATATTATTCAGGCAATGACCGATGATATCGCTTTAATTTTGTTACCTTCTGTACTATATAGAAGTGGACAAATTCTTGATATGAAACGTTTAACAGAAGAAGCACATAAGCGCGGTATTCATATTGGCTTTGATTTATGTCATTCAATAGGTTCGATTCCGCACCATTTTAATGAGTGGGATGTTGATTTCGCTGTATGGTGTAATTATAAATATTTAAATGCTGGCCCTGGTGGTGTTGCGGGATTATATGTAAATAAACAACACTTTAATAGACTCCCAGGATTATCTGGTTGGTTTAGTTCTAGAAAAGATAAGCAATTTGATATGGAGCATATATTAACTGCAGCTGATCATGCAGGTGCGTATCAAATTGGTACACCTCACGTATTAAGTACTGCGCCATTAATCGGTTCTCTTGAAATCTTTAAAGAAGCTGGCATTGAAAGGTTACGTGAAAAATCCCTACATATTACGAGATACATGCTAGATTTAATTGATTATGAATTAAAAGATTTCGGATTTACAATCGGAAATCCGTTAGAGGATGAAAAACGAGGCGGGCATATTTATTTAGAGCACACTGAAGCAGCGCGCATATGTAAAGCGTTAAAAGCGAATGGAGTAATCCCTGATTTCCGGGCACCAAACGGCGTGAGACTGGCGCCAGTAGCCTTATATAATACGTACGAGGAAGTATGGAATTCCGTTCGGATTTTAAAGAAAATTATGAAAGAAGAAGAATATAAGCAGTTTGAAAATAAGCGAGAGGTTGTGGCGTAAGCATGAAACCATCACATTGGATTGATATTTCACAACCATTAAACAATAATATCGCAACGTGGCCAGGAGATACACCATTCTCGTATGAAGTTTCATGGTCCAAAGAAGAGAGTGGCTCAGTAAATGTCGGAAAGTTAACGATGAGTATTCATACAGGTACTCATATTGATGCACCTTTTCACTTTGATAATGAGGGTAAGAAAGTAATAGATTTAGATGTTCAAGTATATGTCGGACCAGCGCGGATCATTGACGTTTCTAATCTTGAGAGCATTGGAAAAAAAGAATTAGAAAACTTTAATTTAGAAGGTGTAGAACGATTGTTGCTACGCACATCTTCACATGGTAAAGCAAATGAATTCCCAGATGTAATTCCTCATTTACGCGCTGATATTGCACCATTTCTTTCAGAGAAGGGTATTCGTTTAATTGGGGTGGACGTACCATCAGTTGATCCATTAGATGATAAAGAATTAGCAGCACACCATCAATTATTTAAACACGGAATTCACATTTTAGAAAATGTCGTACTAGATCATGTAGCAGACGGTGATTATGAACTAATAGCATTACCACTTGCATTAACAGATGCAGATGGTAGTCCAGTTCGAGCAGTGATTAGACCAATATAAGTAGAAACATAAAAAAGGGGCGTTTGGCTAATATGAAAGAAAACGAAAAGGTAATAATGGAAAAAGGAATTCATACGGACTTTAAAGAAAACATGACATATGGGGAGTATTTACAATTAGATAGCTTATTATCTAGTCAAAAGAGATTATCAGATCATCATGATGAAATGTTATTTATCGTTATTCATCAAGCTAGCGAGCTTTGGATGAAACTCATTTTACATGAACTGAATGCGGCAATTGAATCAATTAAGCAAGATAAATTACAACCAGCTTTTAAAATGTTAGCACGTGTATCAAAAATTCAGTCTCAAATTATTCAATCTTGGGATATTCTTGCGACGTTAACGCCATCAGAATATATTGAGTTTCGTGATTCACTCGGTCAAGCTTCAGGTTTTCAATCGTATCAATATCGCATGATTGAGTATGCACTTGGTTATAAAACACCACATGCATTAAAAATTTATGAAAAGGATCCAGAATTACACGCTCGTCTTCATAAAGCGCTACATGCACCAAGCTTGTATGATGTGGCAATTCAAGCACTTGTAAAAGAAGGATTCCCAATTCATCAAGATGTGTTAAACCGTGATATTACGCAGCCTTACGAAGAGGATGCAACTGTAGAAGCGGCTTGGATAGAAGTGTATGCGGACGTGAAGAAATATTGGAATCTATATCAGCTTGCTGAAAAATTAATCGATATTGAAGACTGGCTACAACAATGGCGTTTCCGTCATATGAAAACGGTAGAACGAATTATCGGACATAAAATGGGAACAGGTGGCTCTTCTGGTGTATCATATTTAAAACGCGTACTTGACCAACAGTTCTTCCCAGAGCTTTGGAATGTTCGTACGAAATTATAGAAATAAACCTGTCAGTTTGGCTGACAGGTTTATTTTTTTATTCGAGCACAATTATGTATTCAGTGAATGAAAAAGATATAATAAATCAAGTAACTATTTAATTGGAGGTAAAGTTTTTGGATTTCAAACAACTAGAAAATAAATTCGAAAAGAAAAAAGTGAATACATTTCTCGTCTATCAAAAAGGTGAATTAACGACTGAATATTATAAAACATTAGAATGTGAAAATAACTTATATAAAATAAATTCGATTACAAAAAGTATTGTATCCATATTAATAGGTATTGCAATTGATAAAGGATATATAAATGATATACATACGCCAATAAAAAAATGGATTTCAAATGTCCCAGAAGAAAAAAGTGAATTAACAATTTATCATTTATTGACGATGACAACAGGAGAAGACTGGAAAGAGTTTGGGAATGGTGTTGTTTTCCCAAATGATTTTGTAGAATCAGAGAACTGGGTGCAGTACATATTAGAAAAACCAATAATTGAAGAACCTGCTACAAAAATGAATTACAACTCAGGTTCTTCCCATTTACTAAGCTATATCATTCAAAAAGCTACCGGAATGTCGACAGAACAGTTCGCGAAAAGACATTTATTTGAGCCGTTAGAAATTACCGAATATGAGTGGCAACAAGACCCACAAGGTATATATGTCGGCGGATTCGGTATGAAAATGAAATCTAAAGATTTATTAAAGTTAGGCATAGTATGTTTACAGAATGGAAATTGGCAGGGGAATGAAATAGTATCATCGAAATGGATAAAAGAATCGAGTCAAGCTCTATTTGAAACGTATGAGCACGTTGGGGCATATGGATTTCACTGGTGGGTACTAAATAACGGAAGATTTCACATACCGTATTGTATGTATTTTGCTATGGGATACGGAGGGCAATACATTGTTATCATTCCGCAGTTAGAACTTGTCGCTGTTATGAGTAGTCATATGCCAAAACGTGGACTTGTTCCATTAAAATTATTTATTGAGCATGTGCAACAAAATTCCCATTATATATAAGGAAGGGGGAATATGTTATGAACAGTGCTAAAATGATAGCGGTATTTAGACTTTGTTTAAGCCTTTTAGCGTTTAGTGCACTGATTACTCAATTTGTTACGAGGGCACAAGTAAAACCGTTTAATCCAACTAATTTTTTTAGTTTCTTCACTATCGAAAGTAACATCTTAGTTGCATTCATCCTACTTTTAAGCAGCATTGGAACAGCTACATTTGGTCGATCAGAGCAGTTTGGAGTTCTTCGCGGTGCAGCTACAGTATACATACTAACAACAGGTCTTATTTATTTTTTGTTGTTAAGGGGTTTAGAGGAATCCCTTCAAACACCGATTCCTTGGGTAAACACAGTGCTGCACTACATCATGCCAATTGCAATGATATTAGATTGGGTTATAAATCCACCTACGAAGACCATTACATGGAAACACGCTACGAGTTGGCTCTTATTCCCGATTTTTTACATTGTGTATAGCTTAATACGTGGTCCTATCGTGAATTGGTATCCTTATCCGTTTTTAGATCCGAGAATTGGTGGATATGGTAGAGTGCTTTTATATAGTATTGGGATTGCAGTTGTAATTGGTGCTATTTGTATATTTGTGAAAATGTTAGGGAATCGAAATGTAAGGAAAGAATTTTAACAATTAAATAGGAATTAAGAAACCCCACTGTAAACAGTGGGGTTTTAATTTTAGCGACTTGTTTTATGAAATGACATCTTTATAAATTTCTCCGTCTTCGTATCAAATTCTACATCTACAAAAACACCATATTCTTTTCCATTTTCCCGTAGCCACAATTTAAACTTTTCAACTGTTACTTGTACTGTTTTTGGTTTTCTACCTATATGAAGATAATCAACAATCTCTGCTTTTGGGTATTGTTCTTTCGTCTTTTCTACAGCAAGTTTACCCCATTTCGCATAAGGCGGCTGTGCATGAACAATTGATGATTCTATATATATATTTGAACATGTTGTTAATAAAAGAAATACGAGTGCGATACGCTTTAACAATTGCTTCATAATGAACTCCTTTTATCCTTTTTGTATATTGTGTACTTATTCTTTCAACGATATAAGTTTGGATTTTTTTGTCTTCTTTACATAAAAGAGATGGTTTTACAAAACATAACCAAGAAATAATTTCTATTAATTAAGGAGGGAAACTATGCGTCAAAAAGCTGTTATTAAAATGGCAATTGTGCTTGTATTCATAGGACTATCTTTGATGGTCAGTAGTATACAATTAAAAAATGTAGAAGCCTTTTCGAATCAAGTCATTCAAAGAGGAGCATCCGGTGAAGATGTCATTGAACTTCAATCTCGTCTGAAATATAACGGGTTTTATACGGGAAAAGTAGATGGTGTTTTCGGATGGGGTACATACTGGGCACTTCGGAATTTTCAGGAGAAATTTGGACTACCTGTAGATGGTTTAGCGGGGGCTACAACGAAGCAGAAGCTTGTTAAGGCAACGAAGTATGATAAGTCGACTGCTAATAAAGGTACTACAACAAATAAAGGAAATAGTGGCGGCACTGCACAAGAAAATAAACCGCCACAAAGTAAAGGGACAAATGTTCCAAACGGTTATTCTCAAAATGACATTCAGCTTATGGCAAACGCCGTATATGGGGAATCACGTGGTGAACCGTATTTAGGACAAGTTGCAGTAGCAGCGGTTATATTAAACCGTGTTACAAGTGCATCATTCCCAAATACCATTTCAGGTGTAATCTTTGAACCGAGAGCATTTACTGCTGTAGCGGATGGACAAATATATTTAACGCCAAATGAAACAGCGAAAAAAGCTGTACTAGATGCAATTAATGGGTGGGATCCAACAGGGAATGCTTTATATTATTTCAATCCGGATACTGCGACAAGTAAATGGATTTGGTCTCGTCCACAAATTAAAAAAATTGGTAAACATATTTTCTGTAAATAGAGCGGAGGTGGGACAATGTTACGAGGTATTATCATTGTGTTATTAACAGTAGGTGTAGTTGGAACAGGATATTGGGGCTATAAAGAGCACCAAGAGAAAAATGCGGTTTTAATTCGGGCAGAAAATAGTTATCAACGAGCATTCCATGATTTAGCATACGAGGTTGATTTATTACACGATAAAATTGGTACAACGCTTGCGATGAATTCACGTTCATCTTTATCACCGGCATTAGCGGATGTATGGCGTTTAACATCAGAAGCGCGCTCAGATGTAGGACAATTACCGTTAACATTAATGCCATTTAATAAAACAGAAGAATTTTTAGCGAATATCGGTGATTTTAGTTACCGTGCAGCCATTCGGGATTTAGAAAAAGAACCGCTAAATGATCAAGAGTATAAAACTTTACAAACTTTATATTCGAACGCAGGTAATATTCAAGATGAGCTAAGAAAAGTACAACATCTTGCTTTGAAAAATAATTTACGATGGATGGATGTGGAACTGGCCCTTGCTTCAAATCGTGATCCAGCAGATAACACAATTATTGACGGATTAAAAACAGTTGAAAAGAATGTAACATCCTATTCATCTACAAATTTTGGACCGACATTTACAAGTGCGCAAAAAAGTAAAAAAGGTGGATTTGAAGCAGAAGGGAAAGCAATTTCTGAAGATGAAGCAGCGAAAATTGCAAAATCGTTTTTGAATTTAAAAGGAAATGAAAAAGTAGATGTTGAGAAAAGTGGAAAAGGTGCAAAAGAATCCTTTTATAGTGTGAAAATTAAAGACCCAGCAACGAATAATGAGTATTACATGGATATTACCGGAAAAGGCGGATATCCAATTTGGGTAATGAATAATCGAGAAATTAAAGAGCAGAAAATTAGTTTGAATGATGCAGGTAGTAAAGGGTTGGTTTTTTTAAAGGATCATAAGTTTAACAATATGGAGCTTTATGATAGTTCTCAGTACGACAATATCGGTGTATTTACGTATGTAGTAAATGAGAATGGTGTACGTATTTACCCAGAGGCAATCCAAATGAAAATTGCCTTAGATGACGGATCAATCGTTGGTTTTTCTGCGAAAGAATATTTAGCATCACATCAAAAACGAACAATTCCATCTGCAAAGCTTACTGCTGCAGAGGCAAGAAAGAAAATAAACCCTGATGTAAAAGTGATGGAGGAGCGAAAAGCTGTAGTCGTAAATGACTTGCATAACGAAGTACTTTGCTATGAATTTGTTGGCACTTTAGGGAAAGACACGTACCAAATTTTCATCAATGCCAATAACGGTACAGAGGAAAAGGTGAAGAAAATGCAAGCTGTTGAAAAAATTTATGATTAAATTTTAATAGTAAAGTGGTGAAAATAATGAAAATCCTTATATATATATTGATGCTTTGCTTCGTTATAACTGGATGCAGTGTTGGAAAAAAAGACAATCCAAACGAAAAACCAGAACAAAAAAATGTCTCAACGAAAAATGTTAATTATACAAATAAATCAAATAAGCCAAATGAAAAAGCAGCAGATCATTTAGCATCATTAGCGGCAAGTGTACCAGGTGTGAACGATGCAACAGCGGTAGTAATTGGGAAATATGCTGTTGTTGGTATTGATGTAAAAGCGAAACTAGATAGAACGCGTGTAGATTCAATTAAATATTCTGTTGCAGAAAGTTTAAAAAATGATCCTGATGGTGCAAACGCAGTAGTTGTAGCAGATATTGACACGTACGAACGTCTTAAGCAAATTGGAAAACAAATCAAAAAAGGTAACACGGGGGAAGGTATATTAGAAGAATTAGCCACAATTGTTGGACGAGTAATGCCACAAGTTCCAAATGATTTGATTGAAAATAAAGAAACGAATCCAATTAAAGATAATGACAAGCAATTACCAAAAGATGAAGAACAAGAACTAAGAAAAGAACAGGATGACCAATCTAATAATCATTTGAATAAATAAAATTAGCCTCGTACTAAATTGTACGAGGCATTTTTAATATAAAATTAAATATTCAGTTTATTTTCAAGGGAATATATGGTTTAATTATGGTGGGAGGGACAACTGTTATGATGAAGAAAAGTGCATTTATATTATGTAGTTTATGCCTAAGTTTCAGTATGACAGCGTGTGAACAGAAGAAAGAAGTGAAAAAACAAACAGCGACTTCTTCTACTGTGATGGAAAGTCAGAAGAAAGAAGCTATAAATATAAATCATTTCTCGAAAATAGATGAAGGAATGACTTATACAGAAGTTAAAGATTTAATTGGTTTTGAAGGGAACTTACTCATAGAAGAAGGGGTAGAACATTCTACACAAATTAAACAAATTTTTGCTTGGAAGGGAAGCGATCCTAATTCAATTGTTAAAATTACATTTTTAGATGGGAAAGTGCATTCTAAAGCTCAGCAAGGTTTAATTTGAAAAAAATAAAAATGGGAGAGTTTAGCATGAACATACATACTAGGGAAATACAATTAGTTCCCTATAGGGAGAAGTATAAAGAGATCATACAATCATTTACTTTACCAAGTGAACAAGTTCAATTCACATCAGATCCAGGTGAATTACTCGAGAAAGCAAAAAGTGATCGTACAAAAAATGTTATAGTTATTTTAGATTATAATGAGGTACCTGTTGGTATTTTTGCATTACAAACCGGTGAAAGAGTACAGGAATTTACAGAAAATGAAAACGCTCTACTTTTAACATCTTTTTCTATTAATTACAATAGGCAAAAAAAAGGATATGCGAAAAAATCATTAGCATTATTGCAAGAGTTTGTAAAACGTTATTTTCCGATAAAGAATGAAGTTGTACTTGCTGTTAACGAAAAGAATACTCCAGCACAAAAGTTATATGAAAAAGTTGGTTTCCAAGATAAAGGTAATAGAAGAATGGGACCAATCGGTCAACAAATAATAATGCATTTACCGATAATGAAATAATAAGATGGAAAACTTACTCTTGAATAATCATGTAGTAAGTTTTTTTCATTGTATGATATGTTAGAAAAAATAAAGCAGTTTTATACAGTTGAAAAATTTAAAAATATGTGAGGAGTTGTTATATGACAATTTATATTGCACTACTAAGGGGAATCAATGTAGGTGGACATAAAGTAATCAAAATGGCTGATTTGAAAAAAGTGTTTGAATCAATAGGATTAAAACACGTGAAAACATATATACAAAGCGGGAATGTTACGTTTGAATCTGAAGAAGAAATGAGCTTTTTAAAAGAAAAAATTGAACGTGAAATTAAAAACATTTTTGATTTCGATGTTCCAGTCATGCTAAGAACAAATGAAGAATTTATAAATACTATAAAACATTCCCCTTATAAAGCTGATACTTTGTTAGAAGGAGAAAGTATACACGTTGCCTTTTTAGCTAATCCACTTTCTGAAGAGGAGAGAAAGCAGTTATTGATGTCCAAAAGTACACTTGAAGATTGCTATATAGATGAAAAGGTTGTGTATTTGTTTTTCAAAACAAGCATTCGGAATTCTAAACTAATGAACCAGTTTCAGAAGTTACATACACAAGCTACTGTAAGGAATTGGCGGACTGTGAATAAGTTAAAGGTGATAGTAGAGAGTATGTAGTTATAAAAAGAAGAGGTTTTCTATATACAGAAAACCTCTTCTTTTTATTTATATTGTTTAGCGACAATAAGTTCAATGATAGGATAAATAAAGAATGAAGAACAAAGTGCGATAAAAAGTGGAAGGTTTTTAACCCCATCTAAATTAGCCCCCATAGAAAACCCTTCAGAGGAGAGTAATATAAGGAACATTACAACTACGAGCGTAAAATATGCAATTTTAGAGCTTTTATATGTAATTTGTTGTCCCATCTCATCTTGACTTTCTTTCGATACGCCGTTTGGATCTCCCCATGTAATATGATTAATTAATTTACTAAGTATTAAAGAGGCAGCGAAGATCGTCCCACCCAAAATCGAACCTTCAGTAATGTATTTATATGTGCCATGTATAAGTATTGCAAGTAACGCTAAAACAATGATTATAAAAATAGTTTTTTTAGTATTCAATAAATAATTGCCCCCCAATATTGTAAAAAAGTTTTTACAACTATAGTATAAATTCGGAAAAATTTTGTGTCAAATACTTTTTACAATCAAGATGTAGGTATATTATATTTTGTTTTTAAGATAAATAAAAAATTACATTACATTTGAATGTAAAAGAATGGGCTCGCATATATTTGGAAGGGATGTCAGATTAAATTAGGGGGTAGTTATGTCTATTCTTTTAAAAGCTGGTGCAGATGCGGGAAATAATGGTTTGAAGTTAATGGTGAAAGGGCAAGACCCTATGTTTATTCCGAGTATATATTCTTTATATATAGGAGAGCCTACAGGACTGTTAGATGAGGGAGATGTTTCATTATCAGAATTAGAAAATCACATTGACGTGACCATTAGTTCTCCATCGCTAATGTTAAATAACGTGCGGTATATCGTTGGAGAAAAAGTGATTCAAGATCAATTAAAAGGTACTGAAGTGGAGAAGAAATCGAATAAGTCGACGGATGAGTTAATGGTTATTACGATACTATCTGGCTTAGCGATAAGTGCTATGCGTCAAAGTCCAACTTCTAGCCATATTAATATTCGATATGATTTATCTGTCGCTCTTCCAATGCAACTGATTACACAAGAAATTGCTGCGGAAAATGCAAAACGTTATATGGGAAATCATAAGGTTATTTTCCATTATCCGAATGGACGCGATGTTACGATTAATGTTTCTATCGAGTTTTGTAAATGCCTGCCTGAGGGCGCTTCTGGGACGTGGGGCATTGTATATGATGAAGAAGGAAATGTTGTGAAACATAAAATTGAATGTGAACAAAATCAAGTTTCAGAAATCGATTTTGTAGATAAAACTCTATTGTCTTTTGATATTGGCGCGGGGACGACAGAAGAAGTTGTTTCGTTAGGAGTAAACTTTAGGCCGCAATTAAGTAAGGGCTTATCTTATGGTGTGAAAGAAACATTACTACAAGTTATTACGAGGTGGAACCGGAAATATCCGACAAAGACGATTGATAGTATTACAGAATTTAATCAAATTTATTTAAATGATAAACATCCAAGAAACGCATCATTAGTTGAGGAATCACAACCAGCATTATTAGGTTTAGCCGCACGTGTCGCAACAGATATTATTAATAAAATCGACGACATGAAAGACGATCCATACGTATTTATTTATGGCGGGGGCGCAGTAATTATTAAAAATAGTTTAAAGATGATTTTAAAACAAAAAGGACGATTGAAAAATGTAATATTCGTAGATAATCCATTATTTACAAATGCACGAGGATTATTAGTCTACACTTGTTCGCCAAAATATAGAGAGCATAAGCAAAAAGAGTTAGGATTTACAAACTTAACGATAAGTTAGTTGGTGGAAGTATGCGATCTAGGCGATATAAACGTGGTGATCGAGTAAAAATCAATATTCATAAATCAGTATCACCTGAAATGCTTGCATGGCTTAATAAACAATCAAATCCAACTAATTTCTTTTTCTTTGCAGCACAGCAATTGTTTAAACAAGTAGGGGATATTGATGTATCGAAAGCCTTGCCAAGTAGTCATGTTTTCTCTTTATACGTAGAACCGTCATCCATATTAAAAGTTGAAACGAATCCATTTAAACTTGTCCCACTAGAAGCGAATAAATCCACCGAGAATGCAAAAAAAAAATCGTGGGAATCTGTTGATCAATTAGATTGTCCATTCTTTTAAACATAGAAAATCATAGATAGAGCCCATCACTATACATACGAATGAAGTGATGGGCTTTTGCTAGTGTATCGCTCTTCCAATAAATAGAATGGGCATAAATTGTATCGTGCTCATTCTATTTATTTACGTTTTAGATGCGAGACAATGTTCAAATGGAATGAACTATACATAAATACGCGAATGGTGACTGTATAAAATAAAATAGTCCTCACTCGTATTTACTACATTTTTTGAACGACAAAAGTAATCGCATTTGTTATTAATTTAATGTGTTGTCCGTTACGAACAATATCATACGATAGATTTTTAACTTCAATTTTTAGTTCTCGCCATTCAAAATAAATATTTTTTAGTGAAAATACCATTTCTTCTGTAGGAAGATTAATTTCAACTAACGCATCTAATTTTTGATTCGCTTCCAAGTCGATTTCTTGAATGCTAGAATTGACTATCAAACAGTTGATACCACCACTCTTTGTTCCATTTTTCATAGAATGAAGGGCTTTCTTAAAATCTTCTTCAGATTTGACGTGCTCTAAACAAGATACTGCAACGATGTAGTCATAAGTATTAGGTGCAATGTAGTAGTCTTCGATTGTTGATTGCTCCGCTTTTATTCCTTCAAATACACCGTGCTTTTTACTGTAAACTTGTAACTTCGTTATAGCTGAATCAAGTAGATCAACACAAGTGACAGTGCCGCCAGTGTTTACGATTTTTTGTGCAATTGGAATGCTATTTCTCCCTACACCAGAGCCAAGATCTAGTACTTGTAAATGCACCTTGCCTTCAAAAAAACCCATCATGTCCATAACTGTTTTGACAGGTTTATAAAGCCAAGATCCGGCTTCAAAAAGTTCATACTGGTCGTAGCATAGATCATGATATTTTTTCTCTTCTTGTCTAATGTAATCGGTTCTGGTCATAGTGTATCAGCTCCAATATTATCATAGCGAAATGAATACGTCGGACAGCCTTTCACATTTGTTTGCATTCGAAAAATACCACCAGCATGCGGATACTGTTTTAATTCCTCATCCGTCATTCTCGTTCTGGCAGTTGTAACATATAAATCAGTTAAATCGGATCCTCCAAATGTGCACGATGTTACATATAACGCAGGGATAGGAATACTCAATAATTGTTTTCCAGTCATAGGGTTCCACCTAGTAACCTTTGAACCGCCCCAATGAGCAATCCACAAACAGCCTTCTTCATCAATCGTCATTCCATCAGGGAGGCCGTCATTGTCAGGGAAAATGATAACATCAATTGGAGTACGAATTTCTCCAGTATGTATGTCATAATCAAAACGAATAACTTTTTTAGTTGGTGTATCAATAAAATAAAGAAATGTATGATCAGGAGACCAAGCGATACCGTTTGATGTATTAACACCTACAACTTTTTTATCTACAGTAAAATTATTATGTAAGCAATATAAAGAACCAGCCGCGTGGATGCCGTATAAGTCTGTAGTGCCTGCCCAAAAACGGCCAGCTGGATCGCATTTCCCGTCATTAAAACGATTTTCTAATAAATGCGGTTCAGGATCATAAATATGTGTGAGTTTTTCTGTATTTAGATTAAGAGAGTAAAATCCTCTTTCCATAGCTAAAAGTACTACATCATCTATATATGGAACAACACAACCAATCTGTTGATCAAGAGCTATTAGTCGATTTGTATTTTTAACAGGATCAAAAAGGCATAATTTTTTCTCAATAATATCAACCCAATATAATATTTGTTTTTTCTCATCCCAGCAAGGTCCTTCACCTAAACTAGACTTTGCATCAATAATTAATTCTATCAATTTGTTTCACCACTATTCTATAAAGGTATATGTATAGTTCGATAAAAATAGAGGTAAACCTTTTGTTGGATTGAAATAAAGATGTACTAAGAAAAAAAGAATACCCTCTCAAATAATTCGAAAATAGAATATAAATATGGTGAAGAAGATATGTATGATGTTTTATGAGATTAAATGTTTTTCATGTAAAAAGGCATTTCGTGTTTATGAAGGAAATGAAAATGAATTCATGAAAGAAAATCAAAAACAATTGTTTACCATTATATATAAGCTCATTATGAATCAATCAACTGGCCCTCGTATACCGTTATTAATACATGTGGTAGGTATCGAAAAATTCGTCACATTATTAGATTTCTAAAATACAGTAAATAACCAACGCAAGTAATTCAATGAATAAATACTTACGTTGGTTATTTTTTGCTATCGCGAATACATTTTTGGACATTCATCACCACGTGGTTCGTAAAAACAGTGGCTTTTAAATTGCCCTGCAAACGGCTGATTATACCATTCAGGCGGGCAAGCCCCGACTGGACGGAAATACCAAAGGGCCCACCTTGCCGGCCAGCGCCATTCACCTTGTAGAACTTTTCTTGCGATTTCTTTTTCTGATTCACGGGCACGTTGATAAAAGTATCCGTATTGAACCGCTTCGAATCCACCAGGGCTTTGATATACAGCATCAGTTACGGTACGGATTTGTTTAAAGTCTAAGCAATCACAAAATACACGGTTTACTACAACACATCCGACAAGTTGTTCGCCTTGCCGACCTTCACCTTCAGCCTCAGCACGAATTAAACGAGCTAGTAAATCAACGTCACTTTCGTTGTATGGGATAAGGGGCATAGTGATACCACCTTTCTATAACTGTTATAGTAAAGAGTGTATGTTTCAAAATGAGCTAAGTGCTTTTTTACATACAAATATTATTAAAATTTCATGAGGAGCTTGTATGAAAAAAGCTAATTAGTAATAGTAGATTAATATGAAAAGGGAGAGATATTATGTATCGAATTCATAAAGACCATATTATTTACGCAATGTCATCAGAAAATAAGCCGTTTTGTATTTGAAACATATGATTGCTTTGAAAATCAAATTGATTCTGAAGATGTCGTGTTTCAAGAATTAGATTGGAATCGTATTAATCCAGCTACTGGACCGGTATATATTAAAGGAGCAGAGCCTGGCGCCATTTTTACATGAAGAATTAGAAATGCCTAAAGCTGATGCGACTCTTTTATTATCAGCAGCAGGTAATTTAAAAGTTTGTCAAGTTGTGGATCCGCTGAAAACGGCGCGGATGGAATTAGGAATGGATTATGTGGGGAAGCTGGGTTTTAATTTGAGTAAATTTAATATGAAATAAGAAAAATAGAAGAAGGATGTTGTTGTGTAAAAGTATCCTTTTTTAATTTACGGATTAAATAAAAAAAGGTAGTATTTATTTTATATAATTGTATGTGAGATTATGGATCGAAAAGGAGTTAGTAAATGGTTAAAATTATGATTGTAGAAGATGATATGAAAATTGCAGAATTATTATCAACACATGTTGCGAAATACGGTTACGAAGGAATTATTGTATCAGATTTTCAAAATGTGTTAGACATATTTTTAGAAGAACAGCCAGAGCTAGTTTTATTAGATATTAATTTACCAAGTTTCGACGGGTACTATTGGTGTCGTCAAATTCGCGGGGTTTCCACTTGTCCGATTTTATTTATTTCAGCTCGTGAAGGTACGATGGATCAAGTGATGGCGTTAGAAAATGGTGGCGATGATTTTATTCCAAAGCCTTTCCATTATGAGGTTGTGGTGGCGAAAATTCGTAGTCATTTAAGACGTGCTTACGGAGATTATGCACCGAAACTAGAAGAACGCATGGTTGAGCAACAGGGTCTTTGTTTATATCCTGAAAGACTTGTATTAAAACTTAGAAACGAAGAGATTGATATTACAAGAAACGAAGCTATTTTATTAGAGACGTTAATGAAAAATTATCCGCGTGTTGTGAATAGAGAAGTGTTACTAAATAAATTATGGGATAGTGAATCTTATGTTGATGATAATACATTAAGTGTAAATACAACACGTGTACGTAAAAAGTTACAAACCTTACATATAGAAGGAGCGATTGAAACGATTCGTAGTGTTGGATATAGATTGCATATAACTTGGGATAATGGTATAGAAAAATGATAAAGCTGTTTATACGTGATCATATACCACTTATTTGCTTTACCATAATTCAACTACTAGCTATATTCCTTGTATATTGGTTTGATGGGCATAAGCATATTACAACGGCATTATATGCAATGTTTTTAGGTGTTTTTTTTATGGTAAGTTATTTAGTATTTCGTTATTTTACACATCGTTCTTTTTATGAACGCTTAGCAAATCCATTGCAATCTTTAGATGAATCTGTTCAAAAATCTGATTTTGCAGCTTTATCTGCTGCTCTCCAAGATCTGCTTGATGGACAATATCGTCATTATCAAAATCAGCTGCAATTACAAGAAAGAAAAAATAATGATCATTTAACCTTTATGAATCAGTGGATTCATCAAATGAAAACACCTCTATCTGTAATCGAGTTAATTACACAGGATGAAGTGGATTCGCGTTTTGAAAGTATTAATGAGGAAACAGATCGATTGAAAAAAGGGTTAGAGATGGCTCTGTATGTCGCACGTTTAGAAGCATTTACACAAGATTTCTATGTAGAAAGAGTGCAACTACATCAAATAGTGAATGATTCGGTACATGAACATAAACGCTTTTTTATCCGAAATTTTGTATATCCAGAGCTTGAAATTGATAAAGGTATTACTGTAGAAAGTGATGCGAAATGGTTACAATTTTTAATCGGACAAATTATATCGAATGCGATTAAGTATTCATCAGGTAGTAGAGAAAAGATTAAAGTGAAAGCGTGTAAAGAAGGTAATACCGTTATACTTGAAATTGTCGATAATGGCGTAGGGATACCGAAGCAAGATTTACCAAGAGTATTTAAACCATTCTTTACAGGGGAAAACGGTAGAGATTTTAAGGAATCAACGGGAATGGGGCTATATCTTGTATATGAAATTACGAAACAATTAGGACATAGTGTAGAAATTGATTCAAAAGTTGGTAAAGGTACCGTTGTACGAATTAAGTTTTATAATGTGTAAAAAATCATTCAGGCTAAAGAACTTTTGAGCTAAGTTTTTTAGCCTTGTTTTATAATACTGATACAATTTGAGAATGAAAGTTTATTTACCTAAGAAAAGATAAAAAGAACTACTAGTCATATACATGCTTTTGGGTAGTAAAAGTGCTTTTTTGTTAATTGTTAATGATTGGGGGATTGTAATGGATATTCGAAAAATGAGATATTTCATAACAGTAGCAGAAGAATTAAATTTTAGTCGTGCAGCAGAACGTCTTATGATGGCACAACCTCCTTTAAGCCAAGAAATTCGTAAATTAGAAGAAGTATTAGGAGTGCAACTTTTTCATCGAACAAAAAGAATGGTTGAACTTACCGATGCTGGGGAAATATTTTTAGAAGGTGCGCGGCAAACGATAATTCAAGTAGATAGAACCATTAAAGAAACACAGCTTACGGGGGAAGGAAAGATAGGTCATTTAATAATTGGGTTTGTCGATTCAACAGAAACCGTTATAGATATATTAAAAAAATTCCGAGAACGTTTCCCAAAAATACAGCTTACATTACGCGAGATGACAACAGACCAGCAAATAAAAGCGCTCAATGAAAAACAAATTCATGTTGGATTTATTCGTTCCGAGCAGAATAATGAAATATTAGCTTCCGAAGTTTGTTCTGAAGAATGTTTAAAATTAGTTTTACATGAAGATCATCCTTTAGTTCAGTTACGTAACATTTCAATCAAATTATTAGTTGATGAACCATTTATTTTATTTCCACGCCATTTCGGTACAAACTTTTATGATTTAATTATTAGTTACTTTTGGGAACATGGAGTAAGTTTAAATATTGTTCAAGAAGCGATTCAAATGCAAACGATTGTGAATTTAGTTGCAGCAGGAATAGGGATTTCTGTCGTTCCATCATCGGTGGAAGGTTATAAAAAATCAGGAGTCGTGTATAGAGACATTCAAGAAAATACACCGAAAATAAATTTATATGCTGGATGGAGGCAAGATGAAAAGTCTGTCGTATTAGAGAATTTTTTAACAGTTGTTAGAGAGGTTTATACGACTTCGAAATTCGAATGTAAAGAGTAAAAGGCCCACCTTAAATGGGATGGGCAATAGCGAAGTATAAAGGGAACCTTCTATTTTATTTTAAAATGAGACTACAAAGATGTTTTATGGTTTTTATTAAGAAATTCAATGGTGTCTCAACCTGTTTTGCTTGGATCGTACTCAACGAAACCTTTTAGTACACTATCAATTTGATCCATAATTTCTGGTTGTAATGTAACACCAGAAGCAATTACGTTTTCTCTTATTTGCTCTGGATTTGAAGCACCAATAATTGCAGATGAAACAGCTGGATTTTGTAATACCCAAGCAACTGCGAGTTGAGATAGGGTAAGATTAGTTTCTTGCGCGATGGGATTAAGTTTCTGAATTGCAGTGAGTACATCATCACTCATCCAACGTTGCACGAGTTTTTGGAAAAATGGTTTACCAGCATCTGAATTAGCACGTGATTGAATAGGAAGTGCTTGACCAGGTTGATATTTTCCTGTGAGAATACCTTGTGCAAGGGGGGACCATACGATTTGACCCAGTCCTTCACGTTGACATGTTGGTATTACATCTGTTTCAATAACTCGCCACAACATCGAGTATTGAGGTTGGCTAGCGATAAGTGGAATGTTCAATTCTCGTGCAAGTGCTGCACCGCGGGTAATTTGTTCCGATGTCCACTCACTTACGCCTAAATAAAGGACTTTACCTTGTCTTACAAGATCAGCAAAAGCTAACATCGTTTCTTCAAGAGGAGTTGTTGTATCAAATCTATGTGCATAATAGACATCAATGTAGTCTGTCTGAAGTCGTTGTAACGATGCATTACAATTTTCTAAAATATGTTTTCGTGATAATCCACGATCGTTTTTTCCGGGGCCGGTTGGATGGCATACTTTTGTACATAATTCTATACTTTCCCGGCGTATACCTTTCAAGGATCGGCCAAGTACTTCCTCGGCTATCGTGTCGGAATAAACATCCGCAGTATCGAACGTTGTAATTCCGACATCTAGTGCGGCTTTCACACAGTCATTTGCTGTATCTTCGTTTACTTTTCCACCATGGTTTATCCAGTTCCCATATGCAATCTTACTAACTGTTAATCCACTGTTTCCTAGTTTGCTAAATTCCATTGTAGAATCCCCCCTTAAAAATGATATCTTTATTATAAGAACGGAAACATTATATGTATAATATATGATTTATAATAAATTTATATAAAAATTATATAAGAGAGATGCTTAGAATTTTACTGCTAGGGAAATCTAAAGCGTGTAGTACAATAAATGTAGTTTGTGCTTGTTCAGTATGAAGTTTAGAAATGATAAATAGACCTAAAAGAAAGCAACCTTTTTAAAAGCACAAACAATTGCATTTACTCATAAAGTACTACTATGGTACAATGTGGTTACTAACGACGGAAAGGAATGATGGGTGGACGATGATTAACTAATCTTATTTTTAAATGTTGAAATTAAATAAATTTCAATTTACAAAAATTAGGATTAGTCTGCCCAATTCCATATAACGGTATTGCTATTTATTTTGTGTAATAGCTTATTTGGGTATAAATAATGTAATGACTAATCCTGCCAAAATTACTTTGGGAGGATTTTTTGTTCTCCCTTAATGAAAGGGATCGGTAATATGAAAGAACTTTTAAAATTAAATGATGTTTATGTTGAAATAATGGAAAATACTTTATTAGAAAAAATGAACGTTACAGTAAAACAAGGGGATGTTATCGGATTAATTGGTAAAAATGGTGCCGGTAAATCAACTTTACTTCAATTAATAAATGGGAAGATTGAGCCATCAAAAGGTACTGTTGAATGGCAGCAAATGAATGTGACAACAGCACATGTTGAACAAGAAAAAGAAACCTTTAGTAGTAATGATGTGATTGCAGAGGAAGCAGAACTTCTTGCGAAATGGGGCGTGCCAACGAACGAGTTTGTTACGTTAAGTGGTGGTGAAAAGCTGAAAGTTAGACTTGCAAAAGGATTTGCCGAAAATCCTAATGTCTTAATATTAGACGAACCTACAAATCATTTAGATGAGATGAGTACAGAATTTCTCATTAAACAAATAAAAAATATGAAGGGTACAGTTATCGTTGTATCGCATGATCGATATTTTTTAGATGTTGTCGCAACAAAAATATGGTCAATTGAGGATAAGAAATTAATTGAACATAGTGGTAATTATACGAGTTATATGAAAGCACGTGAGCAAAGAAGATTGACGCAGCAGCGTGAATATGAAAAACAGCAAAAAAAGATAGAACAAGTAGAAACACATATTAAAGAATTAAGTTCATGGTCACAAAAGGCACACGCGCAGTCCACAAAACAAGAAGGAGTTAAAGAATTTTATCGTGTAAAAGCGAAGCGAATGGATGCGCAAGTTAAGTCAAAACAGAAACGTCTTGAAAAAGAGCTTGAGAAAACGAAAGTAGAGCGTGTGAAAGAAGAGTATTCAGTTGAGTTCTCTATTCAAGCGAATAAAAAAGTAGGAAAGCGCTTTTTAGAAGTGAAACAATTGCGGAAAGAATTTAATAGACGAACATTATTTGAAAACGTTAATTTTACAATCCAGCACGGTGAGAAGGTTGCGATAATTGGACCAAACGGTAGCGGAAAAACAACCTTACTAAAGATGATTATGGGAACGGAAACTGCTCAAGGAGAAATATGGATTTCACCATCTGCAAATATCGGCTATTTAACACAAGAAGTATTTGATTTACCACTGGATAAAACACCAGAAGATTTATTTTTTAAAGAAACGTTTGAAGAAAGAGGAAAAGTCCAAAATTTAATGAAACATTTAGGATTCCAAGTTTCTCAATGGAAAGAGCCGATTGAGCATATGAGCATGGGAGAACGAGTAAAGTGTAAGTTAATGGCTTATATTTTAGATGAAAAAGATGTACTTATTTTAGATGAACCGACGAATCATCTTGATCTGCCTTCACGTGAACAACTTGAAAATACATTAGCTGAGTATAACGGAACACTAATTATTGTTTCTCACGATCGATATTTTCTAGAAAAAACAACTAATATCAAACTTGTGTTTTCGAATCATACGATACAAAAGCAGCTAGAAAAACCGACTAAAACAAGAGATGACATTGAAGAGCTACGTTTAACGTTAGAAACAGAGAGGCAAGAAGTATTAGGTAAATTAAGCTTTTTAACTTCTAAGGATAAAGGATATAAAGAACTTGACGAACGATTTATAGAACTTACGAAGCAAATAAAGGCGCTTTAATGTAATTATGGGTATCTCTAACTATGAGGTATCTATAATTACTGAATTCTAAACGTGATTAAAGGGGGATTATCATGGGAGAAGATAGTTTGACTAAGTTATTTAGAATAGATTGTGGGGATATATACCTACAAGAGTTTACGGTCAAAGATGCAGATAGTATTTATAAAATATCAAATCAACCAGAAATAGAAAAGTTTCTACCAGACTGGAAATCAACAAAAGAACAACGAGTTAATTGGCTTGCAAATTATGAAGTACCAGCAAACAAAGCATTTCTTGACGCCGTCAAAACCACATCTAACATAGATGGATATTCATTAAAGTTAGGGATATTTATGAAAGATACAAATGAATGTATTGGATGGTGCTGTACAAGTATGAAAGAAGAACTTCCGTCACCAAACAGAGAAATTATGTATGCCATTTCAAGTGAGTATCAAAATAATGGCTTTGCTACAAAAGCTACTAAAGGATTAATTGACTATTTGTTTAAAAAAACAAATTTAAATGTCCTCAATGCAATTGCTTTAATTAACAATGTACCATCAAATAAAGTTATTGAAAAATGTGGATTCACTTATACGAGTCAACAGATGATAGAAAACCAACTATATAATCATTATCAATTGAATCAATCAGAGTGGATATAAAATATAGCTCTTTAAAAGGAGATATAAGGGAATTATTAAAAAGCTTAGAAGTAAAATTCTAAGCTTTTTTACGTACTATTTCATAAGTTGTTATTCATTGTTTTGAAGTTGTATAGTTATTCTTTATAATATATTGCATGTTGTTAATAAAGAATATAAGTTGTTCCAGCGACCAGAGATAAGTAACATTGTATTTCATGCCACTATACAAATATTATAAGATAGATATACGTCGGTTATAGCTTGAAAATAGGTTTATTATCAGTTTTATTAGAAATCTTACAAGCGTGTAAGATAAATGAAAGATGAATCAATATGAGCTGTAAGACAATTCATTTACACTTTATAGTAAGCAGTGCAAATGAAGGGAGAACATAAATGGAAATTTTACATGCAAAAAGTATTAGTAAAGTATATAAAGCAAAAATACCTTTTAAAGCATTGGTAGATATTGATTTATCAATTCAAGAAGGTGAATTTGTAGGGATTATGGGGCCATCAGGTAGCGGAAAAACAACGTTATTAAATATGGTATCTACTATCGATTCTCCAACATCGGGAGAAATATTAATAAATGGCACAAATCCTTTCCAGTTAACATCAGAAGAATTAGCTTTATTCCGTAGAAAACAATTAGGATTTGTTTTTCAATCATTTAATCTTCTTAGCACACTTACTGTAAAAGAAAACATCGTATTGCCGATGACATTAGATGGTGTTTCTGTGCAAGAAATGAATAGACGAGTGGAAGAAATTGCAGTGAAATTAAATATTACAGATATATTGGGCAAAAGAACGTTTGAAATATCAGGGGGGCAAGCTCAGAGAACAGCAATCGCTCGTGCCATTGTTCATAAACCGCAATTATTACTTGCAGATGAACCAACAGGGAATTTAGACTCTAAATCATCAAATGATGTAATGGAGATGCTCGATACTCTTAACAAAGAAGAAAAAGCAACGATGATGTTAGTTACACATGATCCGTATGCAGCGAGTTTCTGCACTAGAGTTATATTTATTAAAGATGGTCAACTATATAATGAAATTTATTGTGGTGAAAGCAGGCAAGCCTTTTATCAAAAGATTATGGATGTCCTTTCTTTATTAGGAGGGAAAAGGCATGACTTTTCGTCAGTTCGCATTTAATAATATTTTTCGTAATAAGCGTACATACGCTGCCCATTTTTTAAGTTGTGCCTTTTCTATTATGATTTTCTTTACGTATGCCCTGTTATTATTTCATCCTGATTTACAAGGGGAGTTAAAATCGACAAGTGCAACAATAAGTGCATACGGAACATTGGGATTTTCAATTTCGCAAGGCTTGATTTTTGTATTTTCATTTTTCTTCATTCTATATTCAGTAAGTTCATTTTTAAAAACGCGTAAGAAAGAATTTGGCATATTAATGATGCAAGGTATGTCAATGAGGCAGCTTAAGAAATTATTATTGATTGAAAATATGTTAATTGGATTTGGTTCAATTTGTATAGGTATTCTCATTGGTCTCGTATTTTCTAAACTAGTTTTATTGATAAGCGCAAGTGTATTAATGATTAGTAATGGGTTATCTTTTTATATACCGGTGCAGGCGGTATTATTAACAGTCATCACATTTCTTTTCTTATTTTTAATTGTTTCGCTAGTTACATTTAAGATGGTAAAAGTAACAGAACTTGTAGAACTTATTCAAGCAGAGGAAAAGCCAAAACCTGAACCGAAATCTTCAATTTTATTATCACTACTATCTTTACTTAGTATAGGATGTGGATATATTTCAGTATTTCGCTTTATCTCAAATCAAAGTTTTATTTTGCTTGGAATGGGTGTACTCCTAGTAATTATAGGAACGTACTTTTTATATACACAGTGTAGCGTTTATATATTGCATCTCGCGAAAAAGAGTGAATCTTTCTTTTTAAAGAGAACGAATATATTAACATTTTCAGAATTGATTTACCGTATGAAAGATAACGCCACGATGTTTTTTATAGTATCCATTGTTTCAGCAGTTGCATTTACAGCGATTGGTACAACAGCTGCAATTGGAAATAAAGATTTGGTAAGGATGACAAATCCGTATACATTTCTGTATACAGGTCCTGAAAAAGACAAAATAGCGGATAAACATCTTTCTATAATAAAAAAACACCTTGCTGCTGCTAATATTCCGTATCGAATGGCTTCATCTTCAAATAAATATACAGAAAGTAACGTAAATGTAATGAAGTTAAGTGAATATAACGAACTAGCGAGCGCACTCGGGTATCCACAAGAAACGATTGAAAAAGAAGATGAAATTTTATTAATCCCTGGAGTCGTTTCACAAAAACAAGAATTTAAAAATGGTGACTATAAAAAGAATATTGAAGTCATTCAAGGAGATTGGACAAAGATATTTCGAGTGAAAAAAGCTGTAGATAATTTAGTTTTACCACATGATTCTAGTAGTATTTTTATTGCAGTTCAAGATCATGTGTATGATGGAATTCCTCTTACTAGTAACCCGGATAATAAAGATATTCAATATCGTACTTACGGATTTGTTGTAGATGATTGGATGAAAACGAAGGAGATTTCAAACCAATTAAATAGTATATTCGATAAAGATACTAGAGAAGTACATTTTGAATTTCGAGCTTTAACATTAGAGTTGTTAGGTGCAAAGCAAACGAATGGACTATTACTTATGACAAGTGTTTTAGTTGGAATCGTATTCTTTACATTCGCCGCTAGTTTTATCTATTTCCGATTATATACTGATTTGGACCGCGATCAACAGCAATATAAACTGATTTCGAAAATGGGATTAAGTAAGCGAGAGCTTAAAAAAGTTGTAACGAGACAGTTAGTATTAATGTTCTTCTTACCGATTATCGTTGCAGTAATTCATACTACAGTCGCTTATATGGCACTGCAACAATTAGTTGATTTTTCTATTTTAAATAGCTCGATCGTTATATTAATTTCATTTATATGTATACAAGTTTTATATTTCTTTATAACTCGTTGGCGTTACCTACAAAAGCTTTATAAGACTATGGAGCAATAGAGTATATTTGCTTGTAAGATTACACAAAAGTATATAAAAAATGAAGTGAATGATGAAAGGAAGCGTAATGAAAAGAACTTTAACTATTTTTATGTTAACTATAATACTATTAATAATTTTTAGTGCATGCTCCAAAAAGGAAAATCCATTTCCTGCAAACGGTTTATTAATCATTGGAGATGAAAATAAAATTTCACCAATTATTAATCGTTATCAAGAAATTACGAAAAAAAATGAAGTGTTTTCTGTGAAAACAGGTACATTTGGAAAAGGCCAGGTGTTAATTTTAAATGAATCTACAGCGCAAGCACTAATTAAAGCAAAGATTTTTCGTAAACGAGAAAATGGATCCAATTTTAGTATAGATACGTTACCGAAATTCCCAAATGAAGGTTCGCTATTGTTTACACATGAAGGCGAAAAGACTTTAAAAAGTATTGAATTAGGTGGGGAAGAGATTCCTGTTAAATACGATAGTGACGCTTGGATAGGAAATAAGCGTGATTATTCAACGCAATGGTATGTGATTGTATCAAAAAATAGTATATATAAGGAAATAAAAGCAAATGAAACGAAAATGCAACTTCTTCATCTGAAAAAATCTTTAGGCGATGAAAAGCCTAAAATGTCGACAGATAATACATTGGTTAATGAAAATGTAAAAGTAAGAAAGTTAATTAAAGATTTGGAAGGAGAAGTATCTTTTCAGTTTGTAACGATTGGAGAAAAATCTTAAAAAAGAGTTCGAGGTTGATAGACACTTTATCAACCTCGAACTCTTTTGAGTTTATAGGCCATTCAGCTAACATAGATTACATTACTTCATTTAGCCGAGTCTCACTAGCTTCTTCAATCGTATTCGAATTTTGAACTTCTTTTTCTTTACGGACTTTTTGTAGCATTTCAAGTACGATCTATAAAGGAACACCTTGTCTAAAATAATATTTATCAACAAAAAATCATCACGTAAACCAAAATAGATAATAATAAAGCGCTCTCGATGGAATTCGAAAGTGCTTTATATTATATTGGAAGAGGGATTTGGTAGAAAAATATGGGGGGATATTATGAAGATTCAAGTTGTATTGTCAGGATATGGGACAGTAGGAAAAGAGTTTATTAAATTATTACATGAAAAATATTTATATATAAATGAAACATATGGAATAGATTTAGTTATAAGTGGTGTATTAGGTAGAAATATTGCAATACATAATGAGGAAGGTTTGTCTGTTCATCATTTATTGATGTATGGTGACGGTACTGCTGCGATTGAAAAATATATAGAGCATCATCCAAATGAACGCGCAATAAATAGCATAAGTGGTTCGGTTTTAGTAGAATCAACAGTTACTAATCTGAAAGATGGAAATCCAGGGAAACAATATATAAAACAAGCGATTGAGAAACAAATGGATATAGTCGCAATTTCAAAAGGTGCTCTTGTTACAAACTGGAGAGAAATAAAGGAAGCAGCAAAAAAGGCGAATGTACGAATTCGATATAGTGGTGCAACTGCCGCGGCACTACCGACTATAGATATTGGGCAATTTAGTTTAGCTGGTTGTAATATTGAAAAAATAGAAGGGATATTAAACGGGACAACTAATTATATTCTTACAAAGATGTATGAAGACGATATTTCGTTTGAAGAAGCACTGAAAGAAGCGCAACATAAAGGGATTGCTGAGACAAACCCAATATTAGATATAAGCGGTTCGGATAGTGCTTGTAAATTGCTACTTTTGACAAACAGTTTAATGGGAGTAGAGAATACGCTTGAAGATATACAAGTAAATGGAATCGAGGACGTTACAAAACAACAAATTCGAACTGCTAAGGAACAAAATAAATATATTAAATTAATTGCATCAGCGTATAGAGATAAGAATGGAAATTTGAATCTTAATGTTGAACCGTATGAAATAGAAGAAGAACACCCGCTGGCAAAAGTAAATGGGACAGAAAAAGGAATTACGTTTTTTACAGATACAATGGGACAAGTCACTACAATTGGTGGAGCTTCTAATCCACGCGGGGCTGCTGCGGCAGCATTAAAAGATGTAATTAACTTATATCGTAAAGATTTTTAATACCGTACCGCTAGTAATAAAAAATACATATGTAGTGGACCTTTTGAGAATGAAATAAATATGTAAAAATAATTGCAGGGGGTAAGGAATTGTTTAAAGATTTTAAAGTTGTAAAAGATCGACCCGTTTATATACAATTGAAAGATTATTTAAAAAAGATGATTATGAAGGGGCACCTATTGGGAAATCAAAAAATCCCATCGACCCGAGAACTGAGTGAGTTATTATCTGTGAGTAGAAACACTGTACTCGCTGCTTATGCGGATTTGGAGCAAGAAGGGCTCATTTATGCAGTTAAAGGAAAAGGGAACTTTGTTGCGAAGGTTGATATTTCTAACACTTCGTCTGTTGAAATAGATTGGAAAAATAAACTCAATACAGTTACCGCATTAGCGGATGAATTAGATTTAATGAAACATGGTGTTCGCTGGGAAAAAGGAATGATTGTTTTTAATAGCATAGCCCCGGACGAAAAGCTATTTGATGTTGAAAATTTCAAAAGAGCTTTTCTTACTCGTATGTCCATTGAAGGGGATATCGTATTGAACTACGGATATGCAAAAGGTTATAGACCATTAATGAATTATTTACTTCATTATATGGAAATGAAAGGTGTAGATATTTCGAACAAAGATATTCTAATTACAAATGGATTTACAGAGGGGCTGGATATCGTACTGTCTTCTTTATCAAAGAAATCAGGGCGTGTTATTTGTGAGAATCCAACTCACCATGCTGCACTGAAGCTTTTTCGCTTGCATGGACTTGAAGTTCATGGGATAGACATGAATGAAGATGGTATTGATACGAATGAAGTAGAAAATAGTTTGCGTGAAAAGGATTTTGATTTCGCGTATTTAATTCCTTCTTATCATAATCCAACCGGTATTGTTACGAGTTCAGAGAAAAGAACGGAATTGATGAGATTATTTTCAAAATATAAGATTCCGATTATAGAAGATGGGTTTAATGAAGAATTACGTTATTCAGGTTCACATTTAGCACCATTATTAACTTTTGCTGGGGCTGGTAATAATGTGATTTATATTAGTAGCTTTTCAAAGGTACTTTTCCCTGGTTTACGTGTAGGTTGGATTATCGCAGATAAAGAGCTAATTCATTATTTAGAAAGTGTAAAAAGAGCAAGAACGATTCATACTTCTACGTTAGATCAAGCTGTTCTGTATCAATATTTATATGAAGGGTATTTTGAAAAATATTTAAAAAAAGCAAGATCTGTTTATAAGAAAAAATATGAGTTAGCTGTTGAGGCATGTAATCAGTACATTCCATTTAAAAGAATGACTGGAGATGGTGGACTTCATGTATTTATAGAACTAGAAGAGCATATTAATGCACGAACACTATTACAAAGGTGCTATGAGAAAGGCGTAACATTTTCTCCTGGAGATGTTTTTTATTCTGATGGTGGGGGAGCGAATACCTTCCGATTAGGCTTTTCACGTTTGAAAGAAAAGGAAATAGTTAGCGGGATTCAAATAATTGGTGAAACTTTAAAAAATGAAACATGGAGTTGAGGAAATGAGAATTGGCGTTATTATGGGAGGAGTATCCTCTGAAAAACAAGTATCAATTATGACTGGAAATGAAATGATTGCACATTTAGATAACAGTAAGTATGAAATCGTTCCAATTACATTAAATGAAAAAATGGATTTAATTGAAAAAGCGAAAGACATTGATTTTGCGCTGCTCGCATTACACGGAAAATACGGAGAAGATGGGACAGTTCAAGGGACGCTAGAGAGTTTAGGTATTCCTTATAGCGGAAGCAATATGTTATCTAGCGGTATTTGTATGGACAAAAATCTTTCGAAAAAGATTTTACGTTATGAAGGAATAGAAACACCAGATTGGATCGAACTTACAAAAATGGAGGATCTAAACCTTGAAGAGTTAGAGAAATTAGGATTTCCGTTAGTGGTAAAACCTAACTCTGGTGGCTCGAGCGTTGGAGTAAAGATCGTCAAGGATAAAAATGAATTGATTACAATGCTGGAAACTGTATTTGAATGGGATTCAGAAGTAGTAATTGAGAAGTATATAAAGGGCGAAGAGATTACATGTTCCATTTTTGATGGAAAACAGTTACCTATCATTTCGATTCGACATGCAGCTGAGTTCTTTGATTACAATGCAAAATATGATGATGCTAGTACAATTGAAGAAGTTATCGAACTTCCAGCTGAAACGAAGGAACGTGTAAATAAAGCGTCACTGGCTTGTTATAAAGCATTAAAATGTAGTGTTTATGCAAGGGTTGATATGATGGTGAAGGACGGCATTCCATATGTAATGGAGGTTAATACACTACCAGGGATGACACAATCAAGTTTACTGCCAAAAAGTGCAAATGCTGCGGGAATTAATTATAGTAAACTATTAGATATGATAATTGAAACTTCATTAAAAGTAAGGAAAGAAGAAGGGTTTTAAGAAAATTGTACAATTAAAACTTTTGATAGTTCCACGAAGTATGCTATGATAATTACAATACGACAACTAAATATTTATCCACTAGGGGGGCCTTTTATAGGCTGAGATCAAATGGGATTTTGAGACTCTTAGTACCTGATCTGGTTAATGCCAGCGTAGGGAAGTGGGAAGACAAGATATTTAATGCACAAATTAATATCGTCTATTTCACTTTCTTTACGCCTGTAAAGAAAGTTTTTTTATTTTACAGCTTTAATAAATGGGATAAATAATTATGTTTTATAAATTATTGGAGGGATTTAAATGACTTTTTCACAATCATTACGCAAAGAAGTAGATTCGATTTGGGAAGCAAGTTTTAATCATCCTTTTGTAAAAAAACTTGGCGAAGGAACATTAGATTTAGCTAGTTTCCGTTATTATGTGCTTCAAGATTCATATTATTTAAGTCATTTTGCTAGAGTACAAACGTTAGGTGCTGCAAAGGCTCTTGAATTAGAAACGACGGCTCGTATGGCGCATCATGCACAAAATACGTATGAAGCTGAGTTATCATTACATGAGAATTTCGCAAAGAAATTAGGGATTACGAAAGAAGAAAAAGATAATTTTATTCCTGCGCCAACTGCATATGCCTATACTTCACATATGTACCGTGCTGCGTATGAAGGGCATTTAGGGGATATCATTGCAGCTATTTTACCTTGCTACTGGTTATATTATGAAATTGGTGAACGTTTAAAAGTGTGTCAACCTGAAGAACCAATTTATCAAGAATGGATTTCTGCTTATGGATCTGATTGGTTCCGTACGTTAGTTGAGGAACAGATCGCGCGGTTAGATGCTATAGCTGAGACAGTAACAGAGGCAGATCGTAATCGTATGAAACAGCATTTTATTATTAGTAGTCAATATGAATATTCATTTTGGGATATGGCTTATACTTTAGAAAAGTGGCCTGTGAATACTGATGTAAAAGATGTAATTGGATAAAAAGTAGAGGTATTGCTATACATAGGTATAGCAATACCTCTTTTTATAGTTTTTTTGATGATCAAGACAAATGAAGAAAGGAAATAAGAATTACATGGGAAAATTACGGTTGAGAGTATGCGATATAAGTAAAAAAGGACGAGCAGTCGTACCTGCTGTCCTTTAATAGGAGAAAAATTATTCTGGACTAGAACTACGAATAACCAGAAAACGCGCTTTTAACCAGTGTTGTCAAAGATTGTAATAATCTATGCAACAAAAAGCTTAGTCGGAATTCAAAACACCAAAATGGCTTGCATTGGTATACAGGCTCAAAAGTAGTATATGCAAAATGAAAAATTCTATACAAAAAGCAGACAACAATTTTGGTTGTCTGCCAGTGAGTTGTATGAGTTAGCTATTTGTGATAAAATGTTTTCCCATTACAAGAAGAGTGAAGCTGCTAGTTCAAACAGCTTGGAAGTAGTCTCTATTAATGGTGAAGAGAAGAATGGCATCGATAGTAAATAGTGTATGTGAAATAATTCAGTTAATGAGTAAAACGCATCCAAATCACATACTTTTGTGCACATTACCATTTAGAATATTCTTGCATTTTCTAATGTTTCGTTTGATTTGCTGATTTTCAAAAAAATAAACTTCTGTACCTGCCCAAATAAAAACCCAACACACAATGCTTAATACTCCTGCAACATAGGCATGAGTGCTTGAAAGTTTCAAGAATATTAACCCAACAATAATACCAAGCACAAACAAAACAATAGCCTTTTTGACATTTCTCGCATATGTATATTCCTCTTCGTTCAAGAAGTTAGAAAAAGTGTTAAATGTGGCAGTCTTCAATGACTTTTCGTCAAAATCATTCTGACCTGAAAAAAATATTTCTACTTCTTTTCTTTTGCCACTGTGCAGCTTTGATAAAATAAAATCTTCAAGGTCAGAGCTTAGGTGAACATCATCTGAGCTATAATATCTTGAAAACGGAGTATCAGTTTCATCTAAATAGATATTTATACTTAATTCATCTTTCATGTTAACCCTCCTTTAAATCCAATTTACTAGTTGAAAGTCAACCTTTTATCAGTATGGTCAAGATAGCAGCAATTCTTACGAAAATAGCGTAAATAAAAAAATAGAACAGAATCCTTATTTAAACATAAAAGAGCGCTTTCTATTAGATATAGAATTTATACAAACCATGCTGATTTTTTAGTTTTTGTAAATTTTCCGTAAATTATAAATGCAATACACTTATATATTGTATAATCAAGATGTATAATTTCAATGATGTTAGAGGGTGCTGTAAATGATAATTACTTAAAACTTTTAAAAGAATCGTTTTAATAACGTATCATTCGAATAAAATGTTATTTATTTTTCTTTTAAATACTTGATTTAAATTGATTGGATTAAGTAACTGTTTTTTATTTTTTGATAATCAAGACAAATGAAGAGAGGAAGTATTCAGTGCATGGAGAAATTACGCTTATTAACATTTGAAAATATAATAGAACCGCTTTTTAATGAACATGTATCATTTATATATTTTCCTATTGAATGGCTGGACATTGTAGAAATACATTATAAGACATTTTTATTAACGAGTAAGTTAAAAAGCTTAAATGAAAGATTGTATGATATGTTTTCTGATATATTATTTATTCAACATAATCCATATGTATTAAATGAAAATACACCATGGATTGTTTCAAAAGAGCCAATTAAACAAGAACAACTTGATTATATTTTCCAAAGCTGGTATGAGGTTATTCATGATTGGAAACCGAATCAATTAATAGAATCACCAAAATACGAATGGCATTACGACTCGATTTCTAATTTATCAGTATTACATGATAATGAATCGTTTTCTAAGTGGGTGCCTGCTTTAATTTCACATATTTTTTGTGAATGTCCTGTACAATTAGAAAATAAAAATGAAGAAATTTATTTTTCTCCACTTCGATCACAAAATATTTGTGAGGCTATGTCTGAACCGATTAAAGATGAAAGAACACAAGATTTTTTCGCCTATGTTTATCGGTTTGAATGTATAACTCGCGGAGGGGAAAATATCCCGTTATTAAATGTTACAGTAGGTATTCGACGATTTTATCAAGAATATAATCATCCAAATATTCCTGTACTTTTAAGAAGAAAACGGGGCATGATATTGATTTCTCCCCCGGAATTCACATCAAATACTAAAAAAATACGGTTTGTAAAGCTAAAAGTTCAGCAAGCTCCAAACGGTATGAAATGGATTAAGTTATTTAGAAAGTTAAAAGATGATTTTCATATAGGTGGAGAAGTTGAATTAGACCATATTCTCCAATATCCGAAAGAATATATTATTGGGACAAATAGAAGGGTATTACTTCCATACAATGATAGAATATATAAAGTTCAAGGTACTAAAATAAAGCTTGGTATAAAAATAGAGGAGCGAGAGTCTCTATTTAAAGAATTTCAGCGTAGATTCTCTTATTTCACACTACTCCCAGAATGTAAAAAGATACTATCAAACAATGAAAATACATTCTTTCCATTGTTTGCACCAAAAGGACTAGAGACGGTAACGTTAGAAGTTTGGTCAGAAAATATAGCAATGGAAATAGAACAAGCATTATTTGATAGCGGCATTGTTTTAGCTAAAATGAGTGAAACATCTTATGTAGTAAACGCAGATACTCCAGTATTGTTAAAGGTAGTAAGATTTAATATTGACAAGGTGTTACAAAATCCATATAAAATGCAATATTGCCAGAAATATAAAACAAATCTTGTAGATGATGTTGTCAAAGCAGTTCATGCTACTGCAGGTAAGCAAAGTGATACGACGTTATCATTAATCGCAATGAAAGATTGTGATGGGCGAGAGAAGGTTGATCCAAAACAAATTATTCGTGAAGGTTTTGCACGAACAAAGCGTATTTCAACATTTATTAATTTATTTATAGGGCAAAGTGTATCCCGTGAAACAATTGTAAATAGTATTTTTAGTTTATTGGAACAAAAGGGATTTTTGAAACGTAATTGGAATAAGATGAATTTACCTTGTACATATGTCAATTTATCAGTTGAACGAATCTCGAAATTTGATTTCTTACCTATTTTTTCAAAAATAAAAGGCAAAGAAATATTATATAAATTATATGGAAATACAGAGTGGCAACCGATTGACTATTTGTTATTAAATATAAATAAACATAATGCATTTTTACCACAACCATCAAAGAGAAATGATATGGGAGCTCTTTTTAAGCAATTTGTATCCGAAACATTAATGGGAATTTTACAACATGCGAAAGAGGAAAATGAACGAGTTTATTTTATTGTAGATGCGAATATGAGGAAATATTGGATAAAAGAGTTACAAAATGAAATAATTGATTTAGATATTTCACCTAAAATTGTTCGAAATAGGCTAAATGTTCCAAACTTAAATGTCATAAGAATAAATACAGCTTGTGGTGTACCAAGCTATGTTGTAATTGAGCGTGATGAAGCTATGGATGGAACTGGATTATATGTAGATCAAAAGGGCATGTATTATAGCACTGGGGAATATTCATTAAATTGTAGCGCGACATTGCAACAAGGTATACTTGAAATTCTACCATTAGGTGTAAAACCAGTAGAAAGGGATGATATCGCTAAAATGATACATTACATGTGCTGTAATTCAAGTATGCTTTCGAAAAAAGATATACACATGCCATATTCTATGCATATGGCTAAAGTAATAAAGAGTTATGTCACTGATATAGATGCAAGAGAGTTTAAAGAATTCGATGATGAATTAGATGTTGATGTAATAAATATAGAAGAGAAAGATTCAATAATTCTACTTTAAATAATAATAAACAAATCCTGCTCGTTATACCGATCAGGATTTGTCATTTTTTCATGTAAATATGGCTATCCTTTGTCAAGTATCTTTTCTATTACGTATTTACTTTATTAACATTCAGGATTAAGATGTTTTTTAGAAATACAAAAACTGAGTCATAAAGAAAAGTAGTTTTAAGAAATTCGAAAGGAATGGGGAATTGTGAAGAAATTAGATGTATTATTAATGCTACTGAGCGGCCTCTTTCCAATTGCAGGAATTATAAAGCAAATCCCTCTAGAGCAATCATTATATATTGGGGGACTGTTATTTTTCACTAGTTTCGGTAGTTACTTTGCGAAAAAGATATATTCACGTATATGTAGTTGGATAGCGTACGCGCCATTTTTAACACTACTGCTTGTCATTTGGAATCAGGATATTTCAACAAGTTCCATCATAGCGAACGCTAAAATTGCTGCTTGTGTCGCTTTAATTCCGTGTTTATTCCGTTTTCGTACATATGGGCTTACTTTGGGCTTATTCTCATTATGGGCCGCTTTACTATGGGATATAAAAGAAGTACAGTCGTTAGTCATACTTGAACGCATGACGAGCTTAATGACAAGTCAGTATGTATATCTTCTATTTTTAGTTGGAGGTCTTATATTAGGGGGATTACTTGCGATATTAATACACCGCAAAGAGAAAGATAATAAAGAGAATACAAATCTATTTCAACAAAAAAAGAAACGCAAAAGGCTCTCATTTAAGGTCCGTCTTCCAAGATTACCAAAATTAAAAATGAAATTGTTTAAGTTTGGGAGAAAGACGTCTAAACGTAAAAATCCAGAAAGAGTCCATGAGCGTAATTACGAAGAACCAGCTGCAACGTATGAAATGACAGAGCAAATAGATCAATATAAAGAAGGAAATGTTCAAGGACAAACAAGGATGGAACGTAGAAGAAATAGGTATAATGCGTAATGAATTCTAAAAACCCTGTAATGATTTANNTAAATCATTACAGGGTTTTTTTATGTAATTAAATATAGGTTGCTAATGAGGGACTCATAATATATTTTAAAGATGGGGACTGAAATAAAATAAATGGAGGGCAAAATGCTTATTATTACATATATCTCTGTTTGTATATTATTCTTAGTTAGCTTTTTGCATGTTTATTGGGCTTTCGGAGGTACGTGGGGGACAAATAGTGTTATTCCAACTATATCGGGAGAAAAAGCGTTTACACCTCGTACAGGAATGACACTGGTCATTGCGTTATTATTAAGTATGGCAGCAATAATTTTACTACAACAAACAAATATTGTTCACTTTGCAGTTCCTAATGTTATTGTTCAAGCCGGCTCCTGGATTTGTATGATTGTTTTTTTCATAAGGGTAATTGGTGAGTTTAATTACTTTGGTATCTTTAAACGAAAAAAAGATACGAAGTTTGCTAGAATGGATACAAATTTATATATTCCTCTTTGTTTATTTTTATCTCTTACATTTTTATTAGTAATAATGAAGTAAAAAGGGATTATACAGTATTTTCTTTATAAAAATAATATATGTGATGTTATTTATTAATTGTATAAAAAGGTTCGCCTCTATTTTTGAAAAAATGAAGGCGGACTTTTTTTATGAATTTAGGCTATACATAAGCTTCCTATAGATGATGTATCACATATGAATGTTAAAGGTAATGAATGAAAAGAAGGTGATTTGTTAAAATGTATAACCAACAAAACTATCCATATGATCAAGCGATGTATTATTATCCACAGCAATACGGATATGAAGCTGTAGATGAACTTAGAGATATTGAACAAGAGGATTATAGACCAGATGACGCGGAAGACGCTCCAACGTCACCACCACCGTCACAAGCTCCATCGTTACCATCTACATTTGCTTCTCCAGCACAAGCAGGCAATATGAAATCATGGATGTGTAACTGTCTAGGAAGATGGGGATATTTACGTTTACATCGTCCTGGACCTTTTGGAAGAGACTTATGGTTCTTTCCGACTGAAGTGAGAAGCAACGGAGTATCAGGATATACTTGGCAAGGTGGTCGCCGCCGTAAAGTAAGTTATCGCTATCAACAAATTAGTAATTTCATGTGCTTCGCATAAAGAGAAGTGGTAGAGGAGAATGATTTTACTCTACCACTTTTTTATTTTTCAATATACGAAGTAAGATTTTCATTGAAAATTTACAATCTTCACATTTTCATTAGAGTATAATACAAATGTTGGCTGGTTTTAAAGAACAAATGAGAGTGAGGGAATACAATGTCAATGAAAAATAAAGTTGGGCTAAGAATAGAAAATGGTATTAATTTAGCTTCGGCCCATTTTAAAGAAGATGCATATGAAATTTATAAAGAATCAAGAAACGTGCAACCTATCTTATTTGTAAATAAAACTGAATTAGGTACGGAATGGCTTATTACAAGATATGAAGATGCCTTGCCACTTTTAAAAGATAATCGCTTAAAAAAAGATCTGGTAAATGTGTTTCCTCAAGATACAAAGAACATGTATCTTTCCATTGACAATAGTGATCATTTAACAACGCACATGTTAAATTCAGATCCACCTAACCACAGTCGTTTACGATCTTTAGTTCAAAAAGCGTTTACACCGAAGATGATTACGCAATTAGAAGGAAGAATTCAAGAGATTGCAGATGATTTAATAAATGATGCTGAGCAAAAAGGTAGAGTGAATCTAGTTGATGATTATTCATTTCCGTTACCAATCATTGTTATAAGTGAAATGCTCGGTATTCCAAAAGAAGATCAAGAAAAATTTAGAATTTGGTCTCATGCCGTAATTGCTAGCCCAGAAACGTCTGAAGAAATAGAGGGAATTGGAATACAATTAACTGAATTTATATCATATCTTCAATATTTAGTTGATGTAAAAAGGCAAGAGCCAAAAGAGGATTTGGTGAGTGCTTTAATACTTGCGGAAAGTGAGGGACATAAACTTAGTGCCGCAGAACTATATTCCATGATTATGTTACTTATCGTAGCGGGACACGAGACAACTGTGAACTTAATTACAAATACGGTATTAGCACTTCTCGAAAATCCGGATCAACTGCAGTTATTAAAAGATAATCCAAACCTTATTGACTCCGCTATTGAGGAAGGATTACGTTATTATTCTCCAGTTGAGGTTACAACTGCAAGGTGGGCGGCTGAGCCGTTTCAGATTCACGACCAAATGATACAAAAAGGTGACATGGTTATTATTGCATTAGCTTCAGCAAACCGTGATGAAACAGTATTTGAAAAGCCAGAAGTATTTGATATTACACGAGAAAATAACCGTCATATTGCTTTTGGTCATGGCAGTCATTTCTGCTTAGGAGCTCCCCTTGCTAGGCTAGAAGCAAAGATTGCTATTTCTACTTTGTTTAATCGAATGCCTGCACTACAAATAAAAGGTGATCGTGAAAAAATTAAATGGCAAGGCAATTATTTAATGCGTTCTTTAGGGGAATTATCATTAACATTCTAGAATATTTATTTTAAGACATGCATACATTGAAAATGTTATACATAGAGTATGTATGTGTTATTTAAATTCGAAACGGAAGGGTGAAAACATCCCAATGATCAACTAATTCTATTTGTAAGAGATCTTCGTTAAAAAACGAAATATTCTTCTGAATAGGATTAGTATGTACATTTATAGAAAAGGGATGTGTTTCGCGCTGCGAAAATATAGTCTTTTTATATGATTTGTGCTGCCTCCTGTTCAGAACACGAAATAGGAGGCTTTTTTATGTCGGCGACTGAAATAACGAAGCAAAATCATGGGGTATCGCAAGTATTAAAAAATCGGTTTGTGCAAGGAATTCTTGCATCAGCATTATTTTTACAAATTGGAATATGGGTTCGGAATTTTGCGGTATTACTTTATGTAATGGAAATGACGAAAGGTGATGCTTTCGCTATTTCAATGATTTCAGTAGCTGAATTTGCTCCGATTTTTATCTTCTCCTTTATTGGTGGAACTTTTGCTGATAGGTGGAAGCCAAGGAAGACAATGATATGGTGTGAAACTTTAAGCTCTATTTCAGTATTCGCTGTGCTAATTACCCTTATGTTTGGAACGTGGAAAATCGTGTTTTTTGTGACGCTCATTTCTGCAATTCTTTCGCAGTTTTCTCAACCATCGGGAATGAAGTTGTTTAAACAGCATTTATCGACTGAGCAAATACAACTAGCGATGTCTATTTATCAAACGCTATTTGCAATATTTATGGTATTAGGACCGATTCTTGGAACATTTATCTTTCATAGTTTTGGAATTTATATTTCAATTATCATAACAGGTATCGCTTTTTTACTTGCAGCAGTTGTTTTGTTATTTCTTCCGAAAGATCTCGAGAATGAAAATGAGAAGAAAGAAATCACATTATTACAGGAAATGCTGGATGGTATTAGATATGTAAAAAAGAAAAAAGCATTAACTTTGCTTGGACTATGTTTTATGGCAGCTGGACTAGGTATAGGTTTAATTCAGCCACTAGGTATATTTATTGTGACTGAACAGTTAGGGTTATCAAAAGAGAGTTTACAATGGTTACTAACAGTAAATGGTGCGGGGATGATTGTCGGAGGAGCTTTAGCGATGGTATTTGCTAAAAATGTTGTTCCGCAAAAGATGTTAATTATCGGTATGCTAGGTCAGGCAATTGGGATCGGCATAATCGGCTATTCCACAAACTTGTGGATAACACTTACTGCTCAGCTTTTTAGTGGTTTAGCTCTACCGTGTATTCAAATAGGGATTAATACACTCATTATACAAAATAGCGATACAGATTTTATTGGTAGAGTAAATGGTATTTTAAGTCCACTCTTTACCGGATCAATGGTAGTAACGATGAGTATAGCTGGTTCATTAAAGGAAATGTTCTCACTAAGCACAATGTATGAAATTACAGCTTTACTGTTTATTATAGGTTTATTATTTATTTTACCAATATATAATTTAAAACCGATCGTTACGACTAATGATGATAAAAAAGGGGTAATCCAGCAAGAACATTAAGATATTTAATAGAAATTAAAATAAAAATGCAGCGCAAAAAGTATCATACCTCAAGATTTTGTTAATGCTAAATAAACAAGGAGGTGTGATACTATGGCACAAGACGTTTTATGTGAAGTAAACAACTGTAAATTTTGGGCTAACGGTAACAAATGTAGTGCAGATGCAATTTATGTAGTAAGTAATAAAGGGAAACAAGCTTCTACTACGGAAGAAACAGATTGCAAAACTTTCGATCCAGAAATATAAACTTTTAAAGGGTAGCCAGATCGTGGTTGCCCTTTTATTAATTATATTATTGATAATAAATCTCATTTTCATTCATGTTTTTTAAAAATATTTCTTGACCTGAAACGCTTTTCATAAATTATAAATAAGGAGTACTTCACGAGATTAGCATGAAAACGATACCTTTTATTTAATAAGAGCTCGTGTATTTATAGAAAGTGGTGAAGAAATAATGAAATTAATCGCAATTGATTTAGATGGTACTCTTCTTTCTGGGAATAAAATGATTAGTAAAGAGAATGCAGAGGCAATTCGAAAATGTCAGGAAGCTGGCCATGTTGTAGCAATTTGTACAGGACGTTCTATTGTGGATATTGAACGACTATTGCTAGAAGTAAATTTAGAATGTCCGATTATTGCTGAAAATGGTGCACTTATTTATACAGATAAAAAGATGATGAAGAGATATCCAATTCAAAATATGCAAGCACTAGAAATTATAGAATATCTTGAAGAGAATGATTTATATTATCAACTTTATACGGATAAAGGTGTGTATGTACCAGATTATGGAGTAGAGAGTGTGCGTAATGAAATCGAGTATGTGAAGAATTCAAAAGAAAATTTCGACTTGAAAGAGTTAGAAATGATTGCTGCATTATATCTTGAGCATACAGCATTTCATAGTACAGAAAGTTGTAAACCAATTGTAGAAATGGATATACATGTGCATAAACTTTTACCGTTTTCTTATGACATAGAGAAATTAAAAAAAGTAAAAGAAAAGTTTCTGTATAATACTGATTTAGCCATTACATCTTCATATTGGCATAATTTAGAGATTAATCACCGAGATGCTCAAAAAGGAAATGGATTATATACTTTAGCAGAACATCTAAATATTACATTTGAAAATACTGTAGCAATAGGCGATGGCTTAAACGATGTTTCTATGATGGAGAAAGCAAATGTATCTATTGCGATGGGGAATGCTGTTGAAGAAATAAAAGCAATGTGTCAATATGAGACATTATCTAATGAAGAACATGGTGTTGCACATGCTTTGAATACGTATGTATTGGTATAAAAAGTAAAAAAGAATCNNGATTCTTTTTTACTTTTTATTAGGGGTAAGGTATTCTATGAGATTCATAGAAGCCTTATTACACTTTATTATATAGAATATATTGGAATAAATGTTTATATTTTTCATGAAAATTGTGAATATTTTATGAACTTTATAAATGTGTGTATTTTTATACAATTGATATTTTATGTTTTTAATTGAAAAATAAAATTTGTTCGAATAATTATTCTTCTGCTATATACCTATGACAACATTCTTCGTATAATGGAGAAGTATGAATTCATAATTTGTATTAATTTGACATATCGAGGTGAAAAAGGAATGAATGCTCGGCTAATGGAACTTATTGATGTGAGTACAATAGAAACCATGGCAGAACAATTTTATAAATTAACTAACATATCACATCAACTTCTTGATGCTGAAAAAGAATGTGTGTTTTCATTCGGTATGAATGAAGTAAAAAAGAGTAAACTCCCAAAGATTGAAATCCCCATTTTCTTAAACGATAATCATTTAGGATCTTTTGTTGTGTGGTCTAAAAAAAGTGAGATTTACAATTGTCAAAAATACTTTGAAATGCTTGCTAATCTCATTATAGATAGAGCTACAAAAGGAGTCCCAATCAAAAATACAACATTGCTCACTCGAAAAGAGGAGGAATTACATACAATTTTGCAAAACATGCCAGTTATGGTTGATGCGCTTGATTATAATGGAGATTTTGTTCTATGGAATCGAGAATGTGAATTTGTAACAGGTTATACTGCTGAAGAAATAATTGGGAATCCAAACGCACTTCGATTATTGTATCCTGACCATAATTACCGTCATCAAATACAACAGAATTTTTTGACACGTGGAAAAAATTTTAGAGATTGGGAAATGCGTTTAACATGTAAAAATGGTGAAATTAAAACGATAATGTGGTCCAATATATCAGAACAGTTTCCTGTAAGTGGATTTAGTTACTGGGCTGTTGGTGTAGATATTACACATTTAAAAACAATAGAAGAGCAGTTAAAACAACAAACATCTGAATTAGAACTGATTTTTAAAGCTTTACCAGATTTATGTTTCTTAACAGAAGATGATGGTACGATTATAGATTATAAAGCAGGATCCCCTATAAAATTTTACGTACCCGCAGAAGCTTTTATGGGAAAAAAATTTTACGAAATATTACCATGCCCAGTAGCACAGCAATTTCAAGAAGCAATTCGCAAATTAAAAGAAGAAGGAACGAATGTAATTGTAGAATATCCATTAACACTTAATGGAAGCGTTGATTTCTTTGAGGCCAGATGTTTACCATTATTGCATGATAAAATTATGATTATTGTACGCGATATTACAGAGCGGAAAAAGGCAGAAGAATTGCTAAATAAATCTGATACACTTGCAGCAATCGGGCAATTAGCAGCTGGTGTAGCTCACGAGGTGAGAAACCCCTTAACTGTAATTAAAGGGTTTATACAGTTATTCCAAATTAATAAAGAAGATCAAGAGAAATATTTTGATCTTATGCTTTCTGAAATAGAAAGAATAGAAGCAATCCTCCAAGAGTTTTTGTCGATTGCTAAAACTGATGAAATAAATACAGAAAAGAAAAATATTTATCAAATTTTTAAAAATGTTGTATCGCTAATTAATACAAAAGCAATTATGACAAATATTCAAGTAGAACTATTTTCGGATTCCGAAGAGATAATCATTGAATGCTCAGAAAATCAATTGAAACAAGTATTTATTAATATTTTGCAAAATTCAATTGAAGCAATGCCAGTTGGTGGAGAAATTTCAATTCATATAAAAAAATTACATGAAGATGGTGTCATTATTAGTGTAATAGATCAAGGAATAGGAATACCCGAAGAAAGAATTAAAAGATTAGGTGAACCTTTTTATAGCACGAAAGAAAAAGGTACTGGTATTGGATTAATGTTAAGTTATAAAATTATTGAAAGTCATCAAGGAACGATAAGTATAATGAGTGAGGTTGGTGTCGGGACAACGGTAACGATATACTTGCCGAAAATTCAGGTGAAATAATCTATCTCAAATTGTGATGATAGATTTCTAACAATACGTTCTATTAGTAACCCTTAAGTCAGTAAATCCCCAATACCCAAAAGCTTAGCTTTTGGGTATTGGGGATTCTTATATTTACTTTCAATTAGGTTTTAAACATTATATTAATAATGGATAAAATAATTCTATTAAGTATTCACGTTTTATAAAAAGATTCATATATTGATAGCAAAGGACAAGCCGAACAGCTTGTACCTTACCTCACAGAACACTCCTTATCACCGTTAGGCATCTACTTATGTGGATGCCTTTTTTGATGACTGATTAAAACTCAGCCATTATGCTTTTATAGTATTATCCAGCAAACTGTACAGCAGTATTTGCATGTAAAAAAGCAGTGTCAAAAACAGGAACAGTAAGGTCATTTTTGGAAATAAGCAATGGTATTTCAGTACAGCCGAGTAATATACCCTCCGCACCGTTTTGAATTAATGCATTTGTAATTTGTAATAGCTTTTCTTTTGATGTTTCTGAAATAATCCCTTTACTTAATTCATTTAAAATAACATGATGGATAAAAGTTCTTTCCTCGTCATTTGGGATAATTGTCTCAATGTTATAATTTGCTAGTCTTGATTTGTAGAAATCTTGTTCCATCGTTTGTTTCGTTCCTAAAAGTCCGATGCGTTTTATATTCTGTTCTACCATTTTTTCAGCACTAACATCACCGATATGAAGAAGTGGGATTGATATGGCCTGTTCTACTTCCTCAGCAAATAAATGGACCGTATTTGAACACATTAATAAACACTCAGCTCCGGACTTTTCCACCTTCTTGGCAACAGTGATTAATTCGTTTTTTACTTCTTCATATTGATGGTTTTGTAATAAAGTAGTTATTTCACCAAAGTCCATGCTGTATAAGACAAGTTTAGCATTTTGATCATATTGAGAGAGGGTAAGTGTATTAATATGTTTATAGTATAGTGATGTAGATTCCCAACTTAGTCCACCAATTAAACCAATTACTTTCATCATACATTCCTCCCGTAACAATTTTGAATTCATTATTTCATAATTCCGATAAGAATACAATGATTTAGGTGTATCGTTTAACAAAAAAATAAAAATAATTAGAAAAGTATTGAAAATCACTCTTATTGGTGCCATAATACGAATTACAAATTAATACTTATCCAGAGAGGTGGAGGGAACGGCCCTAAGAAACCTCAGCAACCCCTATGTAATTTCATAGGAAGGTGCTAATTCCGCAGAGGACACGATGTGTTTTTTGTAAGATAAGAGGATTCTTGAACGTGAAAGAAAATGACCTCTTATGTAAGAGGTCATTTTTTATTGTATAGAAAGGGAGTGTCGATGCATAATTCATTTTTAAAATAAATATAGAGTAATAAAAGTTTACTAATATGAGAGGAGAATTGTAATGAATACATTATCAACAAAGTTAGTAGTAGCAATCGGAATTGGATCAGCCTTATACGGGATATTAGGACTTTGGGGATTTACTATTGCACCAAATACATTTATTAAACCTGGATTAGCTATATTAACCATTTTTGGAACATTATTTGGTCCAGTGGCTGGACTGTTAATAGGACTTATCGGTCATACAGTAACAGATACGATCACTGGCGGAGGTATTTGGTGGGGCTGGGTAGTTAGCTCAGGAATTATTGGTTTTGCGATGGGTCTCATTCAAAAACGAGTTGGCTTTAGTGTGAAAAACGGGACGTATAGTAAGGGGGATATTTCTTATTTAGCAATTGCTGGGTTAGTTGGTATAGTTATTGCCATTATTTTTGCTGGGGCATTCGATATTATTGTGATGGGAGAACCATTTGATAAAATTGTTATCCAAGTACTAGGAGCAACAATTTCTGATGTTATTGTATTCTTAGTTCTTGGATTACCGATTACAATTGGCCTAGCTAAATCGAATAAAAAACATACACATTTAAAAATTGAAAAGTAGGGATATAAACATGCAACCAATTATTTCGTTTGAACAATTCACCTTTCAATACGGGCATGCTGCGCAGCCTACTTTAAAAGATATTACATTTCATATAAATTCTGGCGAAAAAGTACTAATTGCTGGACGAAGTGGTTCAGGAAAGTCGACATTAGCTCATTGTATCAATGGGCTAATCCCATTTTCTTATGAAGGGATTAGTACTGGTAACGTTTTAATTGCCGGAAAAGACCCGAGGAAAGGCAGTATTTTTGAACAGAGTAAACATGTAGGAACAATTTTGCAAGATCAAGATGCTCAGTTCATTGGCCTTACAGTAGAAGAAGATGTGGCTTTTTATTTAGAAAATGAATGTATAAATCAAGATGAGATGAAAAAGATTGTTTCGGGCTCATTAACAAAGGTAAAGATACCTACTTTTCACAAACGAAGTCCACATGAATTATCAGGAGGTCAAAAGCAGACTGTTTCTTTGGCAGGTCTATTAACAACAAATGCCGATATATTATTGTTTGATGAACCGTTAGCAAACCTAGATCCGCTAAGTAGTTTACATACGATAGAGCTTATTAAAGATATACATAAACAATATAATAAAACAATTGTAATTATCGAACATCGAATAGAAGAAATTTTAAAACTGGATTTAGATAAAATTATTTTAATTGATGAAGGTGTAGTTGTTGCGATAGGGACACCAGAAGAGATATTAACGTCTCATATATTACCTCGTATCGGTTTAAGAGAACCGATATACATTGAAGCACTAAAGAAATTAAATTTTGATAGTAGTAATGACGTAATATATCCACTTGAAAACCTTCAAAAGGAAAGAATCTATAACGTTATAAAAGAGTGGATGAATAAGCAAGTTGTATTAAAAAGTAATACTAAAAACAAGGAATTACTTAAAGTAGAGAATTTGTCATTTTCTTATCCTAATAAACAAAAAGCATTAAAAAATGTAAGTCTATCAATATGCGAAGGAGAAATTGTAGCACTGTTGGGACATAATGGAGCTGGGAAATCAACATTAGCCCATAGTCTGATTGGTATAAATAAAATAAAAGATGGAGAAATTTTGTTAGATGGAGTAACTATCAATTCTTGGTCTATTCGTAAACGCGGGGAGATTATCTCTTATGTGATGCAAAATCCAAATCATATGATTACACAACCTACTGTTTTAAAAGAGGTCTCATTTACATTAAAATTAAAAAAGTCTTCTAAGGAAGAAATTAAATATAGAGCTGAAGAATCGTTAAAAATCTGTGGTTTATATCCATTTCGTAATTGGCCAATTCAAGCACTAAGCTACGGACAAAAAAAGAGATTAACTATCGCATCTGTATTAACAACAAACCCTAAACTTATCATATTAGATGAACCGACAGCTGGACAAGATTATTATCATTATAAACAGTTTATGTCGTTTATTAAAAAGCTAGCTAAAAAGGGAATATCTTTTATTTTTATCACACACGATATGAATCTAGCATTAGAATATGCAGACCGAGCGATAGTTCTACATGAAGGGGGAATTATTGCGAATAATACGGTGTCTACTGTATTAGGGCATGAAGAAACGTTACAAAGAGCAAATCTAAGTGAGAGTTCTTTGTTCAAGCTAATTAGATTTAGTGGAATTTCATATTCAGAAAAGTTTCTGGAACTGTATTTCGATGTTAACAGGAGGGAGGAAGATGCATAACACATATTTTCATCGTATGGATGGGGCAGTGAAATTACTTCTATTTATATTTTGTATGACGTTTACTTTTTTATTTTTTGATTTTCGTATATTGCTAATATTATTTATTATTGGATGTATCGGACTCTTAATTGCTAAAATTCCACTACGTAAAATTTTTATTGTTTTTAGTGTTATATTTACATTTAGTTTATTAAACTCTGTCATGATTGTATTTATTACACCAACCCATGGATCTGAATTAACCGGATCCTATACTTCATTTTTACATATTGGCTATGACACAATTACATTTGAAACATTATTTTATGCAGCTACACTCTCATTAAAGTATTTTACGTTATTACCATTTACACTTATCTTTATTTACACGACAGATCCAAGTGAATTTGTAAGCAGTTTAAGTAAACTTGGTATTCATTATAAAATTACATATGCAATAAATATAGCATTACGCTATATACCTGACATTCAGTCTGAATATAAAGTTATTAAACATGCGCAAGAAGCAAGGGGAGTAGCTTTTGAAAAAGGAGAAGCAAGTTTATGGATTCGTATGAAAAATCGTATTTTAATTTTCTGGCCTCTAATCATTCATTCTCTAGAAAGAATCGATATAGTTTCAAATGCAATGGATTTAAGAGGATTTGGCAAGAAAGATAAACGTACGTGGTTCTATACAAATAAAGCGAAAAGTGGGGATTTCATGGCTTTATTTGCAGGTGTTTTTATTTTAATGGTTGCAGTATATTTAAAACTAAATGTATTTCAAAATTTTTGGTATCCATTTTAAAGCACTCACAAGCGAGTGCTTTTACTTATTTTTCGGTGGACATGCTCAAAAAAGGGATATACACATAATGTATAATACGAACCAGTTAAAATGATCAACTACCTATTAGTTTTCAAACCAAAAGGAGGAGAAAATATGAGTTTCGGTGGTTCTTGTGGTTTTGGTGGAGGTTTCGCTTTATTAGTTGTGTTATTTATTTTATTAATTATTGTAGGGTGCAGCTGCTGGGGCGGAGGGTACTAATTATTAATTAGTCTCCACAAATGTAAATTTAAAAAACATTGTAGATACTCATGTATCGAAACAAATAAAAAAGGAGCTATTATGCTCCTTTTTTATTTGTTTTAAGATGGAACCTTAATTTTTTGGGAATGTAATCATCAAAGTTGTGCCTTTATTAACAACACTTTGAATTTTTAAAGTTCCATGCATCGTTTCAATAATCTTAACAGCGACCATCGTACCTAAACCAGTACCTTTCGTTTTCGTACTAAAATACGGTTCACCAAATCGATTTATTTGCTCTTGTGACATTCCAACTCCGTGATCCTCTATTCGTATGACCACTTTATTATTGCTAATAGATGATGAAATATTTAAGGTGCCACCATTCGGCATTGCTTCGATACCATTTTTTATTAAGTTTAAAAAACATTGTTGAAAGTGCTGTTTATTGCCAATTATCGTTGCCTTGGAGAAGTTTTTTGTAATATGTATCGTATTCATATTACATAATGGCAAGATCATATTAATAACTCGATTTAACTCTTGTTCTACTGCAATATGATCTAATTTTTCTGAAGCTGGCTTGGCAAACGTTAAATAATCATCAATAATCTCCTGGGCACGATTTAATTCTTCAAGTATATGTTCAATATATTCGTCTCTTGATGCAGGAGTTAAATTTGGTGTTTTTAAAAGTTGTGTAAACCCTTTTACAACAGTTAAAGGATTTCGTACTTCGTGCGATATACTAGCAGCGAGTTGGCTAACAATCTCCATTTTTTCCATTTTAATTAATTTTGACCGCATAAATACTGCATCTTTTAGTACTTCATTAAAATAAACAATAAATAGCATCAAAGTAGTTGGTAATATTATAAAATAAATAATATACAAATTATTCACTTCAAAGTCTGATAAAGTTAATACAATCACAGTTGTAAATATCGCTAGGAAAAAAGTTAAAAACATAGCAAAAGCTACTTTAACTTTTCTATTATATGTATTAAATTTTGAAGATGCGAATGCTGTAATGATAAGCATAGTGCCATAAACAATGACTGTTAACATGTTAAATCCATAAAATGAAAATCTTGTAATTAACAAAATAGTAAACAATATGATACCGACAGGGAATCCACCGTAAAGTGTACCTATTATAACTGGGATTTGCCTTAAATCATGAATACAATTTTCATCCATATAGATAGGGTATCTCATACATAAAATAAGTGGCACACTCGTACAAATCGTAATGAGTAGTGTTTTATATTTCTTTAAATAACGACCACTATCATATATGAAATAAAAAACAACTATACTACTTAAAATGTATAAAAGATTATTTAATACGTTTTGATTAATATAAACAAAGTCCATAATATTTGCCTCGTTATTCTGAATTTCCATTTCATATGTATTATACATGATAAAAGTATAAACTCTATATTTGTTTTCAGAATATAGGCTTATATCTTTTCAGTATTAGACATCTTTAACCATGCTTCATAAAATTCTTTAACTGATGCATATCGTTCTGCACGGTTTTCATTTACAGCACGAGATGCTACCTCATATAATTCTCTACTTGCGTCCCATTTAATAAAGGAACGATCTAGTTCGCCCCCTAAAAGCGTGAAGGCTATCGCACCCATATTAAATACATTTGTTCTCTCATCAATCATAGTGTTTAGCTGAAATTCCTCAGGAGACATAAAACGCGAGGACCCCCATAGTCTTCCCATTATATTTATGTATGGTTTTTTAGCGTATAAATCAATATCACAAATCTTCGTCTCATTTGTATTAAAATCATATAAAATACTACCGTCATAAAAATCTATCGCTACATAGTTTTTCTGTTCTACATATGTATGGAAAGAAAAAATGGAATTTAATGAATTCATTCGTGCCCTTACAGATAAATGCTTAAATTTATAAAAGGGAGAGCTTGGATTTTTATATTTTTCTGGAGGTGGGAAGCTCCAGTGAGGATGAAGACATTCACCTTCAAACCAATCAAAGATTAAAACATATCCATTTTGCACTGGAAAGTGTTCAATTAATTTTATAAGTGATTCATGTTTTAATTCTTTGTATAGAGGAACTGAACTTTTTAACCTTTCAATAGCAGCATCTGTAATTCCGTTATATGCAATTGTTTGCGCTCCTGCATATTTAACAAACTTCTTAAAGCCATTTTTTTCAACACCAAAGCATATATTACCTGAATCCTGTTGATCAAAAACTGCAAATACGTTCCCTAATTTTATAAGCCAATCAAAATTATGATTTTCTTTTAACTGGAAAGTTACATGCTTCAACCTAATTTCAATTGGAATATCTTTCATAATTCACCCCAAATTTAATATAATAAAATTGTATATTTCAATATTCGACATAATTTATAAAAATCCTATCTTAATAGCATGAAATTTTATAAATATAATGATTAGCACTTATACAGAGGTGAAGAAAATGGATCAACAAATTGTTATTAAACCATATCAAAAAGAATGGCAGGAAGAATATTTAAAAGAGAAAGATAAATTTTGTTCTTTATTAGGAGAAGAAATGATTGCTATTGAACATATAGGGAGTACAGCCGTAGAAGGATTAAGCGCTAAACCTCTTATTGATATGATGATTGGCGTAACGGATTTACAAATTACCGAAGAGTGGACTAAAAATTTTTCGATAATTGGCTATGAGTATGTCCCGAAAGAAACACCTAATTGGTGTTTTTTTAGAAAGGGAAAATGGAGGGCTGGTACCCACCATTTACATGTTTATATTTATAATAGTGACGAATGGAGAAACAACCTTTTCTTTCGAGACTTTCTTATAACTAATGAATGGGCACGAAAGGAATATAAAGAATTAAAAGAAAAACTGGCTATTACATTTCCTTTTGATCGTGTGTCATATACAAAAGCAAAAGCGCCTTTTATTCAAAAAATATTAAAATTAGCTGAAAAAGATTTATAGAAAGTTCAAGTGATTTTGAAATTCTCATTTTAATTTAATCTTACTTTCATGCTCTTTTCTTTTTCTTTTGATAAACTGCTTCTCAAAGATTGTAAAAGGAAAGGAGCTGAATTAGATGGAGAAAATACTTAGAAATAAATATTTCCATATGTATGTTAAAATAATAGGTATTACAATTATCATTTGCAGTGCAGTGTTATTAGTGATTAATGTAATATACGGGAACGTATTAAATGTTAAATGGTTAAATAAAAAATTAGGTTCTTTCGGTGAATATGGCGCAATTATAGCTGCATCTTTATGGTTTTTACGTCAAATATGGTTATTTTTAAAGAAGAAAAATATACTTGGGTTTAAATTTTTTAAAGAGCTATATCTTTTTATAAAAAAGTTTCACGTATTAATCGGATACGCTGTAATAGCCGTATCGATTACTCACGGGTTATATTTTTTTATAAAAGGAAGTCGTCATATATTACTCATATATAGTGGTATATTTTCTCTTTTAACCTTAATCGTTCTAGGGTTTATCGGATTTTTCTTACAAAAACCTAATAAAAAAACAAACTTGATTTTGTATCGAAAAGCACATCAAATCATTGCAGTTATATTTGGGATTGGATTACTCATTCACTTAACCGTATAGGAGGAATTATCGTTGCAACATATATTAATTATTGAGGATGAGGAAAGTTTATCAGACTTTTTAGAGCTAGAACTAAAATATGAAGGATATAGAGTAGATATACAGCCTGATGGGAGAAAGGGATTAGAAGTTGCACTTGAAAAGAATTACGACCTCATATTACTCGATTTAATGCTTCCAGGATTAAATGGATTGGAAGTATGTCGTCGATTAAGAGCGACTAAAAAGACACCAATTATTATGCTGACTGCTCGCGATAGTATTATGGATCGTGTGACAGGATTAGATAGTGGAGCTGATGATTATCTTCCGAAACCATTTGCGATCGAAGAATTATTAGCTCGTATGAGGGTTATTTTTAGACGAGAAGAAAACATAGAAAGCAAGAACGTCTCATTTCTTACGTTCAAAGATTTACAGCTCCAAATTGAATCTCGAACTATTACAAAAGAAAATGAAGAAATTGAACTTACAAATAAAGAATTTGAGCTATTACTTATGTTTATGAAAAATATTAATCGAGTACTTACCCGTGATGTTTTATTGGATCAAGTATGGGGATACGATGCAATGGTTGAGACGAATATCGTTGATGTATATGTTCGTTATTTACGGAATAAGTTACATAGCGTTGATAAGGAGGAATATATCCAAACTGTCCGAGGTGCAGGATATATAATGAAATGATAAAAAATATTATGTTTCGAATTCGAAATCTACCTATAAAGTGGAAGTTAACACTTTGGTCCACTACATTAGTATTTATTTTATTTATGTTATATAGCGCTTTGCAATTTATTGTAATTAATAAATGGACTATAGATTATGAACAAAAACAAATAAATAGACAAGTGACAGAAATAGCGGCATATTTCCAAGATAAAAACGATAGCCTCTCGAGTAAAACGTTTGAAAATAGTAAAGATTTCCTGAATAATATGATTGATAAACATCAAATGATTCGTATTATCGACATGAATGGGATACCGATTGTTTCTGTTTCAAGAGATTTTAATGAAGCTTGGATAAAACCGAAACATGTTACAGAGGATGAATCTTTTATAAAAAGACATCTAGACGATCGAATATTAGTTGAGCGCATACCAATTCAAACAAAAGAGTTTACCGGAACAATCGAACTTACGAAAAACTTAGAGACTTTTGATCATTTATTAAAAATTATTTTAGTGGTAATGGTTATTGCTGGAATCTGCGGATTGATATTTAGTTTTTTAGGTGGAATACTTATAACGAAAAAACTATTATCAAGCGTTCAAAATATAACTGATACGATGAAGCGTATTAAGAAAAACGGATTAAATGAACGGGTTCCAGTACGCGAAAATAATGATGAACTTGCGAAATTATCGTTTCTTTTTAACGAAATGATGGATGAAGTAGAAACCTCTTTTACACAACAGAAACAATTTGTAGAAGACGCATCTCATGAATTAAGAACGCCATTAACAATCATTCAGGGACATTTATCGATGTTAAATCGATGGGGGAAAAATGATCCAGCGGTATTAGATAAATCTCTTCAATCCAGTTTAAAAGAAGTAGATCGTTTAAATAGATTGGTTTCAGAATTGCTAGAACTATCCAGGGCTGAATCTGAACAGATGCATCCAATAGCAGCTGAGCCAGTCCATGTAAATAGCATATTAAAACAAGTAACACAAAACTTTGTGTTACTTCAAACTGACTTTCAATTTGATATGAAATTGGATGCAGATGCAGCATATGTGTCAATGCCATCACCTTACCTAGAACAAATTATTATTATCATAATGGATAACGCAGTTAAATATACAAAAGAAGTTAATAAGTATATTTGTATTGAATCCAGTTTGCAATCAGAGAAAGTTAAAATTCGTATAATAGATCGTGGAGCGGGAATACCTGAAGCGGATTTGCCTTTTGTTCTTAACCGCTTTTATCGAGTTGATAAAGCGAGAAGTAGAAAACAAGGGGGGAATGGGCTAGGTTTATCTATTGCAAAACGACTAGTGGAGAAATATAACGGAACTATTCACATAGAGAGTACAGAAAACGAGGGAACAATCGTTACGATTACCATACCATGCATAATAAAATAAGTGATTAGAAATAATGAAAAGAAGGGATGTTTTGTACATTCCTTTTTTTGCGGTTAAATCATTTTGTTTATTTCGAATTCCAAGAAATATTTTCCATATACATAATTATCGATATAATTCGTTTCAGCATTGCTAAATGTATTATGGGAAAATGAGAATTAGATGAGAAAAGCTTAAGCCCATTTTCATATTGATGTTGTATACTGTGTAAATCAAGAACACTTGTATGTAAGGAGAGAGAATTATGAATTACACAGTATTTCAATGGTTTAATAATTTTGCAGGATCGTCCAAGCTATTAGATACGCTAATGATCGCTATTACAAATAGCACTGCGTATGTGGCGATACTGTTTATGCTTATTTTATGGTTCAATAACGGAAAGAAAGAGAATGCAATTAGAAAGCAATATACAGTTTTATATACGTCGCTTTCCGTTATAATTGCATTACTCGTAAACGTTCTTATACATGCGGTATATAATCATCCGCGTCCTTTTGTAACACATAATGTACATCAATTAGTACCACATGCAGCAGATTCATCATTTGTAAGTGATCATTCTGTGCTTGTATTTTCCATTGCGTTCGTATTTATTCTTAGAGGAGAAAAACTGAAGTATATCGCACTTATATGGGCAATATTAGTTGGCATATCACGCATGTACGTAGGAGTTCATTATCCTTTAGATATACTTGGTGCTGCTTTCTTAACATTTATTATAAGCGGCTTAGTAATGCAAAGTACACGAATGTTTGAACCGATAGCGAAATTTATTTTCAAAATGTATGCATTGGTAGCAAGACGAATTCCCTTTTTAGCGAAATATAACCATATAGCTTAGTCTTAAGAAACTATTTTTTGTAGCTTTGTTTGAAAAAAGTTCCCACCTTTGGTATCTATAGGGGGAACTTTTTTATTGAATAAAAAGCTATTGGAAATGAAATGTTGAAAAAACGGCGCATTGTCAACAAGTAGTTAGACTAAACAGTGTAGGAAATATGAATACAGTAATGGGTGTAAAAAAAAGCATTATTATTGATATCTCAAATCCGTTTATTAAGGCGGGCTTTTAATTTTTAATAATAACAGTTAGGTTACGAAAATAATTAAAAAGATACGGTATCAGTAATATTAAGGTTACACCTACAACAGTCACGGATATAATTTTAATTACCTCTTTCTTTATATTTTTCTCCAAAAAACACCTCCTGACTCATTCGGAAAACTATTGTAATGACACAATAATTATATACCCTTATTTTTCCAAAGACGATATTTATGTTTAACATGTGTAGAAACTACTCATCTATTTAACAAATATATGATTGTTTTATTATCGCAATCGGAATGAACTTAGTTTCTTTTTACACGATAATTCAAAAAGTATAGTTATTATTTGAATATTCTTTAATTTCACGCACCGTATTTGAATGAAATAAATGCAAAACAAAAATAACAATAATAAGGTTTACATTGTTTTAAAGGAATTAAACAGAAAACTTCGAAACATATAGTATCGAAAACAAACACAAAGATTACATATTTTATCGCGCATCTTCGCAGTAATCAATTAAAAAAGAAAGGAGATAAAAATGCATAAACTTCAAACAAATAAAGGCGCTCGATATATGATGGTTGCTTTTATAGTTCTGTTTCTTATTATGCTTTTACGTTTTTTTTACATTCAAGCAGTAGGGGTTGTGCACAATGTTAATGTAACGGACCTTGCGAATGAACAACATAATAAAAAAGGTGTGTTGGAAGCGAATAGAGGCACAATTTATGACCAAAATGGAAAGGTATTAGTTCAAGATTCGACAACGTATCGAATTGTTGTAAATTTAAAAGGAAACGATAAAGTGAAAAATAAAGATGAAACTGCTCAACAGTTGGCAGATGTGCTTGAAATTGATAAAGAAGAAGTAATAAAAAATTTTCATGAAGGACGTACACAAGTTGAAATTGGAAAAATTGGTCGGAACTTATCTAGAGAAACGAAGGAAAAAATTAAGAAATTAAAAATACCGGGTGTATCTTTTATGCCAGAGAAAGCAAGAGTGTATCCAAATGAAGACTTTGCATCTTATATACTTGGTTTTGCCAGGCCAGATGATAAAGGGAATACAGAGGGGAAATTTGGACTTGAAAAAAGTTTGGATAAATATTTGCGGGCTACAAACGGGAATGTAGAATATGTAGGCACGCGAGGAGGTATACCGCTTACAAATGATATAGGTAAAGTAGAACCTGCTAAACATGGAAATAACGTATACCTTACGCTTGATAAACAAATTAATAGTTTTTTAGAAGAAGCAATGAACAAAGCAGAAGAACACTATGATCCTACCATGTTACTAGGAATCATCGCAGACCCAAAAACAGGAAAAGTTTTAGCGATGTCTAGTAAACCTAGTTTTAATCCGAATAAAGGTGATATCGAATACTTTTTAAATGATCCAATAGCAAACGCATACGAACCAGGTTCAACAATGAAAGTGTTTACGTTAGCCGCTGCAATTAATGAAGGGGTATATAATGGGAAAGAGTATTTTCAATCAGGAAAATATTCTGTTGGTTCATCTGATATAAAAGATCATAATGGTGGATTTGGATGGGGATCTATTACATTTGATGAAGGTTTTGAAAGATCATCGAACGTAGCTTTTTCTATTTTAGAAGATCAGTTACTAAAACCAAATAAGTTTAAACAATACATGAATAAATTTGGATTCAATCAAAAAACAGGAATAGATTTACCTGGTGAAAGTAAAAATACTTTATTATTAAATACACAAATTCAACAAGTTACAACTTCTTTCGGTCAAGGTTCCACCGTAACTCCTATTCAATTAATCCAAGCAGCAACTGCTATAGCAAATGACGGGAAAATGATGCAACCATATATCGTTGATAAAGTTGTAAATCCAACAAACAAACAAGTTATTATGGAAAATCAACCGAAAGAAATTGCGAAACCGATAAAAAAAGAGACAGCAGATAAGGTAAGAAGCTTAATGGAGCGTGTTATTACGTCTTCAAAAGGGACTGGAACAATGTATAAAGTGGATGGGTATCCGATTGGAGGTAAGACAGGAACAGCACAAATTCCGAACCCTGAAAATGGACGATATATGGAAGGGAAAGAAAATTATATTTTTTCATTTTTAGGGATGGCCCCGATTGATGATCCGGAGTTAATCGTATATTTAGCTATTAAACAACCGAAATTAAAGGGGGATGAGTATGGAGCTCAGCCTCTTGCTGAAATCTTTAAACCGGTTATGAAAAATAGCCTTGAATATTTAAAGGTGAAACCATATACGGAAAAACAAATGACAGATGCAACGAAGCAATCTCAATTAAAAGTACAAAACTACGTCAATCAATCAATGGGTACAGTAGAGAATAGTGTAAAAAAAGAGAAGCTCCAACCAATAATTTTAGGTGAAGGAAAAATAATAAAACAATATCCACAATCTGGCGAGGTAATGAGCGAAGGAGATCGTATATTTCTATTAGGGAATAACGCAAAAATGCCAAATGTAAAAGGGTGGTCCATGCGTGATGTTATGTATTTCTCCAAGCTATTAAAATTAGATTTAAAAACCTCAGGTTCAGGCTATGTAACGAGTCAAAGCATTGAAAAGGGACAAGATATACGAGAAGGAGATACTTTAGAAATAGAATTAGAACCACCGCTACAACCGTTAGTGGAGGCAAATGCAAATTAATTCGGACAGTTTGAATAGCCTATATATGATAGGTTATTTTTTAGGATTACAAGTAATTTCACGCACCGTAATTTTCAGAAAAAACAATAAATAAAACAGCTAACAATGAAGTGATTTAAAATGTCTGATTATTTTTTATTTACAGTTATATCAAGTTGTGATAACATGAAAAAAATCAAATGCAGTGAAGAGAAGAGTAAATAAAATGAATTTTTCACAGAGAGCTCCATTAAGCTGAAAAGGAGCAAAAATTCTTTATTGAACCAAGCCTCTGAGCAGCACATCGGAACCTTTTATTGGGGGATGGTGTGACGGGAGCTCCCGTTATAGAGCTAAGGTATAAGCATGAAAATAATGCAGTACCTGATAAGGTTAATATGGAGACATATTAATAAACTAGGGTGGCACCGCGATGATCAATCTCGCCCCTAAGACTACAAGTCTTGGGGGTGGGATTTTTTTATTGTTTTAAAACAATTTGGAAAGCGGGGACCTGAAGTGAAAAATTTGCTTAAAGATTGGAAATATCCTTTATTACTACTGTCCGGAGTTGGTATTGCGAATTTAGGTGCATGGATTTATTTAATAGCACTTAATGTACTTGTTTATAATATGGGCGGCTCAGCCTTAGCTGTTGCTACTTTATATGTAATAAAACCATTAGCCACTTTATTTACAAACGCTTGGTCAGGAAGTATGATTGATCGTTTAAACAAACGAAAGTTAATGATTCACCTTGATATTTATCGTGCAGTATTTATTGCTATTTTACCTTTGATTTCATCCCTTTGGCTTGTTTATCTCTTAGTATTTTTTATAAGCATGGCCAGTGCGATTTATGAACCAACTGCTATGACGTATATGACGAAATTAATACCAGTTGAGCAGAGACAACGTTTCAACGCATTACGTAGTTTAATAGGATCTGGTGCATTTTTAATTGGTCCAGCGATAGCCGGAGTATTGTTAATTGCGAGTACACCAGCATTTGCTATTTATATAAATGCTATAGCATTTATATTATCAGGGTTAATTACATTATTTTTACCTAATCTTGATAAAAAGTACAATTCTAATACAGCAAGTGATAAGTTATCTCTAGCTGTATTAAAAAAAGATTGGAACATAGTTTTAAGTTTTAGCAAAAAATCTGTGTATATTGTATGTGTTTACTTCCTATTTCAAGGGATGATAGTATTAGCTACTGCTATTGATTCACTTGAGCTTTCATTTGCGAAAGAAGTTTTATTGTTATCAGATAGTGAATACGGTTTTCTAGTTAGCATCGCTGGTGCAGGATTTATATTAGGTGCAATAACAAATACAATCTTGTCAAAAAAATTAGCACCTTCATTTCTAATTGGAATAGGATCATTATTCATCGCAATTAGTTATTTGATTTATGCTTTTTCAAATGAATTTTTAATAGCTGCTATTGGATTCTTTATTTTATCTTTCTTTATGGCATATGCAAATACAGGTTTTTATACCTTTTACCAAAATAACGTTCCTGTTCATATGATGGGACGGATTGGGAGTATATATGGGCTTATTATTGCTGTGGTAACAATTTTTATAACAATACTCTCTGGTATTGCAACTCAATTCATTTCTATACAACTTGTAGTCATCGTAGGAGCATTAGTAATGTTATTTATAACTATCGTATTATGTGTATTTACTTTATTGCCATCACAATCTAAGGTGTGTTCTACTGAATCAATAAATTCGAAATGAATTTTGTTTTCTTATTAACGATTTATCGTATTTAATAAGAGGGTTCTTTCCCCTTTATATGGAAAAATAATAAGGGGAAAGAACGATACCGAAAGACAGGGGTGGTTGTTGTGATAAAAATAAAAGATGAAATGGATAAAATTATAAAAGAAATGCATAAGAAAATAGATTTCTCTGGAGTTGTTTTAGTAAAAAAAGAAAAAGAATTAATATATGAAAAAGCGTTTGGTTATGCAAATCGAAGTGAATGTATAAACAATACACTGCAAACAAGATTCGGAATTGCCTCAGGATGTAAAATTTTCACTGCAATTGGCATCTGTCAACTTGTTGAAAAAGGTGTTATTTCTTTTCATACAAAATTAAAAGATTGTTTAGATATTAAATTTCCAAACTTCAATGAAAATATTACAATACATCAGCTTTTAACGCATAGTTCGGGTATTCCAGATTATTTTGATGAAAGTATAATGGATAACTTTGAAGATCTTTGGAAACAAACCCCCATGTATCTTTTAAAAAGTTTAAGAGACTTTTTACCATTATTTCAAAACGGTAATATGATGTTTGCACCAGGAAGTAAGTTTCACTACAATAATGCAGGTTTTATCATACTCGGATTAATTATAGAACAACAGTCAGGACTTGAATTTACGGAATATATAGAAAGAAAAATATTCATGACAATTGGCATGAATGACTCAGGTTATTTTTCTTTAGATCATTTACCTAAAGATACAGCCATTGGATATATAAAAGATGCAAATAATCAAAAATGGAGAACAAATGTATACTCTATGCCTATAAAAGGAGGCGCTGATGGAGGTGCTTACGTTACCGCACCAGACATGTTGAAATTTTGGGAGGCTCTATTTAATAATAATATATTAAGCCACCAATATATGAATTTACTTTTAACTCCTCATATTTCAGTGAATGATAGTCAGTCTTACGGATATGGAATATGGATTGAGAAAAGACAAGGAAATATTTATAAATATCATGTAATGGGCTATGATCCAGGCGTCAGTTTTCGTTCAGCCGTTTATCCAGATTTGGGAATTACAGTAGTTATTCCTTCGAATAAAGGAGCGGGACCTGAGAAGTTAATGAAAGAACTAGAAAAATCTTTTTGAAAAAGTTAAAAGAGTTCATGATGGTGTCTGCTTTGGTATGTAATTTTAATATTACAACAAGCGTTTAGGTAAAAGTCTTCAGTTCAATTACAGAATGAGGACTTTTTGTTACCGAATCATACTATTTTATATTTTCATATCGATATCTAATTATAATATTAAATAGGAAGGTACTAAAAGACGTACGAGTAAAAAGTACGTCTTTTTATTTTTATAAATAATGCTTAAGACTGACGGAAAAACAAATTCCATATTTTACTATTTTAATTAGGTATCGTATTTCAAGTATGGAATAAAAAGAGAGGAATATAATTTTTATAGGTAAACAAGTATATAGGAGGACACTAGATGGATATTTTACTTGTTATTCTTATTATCGTATTAATGCAAGGTAAGGAACGTAAAGTGAAAATTAATCGTATTTGGCTCGTACCGGCTTTGTTGTGTTTTGTAACAATCCAGCCCATTATTCATATGGGACAATTAACTATATTACAAGTATTGCTATTTGTTGCAATGCTCGGAATCGGCTTAGGTCTAGGCATTATACGGGGAAAATCTTTAACCTTTCGATTAGATAGTGAAACGGGCCATGTATTACGAAAGGGGAATTGGCTTAGTACAATTATTCTCCTTGTTATTTTAGCTACAAAAGTCATAATTAAGCAAAGTATGTTTTCTGGTAGTACACACTATACATTAATGATTGTAACAAATGCTTTTTTATGTATCACATTAGGTACCGTAGCTAGTAGACGATTTTATATTTGGAAAAAATACAATGAACTAACTCAAAAAGTGTAAATAGATTCATCCCTTGTTTAACGATCCTTTAAATGGTAATACTAATTAACATTGAACTTTTACAACAAGGGATGATAATATGATATTCATTTACACAGATTTCGGTGGCACACATACAACTTCACTTGCTGCAGCGTATCATTTAAATAAATTACCAACTGATCGGAAGTTAACGAAAGAAGAAATATTAAATGTCGAGTACTTCAATAAATTAAAAACAGAAGATATGGGGAAAATTATTTTTCGCGGAATAGATGAGAACGGTAATCCTGTATATACAATTGGGTGTGGTGCATCAAAAGTCGTGGTACCTGCGATGAAACATTTAGGTGAGATTCTGCAAAAACATTATCAAAACCAGGATAAGATTGTTTTTTCTAATACATCACCAACAGTACCTTTACCTATGACTTTAGGAGGTCTGTTTTCTAGAAGATTACATATAGATTTTATCGGTGTCCCGTTACTCGTATGGGGAGCGAAAATTTGTTGTGATAACATACAAAGGCTTGTCAGCTATACGAAAGAAGCTGGGCGGTTAACGAATGACTATGTTGTTATCTTAGATAATGAAACTTTTAAATAATGTAGGATAAGAAGAAAATTAGGCAAACGCTTTAATTTTCTTCTTTTATTTATGAAACAGACAAATAATAGTCACATTTGATGCGCATCTACTATAGCCAAAACAATAAAGTCCTGTTACTATTACAGGGATATTCTCTTTTCATAACATAAATATATAGAAAAATTAGAAAAGAGGAATTGAATTAAGGGAGGAACAACATGAAGCGTGTTGCTTGGATTACCGATAGTACAACTGCGAGTTTTACAACAGAAGGAGATAACTTTGTTATTCCAATTGAAGTTATTATTGATGGAGTGTCGTACAAAGATTGTGAAGAAGGTGTACGTGAACGTGTTTATATTGCGTTAAGAGAAGGTAAAACTGTCACTACATCACAACCTAACATTGGGGAAATGGTAGATTTATTTACGAAATGCAAAGAAGAATACGAAGAAGGATTTGCAGTTGCTATTAGCGGGAAAGTAAGTGGAACCTATCAAAACATGAAGCTAGCTGCAGAAATGGCAGGTTTTCCTTTAACCGTATTAGATAGTGAAACAACAAGTTATCCGATGGATGAATTAATTAGAAAAGCGAAATCGTTATACAATGAAGGTATGACTTTACAAAATATACACAATATATTAGTTGATGAAAATAGAAGACCTTTTCATGTATTTCCAAAAAGTTTAAAAGGTCTATACGCAAGTGGACGTGTAAAGGGAGTTCAATTTTTACTTGGAAGTTTATTAAGTGTTAACTTAATATTAGAAGTAAAAGGTGGAGAACTTTTACTTGAAAAGAAGGTTCGCAAAATCCAAAAATGTAGAGAATATATTAAAAATGAACTGGAAAAAGAGTTACCTAAAGTACTTCATATGTTCCATGCTAATGATAAACCTGGAGCTGAAGAATGGATTTCAGATATAAGACAAGCATTTCCTGAAATAGATTTCAAACTATATCCATTACCAATTTCATTTGCTGTTCATGCAGGTGAGGGTACAATTGCGATTAGTTATTAGCAGTAAAGCCCGTGAATCATTTGCGGGCTTTTTTATTTAATTATAATGAAAGTGAGGTCCCGACAAATACCTAGTAACTTAGGGAACGTAACTGTCCAAATTACATAAAAACGGCCCATATTTTATGTAATGAAAAGTTGAATAAATTGACATTGAGTATCATTTTCATTTAATATAAAGTCGTTACATTTAATTGGGCATGATTTTTGTAAAAAAGAAGGCTACTTTTTATTAATATAATAGATTTCCATTACGGTGTTACTTTCAAGAACTATCACTGATTTTTTAGGAATTTAAACGTAGGAAGGGATATAATAAAATGAACTGGAAAAAAGGCGGATTATGGGTTATTATTTTTTTCATTGTAAAAGGTACGATATCTACACTATTAATTGTTACAGGTGCTAAATATTTTGACTTATCATTTATGCAACTTTTAGTACTAATAATGATATTAGTACTGATTTCTCTAATAGGTCGTAAATTCCTTTATAGACATAAACAAACCAAAAAGCAAAAAGAGATAAATATATAATAAAGCCCCAGAGACCTTTGGATTTCTGGGGCTTTACTTTGACAGTCTAACTAACTGACAGTTTAATTGCACAAGAAATACCACTATAGACTATAGTGTTTAACGTAACTATATGATATTGTGACATGTTTAAAAAGCGCAGGATCATTATCCTGCGCTTTTCTATCGTAATTCAGCTGTTTTTCTAATAATAATCTTATCAATGTCATCTTCTTCATCACCAATAAATAATCCGCGCTCTTTTAAATACGCTTCAAAATATAAATCTGCTTCGGCACGTTCATCATATGGCTTCACGGACAGAACGAAACCTAATTTATTTTGCTCCTCTAAATGAGAAGTGGATATGTAAGCCGGTATGTTGTGGCGTAAAAAGAGTTCTTTAACTGGAATAATCATATCTTTCATTAATTTCGTTAACATACCCATTTCAAACTCGAAATTAAAGCGATCTATACTAGATAAATCAGCAAAGACTACACCGATAAAACCTGTATTAAATACTTCTTGATATTCTACATCTTCGTCATGGCCGCCGTAAAAATTCTTTTCGATTAAATAATTTACAAAATAAGCAACGCCATCACTTTGTTCAAATGGTTTCGTTGAAAGAACGAAGCCAATTTTCTTTTGTTTATGTAAGTACACACATGACATGTATGCTGAAATGTTATGTTCTTTAAATAGAGAACTCGTTGCCCCAGAGAGGCCATCTAAAACGTGATGAACGATTTGGAGTTTTTTACGAGCAAAATAATAGGATTTCTTTTGTAACTCCAATGTATCAATAAAGACAGAGCCAATAAAGCCTGTATTTGAAATAATAGGTGTTTGCTTTTTTCTTCCTCTGCGCTTTGCTTGAGCCATTGTAAAAATCATCCCTTCATGTACGAGTAAAATATAAAAAGAACGTTTGTTCGTATATTTATATTTTACTATTAAAACGCCCTAAAGTAAAGGTTTTTTGAAGAAAAAACCACAAAAAAGACACCAATAAAAGGTGTCTTAAACGTTGTAGGGAACAGGGTTCATCCCAACTATTTATATTATGATACAGAAACAATTTCTTCTGTATCTTCTACATCTAAATGACAGTCCATAGTACGAACATCTTGATCTTCATGACTTCCGAAATAAATAGTAATTTTCATATGTATCGCTCCTTTATTCTAGGAATACCTAAAATAATTACTAGTAATGTTAATATTTATTATATACCACTTTTTTCATTCCGACAACGTTATATCATTTTTAATTCTTTCCTACTACAATGCATCCTATAAAGGCGTTACAAAGGGCGTTTTCAAAGAATAAGTAAAATTCCTTATATGTTATATTTAATATAAGAGTTATTAAAATATTATTTTCTATGAAGGGAGAAAGATTGATGAATTATCAAAAGTTACTTTTAGATAATTTCACATATAAAACTACATTTGTTTGAATAAAACGTCCAAATCAAATTGCTTTCATATAGGAGCTAACAAATCGTTATGAAAAAAATAAGTATCATTACATTCATTTGTTTCTTAATTGTAGTAAGTGTTTTTATGTGTTATCAAATGAATGAGCATAAACATACAAAAGCTATAACTCAATCAAATCATATAAAAAACATTGCACATCGAGGGGCTTCTGTATATGCACCGGAACACACAATTGCTGCTTATAAATTAGGACAACAATTAAAAGGTGACTATTTAGAAATAGATCTTCAAATGACAAAAGACGGACATTTAATAGCGATGCATGATGAAACATTAAACCGTACAACAAACGGTAAGGGACTAGTTAAAGAACATACATTAGAAGAAATAAAGCAATTAAATGCAGGCTCTTATTTCAATGAAAAGTATCCCAACTTAGCAAAGACAGCATTTGAAATTGCTAAAGTCCCAACGTTAGAAGAAATAATTGAAACCTTTGGGCATAATGCAAACTATTATATTGAAACGAAATCACCTGATGAATATCCTGGTATGGAAGAAAAGCTATTAGAAATTATAGATAAATACGAAATTAAAGATAAGGTTATTATTCAATCATTTAGTGAAGACAGTCTCCGAAAGATTCATAGTATAAATGTACATATCCCTTTAGTGCAATTATTATCATATAAAAAAGCAGTTCAATTGACAGAGTTAGATATAGAAAAGTATAAAACATACTGCATAGGTCTTGGTATGAATTATAAATATATTGATTCAGGTTATGTAAAGAAAATAAGGAAACATGGATTAGAAGTTCATCCATTTACAGTAGATAATGAAAAGGATATGAAAAAGTTACTTTCATGGGGCGTCGATGGGATGTTTACTAATTATCCAGATCGTTTGCATTCCATACTGGATCTAAAAAATCATGAATAAGAAGTATTATTCATAAAGGAATAATTTACACAACTTGTAAGTTTAATAGGGTTGTTAATGAAAAGTGAAGTAAATATCAAAAACTGCAACTGGAAGGTCTAAGTTGCGGTTTTTTTCATTGCTTGGATTTCGGTTCACAAAGCTTGTAGTTCTAGAAGCGAAAGGCTTTTTAGATAAATTGACTTCTTGTGTATTTGTACTTTATATGGCTCTAGGCATATGGACAGACCATGAGACAAGCTCTGCATATGATAATAAAAAAGGAGTTGCTGAATAATGAAATATCACACTAGAAATGTTAATAATCTGAATAATTTAGCAGATAATACGAAAGCTGCAGCTTTTAAATGGTACCAGTACTGTATAGACAACGGAATTGAAGTGTTAATTTATGAAACAATTCGCACGTTGGAACAACAACGTGAAAATGTTCGTAAAGGTGCATCATAAACGATGCGCTCATATCATTTAATTGGGCAGGCCTTAGATTTTGTACCAATTAAACCAAATGGCACAGAAGATTGGCAAGGCTACAACAAAGAACCATGGGCATCTGCTATTCGTTACGCTAAACAAATTGGCTTTGAATGGGGCGGTGACTGGAAAGGGTTTGTCGATAGTCCACACTTGCAATATAACTACAAAGGGTATGGAACAGATACTTTCGGAAAAGGTGCTCAAAACGTGTCATCTCCTCCTCCATCGAATGATGGTGCAGGGGTTGCTTATATTAACGGTAATAATGTGAATTTACGAAAAGGGCCTGGTACTGGATATGGAGTTATTCGTCAATTAGGGAAAGGAGAATCCTACAAAGTATTCGGACAATCAAACGGCTGGTTAAATCTAGGTGGAGATCAGTGGATTTATAACGATCCATCATATATTCGTTATACTGGAGGAAATGTGCCAGCAACTTCACAGTCATCAAACGACGGTGTAGGTGTAGTTACTATTACAGCAGATGTATTGCGTGTTCGTACAGGTCCAGGAACAAATTACGACATTGTGAAGAATGTGTACCAAGGTGAAAAATATCAATCGTTTGGGTATAAAGATGGTTGGTATAATGTTGGTGGGAATCAATGAGTTTCTGGTGAGTATGTTACGTTTAAAAAGTAAAAATAAGAGCCGTCCTGTTGGGCGGCTTTTTATTTCGCATATTCATAAGACAAACACTCATAACATCATTCTTGATACATTGAGTATCAAGAATGATGTTAGTACTCAGAAAGTAATCAAAATGTAATTAATTTCACCTACGCTTTTTATATTTTTTTGATACACTGGCTACGAGAGGAATGCCAATTAAGGTAGGTAAAAACCAAAACCATATTGGCGGAAGTAAATTTAAAATGGGAATATGAATGCCGATGTTTACTAAAAGTGCCGTAACAGCACCGATATAAGAGCCTAACATACCTCTAATATGGTGGTGAAGCCAATTTTTCCAACGCTTTTTTCTTGCAAGATAACCATAAATCGCAAATGAATAAGAGAAAATTGCTACATAAAATAAATATGCGATTTTATCCCAGTTTATAATGGATAATATTATTGCAGTAATTGTGACAACGACATAGGATGCATGATATATTTCACCCCATTCCGTATGTTTTCCTTTCTTTTTTTGAGCAACCATCGCTACAATACCGGTGATTAAGCATATTGTTCCAAATAATATGTGTATGGTCAAAAGAATGTTGAAAATGCTCATAATAATTCCTCCTTTTTTATTTTCATAGTATTGCAGTATAGGAGAAAAGTTGAAAAATATAGTTAGTTCGGCTTAATATATTGAAATTAAGGTACTCCTAGAACAAAATCAAATGATTTAAAGGTTTTCTCAAAATTAGTGAGACGATTATTACGTTAAATGAAGGAGCGACTTCTATGTTTACATCTATCACATATTTACGATCAGGGAATGACAAGCAGCAAAAAGTTTACGAAGTTATGAATAAACTAAATATAATGGAGGATTTAGTTCTATATAGTCCTGTGCTTTGTGGGACAATCCCTATTAGAATTGACACTATTCAATCTGACTTAGATATTGTAATGGAAGTACATAATTTTGATATTTTTGAAAAAGAGATTAGATCTTTATATGACTCTTATGAAGGGTTCAAAATAAAAAAGAAACAAATCAATAATACCGAAACGATAAAGGGAAAGTTTCAATTTGAAGGTTTTGAATTTGAATTATTTGGTCAACCTAGACCAGTACGTAACCAAAATGCATACAAACATATGATTGTAGAACACATGCTATTAATGCAGCATCCGCATATAAGGGAAGAAGTTATTCACTTGAAAGAACAAGGTTTAAAAACAGAAACAGCTTTTGCTCAAGTATTAAAAATTGACGGAGACCCTTATGAAGAACTTATTTTATTAGGACAGGAAATGAGATTGTGGTAAATAAGATAAGTAAAAAGATCCTCTTATAAGTAAAAGAGGATCTTTTTCAAGCCATTAACTCACAGATTAATGCACTGAGCAATTTAACCTCGTGAGTAATTTGTTCCGGGGAAGCATATCCATATGATAAACGTATGTACTGATTTGATTCTTCTTCATAAATACATCCCGGATTTAAAAGAACACCTCTTGATAGTGCCTTTGAAAATAGTTTTTCCATCGGAATGTTAGGTACAATCTTTAGCCATATAAAAAAATCCGCCACTAGGAATATCCCACGTTGCAATGTCTGCACAATACTTATTTAAAGTTTGTACCATCATTCGTCTTCGTTCTTTCAAGTGAATTCTTACGTTCGCTACATGTTCCTCATAATATCCTTTACATAACCATTCCGCAGCAACTCTTTGAGATAAAGAACTTGATCCATAGTCTGTTTGCATTTTTATATCTGACAATCTATCAATAACATATGTCATAGGTAGGAAATGATTGCATAAAAGAATGAACCTTTCAATTCATGAGGGAACATGGCCCCTCTGTTAGCAAGTTGGAAAACTAATTGCCAAAAATCATCCTGGATTGATCAATCCTTTACCTAGCATCATAATCATAAGCATATTGGTAAAGTATAGAAATGAAGCTAAACGATCTTATATGATTAACTTTTAATCCCAATCCTTTTCACGACCAAACTTATCCTTTTATTGTAAAAGGGATCGAATTGGATGTTCTTGCAGACCAGCATCCGGAGGAACTCGTTGTCATGTTGTTATCATCCGTTGCATATCAACAGGCCACCCCTCATGTTTTCGGGAACTTTACAACTGTAACAAAAGACAGAGAGAGATGGAAACAAGTTATCAAACACAGCTTAAAAGTAAACTTTTTAAAGTAGTGCAGATAGGTAAAATTTTTCAAGCAAGAATAATTACTAAAATAACATACTCTTTTGAAAGGATGTTTTTAATGAGAAAGCTTAATGATATTCCCCAACCTAAAACGTTTGGTCCATTAGGTAACGTACCTCTACTTGATAAAGATAAACCGCTCCTATCGTTTATCAAGCTGGCGGAAGAGTACGGTCCCATTTTTCAGCTTCAAACTCCAGGAGGTACTGCCATTATCGTTTCTGGGCATGAACTGGTAGAAGAAGTCTGTGACCAGTCACGGTTCGATAAAAGTGTAGAAGGTCCTTTAGCAAAGGTTCGTCCCTTTGCTGGAGACGGGTTATTTACAAGTGGAACGCACGAGCCTAACTGGAGAAAAGCCCATAATATTTTGACGCCTACATTCAGTCAGCGGGCAATGAAGGATTACCATGCCATGATGGTCGATATTGCCGTACAGCTCGTTCAAAAATGGGCACGGCTTAATCCGAATGAAGAGGTGGATGTCCCGGAGGATATGACCCGTCTTACATTGGACACGATTGGTTTATGCGGTTTTAATTACCGATTCAACAGTTATTATCGTGAGACTCCTCATCCTTTTATCACCAGCATGGTCCGTGCTCTAGATGAAGCGATGCATCAAACACAACGGTTAGATATACAGGACAAACTCATGGTGAGAACTAAACGTCAATTTCAGCATGATATCCAAGCCATGTTTTCTTTAGTGGATAATATTATTGCCGAACGTAAGGCCAATGGAAACCAGGAAGGAAATGATTTGCTTTCCCGTATGTTAAATGTGAAGGATCCGGAAACGGGCGAAACACTGGATGATGAAAATATTCGTTTCCAAATCATCACCTTTTTAATAGCCGGGCACGAGACAACAAGTGGATTGTTATCCTTTGCGATCTATTACTTATTAAAAAATCCGGATAAATTGAGAAAAGCTTATGAAGAAGTAGATCGGGTATTAACAGGGCCCACTCCGACATATCAACAAGTTCTGCAGCTTAAGTATATCCGGATGATTTTAAATGAATCGCTGCGTCTATGGCCTACCGCACCAGCATTCAGCCTTTATTCAAAAGAAGACACGGTGATCGGCGGAAAATATCCGGTAAAGAAAAGAGAAGATCGGATTATGGTTCTTATTCCACAACTGCATCGAGATAAAGATGCATGGGGGGACAATGCAGAAGAATTCCATCCCGAACGGTTTGAAGATCCGGATAAAGTTCCTCATCATGCTTATAAGCCATTTGGAAATGGCCAGAGGGCGTGTATCGGTATGCAGTTTGCCCTTCATGAGGCCACTCTCGTACTGGGAATGCTTCTCCAGCATTTTGAATTCATCGATTATGCGAATTATGAGCTGGACATTAAACAAACATTAACGTTAAAGCCAGGTGATTTTAAGATAAAGGTTCGATCCCGAAATCAAGCTGCCATCCGTCCATCTGTCCTAACACCTGTAGCAGAGACGCCGGAGGACCACAAAACGGAAAAGCAAGTTCAGAATGCAGCTTCTCTCCAAGGACTCAATAATCGTCCGCTTCTTGTTCTTTACGGCTCTGATACTGGAACTGCTGAGGGTGTAGCACGGGAACTTGCAGATACAGCGAGTTTGCATGGCGTACGGACTGAAGTATCGCCTTTAAATGACCGAATTGGTAACTTACCGAAAGAAGGAGCCATTCTCATTGTTACTTCTTCTTATAACGGAAAGCCACCGAGCAATGCTGGACAATTCGTACAATGGCTCGAAGAACTACAACATGGTGAGCTACAAGGTGTTCATTATGCGGTGTTTGGTTGTGGAGATCATAACTGGGCCAGTACCTATCAAAATGTCCCAAGATATATTGACGAGCAGATGGCTCAACAGGGGGCCACAAGGTTCTCAACACGTGGAGAGGGGGATGCGAGTGGAGACTTTGAGGAACAGCTCAATCAATGGAAACAAAGCATGTGGTCGGATGCGATGAAAGCTTTTGGATTGGAGTTCAATGAAAATGTAGAAAAAGAACGCAGTACCCTAAGCCTTCAGTTTGTCAGTGGCCTTGGAGGATCTCCTCTTGCTCGTTCATACGAAGCAATGAATGCAACTATTGTGGAAAATCGCGAACTCCAATCAGCTGGCAGTGATCGGAGCACTCGGCATATCGAGGTGGCCTTACCTCAAGGAGTTACTTATCACGAAGGAGACCATCTCGGAGTGCTTCCACACAACAGTGAGGAAAATGTCAGCCGCGTTCTCCGTAGGTATAATTTGAATGGAAATGATAAAATAGTACTGACAGCAAGTGGACGAAACGCAGCTCATCTGCCACTTGATATGCCTGTAAGTTTACGTGATCTTCTTAGCTATAGTGTGGAAGTGCAGGAAGCAGCAACCAGAGCACAAATACGGGAACTGGCATCTTTTACGGTTTGCCCTCCACACAAACGAGAATTGGAAACTTTGGTGGAAGAGGGAATTTACCAAGAGCAAATATTAAAGAAACGTATTTCCATGTTAGATCTTCTCGAAAAGTACGAAGCATGTGAAATGCCGTTTGAGCGGTTTTTAGAACTTCTCCCTGCACTCAAACCACGTTACTATTCTATTTCAAGCTCACCACTCGTTGCCGAGGATCGCCTGAGTATTACAGTTCGTGTTGTAAGCGGACCTGCCCGGAGTGGACAAGGCGAATATAAAGGGGTCGCTTCTAACTATTTAGCTCAACGTCACAACGAAGACAATATTGCTTGTTTTATTCGTACTCCACAATCCGGTTTTCAGTTGCCAAAAAATCCTGAAACGCCAATTATCATGGTTGGACCAGGAACTGGGATTGCACCATTCCGAGGGTTTTTACAATCACGTCGCATCCAGAAACAGCAAGGCATAAAGTTAGGAGAAGCTCACCTATATTTCGGTTGTCGTCATCCTGAACATGATTATCTCTATCGTACAGAATTAAAAAAAGATGAAAAGGATGGCATATTATCCTTACATACAGCTTTTTCGCGTCTGGAAGGACATCCAAAAACATATGTACAGCATTTAATGCAACAAGATGGAGACAAGTTAATTTCTTTATTAGATAACAGCGCTCATCTTTATATATGCGGTGATGGAAGTCGAATGGCTCCAGATGTAGAGAATACTCTTTGTCAAGCTTATCAGCGAAATCATGGGGTAAGTGAACAAGAGGCAAGAAATTGGTTAGACCAATTGCAACGTGAAGGGCGATACGGAAAAGATGTGTGGGCTGGAATCTAAGTTCCGTATTAGACAGTAATACACAATATTTAAAAACAAAAATCCCGTATCCTTTATTGGATTTGGGATTTTTACTTAAACATAGATATCCAATTTTCTTTAAAGGTGTTATTCCACGAATTGGCCCTTTAGCTGAGTAACTTTATTGCTACTCAACAGTTCCTTAATTCTCCTTTCAGTTCAGATCTTCTTTTCACTATCCACCCCTTTTAGATAAACAGATCCAAAGGGGCAAAACATCGAGCTTTTAAATAAACTCCGTGACTTTATTTAAAAGCGAAACATGCTTAATAAAAAATGGGATTTTTGAATCATATGTGTTCACGCTTTTACGATTCTAATATGGGGAACTGCTTTTCCAGCAATTCGTATGGGGCTTGAATCTTACACACCTGAACATCTTACTTTACTACGCTTGTTAATCGCTTCATTCATACTTCTAGCGTTTTCCTTTATATACAAACTACGATTTCAACACATCTCTAAATATCAAGTACACACTTATTAAAATTCAATCAGGATTTTATAAAAATCACGTTATAAGGTGTTGCCGAAAAAGGGAATTATTTTACTACGTCGAATGTAAAAATACATCCTCTGTATAAAGGAGCTTAAAATAATGAACGTCCATTTAAAGGTGGTTACGAGAGAAAATTGGGAAGACGCATTAAAGGTACAAGTTAAAGAAGAACAATCAAAATTTGTACCAACCGTAGCAGTTTCACTCGCTAAAGTATATATAAAACCAGATGGTGAGAATGTAGAGTACATGCCATTTGCTATATACGATGGCGATCTTATGGTTGGTTTTATTATGCATGCTTTTATAAAAGAGACATCAGACATGTATTGGATTAACGGATTTATCATTGATCAAAAGCAGCAAGGAAGAGGTTATGGGAAAGCCGCATTACAGGAAATCGTTCATTTAATAAAAAATAAATTTATGGCGTGTAAAGAAATTAGATTAACTGTACATAAAGATAATATCTCAGCAAAGAAACTATATGAAAGTTACGGTTTTCAACCATTAGGGCATGATTATGATGGTGAACAAGTATATCGTTTATTAGTTTAATTTTTACGAAGTAAATTAAGCAAATATAGATTGAATGACTAGGAGGAATACCCATTGAAAAGTAAATTCCATCATATTGTACGAGCTGTCGTGATAAAAGATGAAAAAATACTAGTTGCAGAATACATAGGACATCACTATTTTTTACCTGGTGGTCATGTTGAAATCGGGGAATCTGCGGAGAACGCATTAATAAGGGAGTTACGAGAAGAAATAGGAGTAAACTGTAGTATAAAACGTTTTTTAGGAGTTATAGAAAATCAATTGCAAGATAAAGCTGTACTTCATCATGAAATAAATCACATTTTCGAAGTAGATTCACAAGAATTACATATTGACTTGACACCAAATTCTAAAGAATCTCATTTAGCGTTTCACTGGATAGACTATAATAAAGATGCTTTAAATACTTATACAATCATGCCAATGCCTTCAGTTAAAGAATTACTAGAAAGAAAACTAAGTGATGAACTAGCAAATTGTTGGATTAGCAATTTTTAAACCACTCTATTTATAGTAAATACGTCCATCGCGAAGATGAAAAGAAAATAGGCTAAAAAACAAGGTACATCACCTAATGTAAAGTCATATTTTGTTGATGTACGCATTTAGTCAATAGCCTTGTTTCTATTTTGTTTACAAAAACATATTACAATTTGGGCGAAATTACTTAAAAATGGAGGGTTTCGAAATGAATGAGTTTCACCATGAACTACAATCGTTAAACCTTAATGATTATCAATCTGGTAATGTTGTGTATTGGGATCAACAACAAAATCAATATCCATATTACTACATTCAAGACGATGCACGTCGATGTGGCGGTTGCGGTGGACGCTGTGGTGGATGTGGCGGCAGATGTGGTGGTTGCGCAGGGCGTTGCGGCGGATGTGTAGGTTGTGCTGGATGTTTCGGTTGTTTTAATTGCTGGAACTGGTGGATTATTTAAAGATTGTAAATCAATACCATTTCACATCAAATGAAGGTATAAATACTAATTTATACCTTCATTTGATGCTGTAATAATTATTAGTATTAAGGGGGATTTTTATTTGAATACATACGAAAAGTTAATTGCTTGGGTAGAGAATATAAAAGAAAAAAATCATAGTTCTGCAGCAGCGCTTTGCATTATAAAAGATAACAAAATTGTACTAGAACATTATAGTGGTTATCACTCAAATACATCAACGAATAAAAAAGTAACAGCATCTTCACAGTTCAACGTTGCTTCTGCTAGAAAAAGTTATTTAGGATTAATGGTAGCGTATGCGCTTTATGAGGGGAAAATAAACTCTATTGATGACGAGGCGATAAAGTATTTTAAAGACTCCGATCCTTTATTACTTGGTAATACAACGATAAGACATTTAGTAACTCATTCGCACGGTTTAACAGAAACTGATGATGGGACAATTTTTCGTGAATTTGAACCTGGACAAGCTTGGGCGTATAGAGGTATTAATGTGAGAATGGTTACACATCTTATTTATCAGCTATACAGCAAAAGTTTTCCTGAATTGTTAAAAGAGCGTGTGTTTAAACCTGCTAATTTCCAAGAAACAGGATGGAGAATTCATCAAGGTGAAAATTTAGTTAAAGTTGTTGATAATCCAAATAAAGTGGCGATTAGCGAAGTTGGTACAGTAGATGATGGCACTGAAAAAAATCTATTTGTTTCTGCTAGAGAATTTGCTTATTGGGGGAACCTTCATTTAAATAAGGGAATGTTACACGGTACACAAATTGTACCAAAAGAAGTGATAGAAATCGCTACAAGCTTGCAGAGTCCGACGTATAAAAATAATGAGCTACCCCAAAACGGATTGTTTTGGTTCATTCAAAATGAACCTGCGCGATTAAGTGAACTTGGTGAACGTGTTCCAAAAGGAGCATATCAAATATTAGGAATTACTGGACCGACCATTTTAGTAATACCTGAATATAATGTAGTTGTTGCGAAAATGTATAATAAAAGATACAACTATGGCGGTGATAATTATTTATATTATTTACGTAAATTTAGCAATTTAGTCGCCGATACATTTAGTAGCGGTAATAGGGCATAATTACTCCTATAATAAAAAGGAGTGAACTTAAATGAACAAAAAAACAAACAAAAATAAACAAGAAATTATAAAAGATACAAATACAGAACAAAATGCGATTTATAGCGATCCAAAAGATGCAGCTAATATGCAAACTGTACCACAGCCGAAGGATTTTGATGAAATTGAATATTAATTTCTTATCCGACTATATGATGAATGAAAAATACGTCTTAAGTCCCATCACATATAAGAAATCATTTGGTAACATATATACATAAGCATTTAAAAAATGTCTTATCTTAACAAAGCTTTCTTTCAATATATCTGATATAACCTGCAAAAAGGCACTTCTTTATGAAGTGTCTTTTTGTGTATATGAACTTAATTACCATTTTCCGTATAGTATCTTGCATTTTTTGATGGATATACTAACTGTGAAATTCACATCTAGATAAAAGAAGGGGACAGTTAGTATGAAACAAAATTCTATAAATCCGCTGTTAATTGTTCTGGGTACAATTATTGTACAAATTGGCCTTGGTACAATATATACATGGAGTTTATTTAATCAACCCCTTGTAAGTAAGTTTGGATGGAGTCTCAATTCGGTCGCGATAACTTTCTCCATAACAAGTTTCTCTTTATCATTTTCAACCTTATTTGCAGGAAAGTTGCAGCAAAAATTAGGACTCCGTAAACTTATTGCTATCGCAGGAATTGTTTTAGGACTCGGTTTAATACTTAGTTCACAAGTTTCCTCATTACCATTACTTTATTTATTGGCCGGTGTTGTCGTTGGATATGCTGATGGAACAGCATATATTACATCACTATCTAATTTAATTAAATGGTTTCCAAACCGTAAAGGGCTCATTTCTGGTATATCTGTTTCAGCATACGGAATGGGGAGCTTAATCTTTAGATATGTAAACGGCAATCTTATCGATAGTTTTGGTGTATCACAAGCATTTTTATATTGGGGTATTATCGTCTTACTTTTGGTATTGATTGGATCGTTCTTCTTACGTGAAGCAATTGTAAGTAACACGGTAACGGAAACATTACACAATGATTATACGCCGGGTGAAATGATGAAAACAAAACAAGTATATCTCTTATTTTTCATGTTATTCACATCATGTATGGGCGGGCTGTATTTAATCGGTATGGTAAAAGATATTGGAGTACAACTCGTTGGACTTAGCGCAGCAACCGCTGCTAACGCCGTTGCAATGATTGCAGTCTTTAATACGGTTGGTAGAATCATTCTCGGAACATTATCAGATAAAATAGGTCGATTAAAAATTGTTTCTGCAACGTTTATTATTATTGGATTGTCAGTCTTTACTTTAAGTTTCATACCACTAAATTACGGAATATATTTCGCTTGTGTAGCTAGCGTTGCCTTTTGCTTCGGTGGTAACATTACAATATTTCCAGCCATAGTCGGAGATTTCTTCGGTTTAAAAAATCATAGTACAAATTATGGGATAGTCTACCAAGGTTTCGGATTTGGTGCACTTGCAGGATCATTCATTGGCGCATTACTTGGAGGATTTCAACCAACCTTCATTACAATCGGTGTTCTATCTGTTATATCTTTCGTTATCTCTATATTAATCCGTCCTCCAAATGCAGAAAAGAAGAAAGAAATACAATCGTTACATCGAAAAACAGCTTAATTTTAAAAAAGAGTCCTTATGCTAGGGCTCTTTTTCATTACAACGTTAACCTTGCTCCGTTAATTGATCAGTAAAGACAGGACAATTTGAAACGAATTAATGGTAAAATGAGATAAAGACAGAAAATTCCTTTTATTAAAAATAGAGGAGGTAAGTATGAAAAAAGTCAATGTTACATACGCGCTTTTGTATGATAAAACTAACGAAAAGATCCTAATGGTAAAAAATAAAGGGAAGCATGGCTCTTATTACACATTACCAGGTGGTGCAGTTAAACATGGAGAAACGTTAGAAGAGGCAGTAATTCGGGAAGTGAGAGAAGAAACAGGACTACATATTTCTGTAAACGGGATTTGTTCTATCAGCGAAGCTTTTTTCGAAGAGAGAGGTCATCATGCAATTTTCTTTAATTTTTTAGGCGAAATAATCGGAGGGGAGACATATATATCAAGGCCGAAAGAAATCGAAGAGATTACTTGGATGGAATTACATATAGCAGCACCGTATTTACGTATGCCAGAACATTTTTTACAAAGGGATGAAACGGCACCTTACTTTTTTAACGGAACAATCGTTCATCAGTCTTCATAAAATTATCATTTCATTTAAGGCGGTGGAAAAATGGAGTTTATTGTTAACCATAAACACTTCACTCAAGCACTTTCAGAAGTAAGTAAAGCTATATCTACAAAATCTTTAATTCCTATATTATCCGGCATCAAAATAACAGCAGATCAATCTGGAATTACTTTAATCGCAAGTAACTCGAATATTTTTATTGAAAAATTCATACCTAGATCTATCGAAGACAAGAAAATTGCAACTATCTTAAAAGCAGGCACTATTGTTGTACCTGCAAAATATTTCATTGAAATAATAAAGAAAATGCCAAGTGATATAGTAATAAAAAGTAAGAATGAACAAATAATTACCATACAATCAGAAGAAATCACATTAAATTTAAATGGATTTCCAGCAAATGAGTTTCCGAATGTACCACGTATAGACGATCATGCAGAAATACAAGTAGAAACAGAGCAATTGATTGAAGTGTTTAAACAAACTGTCTTTGCAGTAGCTAAAAATGAATCTAGACCAGTTCTTACCGGTGTACATATAGAGTTAGATCATAATAAGTTAATTTGCGCTGCAACTGACTCACATAGACTTGCTATACGTGAAACACTAGTTTCTACAAATATGAAGGCAAACTGTATAGTACCTAGTTCAACTATTAGTGAACTTCTTAAGTTAATGAATAGTAATTCAGAATTCGTATATATCTATCTTTCAGAGAGTCACATTATTTTTACATTTGGCACAACTACGTTATATTCAAGACTGATTGAGGGCAAATATCCTAATATATCTAATCTCATTCCAAATGAATTTCAAACGGTTATTCACATAGATAGAAAAAAGATATTACAAGGTGTAGATCGATCAAGTTTATTAGCAAGTGAATGGGCAAATAACAACGTCAACTTAGAAATCATCAACGAATCCACAATTAAAATATCTTCTAACGCTTCTCAAATTGGGAAAATAGCTGAAACACAACAAATAGATACCCTTCGTGGTGAAAAGCAATTAAATATATCTTTCGATGGGCGATTTATGGTTGATGCTTTAAGGGCAATAAAAGAAGAAACAGTTACTTTAAGTTTTGGTGGTTCTATGAGACCGATATTGATTGAAGCAGGAGAGCAATCTACAGCAGTACATCTTATTTCACCAGTGAGAGCTTATTAGGAACGAAGGAAAGAACTACATTATGTACAAGTACACTTTATGTTTTATTAAAAGAAACGAAGAAATACTTATGTTAAATAGAGAATATGCCCCTGTAAAAGGATTATGGAACGGGGTAGGAGGGAAGATTGAAGCAAGAGAAACACCTTTAGAAAATGCGATTCGTGAAATAAAAGAAGAGACCCATATAGATGTTAAGCAAAATCAAATTCAATTTAAAGGAATAATTAAGTGGGAAGATTCTTCGTACTCTGGTGGCATGTATGATTTACATATGACACACCAAAAAAGTATCCGAAGGGATTTTAGACTGGAAAAGTGTGTCCTGGATATTAAGCGACTATAATTATGGTGTAGGAGAAATGTTACCTAAATTATTACCTGAAGTACTTCATAATGAGTTAATATTAGAGCACTCTTGTATTTTATCAAATCATAAATTAGTAAAATATGAAAATAAAGAATTAGCTAGTCTGGCCATCCCGATAAATACAATAAATATATAAGACTTATTGTATTTTTAAAATAAGTCAGTTAGCATAGAAAAGATAATCGTTATCAATCAAAAAGAAAAAGGAGGTATTTATGAGAAAGAAAAAAATTTTAGGATGTATAATCGCAATACTTTTTGTGATTTCCCTACAATTCAACTTAATCTCAGCAATCTCCAATGAAGAAAATTCAGAAACTCAATCAAAAACTGCTCCTAGTATTCCTTATACCTTTCAAAATACAACTAACTCCGAAGATCCTACAGGATATTGGACAAAAGAAAAAATGGAAAATGCAATTCCAGTAGATGCAATCAAAAAAGATGTAACATCAGAAAGTGTTCCAAAAGAGAAAAAATCTCCATCAATAGGTAAACCTGTCAATGTTTCTGAACCAGTTGCACCAGAAAATAATCAATGTTTAAACAAATAAAATAAACTTAAATACTGAAAAAAGAGCGAATTCCTTATAAGAAATTCCGCTCTTTTTTACATTTATAATTAAACTTCACGCCACCAAGCTGCTGAGGGATAATCTGTAGATTTTAACGTAATAGATTCACCAATTTGTGGCGTTGCAATATTAACTCCTAAACGTTTTGCTTCTTCCGTAACACGTTCAATAGGATCACTCCATTCATGTAATGCTAATGTAAAAGCACCCCAATGAATCGGAAGTAGTAATTCTCCTTTAACGTCAATATGAGCTTGTACTGTCTCTTCTGGCAGCATATGAATAGCAGACCATCTCGTATCATATTGCCCACATTCCATTAACGTAAGATCAAATGGACCGTATTTATCACCAATCTCCTTAAAGTGAGGCGCATATCCACTATCACCACTAAAGAAGATTTTTGTCTCTTGACCAAGAATAAGCCATGAACACCATAACGAACGATCTCTATCTGTCATGCTTCGTCCAGAAAAATGTCTTGCAGGGGCACAAACTAACTTTATAGTATCAAACGTAATTTCATCCCACCAATTATGCTCACTAATTTTACTAGGTGAAACACCCCACTTAATAAGATAACGAGCAACTCCAATCGGAACATAAAAGTGCTTTGCACGATCTTTTAACTGCATAATACTTTTATAATTTAAATGGTCATAGTGATTATGAGAAATGATAATCGCATCAATTTCTTGAAGGTCTTCACGTTCTAAAGAAAACGCACCACTATAACGTTTACTATTAAAGACAGGAAATGGGGAAGAGGCATCTCCAAGCATAGGATCTAATAACAGTTTTTTACCTTCTATTTTTAAAAGCGAAGCAGAGTGCCCAAACCACGTAACACTTTCTAAAGATTCATTATCTTCATTCGACAAAACAATAGGTAAATTCTTTAAAGGACGCAGCTTTGATTTCATTTTATAGTAATCAGTCATTAAACTTATAATATCTTTTGGTTTAAAACTCATATCAGTATGAATTTGATTTATATATTTCTTTTTCATTAGTTCTCCTTTTTACGTTTAACAATATACGTATGTTGTTATTGTAGCTATTTGTAGTGTAAACTAAATCATTTTACCTTGCATCTGAAATGCTATACATTTCGTAAATTCTTCAAATTCATTATTTGTATATAAAGACTAATCGCCATATAGAAGCAGGTTATTGTTAAGCAATTGTAAATTGTTTTTATTAAGTAAATTCCTTTTTAGAACCCACAAAGAACATACGTTTCGTTATATGTTATAGAAGTAGATACACCTTTAATAAATCAAAGGAAGGAGAGTTCATAAATGAAAATAGAAGGAAAAAAGAAGTCCAAGTGTAAACTATCAAAATCTGAAATCATTCATCTGTATGCAGAAGGGAAGAGTACCTCAGAAATCGCGATGCTTGCTAATGTATCTGCAAGGTATATTCGTATGGTTTTAACAGACAATAACGTTCCAAGGCGGGCTATAGGTAGTTGGAAGAGAAAGTACGAGTTAAAAGAAGATTATTTTCAAACATGGTCAAATAACATGGCTTATATTTTAGGTTTTATAGCAGCTGACGGCGTTATACCAAAAGAAAATCAATGTGTCAGTATTTCACAAAAAGAAAGTTACATTTTAGAAGATATAAAAAGAGAACTAAACTCAAACCAGCCGCTTTATCAAAACAAAAAAACAGGCGTATATATGCTAAACATTAATTGTAAAACAATAAAAGACAATCTTATGAACATACACGGAATCATGCCATGTAAATCATTTAACATCGAATTTCCCTTTGTACCAGAAGAATATTTACATCACTTTGTTCGTGGGTATTTTGATGGGGATGGTTACGTCAATTATGAAACTTATACAGTTAGTTTTGTAGGTGGATCCTATAATTTTATGAATTCTTTAAATCAAATACTACAAAATCACAATTTACCAACTGATTTACTAAATCAAAATAAACATTATCGCGTCATTTTAACCGGAAGAAAATCAATACAATTACTTTCAAATTGGATTTATAAAGACAAAGATATTTATTTGCATAGAAAATATGAAGTATTTCAGAAAGAGAGTCTAAGTTTAGATCAATTACAAGATCGAAAACTAAAACAAACTCAAACTGCCGTTAAACAAAGAAAACAAAATTTCCTTAAAGAATATATGAAAAATAAATGTAATGCTACAGCTTGTTCTAATTTAGAAATAAGCGAACAAACTTTTAAACGTTGGTTAAAAAATGATAATCAATTTAAAACAGAGTATGAACAAATTAATTTGACAAATCCAACTAGTAATAACTAAATATAAAACTCTAGATAACCTTAGTATAGGTATTAACATAGCCATACTAAGGTTTTTAATTTGAAATCATTAAAGTATTCTTATTTTTATTTATATAACATAGTAAATACATAGATTTTACAATTAAATTACTAAAAAAGGAGGGATTTTAAAATGCTCGATAATTATACTCCAGAGAAAATACTACAAACAGCTTATGAGGCTAAAATGATTTCAACTGGAGACAATTCTCCATCTATAAAAATAAGTGGAACAAATCTTCAATATTTACTTGTAATGCTCCATCTTGGAATTGAGTCAAATACTATAAAAACGAAGCTAACTTGGACGAACGAAGAATTTGAAAAACAAATACATGCATTAGAACTAGAAGGTTTATTGAAAAAGATAGGAGAGAGTTACTATCCAACGTGTATGGTTATAACAGTTACTGAAGGAGAAAAACTTTATAACCTATGTGAGCCTCTAATTAAACCAACACTTAAAATCGTTGAAAATTATTCAAATCAAATTGAAGCACTTTCCAAAAGAATCAAGACATTTAATCATTTATCAAAAGAATCGTATAGTCTTTTACTTTATAGTGGTGTGTTATTAGACTTCGGACAAATAAATAACATTGAAGAAAACTATTTAAAAACAGAACGGCCTTTGAGAAACAATAAAAGATATTATTATGCGATTCAAGAACACGAACAAACAGATAAAGAGGCCTTTGGGATGTATGGTAATACGTATTTGGATTTAGGAGAATATCAAATTGGACTTTATGGAAACACTCGATATACAACTTTGAATTTAATAACTGCGAATAAAGAAACGTTTGAAGAATGTTTTCACGATGCAATTACAGATATAAATTATACGAAAAAGCAATTAGTTAAAAATTTTGTAGCAGTAGATAGACAAGTAGACATAAAATTAAATGGATTTTACGAAAAATTAGGCTTATATCAAGATTCACAATCTGTTATCCCAGTTTTTAAACCAGCTGACTTATCTATACTTAACGAAATAGCGAACACGATTAGTGAAGAATTGGTCTTATTATTTAAAGAAAACGAGAAACCTTTAAAAGAATACTTTGCAAGCAGCAGATACTCAAAAGAAATAACTTATGAAGAGTTTTTTATCTGGTAGTATCATTTTTTCTATACAAAAGTGACTGAAGAATTAATAAAACAAGGAGAAATTATAAGAAGCGTTCAAGAAAATCAAACGTACATAATCTATTAAATACGTTAAACACTTAATTAAACGAACTATCAACATAAGCGACTTATATAATTTTAGATATGTAGCAGGTGAATATATGAGCTATCATTAGTAAATAGATAATCACCCAAATTAAAGTTTAATATGAAGAAAAAACGATATTAAAGGAGAGAAGAATCTTGCAAAAGAAATTTATCAATCCAAAAACGATGCCAGCAACTTTTGGATACTCACATGTAGTCGAAGTTAGTAATGTAAAACGAACAATTTACATATCAGGACAAGTAGCACTTAATACTGACGGTCAAATAGTTGGAATTGGTGATTTAGCTACACAAACACGACAAGTATTTGAAAATATTAAAATCGCATTAGAAACTTCAGACTTAAATTTTAATGATGTAGTAAAATTAACATTTTTCTTAACGGATATTTCTCAAATGGCTATTGTTAGAGATATTCGAGATCAATACATCGATACTGAAAATCCACCAGCAAGTTCAGCTGTAGAAGTTAGAAAATTAATTAATGATAACTTATTAATTGAAATCGAAGCGATCGCTGTAGCAAAATGATTTTAAAAACGTATTCTTAATCATATCCATGCACTTCGTTTAAAATGAACACATTAAACGAAGTGCATTTTTATTGTCTTAAATATAATTTGTATCCAGACACATTGTTATAACTAAACTTATAAAACAACTGAAAAAAAACTAATAACCAGCCAATCCATTACACAGTATCAATCCAAAGAAAAAGGGGAGCCAAATAACCTAAACTAACTTTTAATAAGTTTATTATTTTTAATCAGTTAACATAATATATATTATAGGCAGTCATATAAAAAGAGTGATTAACGGTATCAAAAACCAAGTAAACTATACTTAATGAGACGAAACAGAGATTTTTAATGAGATTCACATAAAATCTTATCTAAATGAATTTATACCGTTTTTATCGTTTGATTTGCTATAAACGAATCACAGCAAATCTTTTTCAATTATTGATTGTCATTTAACGAATCAAATTTTTTTGGCGCTAATAAAATTCTTTATACGAAATAATTTTTTCAATACAAAACATAAATTATAAATTATGTTTTACTGTATAGATTTGTTGCTATTTACATACGTTTTACAACTTTATATTTTTGTTGGTATTTCTTTTATTTACGCTTGACTTTTATTGTACTCATCATTTTTCCTCTTAGTTAACATAACGCCTATTTAAATCATAAAAAAATCTCCCTTATCTTCAGGAAGATTTTTTACTTTGCTTGTATTTAATTTATATAATTAATAGCAATCCCAATTGTAAATGACATTGGAAAAATCTAGATTTAATAAATCTTCCTTGCTTATAAAGAAATTAGCCACACCAGAATCTCCCCACATAATATTTAGTGAATCGTCTGTATCGATTTGCAGCAATAATACATCATGCTGTTGGTATTTTTCTTCCCATTCTCTTGGATCTGTCTGTGTGAAAAATGGATATCCACCAATTTTATGCCCTTGATCTTCGTATAAATCATCATATAGTTCGCCTAATTCTGTATTGTTTTCTTTATCAACAATTTCTTCCCAATCAATGTTATCGTTAAAAATATTTTCAAATCGATAATCTCTTGATGTTACTGGTTGATAATCCAATTCAAACTTTAGTTTTGCTGCTTCAGGTATGATAAAATCCTCTGCATCTAAAGTGTTTAAATAACTAAAATCTGTAATAACCGTAGTTAAATCTTCTGTAATTGTAGAATGATAAATAATTCGAAAGTCTTTTTGGCTTGTTGGATGATCAAAATCTGCTCCAAAAAGCTCATCATCAGCACTTACGAAAAATTGTAACATTCCATGTTGAGGCATATGCTCAATATGAGGAATTTCTTCAAAGTTTAACTGCGCAAGTAGCATCATTGGTTGGTTATTTGAGTCTTTAGGATGCTCTTGATTTATAGGTAAATACGGATATCCACCAAACTTACTTTCAAAAAGAGTTGTCTCTGCTTGAGTACCAGACACTTTAATATACGGTTTTACGCTTTCTTCTAAAATACTACGATACTGTTCTAGTTCTTTCGGAATTTGAAGTTGATACGTATTCTTCACCATATTTGCCTCCCTTTAGTAATGAAATGAAAATGCCTTACTTAATTATATAGCAAAAGATAGCTCGATTGAAAATTGTTAAAAATCCGTTTTAACCTTCGTTTTTTGCGCACTTGGTGGACAAAGTAAATTATGTTTTGCAACCTTTTTATTTATAATTTGAATTAAATTTACTGTTTCTGCAGAATTTGTAGTTTCTTTTAGTCTTTCTTTTAAATCATCAATTTCTTTTGAAAGCTCAATCCACATAGGTAAAATATGATTATTCTTTAATGTTCTATAAAGTTGCTTTTCAGGATTGTATGAAAGTTCTTTATCAAGATTAAGAGGTTTCCCTTTACCAGGTAAATTATCAAAAGCTCCTTTCTTCTCTGCTTGTTTAACGATTGAACTAATATGATCCTCATACGTATAGGACCAAACTTTCTCATCTTTCACTAAAATCTCTTGTTTTTTTAATTTTTTATCTAGTTCTTCTTGATTCATAGATTCAATCCTCCTTACATTTTACAGCGTTGTTTTTGTATGTTTTAATGCTCTTAATCCATCAAACAACTTTTCACGCCACCAAACACTGTCATGACCACCTTGAAACTCTTCATAAGTAATTTGGTATCCCTTTTCTTTTAAAGCTCCATACAAGCGTCTATTAACTGTTAAAAGAGGTTCGTTTTCAAGTTCTCCTGCTGCTATATAAAATTTAAGATGAGATGCGTTTAAATTATTAGATAGAATCTGATACTCAATCCAAGGAAATTCTTTTTCAAAACCATCCTTTTTCCAATGTACGGATCCAGACATTGACAACACATTCCCGAAAATATGTGGATTTTGAAGCGCTGCATAAAAAGCTGCTAAGCCACCAAGACTGAAACCAGCAATTGTTGTATGCCACGCTTCTTGATATACGTGATACTTAGCTTGAATCCACGGAAGTAATTCTGCTGTTAGAAATGTATTCATTTTATCGTTATAGGTTAGCTCTTCTAGCCGATCAACAGGATCTATAGCTATAGCAATACAAGGCGGAATTTCTTTTTTATAAATTAAATAATTGAGTGTTTTTTCGATTGAAAGGTTCTGAATAAACGAATGCCCATCAAATGCAATGAGAAGTTCATGAGGATGGGAACTATGAGAATAATTATGAGGTGTATAAATATGGATTTTACGTGTATTATTTAAAATTGAACTATAGAATGAATAAGTCTCAACCTCTCCAGATGGATAATGGTTTAAAGCGAATCGACTATCATACTGCACTTCCATATTCATTTTTAATACAGATGCTACATGATCACTATCTCCAAATGTATTTCCGTTAAATCGGTCTAGTTGGTACTGCTCACTGCGTTTTATCCAGTCATTTTCAAAATAATCGTTAACTGAAAAATAGTAAGTTGAAATAAATGCCTTATCCGTTCTAAACGTTTTAAACCAAATATCTGTATGTAGCAACCGTTGTAATTGATTTACAGTCAGATCCCAACCAGGAAAGCTACCGAATACATAAACATTTTCAGTTTGTTGATCTCCTAACCATATATACGTTATAAGCTTAAACTGATTATCTACAGGGCATTGTTCGATTAATGGCGTATGACTTGACCTTAATTCACGTAAAAAAGTATTTAAAACTTTCTCTTTTCCATTCTTCAATTGATTAATAAGTTCCTCTAACTTAGGACTAATTATTGAACGCACTCCTCTTCCCTCCTTTGTAATACTCTATATGTACTTCTTTTTCATAATAAGAATTCCTATATAAACAAGTTGTTATTATTGTATATTTTATGAACACAAAAAACGTACAAGTAATGTATCCTGTACGTTTTCGCTTTTATTCAGTAAGGTAATACATTAATAATTTCCGAGCCTTCTCATAATTCATGAAATCTCTATACAAAATGGGGTAATTCACAATTGCTGTTTCTAGAAAACGATATTGCGGAAACCATTCAAAAAATGATTTTCTCAGCCACTTTATTTGCTCAAACGAAATATTCTCTTCGTTTCTTTTTAGTACAGAACTTAAAGTTCCTGCTGTATGCATCCAATAATAATTTAAATCAGCATTAATGACGTCATCTTCTGTAAATTCGTTTTTAAAGTCTCGCTGTAATTTTCGCGTATCACGATAAGGAAATGGCTTATGCAGAGGACTATGCATTTTCATCAATTCATTGAAAATAACTTCTTTTCCTAATATCAACTTCCCACCCCTTTATTTCTCCATCCAGCTTAAAATGTTTTCATAATGATGTTGAGCATCCTTATACCCAAGATTATATAGATTAACGAGTTTTTCTTTATTTCTCTCTATACCGCTTGTAGGAAGTTGTACACTTGGCTGAATGACATAAAAATTATCTTTTTGTTCTTTTTGATTCATATAAGATACGGTTTCGTTATAAAAGCGATAATGCTCTACTAAATGTTCTGCGATTTTCGGATATCTTCTATACAAGAATTTAGCCAGTCCAGAAAATTTATTCCGCTGCTTTTCGTATCCTTCTGGTTTTGTCATGATAACGACATTCTTTTCATAACCATCATGTTGTGCTTTTAAAACTGGTATAGGATCTATTATTCCTCCATCTAACAATTTCCGGTTATCATATTCCACAGCAGGTGCTATAAACGGTACAGAGCTTGATGCTCGAATGATTTTTAAAATATCATTTCCATGTTCCCTTTTATTATAATAAACAGCCTTTCCTGAATTACAATCAGTCGTTCCGATTACAAATTGTTCATTAGAATTTAGGAAAGTTTGAAAATCAAACGGGACAATTTTGTTAGGTACTTCATCAAATAAAAAATCCATTCCAAATAATTCACGTTTTCGAATTAAGTTTCGATAAGATATATATCTGTGATCTGATACTAGCTCTGTATTTACTTTCTTATTTCTCCCTTGTTGGCGTGACAAATATGTTGCTCCCATACAGGCTCCAGCGGATACACCGACTACATACGGAAAGAATAAGTCCTTTTCCATGAAATATTCGAGTACTCCTGCAGTATATAAACCTTTCATTCCTCCGCCTTCTAATACTAAACCGATATTCTTCATGTTATATCCCTCTGCTTCATTTTTCTTACTTACATATTAGCATAAGATATTAGGATGAGGTTGTATAAAATAATTGCAACATTAACCAGAAACTACTAAAGCAATGTCATAATTTCTTAGTAAGTAACATGGTACAATGTAAGTAACTCATTCCACACATATTAAAGGAGGAATTCAAATGGGTTTATTTAGTGGTATTTTAGGAAATGCATCAAATGCGAGTACAGAAAGCGTTGAACGTGATTTAGAAAAGATTATGCTAGATGATGAAAAAGTTGAGCATGCTTATAAATTAATTCGAGATTTAATTGTCTTTACAAATCGCCGTCTTATTTTAGTAGACAAACAAGGAGTAACTGGTAAAAAAACAGAATACCATTCTATCCCTTATAAAAGTATTACACAATTTAGTATTGAAACAGCCGGGCATTTTGATTTAGATGCTGAACTTAAAATATGGGTATCTAGTTTGAGCACGCCAATTACGAAAGAATTTAAAGGTGATGATAGTATTATAAGCATTCAAAAAGCGTTAGTAACATATACAACAAAATAGTCATTTTTGAATTTTTATTCATATTTAAAATTACTAACCCGAGTATTTTGGAAGAATATACATTTATATTGTATATTTAATCTAAAATAACATAAAAAGGTAAAGCATATTCCAAGTGCTTTACCTTTCTTTTTTGTAATAAATAAGTGTAGTTTTATCATTTAATTTCTTTATAATTTCTATTCTTTTATAACCCATCTTTTCGTATAGAAAACAATTTCGTTGTTCCTCTAAAATTGTAGCAAGCTCCCAAATCTTTGCTTCTGGAAACATCTTCTCGATTAAAATAAGAATCTTTTGAGCAATGCCTCTTCCTTGATAGTTTGGAAGAATAAACATGGGACTAATCCAAAATCTAGATTTCTCTTCTTTATGTGATATACAAATTGCCCCAACAAGATCCAAATCTACTATTATTTTATAGTAGCCACCATCGGTATTATTAATTCTTGAAATAGTTTTTTCGATAGATTCACTTGCTGGACTTGTTTCATAGTCCTTATATTTATTTAATAAGGGGCTAAATGATTCTATTTGCATTTGAAATATAACTTCTGCATCAATTTCTGTCGCCTTCTCTAATGTAATCTCCATATTACCAACTTAGACGCTTTCTTAACGAAGTAATATGAGCTGTATGATGACGACCATGCCATGCATATAGTCCAATTGCAACAGCAAGTTTTGTTTCACCAGTTTCAGGATGATTAAATGTCTTTTCTAAATCTTTTAGTTCTAAAGAATATAAAAGGTTAACCCATCTTTTATGTAAAGAATCTAACATTACTAGTGAAACATCTACTGGTAATTTAGAATCAGGCAATTCTGCCCACTTTTCTTCTTTATACGGTTTAATAGTTGGGTTCTTTTCTGTTAGTGCTAATTTAAAGCGTATGTAGCTATTCATATGGCTATCAACAACGTGATGAACAACTTGACGAACCGTCCATCCACCAACGCGATATGGTGTATCTAACTGCTTCTGATCTAAATCTTTAATTGCCTTTGTTAGTTCTTTAGGTAAATCTTCTATTTCTTGAATCCATGTATCAATCATTTCTTCAGTTATAGGACGTTTGTATGTAAATTGGCCAATTGGATAACGTAAATCATTCATGAATATGTCTCCCCCTTATTATTTTGAACACGAAGTATTTCTCCAAATATAATGTACGAAATTTACATGTTCCCCGTTTAATTCTACAGAATTTGTATCTGCTTCGTTTTTATAAGAAAATCCGCTTTTTTCTAGTACAAGTTGTGATGCGAGATTATTAGTGGTTGTTTTAGCATGAACCTCATTAATTTCATTATTTTTTGCTACGTCTAAAATTAATCTTACAGCTGCTGTTGCAACTCCTTTTTTAATAAAACTTTCTCCAACTCGATAACCTAACGAACTGATTTTAGTTTCCGTATCTATATCTACTAAATTTATTCGTCCTACAATTTCTTTTTCTTCATTACGAATTAAATAAAAATAAGAATTTCCATCTGCTTGTTCTATTAATAAATCGTTTAATAGTATTTGAAAATATTCAAAATCATAATATTTTGAACCACGATTTGGTACCATTGTTTCAAAAAAAGATTTATTTGTAAGTTCAAACGTAAATAAATCCTCAGCATCACGTTTCTTTAATTGTTCTATGTATATTTTCATAGCACTTACTCCTTCTTGATTTACTAAATGTTATACATTCTTTTTTAATCAATTATTTTCCTGCTATTTCTTTCGATTAAGTAATACAGCAAGTAGCACTTTCGGATGGAATAGATGAAATGGACTACGAATTAAATTCATCACTCGTACTAATCGAATATAAATGTCAGAATCACTTGCGGATAGTCGATATATTTGTTTCGTATACCAAAGCTGAAAATTTTGTTTCATAGTTAGTTCTCTCTTTAGCTGAGGGTGACGTGATATTTCCGTTGTTGTCATTTCCCATGGGGTTTGTATAATGTTCGCCGCCTTCTTATAAAACTGTTGTGTAAATGTTTTATCGAGTTTTTTTCTATCTTGTAGTAGTAATTGCAACTGGTGAGCTTCCATAGCAGCAACTGAAACACCTTGACCGAAAACGGGGTCAAAACGACAATGTGCATCTCCAACTACTAACAACCCTTCTGGTAAGTTATTAACTAAATCAAATCGTCGACGTACTTGATAAGGAATTTTGTATGTCTTTATATCAGTAATCCCTTCAGATTTATTTAGAAAATCTGTTACATTAGGAATTGATAGATTTTCAGCAAAATCATAAAACTCATCATCCGTTTGTGGTGCCTTCTCATTTGCATACCCACTGAAAGTAACAAAATAACGATTATCTTCAATCGTTTGAATAAGGACACCATAAGGATTTTCAGGAAAACTTGGAGACATTAGCATATTACAACAGTCTAGCTTCTCATTTTCTTTAAGTTGGAACATTTTCGTTACGTAAAATAAATCAATACGAACTTTCTCTTCTTGCACTTCAATTTCGTATTCTTGTAGCCACTCTATACTTTTTGAACCAAATCCACTCGCATCAACTACAATATCTGCATGAACTTCTTCTTGCATGCCTGTCTCTAAATATTTAACTTTTACTCCACACACTTTATTAAGCTTTCCATCTACTAATAACCCTTCAACCAATGTTTCATATGTAATAGTAATATTTGAAATTTGATCAATTCGTTTTTGAATATGCCATTCAAGCAAAAGCCTACTTTGTTGAATCATATGAACTTCTCCTATGAATGGCTGTTTCCATAAACCAAATTGGTGCCATTTTAAATCACGAGTAAAGTTATTTACGATACTACCTGCTTCAATTAGTTCATTAGCGAAATTAGGAAACAATTCCTCAATTGCATTTTCTCCACCTTTTAATAACACATGAGGATGATTACTTTGTGGAACTCTTTTTCTCGTCACTTTTCCATCCCATTTTTCACCGGCTTCTAAAATGATTACTTCATTAAAAGAAATTGATAATGCTTTTGCTGCGAGTTTTCCTGCTATACTTCCGCCAATAACGATAGCCTTATTAAACATATTTTCCCCCTTACTAAAAAGAGACCCTGCCTTATATGAATGAAACAGGATCTAAACGAATAGTTACTAAATTAAAACACATGAGTAAATTGCAACGTTAAAATTAATATGCCTAATCCCCATACGTAATACGCGAATACTTTTAAAGAATGACGTTTTAAATATTGAATCATCCATGAAACGGCTATGTAGCCAAAAAACGCCGCTGATAACGTTCCAACAATTAAAGATGTACTAGAAATAGATTCTGCTTTCCCTTGAAAAACATCTACAAATTGCAAGATGATCGCTCCAACAATGGCTGGTGTTGATAGTAAGAAAGAAAAGTAGGCCGCTGTTTCACGATCTAGCTTTCTCCATAACGCAGCGACGATTGTCATGCCAGAACGTGAGATTGCTGGAAAAATAGCTGCCGCCTGAAATGAACCAATAATTAATGCATCTTTATATGTAATGTCATCCATTTTTTTACGACCATTTCTTTGTTTATCTGCCATGTAAAGAAAGAATCCGGTCACTAAGAATTCCCAACCAATCGTTATACCTGTTTTTGAAATGTCTTCAAAGAAGTCTTTAAATAATAATCCGATCACAACAGCAGGTATCGTCCCTACGATAAGTAATAACATCAGCTTTGAAAATGGATTTTTAATTAAGTATATAAATTCTTTTTTGTAATAAATAAACACTGCAAGCAAAGTTCCAATATGTAGCATCGTATCTAAAAATAATCCTGCTTCATCTAAATGAAACAAATGTCTCCCTAAATAAAGATGTCCTGTACTACTTATTGGTAAAAACTCTGTTAAACCTTGAATTATGCCTAAAATAAAAGCTTCTAACCAATTCATGAAGGTCTCCTTTCGCGTTTGCTTGTACCAATATATGAAGGTTAAATTTTCGATATGAAAAAAACTATATTTCTCTATGAATTTACTTTTATTTTATGGATATATATGTAAAGAGAATCGAGGTGGGTTAATATGTGGAAGCACACAAAATTTGGGAATGTATTGCTTTGGGTGGGACCTGTCCTTGTATTTTTAGGATTATGTATGACAAATGTTATTTCAGACATTCCTTTCTTTGAGGGAAAACATAAAACGATTGGAATTGTACTTATATGTATAGGTGTAGTCTGTTTTATTGCTGCTAATCATTTAAAAAAAGGAGAAAAATATGAAGAATGAATCTAAATAAAAAACAATCCCAGCGTATTTGCTAGGATTGTTTTTTATTTCATGCAGATTATTATTTGTAGAATACTTTATCAACGTTATATTTCGCTTGGTATTCATTAATGATATATGTTTCGTAAATTTCTCTTTCTGTCGGATCTTCTACGATACATGCATCAATGCGGTATACTTCATCACGATGGTTTTTGATTGGCGAAACATTGTCTTCAAAATGCTTTTTAATACGTTGTCTAATTTTACGAGCTTTACCTACGAAAAGCAGTTCGTCATTAATATTGTAAAACATAAAAATGCCGCCTTTATCTCTAGGGAACAAGTGGAAATCGATAAAACCATTAATTGGGGTAATGATTGGCTCGTCTCCTTTAATAACTTGTTTACGTTCAGTAATTGAAACATCAGCTTCAGGAATATTAATTTTAATCAAGTTCATTCACGTCCTCTTTTGTTATAAAGATAAATAATAGCATACATAAGTAAGAAAAGCTATGTTCAGAGGCATATTTCATTTTATAATTCAAATATTATAGGTGTATCATGTAAACTCTTCTCCCAAATCATATGATCACTGGATTTCCCCCAATAATCCTTCAGTACATAACTAGGCTCTCCAAACTTCTTCGTCCATATACTTTGCGCTTTTTTGTATCCACTATCTAAGCAAAATTCCGTTATTCCTCTATTATGTAATGTTAAAAACATTGTATTTAGTAATAAATTCCCTATACCCTTTCGTTGATATTCCGGAAGTACAAATACAGTTCCTATTTCATATAGATCCTTAAGTACACCGCCCGTACAACTATTAATCAATGTACTTGCTGGACCAATTTCAATTGTTCCAATGATTTTATCGTTACTTGTATCCATTGCTAATAAAAAGTAACATTTTTCCCCATTACTATCAAAATCAGTTTTCAAATATTGCTTTTTGATGTTAATTTCATTTTCTAAGTCATCTAATAATTGTGATAATCCTTCCTCTTTATATGTATCTGTAATAACGGTACGGAAAAACAAGTATAGTTCCTCTAAATCATCCGAATTCGGTCTTCTAATCTCAACGCTATACATGATTTAAATCTCCAATCTTTGAAAATGTATTTGTTCAGAAAATTTTTATGCAATTGTTAAGGCCATACTTTATATACTCTATTTAATATTAATCTACACAGCTCTGCAAAGATCCAGCAATATAGAAAACTCAGTGTAAATATCATTACAATAACTTTTATTTCTATAGTTGTATGAACAGTTGGACCAAGTACTGGAAAGCGAAAGATATCGAGAACAATCATAATCCCAATAAGTAAACATACCGCTGAAAAGGAAACAATCCAAATCCTCTTCTTAAATTGTAAAAAGGATACCCCTAACGCTATACCTAATAATCCTGTAGTAAAGGGAAAGACAATTAGTTCACCTGGTTGAATAACGAATAATAGGAGAATGGTAAGTATATAAGAGAGTACTCCCACACGAATAGAATAACAAATAGCCAGAAAAATCGGTATCGTCGCGAAAGGACTAATAAATAATCCTATACCAGGAATTAAGTTCCCCGCAGATTGAAAAATAGTAGCAAACGCCCCCAATAAAGCAGTAATAACTAAACTGCTTGCAGGACTAACCTTTATTTTACGAACAAAATTCGCATCATGCGCTATCATCAGTTGGTTCCAATAACGTACAAACCGATTCATCAAAATACCCCCTAAAGATACCTAATTCATCACTTTCTATATTATTCATACACTTATTGTTTATGTGTTTCTTTCTGCTAGTCGTTTATAAATAGAAGTTTTTTAGGGGGACAACAGGTTGTGCATGTTGAAGATAAATGAATTCTTTATTTTTTACACTTAAAGTTCATATAATATCGTTGAACTGAAGTTAACATATACCACATACGAAAGTCACCGAATTTTATCATTAGAAATCAAGGAACAATTTCAAAAATAGTACCTTGGTTAAAATCGCTTACTTTCATAGAACCATAAACTCCTAAATATAATCTAGTATGATCTAGATTTGATCCTAGGCTAACATAATAAGCTGATTGAGACCCAAAATCATAATTGGTTTCAATAATGTTAAAGTCATTATGTTTACCATCTACACTTGCCCTAGTATATGCTAAAACGCCTTTTACTGGAGATTGGGATTCTTCTTTCTTTACAAGATCGGTAAACACGATGCTACCAGTTAAATTTGGGATTGCAGTTCCCATATATGGCTGAACTCCAGTAATTGAAGTTCCTCCAAACTTATCAGGCCTGGTATCTTTATGAAAATAACTAATTAGAGGTTGAATACGCCTCACCGATGTTTGAATTGTTTCATCATAATAAGCCATTATTCTCTCATCCAAAGTAGGATTCTCAGCACAGTGTCTTATAAAAGAAGTAGGAAAATTTCCTTCCCATCCTCGCCAACCAAAATTAATAAGTTCTACTTTATCGGGAGTAGATCTCATTACATATGTTTGCACAAGTTCGGTAACCGGTATGGGTTTATAATGAACAAACGAGAAAATAGACTCTACTATATCCTGTCCAACATTTCCGACGTATTTGTAATATTGATTATAAAACCTTTGGAATGTAATACCGGTTATATTACGAACCCCTTTTGCAATTACTGTAAGTGTCTCTTGAATAGATAAAGGAAGCTCATTAAAGCGCGTAACAACTGGAGGATTATTAATTACTGTATTTTTAGCCACATCAATTTCAATAATTTTTCCCGCTATTTCTAAATCATCTTGGCTTAAATTAAATGGATCATAACCTGATCCACCATCTCCATTTGTAAAAACAAGTTTTCCAGTCTCTGGTGAAAAGTTTAAACTATTAACGCCGTTATGATTAAAAAATGGCCTTCTTATATTGAGTAATGTTCTTCGTTTTTGAGGTTGACCATGTGATTGTAAAATCCATTCCTCAACAGTATCGATATGATCATATTGAGTATCTCTATTTACCCACTTTAAGTTTAAAGTTTTAGGATCACAAGGATTCGGTTTAAATTGTTCAGAAAGCGCACCTGGTCCTTGAGTTCCAGCTACTGAATAATGAAGATAAAATAAGCCGTTATATTGAAATTGTGGATGAAATGCTAGTCCTAGCAATCCCCGTTCATCATAACCACTACTAGAAACACCTTCTTCAGATGTACCTAATTTGATAATTCGCGGACGAATATCTAAAAACATTTTTATTACTCCGTCTCCTATGTAAAAAATCTCTCCTAATTGGGTTGCAATAAATAATCTTTCAGTCGATTCACCTGGTAGTATAGTTGTTTTCAATACTGTTGGTAAATTTACTTTATGAACAATGGATCGTAAATTAGCCTTAACTTTTGTCAATTTACTGTACACCCCTTTTTATTCTTTTTATAGAAGAATATGTTTAGAGGAGGTCTATTAGTATCAAATAAGCCACATTCCTTTTTATTATAAATTTGCATATAATAGAATTATAAATAAACTAGGGGGACCTATTATGACACTCTTATTACAGATCATCTTGCCACTTATATGTACTGTATACTTATTTACCCTCTGTCGTAATACGACTATAGGAAAAGCTGCATTTCTTGTGGCAGTCATTATAGGGATTTTCGGCTTAGAAAATATTTTTCAATATGCTAATCTAACAGATCATACTGTTTATCCATATTGGGGCAGCTTAAAAGCTGTAATCATTGTTTTATCAGTGGTATTTCTATTTAAAAAAGGAGGACTAACGGGTAAATATTGATTTGAAACGCTGTACATATTTTCTAGTTAGGCTGCTTTTGTTTTATAAAAAGGGAAATGTTTAAGTGAAAATAAGAAGGGATGCCTTACATTTGTCTATGAATATTATCTCTATAGTATCTATAATAATGTCCCGTTTTGGAATTAATAATAATAACTAACCAAAAATTTTCTATAAATAAAAAAGATTAGGAGCAAATCCTAATCTTTTTTTGCTATTCTATTGCCCCAGCAACATCGTAATCATTTAAATCTAATTCAATTGGTTGTCCGAGTGCTAGTTTAGCCAGTTCTGATCCTAAGTACGGACCAGCTGTTAAACCTGAAGCTCCTAATCCGTTCGCAACGAGAATGCCTTCAAAGTTAGGTAAAGGTCCGATAACAGGTAAGAATCCTGGTGTAAATGGTCTGAATCCAACTCTCGTTTCAAGCATTGTACCATCTTCTAAACCAGGCGCAACTGTCAATGCTTTATGGAGTACTTCATTTAATCCTCCTGCCGTTACACGGTGATCGAAACCAGTATCATTTTCATGTGTTGCACCAATAACGACATGGCCATCGTCAAACGTTAAAATATATTGATCGTTTGGCGGCATAACAACTGGCATATTTTCTGTTGCTGTATTTGCCATTTGTAAATGAACAATTTGTCCTTTTTGGAACGTAACTAAGAAATTAATTCCTAATGGATTCAAGATTTCGTTCGCCCATGCGCCTGCAGTTACAATAACCTTGTCTGCTAAAATTGTTTCATCATTTACTTTAACTCCAGTAATATGATTTCCTTCACGGACTAATGCTGCATCACCTTTTATGAAATTTGCACCATGTTTTTTCGCAGCACTTATTAATGCATTGCGTAATAATCTGCCATTTACTCGTGCAGCTCCGCTAATATGAACAGAACTATATTCTTCCGATAATGCTGGGAATAATTTTTTCGTTTCTTCAGCTGATAAGCGAGTGATTTCACCAATCTCCGGGGCATCTTCACGGCGTTTATACGCTCGCTCTTCCATTTGATCTAACTTTTTCTCGTCAGTATGTAAACTAATTGCACCTACACGGCTATATCCTGTATCCGTTTCACCGTCTTCTTCTAATTGCTGAATTAACGAAGAATAGTAACGCGCACCGCCTTTAACGATTTTATACCACGCTTTATTACGACGCTGTGAAAGCCATGGACATACAATACCTGCTGCTGCATCAGTTGCTTGTCCTAATTGTTGGCGATCAACAATAGTAACGTTCGCACCGGCCTTAGCAAGATGATAAGCAGTAGACGCTCCTAAAATCCCAGATCCAACTACAATATACGATTTCATTTCAAACACCTTTTCTCTTTTGCTAATTATATAAATATAAGAACATTCCTTAGTATACTGGAAGGAATACTTTTTTCAATGTACTCATCGCAATTAATTGTTGCATCATTGTGACTTTCCGAACCGTTATTTTTTCTTCTTACGGAATAATTCAATTGTTTTATAGCCTTGTGAAAGAATTTCAATCATTTTCTCAAGACGTTTTTCACGTGTTTTTTCTTGTTTTACAGAAAAAACATTACGTGCCCAATCTTTTTTATATCCTGGTGTTAAACTTTGATAAAACTTAAGTTCATTTGGATGATTGGCTAACAATGCTTCAATATCTTGAATTCGATCTGCATAATCGGCAACACATTGACTTGCAGCAGGCGTTTTCTTCGCTTTTTTCTTTTCACGTTTTAAACCTACAACAGTAAAGACGTCATCCATACTTACCATTCGCGCAAATTTAATTTCGCTTTCCCCCACATATCCATCATCTCCAACGTTTAATGCTGGAAACATCTCATCACGGTGAATAAACGTACTGTAACGAGAATTACCTTTTTTCGGATATGCGAAGAATACGTAACCTTTTTCAATTAGTAATTCTTCATTATTAATAATAAAATTCGTTTGTTTCACCATTTCATCAAGTGTTTCTACAAAAATAAAAATAGCATCGTGTTCTTTTGAAAATGTAGTTTCTTTACCTGTAAAAACTTCATAATCGCTTGGCTCATTAATAACAACCATATTTGTATACTTATTTAGTTTCAATTTATCAATTACTGACATAATAATCTTCCTTTACATCTAATATTCATTGTATGTACTTTTTTATACTGTTCTAGTGTATTATATCTATTGAGAAAATCAAACTTTAATTCGTATTATACTGTTGCAAAAGAACATAATTCTTTACTATAAGGAGTGGTTTTATGCCATATGTAATTCGAGTTTTGCATACATATGAAGAGGCTGAGGAAACGTTAAAAACATTAAATATACCACAGTTTCCAAAACATATTAGACGCGAACCTTTTAAACCAAAAATAATTAAAATAGCCGCTTCTGAATAAGAAACGGCTATTTGTTTATTCATAATTTAATAGTAAATAAAGTATATAAAAGCTCTCTATATTGATCTTCTGTAATTTCACGATTAGTTTTCCAGAGAAATTGTATTTGTATTACTTGCTATTACATCTAAATTTTCAAACGGTATTGTATGTACAAATGCTAAAAGTATTGCATTCGATTCCTCAAACACAAATGCCTCTTCATTAATCTGGTATACGCAACGATTTCTTCTTTTAGGAGTAAAAAGCTATGAATATAAATGTAATAGTTTATCTATGGGTAAATTGTTACTATCACTTAAATCAACAAAATATTGAAGTTGCCACATTTGGCTCTTTTTAGCTTGATTGCTAACAGGGGTATCCCAAATTGGATAAATTCTCATAGCCATCTTTCCTTTTTGACTTTGGGTTTTCAATATTTTTTCTTTAAGAAGAATTTCTTTAGGGAAAATAAATTGTCCTAGTCTATTATCGTCCATACAAGTGATAACTAGTAAGTCAGGAGCAGAATCATAAGAAAATGCTTGATTTTGCATGTTTTCATCTTTCTCCCAAAAAGAAACAAATTGCCCAATTTTATTCGGAGTAATTTTTGATACTCTAAAACGTATCGGTTTGTTATTTAGGTGAAATAACATCCCTGCATACTCTGAGTTTTGTTTTTCTTCTTTAAGATTAGTGATCATTAAATTATTAGGTATATACACTATATTATTTAAATTTTGGATTGTATCATTAAAATTGTTCAATTAAATTCCCCCTTTATCCATCTTTTAGTTTATCACAAACGTTAGTTCTTATATTTCGTATAGATGACATGTAGTAATAAGCGACATGAAAAAAGGGGTGTTTTAGTGAAATATGATTATTACTTCAATATACTTAATTTTTCTATTGCTAGTTGTTCAGTTGCTAAGTAAAAAATATCATTTCCTTTATTACATTCATAAATAAAGTCTTTTAAGCTTTTACTAGTGTATATAGAAAAATCTCCAACGACAGCTATTGAAACGGCCTCTTTTTTTATAAATATAGTTTTTATATTTTTTATACGGTCAATGAAATTAATAGTGATCTCTCTTTTTTGATATTTTGAAAATATATATATCCAAATTGCTTTTACTTGTTATAAAAATATTGTGGAGTAACATAACTTAACAAACTATCAAAAGTATTAATCTCAGCATATGGCTTTATTTCGGTATTATTCTTGAACATATGAGGGTTAAACCATATACCCTTTATATTTGCATTTTGACAACCAGCAATATCCTTTTCTAAGTCATCTCCAACAAATAGTACATCTTCTGGTTGTACATTAAGCTTATTTAATGTTAATTCAAATATGCGTTTGTCAGGTTTACTACATCCTGCTTCTTCAGAAATAATAATTGTATCAAAATACCTATTTAAATTCGTGTTAATGATTTTAGCTTTTTGTCTCTGAGTTGAGCCGTTTGTAATAATGGCAACTTTGACATGCATCTTTATAGTATCTAAGATATTTATAGTATTTTGGTTTATAGAAAAACATTTAGGAAAATTATTATTCCAAAAATCTTGAATGTAATTGCGCTGCAATCTATATTTCGGCGGAAATTCATCAAATAATGATTCCAAAACTATTGTTTTGTCACTAATGCCATAGTCTCTTTTATCGTACTCTTTGAATTTCTTTAACATGTTGTTTTTAGCTGTATCACTAACATCCCCATAACACTTTTCTAAAACATTTAAAAACAATTTATCTACTGCCTTATCCCTATCAAGTAAAGTATCATCTAAGTCAAATAACATTGCTTTATAATCTTTCAAATGATTTCACAACCTTTCATACATTATATAAATCAACAATATTTCGCGTATTATGAAGGATTCAGGTTATTTATTAGGTACTTCAAGCAAACAAACATGACCACTGTAAAGTTTATTTTATGTTATTAATTTATATTTTTATCCTTTCTATACGGTCAATGAAATTAAACGTAATCTAAGTTTCATCACCTATTTTTACTCAATTATTCTTGTGTATTTTTTATTGGTACATATAAGTCCACCTTTAACTTTCCTTCTAGGTCTTTTGATACATTATTCATGCAAAACTCCAGATTATCTCTATCATAATCTGCATCATACTCACTATTTGTTATCCACTCTCCATATACGTATTGATATGCTATATTCAAATGGTATGGCTTGTCATAAAAATGGTATAGAGCGTATAAACCTCCCTCTAATCTTTTAAATTGCACCTCTTGATGTTGATCTTTGTCAAAGTTTTCAAGTACAGTTACGCAAGCGTCATGTCGGCACCTGTGACTTTCAACAAGTTCAGGATTATCTAGTGAAATTCCGATAAATGATTGCTCTGGTGGATAAAGTTTATTTTCATTTGCCCAATTTAGTAGCTTTGCCCAATGATCTTGTGGTTCAAAGTAACTACCAGTCCGTCTTATAAATGCCACTTCGAACGGTAACAAAGTTTTTATAAAAACTTTCATTTACATCAGCTCCCTCCATAATTATCTACTCCTTTTATTTAGCCTTCTTTAATATTTATTCCTTCATAAATAAAACAAATTCTCTAATTACATAAATCTTAATTGAAATATGATCGCTTACTACTACTAAAGTAGTATGTGCTTTCATACTTTTATTCGATTTTAAATTCTGTTTAAATTGATATCTTAATGATAAGAAAACGAAAGAATGAAGGAGGATTTAAATTGATAAAAGGAATATATGAAGCACATTTACCAGTTAGTAATTTACAAAACTCTATTGAATTTTATGAAAAACTAGGATTGAAATTAGCTTGGAGCGATGAATCAACCGCTTTCTTTTGGATTGACGAAGGTAAAAGTTGGTTAGGGTTATGGGAGGGCTCTGAATTTGAAACGAAATATCATCCCTCTTTACGGCATATTGCTTTTCGAGTATCCTATGAGGATTTAAAAGAATCGTTGAATTGGTTACAATCACTTCACATTAAGGCTGTTCCGTTTGGAAGTAATAAATCTATTGAACCATTTGTCAGGCCACATCAAGGTAATGCATCTGTTTATTTTTTGGACCCAGATGGTAATAGCTTAGAGCTAATGTGTCATATTATAGTGCCTAATGAATTAAAACATATAACCGATAAATTATCTTTTAAAGATTGGGAGAAATTGATTTAAGGCACATTTTAGCTGCATTTCACTGCTAATTAACTACGGAAGGTAATAAGAGTTGTTTCTTAACGTCCTTCTAACATGAATTACATGTAAAAAAAACACCCTATTCATTCATTTTTTATGCGTATGTATGTACATTTGTTAATTTATTCGATATATTATGGGTATTGAATGATTACGAAAAGTTTATAGGTCGCTTATTTAACACCTTATATTTTTATATCCGTGAAAACTACAAAATGTATGAAAATCCATTTGTCAAATGAATTTAATGCGGAAGGAGGTTTGTGGTTACTTCATTAGGGTATAATAATCAGTTTTGAACTGATAAAAATATAGGAGGCGACATAATGTTTCGTACGATTTCAAATTTCATGAGAGTAGCTGAGATTAGAAACAAAATTCTTTTTACACTAGCGATGCTAATTGTTTTTCGAATTGGCACGTTTATTCCAGTTCCTCATACTAACGCAGAGGTATTAAAAGTACAAGATCAAGCCAATGTTTTAGGTATGCTGAACGTATTTGGCGGAGGAGCACTGCAACACTTCTCGATCTTTGCAGTAGGTATTACACCATATATTACAGCTTCCATCATAGTACAATTACTACAAATGGACGTTATACCTAAATTTTCGGAATGGGCAAAGCAAGGAGAAATGGGCCGTAAGAAATCAGCTCAATTTACTCGGTACTTTACAATCATTCTCGCATTCATACAATCCATTGGGATGTCTTATGGTTTTAATAATATAGCAGGTGGACAATTAATTACAGATCAAAGCTGGACTACATACTTATTTATTGCGACAGTTTTAACTGCTGGTACTGCATTTTTACTTTGGTTAGGTGAACAAATCACTGCTAAAGGCGTCGGTAATGGTATCTCAATGATTATCTTCGCAGGACTTGTTGCAGCGATTCCAAATGTTGCAAATCAAATTTATTTACAACAATTCCAAAACGCAGGCGATCAGTTATTTATGCATATCGTAAAAATGGTTTTAATTGGACTCGTAATTTTAGCGATAGTTGTAGGTGTTATTTACATCCAACAAGCGGTTCGTAAAATACCGATTCAATATGCAAAAGCTGGATCAGGAAACAATCCATATCAAGGAGCACAAAACACTCATTTACCTCTTAAAGTAAATAGTGCTGGTGTTATTCCGGTTATCTTTGCTTCCGCATTTTTAATGACGCCGCGTACAATTGCGCAGCTCTTCCCTGATTCAGGCGTATCAAAATGGATAATTACGAATTTTGATTTCGCACATCCAATTGGAATGGCGCTTTATGTTGGCCTTATCGTTGCTTTTACATATTTCTACGCATTTATTCAAGTAAACCCTGAACAGATGGCTGAGAATTTGAAAAAACAAAACGGTTATGTTCCGGGGATTCGTCCTGGTAAATCAACAGAACAATATGTAACTAAAATTTTATACAGACTAACATTTATCGGTGCAATTTTCTTAGGCGCAATTTCTATATTGCCGCTCGTATTTACAAAAGTTGCTGCATTACCACCTTCTGCCCAAATTGGTGGTACAAGCTTACTGATCATCGTCGGTGTAGCATTAGAAACGATGAAGACGTTAGAAACGCAGCTTGTGAAACGGCATTATAAAGGGTTTATTAAAAAAGTTAATTAATTATAAAAACACACTATGTTTTAAAGACCTAGTGTGTTTTTAATTCTATAAAAATATCGTCATAAATTCTCTTTCTTACATTTTACAAATAAACAATTAATGGAAGGTTTATTGTCCGCATTTTTATTCGGCTCGTCAATTTCTAAAACCTCTACTAGTCCATACTGATCAAATTCTTGTTTTATGGATTCAGGATCATAAAAAAACATTTTAACGCCTTCCATTATCTCAAAATAGTCTTTATCTAACTGTTTACCTTTTCCAAACATAGGAGCTTTTTTAGAAACAGTTGTAAAAACCATATATCCACCTGGTTTTAACTGACTATAACAATCTTTAATAAATTTCTCTCGTTCTTCCTGATTTAACAAATGAAGAAGCGCGTAGCAAAATATACCGTCATAGCTTTTATTATCAAAAGGCATATCAGTTACTGAACCATTAAAAATATTAATGTCCAGTCCATTTTCCTTCGCCAAATCAATTGCTGTTTTTGAAATCTCAATACCTGTTACATGCATTCCACTATCAATAAATACCTTTGCATTTCTACCATATCCAATACCTGGAACTAATATATTTTTCACATTTTCTTCAAGAAAAAAGTCCTTTGCCATGATTGCAGATTCTGAAGGTTCAAATCCCCACATTGTTTGTTTTTCTATAAAACTGGATTCCCAAAACTCCATTATTTTTCTATCTCCTTATTTTTGATACATTTTTCAAATTGCAACGAGTGCGTAAAATCCTTGTGAACAAAATGCTAGAGCCCCTTCTAAAAAGATATATATGATTCTAAAGCGAGGAGCATTTCACTTATACATTTACTATAATCATGCTAGCCCCATTGAATATAGCATATTACTTAGTGTATATCTAATTAAATAATCATTTGAACATTCAGCGTATTTTAAGTCACTTTTTCACATTATATTGCCCTAATATTTTTTCTAACATTTCTAAAGTTACCGGTTGTGCCTTAATATTTAACTGATATCCAATACGCCCATTTGCTTCTGCAGTCACTTGTTGTAAACTCTTTATATCATGTATCCCTTTTTCTCTTAATTGCATATATAGTTGTTGTTCTGACAATTTTGCCTGCGATAAGCCATTCTTAATAATTACTCCGTTTTCTACAATAACGATGCTGCTTCCATTTAAAAATTGTTCCACTTTTTGCGATTTCAATTCTAAAAAATGAATGAGGAATAAAATACTTGAAAATATAACAGCAGCAACAATAGAGGGCATCACTTTTCTACTCAAAACAGGTTCTACAATAATACGTCCAATAGAAACAACGATAATAATTTCAGCTCGAGTCATTTGGCTAACAGATTTACTTCCTGTCATTTTCAAAACAATAATTCCAGTCAAAATTAAAATAATACTTTCAAAAAGAATATTCATTATAGCTCATCCTTTAATGTTGAATATTAGTAGCGTTCTCTATTAAAGGATGATTTATAAGTAATAGGTTTATGTGCTATTCGTATGAAACGAATACTTTTAAAGGATTTATTATCCCTTCACTTAATTCCTTAAAACATTTTTCAAGTGTAGTATAAGGAATCTCATGTTGAAAAATCTCCTCTACAAATGGTGTTTGTCTTACTTCGTTAAAAAACCAATCTGCATGTTTCTGATAATCATATCCGTCACTAGAACCAATAATTTTTAATTCTTTTTCGTAAAACTCTGGTATTAAACTCAATTCTTCCTTATTACCATCCGATAGTATACAAATGGTACCGTTACTCTTAACAGCTTTTTGTATGATGCCGAACCCATTCATTGTAGCAGAACATTCAAATCCGTAATCGTATATTTCTGATACATATTCTCCTAAGCTAAAAGTATTTTTCGCACCAAATTTCCGTGCAATTTCTCTTCTATTTCTAATAGGTTCAACTACATCCACATGATCAACACCTACATAATATTTTAAGAAATAACAAGCGAGTAAACCCATAACTCCCATTCCAGTTATAAGTACTTTTTTATCCTGTCGCATGTTTAACTTTAATACCCCTTTAGCAGCATCACATGAAAGAATGGATAATAAGGCGACTTTAGGTTTTATATAACTAGGTACTCGAATTACTTTATGTCCCTTAACTATCCCTATCGTTTGATGTCCATAAAAAGAAACTACTTTATCTCCTACGTTTAAATTTGTTACTTTATTACCTACTTGAATAACTTCACCGTAACTTTCATATCCTGTTTCTTTCGGATAAAAAGGGGTTATATCTGAAATATCCGACTCTTTATACTGCGGTAATTCCGCTCCAATACTAATTGCACCTGCGATTGTTTTAACAATAATTTCATCATCCTGTATGAGCCTAACTTCACCCGTTTGCCATTTAAGTTTGTTAGGTCCTTCTAAAACTAATTTATACTGTTTCATTGATATCCTCTCTTTTTATATAAAATAAATTCAATTTGCATTTTAAACTATGTATAATAATCAATATAAAAGTTTCATCCAAAATTAAAGCTATAATGTTGGTTAGTAACCAGCAGTGATAAAATGATAATTGAATTTGATGGGTTTGGAATTAATGAATACGTTATTGGCCGTAATATCCCAATTGCAAAGTTAAAAAGTATGTACTTGGATGCGAAAAATGAGGAATTATCTTACGAGGGTTTCATTGAACTATTTTGTATTCGAAATAATTATGAATGTATTCCTCAAATTTTTTATAAAGATATTATAAGTGATATAGTCGTCGATTTAGATACAGACTATATTTATTTACCTACTAGGTAAAGTTCTCCTTCTGCATGTCTACACTATCAACCTCCCTATTCCTTTCTTTTTAACTTCTAACCTTAACCGTAATAATAAGAGTACTATTTTGATAACATTTTTAGAATCGTTGCTGTCGCCCAAATAAAATAAGCAAGTTGCGTTACAGTATACATTGTAAGTTCAAATCCTGTAAGTTTTCGCTCTCTCCTTGTATTCTTTAAATATCTATAAAAACAAAATGAGCATAAAAGTAGTAAAAGAATTGATAATTGATATAAATTTTCTACTAATAAAACTGCCATATATTTCATCACCTTCCAATAAATACGGTGTAGTTCAAACATATCATTTAAACAGAACCAATTACCACAAATTTCAAAACCTTAATATCCATTTTTCTCTACGCTCATCATTAAATATATGTCCCAAAACTAGCCCCTATCTATATTCTGCATTTGAAACTTCCTTGTTTCTTTTTTATAGTACATAATCCCTTGAATTTGCTATCCCTTATTAATCTCTTTTTTATTTCATTAGGGTCTTCGCTATCGGCTATCTCTAAATCTAGTATTCTTTCCTTCTCACCTCTTATAGCAGAACTATCGTAGCTGTAGCAATATCCATAACTATATACTCATTCTACTTCCCTCCATTCATTATTACTTACGATACAACTTTTTACTTTGACATATACACCCCTTCTATAATTATGAAATTTAACATAATTTCATAATTTTTCTGTTTAACAAAGGAATTACAATTAATGAATAGAATATCTCCATGAATAAATAAAAAGTGAGGGATATATAATGCAGCGCTTGTACACGATTGATATTAGTAATGTACTAGAATTAGAGAAAGCTCTTTCTACTTTATTAAATAAAGTGATTTCTTCAAAACAAGATCTTGAAAATTGGTTAAAAGAGCAATCTACATTAATTTGGGAAATCGAAGAACAATTAAGATCACATTATATTGCCTTTCAATGTAATACAGATAATATAGAAATAAAAGATACTTTTGAACATGACCAACAATTTGCAAAGCCACTTTTAAAACGGTATCAAAATTCATTTGATAATAAATATTTAGAATCACCTTTTCGAATGGAACTTGATCCAAAAGCATATAGCTTACTAGATAAAAAAATAAAGAATGCACAGACATTATTTTGTGAAAAGAACATTGATTTAGAAGTAAATGAAGACAAACTAGTAACCGCGTACTTCAAAATTACAGGCAGTTTGACTGCACTATGGGATGGCGAAGAAAAAACAACTACTGAACTCCAGTCCTACTTACAAGATCCAAATCGTGATATCCGTAAAAAGGCAAAAACAATTATTTCTGAAAAATTCTTATCTGTTGAAAAAGAACTCCAAAGCATATTAAATCGATTAATTGAAATTCGCCATCAAAAAGCAAAAAACATTCAATTAGCAAATTATCGTGATTATATGTTCAAAAAATACGAGCGTTTTGATTATACAGCGGAAGATTGCTATGAACTAGCTGAATCAATACGTAAGTATGTTGTGCCACTTAAAGATAAAATATTACAAGAGAAAAAAGTGAAACTACAAGTGGATACGCTTCGTCCATGGGATGTAGCTGCTGTAGCCCCTGATCAAAAAGTACTTAAACCTATTACAAATGAAAATGATTTAATTGAAAAAAGCACTCGCATATTCAACAAACTAGATATTGAATTTACAACGCTATTAAACCGAATGCATGAACATGATTGTTTGGATTTAATAAGCCGAAAAGGAAAAGCAGCTGGTGGTTTTTGTGAGTACTTACCTGCTTCTCAATTATCTTTTATTTTTATGAACCTTAACTATACACAAGATGATAGTATCACTTTCATACATGAAATGGGTCATAGCATTCATAACGAGTGCGTAAAACCATTAGAATTGCGACAGTATATAGAAATTCCCGCCGAAACAGCTGAACTAGCTAGTATGACAATGGAATTATTCTCAATTGACTACTGGGATACTTTCTATACAGACAAAAAAGATTTAAAACAAGCGAAAATCAACTACTTTAAAGATGTTATTTCATATTTACCTGACATGCTTATCGTAGATCAATTTCAACACTGGCTTTATGAAAATCCGAGTCATACTTCTGAAGAAAGAAATGAAAAATACCTACAACTTCAAAAAACTTATCAGTCTAGCGTCATAGATATTGATGGTTACGAAAGTTGGATAGCAACGAGTTGGTTACCTGTACTACATATTTTTGAAGTGCCGTTTTATTACATCGAATATGCAATCGCCCAACTTGGTGCGCTGCAAATGTATAAACAATATAAAGAAGATCCTAAACAAGCACTAGAAAATTATAAAAAGGCATTATCACTAGGAAGCTCAAAATCTATAAAAGAAGTGTATGAAACAGCTGGTATTCGTTTTGATTTTTCTGGTGAAACCATTAAAGAATTAATGGCATTTGTAGAGGTAGAATTAGATTTACTTGAAAGAACATAAATAAAAGAATGCACCTAACTTTTTAGGTGTATTCTTTTACTCAAATAGTATTTTATTTTGTTCTATTGATTAATTCGATGTATTGAGAGTCTCCATATCCTATTGTTGGGAAAAGATTAAACAACTTATTTAATAATTCGCTAATTGATAAATCTTTATTTTGGGAAATGAATTTTACTACGGCATTATCCTCTTTTAACATATCTAAATATAAATCTATTGCCTGATACATCAATGGAAGTAACTCTACAGTTGGTTTCTCATGATTCACCAACACTTCTTTATATACAGAGTGATATTTACCTAATTTAATTTCGGTCTGACTAACTTTAAATTCATCATCTCTAAAACTATTTAAAACAACTCTCCCCTTATAACCTGACTCCTCAAGATAAGAAAGGATCGTCAATAGATTCATTTGGCAAAACATATCCTCACCAAACCACAAAACAATATATTTATATTTATTATTAAAAAGATTATTTAATGGATCTATAACCTTTTTTATATAATCCTCAACTGAACTATTATGCCCCGTCGCTCTTGTCTTAATAAACTCTTCATCAAAAACTCGTGTAGTAACTCGGTTCACACACATTGCTTCATTAAATGGGGCGTAATCAGACTCTCTCATTAATTTTTCATTTTTAAATTCTTCATACATAAATTGACCATTTAATATGTTAAGTACATCTGTATCAAACAACTCATTCTTCTCACTACGTAATCGATCAATTTCAAATTTCTTAGAAATATTCATTTTAAACTCCCCCTTCTTTATTGATATTGAGTTTAACAAATGATTGAATAGGCATTTTGTTTAGTTGAAATTCTCTTGGGTTCATTCCAAAAACATTTTTGGATACTATATCAATTTTAAAGGATTTCAAAAATTAAAACACGAATTTTGTAAATTAAGAGATGATTAGTTTTCTAATTGAAAATTTATGCTTAGAAAGGAAGTTACAATGAACGAGTTAGAAAAAGAGATACTCCACTTAATAAATGAACAATATCCATTAAATTTTATTAACATTAAATCCATAACGAACGAAATGTATCAATGTCTCGCGGAAGAAGGTACTTACTTCATTAGAATTACAAACTATAAAACGTATGAAGAACAGTTAGAAGAAGTTACATATACGAACTTTTTATATCAAAATGGCTTAGGAGCCCCTCCAGTAATACCTTCTTTAATGGGAAATTTAGTAGAGAAATTAACATTAGACAAGGAACTTTTCGCTGTATTATATAAAGCTGCTCCTGGTATACATTTACCAAGAAGTGAATGGAATGCTAATGTATTTAAAAAGCTTGGCCAACAAATTGGTAAATTGCATCGTGTATCTAAAAAATTTGAAAGTATTGAACCGGTAAAACATATTAACGATTGGTATGAAAATGAAGAATATAATTTCCTTAAATATATCCCTAAAGAAGAGACTATTATTAGAGAAATTGCATGTGATGTTTTATCTACCATTAAAAACCTACCCAAAACATCTACGAACTATGGCCTGATCCATGGGGATTTATGGTTAGAAAACATTTTAGTTGATAATGCTTCAAACTTAACAATGATTGATTTTCAAGACTGCGAAAAACATTTTTACATATTCGATTTAGCAGTTCCAATCTATAGCGCGATAGAGTACTCATTTGCAGGAAATGGGAATATTGTTGACTATGAGAATTCAATTACAAAAGCAATACTTGATGGGTATCAAGAAGAAAATGAATTACCTAAAGAAATAATAGACAAGCTTCCATTGTTCATAAAATTAAAGGAGATATTTGAATATAGTTTAATGCATATGTATTGGGATAGAGAAGAATTAACTGAGGAACAAGTACGGATAATGAATCTTTATAGAATGAAACTTGAAAATAATCATTCCTTAATCAATATGTAAAGCAGATGTTGTTTAACTACTGTTTAACAATAGTTGAACAACATCATGTAAAAAATGATTTTTTAGGGATGTTTTACATATCATCTTTTATTAGTTGCGTTTCTTTCACGTGCCTTTTCTTAGTTAAAATTGCTTTATACAAAAATGTTATACCTAATAGAGCAAAAATGATACTTACAGGAATACGAGCGATTTGTGGAAGATAACGAGGAAGGAAGAAAAGACGAACTTTTTCATCCACACCCAATATTTCAAAGATTATCGGTACTATACTTTGGTGAACTAAAAAAAAGATTCCCATAAATACAAAAAGAACAACAAAAGCAAGTTTTTTCTTAGGTAATTCAATCGCTTTATTTTGAACTTTCTTTTTGTAATTATCACTCTTTATTTTCATCCCACTTTTCATTTCAAATAGCAACTCGGGGCCATTTCTTTCAAGTTTTGTGTAAGCAATACGCCCAAACAGCCAAGCTAAAACCCCTCCCGTACAAACCCCAATCGGTACACCTAGCCATTGTAAGACCTGTATATGTAGTGATGTTCCAAGCCATGCAACTAGTAAAGCTGGTATTGCTGTTGCTAATACCATCACCATCATGAGCCACGTTGTTATAAACATCTTACTCGTATTCATATCGTCACCGGATATTATGGTTCCTTTTCCACGGCGGTGAGAATCAGTGATTGGGATTAAGTTATAAACAGAAAACAATACGATAAGGCCTGCTGCTCCGCCAAGTAATGCCGGAATTATTGCAAATACCCATGGATAAACGAAAGTAAGCCCGCTAGAAATAGTAAAAATACTCGTTGTTAAAATCGAAACTGGACCAACAGCTATCAACCACGCTAACTGACGACCACGCACATCTATCCTTTCTGCACCTGGCGTCACCAATGTTAACCATAATGCGCTCCCATCAAAACCATATAAATTACAAGAGAACATACTTGTAAATACAATCATACTCACTCCTGTCCAAGGCATTAAGTATGGTATATCAGCAATTGTAACTAAAATCCCATAAAATACACCTATCCATATGCCCATCCGCAGGAAACGACCTCTTTGTGGATCTCTTCCCCAACTTTTAAGCTCCTTAGTTATAACAGCTCCTATTTTAGTTTCTAAAAAGATTTTAATACCCCTTCTATAATGCTTATTAGTAATCTCACCTTGGATTTTTTTAGAATCTCTCACTTTATTTCTAGTCAATAATATAGTCCATATAAAGAAAAGAAGCCCACAAAATATTGCTATTGCACTTAAGAAAATACAAGATAATAACCAATTAGATTGACTAGCGTACTCTACAGCAAGGATCGTCCAACTAAATGGAATCATGTAAAATAACGTTGTATCACTTGGTGTTATCCCACTGATTACAGGAAGTGCATACCAGCCTACATTTAGAAATGCAATAAGAAAACCAATGAGCATCGCTCCAATTTCCATTCCGATTCTTGATTTCATTGTCTCACCCATAATACTAACTATTACTTTTGATAACAGCACTACAAAAATTAACTGTAAGATAATTGCCGGAACTGCAACTATAATTGCAAAATAGCTAATCCTGGCTGCGTAAATTAATAATCCTATGAAAGCTAGAAAGCTAACTAGTGGTCCTACTCCTATAAAAGCTACAACGAGTAGTGCTCTAGCAAGTTTATAAGGGCTGAGCGGAAGCAATACAAAATATTCAGGACGTAATATTCCGTCTCCCCCAGTAAGCATCGGGCCAATAATCCACCCTACCGTCCAAATAGCGAATGTTACGTATAGGATACTTTTTGAAATGGTTTGTTCCGTAGGATAAAAAGAAAAAAGTAGAATAGTTCCAATTGCCAGCAATAAACCAACTAATCCTGCCATAATAAATAGAACTGCCCTACCACCATTCATTGAATGTTTAAGTATTGATAACTTCATTTGAATTAAAGTACTAACCAAGACAATTCTCCCCCTTTAACAGTAGGACTACCTATTAATCGAACGAAAATGTCCTCTAGTTTTTCGTTACCACAAACATCTTCCATCTTTCCTGACGAAAGTACTGTCCCTTTCGAAATAATCGCAACGTGGTCACAAAGTTGTTCAAGTAATGCCATGACGTGACTAGAAAATATTACAGAACCACCTGAACTAACGAATTTCTGTAAAATCTTTTTAATAGTAGTTGCAGAAATAGGATCTACCGCCTCAAACGGTTCATCGAGAACGAGTAGTTTTGGTGCATGAAGGAGCGCGAGTGCGAGACCGATTTTTTTACGCATACCAGTAGAATAATTTATGATTAAAGTTCCTTCAGCATTATTTAGCTCTAATACTGTAAGTAGTTCTTCTGTTCGTTGAGCAACTTCCTTAGCACTGATCCCTCTTAACAATCCCATATATGTTAGCAATTCACGACCAGTAAGTCTTTCTGGGAAAGCTAATCCGTCTGGTAATACCCCAATCAGCGTTTTAGCTTTTTCTGGATTACTCCAAACATCAATTCCAAAAACTTTAATGTTCCCGCCATCCGGTCGTAACAAACCGACAGCCATTGACAACGAAGTAGTTTTTCCTGCTCCATTAGGCCCAACTACTCCGTAGAAAGATCCCCTTGGAACAGTTAAATCAATATGATTAACTGCAATAAATTTACCAAACCGCTTATGTAGTTTCGAAAGTTGTAGCGCAGGAGAAGATTTCTCAGATTCAGTTTTCATAAAATGAACTCCTTCTTTACTATCTTATTAGTCGTACGCTAATTCCAATGCGTTTAAATATCCATTTAGACTGTTAGTACATATATAACTTCTAAAAAAATATGGAGAGATTCTTTCATTAATCACAATACTGAATCGCCAATTCATTTAGTAATTCAATGTTTTTAACTGGTACATTTTCAGTTAATCTAGCCGCAATAATAATAGGAGCCCATTGAAAAATCTCATTTCTTGATAAGCTAGTATTTCTACAATATATTTGCAAATACATTTCAGCTAATTCCATAGATGCCTGGGCGTACAATAAATAGGTACGAAATACATCTGCACGAATATCACCAGAACTAGCATCTACCCAATCTATTATTTTCACATTATCATTACTCAAAATTAAATTAAATGGATGAAAATCTCCATGGCATAATCTAGATTCAAATTTGATGGAATATAACTTATTCAATATATTTTCTTTCTGATTTTCATCCAATTTATGTACAGATTTAATTTGACGCCCCAATCTTTCTCTCATTGATTCCATTTTATTTGTATCCACACTTATAGCATGAATCTTTTTTTGTTCATTAACACAAATACTGATATAATGCTCTGCCTCTTTTAAATTATTAAGCAGGAGATCACCAATACTGTCCCCTTTTACGTATTCCATAATAATAGCCTGTCTATCTTGTACCTGTGTTATTTCAAATATATTTGGAACTGGTAGTCCGCATGAATAAGCGTATTTTTGTTTTTTCGCCTCATTAAAAGATTCTGTATTTGGAAGATATTCCTCAAATAATTTAATAATTTTATTTTCATAAAGATATATCTTCGCAGTATTCCCCTTGGCTATCGGTTCATCTAAGTTCAAGTTCATTCCTCCTTAAAAAATAAAGTAATACTCCTGACCTCCATGTATTAAATTCATTGGAATTTCAGGAAATCCTTCTGCTCAAATAATTGTTATTTTTAGTAGAAATTAATATACCAATCGGAATTTTAGAATTTATATTTAAAATCTTAAAGTACACGTGGTTTTAACGAAGAACTATTAAAACATACCTCACTACTAGGATGAAACATATCAATTTTTTAGATGAGTACCGGTTTAATATGAAAGATACTACAACGTTAGTGTTTCTTCGTCCTTTATAACAAGTCTAAAAATAAGAGTCGGATTTTTCTTAGAATAGAAAATCCGGCTCATTTTTTTCGTTTTGGGGACACTTTAAAATATTAGTTTGATGGGCATGGGATAGCACTCAAGGTAGACAAAGAAATGAAAGAAACTGTTATAGAAATTTCTACATTTCTTTGGTAACGTATCGCTCCTTTCTTACAAAAATCTTAACTTTATTACATCAAAAAGGTTCTTTATGAAAACATGTAGAATTAACACATATCGCAGTACTTTATAATTGAAGAGGTGATTATGTTGAAGTATTTAACAAAATCAAAAAACTCATCAACAGGTCTGAGAGGGTATTTGGAATCCTATCCGTTAACTTCATTTTTTGTAATGGCATATTTATTCTCGTGGGTTGTATTAATTCCATTTATCTTATCCCAATGGGGTATTTTCCCTAAAACAAAAGCGTTTGATATTTTCTTTGTTGCCAATGCATTTGTAGGTCCTATGTTAGCAGCATATATCATGTTTCGAACTCTTGAAGGCAAAGAGTCGTGGAAAAAAGTTAGAAAAAGCATCATATCTACTAAGGTCGGTTTGAAGTGGTACTTGTTTACACTCATCGTTATCCCTGCTGTAATGTTTCTGGGTATGGTGATATTAAATGGAGGGATACCTACTTTCCATGACCTTACTTTTAAATTTTTTGTAACCTATCTCATCTCTTTTGTGGCTACTTTCTTTCTCGGTGGACCTTTACCTGAGGAAATCGGATGGCGCGGTTTCGCTTTGCCTCGATTACAATCGAAGTTTGGACCGTTAAAAGCAACATTACTACTGAGTGTTTTGTGGGCTTTTTGGCATCTTCCACATTTCTTAACAGTTGCACAAAGGGGTGGACCGGGTTCTGACCTTTCTATACTATATATTCATTTACCGATTTTCATTTTGCTGTGTTTGCCGATCTCAATCATTCTCGCTTGGGTCTATAACTGCCATCACGGTAACTTATTTATTGTCATGCTAGTTCATGCGAGTGTAAATACGTTTAGCTTGGTACAAGCTTATTCCACCAATCCTGTTTTAAAGAATTCGGATTTATTTGTGGGGATAGGATTGGGCTTTGTCGCTTTACTTATTCTTATTTTCACACGAGGCAACCTTGGATATAAACAAACTTCTAATGAAGTAGGGGTCAGTAACAATGAAAATATAAGTAAATAGAAACGAAAACCATAAAACAAGTTGATGGGCATAGGGTATCGCGATCAAGCTAAGAAAAGAAAAGAAAAGAAATCAACCCCAAAACGAAAAATGTGCTTATTTGTTACAAGCTAATACAAAAATTTGTTCTAGGAACACTATTAAATCTTTCAGCTGATGGAGATAGAGCAGTGCCTCTGAAAGTAAAAAATAGAGCGTTTTCTTGCTCCTTGACTATGTTCAATTATTTATTTAATTCAGCGCTACAATTATAAAAGTTGTGTTCCTTGTTTAAGAAGGTGTTTCCTCATCCTAGATATCTCCCTATGAATAAACAATGAGAAAGTGGTACCTTCTAAAAGAGCTATCCTATATTTCTTAGGCGTAAAAAAAAGTATTCCAAATATGGAACGCCTTCTTTTATTTTATAAAATCATCAACTTAAACCTATTTTTCAAATATACTCTTCAACAATCTTAAAATATTCTAATTAACATAATCGCTCATTTAATTAAAGAAATTCGTTAGTTTCTTAACGCCCTTCTGACATTTCTTGCGAAATTTAGTGGATCATCAACGTCTTCGATATTAACGTAAATCAAATTTGGATCATCACATAACCACTCATTGTGTATAGACGAAACTATTATTCCTTGTTTAATAATTGTCGCAACAAATTCAGTGACTTCCTTTTGCAAGAGCGCTATCCGGCCTAGGCATAATGCCCGTCCAGTTTTATTATCTCTTGATTCGAATGAGAAAGAAGTTGTTACTCTAAAACATTTTCCCAAGATTGTTGCTTGTATTTCATCCCGATTTATTGTTGCCACGCATTTTCCACCGGCGAAACCTTTCTGGCCGCCGATAATTCTTGCAAACTGTTGACAAATTGATTCATCATTAATCGCCATACCTTCAATCACCCCCTTCTAATGCTAGGGTATGAATTAATACATAGATCTGAAACAGTAATAAATCTATTCGGTTACAAAAAGATGCTGATAAACTGATGAATCAAATGAGTTAATTCATCATTTGAAAATACAAAAAGAAAATATAATACTTTTTGGTAGTTCAATAGGTGATTTTATAGCAAGTGGTATTTTCTTTTCTAACATAGATTATGCTGGACTAATAAGCATAAATGGCTCAAGTTCATTTGTAACATCAGAAAGGTTTTTTAGAGAGCTGGATATGAGGACTCGATTAGAAGAAATTGAATTGAATATACTTAAGCTATACGATCCTAAATGTAAAGATTTTAAAACAAATGCCCCTATATTATTTTCACATGGTGAAAATAATCACATTTCTCGATAGCTGGTCAAAAAGATTTTTATACACATTTGATACCCTTTAATGCACCTACTAATGTGAAATTTATTACATACGAAACTGTTAATCATACATTAACTGAATCGATCATAAAAGACTTTATTGATTGGATAGAAACTCACTGCAAAATCACGGCATAAAAATTAAACTTACCACTTTCNNGAAAGTGGTAAGTTTAATTTACTTGGAATATTAGAATGAAAATCTGGTGTATACACCACAGAAAATGAATATCCCTGCTGAAGAAATGATACTTCATTACGCTTACATTCAAACGGAACACTATTTTTCTTGAAATTATTTTGGATTCGTTGTAAAAATGCTTCATCTGATGTTCCGAAAGAAACGTGTACTTTCGGTGGTAAAGCTTTCATCGCAATTGGAATCCAAGGTCGCTGCCACCAGGTTACGACGATATATGCAGTGCCACCTATAACAAAGTTGAAAATATCCCCATCTTCCATCGTTTTCATATCTAGATTTGATTTCAACCATTCCGTAAATACAGGTACACTTTTAACGGGAAGACCGATTTCCCTTACGTATAAAATATTTAACGGTGAATGCGGTACTAATACATCTTCTTTAACATAACTATGTGCGATAATTTCGAGAAGATTTCCATCTCCGTCTTTAAAGTATAAATTGAATAGATCGTTCTCCTCACCAATTGTATTTCCATCTTCCCATTTCACAATAAGTAACCCAGACTTTTCAAGCCATTTTGCTGTTTCATGAAATTTGGAATATGGAATCTCAAAAGCGAAATGCGCAGGTACAATTGGTTCATATACTTCCTGGAAACTAATTGTTGTGTATGGTGTTACTTCAAATTGAATAAATGATGCTGTTTCTTTTTTTATTGGAAAAGATAATATATCTCCGTATACTTGTTTTACTCCTTCTATAGAAACAGTTTGTAGTTTAATATCTGAAATGTGTGTAATCATTGTAAATCCCCCTATTTCATACTATCTATTCGTATTGTATTACACTTATAAATAGATGAAATCAAACGGAAGGATGGATTTTTCATGCAGAAACTACAACTTTAGTATGAATATGTTACCTCCAATTATTTTTTATTTCTTCAATAACAACTTCTGGTTTATCCCAGTGCAACATGTGTGTAGTGTCAGGGATTAATTTTACTACACCGTCAGTTTTCTCTTTAAAAATATTTACTGTTTTATCTCTATATTCATCCCATATTTGTGGAACTGTAGCTCGAAGTAATACGATATCAGATGGTAGTTTCTCATATATATCTATCGTTTCATCTTTATGCATACCTCTTATTATATTACCAGCTGTTCTCCCCCTCGCATGCCAGCATACGTTATTATCCATTTCTATACCAAGATCCTTTACTGCACTCTCTAATAATGGAGACCACCTAGTATAAGCTTCTTTTTCACTTTTAAAGAAGTCGTCCCAATTATTAAAAACATATTCATCAAAATCCTTTTCATAAAAAGCGATTTCCTCTTGAAATGTTTCTTCTTGCAGTCTTTTTGTTTGATATCCTCCATCAATAAGAATACTTCCTAATACTTTTTCTGGATTATTTAATAAATAATATAACGCGACGAAACTTCCCCAAGAATGTGATAGAAAATAGAAATGTTCAATTCCCAGTTCATTTATTATTTCATTTAACCAATTTGCTAAATTCTGCATCTCATAATCTTCCGTTCTTTCAAAGGGTGGTGTTTTACCATGCCCTGGTGCATCAATGGAGATAAATCTATACTCCCCCTTTAATTCTTCTGCGATTTCTATAAAACTTAAACTCGTACTACCTAATCCATGTAAACAAAAGATAACAGGCTTGTCATTATTCTCCCATTCAGTAATATGCACGTTTAGTTTTTCGTGATTCATAAAGTAACGTTTCACAACAATTATCCTCCATATTTAAATTTTTCGATTAATACATTATATATATATTTCTATTATTCTCAAGATTTCCCTGCATTCTCTTCTTCACAAAAAAGCTGATTTTCTTTTAAAGAAAACCAGCTTTTACGTTCATATACATTATGATTTAACAGCAATTATCATAAACCTTTTTGAATTCGTACGAATCCCTTTTTCAGAACTATTCATATCAATAAATTTTTGTAAAATAGTAAAATCCTCTTTCTCTTCTCCAAATCTAGGAATAATAGGCGTATGTTTTAATAAGAAAATGAGATCTTCAGGTGTACTGTAATAATCGGTAACATCATATTCACGTACTTGCACGAGCTCAAAGCCGGCACTATTAAGTTCACTCATATATTTTTCTTTTAAAGTACCATCCCTTTCGCCTAAACATTGTCCTCTGCCAAATGCTTCCTTAAGGTTTAATTTATCATACTCACTAACTTGTTGTGTTAAGAAAAAAGCACCTTTTTTCATTACTTTTGCTAATTCAAATGCTACAAATGGTGCATGACAACTAGAAGCAATATCAAAATGAGCATGCGGAAACGTTAAAGCTTCAGAATCCATTTGGAGAAACTCAACGTTTTGTACACCTGCTTTTTTCAAGTTGGAATGTGCTTTTTCAATCATGCCATTTGAATTATCTATTCCAGTTAGTAATTTAGCTGAGGATGCTATGTTAAGTACATTTTCTCCTCCACCTGTACCAACATCAAGTAACATGTCTGATGGTTTACATCTTTCTTTCACTTCTCCATAAAAGTCCCAAGTTTCTCCAACTATTTTACATTTTAATTTACTAAAATCCCACCCATTTAATCGTCCTACTTTATCATAAAAGTTTTTATACTCTAATTCATTCACTTTACTATTTCCCCTTTGTTTGAAGATTATATGTATAATACTATTTAAGTGTACATTATAAAATGAAAATATTTAAGATTAAAATTTCATATAGAATTATTGGTTTACATAATAATTTTACAGTCTATTTGGTACATTCTAAATGTCCTCTTCTCCAACCACACATACTAACCGAAACAGCACATACCGTTCTGTATTTAATACAAAATAGTTTTACTACAAGGTAATGTATTATTTCCTGATGACGGATACACATAGCATTAATTTTTTTAAATTTAATGCCTTCTTATATTAAGGAGGCTATTATTGATTTAGAAAGTGATTAAGAAGTAATCTATTTTGATATTTATGAATAAGTTAATGATAAAGAAAAAAAGGCATAATAATGCCTTTCTTCTTTATCATTATTTAATTGGATAACAAACCTCAGTAACCCATTTATTAGGATCCGATTCAATAGCTGGGCTAACGTGATAAATATTAAACATGGGACCCGCTAATTCATATCCTTCCGCTTCAATCCATTTTGCGGCTGCTTCATTTACATTTGTCATTTGTTCATAACTTCCGTTTACTGTTATAGATGCTACTTTGATTGCTTCGATTTTTTTAAAATGAACATCTTTTGTATTTTCGTGCGTTCCTAAGATATTTAGCTGTATTTCTACATCTATATCTTTTTCCTTGTATTCTTGATCATGGAAGACAGCAATACTATAACTCGGATTAGCCATGCTAATATTTTTCATATGAATTTCTTGCATCAATATGCTCCATAAATCGCCTTCACAATTATATGATGGAATAACCTTTCTAACACTACCTACATTTCTTTCTGGAATTTCCTTTATTGAAACATGATAGCTCATCTCAACAACATCCTCTCTCATCGTTTTCATTGAAGCTTCGAGAAAACGTAACTGTTTTTGGAGGTCACCCATTTCATCCTTTATTTGAGCACAACGATTTTGAAATTGTTCCTTTACACTATTTATATTATCGCATTCTATTATTTCTTTAATGGTAGCGATATTAAATCCCATATCTTTTAACATTTGAATTTGATTTACTTTCTTTAATTGGGCTGCTGAATAGTATCGATATCCACTCTGTTCATCAACTTTTACTGGCTGCAATAATTCAACTTTATCGTAGTGCCTCAACATACGTATACTAATGGAAGATAGTTTTGAAAAATCCCCTATTTTAAACATGTTTTCCTCCTATAAATTACATCTACTTCGAAGCTCAACTTTATCTTAAACAATGACATTGTGTGAGAGTCAACTATTTTTAATCGTTTAAACAACAATTAAATATGTTATTTTTATATAATTAAAATTGCGTATTTAGCTTTTATAATCAATTATATTAACCAACCATACTAATTTTTCCGGTTAATTATTTATCTCCAAACATTCATAAACCGCCATCATATCTCGTTTATCCAATTCGCGAATGCGACTAAAAATTGGTATTTGCGAAACAGCTTCTGTTAATAAGCTTTCATCCACAACATCAGTAACTTTTCCAGTTAACCATGTTTGTACATCTATGCCATCAACAATTTCTTTAAGTCCTTCATCATTAATACCACTTGCATTACAAGTTACACATGGAATTGTTAATTTAAACACACCATCATGTAGATTATCTTCAGTTATAACTTTCTTTCCTTTACAGAATGGGCATGGGTTGCTTTTTTTAATTTTATTAATTTGGGTAACTATTTTTTTGTAAGCAAATGCTTCATACACATATGTTAGTTTTTTATATTTACCATTTGTGAAATATTTATCTATAATGGCTTCTCTCGTTTCGTAAACGTTAGGGAAATCACAAATAGTTACTTGATTGTTGACGTTAATTGATTCTATATTTCCTTTTATTTCGTCCCAAAATGGTAAAACATTTTGTAACACCATTTCATAGTTTGAAAAGTTTGCCTGTTCTAATTCAAACATTTTTAGTGCAACTTGTGCTTTTCTTGGCAATAAAGAAACATCTTCTGTCAATCTCATATCGCCACCAACAATAGACTTCAATTTAACAAGTGCCGGTAAATCACCAACTATGTTCAACACTTCATCAATAGGCTGATTAATTATTTCGCGAATATCTGAATTACCAAATTTAAGCGGTTTATGATGATTTAAAACCGTCCCCTCACAAATTGGACATACAATCATTTCTTTAGATTCTTTAATTTGTTCTTTAATAGCTGCTTTTGAAATAACGATATATCCGCCAATGATCGTATTAAATCCTCCCCATGTTCTACGTGTCTTTCCTTTTTTATCATAAAATGTTTTTTCAAAATAACCATACCAAAACGTATGCTTTTCTTCTTCTGACATATCATTATAGCTCTTTGACAAATCGTGACCAAGCTCATTTTTAATTTCTTCAAATAGAAATTCTATTTTTTCATATTGATAAAATTTTAATACTTTCATAATTTCCTGATCGAATAGGCCATCCCAAAATGGAACGTTTTTATCTTGAATTGTAATTTCTTTATCAAAAACTTCAATTTGAAGGCGACCAGAGCAAGACGGACAGTGATTATCCTGTGAATAAAAATCAAAACTTCTCGTATCTTTATTGGTTGGATGAGCAGCTACAATATGATTGATTAATCCACCAATTTCATATAGAAAGCTATATTGACTATACAAATGTCTTTCAAGATCAATCGCAACAACTGGTGAAATTGTATCAGATTCATATTCACCATAAATTAATCGCGCCATTGATGATAAACTTTTTAAAATACCACCCTTATAAATGTTCTCGGCATTTTTAAAATAGTTAATATGATTTTCTTTTACATAGTGAATTCCTTCTTTACGCTTAAGCGTTGAAGGAATATGTATTTGCTCATCCCTATTCACACTACGTGTTTGACGATAATAATCATCATGACTAATAACATCAAGATGTTCTACAGATTCAAGCTGTCTTTTCCCAAAATCAACTATATAATCAGAGCTTTCTAGCATGTAACTATTATGTTCAATCATTATGATTGAAACTGATTCATCTTGCAAAATCCCTCTGACACTATCTATAAATTGATTTAAAATATTTTGTGATAAACCTTTTGAAGGCTCATCAAAAATAAATAATGTATGTGGGTTTCTTGTGTTTGCAAATAACTCAGAAACTAAATGAACACATTGAAACTCACCCGTTGATAATGTTTGTGTTTTTCGTTCTAATGTTAAATAGCCTAGTCCTAATTTGATTAGTAAGCTCAAGCGCTTATATGCGATATCTTCATTTGGAAGGTCATCAATAATATCCTCAATTGAACGTTCAAAAATATCATCAATTTCTTCACTATACTTTGTTAGCTTCTTTTTAATATCAAGGAAAGTTGCAACGGTTGATCGACTTGTAATCGACTGATTGCGATCTTGTCCTACCATAACAAGTTTGTCTTTTGGATATCGCTTTTGAAAATCTTTAGCGATACATTCATTAACAAGTGTAGATTTCCCACATCCTGATTCCCCTGTAACAGTTACAAGTCTATTTTTAGGAATTTGAAACTCAGTCATTTGGATATTTCGACAATATAATTCATGGAATATATAGTATTCTATTGGCATTTCGTTATTCCGTTCCGACAGTATTGGTTTTGGCCTTGGTGATTCTTTCACAATTTTCCCACCATATTTTCCGCTACCAGGACCAAAGAATAATTGCTCATCAGTTGTATCCAGTACTGTATCTGAATGATCAATTAGCCAAATTTGATTTTTGCACCCTAATTTTTTGATCTCTTCTAATATTTGTAATAAGGTTACGTGATCAAGCCCCACAGAAATCTCATCAATAATAATGACAGCATTTTCACTTACCGCCATGAATTCAGCAAGGTAAAGCCTTGTTAATTCTCCACCTGACAACGTACCCATAATTCTATTTAATGTTAAATAGCCAATGTTCATATTAATAATATTTTGTAATATGTGTTGTTTTGCTTCACTAATATTTAATTCTTTTGCCAATGAAAGAATTGATTCAACACTTAAATCGTTAATATCCGAAATTGTATGTGGTTTAGCAAATAATTCAATAGAATGTTGTTCAACTTCTTCACTAAAACGTTTTCCTTTACATTTTTTACACTCAATATTTTTAGTAGTACCACGCCCTTTACAAGCAGCACACCAACCTAACTGATTATTAAACGAAAAAACTTCAGGAGAAAGATTAAATACTTCAGCAAGTTTTTCACGAATCTCTTTAAAGACACCTGTATGAGTACCAATCGTCGAGCGCGGATTAGAAGAAATTGATGATTTTCCTAGAAAAAGTACTAAAGGCATTTCTTCCATTTTAATAGCACTAAAATTAGTTTCCATAATATTAGGAAATAAATATTGATATTCAGCCTTTGGTAATAAGGAAACTAGACGCTTCTTTGATTCTTCACCGATTGTTTGACAAAGAGTTGTTTTTCCAGATCCAGATAAACCAGCAATACCAAGTGATTTATTAAACGGAATGACAGCATCTAATTTATTTATGTTATTTGCAATTAATTGATTTACTTTCATATTAACCTCTATTCTTATTTTCCTGAAAAATCATTTTTATAATATAATAATTACATAATGAATATAACCCATTACGCAATTACCCTTTCACTTCACGAATCTTAACCTTATATTTTTCAAACCATTGTTGCCACTCATCTTTCGGAAATTCTTTCTCTTCTCCTTCTAACACGGAAGAAAAAAGATCTAAACAAATATGCCAACCAGCTATATCTTTTGGCGTATGATTTGTTAATTCATGAATGAATTCATTAAGAAGTAAAAGGGATCCATTTCCTGCTTTATGTATTTCAAATCGGACGCGATCTTTATCCCATGTGAATTCAAGCACTGAATTTAGTTGACATTCTAAAATATCAATATTTAAAAATGAACCATCCATCATGTCGAACTTTATAATTCCACCTGTTTTAAGGTTTTCAATCTGCAAATTAGACATCCATTTTTTTAGCTTACTGTTTTCAGTTAAAACAGACCAAACGTCCTCTATTGTATACGGAAATTGGCGTTCAAATCTTACAATATAACCATCAGATTGTTTCTCTATTTCAGCTAACATAATTATTGCCTCCTACTCTCACATAGAATATACGTTCTGTTTTTATTTTACACGAATTTATGTATAAAAGAAATCTCTATAGGAATGAATTACTAATTTAATGTATGAGTGGTGATTTAAGTATGGATTCATTTATTATATATTCTCTTCATACGTTTATTAAAATAGACGAACCTTCAACATTTTCCCGGAAAAAATTCAACATGAGAAAACGTTGATTTGTTTACTTTGTATAATATTCCCATTACATATTTAAAAACAATTTCCTTTAAGGTAAATGGTGTCATGAATAGCTTATATAGTATTCAAAATCACTTATCATGTATGTCTTCTTCCTTATTAAACGTAGGCTTACAGCACAAATAAAAAGCGGAAAGAATAATTCCTTCCGCTTTTATAGCAATAAATACATTTCATATTGGGCTAAAGAATTCTTTGCAAACCCACATTTCTTTAAAAAGCCTTCCAGTAAGCTATTGTTTGGAAACCCAATTGATAAATTTGATAATTTCAATTCTTCACTTGCTGTTCGCAATAGTTTCGTCCCAGCACCAATATTTCTATAGTCTTTGTCTACGAAAATAAAGCTAATTTTACCTTTTTCATTCACACATACAGAGCCTTTTAAATCATTATGAATATATGCGCCGTAAAATGTATTATTTGTTTTTTCGATATAATCAAGATCATTTTGCCAATTTATATGGAAGTTTAACCATTTCTGAATTTCAACTTTAAATGTTGGGTATTCTAATTGTTTCACTTCAATATCTTTATAATCTTTATTCCTTATTTCAGTTACATCATTTAAATTATAATAAGAAAGATCATACACTTTTTCATAACCTAATTTATTATAAAAATTAATCGCTCGGTCATTACCTACAATGACTTCAAGAAAAAGTTGCTTACATCCATTTTGAATCGCCTCTTCTTTATGCAATTCAAATAACTTTTGACTTACACCAATTCCTCGATATTCTGGATGAACAGCTAATGTCCCACAACGCATTGTGTTTATAGTTTCATATACTTTAATTCCACCAAGTATTAAACCAACAGATTTGTCACCGTCTAAAGCAAGAAACGAATGTTCTAGCGAATTCCCTTCTGCTCCAAAAAATCTTTTTATAAAATCTTCTTTTGAAACCTCCATTTTAATAATGTAATCTGAAAATCCATCCTTAAAAGCTTCATACACTAAATCTATACTTACGTCACTACATCTTTTGTATTGAATCATATAAGTATAATCCTCCGCTATGACTAGTTATATACTACACTCAAACACATGAAATGAATCCCCTTCACCATATCCATCTTTTATTTCATGAACTACAATTTGACTAAATCCCTTCGCAATAAGTATATTTTCAAATTCTTTTAAAGAATATAGCCTTATAGGAAAATCCATAATCTCAGTTTCTACTATTTTCTCATTTTGGATGACTTCATATTTTAGTTTAATATTTAAAAGCCTTTGCGAGTCATCATATGATACTTTTCTATTTTCAACAATGCATTCATTGTTAATTTCTTTTCTATTTGTTTCTATCCAGTCTAGAATCTCTTCCGTTTCGTTTCCCCCTAATACAACTGTAAGAAGGAATTTCCCATTTTCTTTTAAGTTATTTTTCATATTTTGAAGACTAATATCTACTAAATTATCTGGTAAAAGTGAAAATGAACCAAAAGGAATCATAATAAGATCGTATTTTTTATCACTACGGTATTCTTCTATTCTCTCTAGTGAAACAACCGGGTTTAAATTTAATTTCTTAGCCTTCTCTTTACATACTTTCAGCATATCTTCAGAAACATCGAATCCTTCTATATCCACACCATTTTGCATAAAAGGAATTAGCATTCTACCATTCCCACACATCGGTTCTAAAATTTTCATGTTTTTGTCTTTTACAAAAGAAAGATAGAAATCTAATTCTTTTCCGGCCGCAATTGATTTATCACTTTCATATACTTTTGTGCAAAGTTCACCATAATACTTAAGCAATATTATTTCACCCCTTAATTTGAAATGAATGGACATTTTCCTACATAAGTCCTTCTATCTATTATTTACTAAAGTAATCTCATAAACACGTAAAAAAGCAATTAAATGTTCACATGCTCTTTCACATGCTAACATTTTAAAGATTTTTTGTTCTTCTTTCGTTTTATCATTCGCTTGATCTGAAGTAGCTTTTAAACATAAAAAAGGTTTATTATTTATATGACACACATAAGCAAACGCTGCCACTTCTTGATCAACAGCCAATGCTCCGTATACAGTATGCAGTAAATATCTCATTTCCGAACTACGAATACGCTGATCTCCAGATAAGAACGTACCGAAATGCACAGGATCATAAGAACGTATTTTTTTTATTTTTCTTACAAGTGATTTTGTTGTTTCAATAGGTGCTGTTCTACCATCATATAAATTAAAAACGTCTTCACCTGAACCAGCAGCAGTCACATCGTGTTGTATTGCATTGAGTGCCACTACAATATGACCATTTTTCACCTTATTTGATAGACTCCCGCAAATCCCAGTCATACATAATTCATCTGGCTGAAACTCACTTATTAACAATTGTACACAGCTAGCGCAACTTACTTTACCGACACCAGTTACAACTGATATAATTTCCAACTCATTAATAGTGTGAAAATGAAATTCCCAAGCTGCTCTTTTTTCAACGCGCACACTTGGATAATGTTGATGTAAATACGTAAGTTCTGGTTCCCATGCAGATACAATTGCGATACGTTTCATTACACGTTTCACTTCCCCTATTCTCATTTAAATAAGTCATCTATACTTTCTCGTTCATAATCTGGAATCCACTCTTTGTATTTCTCATATAAACCTCGGATTATTTCTTTATTCTTCGCAATTACTTCACATCCTCTATCATCATAAATAAACATGATAATATCTTTCGTTGCATTTATGAGAAATACATCAGGATAAGAAATTTCTTTCTTGCTCCCAAAACGTGGGTACAACTCTGGAAAATCTTCATGATTAGCAGCTTGAATAAGTGGCTCATGCTTAATATCGCCAGCAAGACATTTTAATGAAAATTGATATGTACAAAACAAATCTGATTCCTCATCTTCAAATAAAAATCGTAGCGTTTCTTGTCTTATATGAAACTTCAAAGCGCTCTTTTTAATAAATCGATTATATATATTTATTTTCTGCGGATTTTTCATTTTTCCCTTTTTAAATCGATAAACATTTGTTACTAAAAACACTGTATCTTTTTTCGAGAATATATCATGAAATACTTCTTTATTGTACTGATATAACTGATTAAAATAATCCATATTATATTCATTTGTTCCCTCTTTAAATTGACATTTATTTTTCCCAAAATCAAAATGCAGATGATTTTCCCACTGAGAGTATATGTACGGTACTAATGTAACACCTGGAAATGTTTGATTCATATATTCTTTTAATTGCATTTTCATATCATATCCTTTCCACTCTACAATTTTCTTTAATGTATCTTAATAAAAAGGCTTGTATATCCTGTTCTATTTTTCCGGTTGGAGTAAATGAATATGTTTCATTGTATGACACGCTAATCTCCTCCTGATTACTATTATTCAATATAATATGAAATTTAAATAATCCCTCTATTTTAAATTCGTTATGAATGTTTTAATTCCTTTTTAATACGTTACATGAAATTTTATATGGAATCATTGCTACAAAGTATATAAATGTTTGATATTATAGTAATGTTGATGATTTGTAAGGAAAGGAATTATAAAATGAATAAAAATATATTAATTATTGATGATGATAAAGAAATTGTTGAATTACTTGCTGTTTATTTGCGAAATGAGGGTTATAACATTTATAAAGCTTATGATGGCGATGAAGCCTTGCAAATGGTATGTACATATGAAGTAGATCTTATGATTTTGGATATTATGATGCCAAAACGAAATGGATTAGAGGTTTGCCAAGAAGTGCGTGAAAATAATACTCTACCTATTCTTATGCTTAGTGCCAAAGCTGAAGATATGGATAAAATATTAGGACTTATGACAGGGGCAGACGATTATATGATTAAGCCATTCAATCCACTAGAACTAGTGGCTAGAGTGAAAGCTTTGCTACGAAGATCCTCTTTCCAAAACACAGCTACTCAAAAGAAAGAAGATGGTATTATTCGTATACGAACGGCTGAAATCCATAAGCATAATCATACTGTTAAAGTAAACAATGAATATATTAAGCTTACATCAATTGAATTTGATATTTTATATTTACTTGCAAGCAATACAGGAAGAGTATTTAGTTCCGAAGAAATATTTGAACGTGTTTGGAATGAAGATGGTTATGGTTCAAATAAAACTGTAATGGTCCATATTAGTAATTTGCGTGATAAACTTGAAACCGTAATGAATGGAGAAAAGTTTATTCATACTGTTTGGGGAGTAGGCTATAAAATTGAGAAATGAAGCATTTGATATATTAAAAGATATTCCAAAATGGAAAATTATTTTTTGGCTCTTATTATCTATTATTCTTACTCCAATTACTGAATTAATTATATATCGCCTCATTACGAGTGTAATTGAGAGTTCACTTACTTTAAGCGAACTCGGTAAAGAATTCATTAGAATTTTCGGCTATGAAAAATATAAAGGACTCATGGAATCTCTCTGGATGATGATTATATCTTATTTGTTTCTATTCTCTATATTCTCATCCTATCTATACATTTTTTATCGTCATGAAAGAAAGCTTTACTATAAAACTTGTATAGAAAAAATGATTGAAGAGATTCGTTATATTGCAAGTGGAAATTTCAATCATAAAGTTTCCATCGCAAATCATAATTATCTAGAAGAGTTAGCAACTGGGGTCAATGAAATTGTTGAACAATTAAAAGTCTCGATTGATGAAGAAAGACAGGCGGAACAAGCAAAAAGCGAGCTAATTACAAATGTATCACATGATTTACGTACTCCCCTTACATCTATAGTTGGATATGTGAATTTAATCCATCATGATAATTATAGAGATGAAGTGGAATTGCGTTATTATATACAAGTCATTTACGATAAAGTAACACGTCTAAATGCATTAATGAATGACTTGTTTGAATATACACGTGTTCAAAATAAAGAGTTAAGTTTATATTCTGCTCCCATTGATATTGTAGAGCTACTTGGACAATTAACTGTTCAATTCCGAATACAGGTTCAAGAAGCTAATATAGAATGTCGGCCTTCTTTCCCGTCTCAAAAACTCATGGTATTAGCTGATGGAGACAAATTAGTGCGTGTATTTGAAAATCTTATAATAAACGCTATCGCTTATGGAAACGATGGTGGCTATATTGACCTTACTGCTTATGAAAGCAATAATATGATTACAATCGATATAACAAATTACGGCCAACCTATTCCTAGTACAGATTTACCTCATATTTTTGAACGCTTTTATCGCGTTGAGAAATCACGCTCAACAAACACTGGTGGATCTGGCCTTGGATTAGCAATTGCCAAAAGTATTGTCGAACTGCATAAAGGAACGATTGAAGTATATAGTGATGATAAAAAAACAACTTTCACTGTAAAACTACTCCCGTATAAATGTTAATACAACAAAAATTTCAGGTTCAATCTCTTATCTAATAAGAAGTTGAACCTTTTATTTTCCACAAACATCCGAAACTTAATAATTCTTTATAATTCTTTAGAAATTCTTTACCTTTTCTTTCTTCCTAATTAAGCATTCCTTTTTACAATAATATTATTGATGTCATAGTAGGAGGATCGCTTATGCAATTCCTAAAAAAAATAACAGTTTTATTATTATCTTTTCTCATTACTGCACTTATCGTTTTATATTCTTACCTTTATGTAAATGGTCCAATTATCCAAGCTAAATCAGCTATATTAATAGATACTAATTCAGGCGAAGTTATTTATAAAAAAAATGAAGACACTCCTATACAATCAGCTACTTTATCTAAATTAATGACAGAATATATCGTATTGGAACAACTGAATGACGGCAAAATACAGTTAGATGAATCAGTAAAAATAAGTAACGAAGTTTTCCGAGTGGAAACGAGTCCTATACAAGTAACATCAAAGGATAAAACGACGGTTCGCGATTTACTGCATACATTGCTTTTAACAGGAAATAATCGTTCTGCACTCGCACTAGCAGAACATGTTGCTGGAAATGAAGATAGCTTTACAATGTTAATGAATGAAAAAGCAAAACAACTACAGTTATCACATCCATCTCCATTTATCAACTCTACTGGAGTTGATAACAATACAAATAAACAATCGACTACAACAGCGGAAGACGCAGCTAAACTAGCAACACAATTAGTAAAAGATTTTCCAGATGTACTGAATATTACGAAACAAACCTCTTACCAATTTACCTTCAAAGATTTTCAAGTTTTCAACACAAATAAAATGATTTATTCCCTTAATGAAAACATTAAACTTGATGGCGTTGATGGTTTACAAACTAGTTTTCCGACCAACGGTAATTATAGTTTCGTCGGTACAGCTAAACTAGGGGATACACGACTTATTTCAGTAATATTAGAAGCCGATGAAGAAAACAGTGCTTTTATCGAAACAAAAAAATTACTACAGTACGGTTTTGATCCTTCCTCATACTCTGCACTCCAAGCTTTTAAAGATGCACTTACATCTTGGACAATATTACTACAATTTAAAAATTTAATCATACAAACGATGATGATCTTTTTCATCATTACAATTTTAATGTTTTTACATATACGTCAAAAAAAATCTGAGGATTTCAACTAAGAAATCTTCTTACATATAAAAACCGACTTGCCTTTGCAGCGCGAGTCGGTTTTTAAGTCTATAATCCTCTTCCAATTAAATTCGCTGAAACAGGCTGAAGGTTTAACTCTCTTGCCCATATTGACAGCTGACCTATATGATGAATTTCATGTACAATAACGTGGCGCAACACTTCACCGTACCTATACTCTTTATCCGTCCATGAAACTTTCAATATTTTATTCTCTAAGTCTTTTGTCCATGATTGTACAAATTCTGCTAAATCCTTGTTATACAAATCAGATAACGCTTTCACTTTTTGAATTGATTGATAATCCTTAAATTGCTGCTCATCTACTTCCTTTCCTTTCAAATCACAAATCCAGCTATACTCAACATCTACAATATGAAATAGTGTTTCTAAAATACTCCCAACACCACCAACACGTTTGCGAAGTAATTCTACCTCAGAAAGTTGCTCACACCACTTAAACCAATCATCTCTTACTTGCCAATTATATTGAAATAAAGTGTACACATTTATCTCTCCTCTAATCCTATTATCCACTTAACAGCATCTATAATATAATGTGGCTCATCCTTTTGTACATATTCCTCTATACATTTAACCATTCATAATTAGTTTTCTTCGATTAAGTTCCTCTAGTGTACGATCAATTATTTCCTTTACAGATAAAGATCCATCCAAGACAATATCTGAATTTGGTTTAACAGTATGAATTGCCTCTAAATAAGCTTTTCTCGCATGTGTCATGTAGTGTTTCAAATCATTATGTATTTCACTCATTGTATCTTCCTTAAAATCTCGCAAAATTCTTCTAGCCATCGCAATATCTAAAGGTGTATCGATAAATATAGTTACATCAATAAATTTTCGCATTTCACTATTTAAGTATGCAAAAGGATAATCTATAATAAGATAGTCTAAATTACTATTTTGTAGTAGATACTGAATATCAGTAATTAATGGCGTTAATACCCACTCGTCATAATTCGCTCCATCATCAATCCATTTACAAATATCTGAAGGACAATCATTAAATTTATAGCTATCAAAGTATAAAGCTTTGGAATTTGCCAATTCATCAGTTAATCGTTCTGTAATTGTAGTTTTCCCTCCACCTGAAACAGCTGCAATTGAAATTATTTTTGTTTTTTTATCCACGATTCCCACCAAACCCCTTTTGTTAACATAATATGATTATAAATCTCTAACGTTATTTATTATTCCATTCATATTCTAACATACTCATTTCCCATAAATTCCAATACGTATCTCCTACTTTTTTGGAATCTCTTAATAAACCTTCTTTTACAAACCCTATTTTTTCATAACATGAAATAGCTGACGTATTAAAATCATAAACACCAAGAGTAACTCTATGCAGTTTCAATTCTTCAAAAGCAATATGAAGTACTGCTTTCATCATATATTTCCCTATAGAACGTCCTCTCATTTTCGTATCACCAACTAACACTTTTCCAATCCTCGCAGACTTATTTATATTGTCTATTTGTCCAAGTGAAATATGACCTATAACTTCTTCAGTCTCATCATCTATTATTTTGAATGCGAGTGTATTTGCACTTTCTATATATTTCTCTAATTGCTGTTCATCTAAAGGATATGTAAATGCATTTCCTGACCATTGTATTAAAAACTCATTGGAATCAATCCAATTTATTAATTGTTTGAAATTGGATTTTTTAAAGGGCTCTAATTTAATCACTCTCATTCTCCTTTCGTATATCATTCTTTATAGACTCAAACATATTTCTATATAAAGAATATATTCTCCTTTTATACGAAATTAAAATAAAGCCATTCATAAGAATGGCTTTACAAAAAAAGCATAATTATGCTTTTTTCCTATGTCAACAATAGTTCAATCGCTTCAATTTTACAAACAGATATAATTACTGTAACTACCCCAGCACTATTAGCAAGCTTTACAACATCACAAGTGACTGAAGAAACAGTTCCTTCATAATTATTTCCTGTTGTAGTAATGCGCACTGCTTTGTTTACTAATTTTTTAAGCTCGTCTCTAATTCCTTGAACACAGCAACAATCACATTTTTTATTCTGTTCTTCTTGTTCTTTTTTACACTCTTCAAAAGCGTCCCAACAATCATCTTTTTTACATGTACACTTCTTTTTACAATTATTAAATCGAGAACCCAAAACCTCACCCCCTAAACCTTTCTATTAGTAAAGTATGTCCACTAGCTTAAAAGTGTACGAGACAAGAACATAGAAAGGCAAAAACAAACTTTTGTACCCAATCCTTTTATTTACTTAATGACAAATTCATTGCCGTATCAATCTCTAATTTAAACCCTCGAGATACATGCAATTACAATAAAAAGTTTCCCTTTAATAATTGTAGTCCTATATAAAACTGACCTCCAACAATTAGATGCCAGTTTGTATGTAATGATCAAATACATGCATAGTAATCTCTGCTACACATTCTCCAATAGGAATTAAAATAGACAGTATAAACGAGACCGCGTTTCTGAATAATTATAAATTTAAAATAGGAACGGGTATAGATTAATATAATATAAAAAGGCTAAAGGTATATCCTTTAGCCTTTCGTTTAAACAGTACTTTTCAGTTTTAGGTTTATCTCTCCCAATAATAAAGTCGTTTAATTTGGAAACTATTTGAGTTAATTTACGAAGAAATTTCACTGCACTGTTTTTATTACCTGATAATTCAAATTGAGTAAATATAGGTACAGAAGTAAATGATGCATTTTATAACCCCTAATGTAGTTTTAGCAATGTAATGGGTTATTTTTCATTTTGATATTCTTCTAAAGTGATACCTTTCTCATATATTTCTGTTGCAATGTCACCTACATATCGAATATGCCATGGTTCATATGAATAACCTGTAATGTCCTCTTTTCCTTTTAAATAACGTATAATAAATCCAGCACGATGAGCATTGTTTTTAAGCCATTTTCCTTCAACTGTATTCGCGAATTGAGTTTCTAGTGTATTATTGACACTATTCGCAGAAACATCCATCGTTAATCCTGTTTGATGTTCACTATGACCTGGCTTTGCAGAAACTTTATCAGCTTGGATCTGACCTTGTCTCTCTACATTTCGTCTATAAACAGTTTGTTGATATTCTTCAGAACGAAATCCGGATATAGCATGTAATACTATTCCATCTTGCTTCGCTAAGGCAAATAATTTTTCCAAAGCGATAGCAGCTTCTTTTCGTAAATGACTTTTCTCTTGAATCCCATCAAATGCAAACTTAACATTAGGTACAACTAAATCGTCAGGTCTATAATTACTTGGAAGCTTTCTATTTTTATTAACTATTACATCTACAGTATCTGGGGATGCAATAGTTACAGATCCATCATTATTTTGTATATCGTCCTTACCTTTTACAATATCAGTGATGCTAGGGAAAAAAATATATATGCATAGGAAGAGAAGAACAGCTCCCCCTACTAAGCGACCTATTAATTTTCTAATCATTTTATCTACTCCTAATAGTGATCCATTTTATAATTTACATCGTTTTGTGATGAAGCTAACTAATGACTTTCCTTTACATTTCTATATAATTTCATATTAATCATTTATTATAATTTAAAGATTTATACAACTCATTCAAAAAATTGAGCTAATTTTATTAAATCCATATGAAAATAATTTTTTTGTTTCTATAAATCTCATAGTATCTTCGCTAGTTCCCATGACAACAGAAATCAACCTTTTTTCACCTTGTTTTGCTGTTCCTGTAAAACAGTATCCTGCTTCATCTGTAAATCCAGTTTTCAAACCATCAATTCCTTGAACATACAATTCATCATTAGATGTATCGAGCATCTTATTTGTAGTCATTATAGTTGCACCATTATACGATAATGTATAGTTTGTTAGATTGGTTATATCTAAAACTTCAGGATATGTTTTTAACAAATGTTGGGCGAGTATTGCTACATCTAAAGCAGTCATTTTTGATTCTTGATGTTGAGCATTTGGTAGTCCTGTAGCATTAACAAAATGAGTCTCATTAGATAAATTTAATTGCTTTGCTTTCGCATTCATAAGCCTTGTAAAATTTTCTTCACTTTTAAAAATATGCTCAGCTAAAGCAACAGCAGCATTATTTGCTGATGATATTACCATTGCATGAAATAAGTCTCTAACAGTCAAACGATTACCAACTCGTACATTGATCTTAGCTCCAATGCTATTTACAGCATTCGGACTAATTCTGACGGAATCGTTCCATTTTAATGTACCGTTATGAATTTTCTCTAGTACAATATACTCGGTCATCATCTTTGACATACTTGCTGGAGCAAGGGCCACATTTTCATTTTTACCATAAACAACTTTTCCTGATTGCGCATCCATTAATATAGCAGCATCAGCTTCTATAACGGGCTCTTTTATAAAAGTCAAATAAGTATATACAATCACCAAAATAGCAACAAATACTATAAACATGTTCCTACTTTTCTTTGCTATTTTCATTTTCTATTCTCCCTCATCAAAGTTTCACTTTATTATTACATTGCAATAGTAAATAAACTATCTAATAACCTTACGTAAAGATGACAATTTTGTAAGATTTCATAAGTGAAAAATGAAAGTAAACTAATAATCAAAAGTTTGCTTTCGAGAGAAGTAAAAAAAGAGTCCCATTCATTTGAAGACACTGAAAAAGTGATTGCTTTGAAAAAATAACATGCATTTTATCAATATATAGAAAACACAAAGGAGTTCACTCTCTGTATACAGTAGGTGGTGAACTCCTTTTTCTTATTAGGTGGACTTTTTCAGTGGTCTCATTCATTTAGGACTCTTTTTCGTTTTACGGAAGAAGAGGTTTTCGTAATTGGCTTTGTTCTAAGATCAGTATCGAAATCGGAATTTTTCTCGTTTAATTAGGTCTATAAATTTTTAAAATAAGTCGCATGCACTTTGTATTTTCCAATGTAAGATATACAACATACCTATATATAATCAAATTTCAGTAAAAAACGTCATAGTTTAACTTCCACCTTCTATTTCAACACTTTCTCCCTTCTTGTTTTCATCTTCTGCTCGGCTCTTATATTTTTCATACAAAAAAGAGCTCTAACTAAATAGAGCTCTTACCTAATTTTATAATTTACTAGACTGTAATCCCTGAATAAACGGAACTACTTCAGGATTTACAAGTGACGATAAATCACCTAATTCTTTTCCTAAGTACGCAGCCTTAATGACACGTCGCATTACTTTAGAATTACGTGTTTTCGGTAAATCTTCTACAACATGGATATCTTTAGGACATAGTGCTTTTCCAATATGAGAGTTAACTAAACTCATTAATTCTTTCTTTAATTCTGCTGTAAATATTACACCGTCTCGTAGTACTACAAAACAATGACAAACTTCACCTTTTACATCGTCAGGCACACCAATTGCTGCTGCTTCTATTACATTATTATGCTTTACAAGAATAGATTCATATTCAGCCGGGCCAATACGTTTCCCTGCAATATTTAGTGTATCGTCTGAACGTCCTGTAATGATGTATTGCTCACCATCATAAATAACCCAATCCCCATGAACCCATTTATTTTCAAAACGAGACCAATATGTGTTTACATAACGCTCATCATCTTCCCAAAAACTTTTTGTCATACCTACCCAAGGTTTCTCTAAACATAATTCTCCCACTTCATCACGAATTGGTTTACCTTGATCATCAAGTACAACCGCTGCCATTCCTGGTAAAGATGCATTAAAACTAATCGGTGCTATGGGCTTAATAAGAACATTACCAAAAATTCCACCAGAAATTTCAGTTCCACCTGAATAGTTACAAATTGGGACCTTTCCTTTTCCAACTGTTTCAAAAAGCCACATCCATGGATCTGGATTCCAAGGTTCTCCTGTTGATGCGAATACTTCTAAACTCTTTAAAGAATGTTTATTCACATACTCATCACCTTTTGCCATTAATGCACGGATTAACGTTGGTGAAATACCGAGATGAGTAATTTCATATTTATCAACTGTCTCCCATAAGCGATCTGCTTCTGGGAAGTCTGGAACACCTTCGTACATAACCATTGTTGCTCCATTAATTAAAGAGCCGAATAGTAAAAATGGTCCCATCATCCAGCCCATATCAGTTACCCATAATACACGGTCGCCTTGTTTTATATTCATTCCAAATCCTGCATCAAATGCAGATTTCAAAGGGAAACCAGCATGTGTGTGTACTGTCCCTTTCGGCTTACCAGTCGTTCCTGATGTATAAATAAGCATTAATGGATCATCACTATGCATTTCTTCAGCATGTATAAATGGTTTTTCTTTTTCTAACGTACTCCATGAAAAATCGTAATTATGCGGTGTAAAATCATTTCCAGCATGCCGAACAATTACCACCTTTTCAACAGTTGGACAATGTTCACAAGCTTTATCTACTTCATCTTTTAAAGAAACAATTTTCCCGCGGCGTGAAAATCCATCTGCGGTAATAATCATTTTTGAACCAGCTGCTTGTACACGCGTCATGACTGCATCAGACGCAAAACCTGAGAATATCGGTGAAATAATAGCTCCAATTTTCATTACTGCTAACATCGCAACAACTGTTTCAGGAATCATTGGCATGTAAATTGTTACACGATCACCTTTTTCAATGCCAGCGTGTTTCAAACCATTCGCAACACGGCTTACCCAGCTATCAAGCTCTTCATATGTAAATGATTTTGAAGTTCCATTTTCCCCTTCGTACATAAGTGCTGGCTGTCTTTTCGTTTCGTCATCAGTAAGCCAGCGAGATAAAGCAGATTCTACAACATTACAGGTTCCCCCTGTATACCACTGTGCAAACGGTGTACCATTTTCTAAATCTAACACTTCTGTATATCGTTCCATCCACTGATAGCCAACTGCTTTCTCAGCTTCTCCCCAAAACCATGCTGTTTCTTCAATGGATTTATTATAAAAAGCTTCGTAATCTTCATAGCCTAATGATTTCATCCAACTAAATAATCGCGTTTTTTCTTTATACTCTTCTGTTGGAAACCACACTGCTTGTTTCAATATTTTCCCCTCCTTGACTTTTTGAGCAAGAAAGCCCTAAATAGGGCTTTTAAACTGGATATACAGGATGTTTACGATCCGTGAATACTTGATATTTACTCATATACATTTCGAATCGTCCTTTTAATTCTTCTCGTAAATTGTTTGGATGAACAATACCATCAATCACCATCTCTGATGCTAAATGATAAATATCAATATCTTTCTTATACTCTTCACGCTTTTCAGCAATAAAGCTTGCACGTTCTTCTTCTGGTAAAGCCGCAATTTTATTTGCATATACAGCATTAACTGCTGCTTCTGGACCCATTACTGCGATAGAAGCTGTCGGTAATGCTAGGCAGCAATCTGGTTCAAATGCTGGACCTGCCATTGCATATAAACCAGCTCCATATGCCTTACGAACAACGATAGAAATTTTCGGTACAGTTGCTTCACTCATTGCAGATATCATTTTTGCACCGTGACGAATAATACCAGCACGCTCTACTTTTGTACCAATCATAAATCCAGGTACATCTGCAAGGAATAATAATGGAATATGATATGCATCGCATAAATTAATAAACTTAGCAGCTTTATCAGCTGAATCGTGGAATAACACGCCGCCTTTCATACGTGGCTGATTAGCAATAATGCCAATTGGCTTACCATCAATACGTGCTAATCCTGTAATTAGTTCTTGAGCAAATAATTTTTTCACTTCAAAGAAAGAGCCTTCATCAATAACTCTGTTAATGAGGTCTTTCATGTTGAAAGGAGCATTTTGATTTTCTGGAATGATTTGTTCTAACGTTTTATCGAACTGTTTCGGTTCTTGAGGTGTAATCAATGGAGTCTTTTCTAAGTAGTTGTTTGGAAAATATGAAATGTATTGTCTAGCTTGCGTAATTGCATCTTCTTCTGTCTTACATAAAACATCTCCGCATCCTGATACAGAGCAATGCATACGAGCTCCGCCCATCTCTTCTAAAGTTACCTTCTCGCCGATAACCATCTCAGCCATACGAGGAGACCCTAAGTACATAGATGCATTTCCTTCCACCATCATAACAACATCACAAAATGCTGGAATATATGCACCACCAGCTGCAGAAGGTCCAAATAATAAGCAGATTTGCGGAACCTTACCAGATAATTTTACTTGGTTATAAAAGATTCTTCCCGCACCGCGGCGTCCAGGAAACATTTCAACTTGATCTGTAATTCGTGCCCCAGCGGAGTCAACTAAATAAAATAACGGCACGCGTAATTTTTCAGCCGTTTCTTGAATACGTAAAATCTTTTCAACTGTACGTGATCCCCATGATCCCGCCTTAACCGTTGAATCATTTGCCATTACGCACGCAGTACGACCATGTATTTTACCAGTTGCAGTTACAACACCATCAGCTGGTAATCCTGTTTGTTCACAATTTGCAAATAATGCATCTTCCACGTATTCGCCATTATCAAATAGAAGAGCTAAACGATCTCGAACAAAAAGTTTTCCTTTTGCTTTATTTTGTTCATGATATTTCGGTGCCCCGCCTTGCTTAATTGTTTCAACTCGTTCTTCAAATGAATTAGATTGTTGTTTTTGATCTAACATACTTACTCCCCCTTATACATTGGTTTGCGTTTTTCCTTGAATGCCTGTAATCCTTCTAATCTATCTTTCGTATGGATCACGCCCTCATACGCTTGTTTTTCCATTTGTAATCCGGTATGTAAATCTACTTGAATACCATTTGAAATTGCTTCTTTTGCTAGTCGAACAGCAATTGGTCCATTATTAGCAATTCGATCTGCAATTTCGATTGCTTTCTCTTCTAGTAAATCAGCTGGTACTACGAATTCTACTAAACCATAATCTTTCGCTTCTTGCGCCGAAATACGTCTTCCTGTATAAATTAATTCTTTTGCTCTACCAACACCAATTAATCTCGGTAAGCGCTGTGTACCACCTGCTCCAGGAATAATAGCAAGAGTAGTCTCTGTAAGACCTAAGCTTGCATTTTCAGAAGCGATTCTAAAATCACAAGCTAAACTTAATTCTGTACCACCACCAAGGGCAATTCCATTTATTGCTGCAATTACTGGTTGTGGTAATTGTTCTACCATCTCCATAGTAGAACGAATCATACCAACAGCATGGCGAACTTGTTCTTCATTCATACCAGCTCGTTCTTTTAAATCAGCACCAGCACAAAACGCTTTTTCGCCAGCTCCTGTTAAAATAACTACACGTGTATTTGACTCTTCGCTTATTTCCGTTAATATAGTTTGTAATTCTTCTAATAACGCTAAAGATAATGAGTTGGCTTGTCGTTCACGATTTAAGGAAATCTTTACAACGTGCGGTGTTACATAGTCAACTGAAATGTTTTGTAATTGTAGCATCTTCTCACCTACTTATTGTTTTATGTTGAAGCGCTCTATACACATGACTCGGTAATTGGATATTTAACTTACTTTGAATAAACTGACTAGCTCTCAATAACTTTTCTTCATCAATATTAGTTTGCACACCTAGCTTATGGAGCATATGCACTAAGTCATCGGTAGCAACATTCCCCGATGCTCCTGGTGCATAAGGGCAGCCTCCAAGTCCACCACAAGAACTATCAAACGTTGTAATACCATGTTCTAATGACTTAACTACATTCGCTAGTGCCATTCCATACGTATTATGAAAATGCATTGCAAACTGCGAAGCATCATACTTCTTTAATAAATGCTCTAATACTTGTTCTACTTGTAACGGATTCGCTACACCGATCGTGTCACCAAGAGAGATTTCATAAATGCCGTATGAAAATAGTTGATTACATATTTCGTCAACTGCTGTGGCACTTATTTCCCCTTCATAAGGACAGCCAAATACAGTAGAAACATAGCCCCTTACCTTTTTCCCTTCGAATGTTGCCTGTTTCGTTATATCTTCAATTACAGTTAATGCTTCTTTAATTGATTTATTAATATTACTTTTATTATGAGATTCACTTGCTGATAAAAAAACATTCACCTCATCTACATTTTGCAAAAAAGCTCGTTCCAAACCATTTTGATTTGGAACAAGCGCTGCATATGTAACATTTGGATCCCTTTTTAGCTCAGAAAATACATCACTTGCATCGGCTAATGCAGGAACCCATTTAGGGTGAACGAATGAGGAAACTTCAACATACGATAATCCCGCTTCTGTAAGTAGTTGAATCCATTTTACTTTATCTTTTGTGCCAACAATCTTTTTTTCATTCTGTAAACCATCACGTGGCCCGACTTCTTTAATGACAGCAAAATTAGGTAGTTTCAATTCGCTTCCCCCTATATCTCCCTATTCAATTTCTAGTAATACATCTCCTTCATTTACAAAATCGCCTTCTTGCACGTTGATTTTCATAACAGTTCCGGCTTCTTCTGAAACGATCGGAATTTCCATTTTCATAGATTCCAAAATGACGACATCCTGCTCTTCCTCTACTGTATCTCCTACTCCTACAACAATCTTCCAAACATTTCCTGCCATCGATGCATATACTTTCGTCATCATTTTTTCCCCCTTAATATTCATAACTCTTATTTTTTAACAAGTTGTTTCGTTACAAAACCTGTTGTATAAATACCGCTTTTGAACACATCGTCTTCTAATACTTGTAGTAGCATCGATGTATTCGTTTTAATACCTTCTACTTTTAATTCTTGCAGTGCATCCTGTAATTTTGAAATCGCTTCTTCACGAGTTTCCCCATGAGCGATAACTTTCGCAATCATTGGATCATAGAAAGGTGTAATCGTTACTTGATTCTCTAAGAAGTGATCAATGCGTACATTTGTCGGTAACGTTAGATCTGTAATTTTCCCAGGTGATGGGAAGAAAGTTTTCGGATCTTCTGCATAAATACGAGCCTCGATGGCATGACCACTACGTTTTACATCATCTTGTGTAAATGATAGCTTCTCACCATATGCGATAAGTAGTTGTTGTTCAACAAGGTCTAACCCAGTAATTTCTTCTGTAACCGGATGTTCTACTTGTAATCTCGTATTCATTTCTAAGAAATAAAAGTTCTTTTGATCATCTACAAGAAACTCAACTGTACCAGCATTCGTATAACCAAGAGCTTTAGCAGCTTGTACAGCAACTTCTCCCATCGCTTTTCGTGTACCTTCATCTAAAAACGGTGAAGGCGCTTCTTCAATCACTTTTTGGTTTCTGCGCTGTACGGAACATTCGCGTTCCCATAAATACACTGTATTACCATGTGTATCCGCTAAAAGCTGAATTTCAATATGGTGCGCATCAGCTATATAGCGCTCTAAGTACATTTCTCCGTTACCGAAGAAATTTTGTGCTCTTGTTTTGTTACTTTCAAACGCTTTGGTGAGCGTTTGCTCAGTTTCCATCAACTGCATTCCAATGCCTCCGCCGCCCGCGGATGCCTTAAGCATTAATGGATAACCAATTTGTTTTGCAATTTCAATTGCTTCTTCAGCAGTTTCAATATTTGTAGTAATACCTGGAACTACTGGTACATCTGCTGCTTGCATTGCTATACGTGATTCAATTTTACTTCCCATCTTAGTAATGATTTCTTCTGAAGGACCGATAAATACGATTCCTTCTTCTTTACAGCGAATCGGAAAAGATGGATTCTCTGATAATAATCCGTACCCCGGATGGATTGCTTCAGCATTCGTCTTCTTAGCTATTTCTATAATTTTTTCAAGGTTTAAATAGCTTTCTTGGACACGTGGACCACCTACTAAGTAAGACTCATTTGCCATTTTTACATGAAGGGCATTTTCATCAGCCTCAGAATAAATAGCAACAGTGCGGATGCCAAGTTTTTGACAAGTTTTCATAATACGAACTGCGATTTCCCCGCGATTCGCAATTAATATTTTTTGAAACATAGTGATTCCTCCTTTTTATCTACATCCTAAATGTCTTGCAATTACGAGACGTTGAATTTCAGAAGTTCCTTCACCAATTTCTAACAGTTTTGCATCACGAATATATCGTTCAACTTCATATTCACGCATGTAGCCATATCCACCATGAATTTGTACTGCATGATTTGCAATACGACTTGCTGCTTCAGATGCAAATAGTTTTGCCATAGCCGCTTCTTTACCGAAAGGTTTATCATTATCTTTTAACCAAGCTGCTTTATGTACTAAATTACGCGCTAATTCCACTTCAGTCGCCATATCAGCCAATTTAAATTGAATCGCTTGGAAATTAGAAATTGTTTTTCCAAATTGTTGACGTTCTTTCGCATATTGCAATGCACGTTCAAATGCAGATTGCGCAATACCAACAGCTAATGCTGCGATTGAAATACGTCCTCCATCAAGTGTATATAAGAATTGTTTGAATCCTTTATTTACATCACCAAGAATATTTTCTTTCGGTACACGCACACCATCAAGTACGATTTCACAAGTATTAGAAGCGCGAACACCCATCTTATCGTAAGGACTTGAAATCGTTAATCCTTCACTAGTAGTCGGTACGATAAATGCAGAAATACGTTTTTTACCATTGTCTTCAACACCATTGATAGCGGTTACAATGATTGTATTTGCATACTCTGCGTTTGTGATCCAACACTTCTCACCACTAATCACATATTCATCGCCATCTAAAATTGCTTTCGTTTGTGTGCCGCCTGCATCAGACCCAGCGTTTGGCTCCGTTAATCCGAAAGCACCTAATGTTTTACCTGACGCCATTGGAACTAAATATTTTTGTTTTTGTTCTTCTGTACCGAAATAGTAAATTGGAGAAGCACCTAATGAAATTGTTGCAGCATAGCTTAAACCAGTACCACCACAAGCACGACCAATTTCTTCAACCGCTAGCGCGTAAGATACAGTATCGCCACCTGAACCTCCATACTCTTCTGGGAATGGGATGCCTAATAATCCTAGTTCGCCCATTTTTTGAAATGTTTCATATGGAAATTCCGCAGTTTTGTCATAATACACAGCTTTCGGTGCGATTTCCTTTTCAGCAAAGTCACGTACCATTTCTTTAATCATTTGTTTTTCGCGAGTTAGAGTAAATTCCATTCCGCTACACACCCCTTATCGAATATTGAGTTTCGACAGCGTGCGAGTTTCTACTACAAACATTACTTCTTAAAAGACAAGAATACTAGTTAGACAATTGCTACAATTCTGTCATAACTTAATTTTAAAACAGATTCTGTACTAATGCACGAAAAAATTCCTACATTGTTCTACAACAACATAGGAATTTCGTGTCGAATTATGTATTTTATTGTTTAATAATTTCTACCTTTTCCCGAATCTGAAATCTCTACTAAAGATTCAGGGTATGGTTCGAAATATGTTTGTCTTAATAAATACTTTTCATCAAATCGAAGAGCCCACGATTTTAAAATTGCAAGTAAGCTACTGAGCGGGACCTTCTTTTCTATATACTTTTGTATCAAATCTAAAAAATGATCTTTTTCTTGTTTTTTCAGCTTAGTTTTAAAATATCCAAAAATATGCTCACATACATTTACATTCGATGTATAGCGGGGTGTGCGCATAAATAATTCATATAAAGTCTTCTCATAGTTTTCAAATACCACTTCAATCGTTTCGTTTTTTTGATTTGCAATAATACGCCCTAATTCCTTTTGTTTTACCTGATTATATGCCATAAATAAATATTTATTGTCCGACTGAAACGATACAAGGTCTTTCATATTTTTATTATGTTTAATCCCTTTGTAATATGCGATTGTAAATAACCTTGTAAAGAAATGTTCTCTAATAATAAAATTCGACAATCTACCTTCTTCTTCAATTGGAAGATGCGAAAATTTTTTTATTACTGCTCCGCCAAATAATCCAGATCCCTTTCCTTTTGCTGGCGCTTTTTCAAAACCAGAATAAATTTTCACATCACGTGTACCACAACTTGGCGAACGATTCTTTAAAATAAAACCATCTACATCGGATATCGTTTGTAAAAAGTCATTTGAAAACTGCTCCATTTTTTTAGTTACATCTTCACGCGTCGACGGTTGCACAAGTCTATTTACCCCATTTTCTTCTACTATTCGTATCGTTTCGCGAGGAATGCCTAAACCAATTTCTACTTCTGGACAAACCGGGATAAACGTAACAAATGGCTGCAAATTTCGTATTGTTATATCTGGAATCATCTCTGCATTATAACGACAAGCATCAAATTCTAAACATTTACTTACAACAATTTTCGGTTTAGCAAATTGGCGCATCATATTACCTCCGTGGTGTTAATCCGTACAATATAAATTGAATCGTATTCTCCATTTCCACTTCATCGTCCCATTTTTCTTCAGGCAATAATAAAAACCGCGTTAAAAGAAATCCTAATACAGCTGATAAAGTAAGACGTAATACGGAAGATGATGGAATTTCAATAATTTCCCCTTCTTCTTGAAACTTTACAATCAACTTTTTAAAATGTGAAAGTAGTTCTGTTTCTACTAATTGCTGTATTTCACTTTTTAGTTCTGGCTGGAATGGCACTTCTTGAATTAATATTTTTATCATTGGAAAATGCTTTTTCGCAAATTCAAATCTATTATGTATTACTACTCTTAAAAGTCCTTCATACGATTCATACTCAGTTTTAAATATTTCTTTTGCAAAAGCTTGTACGAAAAATGGTGCGGCGAACTTTGTTAAGGTCGGCATGACGACCGCTAACAATAAATCTTTTTTCGTTTTATAGTAGCGGAAGATTGTTCCTTCCGCTACACCAGCTCGCTTTGCAATTTCACTTGTTGAGGTTGAAGCGTACCCTTTTTCTCCAAACATATCAACAGCTGCCTCTAATATACGCATTTGACGTTCATTTTTTTTATCAGTATTTGTTGCAGCAACTAATTCTTCAAGCCAATCTTTCTCCATTTATATAGCTCCTTTTTTCATCATTATATTTTGCGATGTTTCTTTAATGCAAATACATTTCCAACTGCAAATACTAATGAGAAAAGAAGTAAAACAGTGAGATCTAATGCAATCTCTGAAAATCCTTGATTTCGAATCATGACTTGTCTCATTGCATCGGCACCATATGTGAGTGGAAATAGTTTTCCTAACATTTGTAACCACTTGTTCATAGATTCCAATGGGAATAAACCAGAAAAGAAGACTTGCGGCACGATAACAAGCGGGATAAACTGGATCATTTGAAATTCATTATTTGCGTATGCTGATAAAAATGTACCTAATGTAAGTGCAGTTAAAGATAACATACATGTAGTAAGTAGCGTTAGCCATATAGAGCCAGCTACATAAAGGTCTAAAATATAAACTGAAAAACTTACGATAATAATAGATTGAATAAATGCAAAGATTCCAAAACCAATAATATATCCTACAACTATTTCCCATCTTCTTACTGGAGTGGACAATAACCTTTCTAAAGTGCCACTTAAACGTTCTCTTACGAAAGATACTCCTGACAATATGAATACAAAGAAAAATGTAAAGAAACCGATTAATACTGGTCCAAGCCCATCAAACATCGTAAAGTCTTTAGAACCGTGTAAATACTCCACTTCAGGTTTCATAATCGATACATCATTCTTCTCTGTGCTCTTTTGCAATACTTGAAGTACAGCACGATTTTTTGATGAATCACTGCCTTCTAACAATAGACTCATTTTTCCATTTTCTAAACGGATCACTGCATCTACTTTTTGCTTTTCTAATTCGGAATATGCCTTTTCTTTACTATACTCATAAATTGACGCTTCTTGATTTTGCATTGCTTTTACTATTGGTGCAGGTACATCCACTACAGCGATATGTGGTATATAATCTTTTTGTGTAAATACGAGAGATAATAACCAAAGTAATAACATTGGTGCGCCAAACATCATAGCTAACGAACGCTTATCTCGAAAAAACTGACGAATAATACGGATAACTACACCATTAACTCTCATCACTCAGCCACCTCTTCTAATAAAAAGACATCTTCAATTCGTCCAGATGATGTTTGTTTTTTCAATTCCTCAGGTGTGCCAGTCGCAACTAATTTCCCTTCTCTAATTAACCCTAGACGTTCACAAAACTCCGCTTCATCCATAATGTGTGTCGTTACAATAATAGTTGTGCCTTTCTTTTTTAGATCATAAAACTTCTCCCAAATTGATTTTCGAAGTAGCGGGTCTATCCCCACTGTTGGTTCATCTAGAATTAATATTTCCGGTTCATGAAGTAGTGCTATCGCCAATGATAAACGCTTTTTCATTCCCCCTGAAAATTGCTGTACTGGCTTTTTCATATGCTCGGATAATTGCACAAGTTCAAAAACTTCTACAATTCTCTCTTTCTTACGCTTACCTTTTAAACCATACATCGTTGCAATAAAATCTGCATTTTCATACGCTGATAGTTCTTCGTATAATGCATCAGATTGAGCCATATAACCAATTCTTTTCATTTCACTTAACTTAGGCATGCTTGTATTGAAAACAAGCACCTCACCTTTAGTTGCCTCATTAATACCTGCAATCATTTTAATGAGCGTCGTTTTTCCTGATCCGGAAGGTCCAACCAAACCAAAAATCCCTGCTTTTTCTACTTGCAATGAAATGTTATGCAATACTTCTTTTTTTCCAAAACTTTTTGATACATCTCGTAAAATAATTGAAGGTTGTTGCACTCAAAATCCCCCTTTTCCACAAAATGAGTGAGTACTCACTTTTATTTTACTCTTGCGTAATTATATGTCAAACTTCATTGGTTAGTATTTATTTTTAATTCACATCTTAATCAATGAAACAGAGTCGACATTAGAATGTTTTTTCTGAAAGTCGACTCTGTTTCATTTGAATTATATATTTTTATGTTTTTAAATTCATATACTTTCTAATTCTAGCAACGTCTAATGAATATTCAATTACTAATTGTTGTAACGGTAAAATAACTGTATCGGGATATAAATGTGCATATTGTAATGTTTCTGCATATTTTTCTAATCTTTTTTCTAAGTATTTTATAATTTGATCCGGATGACTTACTAATAAACATTTACAATAATAATGAATTTGTTCCTCAATCGCCGTATACTCTTCAATTTCAAATTCTTTATGCATGTGTACACACCCCTTTAAGTTTTTTTACATCAATTCCTTATCACACTTTTCACTCGAATAATTTTTGTTTTTTTTTGATTATTTACACTATAACAGACTCTTCAGGTCAAAATTTGTTACTTTATGTAACGTAGAAAATTTTTAACAAAATTCTAGTGTAAACTTGTACATACAAAAATCGTACAGTTCAATTTAACTGTACGATTACAATTTCCAGCCTATTAAAAATTCTTTGCGGAATGATACTATTGCCTAATCCCCTACTTACGATCATAGACGTATTTTGTTCTTCATATAAACCAGCTCTGTATATTTAGGGAATATCCCTTGATTTGGAGCAACTAATCCGCCTAAAAATGGTAATCTAACTTGCTCACCATGAACGTGTCCCGATAAAACTAAATCTATTCGTTCCTCAACATACTCCTTTAAAAATTCAAGCCTATGGGATAGTAATACCTACTATCTATCTGGCTGCGTTTCATTTTTGGTTTTTACTATCGCTTCTTTTATTGTATTTCTTTCATCACAGTTACACAGTACAATAAAAATGGGTAACTATGAAGCGATAATCTTGTTCATCCTCTATCTGAAACTTGGATTTCCTTAATAAAAACAAAAAAAGACACCTAAACGAGTGTCCTTTATTATAAGTACCAAGCTTTATACAAGCGAAGAAATAGTAAACATTATTCCTCCAAACATGACTGCCCCTAGAAAACCTAGTAGTATAATTCGTGTTAAACACACAAGATTAGCAAGTCTAATTGAAGACTGAGATAACGGGGAAAATCCCCAAAATTATTCCTTGGTTCCTTGCCGTTCTTATTGTTCGTTATTATATGGATTATCGATAATCGAAACAGCTCGAATATGTACATTTGGATACTGTTGACGAATTTGATTTTTCGCATCATCAAAATCCGAAGCTACAACTTTTTTTATAAAATACACTTTCAGCCTTATAACCTTGCAGTATATATTAATAATACTTTAGCTTGTCATAGAAAATCTTATGGATCAATCGCAGTATATAAAAGTCCAAATACTTCTCAACAGATAGGATTATGGACAGTATATGATGCATCAAGATATTAAATATATTCCAAATTTGGTTGGGTAAGTAATAGACCAATTAATCCATAATAAGAAAAAGAGGCTGCGAAATAATTACAGCCTCTTTTCTTTAATCGCATTTTTCTATTTGGTCGCCTTCTTCACCTGCATTTTCTGCCGAACTATCCGTTCCGCCTCCCACTGCATGTTGCTGTTTGGTATTAGAACTTTCGATGGCAGCATTGGTTCCTGCTGCACTGTCTTCTCCACCACCACTTGCCACTTGAGTAGCACCAGCCTGTTCCTTACGGGTTTTATTAATTTGATTATTGATGATAATTACAAATTCTTCCTCTTCATCCGAAGTTTCTTTTTTCTTTTTATGCGGCTCAATCTGGTCCCCACTAATTCCTTTATTTATAGCTTCGCCTCCAGCGCCCACCGTTCCTTGTTGTCGGGTATTCGATGAATCGATTGCTGCATTACTTCCTGCTGCACTATTTTGTCCGGCTCCACTGGCAATTTGTGTTGTATTCGGTGCAAATGTAATCTGATTATTAATGACAATGACAATTTTTCGTTTGTCAGCAAGATTTCCCAAATTAATTTCTTCTCTATCTTTTTTTACAAATCGAAACGTGATTTTTTCATTGTTTTCCATGTTCTCCCCCCTTTGTAATATTAAATGACTGGAGAATGATAATGGATTGGACAAGCGTATTTTTTTATAAATATGTGCCCCCACCCACAATGAGGGGTGTATTATCCGTTTCCGGTATTTACCTCGTATTAGGTACGTCGACTTGACGACAGTCCAGCATCCGCCGAATTTCGGGATGCATTAGAAGATATAGAATGAGAGATTAGTAGAAACATTGGTATATAAAGGTTTCTAAGTTTCATTTTATTTTTCTACTTTCCTTTTCTTATTTAGATTTATCAGCCAAATATCTAGCATAGTGAATTAAATTTCTAGCTACATCTAATTCAAGATTAAATATATTAGGTACCCCTGGTCTCCAATTCACCTCAAATAACCACAATTTTTGATCTTTATCAATCCCTACATCAATTCCTAACTCATCAAATAATACATCCTTAAATAAAGAATTAAAATGGTTAGAAAAAGTTACTGCAAATCTTTCTAAATACCTTTTAATATTATACCAATCGTTATCAAACTCCGCTTTTAAAAAAACATCTAAATAAGTACTATAACCACCCTTAGCCATATTTGATACAATACTTCCTAATGGACCTATTCTCGGGAATATAGAAGTAACAACCCACCTGCCTTCCCCATTTCTTTGAACATGCAATCGAAAATCATAAACATGACCAGATTTCATTTGACATGAAATAAACTGTTGAACTATGTATCCTTGCTCTTGAATCTTATCAGATATAAAGCTCCGTAATTGTTTTTTATTAATAGATGAAATTTGTTCTGACTCATTCATACTGTAATTCATCCCATTTTTTTCAATGAAAACAATACCACTACCTTGATGTCCAGAAATTGGTTTAATAATAAGTTTTTCATAACGATTAATCATGTCAAAAAACTTATTAACATCATTTAATTCATAAAAAGGAATAAGATATTGCTTAAATTTTTTTGCTCTATTTATTCTGTTATATACACTTAATTTATTTCCAATTGAATGACTTGTAAAAGGAACTTTTTCATGTAGATAATCATAGATTTGCTGATTTTTATCACTGATATGAACACTTGCATTATAAATAACATCTGGAAAAGAAAATTCTTGTTCAATCCACTTACCATTTTCATAAGCTTTACCTAAAATCTTCTTCGTTTCTAAATTTACTTTCCCTAAAGTAAAATAAAAAAAGTCCACACCTTCAGCTTTAGCTACAGCAGCGTAAGTATATGCTTTCTTTACGTCATTCGGATCTTTCCGATGGTGAAGCATACCAATTATAGTCATGTTAGTTCTTCTTCCCTTCTTTCTAAAGATCTTTTTCAAAACAAATATCAAATTCATTATATATATATTCATGTTCTCCCTCATTCAACCATTTTTCGAAAAATCCCGAACAAGCTTAACCTCATTTTAATATTCTACCTATAGAAATAATAAACCTGAGGTTTTATAAAATGATAAATGATAAAGGTTAAGGTGACATAAAATGGATACTATCGTTTTCATTGAAACAAATAAATCTGGATCAAGTAGGGAAGCAATCAAAGCAGCTGAAAAACTTAATTTCTTTACTGTTCTATTAACTAAAAAAACAAAGTTTATTAATGAACGCACTATATTCCCTGATGTACATCAGATGATTTTCACTGATATAAATGATTATGATAATATAATTAAAACAATTGAAAAATTAAATAAATCAGGAAAAAACATAAAAGGGATCTTTAGTTTTATTGACCCTTATGTTTATATGGCTGCACGTTTATCAGAAAAATTTTGCTCAAATATTGTATCTACTAAAGCTATCCATCATATGGAAAACAAAATATTAACTCGTAATGTACTTAAAGATTTACCAATCTCACTCAACTATTTAATTTACAAACCAACAGAATCATTATCATCTTTTTTTAAAAAAACTAATAAGATAAATTTCCCTCTTATTGTGAAATCCCCTAAATCAACAGGATCAAAAGATGTATTATTAGTAAAAAATAAAGATCAATTAATTTTATCTATACAAAGTCTTTTAAAAAAACTACCTAATGAAGAAATTCTACTTGAAGAATATATAGATGGACCTCAGTACTTAGTCGAAATTTTAGTTCAAAATGGAAAAGTCCATATTATAGCAGTAATTGAACAAGAAATTACACTTTTTGAACGCTTTATTGTTACTGGTTATTCTTTACTAGGACAGGTAGACAAAAAACTATACAATAGTCTTTTCAATGCAGTTAATTCTGTTATTCAGGCTTTTAATATGAAAAATGGAGCTTGTCATCTAGAACTCCGGAGAATAAAAGATGTTTGGAAATTAATTGAGATAAACCCTAGAATATCAGGTGGAGCAATGAATGACATAATTGAAATTGGACATGGAATCAACTTAGTACAAGAAACTATTCGATTAATGTTAGGAGATAAACCTTCACTAAATAAAAAACATCATAAATATGTGTATGCTCATTACCTAACAGTTAAATCTAAAGGAAAACTAATTCGAGTTACAGGGAAAAATCGTAGTTCTAGATATCCTGGTGTAGAGAAAGTTTATATAAAACCTAAAAAAGGAACTTTTCTAAAACCACCCACATCAATGGGACATCGATATGGATACGTTATAGCAGCATCCTATTTTAAAACAGAAGCTAAAAAAATAGCTTTAGAAGCAGCTAAAGAAATTTCATTTGAAATCCAAAAATAATATATATACAACAACAGATAAAAACATGTTAAAAATCATATTCCTTATAATTCTAATTATCATGATCTATCATTATTGATAATAAAAAAAGTCACTCCTTATCTATTTTTATACCGGATACGTAATATCTATTCATTTTTTTGTTTTTATCGTTTTAATAATAAAAATACAAAAAACGATTCTTTTCACACGAAAAAGAATCGTTTTCTAATTTTATACTTTCAATAACATCTGGTAAAGAAATGAGATAACTAAGAGATTATTACCTAATAGCATCGATTACAACTTCAGCTGCCTCTGCAATTAGTTGATTATCATAGGTAGCCTCTTTCTCGTCTTTACTGGATAAAATTGCGATGACAATAGGTGCTCTATTTGGCGGCCAAACGATAGTAATGTCATTTCGTGTCCCGTAACTTCCAGCTCCAGACTTATCTCCAACTTCCCAGTCAGTTGGTACGCCTGCACGAATAAGTTTGTCTCCTGTTGTATTTCCTTTCATCCACTCTGTTAGGATTTTACGTTTATCAGCTGGAAGTGCATTTCCGACTGTAAAAGCCTTAAGATTGGTAGCAATTGCTTTTGCTGTACTTGTATCACGAATGTCCCCCGGAATAGCCTCGTTTAGCTCTGTCTCCAATCGATCAGACATAGTAACTCGATCACCCATCTGTCTAAGCGCTTTTTCATATCCTTTAGGTCCGCCTATTTTATGAAATAAAATGTTCCCTGCAGTATTATCACTGGAACGAACAGCTGCCTCTGCAATTTCCCCAAGAGTCATACCTGTGTCTACATGTTTCTCTGTAACGGGTGAATATTCAACTAAATCTTCTTTCGTATAAGTGATAACTTCATTTAATTTATCAATTGAGTTTTGCTGTAGTAATACCCCTGCCGCTAACGCCTTGTAGGTTGATGCAAAGGCAAACCTTTCGTTAGATCGATAAGCAATTGTTCGATTAGTACCAGTATCAATAGCATACACACCTAATCGTGCATCAAATTTTTTCTCGAGTTGAGAGAATTCTTGATACGTCGCATGATTTTTATGTTTCACTTGTCCTGGATTTTTTTTCGCCTCAACTTGCAATGCCCCTCCTGTAAAAGTTGCTAGGCTTGTAATACTTAAACCTAATATACCAACACACATTCCTAATTTTAGCATTTTCTTGTTTTTCAAAACCATCATTCCTTTCAAATTTTCAATACTGAAAACAAGTATTATATTCAATACACTTTATCCAACTTAAACACCTGTTTTGATACGTATACATAATAGACAACCTAAGAAACAAGTTTGTTCCATAAATTTAAAACCTTTCTAACTAGAAGCCAAGATATTAACAAAAATAAGAGATAGCAACTATGATAGCTGCTATCTTTTATTTCAAATCTTCCTTTAACTAATAAAGGATTTTATATAAACAGGGTCTCTTCCCCTGAGAAAAGTACTCAAATTTTACTAATTTAGATTAGAATTATCTGTACTCGCAGCTTCACCATGCATACGTTGCTGTTTCAAATCAAAGTATACATCTAAAACTTCCTTTCCTATTATAGAGTTAATTCCACTTTTATCATTATGAAGCCATGGGACTACTACAGAAAACGCTACTTCTGGATTATCATATGGAGCATATCCAACTAATGTTAAGTTGTAACATTCCATACGTTCTCCTTTTGCATTTCTACCAATTGGATCATCTCCACCATATACAGTTTGAGCTGTCCCTGTCTTTCCTGCTGGTTTATATGAAGCATTTTTGAAATACTTCACGCCAGTTCCATCACCTTCTTGGAATACCCATCTAAAGCCTTCTTTTATCCGATCGATATGTTCTGTCTTCATATCAATTCGATTTAATACGACAGGCTCTATGGAGTGTATAACTTTCCCAATCTCTTCTTTTATTGATTGCTCTCGTATTTCTTGTACAATTTGAGGTTGCATTCTATAACCGCCATTAGCAATCGTTGAAATGTATTGTGCCAATTGCAACGGCGTATACGTATCATACTGACCGATAGAAAAATCTAATAAAAAACCTGGTTGACTATCTACTTTTCTAGTTTGTCCAATTATTTCATTTGGTAAGTCAATTCCTGTTGGCACGCCTAATCCAAATTGCTTGAAATAATAGCGCATCGTATCAAATGCACCTTGTTTAATATCCAATGAACCATTTGGTACATAATTAACTCCCGCAATTTTTAAAGCTGTCTGGAACATATATACATTCGAAGATACTTGTAGAGCTCGTAAATCATTAATATTACCAAATCCAGATACATTCCACGATTTCTTGGCTTGTGTACCTTTAAATTTCATCGGTGCATCATAAAATTGATCTCCTGGCTGTATTACCCCTGTCTCGTAGCCAGTTAATAAAGTTGCACCTTTTACAGCTGATCCTAGCTCATACGAAGTTGTCATGTTACCTAATGCCAAATCCTCAATCTCTATTTCCCCTTCTTTTTCTACAAGCTTTTTGCCTGCCATAGATAAAATCTGTCCGTTATTTGGATTCGTCATGACGACAAAAGCTCGGTCCAACAGTGGCTCTGAACTCTTAAAAGCTCTCAAATTTTTCTCTATACTTTCTTCCACTTTCTTTTGTAATTCCATATCAATCGTTAATGTTAAACTGTTACCACTTTTTCCTTTAGAGATTATTTCTGTGTTTATAATGTTACCTGATTTATCAGTAATATTTTTCACTTCTTCTTTTGTGCCGTGTAATACATCTTCATACCGTTGTTCAATATAACTTTTTCCTACACGATCATTACGGTTATATCCACGTACCAAATAAGAATCTAAGTGTTCTTTTGGCAGACCTTCTTCGCTACTCGTAACATTTCCTAATACTGAACGAAATAAATTGCCATATACATAATTCCGTTCCCAATCAACCGTTGCATCTACTCCTGGGAACTCCGCAAGCCTTTCACTTATCCGCGCATACTCTTGATCTGTTACATCTTTTTTAATAATTTGTGGTGTCAGTTGATAACCTGAACTCATTTTACTTTTAATAGCTAACACTTTTAAATCTTGTGCTGTTAACTCTTTCAATTCTACTTCTGTAACGCGACTTCGTCTTAAGTCTTCTATTTTTTTATCTAACTCTTTTCCCTCTATTCTCTTTTCTTTAAACTTTTCAATATCTTTTTTAGCAATCTTTGTCTCCGCACGTTTCGTATTCAACTGCATCCAGAAATCCTTTTTATCAATATCAGTTAACTTATTTATATCTTGTTCGGGCATTTCAAGTACTTTCGCCAAGTCTTTTGCTGTTTTTAAAATATCTTCACTCGTAATCCCTTTCTTTCTTGTATACGTAATCGTACGAAGAGATTTATTATTAACAACTGTTTTCCCTTCTCGATCAAGAATTTGTCCACGTGGAACCGGAATACTAGTTGTTGCATTTTGACTGCTTTCCACTTGGTTCTTATAAGCCTCTCCCTCAACAATTTGTACTTTTCCTAGTTGCATAATAATAGCTGAGAATAGTAGAAATATGCAAAGGAACATTATATTTAATCGAATAGATATATATGTCTGCTTCTTTTCTTTTTGTTTTTTCATAAATCCTCCATATAATTCTTCCGGAACTCCTCACTAATACTTAGTAAATAAATACGTTCCCTATATATTAGAAATCACCATTCAGTTATAAATAGTGCCTTATCTTTTTTTCTAAATCTTTGTAAGCGTCAAGTCCTTTTCGTTTAGCCGCGTAATTGATAAATCTCCTTTCCTGTTCTTCTCTCTATTTTTTTATCACTTGCATTAGAAATGCTAAACTGTATAATGACTCATATTAAGCTTACACATAGACTTGCTAGTAACTTTTCATACTAATTAATCCTTTCTTCATGTTGTAATACTTAATAGACAACCTAAATCATAAAGTTGTTCCACATTTACAAAAAAAATAATTAACTATATGATGAAATAAGCTAAAAAAGGGAGGTTTTTATGTTACATACAAAAATAAAAAGATGGAGGTTTATAGCGTTTTTTTCTATTGTAGGTGTTATTTTAATAATTTTGTTAAAAGTCAATTTCGTTTCAATTACTATCGAAACTTCTTCAGCTGAAAGAGGAGAAATTTTTGATCATAATGATGTAATACTAGCTACAAATAAGAAAGTTAAGTCTCTATATTGCACCTTTAAAGAAGAAGAGCTATCGACTCAAGATACATCAAACATAGTAGCTTTTTTCAATCAACTTTCAAGCGAGTTTCAACATGACATTTCTACAGAGGACATACAATTTCAATTACAACAATCTTGTAAAAAGCAGACTATGAATGATATACCGTTATACTCTGACATAACTGAGAATGAACTTGCATTCATAAACAAAAACAAGCCCAATAATGTAATAATCAAAGATGAATTGATTCGATATTATCCTAAAAACGAAATTGGTTCCCAGGTAATTGGTTATGTAGAAAATGACTTTAATTCTAACAATGGACCTGTTGGGAAAAGCGGAGTTGAGCTTCAATATGAAAATGATTTAAAAGGAAAACCAGGAAAAACTCTAATTTTTAAAATGAATAATAAAAAGTTCTTTTGGAACATTCAAAAAGTACAAAACGGAAAAGATGTCCGGCTAGCTTTAGATTCTAAGTTGCAGCAAAAAACAGAGGAAGCATTAGGATCTCAAATTAAGAAAACACCTGATGCTAATGCTGGTTATGTTGTGGTAACCGATGTAAAAACTGGCGCAATTTTAACTATGGCTAACTCAGCAGTTTTTGATCCAAATACATTACATACACATGTATCATCTAAAAAAGAAAACATCACATCATTATCGCAAAATAAAGCAATTCAAAAATTAAAGTATGATGAATCTTATGTAAATATGGCCTCTACTATAAAGCCTCTTACTATTTTAATTGGATTAAACGAAAAGCTTTTTCAACCTGAAGATACTTATTTAGATACAGGTAGTTTTCAGTATGATAATCAAAATAACATTATGAATGCACCTGGAACGCCAACAGGTGAAATCACACCGAGTCAGGCTATCATTAATTCTTCTAACACATTTATGACAGCGAAAGTAGCTCTACCTTTATTCAACCAAAATAATGGAAATATAGAAAAAGTAGCAAATATATGGACAGATTATTTAATGCAATTCGGCCTTCGTTCTAAAACTGGGATCGATTTACCCTTTGAAGAAGACGGAAAATATGAATTGCATCCATCTAATAAGTTTGAAAATGGAATCTCCGCTTTATTAAATGCTTCTTGGGGAGGAAATGAAGTGCATACCCCTCTTCAACTCGCCCAATATGCAGCAACTTTGGCAAGTAAAGGTGATAAATATAAACCTCAAATCGTAAGTACTATTATTGGTCAGGACGGTAAGGAAACAAAAAAGTTTAAACCAATTTTAGAAAGTTCAAATCGTTATCCTATGAAATTTTGGAGTGTCGTGCAAGGTGGAATGAGTCAAAATATAAAGGAGATTAAAAACTTACCTTTTGATGTCGCAGGTAAAACGGGTATAACGGGTTCACTGAATGAGCAAGAAAGAATGATCAATCATTCTCTTTTCATCGCATATGCTCCTACCGAAGATCCACACATTGCCGTTTCTGTCGTTATTCCTGGTAGTAATTCAGAAAAAAATATTGCTGCTCTCGTTACATCAGAAATTTTAGAGTCCTGGAATACTCTTCAAAAAGAAAATAAAAACAAAGAGGAAGGTTCATTAAAGTGAACCTTCCTCTTTTACCATATAGATTCTATATTCGTTATTTTCCATATACCTTCACGATCTTTTTCGAACATGAATGAATACTTAATATCAGTTAAAACATACTCTTTTTGTACATATCCAGTATTACCGTTAATTGTCGATATTTTTATATATCCATCATTCTGCGTTTTTTCCGGAATCCAAGCTTTTACCATTTCATTAGATACTTCATATAAAACTTGTGATTCTAGTTTTGGTTCAGCTAAAATTTTCGTGTTGTTTCCAGTAACAGTTGCATATATAAAATGTCCTTCCTTTGATTGATTACTTTCTGTCAATCCACTTGGCACTTTGTAAACTTTCTTCGTATCATTCACAAATTCTCCCCCCATTGTAAGAGCAACTTGCAACTCATGAAAAATATCTTCATCAAACTGCAATTCTTCCTTCTTATACATCCTTCCTTTAAATATAACTTCTTCATTTAATGCTCTAAACAAATCATTTTCATTTTTAGAATTTGTACTTCGATATAAGTCATTTATAAATTGTTTTAATGACGGATCTTGAGCAGACTCATCTTTTGTTTTAGGCTTAATTTGCGTACTACTTTGTACCGGTGATTTATTATTATCAAGCCAAGGCTGTTGAACAATAAAAAATAACATTGTACAAGCCAAAACAACTACAATAGGCAATACTTTTCTACGAAATGGTCTTTTGTATGATGCAGAATCTACTTCACTTTTTTGGTCTATCGATTGCTTTATTTTATAAATAAATTCTTCTTCATCTTTACGATTCTCCATTGGACCGTTTTTTAATTTGCTATACCAGTCAGGATTTTGTTTATTGTTCATCGCTACTACCCTCCTCTATTAATTTTGAAACTTTACTTCTTGCTCTACTTAATCTAGACTTTACAGTTCCAATGGATACTCCTAGTGTTTCAGCCATTTCTTCATAAGATAATTCATATTTTGCGTCCAATATTAGTATTTCACGGTGTTTTTTAGGTAGTTTTAATACAACCTCCCACACTTCATTCATTTCCTCTTGCTTAAAAAATTCTTGTTCTGCCGATGAAGATTGCTTATCATCACTAAAAAATCCCACTAAAGATATCCTTTTAAAATAAGAGGATTTCAAATAGTTAATTGCCGTATTTCTTGTGATTTTTAATATCCATGTTTTAATAGATGACTCCTTTCGAAATGAATTCCAATTTTTAAATACCTTTATAAATACATCTTGCGTGATGTCATCTGATAAGTGTGGATCTTTCGTAATAATAAATGAATAATTCCATACATCTTGCCAATAGTCTTTTATAACATAGTCCAGCTCATCATGATTACATTTGTCAATAAACGTCTGTTCCATTTCCACACCTCAAACTTATTTGAATAAACATAAAACTGCCCTCACTTTTATTATGGTTTCAATATATAGACAAGATACAAGTTTCATTTGTTCCATTTACTATTAGCAATGCCAACCTTTCAAAAATGAAAACAAAAATGAGGTATCAACTTTCTACAGCCACAACAAAAAAGCATTCTCGATTAGGAAGAATGCTTTTTCGAAACTTAATTGTTCTTTGTTTTACTCAATACCTTTGTGTTAAGCAAACAATGATTGTAGTAAAAGATTTTACTTTATAATTAAATATTATTTTTGGAAAATATGTTTTATTTTTTCACCTGGAACATTACTTCCCCCTCTTCCTTTTACATCTTCTATCATCATGGTTACAATCATATCTGGCGCATTTGCATCAAAAGCTGCAAACCATCCAAGTTCTTTTCCATCTGCTTCTTTCGACTCTTTCAGTTCTGCTGTACCGGTTTTACCAGCAAGAGTCACGCCATCAACCTTAGCAATTCTCCCCGCGCCGTCAGGGTCATTAATGACTTTTATTAATGCACTCTTTAATATCTCTTGATTCTTTTTAGCAACCACATTTTCTTTCCAATTCCCAGCTACTTTTGCTTCTTTTAAAAGATGAGGCGACGGAATATTCCCTTCATTCACAATCGGTGCATATGTTAATGCTAAATGAAGTGGTGTCATTAATACTTGTCCTTGTCCGTATCCCGTGTCTGCTAGTTGAATATCATTTTTTATCCCATCTTTTGCAATGATTGAAATAGGAAATTCGTATTCGATTGGTAATTTTTCATGAAATCCGTATTTCTTAAATTCACTTACATACTGATCTTTTCCCATTTTCAAAGCTTGTTGAGCAAAATAAATATTATCAGAGTACTTCATTGCCTTATCAAAATCAATTGGACTTGCATCCTTCACACGTGTTACATAATAATTTCCCCAAGATGAATCTTTTGTCCACTTTAATCCTTGAATTTTAAATTCTTCCTTAGGATTTATTGTGTTTGTTTCCAAACCAATTGCACCTGTAATCGTTTTAAATACAGAACCTGGTACAAATGCTTGTGTGAAACGATTCATCATTGGTAGTTTCGAGTCGTTATTCCATGCTTCTCGTTGAGCTTTTGATGCTCCTCTAACAATTATATTTGGATTATAGGCAGGGCTACTTACAAGTGCGATTGTTTCCCCCGTTTTAGGATTGACCGCTGCACTAGATCCTGCTTCATTTTTCATCTCATTAAAGATTTTTTCTTGAATTGCAGCATCAATTGTTAACGTAACATTTTCCCCTTCTTTTGCTTCTTTTTTTGCTACGTTTTTAATCTCTTTCCCATTCTCATCTTCTATAAATACACGTCCACCCTTTTCACTACGCAATTTATTTTCTAATACTTTCTCTATACCTGTCTTACCAATTAAATCATCTGCTTGATAACCTTTTTTTTGAAGTGATGTTAACTCCTCTGCATTCACCTTTCCTATATATCCCGTTAAGTGTGCCGCTGCTTCTCCTAATGGATACGTCCGAATATTTACTGGGCGAGATGAAACTCCTTCTAATTCAATATAATCATTCTGTCTGGTTCCCTCTTTTAAAATACCAATTGGTACAAAGGAGTCTGGCTTTATCCATTTCGCTGTGAGCTTCTGTTCGACCTCTTCTGTAGACATATCAAGTAATTGTGCTACTATTTCTTTTGTTTGTGCCGCTGTTTCGCCTAGTTTCTCTGGAATAATTCCAACCTCAGTCGCTTTACCATTCATTGCAAGACCTTTCCCATTTCGATCATATATTTCTCCGCGTTTTCCCTGTTCTGTTTGCATACGGACTTTGTAATCTTTTTTCATCCCTGGGAAAATGAAGTCTGGTGTCCAATCTATTTTCCAAGATTCTTTATCTTTCACAAGTTTCGCTTCATGGACGAATGCAACTGGCCCTCCATCCGTATCCATCTTAACTTCAAAAAGAAAACGCTCTTTATCTTTAGCATTCTCTCCTTTCGTTTTAACTATTAAATTCTTAACTCCAATACCCTCAGAGATTTTTTGATATTTCTCTATGAAATCCTTTTTAGAAATCGTTTTTTTGGCATGTTCTGATAAATGATCATACATATTTGCAAATTTTTTATCATTCCATAAATTGATATATTCTTCAAATGCTTGTTTTGGCGGTTCGTTTTTATTACATCCTACCAACATAACTGCAAAACAAAAGAAAAGCAGCATCCATAATTTTTTCAATTCAATCTTCTCCCTTAGTTAAAAATGGTTATTCCTTTCTTGATATATTAAATAAAAAATGTTTTAACGCTTAATAGACAGTGTAAGTAATGCAATTGTTCCACATTTACAAAAAAATTAATTTATGGTTAAGTTGCATTCGAAGGGGAAGATTTTAAGATTCTTACAAACAAAACAAGCGAGTCTTTTTAGCAATCGGTATCATTATTAGTACTGTTTTAACAATTTTATTTAAAATATCTTTTAGTTCGGGTTCTCCGATCTTGTCTTTTTTGTAGATATTGGATAGAAAAAAGGACCCTTATACTAAGGGTCCTGCAACAGAAAACAACAAAAATATAGACAATAAAAAGAATTACTTAAACTATAATTTATAGGCGCTATATATCCTTCTTTTTCGCATCAAAACCCCTGCGCTGTATGCGACAGGGGGCTAGTTCATTCTAAAACTTATTTAAAAGAGTCATGTACAGGCAAACTACTATAAATCAATTCAGCAACTTTTACATATCCTTTTGAGTTTGGATGAATTAAATCCGTAGACCAAAGCGTATTATCATTAACTAAGTGATGATTCCAAAAGTCAACATGATGAAGCTTATACTCTCTACTCAATGAAAGTATAACTTCGTTCGCCTCTAATAATTGTTCTTTTAATACTTGTTTTTTTTCAGAAGAAAAAGGAAGCCTAACTGTAAAATCTGGAAGGTTTGCTATAATAATATCAGCACCTGTTTTACTTAATGTATCTATCATAAATTCCATATCGTTCTTATATGCTTGATGATCCCAACGTCCTTTTAAAACATCGTTTGCACCTGCAATTAGACTAACCAAATCTGGATTAAAAGTTAATGCCTTTTCCAATTGCTGCGCGCAAATTTCTTTAGTTACTAACCCACGCTTTGCAAAATTAGCATATTCTATATCGTTTTCACACAGTTGAACAAAATGATCTATCCAGCTTTTTAATGCTATCCCCTCAACTTCATCCCCTATCCCTTCTGTAAAACTATCACCAATCGCTACAAATCGCTTCCACATATGTAGTCCCCCTTTTTTGTTACTCATATCTACACTATACAATAGTTCACAACGAAATTGTTCTTTCTAAATGTTTTTTGATTTCAATTATATTCCATTTTAGTATATTTACTAAAAAATTTGTTGTTCTTTGTTTTGCTCAGTTGCTAGATTTCTTTTCGTTTACATGATACGAAATTATAGAAAAAAGTAGTGTCATTGTAATGCACAAAGTACGAAGGAAAAAGATAGAATACGACAGCTACATTTTTTAGCTTTCTTAAACTCTGTTTTTATAAGCACGTGTTTGTTATACTTTATTTCTTTTGAAACTATTTATATTTTATATAAAATACGGTATATGAAATTTCTCCTTCATATACGTAGTGTAAGTTCATTATATTTTCCATACTCAAACCTTATAAAAAATTCAATACAAAAAATAGCCTATAAATTTTTATAGGCTACTCTTAAATTCATCGGTTATTATTTTGCTAATTCTTTCGTACCCTTCAATACATCAACAAAGAATCCCCAGTTATTCACAACAGAAGAAATACTAATGTGCTCATCTGGAGTGTGGACATTGAAAATATCCGGCCCGAATGAAATTGCATCTAACTCCGGCATTTTTTGAACAAATACACTACATTCAATCCCTGCATGTACTGCGAAGATTTCAGCATCTTTACCATACTTTTCTTGATGCACTTTTTCGAATAAATTACGAATCTGTGAATTCGGATTGTATGGCCACTCTGGATATGCTGACTCTAATTCAAATCTCGCACCAACTAATTCGGCAATATATTTTATTTCATCTGCAATATGTTTTTTCAAACTACTTACAGAACTTCTCACTTCGTTTCGTAATTTAATTTCATCTTGCAGCGTTTCAATAACTCCTAAATTTGTTGAGCTTTCGACAAGACCTTTTATATCCATGCTCATACTTTGAATGCCATTTGGAATTAAGAATAATGATGAAATAAGCTGTTTTTGTGTTTCTTTAGCAAATACTTTTTCTACTTTTTCATCCAATTTTGTAAGTGTAACATGAACATCCGGATCAACTGCGCGCATTTCTTCTTGTAATACTCGCGTCCATGATTCTAATTTTTCTTCAACTTGCCCTACATCTTCTTGACGTAATAAAATTGTAGCTACACTTTCACGAGGAATTGCATTTGTTTTTAATCCGCCGTGAACCTCACTGATTTCAAATTGAATATTTGTTGATAAATCACGTAAAACTCGTCCTAGTACCTTGTTCGCATTTCCGCGTTGTTTATCAATTTCCATACCAGAATGTCCGCCCTTAAGTCCTCCGACATATAGACGGTATGCATCCATATTAACCGGTGCCTCATCCCAAATTACTGGAATTGTTTCAACTGCTTTTGCACCACCCGCACTACTTACAAGTAATTTATGATCTTCTTCAGAATCAATATTAATAAAAATCTTTCCGTCAAAATGACTTGGATCAACAGCGAAAGCTCCGCCCATTGTCGTTTCTTCTTCTGTTGTAATAACTACTTCAAGAGCTGGATGCGGGATGTCTGTTGAATCTAATAATGCTAACGCATATGCAACGGCAATACCATTATCCGCACCTAATGTAGTTTCGTTTGCATATAACATATCTCCAACAATGCGTAATTCGATTGGATCTTTCTCAAAATCATGTACTGTTGCTTGATTTTTTTCACATACCATATCAGAATGCCCCTGAATGATAATAGCCGGAACATTCTCATAACCAGAAGTAGCTTCTTTTTTTATAATGACATTTAACGCTTCGTCTTGAATAACTTCTAAATTACGTTCCTTGGCGAAACTCACTAAGTAATCACTAATTTCTTTTTCATTACCTGATCCTCTAGGAATCTTTGAAATTTCTGCAAAATGATAAAATACAGGGTGCTTTGTTAATTGCTCTAAAGTAGAATACATTTTTTAAGCTCCTCTCAAAATGACAAAATAATATGTAAGTCTTTTATCATTATACCATGATTCAGTATCTTCCCTTCTCATTTCGCATTTAAAAATCAACTCACCAAACTCTCTTTTTTTAGATAAATAATCCTTACTAGATTGTAATCAAAATCAATTTTAATAATGGAATAAGGGGCGTATACTTTTTATAGAAAATCATTAAAGCGAAATCTTATGAAGAAATTCAACAAGCAGAATTACCTTCAAAAATAAAAGGAAATTTGCTCTTAAATAAAAAAAACGAAAGAAAATGCACTATGCATTTTCTTTCGTTTTTTTCGCTCGCATATATTTTGAAGTACTATTATTCATTAGTTTCTCTAATCGATTTATATTTTCCGTTAATGCACCCTTCACAAGAGAGAAATCTGTATTTGATTCTTCTTTTTTTTCTTTAAAAAATGAAGATTTTTGTACATTTATTTCTGCCATCTCTTCTCCCCCTTTTACAAAAGATACAACCTTATACTTATATTATATAGCAAACGCAAAAAAGGTGTACTATTATCCGTTTCTTTTTAAATCTTCTTCTAAATTTTCTATTTGCTGCATTGTATCTCCTTTTATTAAAGAGAAATCAGTTGCATCTTCAGTATTTTCTTTAAAGAATTCATCATTATAATCTTTTATCATTACAATCACCTCTACGTGCTAGTGTAGGAATGATTGTCCAATTTTATTCAGCCTTCTCCAAATTATGTATAGATGAAAAGGACAGAAAAACGATTCTGTCCTTACTTACTAAAATAACTATGATGTATCGTTAAATTATATACATTTTCAAAGTCTCGATCTTGAAGATTATTTTTCTTACCGTCAATAACGATAAAAACATCACTCACTATTTTGGCAGGAATAATTCCGACGTTTTCTACTTGTACCGCTTTTTGCTCATTCAATTGTTCGATATGTTCTAACGGTACAATCATACTAAATTGCGAGCGGATACTACGAAAGTTAGTATTTAATTCTTTAGCTGCTTCAAATACAACAATTTTCGCACCAATTTTTTCTCCATATGAATCTAAAAATGCGTTTAAACTTTTTGTGTATTCCTCTTCAGTATGCCATTCCATCGTTCCAAATGCTGTTGGATTAATATTTTGAATAATATTCGTGTATATTTCTCCTCTTGCTTTTGAAGCGATTAATGACCGTTTTATCGATTGAACAGTTTTGCCTATATCGCTAAATTTCGCGCCCCATATTTCTGAAATGTTAGGTGTCAATATGAACGCAACATCAACAAAAATAACCATTGCGGTGAACATTAAAAGATTTTTCCAGAGGGTTAAATCGATTCCTTTTATCATGAAATATACTGTTACTGATATAATAAATAACCCATACCATGTTTTTCGAATTCGTTGCTTCTTCTCTTCGTACAATTCTTCATTTTTCCAATAAAAGAAAACGAGTACTGCAAATACAACTGCAAGGATACATAAACCAATTCGAATGTTAGAGACCATCAATCACATCACCCTCCATTCAAAAACTGCTCACGATAACATTACATGCATGAACTGTCAGCATTATGACAAAAGACATGGACAACCTTCTAAATTTTATTTCAAAGCATAAACATAAGAAAGGAAACCACGTCTTTTATCGTGAATCTACATTGTATAGGTAGACAAGCTTATATTTCAAATCACTATGTTAAAATGCAATATGTTTTGGAATCTCGCCCTCAGGTACTTCTCCATCCATACTTAAATAATAATGACGAATCGGACGTAAATTTTCGTCTAATTCATATACAAGCGGAATGCTAGTTGGAATATTTAATGAAACCACTCCATCATTTGAAAGATTGTCTAAGTATTTCACTAGTGAGCGAATTGTGTTACCGTGTGATGAAATAATTACTTTTTCACCACTTTTTAATGCCGGTGCAATTTCTGAATGCCAATAAGCAAGCACTCTCTTCTCCGTATCCTCTAAGCATTCAGTTAACGGAAATTCACCTTTTTTGAGTGCTTTATATCTTGGATCGTTCGCCTCATATCGAGTATCGTCTTCAGTGAGCGCAGGCGGTCTCACATCAATACTACGTCTCCAAATATGAACTTGTTCTTCGCCATATTTTTTTGCGGTTTCATCTTTATTCAATCCTTGTAGTGCTCCGTAATGTCTTTCATTTAATTTCCATGATTTATGTATAGGCACCCAAGTGAAATCCATTTCATGTAGAACAATCCATAAAGTCCGGATTGCTCGTTTTAATACAGATGTATAAGCGATGTCGAAAGTATATCCATTTTTCTTTAATATTGCACCTGCTTCTCTCGCTTCACTTAATCCATTCTCTGATAAATCTACATCTGTCCATCCAGTAAAGCGATTTTCAAGATTCCATAAACTTTGTCCGTGACGAATAAGTACAAGTTTTATCATTATAATTCCCCTCTCGGAAATGTGAATTTTACTATTACTTTGAGCGCACATATAAAGTTTTTGGTAATGTGAATTTTTTATCCATACATACTATGATTTTATACATATTTGCCAAATACATGGATAAATTTTGTTCTTTTTCAAACTATAAAGACAGACATTTTCTCATGCTTTTTAATCGACTGGTATTTCGCGTTTCGATATCCATGCATCAAAACCTGAACGGCTATTTGCCATTTCATTCATAACTTGATGCCAATGTTCTTCGCACGATTCACCAAATTTTGAAAAAATAGCATCCATTTGTTTTCTTTGAACATCACTCAGTTTTCTCTCTAAATCTGCACCTTTTTCTGTTAAGGATAGCTGTTTCACACGACGATCATGTGTAGCTTCATTACTTTCAATAAGTCCCTTTTCCACAAGTTGACGTAATGGTCCGTGAAGAGCTTGTTTACTTATTTCTAATAATGATAATAGTTCATTTACACTAAGTCCTGGAAAACGTGCGATAAAAAATAAGATTCGGTGATGTACTCGCTGTATACCATACTCTTTTATAATTTCATCTGGCTTTTCAGTAAAAGTTTTATATGCAAAGTAAAATAATGCTAATGCCTCATTCATTTGTTCTTCTTTATGTTGTGTCATCTACTTTCCCCCTGTATGTAAATTATACCACAATCTAATAATGAATATTTTGATTCAGGCACTTGATCTTTTAAGTTTGTTTAATAGTTAATTACAATAACCTAACACAACTAGGAGATGATTCACATGAAAATTCAATATACTGTAAGTACATATTTACTAGATCGACTATATGAATTAGGAATTGAGCATATATTTGGTGTCCCTGGCGATTATAATCTTGCCTTCTTGGATGATGTAATTGCACATGAAAATCTAGAATGGATTGGTAACTGTAATGAATTAAACGCGGCATATGCAGCTGATGGATATGCCCGCATAAAAGGAGTCGCTGCTCTCATTACAACTTTCGGCGTCGGAGAATTAAGTGCTATTAACGGCATCGCTGGTTCATATGCAGAAAACGTACCAGTTATAAAAATCACTGGTACACCAACAACAAATGTAATGGAGAATGGCAAACTCGTGCACCATACATTAGGGGATGGAAAGTTCGATCACTTTTCCAATATGTATCGAGAGATTACAGTTGCGCAAACAAATTTAACCCCTGAGCATGCCGCTGAAGAAATTGACCGTGTACTTCGTGCATGTTGGAATGAAAAACGTCCTGTTCATATTAATTTACCGATTGATGTATATAATAAACCCATTAATAAACCTATGGAACCAATCTTATATAAACCGATTTTAAGTAATAAAGAAGCAATGGATAAAATGCTTATACATGCCACTTCAAAAATAAATAGTGCCAAAAAACCTGTTATTTTAGCTGATTTTGAAGTGGATCGATTTCAAGCTAAAGAATATTTACATCAATTCGTAGAAAAAACTGGGTTTCCTATCGCAACATTAAGTATGGGAAAAGGAATATTCCCTGAAAAACACCCTCAATTTATAGGGGTTTATACTGGCGATGTTAGTTCAGCATACTTGCGAAAAAGAATTGATGAATCTGACTGTATTATTAGTATAGGTGTGAAATTAACTGATACTATTACCGGCGGCTTTACACAAGGTTTTACGAAAGAACAAGTTATAGAAATTCATCCCTATACTGTGAAAATTATAGATAAAAAATATGGGCCAGTTATAATGAAAGATGTTTTACAACATTTAAGTGATTCAGTAGAACATCGCAGCGAGGAAATTCTTGAAATTCAGCCTTTTATTTCGGCATCATCATCAATCACTGAAGAGTTCCTTCCTAAAAAACAAATCGTTACTCAAAAACGATTTTGGCAGCAAATGTATCACTTTTTAAAAGAAAACGACGTCTTAATTGCAGAGCAAGGAACACCATTCTTTGGTAGTTCATCTGTACCTTTACCTAACAACACTACATTTGTAGGACAACCATTGTGGGGATCTATCGGCTATACACTGCCTGCTCTACTTGGTACACAGCTCTCTGATTTATCACGTCGTAACATATTAATTATTGGTGATGGCTCTTTCCAATTAACTGTTCAAGAGTTATCCACTATGTTACGTCATAATTTAAAACCAATTATATTTTTAATCAATAACAACGGATACACTGTTGAACGTGCAATTCACGGCCAAAACCAATCATATAATGATATACAAATGTGGAAATATAATAAACTGACAAACGTATTCGGTTCAGAAGAAAAAAGCCTTACATTTAAAGTAGAAAATGAAACAGAGTTAGCAGAAGTCTTAGCTAGAATAACTATTAATACAGATCGACTTATCTTTATTGAAGTTGTAATGAGCCAAGGAGATCAGCCTGAATTATTAGCTAAACTCGGTGAAAGATTCGGCAAGCAAAATTCTTAATATAAAAAATGCAGCCTATTTATATAACTGGTAGTATAAAACTTGTTTTGACACTCAAAATACATAAGAAAAAGGATGGCAAATGCCATCTTTACCTTTATAGCTTTTGTAGCAATAAAGGTTTTAATATGCTTATCTAATATCCTTGTTCCACCAAAATCATCCTCATAAAAACCTGTTATAACAAAACCCGCTTCAATTTGACCTTGGATTTGGTCTTCTAGAGTATGCGCGTATTCTATTGTTTGATTTGAATTGATGTACTCCTGAACGTCATCCTCTGGTAAATAATCCAATGTTGATGAAGGTATTGAATGTTTAACATCAAGAATACCTTTTTGTTCTTGGTTATCATCAAAAATCCATAATAACGGATTTGTAAATCCAGAAATAAGAATACCTTTATTCTTTAAAACCCTTGAAACTTCATTCCATACAAGATGAACATCTTTTACAAGCAAATTAGAAACAGGATTTATAACAATATCAAAATATTCATCCTCAAAATCACTAAGGTCTGACATATCTCCTTGTACTGTTTTTAAAGTTAAACCATCCCGCTGTGCTACCGTTTCATCTTGTTCCAATTGCTTCTTAGATATATCAGTAACTGTTACATCTGCTCCAGCAGCAGCTAGAACCGGTGCTTGTTGTCCTCCACCTGACGCTAAGCAAAGTATCTTTAATCCATCTAATGACTTTGGAAACCAATCTCTAGGAACTGATTTTTCCGTAGTAACTGTAATCTCCCATTCACCTGATTTGCTTTTCTCAATAACCTTGCTACTTACAGGTTGTGTGTATCTAGAGCCTTCCTCAACCTTCTTATCCCATGCATTACTGTTTTGTTGTGTAGTATCCATTATGATTATTCCTCCTAACGATCTAGTTGCAATTTAATTGTAAGATTATTAACTATTTATACATTCCCTTTTTCTATTAACCTACTAGATAGTAAATACATAGTTGTCTATATTTATTTTAACAGATAAACGAGTGTAACCATCGGAAAATTCTAAATAGACGTGAAATTAAAACGGCTATTCTATTCACTTAAAATAACGATATTAATTAACAATCCCAAAAATGACATACCAACAAAAAAAGCGTTCCAAACCTGTTGACAGTTGGAACGTCTTTTTAATGTTATTTAATTTTCCAACCTCTTAACTGAACCCATTATACAAATAAACGACGCTTCTTCTTTTTTTATTCAGCAAGCGTTAACTGCCAAGATACTCCATACTTATCATTTAACCAACCAAATTTTTTGCTAAATGGATAGGAACCTAAAGGCATAAGTATTGCTCCATCCTGCGCTAATTTATTAAAGACAATTTCAATTTCTTCTTCCGTCTCACAAGTTACATAAAGAGACATAGCTGGCGTAAATGTAAAATCATGATTTACAAAACTATCAATACACATGAACTCTTGGCCATTTAGTGTAAAAGTTGCATGTATTACAGTTCCCTCTTTACCAGGTCCATTTTCATCGTAACGAGAGATACTTACAATTTCTGATTGATCAAATAGTGACGTATAAAAATTCATCGCTTCCTCGGCTTTGCCCTCAAACATTAAAAACGTAGTAATTTTTTGATTTGTGTTACTCATATAAAGACAGCCCCTTGCTATGTATTTATGCAAAACATACATCGGATAACAAAACCGAACGTATATTCCTGTAAATATATTGTCTATAAAAACGATGCGTTTGTCAATTATCTACTTTCTTATTTCTTCTTAAATAATGCTGTCCAAAGAAATGATTCTCCAAACATTTTATTTGGTTGTTCAATCTGCTTCGTTTTTCTAATTTCAATCACTTCAAAATCTTTAAATATCCCTCTTAATTTTTCTTGCGAATACGCAAGACCTTCATATTTTATTTTTTATTTATTTTTTTAATCATTTTAAATACGGTAAATGAAATTATCAGAACCATGCTTATGATGTAAATGCATAACAACCTAATCATAGAATACAAAAAGAGCCACAAATTTTTGTGACTCCTTTTGCATTAATAATTGTATCCGGAATTTTTATTATATATCGATCTTCCTATCAACAAACGACACATCTCTTCATCCCGATTACCACTTTATAATTTAACGCCCACGTCTTTGCTGGCCTTGCTTTGCACTACTTTTCTTATTGCTTGGCTTATTAAATGATCGGTTGTTATCATTTCTCGAACTATTTCTTGAATCACTTCTTGAGCTATTTCTCGAATCACGTCTTGATTCACTTCTTGAACCTTCACGGCTATCTCTTTGACGATATTGACCTGATTTCTTTGGAGCTGGCTTTGGTACCGGTTTTCCATTTTCATCTACACGTTTTATCTTCGGTTGTTCAATTATTTCTCTTTTCAGTGGTGCACCAAGCGTTTTTTCAATTTCTTCTAAATGTTTTTCATCTTTCGCTGCAACAAACGTAATCGCAATACCTGATCCACCAGCACGTCCTGTTCGGCCAATGCGGTGAATATAGCTTTCTACATCTTCTGGAATATCAAAGTTAAATACGTGCGTTACACCATCTACATCAAGTCCACGAGCTGCTACATCCGTTGCAATTAAGTACTGAATTTTAGCTTCGCGGAAACTCTTCATAACTCTCTCACGTTTCGCTTGAGGTATATCACCATGAAGTTCAGCACAATTATAACCTAGTCCTTTTAAATTATCATACAGCTTACTTGCTCTAACCTTTGTACGACAGAAAATAACAGCTAAAAATGGCTGGTCACGATCCATAACAAAACGAAGTGCATCTGGCTTTGCACGATCTGTCGTCTCAATAACACGCTGTTCAATTGTATCTACCGTTACTTCTTCACTTTGTACTTGAATCATTTGCGGCTCATCCATATAACGCTTCGCCAATTTTTTAATATCTTTTGGCATTGTTGCTGAGAATAACATCGTTTGTTTACTACCAGGTGTCTCATCTAAAATATCTTCAATATCATATAAGAAACCGAAATAAAGCATTTGATCCGCTTCATCTAGTACAATCGTTGAAAGATTACTTAAATCAATTGTTTCACGTCGTATATGATCTAATAATCGTCCTGGTGTCGCAACAACAATATGTGTATTACCTTTTAATTTTCTCAATTGCTGTGCTACATCTTGTCCGCCATAAATCGCTAGTACATTAATATCTTCTCTTTGAACAAGCATTTTTTTAATTTCAGTTGTAATTTGCAGTGCTAGTTCCCTTGTTGGTGCAACAATTAAAGCCTGAACATCACTAGACTCTGGATCGATTTTTTCTAAAATCGGTAACACAAATGCTAACGTTTTACCCGTTCCTGTTTTCGCCTGCCCAATAATATCTTTACCTGACATAATAACAGGAATTGCCTTCTCCTGAATCGGTGTTGCTTCTGTAATTCCATTTTCACGTAATGTATGATTAAAAGTTTCACTAATTCCTAATTCTAAAAAGTTTTTCAAATAGACCACTTCTTTTCCTTATTTTTCACATTAGCTTTCATTGTACCATTTGTTTCACCAAATATGAAAAATAAAAAAATTCTTATCTTCTTTTTTTATATTCATCGTGTACAAGTTGAACGAATTCTTTTTGGTTTTTCTCAGATTTTATTAATGCTTCCATGTTAATAGGAGATAAAATGAACTTTTTAATTTTTCTATTACTCCAAATTAACCTTGTGTACTTCGGATCTTCATGTAGACTTCGAAACCACTCTAATTCACTTAATTTTGCGATATTATATTTTAATTTCATATCATTTCGGGGATAAAACAAAATAATATCTGATATTACATCAAATAATGAATCCATCTTTCCCCTCCTATAACCTCTTTTAAAGTATATATATTCTTCTTTACATATATATTTCCATTTCACGGAAAGATAGCTATAGAGTGATAAAATTGACCACTAAATTAATAAAGATTTTTTGCATATTTTTCTTACTATATTTTCAATCAAATTTATGATGGAACTAATCCATTTATGAAAGAAGCTACTATTATAAAAGAAAATATGAAATGAAGTTTAAGGATCATATATTTACTCCTATAAAGTGAGTGACAACCATATCACCAAAACCACAGTCTAGACACATAGTACTCTTCTTTCAAATTTGATATGTTTTTCTTTTTATACATAAAAAAAGAGCGAATCCACATTCGCTCCTTTCTACATATTTATGGCGCAAAGCTTATCATCCAACCTAACATAAATCCAAATACTGCAAACAGTATCATAAAAACAAATAAACTACATGCCCACAATGCATATTTTCGACTTTTTCTTTTTGTGATCATGCCTACGACTGAACATAACAATCCAACTCCAACTATTTGCCGAAAACCTTCGCCTATAAATGTTTCTTGACTAAGCAATGTAATGTTCAAATACAATAACGCTAGAAAGGCAATAATTAATGAAATAGTCCCCATCCACGTTTCCTGTTTATAACTATGATTCTTTCTTTTTTTTAAGAATGCCAATTCCATAATCTCGCTTCACCTACTTTCAAGTTTCTAACTTTTTCATGACTCATCAATTTTTCAACTTCACCTTTAGGACCAGTTACAACTGCCCCGTATGTTTTTACCCCGTTTTTTTCAAGAAAAGAAATACGCTTTGACAACTCTAAAGTTTTCGCTCTAGATAGCTTCACCGCTAAATTTTCATGCTTCTGTAATGACTTTAACACACCAATAAATTGTTCCTCATGAGGTGAATCACTTACAAAAGGACCACTTAAACTTGAAATCATATCTGCCGGAAAACCAATCGGAGCAACATACAGACCCTCATCATTCTTTTGTTTCTCCTCTAACCCTGTATTCACGGCATACCATACAATATCAATAGTAGGAAACATGTTCTCTACCTCTTGTACACTTAATAATTCTCTAAAAGATATAAATGCTTCTACTACAGATTCTTGTGGAAGACCTTTTAATACTTGCGCTTCTTCGCTACTACTATAAGACACATTATAATTATTAGGATGAGATAATACCTCGTTATCTATATATTGGACTTCTGGAATTTTTTCATCTGTTGTATATTCACGGCTTACTTTTGTTGCTTTACTTAATAAATAATTTGTTTTCTCTTCACCTATTCGAATATCTTTCTTCCCTACTCTTTTATACAAATCAAAATTTAATTGTAAACTAAGCGGTAACAATGTTTGCTCCATATCTCTTTCTTTCATATATACATTGGGTTCCGTTACACTTAACGTTTGATTTACTACATCCCGTATCTCCATTGCGTTTGTAGGTGCAAATACATAGTATAAGAGTGTAGATACATATAAAATAGGTTGAATAAGTAATAAAAAAGTAAATACAATTAAAACGTTCGTAATACGTGCTCTTTTTTTTCCTATTTTCAACACTTGCTCCTGTTTTCCATCAGGAAGAGAAGCAGGCCTTTGATGAAGAGCTTCTTGTAACAAGTCTTTATAATCTTCTTGTTCAGAATGAGGTTTATCATTTGTCATTTTGACTCTTTTCCTCCTTTAACAATTGTTTTAATCTCTTTCTCCCACGAAATATGTGACTTTTATACGTGTTTAACTTTAAATCTAATACAGAAGCACCCTCTTCGTACGTTAATTGATGTACGTCACATAATAAAATAGCTTGTGCCTCTACCAATGGTAAAGTATGAATAATCTGAATTAATTTTTCATAACTATTTTTTGCGACTACATACTCCTCTGTAGATTCACCTGCTTGTACTGTCTCTAATTCCTCCGTTCCTACAAAAGCTACTTTTTTCTCTTTTCTAACAAAATCAATAAACGTATGATATGCCACTTTAAAAAGCCATGATTTTACCTTTTGGTTTTCATAGTCTTCTAAATAAAGGTACGCCCGATAAAAAGTCTCCTGCATCAAGTCCTCCGCTACGTGATGGCTTCGAGAAAGGGAAAATAAATACCGGTACACATCGTTTATATAAAGCTTATATATTTCTTCAATTTCCATCCCCCTCCTCCTTTCATATATAACACGAATAAGTGCGTTAATAAGTTGCATTATTTTTCCTTTTCATATTTTTTATTTATTAAAAAAGAAATAATCTTTATACATTCCAATAACCATTTACAAACGAAACACTTTGACTCGTTGCATAACCAACATTCTATTATTTTGAACAGGTAATTTCCTATCTTTATGGAAATATACAATAAGAAAAGCAATAAAATTGATTATCCGCTCAATTCTTTGTCCATCCTTTTAAAAAATCTATGTTTTTGTAAAAGGAGTGTTTATATGGAGAAACAGACGCTTTGGAAAAAGTTCAAAAAAAGCTCAGCAGATCTCGGTAAATCTAGCGTATATGAAAGTATTATCTTATTCTACACAATGAAAAAGAAAGGGTTACCTACTAAAGCGAAATTCATAATACTAGCCGCTTTATCCTATTACGTATTAACAATCGATTTCATTCCAGATATCGCTGCTATTATTGGGATTGGCTTATTAGATGATGTTTTAGCGATCGCTGTAGCGCATAAATATGTTATGAGACATGCGGATTCTGAAATTAGAACAAAGAGTAAAATGAAAATGGAGTCACTATTTACTTCCACACAAACATAATGAAAGAGGAGCTAATATAATTTCACTTAGCTCCTCTTTTATTATGTTTTAAAATACTATTTCACTTCATTCGCCACAAAAAATTGCTCACATACACTCGATATACGCTGCAAGTCCACATTTCCACCAGATATAACCGCTACTACTTTTTTCCCTTTAATATATTGATCAACTTTTCCTGCAAGAAGTGCAGCAGTAGCTAATGCGCCCGCACCTTCTACAACAGCTTTTCCACGTTGTAATAAGTCTTTCATCGCTACTTCCAGCTCTTTTTCTGATACTGTTACAATATCATTTACTAATTCTTTTACAACTTCAAACGTTAAATCCCCTGGTATTTTAACAGCACAACCATCTGCTATAGTCGGTGCCTCATAATGTTCTACGATTGTCCCTTTATCATAAGATGCCTTCATTCCATGAACATTGTCTGCTTGGACACCAATTATATTGATTGATGGATTAAAAGATTTTAATGCTACAGCTATACCTGAAATAATCCCTCCTCCGCCAATAGGTACAATAACAGTATCGACATCCCACATGTCATCAAGAATATCTAATCCAATTGTACCTTGACCAGCCATTACCTCTACATCATCATATGGATGCAAGTATGTTTCACCTGTTTCCCTTATAATTTCCTCACACTTTTCCTTTGCATCATCGAAGGTTTCACCAAATAAAATAACTTCTGATCCATATCCTCTAGTTGCTTCAACTTTCGCCTGAGGTGCAGAAATTGGCATAACAATTTTACTCTTAATGCCAAGTAAATGAGCGGATAAAGCAACTCCTTGTGCATGATTACCTGCGGAACAAGCAATTACCCCTCTCTCTTTTTCTTGATCTGTCAGCTGCGACATTTTATTAAACGCACCACGGAATTTAAAAGAACCCGTTAATTGCATATTTTCTAATTTCAAATGAATTTCTCCGCCTGTCTTACTAGTCAAATAAAAAGATTTAACTAATGGTGTTTTTCTAGCATTTCTATCTAGAATGGTTTGAGCTTTTTTAATGTCTGCTATATGTAATGGTAGTTTTTTAGTTATCATACTAACACCTCTTCTAATGATTTATAATCTACTGTATGTCTCATTTCTAAGTTTTCGTAAGTAAGAATCCCTTTATACGCAACCAATTATGTTACAAAATCATTCCTCATATATGTACGCCATTCTTTAAAGTACACATATGCAAACAATTCAACATCCTCTTCATATCCCGTTCTTTGTATTGATTCAGGCATGCAATTTGGATCCAGTTATTCTTTTGTAAATACGCTGATTCATAATGGACAATATATCCTTGTAACGCTAATGCATCGCCTACTACTTTAGAACACTGCCTTTCGTTTAATTGAATCGTAAGAACAATTTGAGCGGCATGTTCTTTAGGTGAAACTAGCTTTAATCCCATAGTAGTAATAGCTTTTTCAAGATAAGCATACGTCTCTATTATTTTTTCAAATGCCTTTCCATCTTCAAATTTCTTGATTGCTTCTTGTAATGCATACATTAAATTCCATGAATGCGAATATGGAATACTATCATTCATTTCATACATACCAATGTCCATATACACGGGTATTGCTTCGTTTTTCTCCATAATATGATTATGAAAAACGAAAGATAATCCTGTATATGATTTAATTGCTTTTCCGCTAACTCCACTTGCAAAATATACATTCTTCAAATCTATTGGTATTGCTCCAATTGAGCTTATACAATCTACACATAGTTTCACTTGATATTTTTTACAAAGAGCATTTAGCTCGTCTAAATTATTTAACATTCCCGTTGATGTTTCATGATGAACAAACCAAAGCCATTCATAATTTCCACTTGCAATTATTTTTTCTAATTCAGTATGTACAAACGGCTCTCCCATTTGTTTGCTATACGTATCAAAACTTAAATGTGCGCGTTTTGCCTGCTCAATTAATCTATTACCAAACTCTCCATTCGCTAAAACTAGACCTATACCTTTTAAAGAACGTAATTGTAAAGCAATTGCATCATTCGCTAACGTCCCTGTTCCTAACATAATTTGTACATGTTGTGCTTTTGTCATTTGAAGTAATCGTTTCTTTACATTGTCCATCGTCACTTGAAATGACTTAGAGCGATGCAAAATAGGCTTAGCAGAAAATGCCTTTTGAACATTGTCTTCAATATCAACTGGACCAGGTAAAAATGTAAATTCTTTCGTCATAATACCTCCAACACTCGACTCTTCGAACATAATCGGTGTAACATACATTGGCTGAAAAGCTGCTTCTTCTGTACCAACTAACGTATGGAAAGATTTGAATCCCATTTGCTCATATAAAGGTAGTTCACGTGTTGTAGCTGAAATGAGTGCCAATTCATATCCATTTAGAAGCAAATAACGATGTAGAAAACGAATTAATCCTAACAACGCTCTTCCATTTCTATATTCACGTTCTACTGAAAGTAAACGAATTTCATATACATTTTCACCATATTCTTGTAAATAATCATCTAAATTTGAGACTTTATAATCTAACGAGAATGGTCGTTTTCCCCGCACTGCGACCATACCTACTAATCTATCCTCATCTAAACAAATCAAATATGTATTTTCTTCATGAAACCGATCTATACGAAAACGTTCTTTCGTTTCTTCATGTTGCGGAATCTCTTCTACAAATGTTTTATAGTTCAATTTATGTATACTTTCAAATTCCCAATCTTGATCAGCAACCTTATAAATTAACCCCATGTCCTATCCACCTTCTTTCTCTACTTATCGCTCACTTTTTCTGTAATAAAAATCATAAGTGGAGATTGCCCCCACTTATTAAAAGTTCATTTCATTCTCGATTTACATATAGAATAAGTACAATAATAAGCGCACTTAAAATAGTCGTAACAATAGAGTAGGAATAAAAAATCATGCAAATTGGCAAACAAGCGATTGTTATTAACCCTGGTTTCGTAAATCCTTTAAATATTAAATAAAATAGGACAAAAACACCAATAAGAGTAAGCGCTATCAAATAATCAAATGCGATTAACCCTCCAATAAATGTTGAAATGCCTTTTCCGCCCTTTCCTTTAAACAAAATCGGGTAAATATGTCCAATTATAACGGCCAATAATGTTAACATTACGAATGTAGAATCTTCAAAAAAGTATTTTGCTATATACACTACAATTGCACCTTTGATCGCATCACCTAAAAATGTAGCGACGAAATACCATTTTCCATATACTCGCCCCATATTTCTTGCGCCAGGATTTCCACTTCCTTCATCACGAATATCAACATCATGTCTCCATTTCGTTAATAAATAAGCGGTCAATATGTTTCCAAATAAATAAGAAGCCATTACATACAGAAACTGCATACTATTAATCATGTAATCATTCACTTTCTACATGGGAATACTTATACAATATTCAAATACTATACATATTGTACTTTTCTTACTCTACATCCCTTCATACATTTTAACATCATATTTTTACAAATCATACAAGAATTCTCATTTTAGGTAGTATTGACGATAGAGAAAGAGAATCTGCTTACTACGCTATTTACCGAACGAATGGAAAAAATGAAGTGGATATTCAAAATCCAGAGAATTTACTTACTACTGTCAGAAAAACAAAACTTGGAGAAAATCATGTAGATAAAACGTTATATTCGAAAGGACACATACACATGTAGTTCCCCTATTTGGTTGATCGCATAATGAAAGTGTTACTCCTAGTAAACCTACTATAAAAGCAAAATCTGTAATTTCTATCGAAAATAAAAAGAGATCCCTCAAAAAAGCTACAGCTACCAGCTTTTCCAAGGAAATCTCTCTTATTTATTCTTAAACTTCTCTGTTGCTGCTCTCATCTTCACATTCAAATCGTGATCAATGGAGTCACGAATATCTCGCTCGACTATTTCCATTTCTTTTTGGAAGTTTTGCAAATAAACTTTTAACTCTTCTTCTTTTTCAGGACGTTGCGACGGTGGTAATTGTACCACTAATGATAACATCGCTGTTAAGTCTTTCATTAAGAACGTTTCTAGTTTATGTTGTTGTTCAAACATACGTTGTTCTTGATAGTATGGAAGTGCATTTAATACTGAAATTGTAATTTCATCAACCGTTCTTTGTAAGGAAGGATTAATGGATCGTTTATATGCTTGAATTGTATTCAACGCATCTGGATATCGATCGTAAAAATACAATTTATAAAACGATAAGTCTGTCGGTTTTACTGTTTGCTGCGATTCTTGCCTCAAGAAATCTTTCACTTTCATCGCGGCCACATCGATATCTTCATTTGTAAGCTTTTTCGTTGTTTTTGCCATTACATGCACTTTTTTCTGTTTTTCTTTCGGTAACATCGAGAATACTTGCTCTCTCGTACGTTGGCCTGAAGCACAGAAAAGAGTGTTTAATGTATGTTGTTCTTTCTTCCCTTCAGTACGAATCCAGCGATAAAAAAGTGGATGTTGCGTAAATTCTTGTAGAAACGGTGTTGATTTGTTCGATAACTTCTCTAAAGAATCTTGTGCTCTTTTATATGGTTTCGTCCATGAAAAATACAGTTTACGTCCGAAATATACAACTAAAACAACGACAGTAAATGCGATTAAAAGTAATGTACCCAATAGTACTAATACTGTTTGAATAAAACTCATTTTTTCACCTCCTCTATAATCCGCTATTTCCTTGGATGTTGAATGAGTTTCTGCTTCATTTCATCATTAAATGTGTCTAGTTCAATGACGAATTTCTTACTAGACTCGATAATACGTTCTGACGATTTCTCAGATGCTTCAATAGCCGCAAATACATTTTGGAATGATTCACGTAATTTATCCATGCTAATAGCAGGATTTTCAAGTAGTTTTGTTGTTTCTTCTGTATTTTGTTTTAACGCTTGAGAGTTACTTAATACCATTGATTCAATCGCTTCATTCGTCGCATTAACTGCATCAATTGTTTTACGTTGATTCGTTAATGCTAACTGAATTGCAGCTGATACTGTTACAACGTTTTGCGTCATCGTAATTGCATTACGAATTGCCTCTGTTAATTTTTCGTTATTTTTCTTAATGATGTCTACAGATGCGATAGATTGTAATAATACACTTTTTGCTTGCTGCATATTACGTGTACGTACTAGTATCTTTTCTAATGCATCGTTAATTAACGGAATATCCCTTTGACGATCTGGGTTTTGTTTCTCAGCTTCAAGCATGCCAGCAAGTTTTCTTCCTAAGTATACTTGTTTATCAAGAGCGTGAATTTTATCATGCGATTGCTCTTTTAACATTTCAAGGCCAACTGTATCTTCTTGTAAGTTGTCACGGCCGATTAGAAGGGACCTTATAATCTCTTCAATTTGCTTATCTATAGATTGGTATTTATGCGCATATGTTTCAAGTGGATTTTTCTTAAATACTTTAAACATTATTTTCTTCATACCACTTGCTTTTAAGGAATTCGGATCGAGTTCAGATACCACTTTTCGTAACTCTAACAATGTATTTGGAATTTCTTCATTTTCCCCATTCATCATCGCTGTTACAGGACGTTTTAACGCTGATAACGTTTGTCCGGCTGCTTGTTGCTCTTTATCCCCTAAATCTCCTAGCTGAGACAATACTTTTGACAAATCCGTATTTTGCTCGCTATTTAACTTTTGTACATAAAGATCAGCTTCTTTATTCAGTTCCTCTAGTTCTTCATCTTTTATAACTGTATCCACTACTTCTTCTACATTTTTGTCTTTCACAATCGATACAGGTTCTTTTTTCTCGAGTTCAGTCAACAAAATCGCTCCTTTATTTATATGTGCGAATTTATTTGCACTATATTTCATTTAATTTATCGTATTTCATGTACAATCAGTCTGTTTGAAATCGATTTTTCAAGAAATATCTGCTTATGCAGTCATTCCCTGTTTCTTAGTATAAGTATACCTGTTATCCACATTATTTTCCTCAGACTTAAGACCTAGAGAACAACATGCTGAAGGCGGATTCTTCATATGTTCCTTATATAATTTACGTTCTTACTATAATACTGTACTCATTTTTTTGACACCTGTACTCTTTCAGTGTGATAATTATATTACGTTCATTACTATTTATTCTTCCGTGCTACAAACGCTCCCTTTTGAAACGCTAATAACACCGTTTCAAACATTTCATCTTCTTCGATCATTTTTATAAATTCAGCTAATTCACTCGCATGAGAAGTTGCATTATCAACAACAAGAAGACCTTTTGGTTGTAACATACGTTTAATATGTTCAAACCACCACATGTATTGCGTACGCTCTGAATCTAGGAAAATAAAATCAAATGAATGGTCTAGTTGGGAATCTAAAAATGCACCTGCTTCTTGGTTATGAACATCGATTCTTTGTAAAAGGTTTGCCTTTTCAAAATTAACAAGTGCCTCTCCAACTCGTTCTGAAGAAAGCTCTACAGTTGTTACATTTCCATTTGTTTCTTCTACCGCATTTGCTATCCACAACGTAGAATAACCATTAGAAGTTCCAATTTCTAAAATATTTCTTGCATGACACCCTTTTACTAAAATTGATAAAAATTGCCCCATCTCACGAGAAACATTCCGTAATTTTTCTTCCCGTGTTTTTTTATTCCGATCATGCTCTTCTCCATATTGTTCAAGTTGCAATAATAATGTATCTACTGTATCCATTTTTTTCATCGCCTTTCCAAGCAATATGATGAAAAAGCTCTTGCTGCCCGTCTACTTTTTATTATATGCGAAACGAAAACCTTTTTCCCGTTATATGACAAAGATTTATAATTTTTTATAGCATATTGTTTCGTTTTTTGGTAAAGTTAATTTCTACGTGCAATTATTCCATTCATATTATTTTTCATAAAAATTGCAGTTATAAAATAATATAAACCCCATTTAAATGAATCGGTATTTCAAATTCAATTAAGCGCCCTTTTCGGACGCATTTTCTTTTGTTTATATATTTTTAGAAGAAAGGATGCTTATAAATGAACGTGATTAGCTTAGATGCTGCTAGAAAGCGAAAGCAACATAAAAAATTAATGATTACTATACCGATTATTTCACGTATTTATGAAGAAGACGGGGAAATTAAATTTGAGGTAGCCGGCGAAAAAGATGTACCTCTTGAAATGTTAGAAAAGTAATAAAATAAAGACGCATTTCTGTGAAATGCGTCTTTATTTTATATTTCCCCATTTAAATGCATAAGTTTTTCAGGATTAACCATCATATAAATGTTTGAAATTTTCTCATCCTCAAATGCAAATGAAAGTACATAAGTCACTTTATTATTTATTAAAACTATAACTCCTGGTGTACCATTTACCTTTTTGAATTCAACTGTATACTCTTCTATCAATCGTTTTGCAATTCCAAAGAACAAACGTATAATTTTATCCGCAGAATAAATGGGATTAATAGCAGTTGTAACTTTACCGCCACCATCTGCTTTGAATATCGCATCTGTTTTTAATACCTCTAACATGCCTTGTTCATCCCCACACTGTAATGATGATACAAACTTTTCAACATAAGCAGCCATTTTCTTCGTGCTTAATTTTGATTGCCTCGGTTTATCTAAAATACTTTTTCGTGCACGTTGAAAAATCTTCCGGCAATTCCCACTACTCTTATCAACAATTGAAGCTATTTCTTCGTAGTCATAACTGAAAACCTCTCTTAATATGAAAACAATCCTTTCTACTTCAGATAACTGTTGTAAAAGCAAAAGGTATGCCGTGGACAGAGATTCTTTCATTACAAATGACTCTGCTGGCTCATTACTCCCTTCCACAAGTGGCTCTGGTAACCACATCCCTACATATACGTTACGTTTATGCGCTGCCGAACGTAATTTATCAATTGAACGATTTGTCGCCATTTTACATAAATAGGCTTTCATATTTTCTATAGATTGAACATCTTCTATATTATTTAGCGAGATAAATACGTCATGAACGATATCCTCAGCGTCCATAACACTCCCAAGGATTCTATATGCTAATGAAAACAATAATGGCTGATACGCTTCATACAATCGCTCCCTTTCCATGATGTATAGCCTCACTTTCTAATTGCTTTATAATGTGTAACGCTGCACGTTTCCCGCTCGCTACCGCAGCATCAGCTAATATTTCATCATGCCCAGCCCAATCTCCTGCTACATAAACACCTGGCATTTCAGGGATATTAGGACCTGGGCTTTCAACTCGGTCAATATGAGGAAAATCATGTACTACTGTTATTTTCGGTAAATATTGTTTTGCAACAACTTCTCTTTCCCAATTAGGGTGTAACAACTCCATCGTTTTTTCTAACAGTTCTTTATCATCATTAAAATGATTTATCTCTACCACAGGATTATGGTACTTAATTAAACTCACTACACTGACTCCATCTTCACTTAATTTAGCTGCTCTTGATTGATTCGTATAAAATATTGGTTGATCTAACCCCAATGCAAATTGATGTGTAGGATTGGGTAAGCGTCTCAAACCAATATCTAATGCAGCGACGGTAACCGGTACCGATTGTTCACTCCATCTATACAGACGTGTTCCTTCTGCACCTTTTATCATTTTACAAGCCTCTTTCGGTGGAGTTGTTACAATGACTGCATCTGCTTCAAATAATTCATCGTCAAAACAATGTATTCTTTGTTTATCTTCGCAATGCTCTATTTCTAAAACATGTTTATTAGCCAAAAATTGCACTCCGGCATGATTCGCTATTTCTCTTAACTTTGTTATGATCGTCTCCCAACCACCATCTACATAAAAGACTCCTTCTTTCATAGAAAGCTGTATTTGCTTTAATACTGAAGAGGCTACTTGTATTACAGGTGCAAACGTATATGTTGTTGTTCGGCATAGCGCATAAAATATATTACGAACCATTGGATCTTTTATTTCATTTTCTGCCCATGTAGATAAACTCATTTTTGGAACTTCTCCTACATTTAAATTCCCTAAACGAATCATAAGACGAGAGAATTCGACTTTTGCAGCCCACGAAAGTAGTGGTGTTGATAAAATAGAGCGAAAATCCGTTGGAATGGTGAATATATCCCCCTTCCATATTCCATGTGCTTTTGTAGATGGTATTCCGCCCGGAAGATTCATACCAAGCTCATTAAAAGTTAAAAAAGCTGCCCCTCCTTTATATAACGCATGTGCACCAAGGTTCATGCAAACGCCATTTTTATTTATAGTTATCCCTCGACCACCAAAGCGACTGGACTTTTCTAATACAATAACTTTTCTTCCAGCTTTCGCTAAATATATAGATGCTGTTAACCCAGCAAGCCCGCCGCCAACAATTGCTACATCAAAACTATGCATAATAAAATCCCTCCTTACCCGTTCTACATACAAGACGAACGAGTAAGAAGGGATGTGACATTCAGTTACACATAATTTATTTCTCCTAACCACTTTATTGCAGGATCAACTGTCAAACAGTGGTTTAAAACTAATTTATATTCCTTAAAGTGTTGGTGAACATTTTCTGGAATAGTAACAGTTACAACTTCTACAAACTAACTTATTTACATAATAATATTATTTTCTAATCAATTACATGCTGATGCCAAATTTCTCTTTCTTCTTCACTCATTCCTCCTATTATTTTTGAAAAATCTATTTTTCTATCAAATGAGTCTTTTAACATATAAAACTGTTCAAACGATCCTGTAAATATTTCTAATGAATGAGAACAACCTATCGTTTCAAGGTTATCAATTGTTGCGCCATCTAATTCTAATTCCTTTAGTCCTTTCATTTTACCTAATGCCGCTCCATCCTTTACCTTCGTATCTGTCAACTTTATATTTTGAATTGAAGCATTGTGTTGAATGCAATATAAATTAGCAATGATGCTATTTTCAAATTCAATTGTTATTAACTTATTTAAATTTTGCAAAACAAGCAAATCCAATTCACTAACATTTTCTAAACCTAAAATATACAAATGCTTTAAAGTATCTACTTTCGAAATTGCATAGAGCTGCTCGTGATTTGAAATATGTACAGTAAGCGATTCTAACTTTTGAAACTGCGGTAGCAACGAATAATCTTTAATATCTGTATTTGAAATATCTAATTTTTTTAATGATGGCATTTCTACAAGTGCCGATAGATTATTTACACTCGTTTTCTTAATATTCATTTCTTCTAAGTGCTGCAAATGTAATATTGGTGTTAAATCTTGAACCGGATTATTAACTAAATATAACTTCTTTAAAGAATTCATTCGTTCTAATCCTGTTAAATCTTTAATTTCATTTCCAGATAAAATTAGTTCTCTCACCTCCGTACACATCTGTAATGGACTTATATCTACTAACTCATTTCCACCTAAATATAATCTCTTTTCTCTTATAAATTTACTCGCACGTTCATGAGATCCCACGATGTTTTTCCACTTTTCATTTAAACTACCATACCAATCTTTAACGTTATTTTCAGATTGAAATATAAAATTAGGATGTAAAACAGGTAATTCAATATTAAATAAAGCGTCTAAAAAATGTATATTTTCGTTAGCCCCATAACTCCAATATAAATAATCTTCCTCTTGGTAAATGGTGAAATTTTTATCTCTTAGCGTTTGTAAAATAAATAGTAATAAATCTGAAATTCGATTTGCAATAACATATTTCACTTCTTCATCTCGTCCAAAATTAATAACTTGTCCTATTTTCCCCTTTTCATCCGGATCAACATCTATTCCTATATTGTTACCGCCATAATCTTTACTAATAGGTATCCAATTGTAATTCACATATCTTTCTTTAATATATTCTGCTGGTATTGAAAATGAATCAAAATTAAAAAACGCATCATCTTCAATACTTTTCCATACTCTCCACTCATCCAAAACCTCGTCTAACGAGAGCAATGGCAAACCAAAAAATAACCCTGGTCCAGATTTAGCCTCACCATTATGCGCGAGATAAAGCATACGTAATTCATCTGGAAACGAAATCCCCATTTCACTTTCGACACATTGAATTTCTTCTATTGTTGCAGGCTCATTCAAAAATGGTTTAAAGTGATTTTTCAATTCAACTTCTAACTCTTTTAAAATAGTATTATTCATTTTACACACTCCCCTTGTATTTCATAATAAATAAGCGCTATCAATTACATTAATTGTAATTAATAGCGCTTTTTTTCGCAACGAAACTAATTTTATACTATTTCTTCTTAATCCAATCCTACTGTACACAAACTAACATTATGATTATTTAACAAGCTAAAAGCATCGGCCCTTTCACATTTCAATAACTAGACTCATACCCTAATTTCAGATTGCATGAAAATATAAGAAAGGCAGGTAATACAATTGACTTCTAATATTGACTACACCTCCCCCTCAACCAACTTCACTCATGACTTGAGTAAAAGTAATTTTTTTAAGAAAGATGCCCAAAATTATATAAACTTACTTGGCATAAAACAATTAAATACTTTAGAAAATACTTCTTTATTAGATATTTATTTAAGTACAGGTAATGTTGTAGAACCAGATATTCATCAAAATGCAGCTGAGCTTGTTTACTGTATTTCAGGATCTGCTGTTGTTTCTTTACTTAATCCTTTTACAAACAAAATATTAAACTTACCGATAAAACCAGGGCAAGTTGCCAACATTCCACAGGCATGGTGGCATTATGAAATTGCTACAGCAGATAATACTCATTTATTAGCTATTTTCGATGCTCCAACCCCAGAAGTTATTTTCGGTTCTGATATTTTAAGATTAACTCCATCAAACATTATGGCCCATACTTACTGTCTCGATGAACAACAATGGAAACAAGCCATTTCTCCAATTCAATCTACTACAGTAATTGGTCCACCAGCAAACTGTAATCAAAATCGTGGAATGATAAACCAAGCAACTCAATCTCCACCTCAACAACAAAATTTATATTACCAAGATTCATACTATTTCCCACCATATTGGGGCTACTGATTTAAGTCATTTCTATTAGAAAACTATAATTCATCTCCTTGGAAAATACCTTGGAGATTTTTGTATTGTATATCCCCATTACATATTCTCAAACGTAACAATTAATAGAGTACAAACATATACTATTTATATATTTAATTGGAGGTGATGATACTATGAGTAATTATAGCAACTATCGAAAAAACAATTCTAATGACAAAAATAGTAGTTCTTCAACTTCTTCTCAATCTTCCAATTCTCAGTCGCAAAAAGATTTAGCTCAACAAGGCTATGTAAAGAAAAAAGGATGTAACTGTAATAAAAATAAGTAAAACATTTCAAAAACACCATATTCAGCCATAAAAATTAATACTATTTTTATAAAATGCACCTATAGGATAGACACTAAAAAGTCTATTCTATAGGATATTTCTTGTATAATGAGAGAGAATTGAGATTGTAAAAGGTTGAAAATGACAATTTTTTTTACAAAAAGAGATATTCAAATTCTATCAAATAACCCATACATAAAATCTGTAAGTCAGAGAGGTATGTAAAGAAGATGACTCCTCCAGTATACAAAAATCATCTTCTTGATGTTGCCTAATTTTTTTCAAAATGTCCTTTACAAAGGGTACAGATTATTAGTAGTATTCCTTTTTGAATTTTTTCAAAGTTCAAACTTCAATCTAGCACGCTAAGAATAAAATTATCTATATTAGTATACAAATTGTATAAATGCTAGAACTATATCCTAAAATTATAACCGTATCTAAATACACCTAATTCCATTAGGTACTCAAGTACAATTATTTAACAGAAAAGGCGCAATCATTAAGATTACGCCTTTTCTTCTTAATATAGTAACATTCTCTTGTACCTAAAGAATAGTTACCCCTCCACTCGCATAACCAGCTGCACTCGCAACTACCGTTAGACCTGTAGAAGTCATAGAGTAAACCATTAACAAACGTGTCTCTGGAGTTACTGGTATCGATAATCCAGTTGTGATACCCTTGGTAATCGTACCAAGAGCAGCAAGACTCGTTAAACCGGGTGTTAGCGTTACAATAGCACCTGGTATTGCTGTGAAGGTATTATCAGGTGTTGTAGATTGATATAACTGCGCCGTAATGTTAACAGTTCCTAATGCAGCAATTACGGCCACCGTTACACTAAAGTATGCTGCAATAGAATCAATTGTCCCAGCACGCGGTGCAGAAAAGGCCATATTAAGAAGTGTTCCAGCTGCACCTGTTAAATCAACTGTTGAACCCAGTGCAAATACAGTAGGCGCAGAAAATCCAAATCCGACAAGCCCAATAGTACCAGCTAATCCATTTGCGAGCGATGTTAACGCAAGAGGTTCCCCCGACGCATATGGAATAATAGCTCCATGGCCTGTCGCTCCTGTTGCTCCTGTTGCTCCCGTTGCTCCTGTTGCTCCTGCTCCTGGAGTAGCACCAATTAGTTGAACTAATAAGTTTAATAGAATGTTTAAACATGCAGGATCAATAATTAATGAAAAGAAGAATGGTGCAAGGGCACTGTAGAATTGTTGTAACAAGGAAAGTAATTCACTTAAGTTTGGATTAGGAGATTGTAATACAGTAATGATACTTTGAATTAATTGTTTTAAATAATTACCTTCTGGAGAAGGTGCTAATTCATTTAGTAAATTCAGTAGTTGCGTAAACAAATCAAGTAAAGCTAATCTGTTTGTGTTACTTGGATCTGCAAAAAACGCTGCAATAGCCGAAATTAAAGAATTTAGTATAGTTTTTAATCGTCCTAATTGCTCGTTAGTAATTGGAACTGTTTGTGGATTATTACAACAATCTGGTGTAAAAACTATCGGATTGCAATGATTATGACCAAAGCAATTATTATGTGTCATTTATTTCCTCCTTATTTATTTTGTATTTGAGTGTTTTCCTATTTTAAGAACGATATGAAGTGTAGTTAAAAAAAGGATTTGTTTTATATGTTTAACTTAAAATAGAAAACATGAATTATAATTAAACTTTAAAACATTATTTAATTATGTTCATAACTCACATATTAATTATATGTTTTTAGTAATAGACTGCTTAGATTAATCACCTAAACTTAAGAGTTTATTTTATTTTTCCACATTTATCTCTTAGGTCCAAACACACATTTTAATTTGAATATAAAAACTCAAATTAACTATTAGCATATATTCCGCAAGTAACAACACCACTTTTTACATATAAGTAAAGATTATTTCTTTATTTATATTGGATTTACCCTATAAACATGAAGCCGTTTCTATTTTAGAAAATTCCCATACAATATAATGGACAAGCTATTCTATACTTCGATCTAATAGAATATGAAAAGGAGTGAAATAAAATGTTGACACTCAAATGAGTGTCTTTTTTCTAGATTACAAAAATAAAAACCATCTCTTATAGATGGTTTTATCATTACGCATTTCTTTATGTTTTTAAAGCAGCAGCAAACTTATGAAGCTGGATAATAAATGGTCATACTTAACCGAGTTAATGTTCTTCCTGAATTATTATAAGAGTGAGGTCTATCCGCCTTAAAGCGAATTGAATCTCCACTATTTAATTTATATTGACCATCACTTACTTCAATTGTTAATTCTCCTTCAAACACCGTTATAAATTCTTCAGTACCTTCTTTATGTGCTTCTGAACTTAATTTTCCTTCTGTTTCAATTTCAACCGTGTAGATTTCAAAATGTCTATCACCTTGGAAAGGAAAAGAAGGATATACTTTATATCTTCCATTGTCTTCAGATAATACTTGAATATCATTTCGTAGAACAACTATTGTATCCGGCTGCGGATTATTGATTAAAGAAGTAAAAGACACTTTCAACCCATTGGCAATTTTCCATATTGTTGTTAGTGTCGGGCTTGATTCTCCTCTTTCAATTTGTCCAATCATCGTTTTACTCACACCTGTTAATTGAGAAACCTTTTCTAAACTCAATTTTTCTTTTTCTCGTATTGTTTTTAAATTTTTCGCCAGAATAAGTTGAATTTCTTCCATAAAAATACTCCTATACTACATACAATATAACGACCATTATGTATAATAAAAAGCACACGTTATATTATTCTTTTCGGTCATTATAACACACGTTAATTTTTAGGGGGTTTTGAAATGCCTATATTTTCTTTTCTATTATTTGTTTTTATAAGTAGCTTCACACCAGGCCCTAACAATTTTCTAGCTATGACATTTTCCAATCAACATGGGCTAAAAAAGAGCATGAAATTTTGCTTTGGAGTAGCTTTCGGTTTTTTCATACTCACCTCTTTATGTAGTTTCTTTAATATTTTACTAATTAATATCCTTCCAATAATCGAATTCCCATTAAAAATTTTAGGTGTAGCGTACATGCTATATTTAGCTTTTAAAATACTTACTAGTAAAGGTAGTACTGATCCCGATAAAAAAAATAATAAAAACTTATTTACAGTGGGGATTTTCCTTCAATTTGTAAATCCTAAAGGAATATTATTCGGACTGACTGTAGTATCGACTTTTATTCTCCCTTACTACAATTCATATTCAAGCTTTTTACTTTTCTCATTATTTTTAGGTATAGTCGGTTTAATGAGTACATTTAGTTGGAGCCTATTTGGTTCCATGTTCCAAAAAGTTTTATTAAAACATAATCAATTATTTAACATCATTATGGCCATTTTATTAATTTTCAGTGCTGTTTCAATCGTTATACACTAACTTCTGTATTGATTTGGAGCACTACTTTAAAGTATTCTTTTTTGTTCTTGAATAACGCTTTTATTATATCTTCTATTTAACATCAGTTGTACAATGCAAAACATCCTAATATTGTGCATCCTATCACTGTATATTAAGAACCACACTCAGTTAGGTTGAAATTTTTAGTGAAAGCCTATTTGGATAGAAATGTTTGCAAATATAAAAAATGAGGTTT
>NZ_NUVD01000104.1:0-43112 GCF_002564555.1 Bacillus cereus | reverse complement strand
AAACCTCATTTTTTATATTTTAAACTGGCTCGTATATAGATCAAAGTAAAACCCTCTATTTTCCATAAGAGATTCGTGATTTCCTCGCTCAAAAATACTTCCATCTTTTATAACAAGGATTTGATTTGCCTTTTCAATTGTTTTGAGTCGATGAGCAATTACGAAACTTGTTCGCCCTCTCATTAAATTATTTAACCCCGCTTGGATTTGTAATTCTGTTCTCGTATCAATATTAGAGGTTGCTTCATCGAGAATTAATATATCTGCATCAGCTAAAATCGCTCGTGCAATTGCAAGAAGTTGTTTTTGTCCTTGACTTAAATTCGATCCTTCTGAAGCAATTTTTGTTTCATATTTATTTGGTAAATGCTTAATAAAAGAATGTGCTGATGCTGCCTTAGCTGCATTGATGACTTCTTCATCACTAGCATCTAATCGTCCATAACGGATATTATCCATAATCGACCCAGCGAATAAATACGTATCCTGTAAAACTACTCCTATTTTACTTCGTAACGAATTAATATCATAATCTTTTATATCTTTTCCATCAATTTGAATTTGTCCTTGCTGTATATCATAAAAGCGAGTTAACAAATTAATGATTGTTGTTTTCCCCGATCCAGTCGGACCAACTAAAGCAATCGTCTCTCCTGGCTGTGCCTTAAGACTCACTTCTTTTAAAATCGTTTTATTTTCCTCATAGCCAAATGAAACATTCTCAAGTGCAACATGCCCTTGTAAATTTTGTACAACAAATGCATCTTTTTTATTTTGAATTTCTGGTACTTCATCCATAATTTCAAAGACACGTTCTCCACCAGCAACTGCCGCTTGAATTGTATTCATTAAAGTTGCAAATTGACTTAGCGGTCTTGAGAATTGACGAGAATAATTAATAAATGCCGCAATGACACCAACTGTTGTCATTCCGTTTAAAACCATAACTGATCCAGTTCCAATTACAAGCCCCATACCTAAGTTATTAATAAAGTTCATACTCGGAAATATAAACGCTGAAAATGTATCAGCCTTCGTAGCTGAAATTCTTAGCTGTTCATTAATTTTATTAAAATTTTGTACGGTTTCTTTTTCTTGCCCGTATAACGTTGTAACATCCGCTCCAGTTATAGATTCCTCAATAAATCCATTTAATTCACCTAAATCTTTTTGACGCTTTGCAAAGTTTTTACCACTATATGTAACTAGTTTTTTTGTAACGAAAAACATAATAGGTACTGTAATTAAAGTTACAATCGCTAAAATCCAATCTAGCGAAAACATCGCGATCGTTACACCTATAAATGTTAAGGCTGATGAAATAATCTGCACAACACTTTGTGTCAAAGCTTGATTTAAGTTATCAATATCATTTGTAACACGGCTCATTAAATCTCCTTGAGAACGTACATCAAAGAACCGTAAAGAAAGTGTTTGGATTTTCTCAAAAATATCTTGGCGTATTTTTTGTATTGTTTTTAATGCAACATTAATCATAACAAACGTTTGTAACCATGTTAAAAGCACTGTTACTCCATAAATCGCGATAAGTAACATACACATTCTTGCAGTACCACTTAAATCTTTTGGAACAATATATTGATCTATAATTACTCCCATATAATATGGACCTAATAACCCAAGTAATGTCGTAACAAATACTAGAAATATAACAAACATTAGAGCCGCTTTTTGATATCCTAAATAGTTCCATATTCTCATTACAGTTCCTTTGGTATTCTTCGCTTTTCCCATCTTCGGCGCGTTCCGTCCACCCTTATTAGCTATGTGCCCTTGAAAATTACGCATGTTCTTTCCCACCTTCTTTTTGTAAATTACCACCCTGGGAAAGATAAATTTCCTGATACATTTCACACTTTTCTATCAGTTGTTCATGAGTACCATCACCAACTAATTCACCATTATCTAGTACAAGTATTTTATCCGCATCCATTATAGAAGAGATTTTGGAGGCAATTAATAATGTAGTTGTTCCTTTATATTCTGTTCTTAATGCAGATTGAATGTTGGCTTCCGATTTTGCGTCAACTGCCGATGTAGAATCATCTAAAATTAAAATTGATGGCTTTCGCACAAGCGCTCTCGCAATGGATACACGTTGCTTCTGACCACCAGATAAATTCGTTGCACCTTGTGTTAACTTATAATGATAAGAATCTTCAAGTTTATTAATAAACTCCGTCGCACAAGCTGATGAAGCCGCTACTTCCAGTTCCTCGTGTGTAGCATCTTCTTTACCATAACGTAAATTATCTTCTATACTTCCTGAAAATAGCAATGCCTTTTGGGGTACAAAACCGATAGAAGCACGCAATTTTTGTAAATCATATGTTTTAATATCTATTCCATCTATACGTATTTCACCTTGATCAACGTCATATAGACGCGGTAACAGTTTTGTTAAAGTAGATTTACCACTTCCAGTTGATCCAATAATCCCTACTTTTTCACCTTTTCGTATGCTAAATGTAATATCTTTCAAAACATATTCATTATTTTTCGTATAACTATAACTAACATTTTTAAAATCAATATTCCCCTCGACTTGCTCAGGTTCAATCGCATTTGCTTCGCTCATAATATCAACTTCAGTATTTAAAACTTGTTGTACACGATCCGCAGATGGAAAAGCTCGCGCAATTTGAATAAATACCATACTAATAGACATAAGTGACATTAAAATGATATTCAAATAGTTTATAAATGCTAAAATCGCTCCAACTTGAAGGGTACCATTAAATACTTTCTCTCCGCCAATCCACAAAGTTGCAACAATCCCGCCGTTTACAACTAACATAATAATCGGCATCATCAACGAAATTATCTGAACAGCTCGGATATTTATCTTCGTTAAGTTTGTGTTAACATTTCCAAACTGGGAGATTTCATATTTTTGTCTTACATACGCTTTAATAACACGTACTCCAGATAAATTTTCTTGTAGCTTTGTATTTACTTTATCTAATGCCTCTTGCACCTTTTTAAACGATCCGCTCGCTTGACTCGCAATGAGCACAATTGCAATTAATAAAATTGGTACAACTACTAGTAAAATAGGAAATAGCTCTCTCGCTGTTACAAAAACAATAATTATACTGCCAATAAATAACAGAGGTCCTCGAACAAGTACACGTAACGTCATCGTCATCGCTGATTGAATAGATGTAATATCATTTGTCACAATCGTTAATAATTTTCCTGTTCCAAATGAATCACGATTTTTGCTAGAAAATGTTGCAATTTTCGCAAACACTTCTTTTCTTATATCTGTAGCAAAATTAACAGCTGCTCTTGTAGAGTACTTCATACAACCAAGTCCTCCAACTAAACCGAGTGCTGCTGCTCCTATCATAAGAAGCCCCATTTTTATTACATAACTTAAATCCCTATTTGCAATTCCAACATCAATAATATGCTGCATAATAGTCGGTTGAATTAAGTCCATCGCAACCTCAAGTACCATAAATAGCGGTCCAATAATAGCGAAGAACATGTATGGTTTTAAATACTGTAACAACCTTCGAAATGATTTCATACATAATCTCCTTTTTCATGAAATTAACACTGAATAATTCATTTCCCTCCTTATTTCATTCCCATAGTCTGTAATTTCTCCATTACTTTTATTATATTATGTAAATTAATATTTAACATTATTAAATGATAAGTATTAATTCCTTTGTGGTCAATAAATGTGCTTTATCTTATATAAATAAAAAAAACCGTATTCTTTATTAAAAGAATACGGTTTCCCTCTATATTTGTTCAATGAAAAATCATTTATATGTACATTTAAAACTCCGTTAATACTGGGAATTTATAACCTTTAAAGTCTAACTCTTTATTACTTCGAACCATTAAAAACTTACTAGACTGTAATTCTGTAAACTGTACATCTTCAATCCCTAATTGATCTGGAGAAAAATAAAATTCAATTTCTGTAAATTCGCCATTAATTTCCTCACATAATTCATCTAAAACTGGAAGTACCGGCGCAAACACTCCAAATAATTTCAACTTTTGATTTTCTACTTCATATACAATTAAAGTGTCTAGTTTTTCTGAATAATACAGTTTTTTATTCCAGTTTGAGTCATACATATTCAAATAAAACGAAGGTTGGAAGTTTAATGTTGAAAATATATTCGAAAGCCTTTGGCTACTATCGATAATCTCATGTATTAACTGTCTATCCTCTTCAGTATAATAATCTAACCTTCTAAGTAAAGAATCCTTATTATTACTTTTATCGTATGGTATAGTCATCAGATGTTCCTGCACAACTTTAAACCCAAATGATGTATACAATTCAGGGGTTTCAGTAAACAATAACGCACACTCACATTGCTTATCGATTTCTTCTATCATCTTACTCATTAATTGCTTCATTAGTCCTTGTCTACGAAAACTAGGATGCGTCATTACAGATTGGATGCCCGCTGCATTTATTTTTTCATCATTTATTAGGAGTGGTAGTGAAAATGCCGCAACATTTGCAATTACTTTATCTTCTTGTAAAAAGGACAAAGCTTTATATGTATCATCCCAATATCCTTTCTCCGAAAAATCATTCAATGTTTGACTTGTAATCCCAAAAACTTCTTCAAATAAAGGAAATAACTTCTCTCTTTTCGGTTCTTCTATTAGAAGATTTGCCAATTTTTCAACATTCCCCATATTGTACCTCCATACGTCAATTCCATTAAATTAGATATACTTATATGACCTACTCATAAAACAATAGACCTTACAAATCAATATAGTATCATAAAATATAAAAAAATAGTCTAATTAATTTTATGTTTCGACTATTCGAAAACAAGTCGAATAAACCAATATTAAGGTTTTCGAATATTAATAAGTTAATTACATGAAAATAGTGCTTTCTAGTTAGCTTTTACTAATAGAAATGCACTACTTATAATAAAATTTTTTTATTCTTTTTTTCCTTCAATCCTCTCCTTCGTACTAATTTCTTCTCCCCTCATTCGTTTTTCAAATGTTTTTCGCCAACTAGAATACTTTTTAGCTGTTTCAAAAGAGTTGCATTTTACAAGAGCAGCTGAGAAATTAAACATTTCACAACCTTCACTAAGTCAACAAATACGTACATTAGAACACGAAGTTGGAATACCACTCCGAATTCTGCTTGCTCGTCTATGTTTTTAAATTTCACTTTTAACACACGGTAATCTTGTAACTCTTCTATCACGAAAGGCCGTATTTCCTTTTCATTTACATGTCTAGAAGGTTGATTTATACGATACGGTTCTCCTACGTTAGATCTTCTTTTTGAATAATTACTTCTTATCTTGACCAAACTGTATTTGCGATTATCATCTTGAAATCGGGCAGTTAGCTTTTGCTGGCTGCTCTTTATTTGTAAACATGCACACAATAGACTGAACACTCATATAATATTCTGCGTTCCTTTCTATATAAAATAAGGTAGTCTTTACAAGTAAAGGATCTCGTCACTGGAGCACTTTTTCAAGTGCTCTTTTTATGTTTTAAACTAATAAAAAATGAAATTTTTATTAGTTCTTTTCATTTGCGTATAACATTTCCAACCACGTTTTATACTATAGCTGTAACTTCAAGTTACATATCCATATTTGTAGGGTCTAATTTCTTTTGTACAACAAGTGGTTAGCCAATTAAGCTGACTGCTTTGTTGTGCCAAATAAAGTTGGTATTAGATATTTGCACCTCAATGAATAGCTCACATATATTATCATGAGCACTACACTACTCTCTCAGGAACCAACTTACTAAGAGCACTACTTAAAAGTGCTCTTTTTAGTTTTTTGAATAAATCCCCGAATACTGTACATACTTTAAATACGCCAATCTGTAACAATTGATTTCTCCTTTAAAACGGGGCAGTTAGCTTTTGCTAGCTGTTTTTTTATTGCTTGTCCACTTCAACCCATTCACCATCGTATATCATCCAACCACCATGATTATACAAGTCTTCTTGCAGCTTCATCTTGCTTTGTTTCTCACTTTCGATACACTCTATAATTTTTCTTAACGATTCTTGTGCCTTTATATAATCGCTTTCCAGCTTCATAATTTGTTTTTCTCTAACTTCATCTCCTATGACGAGCAATTATAGGAGATGAAGTTATGAATGAAGAAAATATTATTTTACGTGGAGCTACTGTTGAATCAAGTTTAATCGTTTCAACACTCCACCTATTTTTCGTCATTCACTTTACCAACAGGTCCAACAGGAGCAACGGTATCGACTTAGGAAGCGGTCCCCTTTTATATATTGAAAGCCGTTTGAAGTGAATCCCAGTTCCTTACATATTATGGCATAGGTTTATATTTGCGACATAAGGGCTTATTTTTATTTTTATTTTTATTTTTATTTTCAAAGGCTTTTTTCTTATACTTGTGTGCTAGCTAATTCATAAGTTATAGAGTGTAGGTGGATTAATGATAAGGATGGTGTAAAAATGAGTAAATTTAATAAGAAATTTCATATTCCGTGCGAATGTTTTCTTCCCCCAGTTCCTATACCTGAAGCTGGACCGACTGGACCTACAGGAGCTACAGGAAATACCGGAGCAACGGGACCAACAGGTAACACAGGACAGACAGGAGCTACGGGTAATACGGGACCGACTGGACCTACAGGGGCTACTGGCACTGGAGCAACAGGTAATACAGGTGCGACTGGACCTACGGGACCGACTGGACCTACAGGGGCTACTGGAGTGACAGGACCTACGGGACCAGCTGCAACAGCATGTTGCCCATGTACAAATCTTCTTGACAACCCTGGTTTTGATATACCAGGAGTGACAGGTGACACTGTACCAGGGTGGGTTCAAACAGGTCCAGTTATAGAAGTGGGTAGTCCAGATGCTCACAGTGGTCGTTTTCTTCCAAATGGTACGTTTAGTCTTTTTGCTGCGTCCATTGGACCTGGCGGAAGTTTGACTCAACTTATTGATGTGCATGAAGGTTGTTGTTTTACGCTTTCGTTTGCGGCAGATGTACGGGACGGAGCGTTTCTTATCGCTGCCGTATCATTCCCAGAACTTGGGCAGGGATGTCCTCCTGCTCAAACAACACTTGGACCATCAAACATTCCACACATTGTACCCGTTGGACATGAACAGCAAGCTAGTTTCCAACATTTTACGCTTGTTGTATGTATCCCACCTACTGTGACAATGGCTTGTATTTCGTTCCAAAACACTGCTACAACTGGAACAGGAGCAACAGCTTTTGTAGATAACGTTGTCTTCCAACCAACAGGCGGACCTTGTACTTCATGTTCACAAAATTTCTAATGTATTGATGCACTTACAGGTTTTTGTTTTGCTAGCGGATCATATAACAAAAAAGAGAGCCTTCTGGCTCTCTTTTCATATTAGGAATCAATAGGCACTCCCCTATGCTGAGCGCATTCCTGTATAGTCCCGGATACATATGAGTGATTCACCTTTATAAACGGTATACTCCTTTAGGTGCATTATTCCGCCCCCTGCTATTAAAATAGCAGTTTTTATTATTTACGAGAGTGGATATTTATAAAATTTCAATAAAGACTAATTTAAATTAAATTTGGTCGAAATAAAGAAAACAATTATTATGTAAAAACTGGGAAACCTTAATCACAAACATTTCCCCAGTTTTTAACCTATACTAAATTATCCCCTTTTCCACCAACGTCTCTGCGATTTGAACTGAATTCCAAGCCGCACCTTTTAATAAGTTATCGGAAACAATCCAAAGATGGAATCCATTTGGTATATCAGGGTCTTTTCTAATTCTCCCTATAAATGTTTCTATTTTCCCTTCTGCATATAATGGCATTGGATACAACTGTTCACTAGGGTTATCTTGTAAAATAACACCCGGTGCATCCATTAGCACTGCCTTAATCTCTGCTACAGATGCTTCTTTTTCAAGTTCAATATACACCGATTCTGAATGCCCTGATACAACTGGAACCCGGACACAAGTAGCTGCCATTTTTAGGTTAGGATCTTCTAAAATTTTCTTCGTCTCTTGAATCATCTTTACTTCTTCAAAGGTGAAATCATTATCTGTAAATATATCTACTTGAGGCAGGACATTAAACGCAATTGGGTAATGCTTTTTATCTTTTTTTGCTGGTAATATGGTACTTTTCATCTCCTCACCTGCAAGCATAGACTTAGCCTGTTCTTTTAACTCATGAATCGCATGAATACCAGAACCTGATACAGCTTGGTATGTGGAAACGATAATTCGTTCCAATCCGAATGCTTTTCGAATTGGCTGGAGTGCCGTTACCATCTGTAAGGCTGAACAATTCGGCACCGCTATAATACCTTTATGCTGCCTTAAAGTATGCGCATTTACTTCTGGAACAACGAGTGGTACATCTTGCGCCATTCGGTATTCACTTGTGTTGTCAATTACGATTGCACCATTAGAAACAGCGTGATCTACATATTGTCTAGAAACCCCTCCCCCAGCGCTAAAAAAAGCAATATCTACACCTTTAAAGCTATCTGTTTTTGCTTCTTGTATGATTATCTCCCGTCCTTTAAATTGTACTGCCTTACCAGCAGATCGTTTTGACGAAAGCAACGTAACTTCAACTATATTAAAATTTGTTTCTTCCTCTAACAATTCAACAATTTTCTGTCCAACTGCACCTGTAGCTCCAACAACAGCTACATGATAGCCCTTTTCACTCATTGTTTCTCCTCCAATACTGCTTAAATAAATTCCTCCACAACTTAATATTAAAAGAAATTTAATCATTTGAAAAATTGAAATACATGATATGATCATTCACAAATCATGATAATAAAAGAGGGATCATTTAATGATTTTATTACGCGTACTTTTAGTAATGAAACATTTGGATGGATTTTACCGGCTTATTCCTCCGCACACACAAACCCATTCCATTTATTGCAGGACACCCAATTTATCTTTACAGAACAAAGCTGTGGCTATAGACCAATGGTAGATCGTTTTTTACGTCAAAGCGGGAATATTCCAGATAAAACATTTGAAACTTCCAATGTTGAAGTCATTAAACAATCTGTGATGTGCGAGTTAGGCATTTCAATTCTTCCTTACATCGTTGTACAAGAAAATTGCCAAAAAGAGCAGCTTTGTTTTCAACCTATCGAAACTCCGGCCGTTATTCAAAGTCATGTAATCTATCATAAATCTAGATGGATTTCCCCTGTAGTACAGTCGTTTCTTTCCTTACTAGAGTGAGATTAAGATATAAAAAAAGTACATACAAAAAAAGAGTAAGTGCCTAATAGGCACTTACTCTCTTGCATTAATTATTATATTATTTATTTGTCTGTCCCCCATCTGCAATTAATTTACTACCTGAATATGTACCTTTTTGCATAAATACTTGATTAATTAATTCTTTTTGCTCCTTTTCTGACATTACTCCTTTTCCTTCTCCTAAATTCCCACTTTGCAATTTCCAAATCTTATTGTGATCCGCATCAACCTTTTCATATTTTCCTTGTTTCCATCGTTCTAAAATATCCACATATGTACTTTTTTGTGCAATATCATTACTGTTTATTATTTCAAGTAAACTTTCAATACGTTCTTGTGTTATAAAAATATAGCCCCATTTTTGATCCGCTTTCGTTTTTTGATGTGCCATTTCATGTAATGCTGTCTGTATGTTCTCATCTGTCCATTTAAAATTTTTATTAAACCCACTATTCGGTAATGAATAATTGCCATTTTCTAAAAGCTTTGCATCCTCTGCTTTTACATTACTATCAGCTAGTACTTCTACTGCCGGAGCAGCTGGTGCTGTCTTTTTCGCAGCCGGTTTACTACTATTCAAATAATATAGCATACCATACGTTAAACCTACTCCGATTACCGCCATACCAACTATAATACCTATTATTTTAAAAAATGTCTTCATCTCGCTTGTTTCCTCCCACATTTCCTTTTTCTTAATTTCTATCTATTAATATCAGGTTTAACATCTGTTCATTTCACAGTTTATCGCAATTTTTTCATTCTACTTAACATAAAAATAACTATTACTTTCCAAAAATGAAGCAACTCCGTCCTCATCATTACTTTTAGCAATAAATTTAGCAACCGACTTTAACTCATCAACAGCATTGCTCATCGCTACACCAATCCCACACTTCTCTATCATTTCCATATCATTGTAGTCATCTCCAAATGCAATGACTTCAGATACGTCTCGATTTAGGTGCTGTAGAACATGTTGAATACTATTCCATTTTGAAACTTCTGCATGCATGATTTGACACAGCGTCCCGTTATCTGTAATAACTGCATTGCACTCAATAGGCAATTCTTTAATAAACTCCTTATTTATTGAGCCCTTCATACAAATAATTATTTTAGATGCTTTTTCAAAGTTTAATTTTCTTACATCCATAATTTCACACGGTACATTACCAAAATAATCAGTAACATCAAAATTTGAGTACAACTTATCATTTATTTCAAGACAAATTTGATGAAACTCATACTTTTTTGCTATGTCTATGATTTCTAAAAAGGTATTTTTAGAAATCTCCATTTCATATAAAATATCATTACCTTTAAGAACAAGGGCTCCGTTATAACAAATGACAATCTCATTCTTTAACACGTTAGGTATATACTGTTTTATAGCCCTTGGAGGCCTTGCCGTAGCAAAAATCAATTCGTCTCCTTTATTTTTGCATTCCCTCAAAATATTAATAGATTTCTCTGAAATTGTTTTATCACTTCTTAATAAAGTCCCATCAAGATCTGAAATAATAACCTTTTTCATACTTATATTGATTCTCCCTTCACAAGTTATAATTCGAAACACTGATTAATTGTTAGACCAATCTGGCCTTTACGGGGAGTTGATCTCTTCTTTTTCTCAGCTGACTTTCGAGTCTTCTGCCCGCATATAGCAAGAAATCCCCAAGTAATTTATCAATATTTCCCTACGCTATTTATTACATATTTTCTATTTCCTAAATCATATGTATATTTCCTTATATTGTATTTCTTTTTCGGACGAATTGAAAGATTATTCTGTTAAAAAAATCATCCATTTCCAATGTTAATCCTAACCTAAATATTTCTTTTCATATTTATAAAACAATATAATGTGCATTGAGATATCCAATATGCATAAAAAACAACGAGCACCTTATAAGGCACTCGTTGTTTTTTATGCACGATTTTCTTTTAACCACTTCGTAATAGTATCTAACCTCAAAACATCAAAACGTCTTTCTTCACATACGCTCAAGCTGTTTAAACTTTTCGCGATTTCTAATTCATTCGACTTTACACTTTTCGCTTCAATCAATTTGCAGTACCCGTCTGTTACATTATTTAAATTTTCATAATAACGCTGAAATGATTTTGATATATGTAAATGTTTTTCAAAGTTTCTTCTTCTTTTCGTCTCATCAAATTCTTTCCGCTTTCGAAGTTCTTCATCATTCGTATATAAGTAAAAATATTGATCTGGAAAACCAATTTCCCTATTTATTATCTTTTCTTTATAAAAGTTTTCTACTAAAGATAATGGTTGATTAAATATATCAAAATGGAAACACCAATTATAACTAAGGGGCTGATATATGTCTCCATCAAGTATTACTAAATCATATTGCTGCGACTTCTGCATCGCTATATTCCAGCGCTCTACTTGTTTTTCAAAATACCATGTTCTATGTTCATTTTTAGGTCTTTCAAATAAAAAGTTCACTTCAGGTATAATGTATGCTCCATAATTTTTTTCTAATTCACGGCATGTTGTGCTCTTACCAACAGCACTCGCTCCCTCAATCGCTATGATTCCCATAGTTTCTCCCACCTTCTTTAACTAATATCTCTTTGTTTCGCCTTGCTCCCCCATAACTGTCTCCATAGAACGATCGAAGCGATAGAAAGCAATATTGTGGTAATGATACTACCTTCAATTCCAAATGAGCCTCCATGTAGAATTTCCGATCCATTTGTTACAGGTTTGAAAAGAGGCGTTGAATAAATCGTCATACCGCTAACTCCAAAACCATAGACGTTATATTGTGCCCAATTCCAAATAGAATGCCATGCACATATCCCCCAAAGACTACTGTCCTTTAAAACGTAAAAAGCTGCAAATACACCAACTAATATTATATTCGATATTGAAAGAATTGTAATACCTGGATTAAGTAAATGAAGAAAACCAAATAAAAAAGACGTCACAACAATCCCAATCCATATACGGCTCCTAACAGAAAGAATTGGGAATAACCAGCCTCGTACAACAATTTCTTCAGTTGCCCCTTGTATTAAAAATGCAACTAAAGATCCTACAATACCAAATATAGCAGTTACTGTAATTTGTTGTATTTGTAATTTTACATTCCCTATTAACAAGAGTAAAATTACTGGTATTGAAATAAAAATAAACCCTATTAATGCACCTCTCAAATACTTTCTCATCCATTGCTCTTTCCAAAAACCAATGGATGAAAATGACCTTTTCTCTACAAATTTAATCCACAAAAACACAAAAAATATAGCCCCGCCAAACGTTAATATCATCTCAACATCGCTATAAATTGCCTTCATAAAGGATGTTTCTGCTTTTGGTAAAAACAGCATACATAACATAAACAATTCACCTAAAGTTAAAAATACGATAGCAAGTATAACAGCGAAAACAGGATGAACTTTTCTTCTCCCTTCTTTTGCTGCTTCAATTATTTTAAATTGTTTATTTTGCAATATTTTATCCTCCTAATTATTGTACTCAACAATACATTTAAAATATAAATAGCGTTTCCCTTAAACTTACTTTTAATTTAAATGATTTCTGTTTGGAATAAATCCAGATTAGGAATAATATATAAATAAAAGAGATGTCTTTTTGTCTTTTACCATTATCTCCTATTTTTTCACTGGTATTACCAGCACTTGCTATTTCACACCATTTGTTGTAAGATAGTAATTAAGGTCAATTTAACACTATATTTTCTTTGCATATTATCAAGTATCAATCAGGACCATTTTGTACTCCTTATGGGTTTTTGATAATATGTGAACTTTTATTTTCATTCAAATAAGGCCGATCATATTGTAATCTTTTTAAATTTTAGGAGGCATTACCATGACATTAACAGGTAAAGTAAAATGGTTTAACAGCGAAAAAGGTTTCGGTTTCATCGAAGTTGCAGACGGTAACGACGTATTCGTTCACTTCTCTGCTATCACTGGCGACGGCTTCAAATCTCTTGACGAAGGTCAAGAAGTTAGCTTCGAAGTTGAAGACGGTAACCGTGGACCTCAAGCTAAAAACGTTGTAAAGCTATAATTCAAACAAAAAAAAGGTTGTTACCAGCTCGGTTAACAACCTTTTTAATATATAACTAAAATTTTTTACATAAAAGGAGTGGTTACATGTATCGCAATCGAAAGAACGATGTAGCAGAAGTACCACCAGAACAAACCCCTGTTTGGGAATGTGAATCAGAGGATTGTTTAGGATGGATGAGAAAGAATTTTTCATTTGAAGAAGAACCTAAATGTCCTTTATGTAAAAGTAGCATGAAAAGCGGAGAACGTTTATTACCTAAGTTAGGTTAATTTTTTACTTAACCCCTCTTTTAATAAGAGGGGTTTTTTATTATAAATTAATGTCTTCCACATCTGTTCGCACTATAGAATATAATAATGCATCATGTTGCTTATTTCCTTGATGAATATATCCACGTAACAAGCCTTCTTTTTGAAAACCTATTTTCGATAACATCTTGCACGAAGTAACATTTTCAGGGTATGTAATAGCTCCAATTCGAAATAAACCTAAATCCTGAAATCCATAATGAATAATTTCCCGAGCTGCTTCAGAGGCATAACCATTCCCCCAATAACGAGGATGCAAGTCATATCCAATCTCTGATCGTTTGCTCCATAGTTGTAAATTATTTAGCCCAATTGTACCTATTAAAGTGTTTGTTTCTTTTAGGACAATCCCCCATCGCATTGCCTTTTTCTCAAAGTAATTTTTTGAAAAAGATTCAATCATACGCGAAGCTTGTCCAAATTCAGTAAATGAATTCATGCCGTAATAACATGTTACCTCATCCAATGAAAAGATTTCATATATTTTTTGACAATAAGATTGTTCTATTTCAACTAAACGCAAACGTTCTGTTTCTAATATAGGAAACGCCACAGGATCACTCCTTTCTCTCTAATCATTATAGCAGAAAAGATATTTATAATTAGGAAAGTCCTTAATGTTCCATAAATCAAACATTTCTAACGACGCTTCTTCTCTTAATTCAATACGAACTAATAGTATACCTTCTTGCTTTTGCATGATTAGAAAAAATAAAGAGATGACCCACATGCCATGATCACCTCTTTATTCTCTATTTATATGCAACTAACGCCCAATGGCAAGGCGCTGTTTGTCGCCAGTTTACACTTGAAAATCCTATAAGCCTTAGAAGTGTATCTACTTCATTAACAAACGGATAGATTTCCGTATCATCAAATAATTTTTGTGTCGCTTCAAAGGTACGTAACAATTGCTTTCCCTCCTGTTATCCTCTTCTCACCTTATCTTTAAAAACCAATTGTATTTTTTTCATTTTCATCACTCCGCTTGTAATATGATGTTTTATAAATTCGATATCATTTTCAATATTCCCTTCTAAAAAACATCCTAATTAATGAATTTATGTTAAAATATAGGAAATATTTATTTTTATACTGGAGGTGTAAAATTTCTATGTATATATTCATCGGCTTATCCCTCTTACTCATATTACTCATTTTTTTATTCGCAAAAAAATTTACACCAAACTCATTCATGATGACTAGTTTTCAAGGAAATAGCTTTAAAATATTTTCAGTTAGTATTTTAGTCGCTGCCACACTCTCACTTTCGTACGGAATATACCATGCCGCAACATATCAACCTAGTTATTTAGATATTAAATTACAAAATCAAAACTACACCGTTTTCGGTACTGTGGGCGAGTTCGGTTATTTCTCAGCGGAATTACCAAAAAAAGATGCAGAAGTCGAACTGTACTTCGCCTCTTGGGAAACACTACAGTTTAAAAATCCAGAAATATTAATTGATTATCCTTCAGGCAAACAAGAAATATGGAAGCCCAACATAGTATCAATATCTACAAATAAACTTGAAGAAAAACACCGTATAAAAGAGCTATATCAACTCTCACCATATTCATTTAAAGAGTCTGGAAAAATTATATTAACAATTAAAGAGAATAACACAGTAAATAAAAAGGTTACAATTCAAGTGAAGTAAACAAAAAACTGTCCCTCCATTATGTTGAAGGGACAGTTTTTACATATGTATGCTACAGTATTATTTTGACTGTTCATTTAATGTAGCCATTATTTCATTAGCCACATTTTTTCCATTTCCAATACAAGCACCTATTCCAACACCATAATAGGAAGCACCAGCTAAATACACATTCGGATAAAGAGCCAGCAATTTTTCATTTAATGATTGAACTGCTTGATTATGTTCTAAATGATATTTCGGCATTAAATCTTTCCAATTCGTAACTTCAACTACTTCTGGTTCACCTTTTATTCCGAGGCTTTTTTCAATATCATATAAAGCTACTCGTACTAATTCTTCTTCACTATAATTTTTGATTGTTTCATATACAGGATTTGTACTCTTATAAAACATTCTTACTAATAGCTTTTGTTTACCCGATGTATGTTTCCACTTCCGACTTGTCCATGTACAAGCATCACAATGTAAATCACTGTTTTCCGTTACGATAAACCCTGTACCATCAGCTGGTAGTTGTTCATCTAGTATGTCAAAGCCTAAGTAAATACTTATGAGTGAGGAATTTTTAAATTTATTAAAATGCTCGTTTAACTCATTAGACTGTAATACAGTTTGTGCGATATCATGCGGAGCTGCTAAAACAACATAATCAGCTTGAATTGTCTCATGATTTGCAAAAGAAATCTCATATTGATCCCCTTGTTTATTTACAGATGTCGTTGCAATACCTTTTTTAACGACAGTCTCAGTTAACACTTCTTCTAAGCGATTAATAATCGTAGATAATCCACTTTTAAATGATACAAACTTTTTATTTCCTGCTGATTGAAATTGTTTTTTATTCTCTTCAAAACCTTTAATAATACTTCCATATTTATTTTTATAATCCAGTAAATACGGTAATGTAGATGCCATTGTAAGCTCATTCAATTTACCGGAATATACACCTGAAAGCACAGGTGCAATTTGTCTTTCCACTAACTCTTTCCCTAAAAAACTTTCTAAAAATACTGCAAGTGATGTATCTTTCGTAAACTCTTTATTTTTCGTTATGAAATCTTTTAAAGCAACAATTTTTCCTTTCGTTGAGACTAGCGTACTGCTAAACAACGACTCCACACTCATCGGTATCCCAAATATAGTATCAGAAGGAATTGGATGTAACACGTTATCAGAATATATGTAAGAAATACCTGTTTCGTTATATACCATTTCTTCTTCTAAATTTAATTCTTTAACAAGCGGCATAACATGTTCATTACGAGCAACGATAGAATCTGCCCCTGATTCCATAATAAAATCCTTTTCTTCTACACTATGGATTTTACCTCCTAAATACTCTTCTTTCTCGACAAGGATTAAATTTAAATCAATATTATAATTCTTTTTTAATTTTTCTAAATAAAACATAGTAGAAAGTCCAGTTATACCTCCACCGATAACAACAACTGTTTTCATATGTGCTGCGCTCCTAACCGATACAATTAATAATACCTTTATTATTATACCCAAAACTCCTTATTTCCGACTAGCAGCTTGCGCATTCTGTAAGAAATTAGACAATATATACAAATACATTTAGTCTTAATTAGTAAATGCCCCGAATTTAAATAAAAAAGAACTATAACAGTTTTAAATCACGTCATAGTTCTCTCTATTTTAAAAACATAAAGTAATTGATCAATTTGTCTATTTCTTGACTTAATGTCAGTACTTTTTCATGTTGCATTCCATAATCTGATACTAAATATAAAAGTTCTTCTTTTTTTATTTCAATGACCTTTTCCAGCTTTACTAGTTCCATGTCGATTTACTTCTCTCCAAACATAAAATGTATGTTATTTAGTATAGCCTACTTACATAATTAGTAAAAGTAAAATATGCATGTAAAATCTTACAAATTCAAAAATAATATACTACCGATAAAGTAACTTAAATTTAGTCATTTTTTACAGATTATTAAAATATATTAGAAATTAATAAAATGCCGGAATTTTTCCAACGTTACATCTTCATATTCTGGAGCCCTCTTTATATGATCAAAATAACTATATGAAAATTTGAAAACATGTCCAAAATCCCAATCCGATTTACTAAAATCTTTTACCCAAAATCGATTTTCGGTTGGTAAAACATGAGCACGTTCAGATTCGATTAAAGGTAAACGATCTATAGGTGAGTGTAAATTCATTTCAGTATTCGGCATAAGCTTTTGACTAGCACGCAATACGTAAACTAGCTTTAAAAGTGGACGTAGCCCTCGTTGAAATATATCTCTATGTCCTAAATCATACATTATATTAATTGCATGGGAAAAAGTAAGCATATGGCCAATTAAATCATGATGTGATTCCGCTCGATAAATAATATTAAATTTCGATAGCTCATTTAAAATGAAATTAGATAATTGTTTTGGATTTCTCAATTCACTTTGTATCTCATCATTTATACTTAATTGTTTTACTTCTTTCGTCGTAAAACCAATCCATGACCTACCAGGAATTGTTTTTTGAAATGATAATATCAGGCTAGTAATTCCTTCAATATCTTGATGATTTCCCCAATGTTGTAACTCTTTCATGGCTAATAAGCTTAATGCTGCATAAATGACGTTATGCCCCACCCAATGAAGTTCATCAATCGTATGTTCCAAAGATTTTATAATCATTTTTTCAGTACTTTGAAAATCAATGTCTTCTTTATTATCAATTATTTCTCCTAAGTTTTGCTTGTTTAGCATCATTTTAGTTTGTGAATAAATATTACAAGCTATCTCTTCATCAATATTACTATCTTTCACGAAAAAATAACTAGCAATTGCAGCTGCCCCGAAATGCGCATGCCAAATATCATTTGTTTGTTTTTTACATTGAGATATAATTGAAAGCCCCTCTTTTAAAACACTTTTATTTTTCATCTTTCTATCTCCCATAATAAAACTTAATTTATTTTCACCCTAAAGATGGTGTCAGCACAAACAAGATGTGATTCACTTCATCACTTTTATTCAAAAACCGATGCTTCACATTCGGCGGGATACGCACAACATCGCCTTCTTCTAAAAAGTATTCTTTTCCTTCTAATTCCACATACACTTCTCCTTTCATAACAACAGCAATTTCTTCCTTCTCTTCATGTGAATAGTGACTTTCTGTTGTGTTTGCTTGTTTATTTAAATCCATCATTAACATTTCAATGCGTGCTTTCATGAAGTCCGGTGTTAATACATCATATACAATGTGATCATTATTTTCTCGATATACCTTTTTTCGATCTTTTTTCTTAGAAATGAGTGAGTCTGTATCAATATCATTAATAAAAAGTGTAAATAGCGGCACATTCAATGCTTTCGCAATTAATTCCAATACACTTAAAGAAGGGTTAGCATACCCTCTTTCAATTTGACTAATCAGTGACGTACTGATCCCTGCATAATCAGCGAATTCACGAATTGTCATATTATTTTTCTTACGATAACTTAACACAGTTTGTCCAAGCCTATAATGTATCACAGCAAAAACTTCCTTTCGTCCATCATAATGTATGTTTCATTCCATTTGTGCTGACTTACTAAACAAAGGCAAATAATCCTTTTCTATCGTCTCCGAGACTTATATACTTATTTTTGTACATTATATTGTACTTATTTTATTATAATAAACAAAATATCGGAGGGGCAAACTTTGAAATCACCTATTCTTTCATATTTCATCTTATTTTTCGGTGTATTCGCTTTATCAACTTCAGCGATTTTTGTAAAATTGGCGGATGCTCCTGCGGCAATCATTGCTTTTTATCGATTATTATTTGCCACAATAATTTTGTTACCTTTATTACTATTTAATAATAATAATCGAAACGAGCTAAAAACAGTAACGAAAAAACAATGGGGATTTGGATTCCTATCTGGGCTATTTTTAGCTGCGCATTATGTACTATGGTTTAAATCCTTACAATATACTTCTGTAGCAAGTTCTACAGTTATCGTAACGTTACAACCTTTATTCTCAATGATTGGTGGTTATTTTTTATTTAAGGAGAAATTTACGAAAGGAGCCGTTATTGGTTGCCTCATTGCCATTTCAGGAAGTATCGTCATTGGCTGGCAAGACTTCCAAATTAGCGGAGAAGCTTTATACGGAGATATTTTAGCGTTTATTGCGGCCGGAATTATTACTGCTTACTTTTTCATTAGCCAACACGTTCGTAAAGATTTATCCCTTATACCCTATTCAGTAGTTAGTTATGGAAGTAGCGCCTGCTTTCTTGGTATATTTGCTTACATGCAGCAAGAATCCTTCATTCATTACTCTACACAAACATGGTTGTCCTTTATTGGATTAGCTTTCATTGCAACGATTTTAGGTCAAACCATTTTCAATTGGCTATTAAAATGGATGAGTGCTACTGTTATTTCAATGAGTATTTTAGGAGAAACAATTGGAACATGTATTCTAGCTTACTTTATTTTAAATGAATCTATTTCTTTACAACAAGCACTAGGAATCTCACTCATTTTCATTGGATTAGCCTTATTTTTATTACAACCGAAACTACCAAATCACAAATAACAATCAAAAAAAGCATGACATTGATTTGTCATGCTTTTAACAATTAATTATGTACAAGTAAACCATTCGGTCTAAAACGACTCATCATAATTTCATTAATAAACTTCCCGTGAGCCTTCAAATTCCCTACCTTTACCCCTTCTTCTACAAATCCGAATTTTTCATATAGTGCTTTTGCTTTAGGATTCGTTTCTAAAACACCCAGTTCTACTCTTTCTAACATTAACCAATTATCAGTCAGATCAAGCATCTTTGTAAGAAGTGCATTGCCAATGCCTTTATTATGATATTCGCTATCTACCCCGATAAACAACTCTCCCGAATGCGATCTCCGTCCTGGACTTTGTGTTAATCCAACAAACCCAACAATTTCTCCATCATATTCTGCAACAAATTCAAATTGATTTGGTGCTAAATTACGAATTCTATTCTCCATAGCATCTACACGCATACTAGGTAAGAAAACCATATATGGTAAAACCTCATCCTGTATACATATACGATGAATTGCTCTAGCATCTTGTAGTTCTACTGCTCTAATGTTGATCCCCATCTTTTCCCCTCCATTCAAATAGTTATATAGATATTCTAATATACAATGTAAAAACCCTTCCTAACCTTAATTAATCATGTCATTTTTATATAATTATTTCAGTATAATAACATTTTTCAAACCCCATACTCTTCACTCTAACCACTTAGAAAAATCCGCGCGAATGTATTTTAACTATTCACCCGATTATACAATCCAAGTAGTTCCTCTACAGGAATATTATTTATTTTCATACCTGTTATATCACTATTTTGTATTTCAACATTTTTAAGACTGCAATTCATTACTTTACTACCTTCAAGATCGCATCTTTCAAAAGAAATGGACTCCTTACCTTCTCCAAGGCTTATATCCTTAAATTGTACTCCACCTAAAGTCACCAAATTAAATTTACTACCAGAAAGATTTAAATCTGCATATGAGGAATTTCTAAAGTTTATATTTCTAAACTTTGATTGACTTACATTACAATTACTCATATTCATATGCATTACATTGCTACCAACAAATGAACTATTTTTTAAATTCACTTGATAATACTCTGTATTTGCTAAATTACAGTTTTCGTATTGATTATTTTTCATATCTTCATTTTTAACTAATGTATCTTCCGGTGAAGATGTCTTTATTCTTTTCACGTAACAATACTCATCTTTCGATTCAAAAATTATTTGGTATCCCATCTTTTTATAAAATTGGTGATTATTAACTTGTCTACTAGATGTTTCGAGATCCCAAATTTTTATGTTTGGAAATTCTTCTTCTATTAATTTAATAACCTGTGATCCAATTCCTTTTCCTTGATAAACAGGATCTACAAAAATACGATCCATTCTACCATATGACTTACCAGAGATCGTAACTATAATTCCACCAATTATTTCTTCATCCGCTATCACTTTAAAAGAATCCAATTCTTCAATCGAATATTTCATCATTTCAACTGAAGAATATCCTGGTGGTTGGATGTTATAATCTATTACATCAGCTTGACCGCATAGCCATCGTTTTGCTTCTTCATCAAATGTTCTTGCCATTATTTCCGTTAACTCTTCAGCATCTACAATTGTAGCTTTTTCTATAGATATTATTGTCATTTTGTTTTCCCCTTCATTGTTGCAAACCAATAACTTTTGTGAACGACATAGTTATTCATTTACTTTTATTTTTAATGCTTTTCCCATTATTACATAAGGAACATCATTTTTACTTGGATGAAATGGTTCCAATAGATTTACCCAATCTAATCTCTCATATAAAGAACGCGCCTTTTCATTGTTTATTTGTGTTGTTAAAACACTCGTTCTATTTGAAATCCCGTCTAATAATCTATTATGTAATTTCGTTCCAAGACCTTCATTTCTATATTGTGGGTGAACTGCTAACTCTACAAATTCAAAACAATCTTCTAGCCATTGGTCTACTTGTTCCAAATTTAATGCTTCTCTCATTAATTGATTATAGTACTGTCCTTCCAAAGAACGATAACCATAAGTAAAACCTACCACTTCATTTTCATCATTTATTGCTACTGCTCCTTTAAAACCTGTATATCCCATATGTCTTGTAATTCGTTCTACCATTTCATCAAAATTTGTTTTATTAAATACTTTACAATATAGTTTTGTCATATTAATAATTATGGCTTCATCTTTTCGTATAGGTAATATTGTCATTTTCCCACTCCTATTTTTAGTGATTGTATTTACCAGTACTTGTAAGTCATTATAAAATAAAGAATATTAAAACGAAATATATATCTTATTATTAATTTACTTAATATAATAAATATGTACAATAAAAAGCTCTGACGCATATTCACGAATAAGTTCATGCTTCAGAGCCTTTGTATATTTCATGTTGTTCATTCATTAAGCGCCTTCTGTACCATAATCTTCAATTGTTAACTTTACATTATATTTAATTGGTGTCTTACTAAACACCTTATCCCAATCCTTTTCAACTTTCTTCCATACTTTTGGATACTCGATTTTCAAACTAGTATTAAAGCCAGCAACATCAGTTTTATATTCCTTTTGAATTTTTTGTAATGTATGCTTCACTAATCGCTTCACTTCTTGCTCCGCAGATTGCTCCGCCCTTTTGAGAAATGCATTTTTAAAAGCTTCCTCTGACTCAGCCCAGTTTTCAGATAACCGCCCCACAGACTGAATATTGACATCAAAGGAGATTTTATCCCCTTTTACATGGGGCTTAATTTTACTTTTCATTGATTTCACTTCATACATAATAAGTTTTTCCGTCTTTTTATCGAAACTTTTCACCAACCCACTTTTGCCTTTTCCAGTTATCCACATTAACCCTTCCAATTCATTCTCGTTTAAAAAGCCACGAAGTTTTTTTGTACTCCCTTTTATGACAGCAGCACCTACATATTTCACTTCTCCGTTTATAGAAATCACATTTGGTAAAAGAAAACTCGCCCCAGATTTCACTTTTCCTGGTAGTTTTGCAAGTGGCATCGGCGGTAAAATTCGTGAGGATCTATATTGATTATCCTCGATTTCAATTAAGCGAAATGCTGGAATTTCCCCAGGTTCTTTTGATTTTAACGCATCACTAGCTAGCCCTTTACTAACCATAATAAAGCAACTCGGTCTCATCTCATTATCACGAACGTAGATGTCCAATAACTGCGTTAAATTATATGTTCGAGCTATACTTTCACTAACAACTATTACTTTCGTATGATGAAAAATGATAGGCCTTTGCCTTCTTAATGCAACTTCACGTATTGATTGATGAAGAGAATCTCCTGTTTCTGCAACATTCATATAAGCTTTTTGTTGTGATACTCCACCTTTGCCTCCATCTGATGATGATTGTGCTTTAACAAATTGATAGGTGGTTGTTATTAAATTTTTCTTTTTATATCCGCCGCCCTTTTCTTCAATTTCTTTCTCAATCTTTGTTTCTTTTTCTTTATCTATTGCTAAACCTACGGCGAAACCTAACTCCTCAATTTCATGACTACTCCAGCATCCTGTAAGTAATAAGAGAAAAACTATTGACGCTATGCTTATAATAATTTTTCTACCTTTAACATTTTGGTTCATGCCTTTTTTTCCTCCCCTTCGAAATCATAAGAAGAAGAAACGGAAGAATACCAAATAAAATGATTGCTGCGTTACTAATCATATTTCCAAATTCAAATAACTCATTTATGTTTTTCGGAATTTCAGCAACGATATATATTAATGGAAGTAACCCATACAAAAAGAAATGAATATTTTTATTAAAGAGCTGCGCTAACCCTAAAGCAGCTGCATAATAGCAAATTGTATATGTTGCAAATATTTGCATAATCCATATCACTAGTAACAAAGATTCAAACCGTTCAAAAATTAAGCCCTGAATTTCAAAACTTCTCATAAGGTCAATTGTAGGCCATGTTCTCACCAATACACCATCGATAGAAAACGCTCCTATAACCATTACAACTGTAATGACATAAAAAAGTAAAGGAATCATAGTGCCAATTATTACAACCCTTACACCTTGAGATGGCTTCTTCATAAAGGCTAAAAGTAATAACATAATTTCAGCACCCGAATATGCCATAGTTGTTGTTTTTAGGCCTTTTAATGCCGGAACAATCCCTAATCCTAATACAGGACGAAGATTATCGAGTTCAAACATTCCAATACTCATAAAAGATGTAACTAAGAAAATAAAAACTGTAATTGGAAAAATAATTTCAAATAAACGTGCTATCGCATTTATTCCGCCTAAATTTAAATACAGACATATCCACATGAACGGCATAATAATAGCCCAGTCAGGCGTACCTTCTAGTAGAAAGAAACTTGTTATACCTTCCAACGTTCTAAGTTCAAATGACGAAAGTGTTAAAAAGTAACCGATAATCAATAAACTAATTACCACCCCAATCCATTTCCCTACAAGTTCCTGGCTATATTCATAAAATGTTTTTTCAGGAAATTGTTGACTTAACTTCACGATAATTATTCCTGCAACTATCGCAATTAATCCTCCTAAAATAACCGTTATCCAAACATCAGGCGTTTGTACTTTCTCAGCTGCAGTTCTAGGCAAGGTGAGAATTCCGATAGCAAGTATATAATTGATAAGAATAACAGCTGCTTGTGAAGTGGGAATTTTGTCCTTTGAGTTCGTAATCATTCCTCTTCACTACCTTTCCGTACATAGTCTTTTAAATTCAACATTTTTGGACGTCGCTTCATCATCTGAATTGGCATACGAACCATAAAATCCTTCCAATCAGTAAATTGATATAAGACAGCCGGGCTAGCATAAGGTACACCAAAACTTTTAAGCCTTGCAATATGACTACATATAAAGAGGAAAAATAAAATAACTCCATATAACCCAAATATCGCAGCGAAAAACATAGCTACAAAGCGAAGAATGCGTAATGGAATTGCTGTACTATAATGAGAAAGTGCAAAAGAAGAAATAGCTGTGGCCGCCACAACAATTACCATGATTGGACTCACAATTCCAGCTGATACAGCTGATTGCCCAATGATTAATCCTCCTACAATTCCCATCGCTGAACCAATAGGCTTAGGTAGTCGTAACCCTGCTTCTCGTAAAATTTCAATTGCAATTTCCATAAATAATCCTTCTATAATTGCAGGAAACGGGACGCCTTCTCGTCCTCCTATAATTGAAATGGCTAACTTAGTTGGAATCAATCCGGGATGGAATGAAATAAATGAAATGTACAGAGCGGGAGCAAATAGAGAAATAATAGCTGTTCCAAAGCGCAATAACCGAATCAGCGTACCTGGTATCCAACGTTCATAATAATCTTCGGGTGATTGCATCATCATACTAAATGTAACCGGAACAATTAATACAAAAGGGGTTCCATCCAATAAAATTGCAACCCTTCCTTCCATTAATGCAGCGATAACTTTATCAGGACGTTCCGTACTCTGTACTTGCGGGAAAGGACTAAGATAATTATCTTCAATAAGTTGTTCTATATAACCTGATTCTGGCACATTATCAATATTAATTTTCTCAATTCTCTTCTTAACTTCTTCTACTAATTCTGGATCAGCAATCTCTTTCATAAAGGCAACAACCAACTCTTTCTTAGCCCGTTCTCCTACATGAAATTTCATTAAAGATAATCCTTCATTTTCACCATGTAACCGCAACAAAGCAGTATTGTCCGACAAAACTTCTGTAAAACCTACCCGTGGACCTCTGACCGATCCTTCTGATACTGGCTCTTCAACATTACGTGTTTTTCCTTTTTTTGTATTAAGTATGAATACATCCGATAATCCATCAATTAATAATGCCGTTGAACCAATTAACACTTTTGACATCATTTTTTGTGCAGATTGCATCTCTTCCACGCCACTAATAGGAAGAACTCGGTTTTTAATAAACTCTTTTGAAACTCTTTCTTCCTTATAAGATGATTCATCTTTATACTCATCAAAAAAATTACACATTAATGATTTCATAATGTGCGTATCAATAAGATCTTTATCTGAAAGCCCTTCTACAAAAACAAGAACTGCGCGGATGCTAGTCCCGCCAATGTTAAACTCTCGACAATAAACGTCCGAGTTATCAAGAGCTTCTTTTTTTATAACTTCTAAATCTAAGTTGAAATCACCTGTAAAATAGTCTTCAGAAACTTTTGTCGCGTTATTCTCATATGTGTTTCCTTGTTCTTGGCTTTGATTAACTATTGAATCCTGCGCTTTCACCTTCATCACTCTTTCTCAATAAAACTTCCTATACTGCTCTTCTTTACATTTCAATATTTATTCTCACTTGAATGCCCCATATAGTTCGTTAGATTATTCTTTTTCTAATGTACGAATCCAACTAAAAAATCTTGAAATTATATATGGAATGAAAAGTACGATAAAGGCTTGCATAAAAACTTTCCACTCAGGTACATAAGAAACAATCTTGTCCCACATTTTTATCATCCTATAAAAATACATATTAGAAATTCCTTTCTCAATTGGAATTTCTTATGAATTATTATGTCTGATAAGCAAAATTTTGATGCACTTAAAGCTTCATGTTACATTTCCTCCATATTTTTCGCTGCATATTTAAAATGGTCATTCTTTATAAGACAAACAAAAAAGAAGATTGCCTAAAAATCAGTTTTACTGACCTTATCGGCAACCTTCTTTTATAAAGTATCTTCTTTTTGTAATTGCTTTTCTTCTTTCCAAAGCTTTCCTGGCCAAAAAGCGAAGCGTCCTAAAACAACTGTAATCGCAGGCACCAGTAGTGGCCTTACAATAAATGTGTCTAGCAATACGCCGATTGCAGTCACAATACCAAATTGAACAAGAACTTGAATTGGAAGTGTACCTAACACCGCAAATGTTCCTGCTAAAATTAAACCTGCGGATGTAATTACACTACCTGTTTGGATAACACCACTTTTTACTGCATCTACATGATTTTGTTTCTTTCTATTTTTCCATATTTCTGAAACCATAAAGATATTATAATCTTCACCTAAAGCAACTAAAAATACGAATGCATATAATGGTATCGCCCCTTGTATTGCCGGCGCTCCCATACCAAAGTGAAGTAATATCCATCCTGCCCCTAATGCAGAGAAGAATGATAAAACAACCGTTACTATTAAATAAATCATCGCCACAATAGATCGTAAGTAAACTAGTAACAACAAAGCTATAATACTAATCATGACTGGAATAATAACTGCTTCATCACGTTCCGTAATTTGTTTTGTGTCATATAGTGACGCTGTTTCTCCACCAATCCATACTTGATCTTCAACATTATTAATCCCAGTATCTTTTAATACTTTTTCTACACTACTTTTCAATTTAGGGATTTGATCTAATGCTTCAATTGAGTAAGGATTTTCCGCTAAAGAAACTTCATACATTTGTATTTGCTTATTATCTTTACCCTCTTTTGGCTCTTTTACTGTATTTACAAAAGAAAACTTCTCTAGTTCTTGTTTAATAGGAAGATCTTTTCCTTTCGCATCAACAACAATTTTTACAGGTGCTAATTCACCAGCTGAAAAATGATCACTAATTAACGTAAACCCTTCGCGTGAAGGCATATCTTTCGGAAATGACTCTAATAAATCGTATGTGTATTGAATACGTGGTACAAACGAAGCCAATCCTCCTAATAGAAATACGGTCAGCATAATAATTGTCCACGGTTTACGTACAACGATATCCCCAAGTTTTTTACTAAAGAATCCTTTAGTATTTTTTACTTTTACTACTTTCTTTTTCTTTCTTGCAAACTCCTCATTCATTGAAGTCGTTCTCGGTATAAACGGGTAGAATGCAATTCTACCGAAAATTAATAATAATGCTGGTAAAATCGTTAAAGCTGCAATCCCCATAATGAAAACAGCTACGCTAAATGGTACTGCAAATCGATGAAAGGCACCATAATGAGCAAGTAATAACGTCCCTAATCCAAGTACGACAGTCAATGCACTCATTATAATTGCTCCACCAGATGCTTTAATCGCGAGTTGCAATGCTTTATATTTACTTTCTTCTTCTAACAAGTACTCTCTATATCTCGAAATTAAAAATAGACAATAGTCCGTTCCAGCGCCAAATAATAAAACCGTCATAATTGATATTGCCTGTGCATCTACTTTAATCCATCCATGATCGGCTAAAAAACCAAGTGTCGGACTAATAATTCCGTACGCAAAGCCTACAACAACTATAGGTAAAACCGCTAAAACTGGTGAACGGTACAGTAAAATTAATAAAACCAATACAAGTAATACAGTAGCAACTAATAACTTCACATCTGCTTGACTAAATAAGCTAACTGCATCCGTTTGAATGCCTACAGGTCCAGATAATCGAACATGTAAACCAGAGTCACTTATTTTTTGTTTAAATGGATCTTCATCCACCTTACTATTCACTATTTTTCTTAAATCTTCAAGGTTTCCTTTTAAAATATCCGTACCAGCAGATTTATTAAAGAATACCGGTGTAACAAATGATGTACCATCTTTTGATGCGCTTTTTGATAATACTTGCTCTGGAATTGTATCAAATGGCGGTAATGTTGATTGTTCTTTTAAAGGACTAGCTTTTAACTCTTTATAAACGTCCTGTATTAGTTTATAGTCTTTTGACTGTAATCCACCATCTCTATACCATACTACTAACAACGGATTTCCTGCATTATTAGGAAACTCTTTTTTCATAACTGCTTCCGCTTGCTGTGACATTGCTGTTTCGGGTAAATTTTTCGGATTCGGTTCTTTCGTACTGTTTACTTGTGGTAACGTAAATGAAAGTACTAATGTAATAAGAATCCAAACCGATAAAGTTATCCATTGCGTATGCTTCCCTGCTACAAGCCTCCCTAACATATGTAACGGGTGCTTTTTCATAAAAACCCTCCTTCTTTTTTCCATCCAATATTAATTATATATACTGGTCAGTTAATTAATCAAGAATGATAAAAATTTGTGTTATAATATCTTTACTATTTAACGTCAGGAGCGAATGTATTTGGAGCAAAAACAACGTCCTCTCGGAAGACCTCGTCAAAATAAAAATACAAAATCTACAAAAGAAATGATTTTAGAAGTTGCAACTCGTTTATTTCTTACTCAAAATTATCAAATCGTTTCAATGGATGAGGTCGCGAAAGAATGTGGTGTTACGAAAGCAACCGTCTACTATTACTATTCAACAAAAGCCGAGTTATTTACTGCAACTATGACTCAAATGATGATACGTATACGAGAGAATATGTCCCAAATTCTCTCTACAAATAAGACTTTAAAAGAAAGATTATTGGACTTTTCTAAAGTTTACTTACAAGCAACGATAGATATTGATATGAAAAATTTTATGAAAGATGCAAAACTGTCGTTATCTGAAGAACAATTAAAAGAATTAAAAAATGCCGAGGATAACATGTATGAGGTATTGGAAAAAGCGATCGATAACGCGATTCATCTTGGAGAAATCCCCAAAGGAAACCCTAAATTTGCTGCCCATGCTTTCGTAGCTTTATTATCAATTGGGAATTTTAAAAATGAGAATCACAATCCTATACTTGCAAATATAGATGACCTAGCAAAAGAAATTGTTTCTTTTTATTGGAATGGGCTGAGTAATTAAAAGATCACTCTAAATTGAATTTACTATTTAAAATTAGTAGTACCTACATATTTTTACTTTACTCTTCAAAACACAAAGCAATCAGTATTGTAAGCTGATTGCTTTGCTTTTTGGAAATCCCATTCCTACTTTACATTGTCCATCACTCTCATCAACTATCGCCTTTTCTTTAAGAATGTGTCTAAAATATCCTGCTTAAATCGTTCATAATTGAATTGAAAAGCTATATTATGTATGCTATAGTCTGGATTTGTCGTAAAACGAAAATCAGCAATACTTTGACCGAAACCTTCCCCTTGGTCAGGTATAATTTTAATAGGTACTTTAGAAAGCTGAACAGCATCTCGGTTTAATAAGTACCATATCGTTACAAAATCATGCATGGGACTACCTGGTATCCCAGGATTTGATTTGGAGTAAAAGTTATAATAGTAATCCAGCATAGGCTTAATCAAAAGGCCAGCAGGATCTTGTGTATGCTGATGAAATGCATCAATTTGTTGAACCATTTCAGGTGTAACAATAGCACTTTGAGTCACGTTCAATGGAATAATCGTTAAATTTTTTGCATGTTTCACGATAAGATTTGCTGCATAAGGATCTGCAAAAAAATTAGCCTCCGCTACTGCTGTCACATTACCTGGATAGAAAAAAGCCCCTCCCATACAAATATATTCCTTTACCTCTCGCATTTTAGGTAAATTTAAAACGAATGCAGTTGCCAAAGAAGAAAGTCTTCCCAGATTAATAATAATTATATTTTCCAAATACGATTCTATAACTTGATAAATATCATGCATTGGATAAACCGGAAGATTAATTTGAGGTGGGATAATGGGTCCTAGTCCTGCTTCTCCATGTACTTCTGGAAAAGCTTTAACAGCTATACCTGTTAAAGGAACTGAAGCACCTAGAAAAACAGGTATTTCCTGCCTTCCCGCAATATATTTTAAATAATTGATATTCCATATGGCTTTCTCTCTAGACACATTCCCGTAATCCGCAACAATACCTACTAACTGAATATCTTTACGAAAAAAGGTATATAAAATAGCAAACGCATCATCAATCCCCAAATCTGTAAACAAGAGGACCTTTTTTTGCATATATCTTCCTCCAAATTACAAAATTGATATTAGACTTTTAATACATATTATGTATTACTAAAAAGCACATTCCATTTACTAATGTTTTTTATGTACTACAAGGAACACTTCTTGAAAAATTAAAAACCTTAACTAAATATGCTTACCTGCCATCTCCTTAAATGTTGCGTTTCTAAAAAAGTTTCAAACAATCCATCAACATATTATTCATTATCTTAGCCCCCTATTCCATTTTTGAAGGAATACCAAAAGACAATAACATTTTACAATTTCTGTATAACAATGGTGAATATAAAATATATACATTTCAATCATCACCTTATACGGAATCTAAATAATTAATATAAGAAAAGAAGGTATCTCACCATTGAGAATTACCTTCTTTTTTTAAATCTATCATTATATTATCAACCAAAAATCATACAGCTACACACGATAAGAACAAACACAACTAATAAACTATTTGAGAAATAACCCATAGAATACTACCCCTTTATTTAATTATGTAAAAGATTTTATCATAAAATTATTCACAACATAACAACTGAAAAAGACATTGCATTCATTAGTTATATATATTTAGTAATATTTTATTTCCAGTCATATTCTCCTTTCCTAAAAGCACTTCTCATACTCCTCTACTTCAGTACACATAACTTTTAAAAATAAAAACATAGTAAATTATACTTTACTATGTTCAATTAAAATATTTGATTTTCGGCTAAATTAGTAATAAAATAATGACTAAATCCATAAAGGAAGAGAAAAACAATGGCCCATAACGAATTATTAAATGAATACATGAATTTATTATTAAATATGTCAGGAACTTTTAAATTACTCTCGGAGAAATCCTCTGAATTTACACATTTAGAGCAACACGTAGTGGAATATATCGCCCAACAAAAGGTACCTGTAAATTTAAAAATGATTGCTAGTTATTTAAACATCCCTAAGCAGCAATTAAGTGTAACAGTACGTAACTTAGAACTGAACGGATATATTATAAAAAAACAAGATACAGTAGACAAAAGAGCTGTATTAATTTCTCTGACAGAAAAAGCTGAAAAGGTGCACTATGAGCGGTGGAAACAAATTTATATTAATTTCACAGATAATCTCGAAAAGTTATCTGAAGAAGATCAACGGGATTTAACTTACGGATTGTATAAAACAAATAAAATGCTCTCAAAAATGTTAAATAACGACTAAAAATATTGTTTTTTATTAAACGGAGGATGTTTCATGGTTAAAGAAATAGATATACATTCAGTACAAGGCACTATGCTTATTCCGCTATGGGGACGTGCATATGGAAGCGAAAACAACAAAGATATTTTAGAGGATAAAGAAGCGATTCAGATTATTAAAAATTGTGATTTCGATTTTTCTAATATAGCCAATACATTTGGTGAATACGGATGTATCACATACATTACCCGTGCACGAAAAATAGACGATACTATAAATAAATTTATAACAAAACATCCGAATGCTACTATAGTAAATATCGGTTCAGGGCTGGATACTACTTTTTCCAGAATCGATAACGGCACTATACATTGGTACAACCTTGATTTGCCCGATGCAATCTCTTTTCGCAAGACTTTAATTGAAGATACACCAAGGAATATAAGCATCGCTAAATCATTTTTTGATACTTCTTGGTTCGACGAAATAAAATATGATCCGAACGATGGTATTCTTTTTATATCAGCAGGTGTGTTTTATTACTTTAAAGAAGAAGATTTAAAAGAAATCCTAATCGCTTTGTCAAAACGTTTTCCTGGAGGAGAGTTATATTTTGATGCTGAATCAAAATTCGCACTGAATCTTTCAAATGCTACAGTAAAAAAATCTGGTAACAACGGCGCTATGATGTATTTTTATGTAAACAATCCAAAATCAATAGAAAAATGGTCTTCTGACTTAAAAGTATTAAGCTGCACCCCTTTCTTTAAAGCTATACCTACAAATAAAGATTGGGATGGTAGTACGCGTATTATGATGCGAATTGTAAACTTAATAAAGATGTTGAAATTTGTTCATTTGCGGTTCGAAAAATAATAAATAAAGAAGACCTCAATAAATTTATAATTAGGTCATAGATGTCAAGCTTAATAAAATCAAAGGCAGGAACATATTTAATATGTACAAAATATTCTTGCCTTTTTATTATGAGGTACCGATAGATAGCCATCTAGCTAAGATTTTGAAGTACTTCAAAATCAAAATTTCATCTCACCACGGTTTTCTATGAGAATCCAGTGGATTTTTTTCGTTTTAGAGAACAATGAGTTTCTTAACTTGCTGGCAATGGGGTATCGCCAGCCATCAAGCTAAGATTTTGAAGTACCCCCAAAATGAAAATTTTTCTCTACAGTTAGTTAATTTGAGAAGTCAGCTTTTTTTCGTTTTGGGGTATTTACTTTTGTTAGCTTGATAGTGATGTGGTGGTACCCCTTATAAAACATGTAATTATTTTTAATCATCAAATTTATTTTTTTATAATATTCAAACCAATTTGTCCATCTGTACGTTTACATAGAACGAAGGGATAAAAATTCAGACACGATTACAATAGGAGGGAATCAAAAAACGTATAGTAAGTATATTTGCAAAGATTCAAACACCCTGTTTACCTGCTGGGCTTGCGTGTACCTATGGAAGTTATTCGTGTGTCTTGAAGATTTATCATATGAAAAAATTTTTAACGAGGTGAAGAAATGTTAAAAAAAATGAAATTTAAAGGTGTATTGGTTGTAGCTTTGATGTTTGTTATTATTTTTCCGACTGCCATTTTTGCTTCATTTACTGAAAATAAAAGCTCTATGGCAAAGGAGAGCTTCGATGGAAGCATCACTAACAACTCCCTCGCTATAAGTCCCGATGAGCAGATGGCGATTGTTTCAGATAGTCGCGAACAATCCATTCGTATTTATGACCTTGCTAAAGGTAATTTACGCAAGAAAATCGATGGTTTTGTTACACCGAGAAACATCGTGTTCGTTAACAATGGTTCAGAATTTGTTGTCTCGGACAGTACGCTAGGCACTTTACGATTCTACAACGCAAAAAGCCTAGCCTTAAAGGATGAAGTCGTAGTCGGTCCAGGTGCATTCGGCACTAGCGTCAGCCCCGATGGAAAGACACTGTACGTGAACAATCAGGCACATAGTTCTGTAACCGTTATAGACCTTGAGAAACGCAAACCGACTGCAGTCATCACTGGTTTCTCCCAACCACGCCAAGGTATTACAGTCTCTCCGAATGGAAAATATGTGTTTGTAACAAACTTTAAAGGAGATAAGGTGTCCATAGTTGATGCAGCCACTAAGAACATCGTACGTGAGATTGTTGATTTCTCTATGATTCGTGGAATCTCCGTGACTGCCGATGGTCAAACATTGTATGCCGCAAACAGCGGTCGTGACAGCATTTCCGTGGTGGACATCTCTCTAGGACAAATCGTTAACGAGGTAAAAGTTGGACGTGAGCCATATGGTGCAGCCTTGTCGCCCGATGGTAAACTGCTTTTTGCAAGCAGCAAGGCGGACAATACTATCGATGTGATCAATGTCTCTGATAACCATGTGATTAAGACAATCAGTGGTTTCACAGAACCCCGACAAGCCATTGTCTTTAGCCAGGACGGAGAACGCGCTTATGTCCTTAATCGTGACCTCTCCATTTCCCGTGTGAATGTAAAAGACTTATCCATCACCGATACGATTCGTGATAAGTCAAATAAATACAAGCTTTAGGTGTTAGAATCAGACGGAATCGGAAAATATTTAGCAGACGATCAAGGAATGACACTTTATTAGGAGTCACTATACATTACTATCAACCTAAGGTGAACTTATACACATAATTCATAGAAAGCGTTATTCTTTTTGTAGAAATATACAGAAAGGATGGCGTTTTTGTATGTCTATTTCTGTATCTGATGAATTACAATTATTTGCTCAAGAAGTTCAAAGCTTCTTATCCCCAAATATCTTACGAAATCTTGCTAGAGATGTTGGTTTTGTGCAACGAACCAGTAAGTACCAAGCAAAAGATTTAGTCGCTTTATGTGTATGGATGAGTCAAAATATCGCTATGACTTCTTTAACGCAGTTATCTAGCTGTTTAGAGGCATCAACAGAAGTGCTCATCAGTCCCGAAGGACTGAATCAACGATTTAATAAAGCGGCTGTCCAATTTTTACAACACATATTAGCTGAACTACTAAATCAAAAATTAGCCTCGTCTATACCAATTTCTTCTCCATATACTTCTGTTTTCAAGCGTATTCGTATTTTAGATTCAACTGCATTTCAACTCCCTGTGGATTTGAAATAAAGTTTAATCGTTATTACAAAAGTTTAACCGTTTTGAAAAAAGATTAATTGTTTATAAAAAATATGCACCGTTTTATCCCTTTGAATTTACTTATCTATGGGGATATTTTTATTAAGAAAAGAAATAAAATATATGAATTGAATATAAAAACATTTTGATTCTTTAAAGATGTTCCATAATTTAGTATTATTTATATATGGAATATTTTGTTTGTACGGAAGGGGTAACTTGATGTTTTTACAAAAATATAAGGGTTTGAATCTAGGAATAGTTGGTGCTGTTATAGGGGTAATATCCTGGGTTTATCTTAAAGATTTAGATTATATATAGGGCGTGTCTTAAGTTGTTTTCTGTAACATTAATAATTATAGGATGGGTTATTGCCTGTAATTCGAACCATTTCTATAAAAAAAAGGAGAATAATAACGTATAGGTGTTACTATTCCAAAATTTTTTATACGTTTTATTAATCAGAGAATCATATAGTAAGGTTAATATGTGTAATTTTAATCAAACATTTTTATAAAAACCAATCTTAAATCTACTGAAAAAGAATCTATTTTGATTAGTATTTTTTCAAATTAGATTCTTTTTATATTCCTTAGGGTAAGGGCGGGAGTAGATATTTTTAATCAAACTTTATTTTAAAACTACATAAATCCGGTATTTATATCAACTCAAAAAATATAAGTCAAAATTAAATAAGGAGAAATTTATAATGTTTATTAATGTTTTGTTAGGTATTGTGGTTATTTGTATAGTGGTTTTTGTTATTGTATTTATGCTAGCGAGGAAGGATATGAATAAAACGGATCCACAATATATTTTGTCGTATATTAAAGAAAACGCACAGAAGAATACATGTGCATTAATTATAAAAAAAAATGGTGAAATTCTATGTTCTATTAATGAAGATAAGAGGTTACCGTTAGCAAGTATGGTTAAATTAATAATTGCTATTGAATTTGCTAAACAAAGTGCTAACGGGATCATTAATGAAAACGAATATATTTCTTTAAGCGAATTAAAGAAATTTAGTATCAATGTTTTTCTTACCATCAATAATCACTTCATCACCAGGAAATCCATCCATTTCAATCTGAACTGCCACATATTCCGCGCCTTCAATTGCCACTTCATTAAAACACTGTTCTAATCCTTCTAATGTTAATTCCAGCATTTATCCTCCTATTCAAATGTCCATTTTGTACAAAATAAAGAGCACCTTACGATTGCAGGTGCTCAAATATATGAAGTGGGGCTACCCCATACTCCAATATATGCTTGTCCTTATTAAAAAGTGCAAAATAAAAAGAGTACCCGTCATTAGGTACCCTTCAACAAATAAGTATGGCGCTCCAAGTTTCACCTCATATGATAACTCGTCCACGAATTCATCATATGCTTGTCTTATTAGAATGTTCACTGGTTTAATGTGTAATTTCTATATAACAAAGAAAAAAGCACCCGTTATGGATGCTTCGAATTAGTTAATCAGTATACGGATGACGTTGTCGTTCTGTATAGAGATAATAAAGTTGTTTAATTTACAATAAAGTCGTTTAAAACATAATAAAGTTGTTGTAAAAATGCCGGTCATGTTATTCAGCAATTGGGCCAGATTGCAGAGTGATTTTATTAATTATTTCGTTAATATTGTGAAGAAGTGTATTTAAGTCAACGTAGCAGTTTAGTTTAATGGAAAATGTTATAATATTAATAAAATTTTAGAAATGTAGGGAGAAAAATGAAGAGTATTAAAAGATTGATTCAAGTCATCTTAGTAAGTACATCATTCCTAATTCTTAGTGGATGCTATTTCCCTAAAGATCAACTGAATCAACCAATACAAGAATATTTAAAAACAAACTATGGAATACAAGATGAGTTTTCTGTTATTCGGACAGATAATAATTGGCTTAATGGGATTGACCATCAAACTTATATAGAAATTAAAAAGCCATATCGTGCTTATCCGTTCCTAATGATTGAAAGAGATACTTTGAAAATTTTAGAAGATGATAGTGATGATATCTATCTCGAACAATTCACGGGTGCATATATTGAGCAACATCCAGAAGTAGTTCAAGTAATGAAACAGATCATAAAAAAATATGGGTTAGTAAAATATCCTAATGAAGCTGTCCCAGAAAAAAATGGTCCTATTCGTATATTCCCTTACGACAACATCGAGTTAAATATAAGTAATTCTCAAGAGCTACTTGATGATTTTAAAAAGACTCAAAAGATTGATACTACTGGACTTTTACCTATATTAATACCAAGTGACCCCCGACGTGAAAATTATAATAGCAGGTATGTAGGGGTGGTGAATTTTCTATTTGAATTTGACATGAATAAAAATAAACATCCTATTCCAAAGGCCAAAGATCTAATTGAGGATTTCCAAAAAAGTGGGGTATTAACAAAAGGGATATACAACATAGATATGTTAGTAGATGATTCAAATCCAGATCATTTTGTAGGATGGGAATATAATAATGTAGCTTTGTTTGAAGTCGATGAAAATGGTAAATATACCATAATTGCTAATCCTAAATATAATGATTTAGATAGAATTTACTATTATGGTGATTACGCAGCTAAAAAAATAAAATAAAACTTTAGGTTAAATTATTTAATTGGAATTGACTAAAAACACACGTGGTTCTCCCCCTATTAAACGACTTTATTGTTATATTTTTGAGTACAGTTAAGTAACTTATATCGAAAATTGAGCAACTATATTTTAACCCCGCTCTAAATTTAGAACGGGGTTATGCTTGTTTTAGGTTTTAAACTTTAATAGCTTTATTGTCTTTTACACGTTCATTACATTCGCGGCATAAATACCATGCTAGTAACTCTTTCCGTACTTGGTCCTCTTTCAATATCACAAGTACCATTACACTTCCAACATATTTTCACCTTTTTCTCAGGCTTACGAGATACACTAAAACTCTTTAGCTCGTTTACCAAATTTAATCCCAAATGTTCCCCTTGCTGATTTTCTTCTCCTGCTAGTTTCCCTGCAAATTTACTTTCATATTTTCGCATTTTGCACCGTTCCCTTTATTTCTGAATTTGTTTTTTTAACATCACGTAAGGTACGTGAAATTTTACTATCTCATTGTTGAATAAGGGAACCATGCATAGCGAGTAACCCTCACCATCCACTCTGCATGGTTCCGTTATCCATTAAGCCTTTAATAATTTGTGTTTCTTGTTGGACCTCTTTCTTTTAGTGCTTTGGCTATCGGACACGATAATCACTGCTAGTAAAAGAACAAGTTTTTGATAGTGCACTTGAGATAAGTAAGAATGTATTTACCTAGGCTCTTACTTATCTTTTTATTTGTTCTATGTTTTTTCCAAGTTTCAACTAAAATGAAATTTTTATTCGTTTTCTTCTAATTCATGCATACACGCCATACATAACTCACTAACTTCATCTACCCAATCTGTTTCCTCTAAACAGCTACTGCAGCGTTTCATTCCACGTACTCCTTTAAGTTCATTGTAATCTTCCTCTGTATATCTTCTTGATCTGCGCTTCAGTGAATCCCTCATACACCACAAATACTTCTGGAAACTCACTTAAACATAAATCGATGATAGTATTATCTGTCGTACGTATATAAAAGTACTTCACCAATCCGATGTAATCATTATGCAAGTAGTAACTCCGAATCTCGTAATGATAGTTATTTGCTTTCAAGACTTCATACAGCTTGATTTTCGTTTCATCTATATCAAATATTGATAACTGCCCCTCGATCTCTGCTACTTCCATTACAGCTTCTCCTTTCGATTCAACTGAAATGTTATTACTATTCTGCTAAAATCAATGTTCCTGCTTCAAAGTAAATATTGTCTGGTTCTTCATCAACGAATACATTTACTATCTTTCCAATCGTCCCCTCATCAATATTGTGTTCACCGATTTCACCTGACTGGTTTTCTCTAACCACCTTGACCATATCGCCGATTTCAGACATTCTAGTCACTTTCCTTTCAAATAGCGTTTTTGTTAAACTTTCACTTTAATCCATTTCATTTATGGTATAATCTGTATAATTTATTTTTTCAAGAAAGGCTAAAGTAATGAGAAAATACTTCGGTTTCGTTTCAATGTTTTTAACTTCAATCTTATTTTTCAGTTCATTTTCTAGGTATATACACTTTGATTTTTTTACTGCTATTTTTATACTGTCTATCTCAATTATTTTAGCTATTCTTGCTCCAAAAGGCGATACAGCGAAAAAAATCACTTTTACTATGTTAATCATTTTAGGTATTTTAATTGCTTGCGTATTAATTATCGCTACTATTATTGGCGCAGGGTTAGCTGAATCACAGCTACAACATTTGAAATAATTCTTTTTCTCTTAAATAACGATTTTTTCTAAATCCATTCACTAATTTCATACTTTTACATACTATAATTATTGCCTTTCTGTATAATGTGAGCTCGTCACTTTCATTATGATTAGGTATAAGGAGGCTAATTAAGGGCGCTCTTTTTGTATTTAAATGTACCCAAATAACTATTTTGTTCGCATTAGTCCGAGACCTGCATATACTGTGGTATACGATATGCGATAGCATTTACACGGCCCTCTTAAAGGGCTTTTTTATTTTTATTCGGTATCAAATAACGCTTTCATATGAAAGTTGTACACACTTTTGACACACCAACCATCACAATTACTTGAAATCCCGTGATAATATTAATTCGTCGAATACGCCAAATTTCGACACCATACAACAATAATATCTCTCCTATAAAATCCCTGTCCCCGCAGGGATTTTCTCTTTTATTCATTACTTTTTGTTGCACTGAATTCCCATCCTGAATAAAATTCAAAATTGGTCTTACTTTACTCTTGTCGATCCAAACCCGTTATTGCCTCTTTCACTATCCGCTAACCACGCGTAACTTCGTATCACACGTCATAGCGCTATGCCTCCTAATCTAAATGCATTATCTCTTCTAAGGTTCTATCCGAAATATAAGTGTTAATAATTTGTATCTGTCCGTATTTCTTTTTAGCCATTTCTATAGCGTCGCTCTCTAACTTCGCCTCAAACCAACGGAGTTTCCACTTCTCGTCTTTGTCGTAAAACTCTATTGAGTACGTCATAACGCTATTACGCTTCAAGAACTTTCCCGCTGTACTTGTTGCGGTATAATCAAAACTTCCTACAACATCCTCAAGTGTTAGTTGTTTCATGCCCCTAACCCCATCGGACGGGATTTGATTTTGTTCTTATCCGCCTGATCCATGATTAGAACCGCGATTTCTAATTGATGTCTTCCTAACTCTTTTGCGATTTTAAGAATTCCTTTATCTCCCTTCCACATTTCTTGCAATCGAGTAACTTCACTTTCATCAAATACCAGGTCCAACTCTTCTAGAGCGATATATAAGTTACGACGCGATTTCTTCATGTACTTTCTCTGCTGCAACGCCATTGTGTAATTTTCCTTTTCCAAATCTGTTCCAAGTCTCGGCATCCCATTTCCCCTCCAGTTGTAATTGATGAATTGCTCTTAGTTCCGCCATAACAGCATGACGCTTTCTATCTACTTCCTCAGACGTTTGATTTCCCGCTTCACATACACATGGCCCAAATTGATACATTCATTCCCATTCCGATATCATTTCTAATTACTCCCGTTCCGTTACATGCACACATCTTAATTCCCCCTTAGAATGGTAGTGCTTTTCTTCTGTAATCCTTTGTATCTTTGAAAACAATAGCTCTGAAGTTATTGAAGATACGTGATACAATTCGTTCGTCATACGCGCCCTCTAAACGCTCACCTGTAAGGTTTGTAGTAAATATAGTAGATTTGCCTTGTCTACCATCGAAAACATCGCATAACACCCTATTAATGAAGTTTGTTGCTTTTGTATTTGCATCCAGTGCTCCTAAATCATCAACTATTAACACATCTGCTCGTACTAATGTCTGTATGATTGAATCCTCTGTTAAGGAAGAATCTTTATTAAATGTACTTTTTATCTTCCGTAGCAATTCGCCAACTGTGACGAAGACAACTGATATCCCTGCCCCTGCAAGCTGATCTGCGATAGCATAAGCAAGATGTGTTTTCCCCTCCCATTAAAGGAGGAACTATTATTGGCTTTGGTGGTAGTTGTGGCGGCTTTGCTGGAGGATTTGCTTTAGTAGTTGTATTATTTATTTTATTGATCATCGTTGGAGCTGCTTGCTTCTGCTAAAAAACTATCGGAAAAGACACTCTTATATGAGTGTCTTTTCTTTATGGAGGACTGACGGCAAAACGCAGATTTTAAACGCTAAGAATATGCAGGATTTCATGCAGACTACAAGAACGATTGTGACAGGAATGTATGAAATCTTGCATACAAAGAAAGGGACGGAAAGCTAGAAAACTATTGATATGAATGACTTTCTGGGATTTGGTTACTACTGATAATGGGACGTTATGTCAACCTAACATGTATAGGATATACACTGTTCCTTATTCAACTAAATGGCAGGTTAGTTGAAGTGTATTTTGGTTAATATAGGAATTTTCGGATGCCCCCTAGAATATAAAAAATATAGATTGTATTATAGGAGGTATATAATGAAACAAAACATTTATGATAATCCGTTTTTCTTTAAAAAGTATAAGTCATTACGTGAAAATGGATTTACCTTTAATGATTTTGTTGAACAGCCAGCAATTAAATCTATAATTGCTAATCTTACAGATAAGTCTGTATTAGATTTGGGATGTGGAACTGGTCATTTTTCTATGTACTGTGTAGAAAATGGTGCCTCGAAAGTTATAGGAGTGGACATCTCAAGAAATATGATTGAACAAGCTGAAATGTATAACAAAAACGAAAAAATAGATTATATGTGTGTACCAATAGAAGAACTTAATTTGCCAAATCAAAAATTCGACTTAATAACAAGTTCTTTAGTTATACATTACATAGAAGATTACTCACATCTAATTAAGAAAATAAGGGGTCTGTTAAAAAATGATGGTGAATTTATCTTTTCAACAGAACATCCAATAGTAACAGCTCGAAAGGAAATGAATAATTGGTTTAAGGATAATAATGGAAATAGATTGCATTGGGCATTAGATAATTACCAAGAAGAAGGAAAAAGGGAGGAACATTGGTGGATAGATGGTGTTGTTAAATATCACAGAACAATTTCAACATTAATTAATACTCTTATAGACAACGGTCTTGTAATTGAGAAAATTATTGAGCCAGAGTCAACTCCAACAGGATTAGAAAAAATGCCAGAATTAATAAATGAAAAACGGAGACCATCTTCTATTATCATTAAATCAAGAAAATATTGAGATTGAACCCTCGTTGATTAACTACTGGCTTTATTTTTAAAAAAGAGTAAAATCTTTTTCTAATTTTAAAAATAAGATTGTGAAGAAATACACTTAAAGTAACGGGTGCTTTAAGTGAGTAAGAAACTAAAAACTTTTAACTTCCGCTTTCGGAAATTATGTAAATACGAAACCCCTTTAGCCAAGTAGACTGAAGGGGTGTTTTCTAGATACATTGAATACCGATAAGTGGTGTTATGGTAACTACGGTTGTGTAGAATGTATATGTTTGATTTTAAAATAAATATGTATATACAAGTTTTATAATTGTTACGGTTGCTCCAAGATAAGCAAACCATTCCCAAAGGGGTGTTTTTTGTTTAGAATCAGTCATATTGTAATGTTCTCCTTTTTTTAACATCTGTTAAATAATATATTATCATAATTATGAGATTTTTGATTAATTAGATCATTTCAATTAAGTAGTTCTTTACTTCGAATAGATTTTGTAATCTCTTTATTTATACGTTGTTGAATGTATACTTTTCTCAGTGTTTTTACTAAAAATAGTTAAGGTAGGATGAATCTAATAGAATAAACAAAATGAATGTAAACTAACATTCAAAAGTTTACATTCACTATGGTTCAAGTCGGAGGAAGGCACCTTAGGGTGTCTTTTCTTTATAAAAGGGGTAGCGTCACATGCCCATCAACTTAAG
>NZ_NUVD01000103.1 GCF_002564555.1 Bacillus cereus | reverse complement strand
AACACGATGAAGCACTAACTTGTGTAAATTTGATTGAATTGTATAGATTTAGTTAAGTTTATCGTATCGGAATATGGAAAGAGAAAAAGTACTTCACTCTGTTCAAGACAATCCATTTGGCGGAGGGTATTACATTGATATTGAAGGAATTCAAGAACCAACACAAGAAATGGTAGCTAGTTATTTCATGGAAACATTCAAAAAGAACGACAATGAACTGACTATGGAGCTGAAAAATTTAATTATAAAAATGGCAAACGAGGAAGATGGGTATTCAGTTTCTGGGCTTGTAGCGGCAGTAAAACAAATACCTGTACTTGCAATTCGTAAATATAGTTATGAACATGCCTTTGCGTATTTCCGTGAAACGTTACAATATTCAGAGCAAGACTTTGATTATTGGTGTGATCGGGTGGAAGATATTGTACAAGGATTTACAAATGTACAGTATCGTGCAATTAAAATGGCGATGACGAACAATAAAGATATGTTATTCTCAATTGTTGAAAAGTTAGATGAAATGAATACAATTGAACTGCAAATTAAGGATGAATTAGAGAGACAGTTTCTGTCATGGAAAGATAGGAAGACAAATCAATCTGTCATAACTCTTTAAAAAGTTAACTCAATTTAAGATAAGGGAGTTTAAACCTATGAAATATTCGCTATGTACCATTTCATTCCGTCATCAATTAATTTCATTTACTGATATTGTTCAATTTGCATACGAAAACGGTTTTGAAGGAATTGAATTGTGGGGGACTCATGCACAAAATTTGTATATGCAAGAGCGTGAAACGACAGAAAGAGAAGTAGATTATTTAAAGGATAAAAATTTAGAAGTTACGATGATAAGTGATTATTTGGACATATCATTATCAGCAGATTTTCAAAAAACGATTAGGAAATGTGAGCAACTGGTAACGCTAGTTAATTGGTTTAATACAAATAAAATTCGTACGTTTGCTGGACAAAAAGGTAGTAAGGATTTCTCGGGACAAGAGAGAAAAGAGTACGTGAAGCGAATTCGTATGATTTGTGATCTATTTGCTCGGCACAATATGTATGTACTATTAGAAACACACCCAAATACGTTAACGGATACTTTGCCATCTACTTTGAAATTATTAGAAGAAGTAAATCATCCAAATTTGAAAATAAACCTTGATTTTCTTCATATATGGGAGTCTGGTGCAGATCCAATAGACAGTTTCCATCAATTAAGGCCGTGGATACAACATTATCATTTTAAGAATATATCGTCAGCGGATTATTTACATGTGTTTGAACCTAATAATGTATATGCAGCAGCGGGAAGCCGTATTGGTATGGTTCCATTATTTGAAGGCATCGTAAATTATGATGAGATCATCCAGGAAGTGAGAGATACTAACTGTTTTGCTTCACTAGAATGGTTTGGGCATAATGCGAAAGATATACTGAAAGAAGAAATGAAGATATTAACAAATAGAGAATCAGAAGTAGTAACTTCATAAAGTGAAATGATGCAAGAGTCTCGTTTAGGAGACTCTTTTTTTATATGTAAAATACCAAAAATTACCATGTATTTAATTTTGAATTTAACACAATTTATATATAAATAAGGAGGTGATCGGTAATGGCTAGAAATCGTAACGCTAATCAATTGGCATCACATGGAGCACAAGCAGCTCTAGATCAAATGAAATATGAAATTGCACAAGAGTTCGGTGTACAACTTGGAGCTGATACTTCTTCACGTGCAAACGGTTCAGTAGGCGGTGAAATCACAAAACGTCTTGTAGCGATGGCAGAACAACAGCTTGGTGGCGGATATACTCGCTAAATGTAGAAGGTTATAGGAGAAAGGAAGGATGCTTCCTTTCTTTTTTATTTTCAATTAATTGGTATGAATATATAACGTACTGGATTCAAAGAATAGAAATAATGCTATATTTTAACCTATTTCTTTTGTTGAGAATGGTAAGTAGTAACGATGTAATAGCCCTGGTGGAATGAACATTACGTTCCAGCAGGGCTATTATATGGTAAGAAATATATGATGAAAGGTTCAGAAATCAACATGTTAAAAAAAGAAAACTGTTGTTTAATTGCTCTTGCATCAGTTCCACTTGTTATGACATTAGGGAATTCAATGCTCATTCCAATCCTGCCGACTATTGAAAAGAAATTACATATTTCATCGTTTCAAGTATCCATGATTATAACAATTTATTCTATCATTGCAATTTTACTTATTCCGATTGCTGGTTATTTATCAGATAGATGGGGAAGAAAGATGGTAATGGTTCCGAGTTTACTGATTGCAGCTATCGGAGGTGCGGTAACTGGCTGGGTATCATGGAAAGTTGATAATCCATACAATTGGATACTTATTGGCAGAGCAATTCAAGGTATTGGTGCTGCCGGTGCTATGCCAGTTGTCATACCATGTGTTGGTGATTTATACAAAGATGAAAAACAAGTTAGTACAGGTTTAGGAATCATTGAGACATCAAATACATTTGGGAAAGTACTCAGCCCTATTTTAGGGTCTGCTCTAGCCGCCGTTGTATGGTTCTTACCATTTTGGGCGATTCCAGTTTTATGTGTAGTCTCGATTGTTTTATTACTGGTATTAGTAAAGGCAAAAAAACAAGAAGGAGAAGTACCACCGCTAAAAGAGTTTATTCAATCTATTATCTCTACGTTTAGAGAAAAGGGAAGATGGTTAATTTCCATTTTTATACTAGGTGCAATTATTATGCTCATTTTATTCGGAATTCTCTTTTATTTATCTACTATACTGGAGTCAAAGTATGACATTCATGGTATATGGAAAGGATGTGTACTTGCTATTCCTTTGCTTGTACTATCAATTAGTTCATATATGGCTGGTAAAAAAATTGGAGATAATCAAAATCTTATGAAGAAATGTATTTATATTGGTTTTTTACTAGCTGCTATATCAGTCATAATCCCTTTATTTGTGAAAGGGATTTATTTACTGCTTCTTTGTCTCGTCATTATGGGAATAGGAATTGGGATGGCACTCCCATGTTTAGATGCCCTAATTACACAAGGGATTGAAAAGGGGCAGAGGGGAACGGTTACGTCATTTTATAGTTCAATGCGATTTATCGGTGTAGCAGCTGGACCACCCCTATATTCTTTTTTTATGAAAGGGGCGGATCACGAGGTGTTTTATTTAACGAGTATTTTCGCTGCTATTGGTGCTGTTATAGCAATGATTTGGATTAAACCAGCAAAAGATACAAAGACGGTAAAACAAAACCCAGAACCTACTTCATAATTACAAAGAGAACTGCATGATGTGTAATTAGCATGCGGTTCTCTTTCTTTACTTAAAAAATAACTTGTTTTAACATATAAAGCGAGACTCCCCAAATGATGATTCCTGAAAATTTATTTAATAATGCGATTGTTTTTCCAGTTGAGTCTAGCCTTTTTAAAAATTTCCCCGCTAAAGCTAAGCAAATAAACCAAATCCAAGAAACAATAATAGTGGCAACTGTAAAAGCCCATTTTTCACTTCCTATGTATTGAATGGAATTTGTTCCAATTACACCGATTGTATCTAAAATTGCATGTGGATTTAATAATGAAACCGATGCAGCGAAAAGTATTTGGTTTTTTAATGGCATGTTTTTTTCTTGTTTTACATCATCGGAAGGGTTGCTTCTCCAAATAACCCAGCCCATATATATGAGAAAGAAAAATCCGATTATATATAACGTGTTAGTTAGCCAAGAAAAAGTAAGTAGTACAAGGGAGACACCCTGCACTGCAATTAAGATTAGTAACGTATCACATATTGATGCGGTTAATACTACAGGGGCTGCTCTCCAAATATTTGGTTGGCTCGCACCTTGGTTAAAGACGAAAACATTTTGGACACCTAATGGAATGATAAGACCGAATGCAAGAATGATACCATGAATAATTGCGTCACTCATCATATTACCTCCTACTTAAATTCATTATGATAGTGTATATTGTATAGAAGAAATGAAAATTTGTATCCATCCATATGGTTGGGGAGGTTACCAACCAAAAAGAATGTAAGGTGATTTGATGGAAAGATTAGCGTGGAAACCAAATATGTCTCTACCGATTCCTTTATATAAACAAATAGAAACGTACATAAAAGAAAAAATCATTTATGGAGAATGGACCATTGGAACGAAACTGCCTTCACAAAGAGATTTGGCGCATACATTTGGTGTGAATCGAAGCACAATTGTAATGGCTTTCGATGAATTAGTGGCAAAAGGATATATTGAAGGAAATGGCCGGAAGGGAACGTTTGTTGTAAATAATAATGAGAATACTTCAACATACGCCCCGCCTCCTAGTTGGCAGTCTTATGTAGAAACAGGACTGCATTATCCGAACCTTCCTGCTATTCAAGAGATTAATCAAGCTGAATTTTATCCAAATGTGATTCGTTTAGGAACAGGAGAGCTTGCGCCAAGTCTTTTACCTGAAAAAAAGATGAAAGTAATAATGAATAAGCTTTTAAAATCAAACGTGACACTTGGGTATGAAGAGCCGAAAGGAAATCTTTATTTAAGGAAGAAAATTGCGGACTATTTAAAAGAGCATGGTGTATATGTATCTCCTGACGCTATATTAATTGTTTCAGGAGCCATTCAAGCACTTCAACTTATTTCTATGGGGCTTCTTCCGAAAGGGGCATCAATCTTATTAGAAAAACCATCATATTTATATTCGCTTAATGTTTTTCAATCAGCAGGAATGCGTTTAATCGGAATGCCAATGGATGAGAGTGGGCTAAATGCATCATATATTGCGAAATATAAGAAGCAATTTAATGCATCTATTTTATATACAATTCCGTCTTTTCATAATCCGACGAACTTTACTATGAATGAGAAGAAACGAAAAGAAGTGATGGAAATATGTAATGAAATTGGATTGCCTATTATAGAAGACGCAGTGTATCAAGACTTATGGATCGATGCACCAGTTTCAAAGCCTTTAAAATCATATGATAAAAACGGGATCGTACTACATATCGGAAGTATGTCTAAAGTAATTAGTCCAGGTTTAAGAATTGGATGGATTGTTGGATCTGAACCAGTGATTCAAAGATTGGCAGATATAAAAATGCAAACAGATTATGGCTCGAGTTCTATATCTCAGCAAATTGCGGCAGAGTGGTTTACAAATGGATTGTATGAGGAACATTTACAGTTTGTAAGAAGTGAGCTTAAAAAGCGTAGGGACTTTATGGTAAGTATGTTAAAGAAGTATTGTAGTGAAATAGCGACATGGCATGAACCGACAGGTGGGTTTTATATATGGTTACATGTGAATGTGCCGATTTCGAATCGTAGTTTATTTGACAAAGCTTTGCAAGAAAAGATTTTATTAAATCCGGGTACTTTGTATGATAGAAGTGCAAACCAATTTTTGCGCCTTTCTTATTCATATGCAACTGTAGAAGAAATTGAAGTTGGAATAAAAAAGGTCGCGCAATTAATTACAGGGTAAAAGGAGAAAACGATGAAACAATATGTGATTTGCCAAATGATTGATGGGGATAAATATTTAGCTGCTTATGCAGAGACAAAACAGGATGCAATTGAAAAAGCAGAATTGCTAGGGTTAAGAACTGGAAATCGTTATATAGTAATTACTGCAGAAGAAGCAGAAGGGTTAACTTACCCTTAAATAATGGGAAAGTAAATAAGAAGTAAATAAGCCTAATAATGTACTAGATTATTAGGCTTATTTACTATTAAAGTGTGATAGGGAAAATAATATAATTATGAGTCAAGTTGACGGAAATACCGATTTGTTTTGCGATCCTGATTTTCGTCTCTATATTCATCAACATATTGTCTGAAGTTCCAAGATTCTAAAAACTTATTTGCAGAATGATAACCAGAATTGTAAAGCCATTCTTTTTCTTCTTTTGTTAGCTCAAAATTAGTACTTGTAATTGTTCCTGTTGGAATTGTAATTGTTCTTGCTTTTGATTCCTTATCTAGATGACGTAAATCATGAGCTTGCATCATTGTTTTAAACAGTCCTTTGAACATAGAAATAGGCTCTTTATAGTGGGCAGGATCAGCTTGAATCTCATCTTTTACAAAATGAAATCCGAAAGTTGGCCAGCGGGGAGAGGTAGGTGAGTCGAAAATCCAAATTGGATAATTGCTTAAAATGCCTCCATCTACCATATAACAAGGTTGCTTCCATTTTGGAGTTCTCCATTTTACTGGTTCAAAGAAGTAAGGGATGGTACTACTCATTCTTACGGCCTTAGCGATTGAGAAGCGATAATTTAAAAATCCGTAGTTTGGTAAATCATCGGGGAAGACAACCATTTTACCGTTGCTTATATCAGAAGCGATAATTTTGAGTTTGTTTAAGTCAGGTAAATCTGTAAATAAGTGAACTCCTTTTTTTCGAAGTAATTCTTCAATCCATTCTTCGATAAATACATTGGAATAAATACCTAGAGTAGACCATGCACTTAGTCCTTTACCGATAAAAGGGATTCTATCCAGAAAAGTTTTCTTCATAAATTTGTTATAATCAATGTCGGTTATGATTGTTTTTAATTCGGAACAAGAATATCCGGCTGCTAGGAGCGCTGCGATAATAGCACCAGCTGATGTTCCAGCTACACGCTCCCATTCATAACCTTTTTCAGCTAACGCGCAAATTGCCCCTACATGTGCAATTCCGCGTACGCCGCCTCCTTCAAAAACACCATCAATTTTCATAAAGCATACTTCCTTTCAAATGAAGAAATTTGAAAATGGCAAAAAAGCACGTATTGTACGTGCTTTTTTACAATAGTTTTTAAGTTTACTAGCAGCCTACAAAGCCGCCCCAACAGCTAGCTCCGATGATGATTAGAAGGATGAATAAAACGATTAATAAAGCGAAACCTCCATAACCACATCCACCACAACTACCGCCGTAACCGTAACCGCCGTAACCGCCGCAACTATATCCGTAACCCATGTGGAATTCCTCCTTAAATTAAAAATGAAAATGAACGAGGGGAAAATGTACTGGAAGAAATAATGAACTATCGTGTTTGTAGGAACAATGTATACTATGCTTTTTTAAACTTGTTCGCGTATGAAGGATAAGCCCGTTTTTTTGAAGGCTTGTTGATTTTACAATGAATGGAGTATAATCTTTGTGCTATGATACAAATAAGTATATAAATATAAGGAGAATGAAACAGAAATTATGAAACAGCAAATAGAAGTATTAATTGATAAACATGAACTAACACATTTGAAACAGGAGCTTGTAAATACTATATTTCCTTGTATAAAAGTTGTGCCAAAGCAGCAGGAAACAATGGCGATAGGCAGTTCGAAAATGGGCGGGGCTCCTGATGTGCCGGATTCATTTGAGTATCCAATATACAAAGGGAATCCGTTGCATTTTATTGCCCAATTTAATTTAAGTGATTTACAAAACGTTGGTATGGATCACAATCTTCCTAGGACAGGGATGTTATATTTCTTTAGTATTGAAAATTACTTTGAAGAAGATGTGGATCTTACCAAAGCTGGACGTGTACTTTATTATGATATCCCTGTAGAGCAATTACGTAGAGCAGATGAATCGCAAGTGAAATATAACCAATGTGCTATTACTTTTGAACTGACGTATAAATTGCCTGAGCTTTTCATTGAAGATGAGGCAGATTCCGATCGTTTCTTACAATTACTTGAGGAGTTAATTCCAGATAACTACGATAACCATCAAATGTTTGGTGAGCCATTCTCAGTACAAGAGGAAGTATTACATGAGACAGGGCAATACATGGGGATAGATCCACAGCAAATGACACTTTTATTCCAAATTGATTCAGATCATAAAAATTGTAATATGGTTTGGGGAGAATTAGGAATGCTATATTTCTGTATTGGAAATGAAGATTTAAAAAATCGATGTTTTGAAAATACATGCTGTGTGTTACAAACTTGCTAAAAAAAATGGTTGTTCTTTTTCTAAAAGAACAACCATTTTTAAAATGTTAAATATGCATAATCTCATATGACCTATTTTAAAAAGTATTGTATACTCTGAAACTATACGATGCTTTTTCGTATAGTTATAGAATGTAAGGGGTGACAAGATGGGAAAGACAAGTAAGTATGTGACAGTTGCCGCACTTTGTTCAACAATTGTAATGGGTGGCTTACACGCGTCGTCTGTATCATACGCGGTAACTAAATCAACTGTAGTGACTACACAATCAGATGCTAAGCAGTTAGAAAATTTTCGTAAAGAATTAAAAAAACATATTGATAATCGAGATGAAAATATTACAATCGCATATAAAACAAAAGATAGAAATGCTAGAGATGTTATGGATCAATTATACAAAGAATATAATAAAATTGTAGATGCTGATGAGTATGTGAAATATAATGTGGAGTCTACTAAATATTCTATAAAAGGGATGCCTGGAAATTATACATTTACATTACAAGTGAAATATCGTGAATCAAAAGAGCAAACACAGTATGTAAAGTCTCAAGCGAAATCAATTGTAAATTCTATCATTAAACAAGGCATGGATGAACATGAAAAAGTGAAAGCTATTCATGATTATGTTGTAAAACATGTATCCTATGATACTTCTTATCAAGCATATACAGCGTATGAAGCGTTAGCGAATCGTTCTGCCGTTTGCCAAGGATATACATTGTTAACATATGAATTGCTAAAAGAAGCAGGTATTCAAAATCATATTGTAACAGGTACAGGAAACGGACAAGCTCACGCGTGGAATTTAGTAAACATTGAAAACAAGTGGTACCATCTTGATACTACATTCGATGATCCAGTGCCAGATAAAGCTGGGCGCGTAACATATTCATATTTTAATATGTCTGACGAGCAGTTAAGTAAAGACCATGAATGGGATCGTAGTAAATATCCAGCGGCAACTACAAGTTACTTTGGTGAATTAACAAACAAAATAGAAGCAGGTAGTTCAAAAACTGCTGCGTATAAACAAATGTTAAAAGAAACAAATTTAGAATATTTGTCTGCACAATACGGGGCAGATAATTACAGTGAATTTAAGAAAAAATTACAGCAACAGTTTGCTAGTAAGCCAGAAAAAGTAGAAGTACGATATAAACAGTCGATGGATGGGACAATGCAAGATATAAAGAAAGTGTTAAATGAAATAAATTGGCCAAAAGGTGCAAAGCGTGTATCTTATCAAGTAGCACCATATAGTGCAATGACAGGCTATTCATTAGCGACAATTACATTTACGTATTAATTAATGAAGAAGAGCATCTGTAAAAGGTGCTCTTTTTATATTTGTTCATCACTTTAAAATATTTTGAATTATATGATAGAATGAAGAGGGGAGGATTTGAAAGCTGAATGAACTTGTTCGAAAGTAACATATTTACATTGATATATATTTGTCTAGTAATCGGACTTATCGTTTTGTTTTTCATATCGTTTACTTTGTTCATCAAAAAATTACTGCAAAACAACTCTGCGAAAAAACAACATGTTATCAATATAAATCAGAAGTTAGATCGAATTATTGAATTGCTTGAAAAAGATAAAAAATAACGATAGAAGAAGTATGAAAAGGGGAAGAGGATGGCTAATTATATAAATGAATTACGTGAAAAAGTAGGGCACGACTTTGTTTTCTTAAATTTTGCGGGTGGTTGTGTGTTGAATGAACATGGAGAAGTATTACTGCAAAAAAGAGGTGATTTTAACGCTTGGGGATTTCCTGGTGGTGCAATGGAAATCGGAGAATCTGCTGCAGAGACTGCGATTCGAGAAATTAAAGAAGAGACAGGATATGATGTGGAAATTGATGAGTTCATTGGCGTGTATACGAAATATTTTCAAACATATCCGAACGGTGATCAGGCACAGGCAATTGTAATATTCTTTAAGTTTTCAATTGTCGGAGGGAACAAAAAAATAGACGGTGATGAAACATTAGATCTGAAGTTTTTCCCGTTAGATAAAATGCCACCGTTATTTAATAAACAACATGAAGATTGCTTACAGGATTTATTAGAGAAAAGAGTTGGGGTATATCGCTAACACATAAAAAAGAAGCTNNAGCTTCTTTTTTATGTGTTATTTCCACCAATCATCAAACATTGACGCTGGTACGTGTCTTTTATGCTCACTTACTGTGTAACGCTTCTCAATTTTTTCAGCAACGTCAGCTGGAACTGCTTTACCTTCTAAATAGTCATCTAATTGATCGTAAGTAATACCTAACTCTGTTTCATCAGCTTGACCTGGTTTTTCATCTAATAAATCAGCAGTTGGCATTTTTAAGTAAAGTCGTTCGTCCGCACCTAATTCTTGTAATAAAGCACGTCCTTGGCGCTTCGTTAATCCTGTTAATGGTAATAGGTCTGCACCACCATCTCCGAATTTTGTAAAGAATCCTGTTACAGCTTCTGCAGCATGATCTGTTCCGATAACAAGTAGACCTTTTTGTCCACCAATTGCATATTGTGTAACCATGCGGATACGTGCTTTCACGTTACCTTTATTGAAATCAGTTAATGATTCACCTAATAAGTTTTCGTATTGATTTGAGAAGGCGTCAACGGTTGAAGCGATATCAAATGCAGTTGATTGATCAGCTTGGATAAATTGTAATGCTAATTGTGCATCATCTTCATCCTTTTGCACTTTGTAAGGAAGACGTACCGCAATAAACGTTGCGTTACCACCTTCGTTACGAAGTTCTTCAACTGCAAGCTGTGCTAAGCGTCCTGCTAATGTAGAGTCTTGTCCGCCACTAATTCCAAGGACAAATCCTTTCGCACCTGTTTTTTTCACATAATCTTTTAAGAAATCAACGCGCTTACGAATTTCTACTTTCGCATCAATTACAGGCTGAACATGTAATGCTTTCATAATTTGTTCTTGTAATGTCATTATGTTTTCCTCCTATTCATATTAAGGCTGTAAAATTTTTTATGTATATATTGGTACATACTTCTATCCTTTATTATTTCGCAAAACTAACGAATATACAATAGGAAGCGTGTATGAATATGAATGTAGTCATTATAATGAAAGTGCTACGTATAAGCAATTTTTTTAAAACCTTTCAAAACTGTAAGGTTTTTGTCATTTGAATCGATGGAAGGTATTTCCGTACTTTACTAATATAAAAATATAGTTAGTAGAAGGGCGGAGAAGTAATATGAACATTAGAGAACTAGCATATCGGAATGTAACGCGAAATAGACGGACATACTCAGCGTATTTTTTAAGTAGCGCATTTGCTATTATGGCCTTTTTTGTGTATTCATTTTTTGCGTTCCATCCGGCATTAAGTGCTGGAGAATTGGGTCAGTACGTATTCGTAAGTATGTCTTTTGCACAGTCTATTATTTACTTATTTACATTCTTCTTTATTCTGTATTCAATGGGAATGTTTTTAAAAACGAGAAAGCGTGAACTAGGAATTTTAATGATGCTAGGTATGACGAAATATCAATTAAAGCGTCTTATCTTCTTTGAAAATATTATGATTGGAATAGGGGCAATTATTTTCGGGATTCTTTCAGGTATGTTGTTTTCAGGGATATTAATTTTTATAGCCCCAATGATATTAAAACTAGATATTTCCTTATCCTATTACATACCGATGAAAGCGATTGTTGTAACGAGTATTATGTTTTTTATATTATTTATGATTATTTCATTGTTTAGTGCAGGGATGGTTCGTAAAAATAAAATTATGAAATTGTTTAGAGGATCAGCAGAGGCGAAGCCCGAACCAAAAGCGTCTATCATTTCTTCAGTATTCGCAGTAGTATTGCTTAGTGCTGGGTATGTCGGAGCACTTCTGTCACATGGTGCGATGGTATTTATTATGATGATTCCTGTGACAACAGTAGTCATCATTGGGACATATTTGCTGTACAAGCAGTTGAGTGTCTTTATTATTCGACTATGTAAAAAAAGTAAACGTTTCTATTGGACACAGACCAATATTATTACTTTGTCAGATTTGGCGTACCGGATGAGAGATAACGCAAGAATGTTCTTTATTGTAACGATTATTTCCACTGTAGCATTTTCAGCAATAGGTACATTGGTTGGTTTTGCTTCAATGACGAAAGGGATTATGGAGAGACCAATCGCATTTCACTATCAGTCTAAGCAGGGAAATAGTAATGAATTACAGCATATACAAACGATCGACGAAGGATTAAAGAAATATAATATAGCAGCTTCAAAAATAAATATTTCATCGAGAAAAACGGAAGAACAGTCGTTAAGAAGCGTCACTTTTATAAAAGAATCAGATTATAAGGAATATGCAAAATTGACAGGAGAACCGTTTAATACTGTATCAAATAAAGAGGCTTTATTTTTGTCAGCCGAAATACCAGGACCACCGATGAAAGAAAGAAATGAAATTACGTTACCCAATATGAATGAACCTTTACAAGTGAAAAAAGTTACTTCGTCTTCATTGAGTAAAATACTAAGAGGCAATGTTTATGTAATTTCTAACAATCAATATGATTCATTACAAGATGGATTTATAGAAACAAAAGATTATATGTATAAAACGAAGGGAACGAAAGATGAGATTGAAATTGGTAAAGAGCTTACGCATCAAATTAAACCTTATCAAGAACATTCAACGTTTAGTGCAGAAGAGTACGAACAAAACCAAAGTTTACAAATCGCAGGACCAATTTTATTTGTAGGCTTCTTTATCGGAATTGTATTTTTCGTTTGTGCAGGAAGTTTCCTCTATTTCCGTTTGTTTTCCGATTTGGAGGATGATATTCGTTTGTTTGAAATGATTCGAAAAGTTGGATTAACGAGCGGGGAATTATCGAAAGTAGTCACAATCCGTTTAGCGCTTTTATTCTTCGTACCAATTAGCGTTGCGACATTACATGGGGCAGTAGCGTTAACTGCGTTAGGACAGATGTTTGAGTACTCACTGTTTAAAGAAAATACGATTGTATTAAGTATTTTCATAGGAATCCAAATTGTATACTTCTTAATGATACGTTCTCGTTACTTAAAACAATTGAAAGAGAGATTACGTATTCGTTAACTGTGTATTTTTAACTTGAGTACAAAATTTTCTGAAAAGATACAAGTATTACCAAAAAGTGATAAAATGGGAAAAGCGAGGTGGAAAAATTAATAGAGAGTAAGGGGGAGTAATATGAAAGCAACAGGAGTTATTCGAAAAGTAGACGAACTAGGAAGGATTGTTATTCCTAAAGAATTACGAGATGTATTAGGAATACAAATTAAATCACCACTTGAAATTTTTGTAGAAGAAGACAAAGTCATTTTACAAAAATATCAACCTTACAATGCTTGTCAAATAACAGGTGATGTTTCAGACCAGAACATATCATTAGCAAATGGAAGCATTACTGTTAGTATAGATGGAGCGAAACATGTAATAAAAGAGATAGAGAAATTTTTAAATAAGAGTGAGGCGTAGTCTTCATTTATATTATTTTAAAAATTATATAGCATTCTTTTAAAAAACTATAAAAGGGCCATTTAACGGTCCTTTTATTTTTATTTATTCGTTGAATCACTCGAACTGTTATTGCCTGCAAATCGCGGGATAAATGTTAGTAAGTTATATTGAGAAATATTTGAAATGAAGGAAAATAGAACAGTTAAAACGAATGTTAAATTTAAACCTATTCAATAGTGGTCTGAAATGAAAATAATATATTTTCAGGAGGGATTACGATGAACAGTAGTACGGCGAATAAACAAAAAGGTATACATTTGATTCCGTTTACCGTAAACAAGGTGGTTGAACAAGTAAATGAAATTCCACCAGGTGTACAACTGATTCACGCTCCACAAGTATGGGAGAAGAGCGCGCAAGGAAAAGATATTGTCGTTGCTGTTTTAGATACAGGGTGTGATATCAACCATATAGATTTAAAAGATCGTATTATAGGTGGAAAAAATTTCACGAAAGATTATGAAGGTGATCCAAATACTTATCTTGATAATAACGGACACGGTACTCATGTAGCTGGGACGATTGCAGCGACTGAAAATGGTGTTGGCGTATTAGGAGTGGCACCACTTGCTAAAATGTTAGTATTAAAAGTTTTAGCAGGAGATGGTTCTGGAAGTTATGAGCAAATTATTGAGGCCATTCATTATGCTGTAAATTGGAGAGGGCCAAATAAAGAGAAAGTGAGAATTATTTCAATGTCACTTGGTGGACCGCAAGACGTTCCGGAATTACATGAAGTAATTCAAAATGCGGTACAGCAAGATGTTCTCGTTGTGTGTGCTGCTGGCAATAATGGGGATTGCGATGATTACACAGAGGAACTAGACTTCCCAGGTGCTTACTCTGAGGTAATTGAAGTTGGTGCTGTCAATTTAGAGCGGAAAATTGCTTGTTTTAGTAATTCCAATCAAGAAATTGATTTAGTAGCGCCAGGTGATGAAATACTATCTACGTATCCAAATGGGAAATATGCTGTATTGAGTGGAACTTCAATGGCGACACCACATGTTGCTGGAGCATTAGCACTTCTCATTAAGCAGTGCGAAAGAGAATATGGTAGAAAGTTATCAGAGCCAGAAATATACGCACAACTAATAAAAAGAACTGTACCTTTAGGGTATGAACGTACATCTGAAGGAAATGGATTAATAGATTTGTTAAAAGAATAGCCATACTAAAAAACATCTCANNTGAGATGTTTTTTAGTATGGTTCTGTTGCATGTAATCCAACATGTAATAAATCAGGGAATCTAGCATTTAAATCTTCTTCACGAATTGAAATGAAACGCTGTGGAAAATAGCTTAAGAAGATTACAAACTGATTATATTGATTTATATTATTTACACTTTACAAATTCTGAAACAAGTTACATAGATTCAATCGGAGAGCTAACTCGTTTAAAAGAAGAAGGGAAAATCCGTTCAATTGGAATATCCAACGTAAATGTAGAACAATTAAAAGAAGCGAATCAACATGGTTATATAGATGTTGTACAATCGCCGCACAATATGTTAGATCGTACTGCTGAGGAAGAACTTTTACCGTATTGTATAGAAGCTGGTATTTCATTTATACCGTATGGACCTCTTGCCTTTGGAATACTAGGTGGTAAATATACAGAAGACTTTAAATTGAACGAAGGTGATTGGCGCCAAAGTGTAAATTTATTTGAAGAAAATACATATAAGAATAACTTTAAGAAAGTAGAAAAGTTAAAGGTTTAGCTGAAGAAAAGAATATCGAAGTATCGCATTTAGCTTTAGCGTGGTTATTAAACAAACAAGGAATTGATACTGTTATTCCTGGAGGAAAGCGGGCAGAGCAAATAAGAGAAAGTGTAAGAGCGGTGGATGCATCATTGAATGAACTGGACATGAAACAGATTGAATCAATATTAGAAGAGTAGTAATGCTAAGCGGCCTTTCTTTTATACTATATAAAACAGTATTATAGGTAATAAAAATAAAAAATATTACTGGAAGTATTTCATGGCCGTAGCGATTAGAAGATATGGTTAGTTTAATTAGAGGGGAGTTACAACAAAAATCTCGAATAAATAAAAAATCCCTATAGAGATAGGGATTTAAATATCGGCATATCGTTCCTTGGAAAAGGATGTACTTAGTTTACCATGTTGAAGTACAAGTATTTGTGAAATAGATGTGAAAGTAATGTGAAAAATGTTTATGGTGAAAGTCCTTGTAAATAAAAAGCACTGTTTTAGCTAATGTAACTAAAACAGTGCTTTTCTCTTCGATTGTACAGTTGCTGCATTTTCATCATGTATGCCTGCATCTTTAATAATTCGTTGTTTTGCTTTATTTAATAGATGGTTTACTGCTTCACCAAAATAGTTAGCTTCGCTTTTTGTGCGGGCTTCTCGTAAACATTTATAGTTTTCTAGCAGTTCCTCTTTTTCGGTGTTTGTTAAGAAATCTTCTACTTTCTTTTTTGTCATACGAAACACCCTTTCTTCTGACAAACGACGCAATAGAAAATATTTATTTTTCATTATAACAATAATTTTAAAAGGAAGCATAGACTAACGTCGTAATAATTTGTCAATTTCTTGAATCTTCTCATCAGCTTTCCCAATTTGCGTATTTTTAGCCTGCTCACTACCAAGGGCCTGATGAAGTAAAAATGTTTGACCGGAAATAGCAGTCACAATGGACACCTTTATTATTTCTTTTATTAAGGTGGCATCGAATAAAACGAGTCCGAGAAGTGCAGCTAGGCAGCCGGTAAAAATATCGGTTAAAAAACCAAAATGAAAAAAAGTTTTCAAACGGCGTGGAAGCAATAACTTACCTTGGTTATTGATTAGATGGGAAACGAAGCCAGTAATGCCACCAACGAGAACAGCGGTTAGCCATTGATACATTTCCATCGAATCCACTCCTTTTAGTGAATAAGATTCGATTTTTACATATTGATTCCTTTTAATATTTCATATAAACATATTGAGAAAGTTTGTTTGGTTATATTCCGTATTCAATTTAACTGTAACAGAAAATTCCGATATATTTCAGTCTATTATATGAATCGCTTTTACTATAATATGTTTGCAGAAAGGGGTGCGTGATGTGAATATAGATTATCGAATAAGAAGTGTGGATGGTTATACGAAAAATATAGGGGAATTAGTAAGTATGCTGGAGCATACGAGGGCTGTAACATTACAGGAAATAAAAAATCTATCAGTTGAGCAACTAGATTTAATTATGCCGAGTGGCGGAAATTCAATTGGTGCCTTATTAAAACATATAGCAGCTATAGAAAAAGTCCATCAGCTTATTTCATTTCAAGATCGTGATTTTACAAAAGAAGAATTAGAAATATGGGAAGATGCACTGTATTTAGGAGAAGCGGGGAGAACGATTCGTGGGCATGAAATACAGCATTATGTACAACTGTTGCAAAAAGTACGAGAAGAAACACTAAAGTGTTTGAGTGAACAGGATGATAAATGGCTAATGGCAGAAAGAAAGTGGCCTAATGGCGTAGCGTATAATCAGCACTACCTTTGGTTTCATGTGCTAGAAGATGAAATTAGTCATCGCGGACAAATTAGAATGCTGAAAAATAAGTTGTTTGAAAATTACGTTAAATAAGGTAGCTTTTTATATGGATATTCCATATAATGAGAGTAATTAAAATAAGAACGGGGTGATGTATTATGGCGAAAATAACTTATATGAATAATAAACCAAATACAAAGGTGGATGGAAAGGGCGATATTCAGTAAGGTAGCGCGCAATCCTTCCACTTAGTTTAAACTAGGGAGGATATTCATTTGAATCAAAATATTTTAGAATCGTTCGGCTGGGATTCTTTTTTTGAAGAACAAGCTGTAGAGACCTTTGAAGTCGGGCGTATTTTACTTGAGCATAAGCATATATACCGTATTATTTGTAATGATGGTGAATATATGGCAGAACTGTCTGGGAAATTTCGGCATGAAGCAGTAACGAAGGGAGATTATCCAGCGGTTGGTGATTGGGTGTATATAAAGAAAATAGAGAATGAAAAGAAAGCGATTATCCATCGTATTTTTCCGCGAAGAAGCTCTTTTTCAAGACAAGAAGCTGGAACAAGAACTGAAGAACAGATTATAGCAGCAAATGTAGATTATCTATTTTTAGTGAATGCACTTAACCATGATTTTAACGTAAGAAGGATGGAGCGTTATTTATTATTAGCGTATGAAAGTGGTGCAATGCCTGTCATTGTTTTAACAAAGAGTGGTTTATGTAATGATGTGGAACAGAAAATTGTAGAAACGGAAGCTGTGGCAATTGGTGTTCCGATTTTCGTCGTTGATAGTTTAGAGCATACAGGTATTGATTCGTTGAAACAGTTCGTGTCTCCAGGAAAAACAATTGCTTTAGTAGGATCATCAGGGGTAGGGAAATCTACTTTGTTAAATGCACTGATAGGGATTGAGGTAGCAAAAACTGGAGATATCCGTGAAGAAGATAGTAAAGGAAGGCATACGACAACTCATCGTGAGTTATTTCAATTGCCAAGTGGTGCTCTCATAATCGATACTCCCGGCATGAGGGAGTTACAGCTCTGGGAAGGAAGCGATGCAATTCAAACAACATTTTCTGATATTGAAGAACTAGCAAAAATATGCCGTTTCCGAGATTGTAAACATGAAAATGAACCAGGGTGCGCAGTGCATCGTGCAATTGATAACGGACTTATTACGATAGATCGTTTGCAAAGCTATAAAAAGTTACAAAGAGAACTGGCATATTTTATGAGAAAACAAGATGCTATTCTTGCAAGAGCAGAGCGTGAAAAATGGAAAAAGCTTTCTAAACAGCATAAAAAAATGTAAAAAACCAAAGGGTGTTCCCTTTGGTTTTTTACATTTGTAAATTTTATAATAATATTATTCGTATATATGGACAAAAGGAAACTAATTGTTTAAACTTTACAAAGTATTCATCATAATAGGTTATCAAAATAATAATTTGGGAGTAGAAATATTCACAATTAATTAAATTTAACTTTTGAAATTGAAAAATAGGAGGATCGTAATGAGTAAACTATTAAATTGGTTTCGTGATATGAAAGTAGCAAAAAAGCTATTAATTTCATTTTTTGTAATTTTAATTGCAGCAGTCTCTATTATTGGAGGCATGTCGTATCAAACAGCTAAAAAGAATTTTGAATCGCAAATTATGAGTAGTGCTCAGGACAACATAAAAATTTTAGATAATTTAATCAATCAAATGATTGAAGAAAAATTTGATGATGTAAATAATTTTGCACGGGTGATTCAAGGGAATATGTATCAAGGAGATAATCAAGATGAATTAAGGAAGATATTATCTCAATACATTAATTTGAATAAAGATGTTGAACAAGTATATGTTGCCGGAAATGATAAGAAATTTGTGCAAGAACCAAATATACAAATGGCAGTAGACTATGACCCAACAGAACGTTCTTGGTATAAAGATGCAGTTGCAAAACAAGGTGGTATTGTTATTACTGAGCCGTATAAGGCAAAAGGAAATGGACATATTGTTGTAACGATTGCAAAACAAACAGAAGATAAAAACGGTGTTGTTGCATTAGATTTAAGCTTAGATAATTTATTGAAAACAACAAAGTTAATCAATATTGGTAAAAAAGGATATGCTTTCATTTTAGATGGAAAACAAAAAATAATTGCTCATCCTCAAGAAAAATCAGGAGATAAAGCGGCCGATTCTTGGGCAAAGAAAATTTACGAAGATAATCACGGTACTTTTTCATATTCGTATGGCGGTAGTGAAAAGAAAATGGTATTTGCTACAAACGTAAAAACAGGTTGGAAAATTAGTGGGACGATGTATTCAAATGAAGTGATTGAAGCTGCTCAACCTGTATTATATAATATGTTAATTGTTATGCTGATTGCATTAGTAGTAGGGGGAACGCTTATTTATTTTGTGACACTTTCTATTACGAAGCCTTTAAAGAGATTAGTTGTCACTTCTAAAGAAATAAGTGAAGGGGATTTAACACAAACGATTGAAATCCATTCTAATGATGAAATTGGTCAACTTGCAAAAGGTTTTAATGAGATGACAAATTCGCTGCGAACGTTAATTGGAAGAATTAATGATTCGGCTGGTCATGTTGCAGCAGCATCAGAAGAGCTAACTGCAAGTGTAAGACAAGCGAGTGAAGCAACGGAGCAAATTACAATGGCAATGGATGAAATATCAAGTGGAGCAACGACGCAAACAACAAGCGTAGAGAATGGTGCAATGTTATTGTTTGATGTAACCGAAGGGATTCAGCATGTAGCAAATAGTTCAGCATCTATTAATACATCTTCTACTTATACCCGAGAAAAAGCAGAAGATGGTGGAAAGTTAGTAGAACAAACAGTAAATCAAATGCAGTCTATTGCAGAATCTGTTTCACAATCAGATGCAGTGATACAGTTATTAAATAATAAATCAAAGCAAATTGGTGATATATTAGAAGTAATCCAAAATATTGCAGATCAAACAAATCTTCTTGCTTTAAATGCGGCAATTGAGGCTGCAAGAGCTGGTGAGCATGGAAGAGGTTTTGCAATCGTTGCAGATGAAGTACGTAAATTGGCAGAGCAATCCAGCGTGTCTTCCAGTGAAATTAGTAAATTAATATGTGAAATACAAGATGATATGAGTAAGACAGTAAAATCTATGAATCATGTAAATGAAGAAGTTCAATCTGGACTAGTTATCGCAAATGAAACGAAGCAAAACTTTGCAGAGATTTTACAATCTACAAATGAAATAGCTAATCAAATAAAGACGATGGTTGAAACGGCTAACGGTATGTCAAAAGGTGCAAATGAAGTATCCATTTCAGTAGGGCAAATTGCGATGACAGCACAGAATAATGCGACGAGTACACAAAATGTTGCAGCATCAGCGGAAGAACAACTAGCTTCGATGGAGGAAATTGGTTCTGCAGCTGGTACGCTATCTCAAATGGCTGAAGAGTTACAAGTATTAATTGAAAGATTTAAAGTTTAACAGAGAACAGACTGTTGCTCAAATAGCAGTATGCTATTTGAACGACAGTCTGTTTTATATAATGTTTGTCGAAAAATAGAGGTATTTGTTAACTTTGTGTATAATAATAATCATACAGAATACAAATAAAAGGAGATTGTTATGGGAGTGTATTGGGGTACAAAAAAACATTCTTGGCTTAGTTATGTCTCATTTTGGCTAAGTATTTCATTTTTTGTTATTTTTCTAATTGAAGTGTTTATATTAAAAACACTTTCGAATAGCTCGGTGCAAATTGTTAAATATTTTTATTTTATACTTGTACCAGTAAATATTTTTCTTAGTTTAAAATTATTATTTAAGAAGAATGAAAAGAAAGCATTACCCATTTTTAGTTTAATTGTCTCATTATTATTTGCAATTTTAATTTTAGTATTAGCATTAGCAGCTACAGGGAAATTCTTTTAAGGAGAGTGATATAAGTCATTCTTCTTTTTTGTTATTTGCGCACAACAATCAGGATTTTACGGATTGTTGTGCGCAAATAATGAGTGGGTGTAAGCAAAACTTTTATTGATGAAAGCTTGATGTTATTTGAAACCTACAGGAGGGTATTAAGTAATGGGGTAATCTACATAATATATGTACTTATGAAGCAAATGAATACGGTAAGAACGGTGATATATGGTACAATAACTATGGATAGTGATAGAGATAAAGGGTATATAAAATACTCATCGTTTTTTAGTAAGAGAGGGGTTATCTTATGCTATACGAGGATTTGATGACATTATTTCAAGCAGCTCCGAAAGAAGAAGGCAGAGGTGGCTGGAAATATATAATCCAAGAACAAAATGATACATATGAAATTGTTAATGAAATGTTAAAAAAGAAAATGAGTATTGAATTGTATTTTAATGAATATGATGAGGTGAAAATCACTTTATATAAAGATGGAAATCCCATTTCGACTATGCAAAGAATTGCTATTTCAAAAGTTGAATTGGACGAGGATGAAGAAGGTATTCAATTCGTTTTAGAGCGCATGCCTAGTCGAATGATTCGATTGCAATTAAAGCCGTATTTGGCGTTAGAAATGGGTCCGTATTGGGAAATATGTGATGATTGCGAATGAACATAAAAAAACATCCGTATACACGGATGTTTTTTCATGTTTTTTGAAGTTGTTTAAAAGCAATAATCGGTAGTAAAATGATGCTCACCCAACCGATAATCGGGTATAGAATATGAAGCAATTGGCTATATCCGATGTAACTAAAGCAATAACTAATTAGTAATATGAAGTAAATAATGTTATTACTTTTCCATCCGGTAATGGATTGCATTTGTTTTGTCATTCCGAATATATTCCCAACTAATGTTGTGAACACTTCACCAAAAATGATAAGAACAAAGAAAAAGTGAAAAGTTGCATTAAATTTTCTTACGACTTCAGCCATTGGGATGTTGTATTGATAAAACTGTTCAACGGATAAGATAGCTAAATGGCTACACAATAAAATAAAGCAAAGCCCTGCGCCTCCTAAAATACCACCCCATAAAATAGCTTTTCGGTCTTTTACTTCACTGGCTAATGGGACGAGAACACTTTGGGCGAGCGAAAGATTTAATGCGACATATGTAATTGGGCTTGTAATCCATTTCATATTCCAACTTTCTGTAGGAACGGTGTTCATAATAGGAGTTGTACCATGAATAAAGGTTGTGATAGCAAGTCCGATAATAAAGATCATCATAATAGGTACGACAAGCGTATTTACTTCAAAAACACCTTGTAATCCCCGGCTCCCAATAAGGAGACAGGCGATGACTGTGATGAAAATACCAAGTTGTCTCGGGAGGTGGAGTTGTTCTTCAAATACTGCACCTGCTCCTGATAACATAACGCTCGTTACACCAAATAATACGAGTAATAGTAATGTGTTTACGACATTTCCAAATACATCCCCAAATAAATATTTGTTGAATTCTTGAGCTGAAAATGCCCCTATTTGTGATGAAAGTAACATCATCTTTGTGCCGAGCCAAATAAAAAAAACTCCACTTATACATATGCCAATGGTTCCGTAAAATCCGTTAACTGTAAAAAATTCAACAATTTCTCGCCCAGTAGCAAATCCAGCTCCAACGACAGTTCCGATATAAGTAGCAGCGACTTTCTTTGCTACTTGCCATTGTTGATTGTCCATGTAATCCCTCTTTCTCCTATGATGAGCTTGACTTACTATTATGCATATGTGTGAGCTTGGACAATTAGACATATGAAGTAGTTGAAAGAATACATGAATTATATGATATTAGGGAAATATTAAGGTTGTTAAAACTTTGTTACATATAAGCTGTTCATTCGAAAGATCAGGAAATGTATGGTAAAATGTAATTAGGTTATTAAAAGATAATAATTATAAAATGATAAGAGGAGTGGATTGTATGAGTACGAAAACAAATGTTGTTGATGTATTAAACAAGCAGGTAGCAAACTGGAATGTGTTATATGTGAAACTACATAATTATCACTGGTATGTGACAGGACCACACTTCTTTACATTACATGAGAAATTTGAAGAGTTTTATAATGAAGCCGGAACGTATATTGATGAGTTGGCAGAACGTATTTTAGCGCTAGAAGGAAAACCATTGGCGACAATGAAAGAATATCTTGCAACATCTAGTGTCAGCGAAGGGACAAGCAAGGAATCAGCAGAAGAAATGGTGCAAATATTAGTGAATGATTACTCGGCACTTATTCAAGAATTAAAAGAGGGCATGGAAGTTGCTGATGGGGCAGATGATGAAACATCTGCTGATATGTTGTTAGCGATTCATACAACATTAGAACAACATGTATGGATGCTAAGTGCATTCTTAAAATAACGATTAGTATAAAAATCCGTTGGAAAATTCTTTCAATGGATTTTTTTATGATTTTTCAGTTTTCTTTTATGCTATAATATAGTAAAAAGGAGGCGATGCAATGTTTCGTTTTTTCAGAACTGGAAAAGAAGAGCGGGAAATTACGAAAGATGAATTAGAACAAGCGATGGCTAAATTTCTAGAAACGAATGCTAATATCGTTTATACAGTATTAGTAAATGATGATTATACGGTAAACTATGATTTGTTAAAGCCTTATTTACCCGTATTTCCAACAAATGCTTTTCTTATTACGAAGGAAACGCTAGAGGTATTTGAACATACAGAAGAAAATTTAAACCTAGTTAAAGAAATTGATATCGTGCAAAAGGCGGTAGATCAATACGTAACAGAAAAAGAAATGTTCCCAATTGTTGAAGATAGCGAAGATCGCCTCATATGCGGAGTTAAACTTGGGCCTTATTTAAATCGTATATTAAAAAGAAATTTATATATTTCAGAAAAACATTATTTAGTTTCAAGTAAACCAGATAGAAAAAAACAAAAGAGCGGATAGATATAATGAAAACAACAATAAATATATTGTTGTCTTTTTTTTTATTAAAATATTGATTTTTCAGTTTATTTAATTTTATACTATAACTAGTTGATAGGAAGGAGTGGTGCACTATGCGTATACATACATTAACTATTAAATATCATTCTGAGAATCAGGTGTTATTAAGTTGAATTGTAGAACTTAACTACTTATACCGTGACCCTAGGATGATAGGAAGATTGGAGAAACAATTATTATAAAAGGTTACGGGGGAATTTGTATATGAAAAATAGTATGACTTATATTAAGTTATTAAATGAAACGTTATATTGTTATGAAAATAAAGGAAGTTTTGAAGCATATTCTTATATAATGAAAAACGCTAAAGATGTAATGGGTAATGAAGCACAAATATATAATTTTAAATATGCGTTAGCAAGTGCAGCAGGGCTTGAAAAAGAAGCGTTGCATTTAATGAGGGAAGCAATTATAGTGAATGGATTTTGGTATGGAAGTGAGTATTTAATTTCAGACGACGATTTAAAACCACTTCATAAATATGAAGAGTTTCATAAAATGGTTCAATTATGTAAAGAAAGAGAAGAAGTAGCAACAGCATCGGAACAAGCAGATGTGAAATTTATAGGCAGCAAGAAAAAGGGGAATCTACTAATCACAATGCATGGAGATCAAGAAAATATACAAATAGTAGAACCCTATTGGAAATCTGCTTTGGAACAAGATTATATGCTAGCATTTCCTCAATCATCTCAAATTCAATTTTCAGATGGATATGTTTGGGATGATATAGAAAGAGGAAGAGAAGAGTTAAAAGGACTATATGATAAAGTTATGGTAAGTAATACTTTTAAAAATAGTATTATTGGTGGATTTTCTGCTGGGGCAAGAGTAGCGTTACATGCCATATTACAAGGCGAAATAGAAGTGAACGGTTTTATTTTTATGGCACCGTGGCTCCCGGAAATTGAAGAATGGGAAGAACTGTTAGGAATATTACATGATAAGGGCACAAAAGGATATATAATATGTGGTGATCAAGATGAAGACTGTTTGGAAGGAACAGAGCGATTTGTACAGTTATTAAGGGATAAAAATATAGAACATAAGTATAAAGTTGTACCTAAATTAAATCATGATTATCCTACTAACTTTGATGAGTTATTAAAAGAAGCTATTGAATATCTAGGAAGTGAAAACGATAAGTAGTAAGAGAAGGAGATGCATCATGTGTGATGCATCTCCTTTTTGAAATTATAAATTAAAAGCGTTTGCTAGTAGGCGATAAGAATTCAATTTATCTTCAAATCGATGAGTAATCGTAACGATCATAAATTCGTCAGTATTGTATGCGTTGCTTAAGTTTACTATTTTTTCTTTCACAGAAGACGGATCACCGACAATCATACGTTGACGATTTTCTTTTATACGGAATAGATCATACGCGCTGTATGAATAATTTTGAGCAGTTTCGATAGAAGGTGTACCAGTAGTTCGTTTTCCTTGCTCTAATAATAAGATTGACAAATCTAAACTAGAAGCAATTTTTTCGGCTTCTTCATTTGTTTCTCCGCAAATAACAAAAATAGCGACGATTGATTTTGGTTTATCTCCTAAATAGGAAGGTTGGAATTGTTCTTGGTAAGCCCTCATAACGTCTGGGCCACCAAAGCCGTTAATAAATTGTGCGAATGCAAAAGAAGCTCCATTGTGTGCAGCAATTTTAGCGCTCTCTCCGCTAGAACCGAGCATCCACATTTCGGGAGATGTTGGGATAACTGGAGTAGCCTTTAAGTTTGCATAATGATGGTTTTCTGGTACTTGATCATGTAAGTACATTGCAACATCTGCAATTTGTTCTGGGTATTGATCAAGTGAGACCATTTTTCCTTCTTGTAGTGCGCGAGTTGCTATTGGCATACCACCAGGTGCTCTACCAACACCGAGGTCGATACGGTTTGGATAAAGCGCTTCTAAAACGCGGAAATTTTCAGCAACTTTATATGGGCTATAATGCGGTAACATAACACCACCTGAACCGACTCTAATACGATCCGTTTTCGCTGCAATATGAGAAATAAGTATTTCTGGACTTGAACCAGCTAGGCTTACAGAATTATGATGTTCGGATACCCAAAAACGTGTAAATCCGAGTTTTTCAACTTCCTGTGCAAGCGTAACTGTATGTGAAAAAGCTTGGGTTGCTGTGCTACCATCTGAAATAGGTGATTGGTCTAATACACTTAATTTGATCATAGAATATACCTCTCAATCTTAATGTACATCCTATTATATATTTACTTACGAAAAATGCGTAATGAAATGCTCAAAATGAACAGCGGATAACATTATCCTGCTATTTGTGGGAGTCGGGCTGACCGTAAAAGCTCGATTGGCGTGGGTTAATAATCAGTGTGGGATAGACAAACCCCCACTGATTAAAGTTTTACTTTATATCTGCCTTTAACGAGAAAACCCTCGTTCATAATGATTCATTTCGACTAGGTTTAAAATATATTCATAGTTGTCAATTTCACGTTTAATCTGTTCACGTTCTTTTTCAGATAGTTTCATAGTGCTAAGTTTTTTACATAAGTTTTGTTTCTTTAATTCTAAATGCTTTTTTGTAGCGTGGTAGTCGTAAGTTTGTTTCATTTTCAACCACTTCTTCTTTGCTGTTGCTATATTATACGAAGCGTGAAGAGATGTGAAAGCTATCTCTTATGTACTTTTAGTGAATATTCCACTTGCTATGTTGTTATGTTTATGGGAATTTATGAATAAAATGCACTAAACCACTAATGCCCATTTTATGAAGTAAGGGGTGGAATTGTGCAGATAGATATCATGTATAACACTGAGATGGATGAAGTGTTGAAAGTTATAAATAAAGGATTAAAGAAGACGACTCGTCCGAAGCGAATTCTTGTAGTAGGGGCCGGTATGGCGGGGTTAACTTCGGCATCTTTATTAAAAGCTGCAGGACATGAAGTGAAGATTTTTGAAGCAAACAACCGTGTGGGTGGCCGCATAGAGACAGTTAGAATGGAAGATACCGGATTATATTTAGATGTTGGGGCAATGAGAATTCCGTATTCGCACACATTAACAATGGCATATATAAGAAAGTTTGGGCTACAGGTGAGCCCCTTTATTAATAGGAACGAGACAGATATCATTTACGTAAATGGCCGGAAAACGACATTAAAACAATATGAAAAAGATCCAAGTATATTAAAGTATCCTGTGGAAATAAATGAAGTCGGGAAAACGTCCGAGGAGCTATTATTGTTAGCGGTACAGCCCATAATAAATTTTATAAAAAAGAACCCAGAGAAAAATTGGGATATTGTAGTGAAGGATTTTGGGAGATATTCTACAGGACAATTTTTAAAATATCATCCTTATCAATATAATACTTATTTTTCGCCAGTAACAATTGAGATGATCGGTGTTCTATTAGATTTAGAGGGTTTTTTAGAACGGTCATTCGTAGAGACTTTACGCTTTTTATACATTATGCAAGAAGAGAGCGGATTTTGTGAAATAGTAGGCGGGAATGATAGATTACCAAAGTCTTTTTTACCACAATTAGAAGAAAACATTATATATAATCAAAAATTAATGAAGCTTCATCAACATGATAACGGAGTGACAGCTTTCTATCGGAATGAGGAAACTTTTGAATATAGTAGTATTACAGGGGATTTAGTTATTGTTACAATCCCGTTTTCGACAATGCGCTTTGTGGAAGTAGATCCATTTGATTCTATATCTCATGAAAAATGGAAAGCAATTCGTGAATTGCATTATATGCCAGCGACAAAAATAGGAATTCAATTTAAAAGTCGTTTTTGGGAAGAACAAGGACAATTAGGTGGCAGAATTATAACAGATTTGCCAATTCGTTACGCCTATTATCCAAGTCACGGAATTGGAGAGAAAGGACCTGCTATGATGTTAGGCAGCTATACATGGTCTTATGATGCGTTGTTATGGGATGGGTTGTCAAAAGGTGATCGTATTTATTACGCATTACAAAACTTAGCAACAATATTAGGTGGCCAAGTATATGATGAGTTCATGTCTGGAATATCAAAAAGTTGGACATTGGATCCATATGCACTTGGAGGATTTGCTCTTTTTCAAGCTGGTCAAGAATCTGAATTACAGCCAGTCATTGTAAAACCAGAGGGAAGAATATACTTTGCCGGCGATCATACAACGTTATATCACGGATGGATACAAGGTGCGATTGAATCTGGAGTTCGTGTTGCGGTAGAGGTAAATGAGTAAAATGTTTGAAATTCAGAAATTTCTTTACTATATAACTTGAGATGGATACTATTATATATAAAAGAATTATAGGGGGTGTTGAAAGTGAATCCGTTATTATTCGATTTTCCTTCTGAATTTCATACCGAAAGACTTTTAATTCGAATGCCGAAACCAGGTGATGGTAAAGTTGTATTTGATGCAATTGAAGCTTCTATGCAAGAGTTAAAACCTTGGATGGTTTTTGCACAAAAAGAGCAAACAGCGGAAGAAATAGAAGAGAGTATTAGAAAATCGCATATTCAATTTTTGCAACGTGAAGATTTGAGATTACTAGTTTTTTCGAAAGAAACAGGTGAATTTATTGCATCTGCCGGATTGCATCGTATTAATTGGGATATCCCTCAATTTGAGATTGGTTACTGGATTGATACAAGGTTTAGCGGAAAAGGCTATATGGTAGAGGCTGCGAAAGGTATAACAGATTACGCTTTTTCTGAACTAAAAGCAAACCGCGTAGAAATTCGTTGTGATTCTCTAAATAAGAAGAGTAGAGCGATACCAGAGAAATTAGGCTTTAAATTAGAGGGTATTTTAGAAAGTGCCAGTGTTGCGGTAGATGGAAATGGATTAAGGGATATGTGTGTATTTGCAATGACGAGAAATACATATAAAAAAGAAGAGCTGTAAGAAAATAGCTCTTCTTTTTCGTATTATGGTACAGGATGACCGTTAGAGCTTTCGAAAATCGTAAACCATTGTTGACGATCTAAGTTAACTTTTGTAGCAAGAGCAGCTGTTTTTACACGATCTAATTTACCGGAACCAACGATTGGCATCATATTAGCTGGATGAGCAAGTAACCATGCATACATAACAGTATCGATGCTGTTTACATCTAACTCAGCAGCAACTTTTTGCAGAATTTCACGTACACGTACAGCACGTTCTGATTGGCCAGTAAAGATCTCACCACCAGCAAGAGGTGACCAAATCATTGGATTGATCCGTTTTTCTTGACATAAATCAATCGTACCTTTTTCAAAATGCTCAAGCTGCAACGCAGATACTTCAATTTGATTTGTAATAAGCGGGAAATCTAAATATGAACTCAACATATTAAATTGAGAAGGTAAAAAGTTAGATACACCGAAGTGACGAACTTTTCCTTCTTGCTTTAAGCGTGAGAACGCTTCTGCCACTTCATTTGGGTCCATAAATGGATCGGGACGATGAATAAGTAATACGTCAATATAATCTGTATGTAAATTTTTAAGTGATGCTTCTGCACTTTGAATAATATGTTCTGCACTTGTGTTGTAGTGAGCAACATATCGTTCTGGGAATTTTGGTGATGGGGGAGCGATTCCACATTTTGTAACAATTTGCATGTTTTCACGTAATGAAGGCTTTAAATGTAAAGCTTCTCCAAACAAACCTTCACATGAATATCCGCCATAAATATCAGCGTGATCAAAAGTCGTAATACCCATATCCATACAATCTTCAATGAAAGAAAGTAATTCTTGTTTTGTCATATTCCATTCTGCTAAACGCCAAAAACCTTGAATAATACGAGAAAATTCTAGTGTTTCGGCCATTTGAACTCGTTCCATTATAAGTACCCCCTTGATGAATGATTATTATTTTGAAAAGGCTTTCTTGCTACGTATTATTATATAGTTACGGGGGCGTACATACAATAAATATGTTTTGCTACAAAAACGATTTTCTCTATATGCTATAATGAAGAAACATATAGCTATAAGGAGAGGTACGAAATGATTCCAGTAACAATATTAACTGGTTTTCTTGGATCTGGGAAAACGACATTATTAAATCGCATTTTATCAGAAGAGCACGGAAAAAAATTAGCGGTGATTGTAAATGAAATAGGGCAAATTGGTATTGATAATCAGTTGATTATGAATGTTGAAGAAGAAATTATGGAAATGACAAACGGTTGTCTATGCTGTACTGTACGTGAAGATTTACTCGTTGCGTTAAAACAATTACTGGACGTAAAAGCAGAAGGGAAAATGGACTTTGATGGCTTAGTAATTGAAACGACTGGACTTGCAAATCCAGGACCGATTATTCAAACATTCTTTTTAGATCCAGTAATTCAATCTGCATACCAAATTAACGGTGTTGTAACAGTAGTAGATAGTTACCATATACATAAACATTTTGAAAAAGGGCTAGAAGCAAAGGAACAAATTGCGTTTGCAGATGTCGTTTTAGTGAATAAATTAGATTTAATTGACGAAAGTGAAAAGGAAAATCTTCTGCATGAACTGCAAGGAATTAATCCAACTGCAAAATTAATAGAGACGACTAACTGTGAGGTAGATATCGCATCATTGCTACAAATTCAAACATTTAAAACGAAAGATACGTTACAAATTTACCCTCATAAAGAACATAACCATCTGGAAGGCGTAAAATCATTTGTATTACGTGAAGAGCGTCCGTTAGATTTACAAAAGCTTAATGAGTGGATGTCAGCTGTCGTTCAAGAGCTAGGCGAATATTTATATCGTTACAAAGGGATTTTATCGATAGATGGAGTAGATAAACGCATTGTGTTCCAAGGTGTACATACATTGTTTGCAGCTTCGTACGATAGAGAATGGCAAGAGGGAGAAGAGCGAGTAAGTGAAGTAGTTTTCATCGGAAAAGATATTAATAAAGAATGGTTCCAGGAACATTTTGGGGAGTGTGTGAAATAAGTCTGCGTAATTGCAGGCTTATTTTTTTGTTTACTAATTATTGGAATTTGTATTAAAATGGTTAAAAATACTAAAAATTTAGTATTTTCAAAGGGGGTGCGAGAAGAAATGCGTCTAATGGTTCTTGGGTTACTTATTAAAAGTGATTCGTTATCTGGTTATGAAATACAACAGGCTCTAGATATGGTGCAAAGTAGTAAATGGGCAGAGGTTTTTCCAGCGTCTATATACCACGCGCTGAAAAAAATGACAAAAGAAGAATTAATTCGAGTAAAAGCAATTGAAATGACTGGTAAACGTTCGAAAACGATATATTGTATTACAGAAAAGGGAAGTCAAGAATTTAAAAGGCTACTAAAGGAGTCGCTTCAAAAATCATCAGTTGTGTTTCCAAAACACCTATATACAGCGTTAACTTTCCTTTCAGAAGAAGAGAGCATGAGGGAAGAGATGTTAGAGGCTTTAGAAGAGCAGAAAAGTGAAATACGCGTTACTTATGAAGAAATGAGGAAAGGAGAAAGACTGAAAGATAATGCGCCAGTGTATGTGAAACTTATTTTCGAAAATATGTATGAACAATGTGAGATGCAACTTCGATTCATTCATAAGTTAGAAAAACTATTAAAAAACTAAAAATATGGTGGGAAGCATATGAAAATCGATCATCTTGTTGTAAATGTGAATAAGGAAATTCAAGAAAATAAGGAAATAATTAAAAATGTACAGTCTACTGGATTACCATATGTTCCTAAATGGGGAAAGGGAACAAAAGGATTTAAAGTATCTAACATATGGATTGGAAAAGAATATTTAGAATTAGTAAGGGTAAAAACGAAAGACGGAGGAGGCTGGGTACAAGAATGGGTTCGGAAATATAATGATGGCCATAGAGGGCTTATCGGATTAGCAATTGATGTTGAAAATATAGATGATGTGTATGAAAAAATGATCAGTGATGGAATTAAAGTTACAAAACCAGAACCATTGCAATTTAGGTGGTTTTTTAATTTATTTAAGAAAACAATGCCATGGAAAAATGCATATATACAGCCGATGAAAGGGATGCCGTTTCAATTTTTCCTACAACAAATGAAAGATCAAAAGAGCAGAGAATATATGGAGAAATATATGTATCCAAATAGTATAGAAGAGGGTGTCACGGGAATTGTTGCGGTGAAATTGCATGGAGAAGTAACAAATGAAGATCGGAACATTATTGGATGTCTGTTCTCAGATGTTACAAATGAGGACAAAGAAATAATTATCCGTTTAAAAAATCAAGTGATTCATTTAATTCAATCGAATGAGCATTTCATTGAGATAATGCTAGATTCCAGCAAAGAAGCACATAAGGGAAAGAAACTAAAAATAGAAAATATAACATTGATAAATGTATAATAAAAAGCCTGTTTTCACAGGCTTGTATTTTCATCTATTAGTAATTCCATTACAACACCTACAACTGGACCCTCGTCATCAATATCCCCGTTTAAACGGAAGCCGAATGACTCATATAGTCCCATTGCGTGTTTGTTGTCTGGATGTAAACTTAAATAAATTATTTTACAATCAAATTTTTCTTGTAAGAATTGAATGAGTAAGCGAAGGAAACGTTTTGCGTATCCTTTTCCTTGATATTGTTGATCAAGCATAAAACGATCTAACCATACGCTTTCATGCTCTTTCCGATACCATCCATACATTGCATAACCTACAAGTGTTTCTCCATCATATAAACCTATTGACGTCCCGTTTCCTTCATATAATGATTCTGCTAAAGAAAACGCATTACTTTCAATAAATTGCTGCTGGTCTTTTGCGACGTTTAAAGCAGCTACTGAACGCCAATTTTTTTCTGTTACTTCACAAATGTGAAGATTCATAGTTCCAACTCACCTTCTAAATTAATATAGCTTAAAAGCTAATATGGATAATTTTACTTGTTATTTTGGTCAAGTCAAGCAGAAGCACATAAAAAAGAAGCTGAATGTCATATTCAGCTTCTTATCAAAAGTTGATTAGCTAGTAGCTTCTTTCAATGTATTCACGTTTTCTTCCATTAAAGTGAAGTAATCTTTATTATTCTTAGCATCATCTTCAGAAATAGTAGCCAGGTGATTTAAGCGTAAAACTGTTGTACCTGTTTCTTTTTGAATAACGGATGCTACTTTTGGAGTAGAGAAGGTTTCAAATAAAATATATTTTAAGTTATGCTCTTTTACTGTTTTTGTAATGTCAGCAAGCTGTTTTTGAGATGGTTCATCAGATGCTGAAATTCCAGCGATAGGAATCTGTTTCAAACCATAGCGTTGTTCCCAGTAACCATAAGCAGCATGAGAAACTAGAATTTCTTTTGTTTTTGCATTTGCTACAGCTGCTTTAAACTGATCGTCTAAATCAGTAAATTTTGTTTGAAGTGCTGCAAAGTTTTTTTCGAACTCTTGTTTATGCTCAGGTTGTAATTCCACAAGTGCATTTTTAATTTTTTCTGCCTGTTTCATTGCTAGAGTAGGATCTAGCCAAACGTGTGGGTCTTTATCGTGATGCTGTTCATCTTCTTTATGGCCATCTCCATGATCGTGATGTTCTTCTTCAGTAGAGGCACGCAGTTCGATACCTTTAGTTGCATTTACAATTTTAACATTTTCTTTTTGTAATGTTTTTTCCATTTTTTCAGCAAATGGTTCTAATTCAGCACCGTTATAAACGAATAAATCTGCTTTTGCAACTTGTACTGTTTGTTTTTGACTTGGTTCAAATGTATGTGAATCTGCACCAGGCGGGTAAATTGCTTCAACATTTACATAGTCTCCACCGATTTTCTTGGCGAAATCAGCAAGTGGGAAAATAGTTGTATAAACAGTTAGCTTTCCATCTTTCTTGGCAGTATCTTCTTTTTTATTTGAACAGCCAGCAAAAACTAAAGTGAAAATAAGTAAGAATGAAAATATAGTCAATCTTTTAGGCATGAAGTTCTCCTCTTTTCTTTTTTACGGATATATTTTCCCCAATTATAGAAGAAAAATATCATTTTAATACAAAACGGAATAATTACGTTTTAGTTTGCGAACTTAGTATAATACATCTTTAATAAAGTTGCAATAAATAATAATCATTCCGATTTAATTTTGTTATAAAGTTTTCAAATATAGATGTATTATTTTTGCGAATGCATGCATATATGACAACGCTGTGTTCATATATTTGAAAGGAGGGTAAAGAGGGGGATGAGTGTTTGGGGTACTTAATGGAAGCTATCTTATTGATATTAGCGGTAGTATTGCCATTATCTTTCGTTTTAATCTTTTTAAGAAGATTAATAAGTAATTTAGGGAATGCATCAACAATAACGAAACTGCCAGAGAAAGAGGAGAAAAAAGAGTAAGTAAAGCACTATGCGTACGCATAGTGCTTTACTTATGGTAAAATAAGAACAGGAAACTCCTAAAAGTTGTATTGTGCTTAAGGAGAGAAAAGTAAAATAAGAGGTATATGCATATATGATTAAACGAACAGCGTTAGTACTTGGTGCAAGTGGGTTAGTTGGGCAAGAGATAACGCGTCTATTACTTGAATCAGATTACTACGATTCGGTTACTATTTTTGTAAGAGAACCAATGCAATGGCAACATGAGAAATTACAGCAAAAACAAGTGGATTTTTCGGTATTAGAGGAATATAAAGAGTTTTTTGCTGTAGATGATGTTTTTAGTTGCCTAGGAACAACAATAAAAAAAGCAAAAACAAAGGCGAATTTCAAAAAAGTAGATTATGAATATACGTTACGTGCGGCTTGTTTAGCTGAAAAACAAGGGGTGCAAAACTTCCTTGTTGTGTCTTCAATGGGAGCAAATCCTAAATCGTTTTTCTTTTATTCACAAGTAAAGGGGAAAATGGAAGAGGAATTGCAAAAGTTAGTAATCGGTGGTATTCACATTTTTAGGCCATCATTATTAGTAGGAAATCGACAAGAATTTCGCTTTGGTGAACGAATGGCTGAAAAGTTATCTCGTATTGTTCCTTTTATATTTAAAGGTGCTTTTAAAAAATATAAACCTATATCTGCTAAAGATGTGGCAAAAGGGATGTATATAACTGCGCTGCGAGAAGAATCGGGTATCCATATTTATAATTCAAATGAAATTACAACGATAGAATAAATAAAACCGAGAAGAATGACTTCTCGGTTTTATTTATTGATGTTGAATTTTTTTACATTGTATCATTCTCTTTTTTGTTTCGCTTATAAAACGCTTATACGAAAAATTTTGTCTATTCGTGTTACAATGATTAATATGAAATGAATTGAATTGGAGGATGACATATGTATCAGGCATATTATGAAAGTGAATTAGGTTTGCTGGAAATTACAGCGAACGAAGAAGGAATTACGTCTGTTATATTTGTTGATGAACGCCAAGAAGCAAATACAAATGAAATGATAGATCAATGTATAAATGAGCTGGATGAATATTTTAAAGGAAAAAGAAAAGAGTTTACTGTACCATTGTCTGCGAAGGGAACACTCTTCCAAAAAAATGTATGGAATGCACTCTATACTATTCCGTATGGCGTAAGTGCTTCATATTTAGATATTGCAGAGAAGGTTGGAAATACGAAAGCTGTACGAGCGATAGGAGGAGCGAATAGTCGTAATCCAATTTCAATAATCGTTCCGTGCCACCGTGTAATAGGAAAGAGTGGAAAGCTTGTTGGGTATGCGGGTGGTTTATGGAGGAAAGAGTGGTTGTTAAAGCACGAAGGTATTTTGAAATGAAGTATGGTAGGAAAGAGGGATTGTTTTGAAATGTATAAATTGTGGGCAACCTTGCGAGAATGATCAGTTAAACTGTGCAAGTTGTCAGCGAACCTTGCACAATGAACAAGGTGAAGGAAGCTCGCTAATAGATAAAGAATTACAAGAATATGTAGGAAGGCAATATCCATATTACAAAAGAAAATGGGATATAGAGAATAAGCGAATTGCAAGGTGGAGTTGGAATGGTTGGGCTGCTATTTTTAATGTAGGTTGGCTTGGATATCGTAAGTATTATTTACCTGCCGTTTTATTTTTGCTGCTATTAGTAGCATGTGATGCGTTTTCTTATTATATGGGATTCAACGTAGCGTTACCGATTATTAATATGGTACCTCTCACGTTTTTATTACTCATTTTTATTCTATTTGGAATGGCGATTTTTGCAAATGGATTATACTATCAATTTGCAGAAAGGCGTATATACCGAATAAAAGCACGGGGAATTAAAGAGGAAGCGGTTGAAAATTATCTCATTCGTGATAGTGGTGGAACGAGTAAAATGGGAGCGACAATCGTTACTATATTAGCAGTTGCTAGTATTTTCTTCAGTCATTTCTTTTTTCCAACTGATCGAGATATTATTCAAAAAGTTCGTACAAGTTCGCTTTATGAATATCCTTTCTTTTCAATTGGTGAATCGTTCGAAAATTATTTTCAAAATTCAGGCTGGATATATTATCGCGGGACGGAAGGATTAGAATTAGTAGAATTCCAAGGATATAGCGCCGGGATGTCCAAACAAAAGGTAACGATTCAATTTGTTGTTGATTATAAATTAGGTGAAGTTGAGCCATACTCATTTACGATTAACGGTGAATCTAAAAATGAAGAAGAGTTTTTGAAGATGATGGACGATATATTTAAAATTCAAAACCCATTCGACATAGAGGATGGATTACAAGTGAATGCTATACAAAAAAAGCGGATGGAAAGTGATTTCTGAGCGCTTTTTTCTTTTTTTATCAAAAAAATATTTAAAATAGTCAGAATTTTTTGTATAATGATATGTATTATACAGGTTTTCATTTATACATATAGATTGGGGGAAGGAAGAATGAAGAGGAAGGTAACAACGCTTGCTGCACTTGCGTTATCGACTAGTGTATTGGTTGCGGGATGTGGGAATGGGGAGAAGGCTTCCACAACAAAGAAAGAATCAGATAAGGGAGTGGCAGATAAACAAGTATTAAATTTACTAGAAACAGCTGAAATTCCTTCAATGGATACATCTAAATCAACAGATTCTGTATCTTTCCGTGTATTTGTAAATGCAATGGAAGGTTTATATCGTCTAGATAAAGATAATAAACCAACGCCAGGTATGGCAAAAGATGTGAAGATTAGTGAAGATAAAAAGACATATACATTTGAATTACGTGATGCGAAGTGGTCAAATGGCGATCACGTTCGAGCGCAAGATTTTGTCTATGCATGGCAACGTACACTAGACAAAGCAATAGCAGCAGAATATGCATTCATTTTATTTGATGTGAAAAATGCACAGAAAGTAAATAAAGGGGAATTACCGTCAGATCAATTAGGTGTTAAAGCGAAGGATGATAAAACGTTGGTAGTAGAATTAGAGCAACCAGCACCTTATTTCCTTGAGCTTACTTCGTTCCCTACGTTCTTCCCGTTAAATGAAAAGTATGTGAAAGAACAAGGAGATAAATACGGATTAGAAGCAGATAAATTATTATACAATGGACCATTTACAATGAGCGAATGGAAACATGAACAAAGTTATCAGTTAAAGAAAAACCCAAATTATTGGGATAAAGATACTGTGAAATTACAAGAAATTAATGTAAGTATAGTGAAGGAAACGAGCACTGGAGTGAATTTATATGACAGTGATCAAGCAGACCGTGTTATTTTAAGCTCTGAGTTTGTTGATAAATATAAAAAGAATAAACCAGAGGAATTTAAAACGAAGTTAGACCCGCGTATGTATTTCTTACGCTTTAATCAAAAAAATGAAACATTTAAAAACCAAAAGGTTCGTGAAGCAATTGATTTAGCATATGATAAAAAAGGAATTGCGGATGTTATTTTGAATGATGGATCATTGCCAGCGTATTTCTTAGTACCTGAGAAATTTACGACAGGACCAGATGGGAAAGACTTCCGTTCTGTAAATAAAAACTTCCGCGATAGTAAAGATAATGCAGCGAAAGCAAAAAAATTATGGGAAGAAGCGAAGAAAGAGCTTGGTCAAGATACAATTACAGTAGAATTACTAAATGATGACAACGGTAGCCGTAAAAAAGTAGGCGACTTCATTAAAGAAGAACTAGAGAAAAACTTACCTGGTATTAAAGTGAATTTGAAACAACAACCATATAAGCAGAAGCTAGATTTAGAAAAGAAATTTGAATATGAATTCTCATTATCTGCATGGAGTCCAGATTATCCAGATCCAATGACTTATATCGATATGTTCGTTACTGGAAGCTCATTTAATGAAATGGATTATTCTAATCCGAAGTATGATGATTTAGTAGCGAAATCAAAAGGAGAACTATTAAAAGATGATGCAGCACGCTGGAAAGCACTTGCGGAGGCTGAAAAAATCTTAATTGGTCAAGATGCTGCAATTTCTCCTACGTACCAACAAAGTACCGCTTATTTAGAGAAGCCGTATGTAAAAGGTATTGCTAATCACACGTTTGGTGGGGACTTCAGTTATAAATGGGCATATATTACAAAAAAATAGTATAATAAAAGATGAGTGAATTTTCACTCATCTTTTATCTGTTTAAGGAGGAACGTTACGTGTTGAAAGGAATTAATCATCTTTGTTTTTCAGTATCCAATTTAGAAAACTCTATAATGTTCTATGAAAAAGTACTAGAAGGAGAATTATTAGTTAAAGGGAGAAAACTTGCATATTTTAATATATGTGGAGTATGGATAGCACTTAATGAAGAGGTACATATTCCGAGAAATGAGATTCATCAATCTTATACGCACATTGCGTTTTCTGTTGAACAAGAAGACTTTGAACGCTTGATACAGCGATTAGAAGAAAATGATGTTCATATTTTACAAGGAAGAGAACGTGATGTGAGAGATTGTGAGTCTATATATTTTGTTGATCCTGATGGTCACAAATTCGAGTTTCATTCAGGGACGCTACAAGACCGTATAAATTATTATAGGGATGAGAAACCTCATATGACATTTTACTAAGGAGGAATAATCATTGCATGCACTTGTAATTGGCGGAACAGGAATGTTAAAAAAAGTATCTATATGGCTTTGTGAACAAGGATTCCATGTTTCTATTATTGGACGAGATGAAGTGAAATTAGAAAGTGTTAAGCGAGCGAGTTCTGCACCAGAAAATATTACATGCCTTTCGTTAGATTATCATAATGATGACGATGTAAAGTTAGCTATTAAAGGTACAATTGAGAGAAATGGTCTAATAACATTAGTTGTCGCATGGATACATTCAAGTGCAAAGCATGCATTATCACTCATCTGCACAGAGCTAGAACTTTCGCCTACAACATACAATTTATTTCATATTTTAGGCAGTAAAGCATCGCGTATAATTGCACAAAAAATAGGTGGTACAAGATGTAGTTATCATAGAATTATATTAGGTTTTATTTTAGAAGATACATACGGAAGATGGCTTACTCATGAAGAGATAGCTGAGGGGGTAATAAAAGGAATTGAAAATAAATGTGGGGAATGGGTTGTAGGCAGAGTAGAGCCGTGGGAATTACGGCCAAAATGGTAAGGGGGAATAAGGGATGAAAACAACTGTATATGTAACAAGGCACGGTGAAACAGAATGGAATGTAGCGAAGCGAATGCAGGGGCGGCAAAATTCAGCTTTAACTGAAAATGGTATGTTACAAGCGAAACAACTAGGGGATCGAATGAAAAATTTATCGATTGATGCGATCTATAGTAGTCCGAGTGAAAGAACACTCCATACTGCCGAGTTAATAAAGGGCGAACGTGATATACCGATAATAGCGGATGAGCATTTTTATGAAATTAACATGGGAATATGGGAAGGACAAACAATCGATGAAATAGAAAGGCAATATCCAGAAGAAATACAATTATTTTGGTATGAGCCACATCTGTTTCAGTCAACGTCAGGAGAAAATTTTGAGGCCGTTTATAAAAGAGTAATTGAGGGGATACAGCTTCTTTTAGAAAAGCATAAAGGAGAAAATATATTAATTGTTTCTCATGCGGCAGCGACAAAATTACTTGTAGGACATTTTGCGGGTATTGAAATTGCAAATGTATGGGATGATCCGTTTATGCATAGCGCTAGTCTTAGTGTGATTGAGTTTGATGACGATTGTGGTGAAGTAAAACAATTTGCAGATATAAGTCATTTTCAGGAAAAGTAAAAAAGGCCGCAAAACGGCCTTTTTTGTGGGTATAAAAACTAGCAATTACGTTTTTTATACCAGAAGTGATCGAATTTCTTATTTTTGCAAGATGAGAATTTATGTCTGCAATCGTGACAGTCCTTACCATGATCACATGAATCATCGCAATGGTGACCGTTTCGGTGAGGGAAGAATTCGCATTTCTTACAGAAACATCGTTTAGTCCAGAAACATTTCTTTTCAAAGCGTACGCATTTTGTAACGAAAGTGCAATGTTTCACGCGAGTACGTTTTGTAACTATAACGCATTCTTTTCTACGAGTAACCTTCGTAACGAATGTCCATTTTTGAACGCGTACACGAGTACATTTTGTAACAAATGTCCATTTTTTTACATGAGTACATTTTGTAACGAAAGTACAATGTTTTACGCGAGTACATCTTGTTCTTGGACATTTACGCCCTGTTGTACATTTATTCCCTGTTGTACATTTACGTCCTGTTGTACATTTACACCCAGTTGTACATCGATGATGAGAGAATTTATCATCATCGCACTCAAAAGTACTTGGATCTTGGTGTAAGAAATCCTCCATCCCTGCACTTTTGATTTCTTCAACAGCTTTTCTAATATCACGTTTCATAGAAATCCTCCTTATCATGAATTAAAGTGAAAAGGTATTCTTTTTCCTTAACATGATATGAGATACGGTTTCTTTCTGAACAGGACAAGAGTGTAATTTTATATAAATGGATGATAGCGGATGTATGGACAAGGCGTGGTGCATACATTGAATGAAGAGAACTGAGAAGGGATGAGAAAATATGCTGCCTTCATATGATTTTTTTATTCATCCAATGTACGTAGTGGAATTAAAAAAAGACATTTGGTCAGATAGTCCAGTGCCAGCAAAGTTAACATATGGAAAAAAGAAGTATGACATTGATATTGTTTACCGTGGTGCTCATATTCGCGAATTTGAGAAAAAGTCTTATCATGTTCAATTTTATAAGCCGAAAAGATTTCAAGGGGTCAAGGAATTTCATTTAAACTCTGAATTTATGGATCCGTCTCTTATACGTAATAAACTATCATTAGATTTTTTTCATGATATTGGCGTACTTTCACCAAAGTCACAACATGTATTTGTAAAAATTAATGGTCAAATTCAAGGGGTATATTTACAGTTAGAATCAGTTGATGAAAACTTCTTAAAAAGTAGAGGATTACCGAGTGGTTCTATTTATTATGCGATCGATGATGATGCGAATTTTTCTTTAATGAGTGAGAGAGACAAAGATGTTAAGACAGAGCTCTTTGCAGGGTATGAGTTTAAATATTCCAATGAAAATAGTGAAGAACAACTGAGTGAATTTGTATTTCAAGCGAATACTTTGTCGAGGGAGGATTATGAAAAAGAAATTGGGAAGTATCTACATGTAGATAAATATTTACGATGGTTAGCTGGAGTTATTTTTACGCAAAACTTTGATGGTTTCGTTCATAACTATGCACTATATCATAACGATGAAACAAATTTATTTGAAGTTATACCGTGGGATTATGATGCGACTTGGGGGCGAGATGTACAAGGGAGACCGCTTAATCATGAATATATTCGCATTCAAGGGTATAACACGTTAAGTGCAAGGCTGTTAGATATACCTGTATTTAGAAAGCAATATCGAAGTATTTTAGAAGAAATATTAGAAGAACAATTTACAGTTTCATTTATGAGGCCGAAAGTAGAAGGAATGTGTGAATCGATTCGTCCGTATTTACTACAAGATCCATATATGAAAGAAAAATTAGAAACATTTGATCAAGAGGCTGAGATGATTTTTCAATATATAAATAAAAGAAGAAAATATATAGAAGAGCATCTTAATGAATTGGATTAATTTTGAAAGAGATTGAAACATTATCAATCTCTTTTTTTGTATAATAGAGATATACCAAAAATAGTAAAATGGTATTTATTTGATAGAGAATAGGGTGTGTAGAGATGACGATTAAATGGATTGATTGGGTAAAGCAAATACAATCTATAGCCCAGGCAGGGTTAACGTATTCCAAGGATGTGTATGATATAGAGCGTTTCCAACAATTAAGGGATATTTCAATTTCAATGATGTCACATTACACAAAAACAGATTGGGAAGTCGTAGAGAAATTATTTGCAAGTGAGACAGGCTATCAAACACCTAAAGTTGATATTCGAGCGGTAGTATTTCAAAATGAGAAATTATTATTTGTGAAAGAAAAAAGTGATGGGAAATGGGCATTACCAGGTGGATGGGCTGATGTTGGTTATACTCCAACAGAAGTTGCTACTAAAGAAGTTTTAGAAGAGACAGGATATGAGGTAGATCACTTTAGATTACTGGCTATATTCGATAAAGAAAAACATCAACCATCTCCATCAGCAACACATGTATATAAGATTTTTATTGGCTGTAAGATTGTTGGAGGGGAAAAGAAAGTTAGTATTGAAACAGAAGAAATAGAGTTTTTTGGTGAGGATGAATTGCCAGATTTATCAATTGCTAGAAATACTGAAGAGCAAATTAAAGAAATGTTTGCCTACATGAAAGATCCACAGAAAGAAAAACTAATAGATTAGCGTTGCTATACATATTGTTGTAATGAAGATATTGGCAGATTGCAACCTTTATGTGATAATGGGATGATATGTAAAGAAAAAAGGAGATAGAAAAGAAAATGTTAGCAAACATAATAGATCAGTTATTGCAATTCTTTGCGAGCTTAGGGTACTTTGGGATAGCACTAGGTTTAATGATTGAAATTATTCCAAGTGAAATTGTACTTTCTTATGCTGGTTTTTTAGTAGCAAATGGTAAAATTAGCTTTGTCGGTGCAGTTATTGCTGGAACAATCGGTGGTACTTTAGCTCAAATCTTTTTATACTGGCTCGGGTACTACGGAGGACGTCCAGTTGTAGAGAAATATGGAAAATATCTGCTTATTAATAAACATCATTTAGACATAGCTGAAAATTGGTTTAAACGTTATGGAGCGGGAGTAATATTTTCTGCACGTTTCATTCCGGTTGTACGTCATGCAATCTCTATTCCAGCAGGGTTAGCTAAGATGCCGTTAAGACTATTCACACTGTATACAGTAGTTGCGATTATTCCATGGTCAATACTATTTATTTACTTAGGTGAAAAGCTTGGTGGAAATTGGAGACATATTAAAGAATATGCATCTGATTACACACATTACATAATTATAGGAGCTGTTCTTTTTATTGCTCTTTACTTCGGTTTAAAGTATTTGAAAAAGAAAAAAACTACTCGTTAAAGTCAATGATGATTCATTGGCTTTTTTTATATGTTTCAGTTCTAAAAAAAGAGAGTTGTCCATAATGTGTAATAATAAGACGTAGCGGGGGAATGTGATGAAAGGGTCGCCGTTTATACGTGGAACGATATTTTTAACGATGGCAACGATGATATCTAAAATGTTAGGATTTATATATGTTATACCTTTTACAGCTATGGTCGGTACGAGTGGGTATGTGTTATACACATATGCATATCGTCCATATACGATTATGCTCAGTATTGCAACGATGGGATTACCACTCGCTGTTTCAAAGATGGTATCAAAATACGATCAACTGAATGACTATCATACGGTTAAAAGAGTGCTAAAGAGTGGTATGGTTTTTATGCTTTTAATGGGAGTTATCTCATGTTTTACACTTTATTTGTTAGCTCCATATTTAGCTGAATTTGTGATTGATGGAAATGATCAAACAGGGAATAGTGTAACGGCTGTAACTCATAACATTCAAATTGTAAGTTTTGCATTAATACTTGTACCAGTAATGAGCTTATTAAGGGGATTCTTTCAAGGATTTCAATCGATGGGACCTTCTGCGCTCAGTGTAGTTGTAGAGCAATTTTTTCGGGTCCTAACCATTTTGATAGGAAGCTTTGTCGTTTTATATGTTTTAGAAGCTTCTGTTTCATTAGCAGTTGGTATTTCCACGTTTGGTGCATTTATGGGGGCTATAGGCGGATTAAGTGTATTAAGTGCGTATTATATAAAAAGAAGAAGACACTTAAAGAAAAAAGAGATAGCAAGTATACCACAAACGACGAAATCTTTTTTCTCGTTGTATAAGGAGCTCTTTACATATTCAATACCGTTTGTTGTAGTCGGTTTAGCGATTCCGTTGTATCAGACGATTGATACATTTACAATTAATAAACTACTAATAGAAATCGGATATATGCAAGGAGAAGCAGAAAAGATTAATGCGATTATCGGCTTAGTTCAAATGGTTGTGCTTATTCCAGTTTCTGTTGCGACTGCTTTTAGCATGTCTCTCGTACCGGAGATGACGAAAGCTTATACAGCCGGAAATACGAAGCTATTGTATAAACATTTTACAAGAACAAATGTATTAGTAGTAGGGATTACGGTACCAGCGGCAATTGGGATGATGTTGTTAGCAAAGCCAGTATATACTCTTTTATTTGGTGCCGGAAATGATCCGGAGATGGGGAGTATCATTTTACAGTATTATGCTCCTGCTTGTATACTATTTTCTCTCTTTACAGTAACGGCAGCAATGCTACAAGGAATAAATCAGCAGCAGAAAACAGTATTAGGGTTAGTAATTGGAATTATTGTGAAGATACTTTTAAATATTGTACTGCTTCCATATTTTGATTATGTAAGTTTTATCATTTCAACATACGCTGGCTATACGATTTCAGTTGGCTTTAACTTGTGGATGCTTTCTAAATATGTTATAAAGGCAACATAAGCTTTTTAAGGCAGAGAACACTCTGTCTTTTTCTATGTTTCTAATATTTTTCTTATAAAAACGTTTTCAAAATAATTTTTCTATTGAAATTTAAACGTATGTTTCATATGCTGAACATGGCGGTTCAAAAACTGTTGTTTAAGTGAGGTAGATTCCCACACGTAAAAAGAATCGGGGTGATAGTATGTTAAATATGTATTTAACAGACCGAAACGGAAAACTACAAGAGATTGAGGAAATGCAAAAGGGTTGCTGGATTAATGTACTTCATCCAACGGAAGAAGAAATTCAATATCTAGTACAAACGTTAAATGTAGACTTAGATTTCATTAAAGACCCTTTGGATGATGAAGAACGCTCTCGTATTGAAAAGGAAGACAGTAATACTTTAATTATCGTGGATATTCCGACAGTTAGACATGATGAAGAAGGAAATTCGATTTATGATACGATTCCAATAGGTATGATTGTAATGCCAGATTGTTTTGTTACAATTTGCTTAGAAGAAAACCCAATTTTTGAACGTTTTATTAACCAACGTATTAAAGAATTTTATACGTTTAAAAAGACACGCTTTGCACTTCAGCTCTTATATACGATTTCTACTTATTATTTAAGATACTTAAAGCAAATTAATCGAAAAACAATCGATTTAGAGCACCAATTAAATAAATCGATGAAAAATAAAGAAATTTTCACATTGTTAGGCCTTGAAAAAAGTTTAGTTTACTTTACAACATCATTAAAGGCGAATAAAATTGTAATTCAAAAATTAATGCGTAACAGTACATTTTTAAAAATGTATGAAGACGATCAAGATTTATTAGAAGATGTATTAATTGAAAATAAGCAGGCTATTGAAATGGCGGAAATATATAGTCACATTTTAAGTGGAATGATGAATACTTTTAGCTCCGTTATATCAAATAATTTAAATAGTGTTATGAAACTGTTAACGTCTATTACAATCATCTTATCTCTACCAACGATGGTTTCGAGTTTCTTTGGGATGAATGTTAAGGTTCCTTTTGAGGGTGAAGCTCATGGTTTTGTAATTGTATTAATAATATGTGTAACATTATCTTTCACTTTAGCATTTGTTTTTTGGAAGAAACGTTACTTTTAACGTTAAGAAAGCTGCTCTAGCATAGTTATAAAACTGCGCTAGAGCAGCTTTTTTGCTATGAAATCTCAATTTTAAAATAGAATATAACTTATAAAATGTAAAGTGTATAGAGATAATGAATTCTCTATAAGTCTTGTTCAAATAATAAAATGGGGTTAAAATTACATATTGTTAATGAAAAGTTGGAGGAAATACATCATGGAATTGTTTCACTTACCGAAAGCATTCCTGCAAATGAATACAATCTTTATCTCCATATTAATCGAGGCACTTCCGTTTGTGCTAATTGGTGTATTTATTTCAGGATTCATTCAAATGTTTGTGACGGAAGATACGGTGGCAAAATGGATGCCGAAGAACCGATTTCTGTCTGTTTTATTAGCTACTTTTTTAGGGATGATGTTTCCAGGCTGTGAATGTGGAATTGTTCCGATTGTAAGACGATTAATCGGAAAAGGTGTTCCACCATATGCAGGTATTGCATTTATGTTAACTGGACCAATTATTAATCCAGTTGTATTATTTGCAACATATGTTGCCTTTGGAAGTAGTATGCACATGGTATGGTATCGTTCTATTGTAGCGATTGTCGTAGCAATTATTGTTGGAATTATATTATCATTCATGTTTAAAGAACATCAATTAAGAGATGATCACTTCCCAGAAGTGAACCATAAGCGTCCATTACGTAAAAAAATGTGGGATGTATGTACACACGCTGTTGAGGAATTTTTCTCGATGGGGAAATATTTAGTATTAGGATCGTTAATTGCTGCAGCAGTTCAAACGTTCGTACAAACTTCAACACTTCTGTCTATTGGACAAGGGCCGTTTTCTTCATCGGCTGTTATGATGGGTCTTGCTTTTATTTTATCACTTTGTTCAGAAGCGGATGCATTTATTGCTTCTTCATTCCAAAGTACATTTTCAACAGCATCACTTGTCGCGTTCCTCGTATATGGACCGATGGTGGATATTAAAAATATGTTTATGATGCTTGCGACATTTAAAACGAAATTTGTAATTGTCGTTACGGTTACAGTTACACTTGTTGTTTATGCAAGCTCACTACTCATTTATGCGATGGGGTGGTAGGTTATGTTTCGAGCATATATATTATTAGGTTTTACAATTTTAATTGCGCAGCTTCATATTTCCGGTAATATTACGAAATATATCAATATGAAGTATGCCTATTTATCAAAAACTGCAGCTATTATTTTAGGTTTCTTAACGATTGTACAAATTATTATCGTTTTCCAAAAAGAGCATCAAAAGGAAAAAGAGAAACATGATTGTAGTTGTGATCATAGTCATTGTGGGCATGATCATTCGAAAGATGAAAATACATGGTGGAAAAAAGCATTTTCGTACACATTGTTCTGTTTTCCAATTATTTCAGGGTTATTTTTCCCGATTGCAACATTAGATTCGGATATTGTTAAAGCGAAGGGATTTCATTTTCCTGTTGCACAGGCAGAAAGTAAAGATCCATTTATGACAAGGCAATTTTTAAGACCAGACACGAGTATTTATTACGGAAAAGAAGGCTATCGTGGTGTAATGGAAAAAGGGAAGAAAGAGTTTGTTACGAAAGACAATATAGCTTTAAAAGATGAAGATTTCTTAAAAGGCATGGAGACAATTTATAATTATCCTGGTGAGTTTACTGGAAAGACTTTATCATTTAAAGGGTTTGTTTTTCGAGATGATTCATCTAAAAAAGAACAATACTTCTTGTTCCGCTTTGGTATTATACATTGTGTAGCGGATTCTGGTGTATATGGTATGTTAGTGAAAAAACCAGAAGGGGTAGAATGGAAGAATGATGATTGGATTCAAGTTGAGGGTGAAATTTCAACTGAATTTTATCAGCCGTTCCATGCAAACATTCCAGTGCTAGAAGTCAAGAAATGGAATAAAGTTGAACAGCCGAAAGAACAATATGTATTTAGAGGAGCCGATTGATAATATCGGTTCTTTTTTATGGACTAAAAGTTTTGAATGTTGTTAATATTAAATGTGTAGTGCACGTAGTGTAGTGATTATTGGGATATGAATGGAAGAGATAGTGTATATACGGGTAGCCCGCCTAACTTCTTTGTTTCAGCTGCATTTTAAGTTTGGGGTATTGCTACTCGCAAATAGCGGGATAAATAATCAAAGGGGCGATAATGATGACTGAAATAAAGGGAAAAACAGCTAATGAGTCAAGAGTGTTTAAAACGAGCCGAGTATTTCCAACAGATTTGAATGATCATAATACATTATTTGGTGGGAAAATATTAGCGGAGATGGATATGGTTGCTTCGATTTCAGCAACGAGACACTCAAGAATGGAATGTGTCACAGCGTCTATGGATTGGGTCGATTTCTTACACCCAGTTCGTTCTTCAGATTGTGTTAGTTATGAATCTTTCGTCATTTGGACGGGAAGAACTTCTATGGAGATATTTGTGAAGGTAGTAGCAGAAGACTTAATTTCAGGTGAGAAACGTATAGCAGCAACGTCATTTGTTACTTTTGTTGCACTTAGTAAGGACAATAATCCGGTTCCTGTGCCGCGTGTAATCCTTGAAACAGAAGAGGAGAAAGAATTATATCGCATTGCTGTGTTACGTGCAGAACAACGTCATATTCGTAAAGCAGAGAGCAAGAAGGTAGCGACACTCCTAACTTTTTGAGGCTAAGTATCTACTTAGCGGTTAATGTTTCGGCAATTGGTGGGAAAATAATTAAAATGAAAAGCGGACACCTAAAAATTAGGTGTCCGCTTTTATAGTTTTTTCATCCCCATATCGTATTACAATAACTACTTAGCAGAAGCAAGCAGCACCAACGATAATTAAGAGGATAAATAATACGACTAATAGCGCAAATCCATTACCATGTGCGAAGCCCATTGTTATTTCCTCCTTTTGTTTTAAGGTACAACATACAATATGCAAGTGAGCTGTTGTTTGACATGGACATATATCATGTAATGACATATTTTCTTGTATGATAATGTATTAAAAAAGGGAAGATATAGAAATAACAGTAAGTGAAGAAAGGAAAGTATCCATGAAGCGCTTTTTCGTTGTAATCCTTTGCTTAATAGGTGTATTCATTTGGATGAACATCGATGTGGAAATGGGGAAAAAAATGGCTAGTGAATATGAAGTCGGACAAGTTCGATCAGGCGAATTTCAACTATATACAAACGGGGAAGAGTTATATAGGAATTTATTTGAGGATATAAAGCATGCCAGAAAGTATATATATATTCATTTTTATATTGTAGGTAAAGATGAAATAAGCCAAGAGTTTTTACAGTTACTAGAGAAAAAAGCATCTAGTGGAGTAGAGGTGAAACTATCAGTCGATCGAATAGGTGGATATAAGCTGAAGAAAAAGATAATTAATCAATTAAAAAGTAAAGGTGTTAAGTTTACATTTAGTAAAAAACCAAAACTGAAAAATGTATTCTATTCTTTGCATCAGCGGAATCATAGACGCATAGTTACGATAGATGGAGAGGTATCATACATAGGTGGCTTTAATATTGGAAAGGAGTATCTTGGACAAAATCCGAAATTTGGTCCGTGGCGTGATTATCATGTGCGCATAAAGGGGAATGGTGCAAATGATATGGAAAGAAAATTTGCTGATGACTGGAAAGAAGATACGGGAGAAAAAATGCCTGTATATAAAAGTTTACCCGAAACAGGGAATGTAAAATATCAATATTTATTTTCAGATGGAAAAGGTTTATGGGAAAAATATGGGGCGCTTTTAAAGCAGGCTAAAAGGTCTTTAATTATTGCTACGCCATATTTTATACCAAGTAAAGAAATGACAAAAGAGTTAAAAGATGCATTAAACCGTGGCGTCAATGTGAAAATTCTCGTGCCATTTAAAAGTGATGCCGTATTATTAAAACAAGCTGCCTATCCGTATTTAAAAGATATGTTACATGCTGGAGCGGAGATTTATCAATATCGAAATGGATTTTTTCACGGGAAAGTAACAATCATTGATGGAGAAATTGTTGATATAGGCACAGCAAATTTTGATAATAGAAGCTTTTATTTAAATTGCGAATCTAACTGTGTCATATATGATAAAACAGTTGTTGCTGACGTATGGAGTCGATTGAAAGAAGACTTTCATAAATCAAAAAGATTTTCTGAAGAAGATTTTGAGAAAATTAGTAAATGGGATTGGTTTTTAGCAAGAATAGCAAATGTTATAGCGTCATATTTATAACATATAGACAAAAGTGAAGGGAGGCGCTTTAATGGACTGTATGAAAGAATTAATGAGATATAGTTACATGCTAATATATAAGGTTGGAGAGTATACTGAAAAGGTCAGAGACGAAGAATTAAAGAATCTATTACAGCAGCATTTACCGTATATGTTACAAGCATATAATGAACAAGTGAATTTTCAAGAAGGAGAGAATGTACGGCATATAACTTGTGAACCGATATTGTTTCATTTGCCTGAAATGGAGAAGGAAACAGATAGTACATATACAGAAGATATCCATATTGCAATCTGTTATATTTCACATTTGAAACGATTATCATTAAAGTTTGCGCAAGTTGCAGTGGAGGTTGCAAATCCAGAATTCCGCTCGTTTTTGGAAAATTGTTTCCTGAAAATGAACCGTTACGCTTACAGTGTGTGGCAATATGTTGTGAAGAAGGAATACAAGATTACAAATATATATGAAAACGAGAAGTTTGCATAAGGAACTAAGGCGGAATGATATACGCCTTAGTTTTTTACTTTCAGGGGGAGCGAAGAATTGGGCTAATTTTGTGTTAGTTAGAAGATAAATTCAAGTCTTGTTATTAGAAAATTTACAAATATTTACCGTATATTTACTATATTTCAATCTCTCCTTTAAAAATAGAGAGTAGTATGGGATTGTACATATTCTATCAAAAGGAGGAAACGCAAATGAACAAATGGGTTAAGTCATTAACTGCTATGGCACTTGCAAGTTCTTTATTAATGGTAGGTTGTAGTAAAGATGAGGACAAGAAGAAAGAAGACGACAAAACGACACAACAAGATGAAAAAAAGGATAAAGAAACAAGCGGAACTGAGAAGTCTACAGATTCTAAAGAAAAGAAATAAAGTGATTATAGAGCTTCCTCAAATATGGGGAAGCTTTTTTGTTGTATATTAATTAATTTTACGGAAAAATAGAAAGAAAGAATGAAAGAGGAGAAACTAATGAAAGTATGTATATTGGGAGCGACAGGTCGAGTAGGTTCAAACATAATAAAATTGGCGTTAAAGGATGCAGCTGAAGCTGAAGTGACAGCATTAGTTCGTGATTTGAATAGTATGCAAATAAAGCATGAAAGGTTACAAATTATAAAAGGAAATGTATTAAACGGAACCGATATAAATCTAGCGATAAAAGGATGTGATATTGTAATTAGTGCTCTTGGAACGGATCGGAATGGAACATTAGCAAAGAGTATGCCAAATATTATAAAGTATATGGAAGAAGAGGGTGTTAAGAAAATTATTACAATAGGAACAGCTGGTATTTTACAAGCAAGAACAAATCCCAGTATATATCGTTTCCAATCTGCGGAATCAAAAAGGAAGACGACAACGGCAGCAGAAGATCACTTAGCTGCATATGAGGCACTTAATCATAGTAAATTATGTTGGACAGTTGTTTGCCCGACTCATTTAATAGACGGTGATATAACAGGGGTATATCGAACTGAAAAAGATGTATTACCAGAAGGTGGAGCGAAAATAACAGTTGGCGATACAGCGCATTTTACGTGGAATCTGTGCGATAAAAACATATATGAGAATAGTCGAGTAGGTATTTCGTATTAAAAAACCATCCCACAATTGGGACGGTTAAAAGATGATATAACATACGAATATGATAATCATAATGATTTGGAGAATGGCTTTTGCTACTGTACTGCTTAGAAAACCAACTACAGTAGCAATTCCAACTAGAAAGGCGTCTTTTGGCGTCTTTTTATGTATGAGCTCGGTTATAAATACCGATAAGAAAGGTATAATAATTAAACCAAATGGTGGGAAGAAGAACGATCCGACAATGATAGAAATCATCCCGACACGTTCGCCCCACTTTGAACTACCGTATTTTTTTAGGAAATATCCATTTGCAATAAAATCAGCAACGAAAATAAATAGTGTGAAAATTGCTTGGATAATCCAAAAAGAAATCGTTAGTTCGCCTCCATTTATACCAAAATGGTAAATGAGATACCCAGCCCATACAGCTAGGATGCCTGGGATAATAGGATAAATGAAGGCGAGAAATGAAACAATGAAACACGCAATGATACATATTGTTAATAAAACGGTCACTTTATAACTCCTTTTTTGTATCTAATTTCTGTACAGCAATTTTCTTGATTTGATGTCCATCAAGTTCTATCGCTTTAAATTGAAAGCCGGCATATTCAATGGAATAACCAACTTCAATATTTAAGTCAATCGCTTGAGAGAGTAGCCAACCTCCAATTGTATCTAAATCACTATCATCAATATGTAGGCCAAACATATCATTTACTTCAGAAATAAGTACTTTTCCATCTAAAACAGTAAGTTTAGGAGTACGCTTTTCAATCATTGGTGATTCATCCGCATCAAATTCATCTTGAATCTCTCCAATGATTTCTTCAAGAATATCCTCCATTGTTAAAAGTCCGGCAGTACCACCATATTCATCCATAACGATTGCCATCTGAACGCGATTCTTTTGAAGATGTACTAGCGTTTTGCGAATAGGTACAGTTTCAAACACAGTTAGAACGGGATGAATATAGGATTCAAGTGGTTTATTAATACCTTTCGTTTGATCATGGAACACTTCTTTCGTATTGATCATCCCGATAATGTCATCTTTATCTTTTTCAATGATAGGATAGCGTGTATATTTTTCAGTTGCAACGATATCCATATTTTCTGCCAATGTATTTTCAGTAGATAGGCAAATCATTTCAGTACGAGGAACCATGATTTCTTTCGCAACACGGTCATCAAATTCAAAGATATTGTTTACATATTTATATTCTGCTTGATTAATTTCACCGCTTTTAAAGCTCTCACCTAATATGAGTCGTAACTCCTCTTCAGAATGGGCAAGTTCATTTTCTTTAGCAGGTTCTAAACCGAATAACTTTGTGAAAAATATAGCTGTATTATTTAATAACCATATGAACGGATACATAATTTTATCAAACCAAATAAGCGGTTTGGCAAATTTTAAAGCAATGGTTTCTGCCTTTTGAATGGCAAAAGACTTTGGAACTAATTCTCCTAATACAACATGGAAAAATGTAATAACACTAAAAGCAATAATAAAGGATAAAGTATTTGCCATTGTTCCAGTAATATTAATTTTTTCGAATAATGGTCGGAGTAAATGCTCTACAGTTGGTTCACCAAGCCAACCAAGACCTAAAGATGTAATTGTAATACCAAGCTGACAGGCAGATAAATACACGTCTAAATTAGATACCACGCTCCTTGCAGCTAACGCCTGCTTATTTCCTTCATTTGCAAGCTGATCAATTCGACTTTTTCGTACTTTTACAACAGCGAATTCTGATGCAACGAAAAAGCCAGAAATAAGGATAAGTACAAAGATGAGAAAAATATTTAATATGTCCAAGTGTGTTCTCTATTCCGTGATGGGAATAAAGATGTCACCTCCTGCAATTATGTTATACTTTTATAATAAATCCAAATGAAAAGAATAGTCAAAGGAAAAGGGTAAATATTGGCATATTTATAGTGTGGTTTTAGAATTTAGTGTTATTTTGTCCGCTATACAAAAGGAATAACCCTCTACTTTTAGATTATAGAGGGTGATTTCAAATTACGGTTTTGAAATACTTCTCGTTACAGTGTAAGATTGCTGTTTGAAGTAGGTTGTCGTCCATAGCGTTTGAAGAAAAGAGAGTATGCTGTAAGGGATATACAATAGTAATAAACCAATTGTAACAATTACAGGTGCACTTCCGCCAAATTGAACGATAAATTGCAATAATCCGTTCGTATGAAAAACGCATTCCATAAAAATGAATGAAAAAATAATGGAACCTAAAATAGATTTATGATTTGAAGTAAGCGCCAAAAATAATGTGTCTATAAGGAAAGACGGGTTTTTTATTTCATATTCATTTGTGTTATTTAAGAAAGGAATCCATTTTTTTATTGCTTGCATAACGATAATCATGGAGGTACTACATACGATGACAAGAGATGAGTAGTAAGGAATTTTGATGAATTTTGCGATGTATAGGAGTAGTAATAAGACTGAACATTGTAATAACACGGTGCAAAAAGAATAAGGAATCCAATTAAAAAAAGAAGCAAACCTTTTAACTGAATTAGGAGCTTTAATAAATAAATGGCCGATACCTAAACTTATGAAGAATCCGATTGCAAGAGTAAAGGTAAAACGAACAGTCGATAAAAAATATATTTCCCAAATGTAAGGGAATAAAGGTGTTGCATGGTTAGAATTATGTATCATCTGATTTGCTGAGAAAAAGATAGATTCGTGCATCCAATCAATTTTTGGAATTGATATAGAAGAAAGTTGAGAGAAGTTCTGAAAAATGCTAATAAATTCATTTTGATAAGAGTAATTATGTGTAATGAAAATTGCTGGGATAGGACTTATGACAAAAATAATGAAAATACCAACTATAAATTTACATATATGTGAGCGCAATAAAGACATATAACCACCTACTCTTAGAATATTCAGAAAATTCTTATTCTTATTTTAGCGTCTTTCGAATGAAGTTACAATATATTTTTCTTGGAGTCATTTAGAGATCGATTTGATAGTGAAAATATACAAGTGAAGGATTCATGGATAAATTATGACAAGAAAATGAATAATTTTCAGAAAAATAAAATTAATTATTTATTTTTTTCTGAAAATATAATATAGTTATGGCACAGAAAGTATTTTAACATAAGGAGGCTTTTTATGAGGATTAAAGGGAATTATGTGCCGAAAAGGGAAGTTTTACTGTGCTCAAGTTCAATTACAATAGGGGAAGCGTTGGAGCATTTGAATAAAACGGGGTATCGTTGTGTACCAGTTTTAGATGAAAAAAAAGAAAAATACTTAGGGAATATATATAAAGTAGATATTTTAGAATATAAAGGTTCACTCGATGAGAGTGTATTACAATTATTGAACGATAAAGATGGATTCGTGAGAGAAGATTCTTCCTTCTTTAAAGTATTTTTTACAATAAAAAAATTACCTTATTTATCAGTAGTTGACGAAAAAGGAATATTCCTTGGAATTTTAACTCATAAAAAAGTTTTTGAATTATTAGAGGATGCATGGGGCGTTCATTCTAGTAAATACTCTGTCATGATTGGAACACAAGACTATAATGGTGCAATTCAAAAGTTATCAACAGTGTTAAAGAAATACACTGGCATTCAAAGTTTAATGACTTTTGATAATGATGCTCTATTAGTGCGTAGAATTATGTTTACATTAGGAGAAGAGTTTGAAGATAGTGAATTAGAAACGTTGTTAAAGGATTTAGAAGATCACGGATTTAGGGTTGTGTATGTGGAAGAGATGAATAATCCACGTGAAGTTGAAACGATAGAGTAACATGCGAAAGCCATCTAATTATGCTGGATGGCTTTTGCGCTATGGTAGCTATATAAAGTTATTCTCGGATAACAATATAGAGATGGTGTAGTGACTGAATAAAATTTGTGTAAAAGAATAAAAAAAGTAGATAATTCCGATTTTCGAAAAAATCAATTTGAAAATATGTTTTTATTTTTCAGCTAAATATGTTACTATATGTGTGATAAAAACAAGAAGGTCTGACAACTATACTCTGCGTAATAACACTCTAATGATTTAAATATTCAAAAAAATCAAAATTCAATACTTGGAGTAATAAAAAGGGTAATGGAGAAATTATGGAGAAAGACGATGCTTTGTGAAGGGCATATTTTATCATCTTGAGTAGAGAGGAGGATGCATAGCATTATTGTGAGAATAGAGATAAACAATGAGAAAGTGCTATGCAAATGAAAAGTATGAAGGGACGTTTAAGGCCAGGTGATACGTTAGCGATTGGTTTAATGCTATTTGCATTATTTTTAGGAGCAGGAAATTTAATTTTCCCGCCAGTTTTAGGGCAACAAGCAGGAGAGAATGTATGGGTTGCTACAATTGGATTCCTCGTAACAGGAGTCGGTTTACCCCTATTAGCTGTAACAGCTGTTGCGTTTGTAGAGGGGGACTTGAAAGCGCTGTCTTCTAGAGTTCATCCTATATTCGCATTTATTTTTCCACTAGTTAGTTACTTAGCAATTGGGCCATTCTTCGCGATTCCGCGTACAGGAGCTGTTTCGTTTGAAATGGGAATGAAGCCATTTTTATCAGAGGCAATGGTTTCAGAATGGTACATGCTATTCCTTTACACGGTAGTCTTCTTCGGAATTACGTGGTATTTATCATTAAATCCATCTAAATTAGTCGATTGGTTCGGGAAGTTTCTTACCCCATTATTAGTATTAATTGTTGCTGTTATTGTTGGAAAGGCAATAATTGATCCGATTGGAGCACCAGCTGCGCCGTTAGATGCTTACAAAGAAAATGCTTTCTTTGGTGGATTTATCCAAGGGTATTTAACGATGGATGCGATTAGTGCACTTGTATTTGGCATTGTTGTTGTACAAGTTATTCGCTCTAAAGGGATAAAAGAGAGTAATCAAATTGCAAAAATAACTGTTGTATCAGGGGTTATTGCTGTACTTGGTTTAACGTTAATCTATTTATCACTTGCTTATCTTGGCTCAACTAGTACATCACTTGGTGTCTCAGAAAATGGTGGTCTTATATTAACGAATGTTGTAAATGAGTTATATGGGACGAGTGGTAAAATTTTGTTAGGGCTTGTTATTACACTTGCATGTTTAACAACTTCTGTTGGATTAACATCTGCGTGTGCAGGGTTCTTTTCAAACTTATTACCGAAATTTTCACATAAAACGATTGTAACAATAGTATGTGGATTTAGTTTAATTGTATCTAACTTAGGATTAACACAATTAATCGCAGTAACATTACCAGTGTTAATGATTATTTATCCAGTTGCAATTGTATTAATCGTTCTTTCGTATTTCCATAAATGGATAGGAAAGCGAAATACAATTTATATTGGAGCAATACTAGGTGCCTTGTCCGTTAGCTTATTTAATGGTTTAGAAAGTGCGAATATCAAAATTGACGCAATTTCAAATGTATTACAAATGTTACCTTTATATAAAGAAGGAATAGGGTGGTTAGTCCCAGCGTGTATTGGTGGTGTGCTCGGTTTCTTCTTCTATAAATCAAATGAATCGAGTGAAATGCAAAAGAAAGGTGCTTAGGCGCCTTTCTTTTTTTTGAAGGGGATTTTTGTATTTTGTCTAAGTAATAAGTTGGGAGGAATGATAAAATGGCTAATTTTGAAGATTTTTTAACTTTAGATTTACGGATTGGAACAGTTACACATGCAGAGGAATTTAAAGAAGCGAGAATTCCGGCAATTAAACTAGAAATTGATTTTGGGGAGCTTGGGATAAAACAATCAAGTGCTCAAATTACGAAGAGATACAATCCAGAAAATTTAGTCGGTCAACAAATCGTTGCGATTGTAAACTTTCCGCCAAAGCGTGTAGCTGGATTTAAATCGGAAGTGCTTGTATTAGGAGGAGTCCCTGAATCGGGTGATGTTGTATTACTTCAGCCGAATATGGAACTGCCAAATGGAACGAAAATCAGTTAGTGTGAAGGCAGGGATGAAGATGGATATCGGGCGAGAATATTTGCAATGTGCCATTTCGAATTTTAAAGCAACAAAGAAGCAAGGAGAACGGGCGCTTTCCCAATTATCATATGAACAAATTATATGGTCTTCTCATGTGGAAACAAATAGCGTAGCGATTATTATTAAGCATTTGCATGGTAATATGCGTTCCAGATGGACGGATTTTTTAACATCTGATGGTGAAAAAATAGATCGTAACCGAGATGGTGAATTTGAAGGGGGATACAGTTCAAAACAAGAAGTTCTTGCTGCGTGGCAAGAAGGGTGGGAGTATGTTTTTAAAGCGATGAGTACTATAAATCCGGAACATTTGCTTAAGACAGTATACATTCGTGGTGAAGCACTTACTGTCATGCAAGCGATTGAAAGGCAAATCTCTCATTATGCTTTACATATTGGACAAATCATTTACATTGGTAAAATGCTTAAAGAAAATGAATGGGAGTGTTTAAGCATTCCTAGAGGTCAGTCTGCAAGTTATTTAGAGAAAAAACGTTCAACATAATAATATGAAAGAAACCGATATGAGATAGGCAGCAAAAAAACAAGCCAAATGATAGATGGCTCTGTAATCATAAGAATGCTGCCGATAATAAGCCCATATATAATAAGAAAGAAACAAAAAAGTGTATTCATAGGGATAAAACGTAGGATGAAAAGTTGTTGTTGCTTAAAACAACTGTTGTGAAATAAATAAAAATGGAAGTACCGTGTAGTGGTAATAAGGTCTTTCTTTCGTGTAATTCTTTTTCTACATGTATGACAAATGAACGGTGGCTGCATTCCGTTACGCTCCATTTTTTATTTTCATAATAATGTAAGACAAAAGTAGGTACAAAGTGTATGTTCCTATATAGGCTCCTGCAATAAGGAAAAATGGATTCAGTAAAATTCCATGAATGCTCGTCATGAAAACTAAATCTTGTATTAAAACATCGTATATATTAATGGAAATAACTGTACCGAGTACATACAGTGCCAAGTACGCAAAGATATGTAGCACAATAGAGAGTTTTGGATGTTTAGCAAACAAATAAAACATAAATGATAGAGCGATTGGTAATATTCCGATTAATAGCTTCAATTCATTTCACCTCATTAACAATATAGCCGGAATTTAGACGGTCTATTCTCTAGAGCTTGTACATAACTTGAAATAGAGAGGGTGATAGTATGAATCGAGGCTTTTTTTATGTGAAATTAACAAGCGTGCGCAAGTTAATTTTATTTGTCATTACTACGGTGTTAGTGACTTTTTTTCTCATTAGTATGATGGTAACTTCTTTGAAAGAGACGAAGTCAACGTATTTATATAACTGGTTAAATGAGTTGTCAATGAACGGGTATATGTACGTTCTTGGGAAAGAGAATCATTATTTTACACAAGAATATCGGAATTTAAATCAAGACTTTTCGATTTCTTCCTTTCTCTTTTCTATGGCTACGAATATTCGTTTTGATGATGTACGTAGTTTTGTTGGAAAGGAACTTCCGGGATTTGGTAAGTATGATACGGAAATCGTTATCGCAGGTGAAGGGACAAATTATTCCAACTTACCAATAGAGTCGAGCGTTCCTCTTGAAGAAGTAGTGAAAGAACGTACTGGAGAAACTGGACAAGTCCCTAAGTCTGATTCGAATACAGAGAAGAAACAACCAGCTCAAACGACTGGGAAAAGACAAGTTGCATTTATATATCATTCGCATAGCTGGGAATCATACTTGCCATTACTTAATTTAACAAATGATCCAAATCCGAATAAAGCGACAAGTTCTGTAACGAATATTTCCATAGTTGGAGATCGCTTTCGTGAACAACTGGCAAGTGAAGGGATAGGTGCTACTAACGATAAGACTGATGTCGGTCAAAAGTTAATAAGTAAAGGATTGAATGATACTAGTTCTTATAAAATGTCACGAGAAATTGTACAAGAAGCGATGGCTGGTAATAAAGAATTACAATACTTCTTCGATTTACACCGTGATAGTGCACGGAAAAATGTTACAACAAAAACAATTGGAGATAAATCATATGCAAAACTTGCATTCGTGATTGGGAAAGGTAACAAAAACTATGAAAAGAACTTACAATTAGCAACGGCTTTACATGAGACGATTAATAAGAAATATCCAGGGGTGAGCCGAGGAGTAATTCAAAAAGGCTTTCAAACAGGAAATGGAGTCTATAATCAAGATTTATCAGGACAGGCGATATTAATAGAAGTTGGCGGAGTAGATAATACAGAGGAAGAATTAAATCAATCAATTGATGTACTTGCTAAAGCATTTGGTGAATACTTTTGGCAAGCTGAAAAAGTGAATGGATAAAGTGAAACTGGAATTAGTGGGACGCATCCAGTATTGAGTTTTAGTCCACATTAATCTACGGAAACGTAAGTGTAATGCTTACGTTTTTTGTTTTGGAGTGACGATATGTCACAAAATCGACATAATTTACAATTGTTATAGTAATAGCGAAATTTGTCTATTTATAATAGGAGAATTAGAAAGGGATTTTCGAAATAGTAGAGAAAATCTTTTTACAAGGAAAATTTTTCACTATGAAATTGGTAGGGTGATTTAGGTGATTAGGGAGATCAGAATAGAAGATGCAGCATCATTTTTGCAATTGAGTAAGCAATTAGATGAAGAAACGAAATTTATGCTATACGAACCAGGAGAAAGAACAGCTACAGCTGAGCAACAAGAACAAATGATACATCGATTTATAGAAAATGAAACTGCAACAATATTTGTAGCAGTTGAAGAAGAGAGGATAGTAGGGTTTATTTTAGTGAATGGAAATAATATTCAAAGAAAGAGACATGTGGCAGCCATTGTAATTGGTATTTTGCAAGAGTGTAGTGGGCGAGGTATTGGGACGAGATTGTTTAAAGAGGTTGAGAAATGGGCAAAATTACATGATGTATGGCGTTTAGAATTAACGGTAATGGCCCACAATACAAGAGCTCAGGCACTATATAAAAAAGTTGGATTTGAGAAAGAAGGTGTCAAAAAAGCTGCTCTTATTATCGATGGGAAGGACATCGATGAGTATGAAATGGCCAAATTATTAAAATAAGAGGTCGTTATATGAAAAAAAGATGGATACTAATTGGTATCGTGGCGGCGATACTCATTGTCGGAGTAGCAGGAATTAATTATAAAATGTATAAGGATAAGCAAGCACGAGAAGTGAATGTAAATAACATATTTCCGAAAGCAAAAGAAACGATTGCGAATATGGATGGAGATATTGCGGTAATTAGTAATCCGAATTCGATGCTGGTACTTGTGAATAAAAGTAGGCGTTTACCAGATGGGTATAGGCCGCTAGATTTAGTTATTCCGAAAGTACGTTACTCTAGTGAAGGTGATCAAGAAAAGAAAAAAATGAGAAAAGAGGCAGCTCAGGCGCTTGAGGAGATGTTTCAACAAGCTGATAAGGAACGAATTTTTCTTTTTGCAGTCTCTGGATTTAGATCTTTTGATCGACAAAAAGCATTAAATACGATGTATAAAAAACAAGATGGAGAAGCAAAAACAGCGATGTCTAGCGCGGTTCCTGGTACGAGTGAACATCAAACAGGACTCGCTATGGATATTACATCTCAATCTGCTAAATTTCAGCTAGAGACAGTCTTTGGAGAAACGAAAGAAGGTCAGTGGCTTTCTGAAAATGCTTATAAATTTGGTTTTGTGATTCGATATACAAAAGAGAAAGAAACGATTACTGGCTATCGGTATGAACCGTGGCACGTAAGGTATGTGGGGAATCCACAAGCTACATATTTATATGAAAATCAACTGACGCTTGAAGAAGTAACAGAGTGAACAATTGAGGGGAGAGCAGTATAATGACGATGTTATATAAGAAAAAGGTACACGCATATATTACAAGAGAAAAAGAGGGGATTATGCAATTACTTGTTTTTAAACATCGTGATATACCTGAAGCTGGTGTCCAAGTACCGGGTGGAACAGTTGATGAAGGAGAAACGTTAGAGGCAGCGGTGTTACGTGAAATACAAGAAGAATCTGGATTACGCCATTTATGCATAGAGCGTTTACTAGCAGATTACATCATACATGTGAAGGAAAAAAAAGAATATCAAAAACGCCACTTTTTCCACGTAACTTTACCTACGGATGTAAAAGATGCTTGGCAACATATAGTAAATGCTGGTCAAGAAGATCAAGGGCTAGTGTTTTGCTACGAATGGTTTGATATTGCAAAATGTCCTGAATTAGCGGAAAAACAAGGGGAGTTTTTACATTTGTTAGATGAGATATATGTAAAGTAATAAAAGAGTCTGAAGCGAAAGTTAATTCGTTTCAGACTCTTGTTATTTTTCGGGAAATTAAAGGTTTTTAAATAGGTGAGTGGAATTTTTTTAAGGGATTGTATTTATGTATGTGAGGAGCGGAGAAAGTGAAAAAGTAATAAATACACGTTATCAATAAAAGGGCTTATAAAAGGAGAATGAAAATGGAAATTCAGTTCAATACACGATTACAAAAAGAATTAACAATTTATGATATACAAACAGCGATGGAAGCTGGGCAGTTAACCTCAAAAGAATTAGTTATGTATTATTTTCATAGAATTGCAAAGTACGACCAAGACGACCCAACAATCAATTCAATTTTAGAAATAAATCCAGACGCTATCTTTATTGCCGAAGCGTTAGATCATGAAAGAAAGACAAAAGGTGTAAGAGGACCCTTGCATGGTATACCTGTTTTGCTTAAGGACAATATTGAAACGAATGACTCTATGCATACAAGTGCAGGTACGATTGCTCTAGAACAAAATATTAGTAGTGAAGATGCATTTCTCGTTACGAAACTGCGAGAGGCAGGAGCAGTGATAATAGGGAAAACAAATATGACAGAATTAGCAAATGCAATGTCATTTGAAATGTGGGCTGGATATAGTGCAAGAGGTGGACAAACAATCAATCCATATGGTACAGGCAAGGATGATATGTTTGTTGGTGGCTCTAGTACAGGATCTGCGGTAGCAGTTGCCGCTAATTTTACAGTATTATCTGTTGGAACAGAAACGGATGCTTCCATATTGAGTCCAGCTGTTCAAAACTCTGTAGTAGGAATTAAACCGACTGTCGGTCTAATTAGCCGTAGAGGCATTATTCCGTTCACTTATTCACAAGATACAGCTGGTCCATTTGCTAGAACTGTAACAGATGCGGCTATTTTGCTAGGGAGTTTAACTGGATTGGATGAGATGGATGCAGCTACTCACAAAAGTGAAGGAAGGGCAGAGCAGAAGTATACAAAATATCTTGATGTTAACGGCTTAAATGGAGCGAAGATTGGTATATTTAGCAATGCACCAAAAGAATATTATGAAAATGGTGAGTACGATGAAAAATTGTTTAAGGAAACAATCCAAGTATTACGTAGTGAGGGAGCGATGGTAGTAGAAAATATTGATATTCCATCTTTTCATAGAGAATGGAGCTGGGGAGTTTCGCTCTATGAGCTCAAACATAGCCTGGATAATTATCTTTCTAAATTACCTTCTACAATTCCAGTACATTCTATTTCGGAGCTATTGGAGTTTAATGAGAAGATAGCAGAAAGAGCTTTGAAATACGGACAAACTAGGTTAGAAATAAGAAAAGATTTTCCTAATACGTTAAGTAATCCTGAATATTTAAATGCAAGATTAGAAGATATATATTTTTCACAAGAACAAGGGATTGATTTTGCCTTGGAAAAATATGATCTTGATGTGATACTGTTTCCTTCTTATATAGGTTCTACTATATGTGCGAAAGCAGGTTATCCGTCTATAGCAATACCCGCGGGGTATATGGAAAGCGGGAGACCTTTTGGAATTACACTTGCAAGTACTGCTTTTCGTGAGGGGCTATTAATTAAGCTAGCATACGCTTTTGAACAAGCGACAAAGCATAGAAAGATTCCGAATTTGTCATGAATAGAATATAAAATAGGACAGGAATTCCTGTCCTATTTGTTTTATTGATTAAAGTGAAATATCTTTCTGCTTTGTCTTATGATGCTTTAATAAACGAAAAGATAAACAAGCAGAACATAAAATAAGAAAAGAAGCGATGATATAAATTGTACGAACGCCAAATGTATCTGTAATAATGCCGACGCTAAGCATAGAAAGACCAGACGCTGTCGAGAGAAGTGCACCATGAGCTGTATACATCTTTGATAATAAAGAAGGGGTCACGCTTGATTGTAAAACCGTCGTTTGAGAAATATCTCTAATTTGATAACATGGCCCCATTAGAACACATAGGAATAGCGCAATAAACCCACTGCTCGTCATACCATATAAAAATGTAAGAATGCTAAACAAAAGAGAGCCTATCGCCATAGAGCGTATTAAATTATTTTGAATATGTGAACTCATTCTCCATGCTAATATCCCGCCGATTAACGTGCCCACATAATAACTTGTATTAATATATCCCCACCATTCCTCACCTTTATGAAGAATCGTCGTTACGTATGCCATCGTAATAGCACCAATCCATATTGTTCCTGCGAAAGTTTCAATTAAGTCCATCAGTGTAACTGTGCGCAAAGAAGGATGTTGAAATAATAGTTTCCAGCCTTCTAATAAAGCAGTACTCTTTGAAGAAGAAGGTTCTGTTATTCGTTCAGCATGTGTGGACTGTAATGAAAAGTGCAATGCAACACATCCGAAAATCATTAAAATGTTATTGATCATGAGTGTAGAAGTGACGCCGATGAGAAGAACGATAATGCTTGTAAATGAATAAGCTGCCGCTTGTACAATTTGTGTTGAAAAGGAAAAAATACTATTTACTTTTACTAATTTCTCTTTTGGTGTAAGGCGCGGAAGAATACCGTATAATAATGGAGCGCTCCAGCCGCTACATAATGAAATGAAAAAAACGAAAGTTAATAGGGCTAAACTGTTTGTGGAAAGGGCCAGAAATAAAATCATTAATAATAGTAAAAGGACTGTCTTAGTCCATTGCAGAGTAAATAGTAACTTATAAGATGGAAAACGATTCATTATAAATGGTGCAGATATGTTAGCGGTCAGATTTGTGATAACTTGCAATAAAGGAAACAGGGCAGTAATAGTAGCTGATTTAGTTGATATATAGATATGAGTTGTAATAATCATTACGTATACGATGTCAGCGAGGGTAATGCATAATTTTGATCCTAAATAGTAAATTATTGAACGATTGTACAATAAGAATACCACCTTCCAAAAAACAATAATTTTTGAGTTAGAATTATTTTAATCTGAAAATTATGTTTTTAAAAGAATTGAATTTTTTGTCATTTTTTGAAAGGGATTTTCATATGTAATGAAGAATATATTAATATAGTATTTTATTAATACTTGTTGTAAAAAAGAATATATATAATAGCTAGTAGTAAACGCCCTTCTATGCGAAAGGGCGGATAAACCATTCTTTTCTTCATATACATATAGAAAATGAGAAAGAAAGTGAGGGTTGTATATGGCTGCTTGGGTAATTTGGTTTATAATAGCAGGTATTTTATTTATCGCGGAAATGTTGTCGATTACGTTTTACATGCTCTGGCTTGGAATTGGGGCTGTTGTCGGAGGTCTTATTGCTTTGTTTGCTCCTGATGCATTATTTTTACAAGTTGTTATTGGTGGGATTGTAAGTTTAACATTGACGTTCTTTACGAAAAGAATTTCAAAAAACTTTCGAGAAGCAAAAGGTTTTACTGATACAGTGGATATGCTTGTCGGTAAAAAAGGAATTGTTATGCAAGCGATTACAAGTGAAGCGAACGGTATTGTGAAAGTAGATGGAGATACTTGGACAGCTATTGCAGATGCTCCTATTGACGCTGGAGAGAAAGTCGTTGTTATAAAGAGGCATAGTACTATAATACAAGTGAAAAAGGAGAGTGAATAAATATGGCAGTAGCATTAACGTTAACGATTATTTTTGCACTAATTGTTGTTACATTTGTCGCGTTAACAATTAAAATTATTCCTCAGCAAAAAGTTGGGGTCATTGAAAGATTTGGTAAGTTTCAACGTATTATGCATCCAGGATTAAATATCTTAATCCCGATTGTAGATCGCGTTCGTGTATATCATGACTTACGTATTCAACAAACGAATGTACCACCACAAAAGGTAATTACGAAAGATAATGTACAAGTAGAAATTGATACAATTATTTTCTATCAAATTGTTGAACCAGAACTTGCGACATATGGTATTTCTAACTATGAATATGGTGTTCGTAATATTACTTCTGCAACGATGCGCCAAATTATTGGTAAGATGGAACTTGATGAAACATTATCTGGTCGTGAAAAAATTTCAACAGAAATTCGCTTAGCGCTTGATGAAGCAACAGAGAAATGGGGCGTTCGCATTGAACGTGTTGAAGTAGTAGACATTAACCCGCCAAAAGATGTGCAAGCATCAATGGAAAAACAAATGAAAGCAGAACGTAATAAACGTGCGATTATTTTAGAGGCTGAAGCTGCAAAACAAGATAAAGTCCTTCGTGCTGAAGGGGAAAAGCAAAGTAAAATTTTAATGGCTGAAGGGGATAAAGAAGCACGTATTCGAGAAGCTGAAGGTTTAAAAGAAGCAAAAGAATTAGAAGCGCAAGGGGAAGCAAGAGCGATTGAAGAAATCGCAAAAGCAGAACAAAACCGAATTGAATTACTTCGTGAAGCAAATTTAGATGAACGTATACTTGCTTATAAATCATTTGAATCATTGATTGAGGTTGCGAAAGGACCAGCAAATAAAGTCTTTATACCATCTAATGCGATTGAGACGCTGGGTACACTTGGAGCAATTGGTGAAATCTTTAAAGAAAAACAAGTGAAGAAATTACCTTCAAATGATGCAGGAAAAGAACAATAAGAATGATGAAGAGAAATGGGGTGCCATTTCTCTTTTTTTGTACGTATATTAAGAAAGGCTTGTACATATCCATGTATAAAGAAGGTGATACAGTGAAAAAGTATGCCACTCGTATACAAGGGAAAAAAATAATCTCATTACTCTTTTTATATGCACTAGTAGTAATTATTATTGCGTCAATTTTGACGTCTCTTTTACATACAATGAAATCGAATTACGCGAATCAATGGTTTGGAAAAGTATCGATGCAAGGTTTTGTTCAAATGATAGAAAGTGAGAATCATTATTACGGATTTGATTATTTTAAGCAAAATAAACGGGAGTCAGTTGGGAATTTAATGTTCTCTATTGCGACGGATTTGAAAATAAAAGATTTCAGAACATTTGTCGGTAAAGAAGTGCCTGGTATGTCAAAGTATTATTCTAACATTATCGTAGCTGGGGAAGGGACAAACTTTACGAATATCCCAAATGAATCAAGTGTACCGATTGAAGAAGTAACGAAAGAGCGGGAAGTAGCAAAAGACAAAGTTACAGAAGCGGAAAAAAATAATCCGGTGCAGAAAAAGAACGGAACGAAAAAAGGTGAAAGTGCAGTATATATTTACCATACACATAGTTGGGAATCCTTCCTTCCGTTATTACCAGGGGCAACCGATCCATCTAGTTCAGATGTAAATGTGTCCTTACTAGGGAAACGGATGAAGGAGCAACTTGAAGAACAAGGAATTCCAGTAACTCATGATAAAACGAATATGGGTGATTTACTAGCAAGTAAAAAATGGGTATGGTATCAGTCGTATAAAGCATCTCATGAATATGTAAAAGAAGCATTAGCACAAAATAATAAAATTGCGTTTCCGATTGATATACACCGTGATGATCAGCGGAAGAAGGTAACAACAAAAGTAATTAACGGGAAATCGTATGCAAGATTATATTTTATAATTGGGATGGAAAATGAAGGTCGTGCTGAAAATGAAAAAATTGCAAGAGCAATCAATAGTTATTTAGATGAAAATTATTATGGATTAAGTAGAGGTATTTTTCCAAAGTATAAAAAAGATGGAAATGGCGTTTATAACCAGGATTTATCTAAAAATGCAATGCTAATTGAAGTAGGTGGTATCGACAATACGTTAGATGAGTTATATAACACAATTGATGTGTTAACGGAGGCATTTAGTAAGTATTATTGGAATGATGCAGAGAAAGTGAATGGGTAAGGGACGGGAAACCGTTCCTTTTTATTTTGTAAATCTTTAAATATGATATAATAGAATTTTTTGAAAAAATAAACAAAGGAGCTGGAGAAGTATGCAAATACTACTAATACGTCACGGAGAATCAGAGGCTGATATTTTACATGTACATGAAGGGCGGGCGGACTTTGAATTAACAGAAAAGGGAAGACAGCAAGTGAAAAGACTTGTACAGAAAGTGAAAAAGGATTTTGCACCAGATTTCATTTGGGCAAGTACATTAAAACGTGCTCGCGAAACTGGTGAAACATTAGCAGAAGGAATCGGGTGTCCAATTCAATTAGAAGAGGAATTAATGGAGTTCAATAATGGGGTACAAGCAGGTCTGTCATTTGAAGAAGCGAAGAAATACCCTGAGCCGAAGTTTCTTCATGATCGTTTTGAAAATGGTGAGTCATTTATCGAATTTAGAATGAGAATAGAAGGAATCTTTTCTAAAATTGTAACAGAGAATACATATGATCGAATTGCAATTGTTGCACACGGTGGTGTAATAAATAGTATTTTACGTGCGTTTTTCCATATGCCAATTTCAATGGACTATTATTTTAAAATGGGGGATACGGGGATTAGTTTAATTGAAATTACGGATAAACAGAAAATAATTCATTTTATTAATGATACAAATCACTTGGATGGAGTGTAAGTGGATATGTACAAAGTTGTATTTTTTGATGTTGACGGCACTCTTTTAAGCGAGATTGATAGAAGTATGCACGAAAGTACGAAAGAAGTGATACAAAGGTTAATAGAGAAAGGGATTCACGTAGTAGTTACAACAGGAAGGCCATATAGTTTATGTTCACAATTTAAAGAGCTAGGCATAAATACGTTTATTTCTGCAAATGGTGCACATATCAAGTGTGAGGAAACAGTTATACATAAATCAGTACTTTCTAGTGAAATCGTACATGATATCTCGGGGTTTGCTGAATTACATGGTCATGGTATTTCTTATTTCACAGAGGATTTTGTAATGAACGGAATGGCTTCGGATAATGAGCGTGTAATTCAAGCGCTTAACGAGACGTTAAATTTAGGAAAGTATCCGGAAAAAAGCAGGAGTTTGTCAGAAGAGGTCTATTGTTTATGTCTGTATGCAGATGAAATAGAAGCTCAAAAATTTTTTGAAAGATATCCAACGCTTACGTTTGAACGTTTTCATGGTTATGTTATGAATGTATTGGAAGATAATAAAGTATCAAAATTAACGGCTATTCAAAAGGTATTGGAGCATTTAAATATTTGTAAATCAGAAGCAATTGCTTTTGGTGACGGTGGAAATGATATTGAGATGTTGCAGTATGTAGGATTAGGGATTGCGATGGAGAATGGTAAAGAAGAGTTAAAGAAAAAAGCGGATTACGTTACAAAGAAATCAAGTGAAGGTGGCATATTATTTGCCTTAGAGAAGTTTAATGTCGTCTAACATACCTTTATTGAAATAAAGGTATGTTAGGATCTTTAACGTGCTCACATAATAAAATATGAATTTGCCCGCGATGATGATAGACGTGGGCAACAATTTCAAGCAACCATTCGAACCTAGAATAAGAAATACCCCAATAAGCAGTCTTAATTTCCGCTAATTCTTCATTGGAATAGGATAAAAAAGTTTTAGAAAGTAAATCGTATCCTTGAAGCATCGTTTGCTGTATGTGACTAACTGTTTCTGGTGTTTGTTCTATATAAAAGGTATGTAACTCTTTTTCCGTAATACCGTTTAATATAAGTAAATCAGCATGACAAATAAGAGAAAGGTGTGCACACATTTCAAATATGGATCGCTTCGAGTGAATTGGTTGTATTTTTAAATCGCCTTCACTATATTGGTTAAGCATATGAATATAAGTATCAACAGCAACTTTAAGTTGATGTAATACAAATTGTACAAACATTGTAATTCTCCTCATCTCCATATATAATAGTTTCTTAAGGGTATTATATCATACTCAAAATTCCGAAAATTCTAGTAGTTTGACTAGCATATGGAAAAGTATTATATTGTAAAAGGTCATATGAAACGTGAAATAGAATGGAATGCAATTATTGAGTTAGGAGTTAGACCAATGAGTTTGAAATATGGAAGAGATACAATTGTTGAAGTTGACTTAAATGCTGTAAAACATAATGTAAAAGAATTTAAAAACCATGTGAACGATGAAAATATTGCGATGATGGCTGCTGTAAAAGCGAATGGGTATGGCCATGGGGCAGTTGAAGTTGCGAAATCGGCTATTGAAGCAGGGGTGAACCAACTTGCTGTCGCATTTGTTGATGAAGCAATCGAATTAAGAGAAGCTGGAATCACTGTGCCAATTTTAATATTAGGTTATACATCAGTTGCAGCTGTTGAATCTGCAATTCAATATGACGTTATGATGACTGTCTATAGAATAGAAGATTTACAAGGCATAAATGAAATTGCACAACGTCTTCAAAAAAAAGCACGCATTCAAGTAAAGATTGATACAGGAATGAGCCGTATCGGTTTACAAGAAGAAGAAGTTAAGCCGTTTTTAGAAGAATTAAACCGTATGGAATATGTAGAGGTAGTAGGAATGTTTACGCATTACTCTACGGCAGATGAAATCGATAAAACATATACGAATAACCAAACAAGTTTATTTGAGAATGCTGTAAATATGGCAAAAGAATTAGGGATTCAAATACCATATATTCATAGTTCAAATAGTGCAGGATCAATGGAATTAAGTAATACATTTCAAAATATGGTTCGTGTAGGCATTGGAGTGTATGGTATGTATCCTTCGAAAGAAGTAGATCATACAGTTGTATCCTTACAGCCTGCATTGTCTTTAAAATCAAAAATAGCTCATATTAAACATGCGAAGAAGAATCGCGGTGTAAGTTATGGGAATACGTATGTAACAACTGGTGAAGAATGGATTGCGACTGTACCAATCGGCTATGCAGATGGCTATAATCGTCAGTTATCAAATAAAGGCTATGCGTTAATTAACGGGGTTCGAGTACCTGTTATCGGCCGAGTTTGCATGGATCAACTTATGCTAGATGTTTCGAAAGCAATGCCAGTACATGTTGGAGATGAAGTAGTATTTTACGGTAAACAAGGTGAGGAAGAGATTGCGGTAGAAGAAGTAGCTGACATGTTAGGTACAATTAATTATGAAGTTACGTGTATGCTAGATAGAAGAATTCCACGTGTATATAAAGAAAACAATGAAACAACTGCTGTTGTAAATATATTAAGAAAAAACTGAATCGTAATGATTCAGTTTTTTTATATGAAACGTTCAGTAAATAAAAATAGCTTGAAAAATTATTTTTTGTGTAATAAGTCATAATAATCATGCTTTTTTGTAATCTCAAAGCCGCACTGTGTATAAAGTTTTAAAGCGTTACTGTTTTTCGTTTCGACTTCTAATTCAATTGTGGATATTCCTTTTGCAAGGAGGATATAAACTATATCGTTTAAAATTTCTTTGCCATAGCCTTTTCCTTGGTAAGAAGGATGAACGGCAAACCCTGATAGTGTCGCAAAATCTTTTTGTTGATTAACAGTAATTGTACCGAATGTTTTACCATCGATATGAGCGTAGAAAACTTGATGAGAAGATGAATTCAACATCTTATGTAACCATGTGGCCGTATTTTCTACTGAATCTCCAAAAGCTTTACTAGAAATTTCAATAAGCTCAAGAAGTGCTGTTGAAGATGCAAGAGAAAGCTGTATATTATTTTTCGTTGTTTTTTTGATTTCTTTTGATTTGAACTCCATGCCATACTCGCTATATAGATAAGGTAATTTCATTTGATTTGCAAATGATTTCCCAGAAGTAGAATTACCATTAATGATAAGTAGGACTTCATCTACTTCCCTTTTTGAAATTTCTTTCATTGCAGTTTGTAAAAGGTTCGTTCCTATTTGTTGTTTTCTAAAATGGGGGTGCACAAAGCCTATTAACTCTAACTTTGTTGGTCTTTCAAAATCATACATACTTAATACACCAATTAGTTGAGTCTCATTATATACATTGAAATCGTTCGTTTGATTTTCATTTCGATTCATTAAAAAATCAGTATGCAAGTCTGTTGAATAGTCGATTTGATCATGTTGTCCACAAATAAAAGCGAAATCCTTCATTTGTTGGATTTCATTTTCTGTTAAAGAACTCTTTTTCTGAATATCCATTTCATAATCCCTCTCATTCGTATTTAAAAATAGGATGGGTGACGTAACCATTTCTTTAATTTCACATTACCTTGAACAGATAACAGTCGGTACAAATAGCGATAAGGCTGTCTACATTCTTCAAGATGAGGAATAGGCATAATTGTTTCGTAACCAGTTTTAAAGGCATGATCTTCATAGCCTGGGTGTAAAGCTCGGATGGATAAAATAGGTGAAGTGAATAATTGTTGTAACATGAAAGAACTCCTTTTTTATCTGTAAATTCTATAAATTCATTATATAACAGATGATGTGAAGTGTAAGGAGAAATAGTCGTAAAGTTGGTTAGTCGTTTCGAAATGCTGGTGGACCTAATAAGGCGGTCGATGAAATATTTAAAATTGAAGTCGTACTTATTGTAATATGTAAGTGTGTTTCTTGTATTAGGCTTAAAAAGATTATCGTAAAGGTGAAATTTTTGTGTATATAAACGGATATCTTTGTATAAGTAGTAAAAGTACGTTAAAATAATACTAAGTAAATATATAAGTTTTGGGGGTAATGAATGAAAAAATTATTTGAATACGTATTATTAACAATTGGCTCAATTATTGTAGCGGGTTCACTAGAGCTTATTTTAGCGCCTAATGGACTAGTAGACGGCGGGGTAACGGCTATTGCTATTATGGCAAATAAAGTTGCAGGATTACCGCTTTATGGAGTGTTTTTAGGACTTAATATTCCTATTTTACTATTTACTGCAAAAGTAATGGGGAAGAAGTTTTTTATCCGTACATCGTATGCGAATGTAGTTACAACGCTCGGATTGATTTATTTAAAACCATTTCCGGCAATTACAACTTCTGAACTATTAATTGTACTTTATGGTGGAGTGTTGTTTGGAATTGGTGTTGGGATTGTCGTAAAGATGGGCGGAGCGATTGATGGATCAGAAATGTTAGCTGTTTGGATGAACAAACATTTTAAAGTACCAATTAGCACATTTTTACTTGCTGTAAATGCGATTATTTTCATCTTTGTTGCCATTTTATTTTCAATCGAACAAGCGATGTTCTCTTTAGCAATTTTCTATATTGTTACGAAGATGATTGATTTCATATTAGATGGTATTAATCAAGGAAAGAGCGTCATGATTATTTCTGGTAAGAATAAAGAAATAGGCGATCTACTTATGAAAGAATTGCAGTTATCTGTTACGTATCTACATGGAGAAGGTGGTTTTTTAGGAGAGCACAAGAGAATCATTTATTGTATTACAAACCGTTTCATTTATCCGAAAATGAAAGATCTCGTTCTCTCTGTAGATCCAACCGCTATAATTGAAGCTTCCTATTCAACAGAAACAACGGGTGTTAAGCGTCCGGGAAGGGCTTCACGGTCAGGTGAATAACAAGAAGAAGGTTGTCCAAAAAGCTATTTTGGAACAGCCTTCTTTTTGTTTTGTTGAATTGTTAATGTATTACAAGTTAAACGCACTGTTAGCAAATTCTAGTTTAACTAGGGAACCAAGCGCTCTTCAATAATTTAACTACCGTTTCAATTTTATTTTCCAGAATACTACCAAAACCGAGTAATATGTAGGATTCCTTACGCAAATCCGTTACAAAATCATATGGGGAAAGCGGATATAATTTAATACTTTGTTTTTTAGCAGATGCAATAAGTTCTTCTTCATTCATACTGTTATGGACGCGTAGAACGATATGAAGTCCTGATTGCTCGCCAAGAATTTGAACGTTAGTACCCATTTCTTTCATTATGGATTTTACTAATGTATGATGTTTTCTTTTGTATAATGTACGACTCCGGTTAATGTGACGTTCCCAATTTCCACTTTGTATAAAGTGAGCGAATGCAAGTTGTTGTATAGTAGAGACTGTTTGTTTAAAAATACCGTGCAAATCCTGATATGTTTTTAAAAGGTGTGATGGTAAAACAACATATCCCATTCGTAAAGAAGGTAAGAAAGATTTTGAGAAAGTCCCCATATAAATAACACGTTCATTTGAGTCAAGACTTTGTAAAGACGGGATTGGCTTACCAGTGTAGCGAAACTCTCCGTCATAGTCATCTTCAATAATGTATCCATCACAATCATTGGCCCACTTTAACAATTCCAATCTTTTAGATAAAGGCATAATCATTCCAAGTGGGAATTGGTGTGAGGGTGTAACGTATGCGACATTGGAACTTGTATTGTATAAGCTAGGAATATGAATCCCTTTTTCATCTAATGGAATGGGATGAATGTGTCGATCACAGCTTTTAACGATTGCATGTATACGGTGAAATCCAGGGTTTTCAATGCCGTACTCTTTTGTAGGACCAAGCAGTTGAAGGAGTAGCCAAAGAAGTGGCTGCGTTCCGGCACCGATCACGATTTGATCAGGTGAAGAATGTACACCGCGTGCATGATATAAATATGTTGCTATATGCTCTCGAAGAATGAATTCACCTTGTGGGTCTTCTTTAGCGAATAAAGTATTTTCGTATTTTAATATTGCCTCTTGTAATGCTCGTTTCCAATTTGTAATCGGAAAGGCATTTTGATCAATGAGGCCTTGGCTACAATCATATTCAAATTGCTCAACTATTAAATTACTAGTTTCTTTTGCGACATTTAAGTTTTTATTTGGGATAACGTCAATATCAACATTTGCAACAAAAACGCCACGTTTTGGTTTACTTTCTACATAACCTTCAGCTAGTAATTGTTGATAAGCTGATTCAACAGTAATGCGGCTAATATTAAGTTGTGACGCTAAGCTTCTATGTGAGGGAAGACGCGTGCCAACAGAAATAGTTCCTTGTATAATTTCATATTTTATATATTCGTAAATTTGTAAGTAAATAGGTGTATTACTTTCTAATTGCAATGGGATAGTAAAATCCATTTTAAAAAACTCTCCTTTTAAGCTGGCCTTATAAAAAATAATTAAACTGTCACTTAAGTGAAGGGTAGATGATTCTTATAATAATGATATAACATTTAGAAAATTATATAAATAGTTAGGGGAGAGTATAATGAATGTTAAAGAAGTAGTAACAGAAGAACAATTACATGAAGTATTGCCTGTTTTACAGCAATTACGAACGAAGCTTTCAAAAGAGGAAGCAAGCTTTTTATTTCGAAAAATGAAGGAAGAGAATTATAAATTATTCTCTTTATACGATGAAATTGGAGAAGTTGTTAGCCTTGCTGGTGTAACGGTTTGTACAAATTTTTATAATAAAAAACATGTGTTTGTTTATGATTTAGTAACAGCAGAAGCGCATCGATCAAAAGGGTATGGGAATGTTTTACTTTCTTATATAGAGGATTGGGGAATAGAGAATGGGTGTGAGTCTATCGCTCTTACATCAGCATTTCCTAGATTGGATGCCCACCGTTTTTATGAAAGGGAAGGGTATGATAAAGTAAGTTATTCTTTTCATAAAAAATTATAAAGAAGGATAGGTTCTATATGACATAATATATAGAACCTATTTCATTTAGAAAGGTTTATAATTAATTTTGTTGAATCGTTTCTATAAATAATAAAGAAAAGTTAGGAGCGTTTATACTTGGAGAAAATAAAGAAACTATCCATTCCTAATGGTGTTAGAGTCATCGTAATATCTGATATTCATGGGGAATTACATCTTTTAAAAGAATTACTACAAAAAGTTAACTTTGAAGATGAAGATTATTTAATTATTAATGGAGATCTTTGTGAGAAAGGAAGAGATAGCACTGGCGTAGTAAACTATGTCATGAATCTTGTGAAAAGCAATTCAAATGTTCATGTTGTTGAAGGAAATTGCGAAGTTTTAGTTGATGCTCTTCTAAATGAAAATCCTGGTCTCATTAATTATTTATGCTCGAGAAAGCATTCGATTTTTAATGAATGGTTAGAGCGATTGCATTTTTCTATTCATGAAGATACTTCTATTCGTGAAGTGAAAGAAGTGTTGATGAGTCAATTTTCAAACGAGATAAATTGGCTAACGGAGTTGCCAACAGCGATTGAAACAGACGATTATATATTTGTACATGCTGGACTTGAAGATAGAGCAGATTGGAAAGAAACAGAACGAAAAAATGCGATTGCAATGCCGGAGTTTTATAATAAATCACATAAAGCAGATAAGTATGTGGTAGTTGGTCATTGGCCTGTTGTGAACTATTCAGATGAGGCACCATCTAACAATCCAGTTATTGATAAGGAGAAAAAAATTATTGCAATTGATGGGGGAAATGCGATTAAAGAGGCAGGACAATTAAATGCATTTATCATTCAGAGGACAACCACGGGTGATACGTTTTCTTATCCATATGTAGATTATTTTACGGAGTATGAAGTGATGGCAGATTTTAATGCGGATTCAAAAATGCAGGGCGGAGTGACATATCCGTATTATTACATAGAGCCTATTGAGAAGATGCAAGATTACACAATATGCAAGCAAAAGGAAACAAATAAGTTACTCACTGTGAAAAATGAGTATATTAAGCAACTTGAGTCAGGTGAATACACAGTGAAAACCGATATTTCTTGTGCGCAAATAAGCGTTAGAAAAGGGGATATTGTTTCTCTCATTGATGGAAGCTGTTCAGGATATGATTTAATCAAAAAAGATGGCGTAGAGGGTTGGATAGAGAAAGGGATTTTGCTGGAGATGAATAAGAAGCAAAGCGATATATTGAGCTGAAATAGGAGGGTGGTTACCTCCTATTTTTTATTACCTTTTTATATTAGTAGATTGTTTGCTGTCTTTAATAAACAAAAAAATTGTACTCGGCAGAATGACAAGAATCATTCCTATAATAATTGCTAGTATGCCATAACCTCTATAAGGGACAGAAACGATAAACGGAAGTATCGCCAAAAAAATACCTGCTATCATCATTGAAATACTACAAATATTTGAAGCTCTTTTTTCAAGATGCTTATGATTCCATTCCAATGAAACAGTTGATTTAGTCGTATCAATTTTGGAACTGAAATAGCCTATTAAAATAAACAATAAACCTAATGCTAAAAATATTAGATGATCAAGTGGAAGTGAGAAGCCAAGAGCAATGAGGGCAAGTACAATATCGACAAAAAATAAGAATAGTAAAATGGTATTGCCGGTCCACAGGAGAAATTTCTGGTTACTCATCGCTTTAGATAATGATAAAAATAGAAAGAATAAAAAAGAGCATATAATTATATTTACGATAACAAAAGTGCTTTTATCCATTGTTGATGTGGGAGTTCCGTTAAAGTCCCATTTCGTTACAAAGCTTGATGGTAAGAAGAAATAGAGAATAATATTTGTCGTAATAGTAGTAATGAAAATACCGATGCTAAATCGCTTATGCAACGTATCACCTGCTTTCTACATGAATAATAGGTATCTTATAACAAAATTATACAATATAATAAATGATATTTGTTTTGATTTTTCTGAAAAAATATTATAATTATATATGAAATAAAGAGTACTGTAGGAGGGAATTATGCAAAACGTTGTATTAAAGGGGAACAAAGTTACAATTCGTACAATTGAAGAATCAGATATAAAAACATTATGGAGTATCCTATTTAAAGAAGAAAATCCAGAATGGAAAAAATGGGACGCACCGTATTTTCCGTTTTCAATGCAAGAATACTCGTCCTATAAAGAAAAGATGCAAATTCGTTTACAAGAAGAACCGTTGTCAAATTTAATTATAGAAAATAATGGTCAAATTATAGGGACAGTCGGATTTTATTGGGAGCATAAACCGACGCGTTGGTTGGAGATGGGGATTGTTATTTATGACCCAACATATTGGAATGGTGGCTACGGTACAGAGGCATTAACATTATATAGGAACTTACTATTTGAAAATATGGAGATTGGTAGAGTTGGGCTCACGACTTGGTCTGGAAATGAGCGAATGATGAAAGTAGCGGAGAAAATAGGAATGAAACTAGAAGGTAGAATGCGCAAGTGTCGATATTATAACGGGACATACTATGATTCTATTCGAATGGGAATGATCCGTGAAGAATGGGAAGCGCTATGTGTAACGAAGGGGTGAGGAAGCGTGTACGCGATTATTGCTACATTTGATAGAGTGTTTACAAATGAAATTAGAGAATTGCAAAATGAACTAGCAAATATAGTAGGATCAAATCAATTAGCTGGAGTTGAACCCCATATTACATTAGCAGATTATAATGAGTTAGATGTAAATGTATATACTGAAAAATTAAAGGATTTTGTAGTTACTCAAGAGAACATTGCTTCAGTAACTTTTCCTTCTGTTGGAACGTTTCCCATTAGCGAAACAATCTTTCTAGCGCCGACCATTACCGATGAATTATTAAAACTTCATCACTCCTATCATGATTATTTTAAAATTTTTCATGATAATTTAAATTCATATTACGTACCGGGAAAATGGGTTCCGCATTGCACGATTGCTATTGGGTTAAATTCAAGTCAGTTTGTAAATGTAATGGAGTATATGTATGAAAAATTTGATGTTACAACAGCTTCAATTGAGAAGTTAAAATTAATTAAGGTGAATTATGAAAATGGTTCTGCCATTTCTTCTAGTATATTAGCAGAATATAATTTAAAGAGAATGGAGACATCGAGATGACATATGTAATTAGAGAAATGAATGAAGAAGATATACATGCTGTACAATCAGTAGCGAAAATAGCTTGGCATGATACATATGAAGGCATTATTCCGAGAGAGATTCAAGATAGTTTTTTAGACGAGGCATATTCTGATGAAAAAATGAAATATCGTCTTGAAAATACACATTTATTCGTTGCGGAAGAAGAGGGGGAAGTAATAGGGTTTGCGAATTTTTCACCTGTTAGACTACAAAATGAAGCAGAATTAGGTGCGATTTATATGTTGCCAGATCAGCAAGGAAAAGGAATAGGAAGTGCTTTATTACAAAGAGGCATTAAGACATTAAAAGGGATTCGGAAACTGTACATACATGTAGAAGCAGCAAATGAAAAAGGAAAACGTTTTTATGAAGCGAAAGGTTTTGCCGAATTAGAGCAATTTGAAGAAGATTTTGAAGGGCATTTGATGCAAACGGTAAGGATGGTTTTATACATATAAGGAGGACTAGAAATGAAAATACTTGATTTTAGTGAAAAAGTGGGAAAGCACATATCAGTATTTCAATCTAATTTCATCATGTCGAAAATATTAAACCATCAAGGGAATGTACGTATCGGTGTTATGCATTTACGAGAGAATGGAATAATTGGATATCATGAAGCAGTTGTATCGCAACTGCTTCTTATTGTGGACGGCGAAGGATATGTATGTGGGGCAAATAAAGAAAAAGTGAAGGTGGAAGCGGGACAAGCTGTGTTTTGGGAGAAGGGAGAGTTGCATGAAACGAGTACAGAAAATGGATTAATGGCAATTGTTATGGAAGCGGAGGATCTTGAACGAGCGATAATAATGCCTACTATTCAAGGGGAAGTGTGAAAAATGATAATAAAGGCAAACCAAGAAGATACAAATGAAATATTAAAATATTCAGCTCAATCACTTTTCGAAGGAACGAAAGGGAGTTGTCAGTTAAGTACGGAAAAAGCAATTGAAATCACAAAGCCGTTAGTAGAAAAGGGAGCATATTATTTAGTCATTAAAGAAGAAAATAAAATAATGGGATGGATATTAATAGGGGAAAATACAGACTATTTTTCTCGTGAAAAGCTGGGATTTATATATGAGCTGTACGTTTTCCCGGAATGTCGCGGGAGAGGATTATCGCGAGAGCTTATGGAAGCTGGGATTAAGGATTTGAAGGAGAAGTATTCAGAAATTCGTTTGAATGTATTTGCTGGTAACTTTGCGAAAGAGATGTATGAAGAGTTTGGGTTTGTTGAAAGACAGGTAATTATGACTTTGAAGTGAGAAAATAGTTTAAGCTGGAATAGCAAAATAGAAGCCGATTAATGGGTTTTCAGCAGAAGTAGAGGCGGATGCGATGATTGCACCATCTTTTTCAATATAATATGTACGTCCTGTATTTGTTTCGATAGCTTGCCTTAACATTTTTTCTGATTCTTCTTTGTTAAATTTCGCATCATAAAACGAATTGACATCTTTTTATTTTTCTGAATATTACAACTTAAGTTTTTTGAAATCAATATAAAAAATTTATGTTTAGTTCACAAACTTTCGGAAAAACTAGGAAAGATATGACAAAGGAGGTTATGAACGGTGGATCATCCAATTCAAGGGTTAATGAAAGCAGCAATGGAAAATTTGAAAGAAATGGTCGATGTAAATACGATTGTTGGAGAGCCTGTTCAAACGGCTGACGGTGGTGTAGTGTTAACGGTTTCTAAAGTAGCATTCGGTTTTGGAGCAGGAGGTTCTGATTTCCAAACGAATGATGGACAAAGAGGGAACGGTACCCCTGCATTTGGTGGCGGTAGCGCGGGCGGTGTTTCTATTACACCAGTAGCATTTCTTGTAGTGAATAAAGATGGGGTAAATATTCTTCATTTACAAAATGCGACACATTTAGCGGAAAAAATGATTGAATTAGCTCCACAAACAATTGATAAAATTCAATCGATGTTCAAAAAAGATGAAAAGAAAGAGGGAAATCATTACCCTCAAAACCCAGATGAAATCCTTTAAAAACGCCTGCTCATGAGCAGGTGTTTTTTCTTGTAATCAGTATGTAATAAAACACATGAAATTGTAAATAGTTTTTGAAGTTTTTTCTATGTTTCTAAAATTTTTCATGTTAAAATATGCTATAGAATTGAAACATATAAAACGAAGGTGGCTAGGTGCTTTGTCTGGAGGATCTGACCAAGTAAAGAATATGATATATATTAATGGTAATCGTCGAGGTCATTGTTTTATTACATCAGGAATTACGTTTAAAGAGTTTGCAAGTAACATCCCTTCACCGCTTCATCAAGTGTTGCTTTTGAAGCATAACTTTGAATGGACGGATTTTCATTATCATACTTTATTTGAATATGTTGAGGAAGAAAATATACATAAGTTAATTCAAGCAGAGATTGATGAATTTGATGAATTTTGTTGGGTAGATTTTGATGATGCAAGCGATTTAGATGAATTAGAGCCAAAAGAAATTGCAGAACTTTTATATTTGGCTCACAAAAAAGAGCCACTTGCAAGAACGTTCTTTCCGCTATTGAAAAATAGATTTGTTTATTTTTCACATGATGACGGGTGGTACAACAAAGTGTATTACCGTAGAATTGCTGACTTTGTAGGAATGTTAAGTAAAGTCATTCCTTATAAACTTGGTGCTTTCGGTAAGAAACGTTTTTCTTTCTTCCAAAAATCAAAAATTTTCCCAGCCATTTCAAAAGAAGTGATTATGGGGCTTGTTCCATTAATGGAAGATGGTCTTTATATTGATTTAGCAGGGAAAATTGAGTCAAGAAGAGGTCTTGAAATTCCGGTATATGTAGTTGGTTCGTATGAAAGTACGGATGAGGTGCTAGATAATATTGATGAATTGAAGGAAGAAGCAACAGAAACAGGTTGGCTCATTTTTGATAAGAAAGAACAAGAGTGGCAATGGGTTGTGGACTAAGAAAACTTGGCGCATGAAGTCAAGTTTTCTTGTCTTTTGAAAGGAGAACAAATGAAGAAATATTATACAGTTGTGGGTATTGTAAGTATTATTCTTGTGGCGATATTACTAATTACTTGTCCGAAAGAATCAGATTTTAAATTGTATGTAGAGGATAAGTATGCGTTGAAATGTGATGAGAGTAGTTTTGAATGTACCCAAAATGTAGATGGTAAAAAAGAAAAACTACAATTTGAAAGTACGGATGCACGAAATGGTGTATTCTTTATGACTGTAAAGCAAACATTTAAAACAGAAGCTGGTGTTACGAAAGAATATAGCGGAGTAGGAATGTTTGGTACATTTCTTTTTGTTTCAGAGAAGACTTTCTAGTACATAGAAGGTCTTTTTTTTATGCTTATGTTCATATAGATGAAGTAAGACAAGCATAGGAGGGATATGGATGAAGAACACATGTATCGTTTGCGGTGGTGAGGAGTTTTTTTCCTCAACGTTATATGCACGAACGAAACAAGATTGGGCATACGCGCCAAACATGTATCGATTCGAAAAAGTGTTTATTGAGCATCGGGATGAAGAAAATTATCCAGTATTTCAAGAAATTACAGCGAAACATTGTTGCGGATGCGGTCATATCATGTTGTATCATGAATGAACACACCAAGTATAACTTGGTGTGTTTTTTTTAAAACGCTGACAAAGCAAGCGGATAAAGTAAAGTAAATAACACAGAAAAACTACCAAAACCAATTGCTGTATATCCGAGGGTCCTCGCTCCGAAATTAACAGCTAATAAGCCAACTAAAATCGCAAGGGAGCCGAGTGTAACTGGATAAAAAGCAATTGAGAACAGCGAAAGAAATAATGCGACGTAGCCTATCATTGCACCAGTATTTGTACCTTCTATTTCATTTGCAATTTCTTTACGCTCATGTCTTATTGGAATGCCAGCTGGAGATATTTCAGCTGCATACTCTTCGTTTTTTTCACCACTTTTAAAATGGTGATTTCTTTTTCTTCGCATGTACATCCCTCTCTTTCAATTGGGTGTATCTATAGTATCTTTCACAAAGAAAAAAACATGAGTATGAGTTAAACCCAAGTAAAGCAAAAATTGGAGAATATAGCTCCCGTTGTTATCCTGTTCATCTCCTTATGAAGATAAACAGGAATTTTGGAAAATGATGTAGAATGAAATGAATGATAATACGTGAAGGTAGGGGAATGTATGACAAAATTTAATTGGCATGAATCAGCAGAGAAAAAATGGGATAGTAGTGCAGAGTTTTGGAATCAAAATAGTCAGGAAATGTGGGACAGCGGAAGTAGGAGTACAATTATTCCATTTTTTGAACAGTATGTGGAGAAAGAAGCGCAAGTGCTCGATGTTGGTTGTGGTGATGGATACGGTACATATAAATTAAGTCGCGCGGGCTATAAAGCAGTTGGAATAGATTTATCTGAAGTAATGATTCAAAAAGGGAAGGACCGCGGAGAAGGACCGGATTTATCTTTCATAAAAGGAGATCTTTCTTCCTTACCATTTGAAAATGAACAATTTGAATCAATTATGGCAATTAATTCTTTAGAATGGACCGAGGAGCCATTACGAGCGTTAAATGAGATAAAGCGTGTTTTAAAAAGAGATGGATATGCATGTATTGCCATTTTAGGACCGACAGCAAAGCCTCGAGAGAACAGCTATCCTCGTTTATATGGAAAAGATGTTGTATGCAATACGATGATGCCTTGGGAGTTTGAGCAGTTAGCGAAAGAACAAGGATTTGATGTTGTAGATGGCATAGGAGTATATAAGCGCGGAGTAAATGAAAAGATGCTAGGTCAATTACCTACAGAGTTACAACAAGCATTAACATTTTTATGGGTATTTATGTTAAAAAGTGTATAAAGAAACCGAAGAATTTTTTAGGAGGTAAATAAGTGCAGAAAATACAAAAAACTGATACAATATCATCAGAACCAATTAAAGGGGGACTAGGGTATATGACAACTACTACAACAGTTAAATCTGATATTGAAATCGCACAAGAAGCAAGTATGAAAAAGATTCAAGAAATTGCAACTGATTTAAATATTTTAGAAGATGAATTAGAGCCATACGGGCATTATAAAGGTAAGTTATCTCTTGATATTTTTAAGCGTTTACAAAATGAGAAAGACGGTAAAGTTGTTTTAGTAACAGCGATTAACCCAACTCCAGCTGGAGAAGGTAAATCAACTGTAACAGTTGGTTTAGGTCAAGCTTTTAATAAAATTGGTAAGAAAACAGTAATTGCACTTCGCGAACCATCTCTTGGACCAACAATGGGATTAAAAGGCGGAGCAGCAGGTGGTGGTTTTTCACAAGTAGTACCAATGGAAGATATTAACCTTCACTTTACTGGAGATATTCATGCGATTACAACTGCCAATAACGCATTAGCTGCGTTTATTGATAATCATATCCAACAAGGAAACACACTTGGAATTGATACGCGTAAAATCGTCTGGAAGCGCTGTGTAGATTTAAATGATCGTGCCCTTCGTAACGTAGTAATTGGTCTTGGTGGACCAGTTCAAGGTGTACCACGTGAAGATGGTTTTGATATTACAGTAGCATCTGAAATTATGGCTGTATTCTGCCTTGCAACAGATATTCAAGATTTAAAAGCACGTCTATCTCGCATTGTTGTCGCTTATAATTTTGCAAATCAACCTGTAACGGTTAAAGATTTAGGCGTAGAAGGTGCGTTAACATTATTATTAAAAGACGCATTAAAACCAAACTTAGTACAAACGTTAGAAAATACGCCAGCTATCATTCATGGCGGACCATTTGCGAACATCGCTCACGGTTGTAACAGTGTTATTGCTACAACAATGGCAGCAAAATTAGGTGATTATGTTATTACAGAAGCTGGATTCGGCGCAGATTTAGGCGCAGAGAAGTTTTTAGATATTAAAGCTCGTGCAGCTGGCATTAAACCAGAAGCAGTTGTTATTGTTGCGACTATTCGTGCGCTTAAAATGCATGGCGGCGTAGCAAAAGATCAATTAAAAGAAGAAAATGTAGATGCATTAGCAAAAGGCATGGAGAACTTACAGAAGCATGTTGAAACAATTCAAAGCTTCGGTGTTCCTTTCGTAATTGCAATTAATAAATTCATTACAGATACAGATGCAGAAGTTGCTTACTTACAAGAGTGGTGTAATGAGCGTGGCTATGCAGTATCCTTAACAGAAGTTTGGGAGAAAGGTGGCCAAGGTGGAGTTGACCTTGCTGAAAAAGTGTTAAAAGAAATCGAAAAAGGTGAGAACAACTACGCACCACTTTATGAATTAGAATTACCATTAGAAGAAAAAATCCGTACAATTGCTCAAAAAGTATACGGCGCAAAAGATATTGAATTTGCTCCGAAAGCACGTAAGCAATTAGCTCAATATGAAGGAGAAGGCTGGAGTAACCTACCGATTTGTATGGCGAAAACACAATACTCTCTTTCTGACGATGCAACAAAATTAGGTCGTCCATCTGACTTTATCGTTACAATTCGTGAGTTGAAGCCATCTATTGGGGCAGGATTCATCGTTGCCTTAACAGGAACAATGTTAACAATGCCAGGTCTTCCAAAACAACCAGCAGCACTTCAAATGGATGTAAATGAAGATGGAAAAGCAGTAGGTTTATTCTAAAAGGTTGTAATTCATCTCGTTTATCTGTAAACTATATATACATCAAGTGGCGCCTTTCCATAGAAAGGCGCCTGTTTTTTGGAGGAAATTATGTTTGATCCAACTGCTTTTGATAATTTAAAAGTAATCGTAGAAGGTGCTGTTTATGATTTTGACTTACATGGAGATATTCTTGTAACAGATCGAAAGGATATGATGGACCTTGCCTCATTAAGTCGTATATATCATATTTCATTTCAATTAACAGAACCGTTCGAACCATTAGTAGAAGCAACATTTTCATTATCTGTGGATGCAAAGAACTTGTCTGGTGAAATACTAGAAGTGCCTCAGTTTACACCAGGTTGTGAAATGAAGTTAGCATTTTCATTCCCGATAGAACAGCCAGATATAGGATGCGAAGAAATTGAAACTTTAATGCGTTCTATATGGGGAAAAGAAAGAATGATTATGCAGAAAGTTTCATACGAATATAATAAGCAAGCGATTTCATATCATAATAAGGTAGAGGTTCTATTTCAAAAAGCGATTACAGAAGACCATGTTGATGATTTAATAGCTGTTATTTCTCACATGATAGAAACAGTGCGAGCAATACAGCATTTTCTTCAAAAATAGAGATAAAGGAGAAAAACGAATGATAAAAGATATGCAACCATTTTTACAACAAGCTTGGGAGAAGGCTGGTTTTAAAGAGTTAACTGAAATTCAAAAACAAGCGATTCCAACTATTTTAGAAGGACAAGACGTTATAGCTGAATCTCCAACTGGAACAGGAAAAACATTAGCGTACTTATTACCACTTTTACATAAAATTAATCCTGAAGTAAAACAGCCACAAGTTGTTGTTTTAGCGCCAACACGTGAACTTGTAATGCAAATTCATGAAGAGGTTCAAAAGTTTACAGCAGGAACTGAAATTTCAGGTGCATCTTTAATTGGTGGTGCAGATATTAAGCGCCAAGTGGAAAAATTAAAGAAACACCCGAGAGTAATTGTCGGTTCACCAGGCCGTATTTTAGAATTAATTCGTATGAAAAAGCTAAAAATGCATGAAGTGAAAACGATTGTATTTGATGAGTTTGATCAAATTGTAAAACAAAAGATGATGGGTGCTGTACTTGATGTAATTAAATCAACGATGCGCGATCGTCAATTAGTATTCTTCTCGGCGACAATAACGAAAGCGGCAGAAGACGCAGCACGTGATTTGACAGCTGAACCACAATTAGTACGTGTAACACGTTCAGAGGCAAAGAGCCTAGTTGAGCATACGTATATCGTGTGTGAACGTCGTGAAAAAAATGATTATATTAGAAGAATTATGCATATGGGGAATGTAAAAGCAGTTGCATTCTTAAATGACCCATTCCGTTTAGATGAAATTACTCAGAAACTGAAATTCCGTAAAATGAAAGCAGCAGCTCTTCATGCAGAGGCAAATAAACAAGAACGTGAAGCAACGATGCGTGCATTCCGCAGCGGAAAATTAGAAATTCTACTTGCTACTGATATTGCAGCACGTGGAATAGATATCGATGATTTAACACATGTAATTCACTTAGAATTACCGGACACTGTAGACCAATACATTCACCGTTCAGGACGTACTGGACGTATGGGTAAAGAAGGAACAGTCGTTTCTCTTGTAACAGAACAAGAAGAACGTAAATTACTGCAATTTGCGAAAAAACTAGGTATCGTGTTTACGAAGCAAGAAATGTTCAACGGATCATTTGTAGAAACGAAACCGAAAGCACCAAAGAAAAAGAAACCAGCATTTACTGGGAAGAAAAAGCCTAGATAAATAATGAAGAAGGCGTAACTATTTGTAGTTACGTCTTTTTTATTTGTAATCGAGTGATAAGGGGAATTGTATTAGTGTTTTTTAAATGTACCTATCATATATATCAATGCTTCTACCAGAAATATCGATAAAAGGTTAGCTTTATTCATTTAGTTTATACGAGGAAATAACATAAAAAGAATCGAATATTAACATGATGCGAAATAATAAAAAGAAGGTACATCTATGGATAGGAAATTAGGAATGTTTTTAAATACGAAACATATTGAAGTAAACGAAGGAATAAAAAAGGCGAGAGAATGGGATTTAGATTATATTCAACTATATGCTATGAATACGACTTTCAACTTAGCAAATATTTCAAAGGTAGAATGGACCACTTTAAAGGAAAGCTTATCTTTTAATGAGATTAAAGTTCCATCATTAGCAATTAGCTTTGGAGAAAACGGAATTATAGGAACGGAAGTTGACTGTGTAATAGAGAGGTTTAAATATATTACTGATAAAGGATTAGGGTTAGGAGCAAAGATAGTAACAGCTCATATTGGGGAAATTTCAGATGATGAAAAAAGTGAGTACTATGATAAAATGGTACGGGTTTGTTGTGAGGTAGGGGAATTAGCATTCAGATTTGGAGGAGTCTTCGCTATTGAGACGGGATCTGAAAAAGCGATAGTGTTAAAGCGGTTTTTAGAAAATATAAATTCAAAAGGATTAGCGGTTAACTTTGATCCAGCAAATTTAATTAGCGATGTAAATGAAAACCCGATAGAAAGTTTATTACTATTAAAAGATTATATAGTACAAACTCATATTAAAGATTGTACACAAGTGAAAAACGATAGTTCAAGTAAGTATATTGAAGTTGCAGCAGGGAATGGTGAAGTAGATTTCGATATATTCTTCAAGGTGTTAGACGAAATTGGATTTGGCGGATATAACATGATTGAAAGAAATGATTACTTTAACGAAATTGACGGGATGAGCCAGTCGATAAATTTTGTAAAGAAGTACATATAAATACGAAAGGAATAATAATAGAAATTGTAGAAAGCTACATAGAATATAAAAACCAGTAGGGGGAAAACAAATGATTCATAAAGTCGGAAAAATTATGTTGTATGTAAATAATCAAGATGAGGCAGTAAATTTTTGGACGGAAAAAATAGGATTTCATGTAGTAGCAGAGGAAGATAATAAGCAAGGTATGAGATGGATTGAAATCGCTCCAACTAGCGGTGCAGAAACGAACATTATACTACATAATAAAGAAGTTATTTCCAAAATGAGTCCAGAATTAAATCTTGGTACACCGTCTTTAATGTTCTTCTCAGAAAATCTTGATCAATTATATACAGATTTAAAAAATAAAAATGTTACTGTTGGAGAAATGGTAACTATGCCTTCTGGTAAAGTGTTTAACTTTGCTGATAGTGAAGGGAACTATTTTGCGGTTATGGAAAAGAACCAATAATAATATTGCTATGTCAAAATCCCCCTCAAATATATTGAGGGGGATTAAATTTTTGAAATGAATTTTTCATTAGAGAGTTGTTTAATAAAAAATGCCCCTTTTTCAATGGCTGTCTCAATATAACCAACAATTTGGTTAAACGTAAACACTTGTAAATCTTCATACAAGTGTTGTTCGGGATACAGCATATCTTCAAAAAGATATTTTCGAAAAGCTAAAACGTTTTCTTTAGAGACTTCTTCGATATTCACAATGTGTGCTTCTTGATTAAGAAGAGAGAAGAGCTGTTGTTCTTTATCGTAATGATGAAGCAACTTTGCATTCAACAATTTAAAATCGTTATAGTACAAGGGTGCGATAGTTTCGTCGTTTTCTATTCTATTTTTTAGCCAAGGTAGAAAAAAGCCGTTTAGCCAATTATCATCGGCAATGAGGTGGGTGTAATAGCCTAAGAGAAAAGGGGAATCCATATGAAATTTATATTTATGAATAAGTGAATCATAATCTATTCTTCTCGTATAGTTCTTCGTTGTACCGGCGTAAAAATGTGAAGTTCCTTTTTCTGCTTTTGAATGAACAGCATCAGGAGCTACACCTCCAAGTAAGAAAGAAGTTTTATCTTGAATGGATAATTTCTCAGCAATCCCGTTAGCGATAATAACATGCATAATTCGCGATCCCATATATAGCCCCCTTTTTTAAGTATTCATTTTAGGGAGCTGACTGAACGTTTAGTATGACTTTCCCTGTACTTTGTCTACTTTCGACCCATTCATGTGCTTTCCCTGCATCTTGCAGAGGAAAAGATTTCGTAGCCTTAATTTGCAAACTTCCATCGCGTAAATAACGGAAAACTTCATTTGCAGTTTCTTGGAGTAATTCAGGCCGTTTTTTTCGTGTAGTGCCAAAGCTAAAACCGAGTATAGAACGGCAACTTGTGTGTAAATCCTTCGTTTGGAAATTGCCAATTTCACCGCTCGCATTACCGAAATGGACGAGTCGACCGTAATAAGCAAGGCAGTTTAAACTTCCTTCAGAAACAGTGCCAGAAATAGAGTCTAAAATTACATTAACTCCTTCTCCGTTTGTAAGCTCATTGACTTTCTCTACAAAATCTTCATCTTGATGACAAATAACATAGTCAGCTCCAGCATCTAAAGCTATTTTTCTTTTTGCTTCACTTCCGACAGTACCAATAACTGTTCCAGCTCCTAATAGTTTTGCAAGTTGAATGGCTGTAGTACCAATTCCACCAGCTGCTGCATGAATGAGAACAGATTCACCTTGTTGAAGTCTTGCTACATTTGCAAGTAAATTATAGCTTGTGAAAGATACGATAGGACAAGCTGCTGCAGTTTGAAATTCGACTTCGTCAGGTAAAACGAAAGTAAGGTTTTCGTTTGCAACAACGTATTCTGCATAAGATCCATTTTGAGGAAAAGCGATGACACGCTGTCCAGGATGAATATTTGTAACTTGAGAACCTACACGTTCTACAATACCAGCTGCATCTATACCTGGAATAAAGGGGAATACTTTATTTCCTTTTTTACCATATCGAGATTTAATATCGGCGAAATTTACACTAGTAGAAACAACACGAATTAATACTTGATTATCTGAAATAGCCGGCATATCTACATCTGTATATTTCATCACTTCAGGACCACCGAACGACGTTACAACGATAGCTTTCATCATATACCCTCCTAAATTTGACTATATAAATCATTTTAAATCTTCATTAGGAATTGGGAAATTATATAATAGTTATGCGTAGTTATAAGTGAAGCTTATGAACTCATTGAATTATTATATTAATTTATATAAAAAAACTTTTTTGAAAAAATCGAACGAAATATCAATTACTTGCCAATATATAGTCTAAGACAAAGGAGGGATGGTATATGAAGGGTGAAATAGATTACGCACATTTAATTAGATTAACTTTATCAGGAAATAAAGAAGCATATAGCGAGTTGTATGATAAAACGATTCAAGAAGTATATAAAACAGCACATCAAACCGTATTAGTAAAAACGAAATCGAGTGGTGGGATAACAGTAGATGAAGTGCCTGAGGCGTGCAAAGAAAGATTTATTAAAGCGGAGCAGTTTATGGAGTATGTAAACGAAAAGGTACGATAAGTAGAAAAGCTCATAGCTTTAGCTGTGAGCTTTCTTTATTGAAACGTAATTATATTAACCACCTATTCCTTTTGCTATCAATAGGAAGTATACAACTACTAGTATTACGCCATTTAATGCAGTACCAACTATTCCGAATAACCAATTTTTTGATGCGATTGCAAAAAAAATTCCGAGTAATGAAAGTATACTTAGTATCGCAATAATTAAAGTTAAATTTGTATTAGGTCCTCTTAGAATAAAGAAAGAAAATACACTTGCGATAAATGTTAGAAACGAGAAAGCTCCTAATTTATACATAGTAAGTCTCCCTTGGCTAAAATGTAACTTGATCTAATGTACGATTTTCTTTAGTTTAACATAGATTCCCTATTGTATATTAAATATATGAACAATAAAAAACGATTATAAAATCTACATGATTTCATAATCGTTTTGCTATTATTTAAATTTCCTTATCGGATGTATAGCGACCCTTACAAGTAATATAGCACTAATAAATAAACCGCCGTAACCAACGACATTTAAAAATTTGTCATCAGTTATATTCTTTCATATTCGCATTGTCCTTTTGAATCAAACAATCTAATAGTGAATAACCCGCAATTAGGCTAATTATAGTAACGAAAGTCGTGTTCACAAGAATAATATTAGTTAAATAAGGTAGGTATTCACCAACTGGTGAAAAGAGTAGAGCTGGAGAAAAAGAAATAAATAGTGTAGGCACTGTAATAGCGATAAATTTATCTGGTTGAAAGCTCCAGTTTTGTTTACTCGTTTCGCGATTAATGGATTGAAGGAATCGTAATAAAATGCCGACTACAAGAGGAAAGAGTGTATAGTAGAATAGCCTTGGATAAATGTTAAAGTTCACCTGAGCATCTGTATCTAAATAAAATTGAAATTTTACTCCGACAAACAATAATAAGACGATAAATAATGTAAAGCAGAGGTATAGCATCACTTTTTGCATTGCATTCCACCATCCTTTACTAAAAATATATTCAAAGAAAGAAGAGATATACAATAACTACTGTTGTATATCTCTTCTTTTACTGTTAGTTAATAGTGGAATTTGTTTTCTCTTGCTTCGTGAAATAATCAATAATACCCATTGCACTAATTTCTATATCTAGATGTAAAATGTTATAAACGGAATGATTAGATGGGACATTTAACTTTGTAAGATGAGAAGAGATTTTATCCATTAATAAAGTTTGTAATGTCCTAGTCGCCTCATCGAAATCATTATATTTTTCAAAGACATCTTTACCAGTATGAACGAAAATAGGTAACCAATGTTCTAGTTGGTTATATACTTCTGTAACGTTAGAGGATGCACCGTAATGACCGAAATAAATAGTATCTACATTCATACTTTGAATATGATTTTTAGAAGCAATCATCGCATCTGGCTGGAATTGTGAAGGGGACGTTGACGGTAGATATAACTCTACACCAAGGTCTGCGAGCTCTCTATAATAAATTCCAATTGTATCGCCAGTGAAAATGCCGTTTGTTAATGAGTCGTGAATGCTAATGTGGTGCTTCGCATGTCCCGGTGTATCATAAAATGTAAGGATGCGGTCTTCTGCAATTTTTAACGTATCACCATGTTGTACAATATGAACACGTTCTTCTTCAATAGGAAGAATAGGATCGAAAAGTTTATCGAAATCTTCTTTGTACACAGCTTTTGCGCCTAAAATGAGTTTTGTTGGATCAATCATATGACGGGCTCCGCGAGAATGCACATATAAAGTAGCATTTGGGCACTTTTCCATCATTAAACCAGCTGCCCCTGCGTGATCTAAATGAACATGTGTAACGATAATGTTTTTTACATCATTTAAATCAATATGTAATTGTTTTAAGCCGTCTAAAATATAGGGCAGAGAAGGGGCTGCACAAGTTTCAATTAAAGTAATATCATCGCCTAATAAAACATACGTACCTGTTCGTTCATTATGTTGTAAATCGAAATCATCAATAAGATGTAGGTGAGAAGATAATTGCTCTACTTTTTTCATACTTATCACTCCTTATATACGGTATGTTTCTATTATACGCTAAAAAAAGAAAAAGGCAGAAAACGAAAATTCGTCTTCTGCCTTTTCTAATGTTGTTATTTCGTTTGTTCTTTATTGATAGACATAACGAACAGTCCAACGATACCGCCAACTAACGGAAGTAAAATCTCTCCTGCTAAATTAAAGTAGGAGCTTAAGAATAAACCATTCACATCGATTACCCAACCAGTAACATACAATAGCATCATATATAGTACAAAATAAAACTCGCGATTTGAAATCGTTTCACGTTGTGCAGTTTTCATAATGAACACCATCCTTTTCTTTTATAATGGAATATAAACTGTCACATTTTGTTCACAATTCAATTGTAAAACTTTCCATCATAAAAGTCTAGTAGTTTGTGTCGAATTTATGAACAAAATTAAAGCGCTATCATTTTGGCGTGTAAGTATGTAATAAGAGCTGTATATTCACTAATGTAGTATAGTATAAACATAGAATGATAGTGAAGAGAGGAGCAGGAACAATGACAGTTCATGATTTTTCAGCTAAAACAATAGCAGGAGAAGAAGTATCGTTAAAAGCTTACGAGGGAAAAGTACTTCTTATTGTAAATGTAGCTAGCAAATGTGGATTTACACCGCAATATAAAGGGTTACAGGAAGTATATGATAAATATAAAGAACAAGGACTAGAAATACTCGGTTTCCCCTGCAATCAATTTGGAGGACAAGAACCTGGTACAGAAGCAGATATTACAAGTTTTTGTGAATTGAACTACGGTGTAAACTTCCCGATGTTTGCAAAGATTGATGTGAAAGGTGATAAGGCTCATCCCCTTTATACATACATGACAGAACAAGCACCAGGTTTACTCGGTATGAAAGCAGTAAAATGGAATTTTACGAAGTTTCTCATCGGAAGAGACGGGAAAGTAGTAGGTCGTTTTGCACCGCAGACGAAGCCGGTGGATTTAGAGGTGGAGATTGAGAAAGTACTTGGCTAATAAGTAAGAGTCACTACTGTGGCCACTTCCGCTAAATAGCTCGTGTCCTTTAAAGAAACTAAAGTTTTAATACAAAATGAGATCGATAAAAAAGAAGAACAAATACAAATACTTGAAGACAGTCTAGCTGTATGGAGATATAGAATTGCTGAGTTAGAAGCAAGAGAATACTAACTTTAATGTGTTATATGATTTTAACATTACATAACATAAGAACGTATACAAAGAATAGGGTGCAGCTGAATGGAAGCAATTTTTAACATTTTAACCGTTTTAGTTTTTGGCATAATATCCACGTCATTTTTAGCTCTTATTACACTGCCTTTTTTAGCAAAGAAGAAGAATTGGAAAAAGCTTAATATATCGTTAAACCGTGGTGTATTAAAGATTAAAATCGAAAAATAAAATAAGAGTTTTATACAATTTCTCAGCTATGGATTTTTGCATACTTGGTAATGAGTGACTGTACATATTTAGTACCCTACTGATATCCGTATGGTCTAAGCATTTAGATATTAGCTTCATGTTAACATTTTACTGTATCAACATTGTATCGTGAGTATGCCGTAGATTATTACGTAGTGCTTTACGTGAATGTATCGAAGAAGATTACATGAAATATCCGAATTTTAGAGCGTTTGGTGTTGTGGTAACGGGCGACATGCGTAAGGTTGTGTGAATGTTTCTTACACAATGAAAAAGCAGGGCATAAGCATGTATACTTATGTCCTGCTTTTTATTTTAAGCTTTCGTAATGGCACGCGGAAATAAAATGTTATTTTCTAAATGGATATGCTCAAATAAATCAGATTCTAGAGCTTCAAGACGCTGGTAAACAAGTCGATAAGTACCGCAAGCTCCTTCTGGAGGAGTAAAGTCATTTGTAATTTTACGAAGTTCTTTAATAATATTTCCAGCGTGGTTATGTTCATTCTCCAACTCATCTACTACTTTACGTAATTTTGCATAGTTTTCATCAGTTGGATTTTGTTCGAATGCTAAAATTAATGGGAAATCCTCTGTTTCTTCTTTAATTAAATGCTGTTCTAATTCAATCTTAAGTTCATGAAATAGCTTATGAATTTGAGCTAAATGCGGCTGATCTGCCCCATGGACGCGTAATACTTTCGTCACATACGGACTTAATTGCGGCAACTCTTCATTTAAATAGCGATGATGCTTATTTATAACATAATCAATCAATTCACGATAAGAAGCATTTTTCCAATCAATTTCAGATTCGTTTAATAGTTTCGTTTTATGATAAAGCATATTTAACTCTGTAATTACTACAGTTGCTGATAATTTTCTTTCATTAATTGCATCAATAAGTGGTCTATTACCACCACAACAAAAGTCTATTCTATATGATTTAAAAAGATCACTGGCTTTCGGAAATTGTGTAACAATCTCACCGACAATAGAAGTTTCAGTAAATGTATGTTCCATATGAATGCCTCCATAAAGTTTAATGTGATATCTAAACCAAGAATAGCAATATATTAAAATGAGTGTGGTGATATAAATCACTTATTATGTGACATTTTTTAGAATAATAATATGAAATTTATTTAAGGACTCGTATAAAAAAGAGGAAGAAATATTAAATGTAAGACGTTACAGTAAAAAAAAGAAGCTTTTATTAAGCTTCTTTTTTTTATGATTATTTTTCGCATGCGACTCCATCGCCATCTTTATCTAGTTTACGGCTATAACCTGGTTGATCTTTATATAAAGGAGCTTTGCCAGCAGCTCTAACTGCATCACAATTTTTGTAGTATGCATTACTAGTATTTCCTGCAGCTGGTTGTGTTTGAGTTTGCTGTGCTTTTTGCTGCTCTTCTTGTTGTTTACGAGTTTGTTCCTCAGCCTGGCGTTTTTGTTCTTCTTGTTGCTTACGAGCTTGTTCCTCAGC
>NZ_NUVD01000102.1 GCF_002564555.1 Bacillus cereus | reverse complement strand
CTTAAGTTGATGGGCATGTATGGTGACCCCATATCCATCAACTTAAGAAAAATAAACGCCCCAAAACGAAAAAAATGAGCTGACTTCTCAAAACAACTACCTGTAGATAAAGAAAATTTTCGTTTGGGGGGTACTTCAAAACCTTGGCTTGATAGCGATGTGGCTGTACCCCACATAGTTAATTAATTATTCCTCCTATCCAATTGTTTGAGTATCAATAAAATAGGCTACCATAACAATCATTTTTATTCTGTAATTCATAAAATAATGAAGTACCCTATAAATTGCAGAATAAAAAAATATATATTTTCAAAAGAAAAGTGGGTGAAAAAATTTGAATAAATTCAATTCTTTTTCTAAACATTTTCCTCTTCCATGTGCATTCCCTATTCCCCCAGTAGAACCAGGTCCTACTGGCGCTACAGGTTCTACTGGCGTTACAGGTTCTACTGGCGCTACAGGTCCTACTGGCGTTACAGGTCCTACTGGCGCTACAGGTCCTACTGGCGCTACAGGTCCTACTGGAGTTACTGCACCTGCAGGACCAGTTTTATCTAGTTATATTGAAGTTTCACGTAACATAGATCAAACTTTGGCTTCTCTTGAACCAATTACTTTTAATGGTGCTAACAGTGTTGGAACTGCTTTTAGCTTTGATGGTACAAATACTGTGACTATTAATGAAACAGGTCTTTACTATGCAGCTTTTAATGTTGCTGTAACATCTGGCCCAAGTGCTTTCGTTATAGTAACAAATGGTAGCAATTTTGCTACTGCAGCTTCAACGCCTACAACAGATGGAGGAAATGTCGCAGGTGGAGCACTAATTAATGTAACAACTACCCCACTTACTCTTACTCTAAATAATAGTAATACCGGATCTAGAACTATCTCTAATGGAGGCAGTGGAGGTTCTTCAGCTGATTTACTCATAATTAAATTTGCAGATGGACCTTCTGTTTAAAATTCAATTGTTGTAAATTTTAAAAACAATTGAAGAATGATATATAAATATTAATCAACAGTAACCAAAACAAAGTAAGCATTAAAAAATTGACTAATTCACAACACCCAAACCTTATTGACATGTCAAAATATAATCGTTTTGATCTACCACCCTCTCAAAAAATGAGGGGGTGGTAGTGTTATTTATAGAGTCCGCTTACCATTGACTCTTACCGTTTTATAAATTCACATTTCACTACACCGTGTTTACCCTATAGACATAATATAATATACCTGTTGTTGCTTTTGAATCTGTTAGAGAATGATCGTTTTCCAAACGATTATTCTCTTATTTGTTTTTAGATATAAAGTGAAAGCTGGGATAAAGTTCATCCCTCACATCTACTTAGATCCTATATTTATCCATTTTAATTAGCTCTCTTAGCTAATACTTTATCTAACGCCCTTTAGAAAATAGAAACAATCTCGCCTAAAATTGACTTTGCATAAGCTTAACTTGATAGCGATGTGGCGATACCCCATGCCCATCAACTTAAGCATTTTATAACACCCCAAAACGAAAAAACGGTCTTATTTCTATTGGTTAATGAGGAAAAGTGGGAATATGAAGTCTTGTCCTTAATTGAGTAACCAGCGATAGTAAAATAAGCGCAGATTTTTCGGTTAGATGCAAAATAGAGCTCGTTCCAGGGTTTATAAAGGGAGGTTTTCCGATTATGCAAAGCAAAATTACCCATTTTCATATTTTTTGAATCAATAGGTGGAATCTCTCCGTCTATTTATCAGATCGGGTGCTTAATCTGTTCCCCAAAACGATAATTGATATAAACTTTCTTCTGTATAAAGCATATTCTTATTGGTCGACTTAATCTCCATAAAAAGTCCCTCCAATAAATTTCTTAATGGAAGGATTCATCTAAGATAGTTAATTTCACCGGTGGTTAGCTCAACTTAATGACTACGGGATCTGTCCCCATTTAGTGATGGAACCCATTATCACATTTCGTATCATGTGGCATAGGCCCGTCCAGGGAATCCAGAAAGGCAACGGCCTGTTTGAGGTTCATCAAAAATAAATGCGCGAGATCCATTGATAATCCATTTCGAACCACAACGCGCATAATCGTCACCTCTTCCATATCTGGAGGCAATGGATAAGCGGGTACTTGCCAGCCGAACACACGCAATTGTCGAGATAAATCATAAAGATTCCAGTTTAATGTGTAACCATCTTTCAGTCGCCAAGCGAAAACCGGAATATCCGAACCATCGGACAAAAGTTCGAACGGTTCCATCTTCTGAATCGCCTTGCTAAGAAAAAGAGCGACTTTCTGAGAAGCCCTTTGGACATCATAGTACCCACTTTTACCCAAACGCAGGTAATTGTAATATTGCAGGAGTACTTGTGCGCCAGGACGAGAGAAATTCAGGGCAAAAGTCGGCATGTTTCCGCCCAAATAAGAGACGCGGAAGATTAGATCCTCAGGGAGATCTTCAGCTTCTCGCCAAACTATCCAACCTAATCCAGGGTAGACTAATCCATATTTATGTCCGGATACATTGATGGACTTCACCCTCGGTAATTGAAAATCCCAGACTAAATCTGGTTGAAGAAACGGTGCTATAAATCCCCCCGAAGCCGCATCCACATGCATGGGAATGTCGAGGCCCGTCCTCTCCTGTAAATCGTCCAGCGCTTTCGCAATGGCGGCAACCGGTTCGTAAAGCCCCGTATAAGTCTCACCGAGAATCGGTACTACACCAATCGTATTTTCATCCACGGCAGCGAGGACCCCCTGAGGATCCAATTGGGGACGCTCCGGGCTAACCTTCACATAGCGTGGTTCAACCTCCCAATAGTTCGCGAATTTTTCCCAAACGACTTGAACAGCAGAACTAAACACAATATTGGGACGATCCACCGGCTTCCCTTCGCTTTTGCGTGCGTTTTGCCAGCGTCTCTTTAACGCAAGCCCCCCGAGCATACATGCTTCCGACGATCCAGTTGTTGAAACACCCATAGTTGTAATGGGGGTGGGCGAATGCCAGAGGTTGGCTAAAATGCGGACACACCGCTCCTCAATTTCGGCTGTCTGTGGATATTCATCCTTGTCAATCATGTTCTTGTCGAATGATTTGGCATATAATTGCTCTGCGGCAGGCTCCATCCATGTGCTAACGAATGTTGCAAGATTCAAGCGGGCATTGCCATCAAGAGCAATTTCATCATGGACGATTTGATACGCTGTTTCTGGTAACATGCCTTTATCAGGCATGTTAAAGCGCGGAACGGCTGATTCTCCTTCGCGGGCAAACAGAGGATTTATAGAAAATTCGTGAGGCAGCTCCATTTGCATGTGACGCGGTACATATTGTGGATTATCTGGTACAATCTCTTTTCCTTCGTATGCATCGTTTTGAACTTCTACTTTTCGATCCTGTGGCATACAAGTCCCCCTTAATTAATTGTTTAACGAACATATTATTTACAAAAAAGCATTTGTTAAACCAAGGGGATAATTCTAATAAAAGGTGCTGCCACCATTCGAATTAAAGGCGTATATTAACATAAGCCATTCAAATAACAAAACAGCACCTCTCCAGCAAATTAGAGGGGGGCTGTTGTTTTTTCGCTAAAACCTCATTTATTTATGATACGGTTCACTACTATTAATGCTGGACTATATCCTCTACAACCTGACCTAAACATGAAACAGGCACGCGCGTTCATCTTTCGATAATCGCGCCCTTTAATGGAATAAGGAATGATTATTTGTTTCCTTCCCATAGCTTTCTATATAATGAAGACTTATTGCACCATCTGTCACCTTTAGGCTGAGAACATATTAATTTGTTAGGAGGATACCATTTTAATTCAGAGAAAGTGATATCATTAGATTCTTTAAGGCCACTAAAACTTTCTTAACGTTGTTAAAAACGGGGTAATCGTCAGGAAAATGGGCTTAGCGTCGTAAATCACAAAATAAAAACCCCCCATTTCTCTGTATTTAAATTGAGAAATAGAGGGTTAATCACTTAACAATATTGCCCGATTGTTGAGGGTTTTTATTTAAAACAAATAACTGATTAATAGTCCGACTGATAATAAGAAACCGAAAACCGTGTTTGTCATCGCTGTTGATTTCATTGCTATGCGCATATATCCAGGTTCCTTTACTCCTTTTTGGAAACCTTGAATTGCAGAGATTGGCTTTTTCAAACCTAGGAACATAACTAATGCCCAAGGGCTTATATAACCCATCAACACAATCACAACGATCCATAAATAAGCAACAAAAAAGGCTACAGCTAGTGTTACCACTGCTTTCTCTCTCCCAAGGAGGATAGCTAACGTCTTTCTTCCACCTTTAATGTCTTCATCAATATCTCGGATGTTATTCGACATGTTAATTGCACCTACTAAAATTCCAATTGGAATGGAAATCAATATACTTTCAACTGTTACAGTATTCGTTTGAATAAAGAAAGCAATTAGTACAAAACATGTCCCCATTAACAACCCAGAAACTAATTCTCCAAATGGGGTGTACGCAATTGGTAATGGACCACCTGTATATAAATAGCCAACCGCCATCCCAATTAAACCAATGACTACTAACCACCAGCTACTATTCATGCAAATATAAATGCCAATAAAGGCTGCTACCACATACAATAAAAGCGCAACTGTTAAAACGTTTTTTGGCTTCAATCCATGACGGACAATTCCACCACCAATTCCAACAGAATCAGCGGTGTCTAATCCACGTTTGAAATCATAATACTCGTTAAACAAATTCGTTGCTATTTGTAATGCTAAACATGCACTCATCATCGCAATAAATAAAAGCCAATGAGTTTCGGCAACATAAAGTGATGCCACAGTCCCTAAAATTACAGGAGAAAACGTCGCCGTTAATGTATGTGGCCTCGTCATCTTCCATATTAATTTAGCGGAACTAATTTCTTGTTCATTCCCCATAACTCTGTTCAATCTCCCTGCATTTTAAATATAAATTACTAGAAGTATCTTTCTATCTCTTGCTTCACATCTATTATATCAAAAAAACGAATTGGCATAGAACTCTAATGTCCTTGCTTGTACACCTATAAATCTTGAAGTTTCTCCAAGTCCTTTATTTTTATCGATAATTCTAAAAGGGATTCCTTGTTTTGTAAGTCCAATAGCTAAAACTACTCCAGTTGGTCCAGCTCCAACAATTAACAATTGATTCTTCATACACTTCCCTCCCTATTTTCAAGCGAATTAATGAACAAAGTGTTGTTTTTTACTTCAAATTATAAATCTTGAGTAAAACTCCTCACAACAATCAAAAATGATGGATGTGTCGTATATCCGTCATATTTTCTTAATGTGTTGAAAAAATTCAGGTGGAATATTGCTTGCGTGATATATATAGCGATTTACGAGTCGTTCGTACAAAAGAAGCAATCCGAGATGCATTTGTGGAATTGATAGAAGAAAAAGCAACTGTACCGTGAAGGGTCACCCCATCATTTCAGGAAACTGTGACACAAATTAACCGGTACCTTATACGTAAGGAACCGGTTAATGAAATGAATGAGCCAAGATTATTTATATTGTATAAAACTTCAGACAACATGTGGTTACACCCTTCTTGCACATACTCCCTTGAAACCATTGTCTTCCCTTGCTAATTTAATTTCAATACCGCACTAACCGGATTATGATCGCTGCTTTCAAACTTCAAATCATGCCCTTGTACGCTTACAATCTCCACATTTTGAGAGACTAAAAACCCATCAATAATCGTAACAAAGTTCTCACCTTCAACAAAGCTCTTCACATTATCACGAACTGTCCAAACCGTATCATCAACAGCCCACTGAAACCCACCATCAGTGAAATCTTCTGGTAACTGTACTAACCACTCTGGCCATTCGTCTTTAGACCTCGGATCCTTTAACTGCACATCAGATAATAGTTGATTCCAATCTCCACCAAGTACGATATAATCGCCACTGTTGAAATGTTTATTCATATACTCTTTCAAAAACTCAACTTGTTGCTTTCGAATGTTCCCACCCTTATCATATGCAGATAAATGAACATTCACCATTCGTAAATATTTTCCGTTATCAACTGGAACCTTATGCTCAACAATCGCCCGATCTACATCGAATAATTGACGAAGCCACATTTCTCTTCCAGGAAGCTGATATCTCGTCACTTCTTCTACTTTATATTTTGAAAACGAACCAAGTCCACTGTTCGTATATCCGTGTGGCTTCTTAATCGGTACCGGCACCCACTGCACATTAAAGTTATCACCAAACGTAGACGCATGATCTTTCAGTCCATCTTGAAACGCCTTATACTGATTCACATCAAATGAACGAAGTGACTTCTCATCCATCTCTTGCGTTAATATAAAATCAGAATCTTCCTTTTGTAAGAAAGACAGCATATTGCTGATATTCTTTTCTGTTTGTTCTTTACTACTAGAACGCGAGCCTTTCCCTCCGTCTAAGAAGAAATCTTGATCTTTATCTAAACCGCCGTAGCCAATATTAAACGTTGTCACCTTAAACTCTTTACCGACTTTAAGAACGTGCTCGTTATTATTGGTCACCTTCAATTTCTCAACATCCTTATGCTTCACATTCTTAATTGCCACATAAGTAATAAATGCTGTGAAAGCACCAAATATAGAGCCTGTCCCCCATAATAAACATTTCGCTGTCTTCTTCAATCTCATGGCTCCTTTACTCTCTTTTTATAGTTTGTATATGTAATATTTTAATATGTTTCTACATTTAAAATATATAACGTAACTCTAAAGGCTTCAAGCGCGATAAAAGGGATTGAAACGATTCACGCATTATATAAACGAAACCGAACTCTGATTTGTTCACAATTTCAATCGCTTGTTCGTCATAAGACACAGCTGTACCGAGAAATAAATGTACCCTATAGAATAGACACTAAAAAAATCTATCCTATAGGGTATTTCTTGTGTAATAAGAGGATTCGATTGACTGAAGATGCATATATACGTTCAGGTCTAAAAAAGAAGTCACATTACTTCCAAACAATACCTCGCCTCTCATATTCCATTCTGTATTCAACAGCAGCTGCAATTTTGGAGCTTGCGAACCTTTCCGTGATCCAAAGTCCCAGATCAAGTCCTGAAGTGACTCCTCTTGCAGTGATAACATCCCCTTGATCCGCAATTCTGTAATGAAGAAGCTCTGCCCCGTATTCACTGATCTCATTCTGTGCCAAATGGTGCATCGTCGCTTTTTTACCATCCAATATACCAGCGGCAGCTAGTAGCATACCTCCTGTACAAACTCCAGCAACAATCGTTCCTGCTTTGTGCATCTCTTTAATCATTTCAGTCAGGGTTCCAAGCTCTGCTTGCTTTCGTGCCCCATGTTCAGCTTTATGATTCCAGCCACCACCAGGAACAATTAACAAATCTGGACGATTATCCATTCGTAAAAAATCATTCAGTTTAACCGTAACTCCAAACGAAGTAGTAACTTCTTGTTTTGGTTCACTTGAAACGAATTCAACCGTAAATGGAGCCCCTTCTTCTATCGCTCTTTTCAGTACTTCAAAAGGCGCAAAGGAGACGAGCTCTCCAAAGCCACCAAACAATACAATTTGTATTTTCATTTTTAGAACACCTCTCATGCTTTATTTTGTGAATCGTAGACATATGAAGTGATTCGTTAGGAATGTAATTCATTCTGCTCTCCATAACAAAATTTATTTCACTTAATTAAGCATAGCTAGGATATTTCAATTAGGAAATAGAATTATAGAAAATAGTAGATGGGAGGCATATTATTGAAGACCTTAAAATTCGGTATAATTGGGGCATTATGTATCACCTTATTAATTGGATGTACAAGTAATTCAAATGAAACGAAAGCTTCCAATAAAAAAGCATCCACAACAGTGAAAGAAAAAGAAATTGCATCCGAAAACGTTATGTTTGAACAAAAAGAAGTAAAAAAAATCGAGATTAGTCCTGTAAATTCAAAAAGTATTAATAAAGTAGTAAATAAAGAAAATATGAAAACAATTTTTACAAGTATGGAAAGCGCACAAAAGAAAACACTCCTTCTAGATCAAGATGCCAAAAGCCATGTACATTCAAAAATGAAGGTTACTTATCAAAATAATTCTGTACAAGAATTTTTTGTTTGGATAGAATCTGATGGTGACATCGTAATGGCAAAAACGAGCGATGAAATGCATGGCAAAGGTTATGATCTACGTGAAGATAATTCTAAAAAAATCATTCAGTTTTTCGAAAAGGCATTCCAGTAATAATTACACCATAAATAAAAAGCCGCATTTGCGGCTCATAAACTTATAATACTAACTCATGCCGTTAATCACTTACCGTTTAATCGCATCAACAATTAATGATGGGAAACCAAGTTTATCTCCTTGATTTCTAGAATCATATCTTTTTGAGCGGAAGATAACGCCATCATTTGCGTCCCATTCTTTGTAATAAAATTGCCCATTTTCATCGCAATATTCAAGTAAAACTACTTCAAATCCAGCAGTTTCAAACATTTCCGTTAATGTTTTATAATTATGAACGATTTTATGGCTTGCAGCTGGATGGTCTTTCGGGCCAGGTCCGCCTACTTGAACTATATTTTGGTATGTTTCATCTGGGAAAAATGCATCAGGGACGCCGCACCGAATATGACCTGACGGTTTTAGAAATTTATAACAAATTTCAGCTGCTTTTACCCCTTCTTCAAAAGTAAGATGCTCCCATACATGCTCTGCTAAAATAGCTGAAATGGAGTTATGTTCAAATCTTTCTTCCCATGTCGTTTCAACTAATAAGTTAAGCTCATCTTCTTGCGTTTGAATCCAGCCTGGATTATTGTTAAACACTCCAGCTCCAACTACTACTTTAATTTCATCTTGTTTTATTACCATCATTGTCACCTCATAAAAATTTCAAGTCGTTACTCTTTTTCTATGCTTACTATAGGTTTTCCTTCTTCAACTAAACTACCAGTTCATTCAATTGCAACTTTGACTTCCAATTGACAAAGAGCCAATCTCCTATACATTAGAAGATTGACTCTTTCCTTTATTTACTCCCCTGTTTCAGAAAATCGCTTTATACGTTCTCCAATTTCATTACGAACACGTTGAAACTCAGACCACTCTTTTCCTGCTGGATCATCAAATCCCCAATGAACACGATTCACGTGCGGAGGTGTAGATGGACAAACAGAATCTGCGTGACTACAAAGAGTAACGACTAAATCAGCGTTATTTAAAATGTTTGGATCAATCATATCTGATGTTTGATTTGTGATATCGATATTTACTTCATTCATTGCTTTAATAGCATTTGGATTCACTCCATGCGCTTCAATGCCTGCAGAATATACATTCCACTTATCTCCTAAGTATTGTTTCCCAAAGGCTTCTGCCATTTGGCTTCGGCATGAGTTTCCTGTGCATAAAAAGTAAATTGTCTTTTTGTTTTCCATGTTGGTTTCCACCTTTGTTTTAAATTTAGACTGGTTGGTCATTAAAATATTTACGTTTAAACCAAAAAGCAACATTTACAAGTGCAATCATTACAGGTACTTCGACTAAAGGTCCGATAACAGCTGCAAATGCTGCGCCTGAGTGAATACCAAACACACCAACTGCCACAGCAATCGCTAACTCAAAGTTATTGCTACCTGCTGTAAATGCTAACGTTGTCGTCACCGGATAACTTGCACCAATCTTTCTTCCCATAAAGAAAGAAACGAAAAACATCACAATAAAATAAATCAATAATGGAATCGCTATTCTTACTACATCTAGTGGTACGCTAACAATCATTTCCCCTTTTAAAGAGAACATAACGATGATTGTAAATAGCAATGCAATTAATGTAAGTGGACTAATCTTAGGTATAAACACCTTTTCATACCACTGTCTTCCTTTTAGCTTCACTAGTACAAGGCGTGTCAACATACCTGCAAGAAAAGGAATCCCTAAATAGATAAAGACTGATTTCGCTACCTCTACCATTGTAATATCTACAATAGCCCCTTCAATCCCTAACCATTCTGGAATTACTGTTACGAACACGTATGCATAAACTGAGAAGAATAACATTTGGAATACCGAATTAAAAGCAACTAAACCGGCTGCATATTCTTTATCACCATCTGCTAGATCGTTCCAAACAATTACCATTGCAATACAACGTGCTAAACCAATCATAATGAGGCCGACCATATATTCTGGCTTATCAGGAAGAAAAATAATTGCTAAAACAAACATAAGTACAGGTCCAATAATCCAGTTTTGTATTAAAGATAGAACTAACACTTTTACATCTTTAAATACCCGGCCCATTTCCTCGTAACGAACTTTCGCCAATGGTGGGTACATCATTACAATTAAACCAACAGCAAGCGGAATAGACGTTGTTCCAACTTGTAATCTATTCAGTCCGTCTACTACACTAGGAAACACAAACCCTAAACCAATCCCAACAGCCATAGCTAGAAAAATCCATAGTGTTAAATATCGATCTAGAAAAGATAAACGTTTCATTTTATTCTCCATCTCCTATTAACAACAAGAATTTTTAGCTACCTCATTAGAAGTCGTGCAACAAGATGACTCTTCTATTTTGTGAACATCACTATCTGCTTTCGTATAAAAGAACTCCCACTCGTTACCATCGGGATCCGTTACCCAAAACTTATCTTGAACCGCATAGCAACAAGTAGTATTCATCTCATCACGCACAAAGAAACCTTCTTTTTCTAATCTTTCTTTATGTAATGTAATTTCTTCGGCTATATCCACTTGGAAACCAAAATGATTTACCTGATTTCCCTTCACTTCATCTCGTACGTTCAGCGTGAAATTAAGTCCTGGCGTCTCTAATAAAAATTTTGCATAATCTGTTTTCACTTTAACTGGTGATACACCAAATACCTTTTCATAAAATTCAATCGACTTCTCTAAATTAGTAACGTTTATACCGACATGAACATATCTCATAGCTAATTCCTCCTCTTAAAATGTTATTAATCAATTTTTTTTGATTAATAGTGCAAAATTTTAACAACAGCTACCTTTTCCTGTTTTTCTAAAGATACAGCACAACTCTTCTGATAATAAATTATTAACTTCCGCATCATTTAAATCATAATAACTCCACGTACCTTTTGTTTCTTTTACAATTAAACCTGCATCTAATAAAATCTTCAAATGATAGGACAACTTAGATTGCGTCATTTCAAAAATCTCTGTTAAATCACATACACACGTCTGTCCTCGCTGACAAAGTTCATACATAATCTCTAAACGCTTCTGATCAGCCAACGCTTTAAACTTTTTCTCATAGAGCTGAAAATCTTGTGCCACTGTAGTTCACTTCCCTTCATCAACTTTTTTTGATGTTTATAGTATATACGTTGATTCAGTCTTTATGCAACTAGTTAATCAAATTTTTTTGATTAAAAAAACCTTCCTCGCATCATATCTTTGCTACAACTAAAAAGAGCCATAGCCTTTTCAAAAATGAAAAACTACGGTTCTTTTTACAACTTAACAGTTAAGAGATTTCCGAAGAATCGAGTCAATCTTAGTTGGATAATTATAAAGTAACACCCCTATAAACAAAACCCACCAGAAACATCTAAAATCTGCCCTGTTACCCAGCGACTATCAGAAGAAGCAAGGAACGCTACTGCATCTGCAATATCTTCAACTTGCCCTATCCGTCCAAACACAGATGAATTCGTAGCAAAATTTCGTATTTCTGGATTATCTAGCAATTTCGCATTAATATCTGTCTTCGTATATCCGGGCATAATTGTATTCACTGTTATACCTCTATCTCCAAGATGCTTAGCTAGAGGAAGTGTCATCGTATTTAATGCACCTTTACTTAAACCGTATGCAATTGATCCTGTAAAACCAAGTCGTACTTCGGCTGATGAAATGTTAATAATGCGCCCTTCTGCTCGTAGTAATGGTAATGTTTGCTGAATTAAGAAGAACGGCGCCTTCATATTTACGGCCATAATTTCATCAAAAACTTCTTCTGTCGTATTTTCAATCGTTCCTTGTGTACCTATACCTGCATTGTTTACTAAAATATCAATCTCTGATGTACCAATTCTTGTTTGTAATTCATTCTTTAATTGTTCTACCAGCTTTTTGACACCATCAATTGAATTGAGCTCAGCTTCAATTAAGAACGCTTTCCCTCCATTAGATTCAATCTCACTAATCGTTTCATCTGCAGCTGTTTTATTTCGGCCGTAGTGAATCGCAACTAATGCCCCATCTTTCGCCAATCTCATTGCAATGGCACGACCGATTCCGCGACTCGCCCCGGTTACTAACGCTACTTTCCCATCAAGATTCTTCATTTTTTCCATCCTTCCTAAATTTCCGCTTGATAAATCCTATACTTATATTTTCATGCAAACACCCATAATTTTAAATATAGATTTATAGGTAATTTAGTTAGTTAACTTATGATATTATAGTTATAATTTACAATTTGCTTTAGAAAATAAAATATAGGGGGCTACCCAATGCAAAATGCAGTAAAACTGGATGAAATTGACCATAAAATAATGAACTTATTATATGAAAATGCAAGAATTTCCGTTTCAGAAATAGGACGAATCATCTCCATGACACAGCCTGCTGTAAAAGAGCGTATTAATAAACTTGAAGATCACGGAGTTATAGCGGCTTACCGAACGAAATTTGAGCCTTCCAAAATTAATAAGAACATTCAAGCATTCATCATGTTTAAAACGAGCCAATGCTCTGATTTTATCCAATATTGTAATGCCGCTCCTGAAGTAACAGATTTATATCGAATTAGCGGGGAATTTAATTATATAATGAAGGTCATGAGCGATTCGATGGATTCTCTCGCTGTATTTTTAGACTCTTTAATGCAATTTGGCTTATCGTCTCCTTTAATTGTATTAAAGAGTGAGTTTGAGGAGAAATTGTCGTTTTGATAAAGAAATAAGAGAATTGACATCTCAATGTGAAAATGAACACTTTATTTAAATTGATAGGCACCAGCTTTCCCCAAAAAAGAAAAAGGAGTGGATGACCCACTCCTTTTAACCAACTACCCTTGATTCCTCTGCGCCTCCCTAAACTCCTCTTTCACCTTCTCTAACAACCCTTCTTCCGTAATTAACCGATACGCTGTATTCGCTAATGCTTTTGCTGATGTAATTAATGCTTTATCTCCAAGTTCTGAACGTGCTGCTGCTCTAAATTCATTCGTATGCGCAATTAAGTCGTCTGGACCGATTTTAATGTATGGATGAATGGTCGGTACGACTTGGCTTACGTTTCCTGCATCAGTTGAACCGATGCCAACTCGTTCTTTACGATTTACATCTTCACCTAGTAGTTCTAGTTCTTCTGCTACGACGTCATTAAATGTTTTTGTTACGAGTAATTCATCGATTTCATTTTGGAATTGATGAATTTTCACTTTTGTACCTGTTGCTAATGCTGCTCCTTGTGCAATATTTCTTACTTTTTCTGTTACTTCCGCACATCTTTTTCGCGTTGCTGCGCGGATGAAGAATCTTGCCGCGGCGTAGTCAGGAATAATATTAGGTGCTTTTCCGCCTTCTGTAATGACGCCATGAATTTTCACATCTGACGGAAGCTGTTGGCGAAGTGCATTAATACTGTTATACAGCTGAATAATCGCATCTAATGCATTAATCCCTTCTTCTGGTGAAGCTGCGGCGTGAGCTGTTTTTCCGTAAAAATGAAAATCAAGTGGATCGACTGCTAGTGATGGACTCGTTGTCGCTGTTTTTCCGCTCGGATGAATCATAAGCGCCGCATCAATGTTTTTAAATAAACCTGCCTTTACATAACTCGCTTTTGCGCTACCATTTGGACCACCCTCTTCTGCTGGTGTTCCGAATACGACAACTTCTCCGCCGATTTCTTCAAGTGTTTCTGATAATGCGATTGCTGCCGCGACACTAATTGTGCCAATTAAATTATGACCACACGCGTGGCCTAGTCCTGGCAGAGCATCATACTCAGCTAAAAATGCGATAACTGGCCCTTGTTTTCCTGAACTTTTTCGTGCGATAAAACCTGTTTCATGCCCCGCTATATTGTGCTGTAACTGAAATCCTGCACTACCTAGTAATAAACTTAACACTCTTGATGCGTAAAACTCTTGATTACCAATCTCCGGATTCGCATGAATATTATGACTTGTTTCTATGTACTTTTCCTTATTTCTTTCTATACTCTCTTCAATTATTTTTCTTTGTGACGTTACTCCTGTCGCTCCCATTTTTCTTCCCCCTTTTATTTCCACGTAAAAAAGCCTCTTTCTAAAAGATAGAAAGAGGCTTCTGTATATACAGTCAAAATGAGCTTCTTTCTTATCTTTCAAGTTACCTTGCTGGAATTGGCACAGTATTCATATAGAATCCGCTGCCGAGGTATCGTAGGGCCAGTCCCTCCACCTCTCGTGATAAGAATTTTCATAAAATTATATTAAATTATTTTCATTCTAAATTTATTCCGATTAAAAGTCAAGGAATTCCTATCCGAATTTACCGAATATCCAAAAATCCTTTTAATACACCGATTGTTTCAGGTGCTTGTAGTCTTGCACATATGTACGGAAACTCCGTACTACCTTCAAACATCATTTGAGATGTGAGCGGTGCCCCTGCCCAAAAGATTTCATCATCTATTACTATAAACGGGAATGCTTTGTTTTGCCTTTGCAATTTTACATTCTTTAATGGAACTGGTCCATCACTATAAACCGTTACTTGCGAAGTTGTACGCATTAATGCTTGCCATACTCGTTTATCCACTTGTCTTGTACTTGGAAGTGAAATGATAATTTTTCGTTTTGCGGCTACAATATCTTTTAATAACCCTTTCGGCTCTTCAAGATTCATTTCCATAAACCAGCGTAATCGTTTCGATATCTTTCGTTCCCACAATTGGCGTGATGTCGTACGATCATACACATCTCCGTGACGTTCTATATGAGCAGTTAATTGTGACAAAGCTTGTTTTCTCGAAAGGTTTTTACGCATATAATGGCAATCTGATAATTGAATGAACTTCCCTCTCGCTCTCGTTACTGCTACATTGACGAGGCGATGGTTTTTATGATCAAAGAATAACACACCAGGGCGTTCTTGCGGATAACTATCAACCGTATCAAATATCATCATATCTCGTTCAGATCCTTGGAACTTATGAACTGTTGCCGCTAATACTGGTATGTTTTGATATTTCGTTCTCTGCAACATTTCTCTAATACACGTCGATAAAAAGCGAGACTGCGCCCTGTAAGGCGTAACAACACCAATTGATTGAACACCGTCTAACAGTCCAATTAACATCATTTGCATCGCCACTAAACCAGACATAATATTAAAACGAGAACCAGAAGCAGCGTCTTTTAACGAAAATGCTCCCATTAGGCTCGTATCAAATAAAACACTCGCTTCATTTGCGAATGGTTGCAACTTTGCAAGTTCTTTACGCTCTGAAACAGATGGATGATCGTATACTCTATTTTTATAAATAAACGAATTCGTAAACTTCGATATATCCGCATGCATACGTCTTTGTTCCTGCAACATAAAAAGGTTGGGATGTGCTTCTGATTTATTTACAGAATCAACAATCCCGGCATGATAAAACATATCTTCACCAAGCCATTTTCGAACGAGTTCATGGTTCGCCATCGCAATCGGAGGTAACTGTAAAAAATCACCACAAACGACGATACGTTTTCCAAGTGAAGCAGCCAATGCGATTTGCGGAACATATGCCATACTTACTTCATCTACGACAACTAAATCAAATGTGCGCTCGTAAATAAGTGAATCAATGGCACATTTCGATAAAGTCGCACCGATTACTTTCGCATTTTCAATGTATTCTTTTTCTACTTCTTTAATTTTCGCTTTTTGCTTTCGAAGATCACTTTCAATCTCTTGTATACGCTTCTTATCAGCAGACGTCGCTTTATATGATAAAATCTTTTCACGAAGATCTTGTCGTGTCTCTTCTAAATAGAGTCTTTCTTCTCCCCAAGATCCGTTCGTCGTTTCAACTAACTTCGACGCAAGTAACGTGTCATGATTTCGTATATGCTCATGTTGACTATAACCGTAACGAACAATTTCGCCAGGCGTCCATTTCTTTTTCTTCTCAATTTGCTTCGTTACTTCGCTCATTAATACGTCAACAGCCGCATTACTATGAGCTAACACAAGTACCGATTTTCCTTTTTGATAATGTGCCGAAATAATACGTGATAAATTGTAAGACTTCCCTGTTCCAGGTGGTCCCCACACGTACGTTGTTGGATTGTAAAATGAACGATACGCCAATTCATTTTTCGTATTTTTCATCTTCTCAAGATGCTTTGGACTGCTCGTTCCCTCTACTAAACGTTTAATTCGTTGACGTCTTAGTTTATCTTTACGGGCCTCTTTTAATCGCTCTTGCAGCTGTTCTAGTAATTGCCACGGTTCACTGTATAAAACAGCTTCTCGTATTTCGCCTTGTATATAATCATTTAGTTTCAGTTCTATTTCTAATCCATGTACAGACAATACTTCCCCTGTCGCTTCCTCACCATCGAACTCAATTCGAATTGGAGAACCTTCAGGTATGCTTACTTCCGAAATAAGCTGAAATACGTATACTGTACTTTCATAATCTGTATATAAAAAACGACCGTTAATGATAGAAATTTTACTACCACCTATCGTTTTCCAATGTTTAATTTCATATGCTAACGCATAATGCCACTCTTTCATCGTTTCTGATAATGAAGGAGTCTGAGTAGTTGTATTCATCGTATATTCTCCTTCCTTCTCCCCAAACATACTTTCTCACTATACCATATAACACGCTAAAATTTGTAAGGTTTTTATCTTGCTTATTTTCTTAATTTTCAATATTATTTTATGTATAATTTTCAGAAAGAGGGTTCTCAAATGCCAGTTAGAAGAATTGAACACGTAGGACTTATGGTTGCAGATTTAGAAACATCTATTTCATTTTATGAAAACGTAGTCGGTTTACAGCTTATTAAACGTATGGGACATCCAAACCCAGACTTACAACTCGCTTTTTTAGGTGTGGAAGAATCGAAGGAAACGATACTTGAACTCATTGAAGGTTATAACTCTTCCCTTCCGGCCGAAGGAAAAGTGCATCATATTTGCTTTAAAGTAGATTCATTAGAAGATGAAATTGAAAGACTACAGAAACACGAAGTAACCTTTTTACTAGGAAAAGAAATCGACACATTACCAGATGGAACACGTTACATATTTTTCGCTGGCCCTGACGGGGAGTGGATTGAGTTTTTTGAGACGGAGAGATAGAAAAGAATCAGAATTTTGGCCCTTATACTACTTCCAATCCTTTATGCAATCCTAATAAATAATTGGAAGATAAAAGGAGTTTCCGTTTTCGTTGGAAGAATTCTATTAAATATGATCTTTTTCATAAATAGAATATTAACAAAAAAACAAACAGTGAAAAGGTTGAAGGAACCAGCAACAAAGAAAAAAGTGTTACCTACAAAGAATAAATTGCACTATTCCCAATTTACGGAAAATTCGATATACTATTTTCATAAATTGAATATTTTACATTTTAGGAGGATAAAATGGAGAAAAAAACAGATTTTTCTTTGTCACTTTTGTTTTTTTGGATTAAAGGATTTGTTTCAATTGATTCAAGATTTGTAAAAGTATCGACCGGAAACACTATATTAGGGTTTATTCCTGCTGGAAAAGATAATCAAAACATTCCTTTAAAAAATATTAGTTCTACAATGATTTCTTCTCAGTATAGAATAAAACCCATTATATTAGGATTGATTATTCTTCTTTTTTCCTTTAATACCATAGGAAATAACTTTATATTCGGACTTATTTTACTATTAATCGGAATTGGTATTTTAGGTAGTGGTTTGCAAAATGTATTGATTATTCAAAGGGCAGGAGCAGATTATATTTTTTCAGTACCATTCTTTGAAAAAGCTAAATTGGAAATTATTCAAGATTGTATTGCTGAAGCTTTAGCTTATGATACGGATAAAACTGATTTAAATTTATTTTTTGATAAAAAATAAAAAAGGCGATAGATTAATCTGTACCCTATAGAATAGATTTTTTTAAGTGTCTATTCTATAGGGTACATTTTAATTCTCTCCTATTTCTTTTCTTAATGGGGTAGCGCCACATCGCTATCAAGCTAAGCTCATACAACGTCAATTTTAGGCGAGATTGTTTCTTTTTTCTAAAGAGCAAGTGTAGGTGTTTGAAAGATTTGCATACGAA
>NZ_NUVD01000101.1 GCF_002564555.1 Bacillus cereus | reverse complement strand
TGAGGTCCAGTGGCACCAGTGTTACCTCGAGGTCCAGTAGGTCCTATGCCGAACGAAGCTGAATTAACTAGAGTAGTTTGTAGCTCTGCAATTAATTTAAGGAGTTCTTGGAGTGTGCAAGGATCAATTCGGAATAACTTTGTAATGTAAAGTAAGTAATTAATTAAAATTTGGAGTTCAACAAATACAGCATCCGGTAAGAAGGTTGGATTTTTTAATATAGTTATTAAGTTTTTTATAATAGCTAATCCTTGTGCTTTCAGGGGGGGAGTAGCGTCTAGCGAACAGATGAATTTGCTTAGTAGGTTTAATGTATCAATTAGATCTTCAATGTTTTTGGAAGATGGATTAGCGAAAAGTTTTGGAATTATTTTTATTAAATCGTTAATGATTGCTCGAAATGTTCTAATTTGTGCTTTAGAAATTGGGATTGATGGGGTATTTGGGATTCGTCCGGCGCTACTTGGAAAGCATGGCTTGGAGTATTTATTTTCATTGTCGTTATAACGAGACATTAAATCTCTCCTTTCTAATGAGAATGTGAACGAAACTCATCATAGTAGATGCAAAAAATAGTTAAATGGTCATAATAAAATTGTTTGTTTAAAGAAAAAATAGAAAAAACGCCTTAATTCAAGGCGTTTTTTCTATTTTCTGCGTATTGATAATATCGTTTTAGTGAAATTTTCGATTTGAATCCAGCTAGTTTTACTATTTCTGATTCCGGAGTTTCTTTTTGTATTAAGTTTAAAATATAGGTGTTACGAAAGTGTTGTCCTGAGATTCCTTTGCGTAAATTAGCTCTAGCTACTTCGAGTCGAATCATTTTTTGGATAGCGATTTCTGTTAATCCTTTTGGTGCATCATTTTCATAGACCCATCTGTATGTTCCGCGGTTAAAATCGAATGCGACAAACAATGGATCGTTGCTATGGTATTTAGGACGAACTGGTTCGGGTATGCTTTTGTAATACGTGTACAGTTGCTTTTTGTCTTCAATTGTTAATGCGATTGTTCTTTCTACTCCTGCAGTTGCCGGGATAGACAAAGTGTTAGTTTCGAAGTGGACGTGATGCATAGTTAGTGCTGTTAGTTCTTGTAAGGATAGTCCGTAGTCTATTAGTAAATTTAAAATAGCGATATTACGATCCATTAATAACGGTCGCACGGGACGTTGTTTTTCTGAAAGTCCTTCTAATGAAGTGGCTATATGCTTTAATTTTTTCTCTTCGTCGGACGAGATGAAATCTTCGCTACGTAAGGCACGATTCGGTTGGATAACAATTTCCATGTCCTTTAATGGATTGGGGATATTGAGAAAGTAGTACATTCTATTTAGTACAATAAATACACGGTGCATTGTTTTATCAGAGTAATGTCGATTCTTTTTTAAGTCAGAAAAATAATCTTCGTAGTCTTTTGTACAAAGTGTAGCCCATATATTACTGGAAGGCAGCTTTTTGTTTTTTTCTAACCAATGTCCGAAATCTTCAATGTCGTAAACATACCGTTTAATAGTTGAAGATTTTCGGCCTTTATTTAATAAAAAAATAGAAAAGGCTTGTATTGTATCATGGAATTCCGTTGTTTCCATAGTCCCACCACCTTCATTATTTCTTATATTATAGCAAACTTTTCTGAAAATAGGCATGTATAAGGGGATGGGGATAATAATATGTGGTGAATGGATAAAATGAGGTGATTGTATGGAACAATCGATGCGCAAGAAAAATAACAATCAAATTAACATTGTGTTAAACCATCGAAAGAAAATTTCTTTGCCGGCATCAGAAAATAAAACAGTAATTTCAAGTGAAACAACTACTAAACATGAAATGTTACAGAGAATTGAAGAAGAGATGGGAAAGCTTGTTGGGATGGACGATATAAAAAAGATAATAAAAGAAATATATGCTTGGATTTATGTAAATAAAAAAAGACAAGAGATGGGATTGAAATCTGAAAAGCAAGTGCTCCATATGTTGTTTAAAGGGAATCCAGGTACAGGGAAGACAACTGTTGCTAGAATGATAGGGAAGTTGTTATTTGAGATGAATATTCTGTCAAAAGGGCACTTAGTTGAAGCGGAACGTGCTGATCTTGTAGGAGAGTACATCGGCCATACAGCTCAAAAAACAAGAGATTTAATAAAAAAAGCGATGGGAGGTATTTTGTTTATTGATGAGGCGTATTCTTTAGCACGAGGGGGAGAGAAGGATTTTGGGAAGGAAGCGATCGATACACTTGTAAAACATATGGAAGATAAACAACATGGTTTTGTATTGATTTTGGCTGGATATTCAAGGGAGATGAATCACTTCCTTTCATTAAATCCAGGACTGCAATCTCGTTTTCCGTTTATTATTGAGTTTGCGGATTACTCGGTAAATCAGTTATTGGAAATTGGGAAGAGAATGTATGAAGAACGTGAATACCAGTTATCAAAGGAAGCTGAGTGGAAATTTAGAGATCATTTACACGCTGTAAAGTATTCGTCGCAAATTACATCGTTTAGCAACGGGCGATATGTGCGGAATATTGTTGAAAAATCAATTCGTACACAAGCTATGCGGTTGTTACAAGAAGATGCATATGATAAGTATGATTTAATTGGGATATCAAGCGGTGATTTGATGTTTGAAGAGGAGACGCACAGTACGTAAACTGTGCGTCTGCTTTTTGTGCATAAGTACAGTTACTCTTTTTTTGCTTTTTCTTTGTAAGATTTATGGAAGCGTTCCATTTTAGCGCTCTTTTCGTGTGCGGAATTTGGATCGTGCCCAAATTGGTTTACTGAGCTTTTTTGAGCTCCTTTATTAACATGGTTTGTCATTTGTATTCACCTCGCTTTGAGGATTAGTATGAACATATTATAAAGAAAAAAACGTTAGAAAAGAAAAACCTCTTATAAAGAAAAAAACGTTAGAAAAGAAAAACCTCTTTACGATATGTAAAGAGGTTAGATTGCTATTTATGCATTGAACGTTCTTTTGTGTCGATACGTCTATGCGGTAAATGCCATTTGTAATGAATAGAAACCATGCGGAAGCAAACAATTAAAATGAATAAGGTGTAAAGAGCCCAATCGCTAACGATAATTTTAGCGCCAATTAAGAAGCCTGCTAGAATTGTCCAAAAAGCATATACTTCAGCTCGAAGGACAAGAGGCTTTCTGCGGGCTAAAAGATCACGGATGATACCACCGCCGATGCCAGTTAAAACAGCGGCTACGATTGTAGCGCTAATTGGTAAATCTAGTTTTTGAGCATATAATGCTCCTTGTACGGCAAATGCTGATAAGCCGATAGCATCCGTAATGTTTTCCCATTTTTTCCAATGTCTAATTAATTTATTTGGAAAAAGAAAAATAATTGTCATTGATAAAAGTGCGATTTGGAACAACATGTCTTGTTGCCAAAATGCAACGATTGGATAACCAATTAGTAAATTACGAAGGGCACCTCCCCCAAATGCGGTTGCCATTCCTAAAATATACACCCCGAAAATATCATAATCCTCTTCCATTGCAACAATGGCTCCGCTTAGTGCGAAGGCGATTGTGCCTATGATGCTAAAAATCTCCCATGCCATGAATTTTCTCCCCCGCTAACTAGATGAAATGTGCTTCCTCTGCTATTATATTAGAAGGTTTAAATTTCGAAAAGGATGAGTGAACATATTTGATGGAAGAAAAAGAAAAAGTCATATTAGTTGGCTGTCAATTGTCGCAAGATGATGATGAAAAATTCATGCATTCCATGAAAGAGCTTGCATCGTTAGCGAAGACTGCGCGAGCAGAAGTGTTAGTGTCAATAACCCAAAAACGTCCGAAGTTTCATCCGGCGACTTATATAGGGAAAGGTAAACTAGAAGAGCTTACGATGTTAACTGAAGAATTAGAACCCGCTGTTATTATATTTAATAACGAGTTAACGCCGAGTCAAATTCGAAATTTATCTTCAGTATTAGATGCAAGAGTGATTGACCGAACGCAGTTAATACTAGACATTTTTGCGCAACGTGCGAAATCGAGAGAGGGTAAGCTTCAAGTAGAGTTAGCTCAGTTGCAATATACAATGCCGCGCCTTATGGGACAAGGGTTATCTTTGTCGCGTCTTGGGGGTGGTATTGGTACAAGAGGACCGGGGGAGACGAAGCTTGAAACGGATCGTCGGCATATTCGATCCCGTATGGATGAAATTAAGAAACAACTTGCGGTTGTTGTGGAACATCGAAAAAGATATCGTGAGAGAAGAAAAGATAATAAAGTGTTTCAAGTTTCATTAATTGGATATACAAATGCAGGGAAATCTACGTTGTTTAATAGATTAACGGAAGCGGATACCTTTGAAGAAAACTTATTGTTTGCAACGTTAGATCCGACAACAAGGAAGATGCCGTTACCTTCTGGTTATACCGTGCTTTTGACTGATACGGTTGGCTTTATACAAGATTTACCTACGTCACTAATTGCTGCTTTTCGATCTACGTTAGAAGAAGCTGGTGAAGCGGATGTTATTTTACATGTTGTTGATTCGGCAGACTCTAATTATGTAGGGCATGAGCAAACGGTAAAACAACTATTGTCAGATCTTGAAATTAATCATATTCCTATTATTACGTTATATAATAAAAAAGATAAATTGCATCAAAATTTTATTCCGTTTCCAAAAAGTGATTTTTTAATGACGAGTGCTTTTGAAGAAAATGATTTATTACGTATTAAAGAAGCGATAGAAACGAAGATGAAGGAAGAAATGGTTGTTTATCAAGTGAAACTCCCGCCTAGTGAAGGTAGATTGTTAACACTTTTAAAAACGGAAACGGTGCTAACAAAAATGGAATTTTTAGAAGAAGAGTTTGTGTACGATTGTACAGGATATATATTTGCTCATTCGTCGCTTAATGGGCAATTGAAGAGATTTTTAGTGGAAGAAGGAGAAAATAAAAATGTTTGATCGTTTGAAAAATGGAGAAAAAATTGCTCCAATCGTAAAAGAAGTGGAAAGTCAAATTACGGAAGTACATAAGCGTGCAGATGAAGTAATTGAAAGTAATCAATTTCGTGTATTAGAAAGTTTTCGTAAACATAAGATTAGTGATTCGCATTTTATTCCAACGACAGGTTACGGTTATGATGATATTGGTCGTGACACGTTAGAAAAGGTGTATGCTGATGTATTTGGAGCTGAAGCGGGTCTTGTTCGTCCGCAAATTATTTCGGGAACACACGCGATTTCAACAGCTTTATTTGGTGTTTTGCGCCCGGGAGATGAGTTGTTGTACATCACTGGCAAACCGTATGATACGTTAGAAGAAATCGTTGGTGTACGCGGAAAAGGTGTAGGATCATTTAAAGAATATAATATTGGTTATAACGCAGTTTCATTAACTGAAGAGGGACTTGTGGATTTTGAAGCTGTTGCAGCTGCGATTCATAGTAATACGAAGATGATCGGTATTCAGCGATCAAAAGGATATGCTACTCGTCCGTCGTTTACTATTTCTCAAATTAAAGAGATGATTGCGTTTGTTAAAGAAATTAAACCTGATGTTGTTGTATTTGTTGACAATTGTTATGGCGAGTTTATTGAAGAGCAAGAGCCGTGTCATGTTGGTGCAGATTTAATGGCAGGTTCGCTTATTAAAAACCCGGGCGGGGGAATTGTTAAAACTGGTGGTTACATTGTCGGGAAAGAGCAGTATGTTGAAGCTTGTGCATATCGCTTGACGTCTCCGGGGATCGGGGCAGAAGCTGGGGCATCTTTATACAGCTTACAAGAAATGTATCAAGGTTTCTTCTTAGCGCCGCATGTTGCAGGACAAGCACTAAAAGGTGCGATTTTTACAGCGGCATTTTTAGAAAAGTTAGGAATGAACACGTCGCCAGCGTGGAATGCGCCAAGAACAGACTTAATTCAATCTGTTCAATTTGATGATAAAGATCGTATGATTGCGTTCTGCCAAGCTATTCAATATGCATCTCCGATTAATTCTCATTTTACTCCGTATGCAAACTATATGCCTGGCTATGAAGATGATGTGATTATGGCTGCAGGAACGTTTATTCAAGGTGCGAGTATTGAATTGTCTGCTGATGGTCCGATTCGACCACCTTATGTTGCATACGTGCAAGGTGGATTAACGTACTCGCATGTTAAAATTGCGATTTGTTCTGCAATCGATGAATTGATTGAAAAGAATTTGTTAACAATTTCTTAAAGGAAAGCTGTCGAAATCGACGGCTTTTTTGTATGGAAGTAATGATTTGTGGCATTAGAAAAACGAGTGAAAAAAATTCTAAAAAAACCATGTAAGAAAAGCTAACATCTATTGACACTAAACATAACATGGTATAAAATGAGAAGCAGTTAAGGCGAAGGAGGAACTGAAATGAAAGAAGATAGACGTTCTGCCCCGCTGTTTCCTATTGGTATTGTTATGGATTTAACACAATTGTCTGCACGTCAAATTCGCTACTATGAAGAGCATAATCTTGTTTCTCCAACCCGTACAAAGGGGAATCGTAGGTTATTTTCATTTAACGATGTAGATAAGTTGTTAGAGATTAAAGATTTATTAGATCAAGGCTTGAATATGGCTGGTATTAAGCAAGTGTTACTAATGAAAGAAAATCAAACAGAAGCAGTGAAAGTAAAAGAAGAAACGAAAGAAATTTCAAAAACCGAGCTTCGCAAAATACTTCGAGATGAACTACAACATACAGGTAGATTTAATCGAACTTCATTGCGACAAGGTGACATTTCAAGGTTTTTTCACTAAAAACAACTGATTCTGAAGGTGTTTAGAGGGACTAAGGAGGAATTTATAATGGCTAGGTACACAAGAGAAGATATTTTCCGTTTGGCGAAAGAAGAGAATGTAAAGTATATCCGCTTACAATTTACGGACCTTTTAGGAGTAATTAAAAACGTAGAAATTCCAGTGAGCCAATTAACGAAAGCTCTTGATAACAAAATGATGTTTGATGGATCTTCTATTGAAGGTTTCGTACGTATTGAAGAATCTGATATGTATTTATATCCGGATTTAGATACTTGGGTAATTTTCCCTTGGACAGCTGAAAAAGGTAAAGTAGCTCGTTTAATTTGTGATATTTACAATGCAGATGGCACTCCATTTGAAGGAGATCCACGTAACAATTTAAAACGTGTATTAAAAGAAATGGAAGCTTTAGGATTCTCAGATTTCAATCTTGGACCAGAGCCAGAGTTCTTCCTATTTAAAGTAGATGAAAAAGGAAATCCAACATTAGAATTAAACGATAACGGTGGATACTTCGACCTTGCGCCGATGGATCTAGGGGAAAACTGTCGTCGTGATATCGTTCTTGAACTTGAAGAAATGGGCTTTGAAATTGAAGCATCTCACCATGAGGTTGCACCAGGTCAACATGAAATTGACTTTAAATATGCAAACGCAATTCGCTCATGTGATGACATTCAAACATTCAAACTTGTTGTAAAAACAATCGCTCGTAAACATGGTTTACACGCAACATTTATGCCAAAACCATTATACGGTGTGAACGGTTCAGGTATGCACTGTAACTTATCACTATTCAAAAATGGTGAGAATGTATTCTTCGATCAAAACGGTGATTTACAATTAAGTGATGATGCTCGTCACTTCATCGCAGGTATTTTAAAACATGCACCAGCATTTACAGCGGTAGCAAACCCAACTGTAAACTCATACAAACGTTTAGTACCTGGATATGAAGCACCTTGTTACGTAGCATGGTCTGCACAAAACCGTAGCCCATTAGTACGTATCCCTGCATCTCGTGGTATTAGTACACGCGTAGAAGTACGTAGTGTTGACCCAGCTGCAAACCCATATTTAGTAATGGCTACATTATTAGCAGCAGGTCTTGATGGAATTAAAAACAAATTAACTCCACCAGCTGCAGTAGACCGTAACATCTATGTAATGACAAAAGAAGAGCGTGAAGAAGCAGGTATCGTTGACTTACCAGCAACATTAGCGCAAGCATTAGTTACATTACAATCTAATGAAGTAGTATGCGGTGCATTAGGAGATCATTTACTTGAGCACTTCATCGAAGCAAAAGAGATTGAGTGGGACATTTTCCGCACGCAAGTTCACCAATGGGAACGCGATCAATATATGTCTCTATACTAAGAGATTTAAACCCTTGATACGACTGGTATCAAGGGTTTTTGGTTTTTCTTTTATTACAATTTTATTGGGTTGCGAAATGAAAAAATGTAATCTATCAAAATATAAAAGAAGATAATTCCTAAAAATAACGGAATTATCTTCTTTTATTATTAATGTAAATCACGATATACGCCAATTACTTTACCGATAACTGACACTTGTTTTAAAATGATAGGTTCTAATGAAGAGTTTTCCGGTTGTAGTCGGAAATGGTCTTTTTCTTTATAGAAGCGTTTAACAGTTGCTTCGTTATCTTCTGTTAAAGCAACTACAATTTCACCGTTGTATGCAGATTGTTGTTGGCGAACGACAACTAAATCACCATCAAAGATACCAGCGTCAATCATGCTATCTCCAGAAATACGTAACATAAACACTTGATCTGATCCAGAAACGATACTAGCTGGAAGTGGGAAGTGCTCTTCTACACTTTCGACTGCTGTAATCGGTAAACCGGCAGTAACTTTTCCGACGATTGGAACTTGAATAACAGATTGTGTTTCTGTATCGATTCGGTCTACACCTAAAATTTCAATCGCTCGTGGTTTCGTTGGATCGCGTCGAATGTATCCTTTTTCTTCTAGTCGTGATAAATGTCCGTGCACTGTAGAACTAGAAGCGAGGCCGACTGCTTGACCGATTTCACGTACGGAAGGTGGATATCCTTTTTCTTGTACTTTTAGCTTAATAAAGTCGAGAATGTCTTGCTGGCGTTTCGTTAACTTTTCCATGTTTTCTAACACCTCGTTTGCTTTCATTTTTCTTATTAATAAGTATAACATGCGAAAAAACATTCTACAAACATAAGTTCGAACAAAAGGCGGATTTATGTTACACTAGAGGGAAAATAAGGCGAGAAAGAGGGGTTCAAAATGAATGCAATTATTTATGCGCGTGTGAGTACAACAAAAGAAGCGCAGGAAACATCATTATTACGTCAAAAAGATGAATTATTGCATTTAGCTGAGCGCTATCAAATGAATGTTATAAAGGTGATTGAAGAGCAAGCTAGTGGCTATACAATTGAACGTGACGGTATATTAGAAGTGTTGGATACGATTCGAGACGAACAAATTGATGTGCTACTTATACAAGATGAAACGCGCCTTGGTAGGGGGAATGCGAAGATTGCATTAATGCACTGTTTACATAAAGAGGGAATAAATGTGTATACACATACTCATAATGGTGAATTACAGCTTTCAGATTCTGATTCGATGGTATTAGATATAATTGGGATTGTTGAAGAATATCAAAGAAAGATTCATAACTTGAAAATTAAACGTGGTATGCAACGTGCAGTAGAAAAGGGATATCGCCCAGAAAATAATTTGAAAAATCGTCATTTAAGCGTAGGACGAGAGAAGAAAGAAGTGCCAATTGAGGAAATTGTACGTTTGCGTAGGAGCGAACTCACCTTCGAAGAAATTGCGGCAACGCTTCGTGGATTTGGTCATAATGTTTCAAAAGCGACTGTACATCGTAGATATGTAGAGTATACAAAGCAATTGCTTGATAAAGAAGAGTAACTATTGTATGATAATAATCAGTTTTGATTAGAAGGGGGATTCGAGATGATTAATCACGAACTCGTTGAACGCATTAACTTCTTAGCGAAAAAAGCAAAAGCTGAAGGTTTAACTGAAGAAGAACAACGTGAGCGTCAATCGCTACGTGAACAATATTTAAAAGGATTTCGTCAAAATATGTTAAACGAACTTAAAGGAATTAAAGTCGTTAACGAAGAAGGTACAGATGTTACACCGACGAAATTAAAAGCTTTAAAAAAGCAAGATAATGCAAAATTAAATTAAAAGATGGGCGAAGCCCATCTTTTTTATTTGTTAAAATCGTTATTTAATAACTTTCCAGTTGTTATTATTTGTTGCTTCTATCCTTTTATACTTCAATATATAGTTAGTGATAAGTTCAGACATATCTGTTGGTATGTCTTTTACTACGGGCTTATTTTGAAACATAAAGAAGTTCCCGCCACCGCTTGCGCGATAATTATTCATAACAACGTCATATTCTTCATTTATGTCAAGAGGAGCACCTTTATACTGTAAAGACCCTACTCTTTCACCGATTGGTTTTGAAATGTTTAATACGTATGAAATCCCTTCCCACATATCGTAATTATAGTGTGCAGGCTTTGGCTCTATGAACGCAGGATTAACGATTATATTTCCGTTATCATTTAATGTGAAATAAGTAGCAGAGAGCTCGAGAGCATCTTTTATATCCGCTCCAGTCACTCGAATAACTTTTAATGTGTTTGGATAAATATAATTAGAAACGATGTCCCGCATTGTAATATGTTTTGGAAAACCTTTTGCTTCATTATGAAATAAACTTGTACAAGAAATAGAAACATTAGCTATCTCCATCTGTATTTTATTTATAAATTCAATAAAAGGATGGTCTTGCAAACGAGTTTGCATAGCATCTGAAATTTGCATGTCCCCCTGAATGATTCCAATAGGTTGATCAAGCCATTTTTGTGTATTCTCTTCATAATCAGATACCAAGGAAAGAACGTTTGGATCTGCCGCAATTCCTTGCACCGTCAACAACTCTGAATAACTTTCTTTTTTTACCCACTGCTGTTCTGATTTTTCGAATGTTACTGTTACTTTTCCAACTGAATGCCCGTTGCATCCGGTCTGTAAAATTGTTACACCATTAATCGCTGTGTGGGCGATTTGTCGATGTTGGTGGCCTGTTAGTAAAATATCTATGCCTTCAATTTCATGGCACATTGCATATCCTTGGTTTTCACCTGTTAAAACTTCCGTCGGTAATCCGGTTTGTAAATCACGCTCAAATCCTCCGTGATAGGCTACGACTAGTAAGTCTGGTTTCTCGTGTTCGTGGATGTAAGAAACCCACTTTTTTGTTGTTTCTAATGCATCTTTAAATAGTAAACCTTTAATATGGTGGGTTTGTTCCCAATTTGGGATGTAATGCGTTGTTACTCCTAAAACAGCAATTTTTATATTTGATTCAACCTGTTTTATTATATAAGGTTTCCCGAAATAAGGTTTTTTTATATTTTTATCTAAAATATTTGCTGATAGATACGGGAAGTTTGTGGTAGTCACAGCATTATTTAATATATCCATTCCATAATTAAATTCATGATTTCCAACAACTGCAGCATCATAACTTAAATAGTTGGCTAATAAGGACATTGGATTTTTCTTATCGTTTTCGTATGTAGCGTAGTGGTAAGTAAATGGTGTTCCTTGTATGAAATCACCGTTATCAATTAAAAGAACGTTTGTATGTTGGGAACGTTCTTTTTTTATAAGAGTAGAAATTTTAGCTAAACCAATTTCTGCTTGTGAGTTATCTTGGTAGTGAAGTGGATAAACAGTACCATGTATATCACTCGTTAATAAGATGTTTAAAGTTACAATTTGATTTGGATTCAACATCATTCACCTTTTCTATCGTTATCTTCAGGTTAATCATATCAAATATATGAAGAGAATTTTAATGTGAGTGTATAGAATGTGTAAAGATTCTGTAAATAAGCAATTATTTGTAAAAATGTGTGATATATTTCTTCATGTTTATGAAAGGTTATTTTATAACAATGAAAAATGGAGGCATTAACATGTTGAAAAAAGTTTTTGCAATGAGCACAACAGTTGTACTAGCAGCGGGATTATTAAGTGGCTGTGGAACGAAGGAATCAAGTGCAAGTAAAAATGAAGATACGAAAAAAGGTTATGTACCGAAGACGTTAAATGTTCAATTTGTTCCTTCTCAAAATGCAGATACGTTAGAGGCTAAGGCAAAACCATTGGAAAAGCTATTAAGTGATAAATTAAACATTCCGGTAAAAGTTAGTATTTCAACGAATTACAATACAATTGTAGAGGCAATGGCATCTAAGCAAGTAGATGTAGGTTTTCTACCTCCAACAGCGTATGTGTTAGCGCATGAGAAAAAGGCTGCAAATGTAATTTTACAGGCACAACGTTTTGGGGTAGAGGATGAAACTGGAGCTCCGACAAAAGATTTAGTAGATTTTTATAAATCTGAGTTTGTTGTTAAGAAAGATTCTAATATTAACAGTGTAAAAGATTTAAAAGGTAAAAAAATTGGTTATCAAGATGTAACATCATCAGCGGGGTATGTATGGCCTGCGGCTGTATTGTTAAAGGAGGGCATTGACCCGTTAAAAGATGTGAAACCTGTTACATTAAAAGGTCACGATCAGTCACTTATTGCTCTATTAAATGGTGATGTAGATGCAGCTGTAGTATTCCAAGATGCTCGTAATATTGTAAAGAAAGATTATCCAAGCATATTTGATCAAACGAAAATAGTGAAATTTACGGAGAAAATTCCAAACGATACGATTTCTGTACGCTCTGATTTAGATGCAGAGTGGAGCAAGAAATTGCAAGATGCTTTCATCGAAATTGGAAAGGATGAGGAAGGTCGCAAAATCATTAAAGAAGTATATTCGCACGAAGGATATGTTAAATCTGATGATAGTAAATTTGATATCGTTCGTGAATATGGAAAGAAAGTAAAAACGCAATAATACATATGGAAATGGCGACTAACTGGAACGTGTGTGTTCAGTTAGTTTGCCGTTTTTCAGTTGTTGAGAATACATAGAAGGTAGGTAATAGGTTTGATAGAGTTTCGAAATGTTTCCAAAGTGTATCCAAATGGTACAAAAGGATTGGATCATATAAACTTGAAAATTCAAAAAGGTGAGTTTGTTGTCATGGTCGGGCTATCTGGGGCTGGAAAATCTACACTTCTAAGATCTATAAATCGCCTTCATGAGATTACAGAAGGAGAAATCATTATTGAAGGTGAGTCAATTACTGCTGCAAAAGGAAAAGGATTACGACGCATGCGCCGAGATATTGGAATGATTTTTCAGAGCTTTAACCTTGTGAAGCGATCAACTGTACTGAAGAATGTATTAGCTGGTCGGGTTGGCTATCATTCGACATTGCGTACAACGATAGGCATGTTTCCGAAAGAGGATTTGGAGCTTGCATTTCAAGCGCTAAAAAGAGTGAATATTTTAGAAAAGGCATATACACGTGCTGATGAATTATCAGGAGGGCAGCAGCAACGTGTATCGATAGCGAGAGCATTGGCGCAAGAAGCGAAAATCATATTGGCTGATGAACCTGTTGCATCGTTAGATCCGCTCACAACAAAGCAAGTAATGGATGATTTGAAAAAAATTAATGAAGATTTTGGAATTACGACAATTGTTAACTTACATTCTATTGATTTAGCTAGACAATATGCTACACGCATTATTGGATTACATGCGGGAGAAATTGTTTTTGATGGTTTAGTAGAAGAGGCAACGGATGAAAAATTTGCTGAAATTTATGGGGATGTAGCTCAAAAAAGCGAATTATTAGAGGTGGCAGCTAAATGAATGACGTGACGATATACTCGAAATCGATACCGAAGCCGCCGAGTAAATTGAAACATATGTTAACGATTATTCTCGTTGTTTTACTGTTGTGGGGTAGTAGTGTACAGGTCGACGCATCATTTTCAAAACTAGTAGCTGGTTTTCCTAATATGATGGATTTATTGAAAGAAATGGTGCCGCCAGATTGGGGTTATTTTCAAGTTATTACAACAGCAATGTTAGATACAATACGTATGGCGATTATTGGGACGACTTTAGGAGCAATTTTAGCCATTCCACTTGCACTACTTGCCGCAAGTAATGTGTTTACTAGCACATTTTTGTACAGTCCAGCTCGATTGATTTTAAATTTTATACGAACGATACCAGATTTATTATTAGCGGCTATTTTTGTAGCGATTTTTGGGATAGGACCATTACCAGGTATTTTGGCTCTTACATTTTTTTCGGTTGGACTCGTAGCGAAATTATTGTATGAGTCTATTGAATCAATTGACCCAGGTCCATTAGAAGCGATGACAGCTGTAGGAGCTAATAAGGTGCAATGGATTGTTTATGGGGTGATTCCGCAAGTAAAAGCGCACTTTGTCTCTTATGTACTCTATACATTTGAGGTGAATGTACGTGCAGCAGCTGTTCTAGGTTTAGTAGGAGCGGGTGGCATTGGGTTGTATTATGATCGTACACTTGGATTTTTACAATATCAACAAACGGCTTCTATTATTATTTATACACTTGTTGTTGTATTGCTAATTGATTATATAAGTACATTGTTGCGGGAGAAATTATAATGAGTAAAACGACGATAATCGTGCCAAAACCGAAGAAACCAAGTGTATATCGCTGGATTATTTTTATAGCACTTGCAGTTATATATGTATGGGCCTTTTCAGGAGTCCCGTTAGAGGGAATAAAGGATACAGCGGGAGAAATTACAAAAGCAATTATGACAGGGGTATTGAACCCAGACTGGTCGTACGTATCCTTACCAGATGGCGAAGATTTATTACATGGCTTAATTGATACGTTGGCGATTGCGATATTAGGTACATTTATTTCTGCCTTTTTATCTGTTCCATTTGCTTTTTGGGCAGCAACGAATATGAGTAGTGGAAAATTAACTTCAGGAACTGGGAAATTTGTACTTAGTTTTGTCCGTACATTTCCTGAATTAGTTATGGCTCTTTTATTTATAAAAGCTGTTGGTCCAGGCTCTTTCGCAGGAGTACTAGCTTTAGGATTACATTCTATCGGGATGCTCGGAAAACTGTATTCGGAAGGAATTGAAAATATAGATAAGGGACCGACAGAAGCTTTGATGGCAACAGGGGCAAATCGATTTCAAATACTTTGGTATGCTGTATTACCACAAGTGTTACCAGATTTTCTATCGTATACGTTATACAGGTTTGAAATTAATGTAAGGTCCGCTGCGATTTTAGGTGTTATTGGAGCAGGTGGTATTGGTACGCCATTAATATTTGCACTAAGTTCACGTAATTGGTCTCGTGTGGGGATAATCTTATTAGGCATTATTTTAATGGTAATTATAATTGATTTTATTTCAAGTTCGATTCGGAAGAAACTTGTATAAATTATTTTAGAAGCACCTATAGAAGGTGCTTCTTTTATATAATAAGAGTAATTAATGTGGAAATCATTGAATAACAGGGGGGATATCTTGGCTTTACAGCATGAATTTGTATTTGTTTCATATGAAAAAAAAGGATTGGATCTTAAAGGTGTGAATTGGATCGAAGATTGTTTTTTGTATAAAGAAGAGGCAACGATAGATGAGAGTGTTGTATTAAGTGATGAGATCATCGTATATCTATTAGATTTTATCCATTGGATTCCATTCTATCATCCAGCAAAAAGAGCAGAAGGATTTGGAATTCATTATTATGGTATTACAAAAATTGAACAAAAAGGGGCAGTGGTAGCAGAACAGTTATTTGGTTTGCTAGTTAGTATGTTTTCTCTAGCGCCAGAAACAATTGAACTGACGGGACGGTTTCAATGGGGAAATGATAATAATACTGATGGGGAATATGAGAGATATGTAATTAATCGAGATAAATTATGCCGGGAATTAGAATTTTTTATTCGATTGCTTCGAAGAGTGAAAAAAGGGGAAGGATATATTTTGCATTATGGAATTTGAAAATGATGAATAAATATGCAGATAATTCTCTTTCTTTCTAAAATAAAAATAATAAAAAAGTATGTCATATTGAATGCCCATACATTCCCGGAATCATTGGTTTTTTTATGGGGAATCAAAAAAACATCAACATATTTGTCGATACATGTTGTATAATCTTGCGTGGGAAGCTATCATATAAATGTATAAAACGTTTACTAACATACGCGAAGGGAAGAATAGCATGTCACATTCAATCGAACAACTTTCTATCAACACGATTCGCACATTATCCATTGATGCGATTGAAAAAGCAAACTCTGGTCACCCAGGAATGCCAATGGGTGCAGCACCAATGGCTTATACATTATGGACTCAATTTATGAAACACAATCCAAATAACCCAACGTGGTTTAACCGCGATCGTTTCGTATTATCTGCAGGTCATGGTTCAATGTTATTATACAGCCTACTTCACTTATCTGGTTATGATGTAACAATGGATGACTTAAAGAACTTCCGTCAATGGGGAAGCAAAACTCCGGGACATCCTGAGTACGGTCATACAGCAGGTGTAGACGCAACTACTGGTCCACTTGGACAAGGTATTGCAACTGCTGTAGGTATGGCAATGGCTGAAAGACATTTAGCGGCTAAATACAACCGTGATGCGTATAATGTAGTAGATCATCATACATACGCTATTTGTGGTGATGGAGATTTAATGGAAGGCGTTTCTGCTGAAGCATCTTCATTAGCTGCTCATTTACAATTAGGTCGTCTTGTTGTGCTTTACGATTCAAACGATATTTCATTAGATGGCGATTTAAATCGTTCATTCTCTGAAAGCGTAGAAGATCGTTACAAAGCATACGGATGGCAAGTAATCCGTGTTGAGGATGGAAACGATATCGAAGCAATCGCAAAAGCAATTGAAGAGGCGAAAGCTGACGAAAAACGCCCAACGCTAATTGAAGTAAGAACGACAATTGGTTTCGGTTCTCCAAACAAATCAGGAAAATCAGCTTCACACGGTTCTCCACTTGGTGTAGACGAAACAAAATTAACGAAAGAAGCATACGCTTGGACTGCTGAACAAGACTTCCATGTAGCAGAAGAAGTATATGACAACTTCCGTAAAACAGTACAAGATGTTGGTGAAACTGCGCAAGCTGCGTGGAACACTATGTTAGGTGAATATGCACAAGCATATCCAGAATTAGCAAACGAACTGCAAGCGGCAATGAACGGTCAACTTCCAGAAGGTTGGGAGCAAAACTTACCAACTTATGAATTAGGATCTAAAGCAGCAACTCGTAATTCTTCAGGTGCTGTAATTAATGCAATTGCTGAGTCTGTACCTTCATTCTTCGGTGGATCTGCTGACCTTGCTGGTTCTAATAAAACATATATGAATAACGAACAAGACTTTACAAGAGATGATTACAGCGGTAAAAACATTTGGTACGGTGTACGTGAGTTCGCAATGGGTGCAGCAATGAACGGTATTGCACTACATGGCGGTTTAAAAACTTACGGTGGTACGTTCTTCGTATTCTCTGACTACTTACGTCCAGCAATTCGTCTTGCAGCATTAATGCAATTGCCAGTAACGTATGTATTCACACACGACAGTATCGCTGTTGGTGAAGATGGTCCAACGCATGAACCAGTTGAGCAATTAGCAGCGCTTCGTGCAATGCCAAATGTATCTGTTATCCGTCCAGCTGATGGTAACGAATCTGTTGCGGCTTGGAGATTAGCTTTAGAATCTACAAACAAACCAACTGCTTTAGTATTAACTCGTCAAGATCTTCCAACATTAGAAGGTGCAAAAGACGATACGTATGAAAAAGTAGCAAAAGGTGCATATGTAGTTTCTGCAAGCAAGAAAGAAACAGCTGATGTAATTTTACTTGCATCTGGATCTGAAGTAAGTCTAGCTGTTGAAGCGCAAAAAGCGTTAGCAGTAGACGGCGTTGACGCAGCTGTTGTCAGCATGCCATCTATGGATCGCTTTGAAGCTCAAACTGCTGAGTACAAAGAATCTGTATTACCAAAAGCAGTAACAAAACGTTTCGCAATCGAAATGGGTGCTACATTCGGATGGCACCGTTACGTAGGTCTTGAAGGAGATGTGTTAGGTATCGATACATTCGGTGCTTCTGCTCCTGGTGAGAAGATTATGGAAGAGTATGGATTTACTGTAGAGAACGTTGTTCGTAAAGTAAAAGAAATGCTTTAATGATTTTAGAAAAATCTCTCCGGCATGGAGAGGTTTTTCTATGTAAATGAGTTTTTTCGACAGAAAAAGTTTTTTATCTCTCCGCAGTCAGACAATCATTGCAAATTTTCTTATATATAATGAAGAGAAAAGGTTGTCCAGATTGGGAGGGAAAAAATGAAAACATATGAATTGTATTTAATTCAAGAGGATATTGCGAAAGCTTACTTTGGTCGTGAATATTTGTTTTTTGATTTATTTGCTCGATTTTCAGAATCTGGGTCCCTTTCGGAGAAAAAAGTGTTATATAAACAAATGATGTATATAACGATGCCATTACAAGTAATGAAAATTCATCATAAATTAGAGCAAGCTTTGCGTGTTCTTGGTAAATACGATAGAACACATCATACGCATACGCTTTATACGGGAGCGGAATATGGCGAAATAATGGTGAAACCACACTATATTCGCATGCATACCTCTGGAAACGTCTCTATGGAAACGACTTTCTTTGAGGTGTTAAGAAAGTGTGAATTAACATTTTTAGCTATGGATTATGAAAATACAAAGTACGGATGGCTGAATCCTTTAAAACAAGTACGAACATATGTGTAAAAAATGTCGAATTCTATCTTGTCTTATTGAAAAGGTTTTAGTACACTGTAAGGTAGACAACATGAAGGAGGAAAATATATGCCAATTTGGTTAGGTATTCTAGTGGGTGTAGTAGCACTAGTAGCAGGCGTGGCGTTAGGATTTTTCATTGCCCGCAAATATATGATGAACTACTTAGAAAAAAATCCACCAATTAATGAACAAATGTTAAAAATGATGATGATGCAAATGGGACAAAAACCTTCCCAAAAGAAAATCAATCAAATGATGAGCGCGATGAACAAGCAACAAACGAAATAAGCGGCTGGGTAATCCCTAGAACCGCAAGCGTTTCATCACTATGATATAAGTATTAATTTCGTAAATTGAACAAACTAAAAGGATGGATAGGTTTATCTTTCTTTGAAATTTTTACGGAATTTGCTATATCTTTCTTTAAAACCACTTTTTCTGTTGAGAAATAAACTAACAGGAAAGGTGGTTTTTTATTTGGAATTAGAAGAGGTAATAGAAGAATATTTGTATCACTGCATTGCAAAAGGATTCACTCAGAGAACAATAAAGAATAAACGTCAGGAAATGAAACAATTAAAAAGGTTTCTAATGGATGAGAAGAGGATAAGTAAATTAGAAAGTGTAAATAACCTCCATCAAAAGGCATATATGAGATTAGAGTATGAAGAGGCGTTACAATGACAAGCAATAGTGCCAATGTTCAAGATGATTGGGATTAAAAAAACACCTCAAAGAACAAAGTAACTCTTAGTCTTTGAAGTGTTTTCTTTGAAACTACATTATTTAAATAATACATCGAAGTCACTTGATTCAGGCAGAGAGGCTGCTTTTTTCATAAGCACTTCCCATAAGTGTACGGATTTCTTCCATTCGGCTGTGGCCTGTCCCTTTTGATACATAGCGTTCTCATAACTGAAAGTAAGTTGTTGCATATCAGTTGAGTTGTAAAGTGTATCGATGTGGAGAGCGTATTCTCGGAATGTTTGACTTTCGCCTCGTGGTATGCCGATTCTCGAAAATTGTTTTAAAAGTGCACTGTAAGCTTTTTGATAAACAGCATCATCTTTTCGGTATTTATAGAAAAGAATAATAAAAAATGTAATCCATTTCATTCTAGTGGAGAAGAGAATGTATCCCATGATACTAATCGGTATCGTAGAGAGGAATACGTACCACAAAGAAAACCTATTTTTTGAATTTGTGATCTTTTTAGTAGAGTCTTCTTCTGTATTTTCTATTAAACTTTTGAGTTTTGCTTCATTGTTCCGCCCTTGCATTTGTTCGTTATTAGAATTATTTTCTTCGCTATTTTGTGAAGTAGAAGCAGGAGTAGGAGTAGTATTCATAAAATTATAGGGATTGGTAAATCCTTTTGTTGGTTCGAATGGAATCCATCCGTATCCTGAAAAATATACTTCGACCCAAGAGTGTGCGTTATTGTTCGCGATTTTATAAACATTCTCTCCTTCTGCATTAGCAAGTGTATTCTCAAGAGTTCCTTCTGTATAGCCTTTTACCCAACGAGCAGGAATCCCGACAGAACGGAGTAACACGATCATAGACGTCGAAAAATTATTACAGTAGCCGCTTTTTGTATCGAAAAGGAATTGATCAACATAATCTTGGTTTTTGGCAGGGAACAAGACATTCATTGTTTCGTATACAAAAGAAGGGTCTGTGAAGTGATTTTCAATAGCTAATACTTTATCATATCGGTTGTCTTTATCATTTGTAAGATTGACAGCCAAGTCTTTTACTCGCTGTGGTAATGATTCGGGAAGCTGTGTGTACTTTGTCATGAAATAAGAATTTGTTTCATGATCTTCATTCGTTTTTACAGCTTTCAAATTTTCTATGGAAAACTCTGGGATCTCATATGTTACTTTATACGAATTTAAAGTAGTAGAAGAATCCCCGTGCATGGTATAGATTTTTTCTGAAAATGGATCAACGCTGTATGATACATCAGAAGAAGCCTCAACTGATACTAATCCTGCTGGATAGGTAAGGTGAGGATAACTTTTTTGCATGGTGATTGTTGCCTCAGTGGTCTCCGTTTTTGTATTTTGTTCGTACCAGCTCAGGACGTCGTTTTTATTTTTAAAAGAAACCTTTTTTTGATTTTCAGAAACCTCCCAGCCTTTTCCTGTATAAAAATCTTTTGCTTCTACTCTCCAATATTGTTTGTTTTGCGTTTGTGCTGTGAAAACAATTGTAGGATCCGCCTTAAAAGGACCGCCTAATTGCGAGTCCTCTGAACCATACCCAATTGTAGAAACTTCTTGTTCCTTACTTGTTTCGGATGTGTTGAATTTTAAAAAATTCATCGAATTTGGCCATTGAGGGCCAAATTTTGGAGCGAAGTATGCGATGGTTGCTGACAATACAATAAATATTGTAAGCGGTCTAAGTAATTTTGAGATTTCTCTAGCATAATTTTGTAAGTGTTCAACCTCTTTTATTCGTTCTATTTGAAGAAGACTAAGTATTAAAAAGCCGATGACAACAGTACGAATAATAGCGTAGTTTGCATTGTATAAATGTAAGTTATGAAAAGTTGTGATATAAATAATAGTCAATACAAGAAATAATAAGCCGCGTTTTTTATGAATCATCCAAAAAGAGATAAAAGAGCTCAAAAACCAAAATGATAGAAAAAATAAAAATGTTGGAAAAACTGGAGAAATATCTAGCAAATTCCCCTGGAAAAATAGGGAGGAGTTTCGAGAAATATCAGAAAAAAATGTTGTTAGCCAAGATGGATTTATAAAAGCTTTTTTATAATACAGGGAATGAATGATGAATAAAATTGTGACGATCTTTATTGGAATCTGCCACCTTGTTTGAAAAAAAGAGAGAGTGAAGCAAATTCCTATAAATATTACAAAAATATCTAATCTACCTACGTTTGTAATACCTATAAGGGGGTTTAGCCATTCTAGTAAAAGAAGAAGTGCACATACATGCATGAAGAATCTGCTCATATCCCATTGTTTTTTTGTTTGTAATGTTATCATTTGCTCACCTCAAAAAACACGTTTGTATACCGGTTTTCATAAATCGCTTTTACAAATATTTTTCTTTTTTGTAGTGTTTCTAATATACTTAGTTCTCGATGTGAAAGTTGGTTCGCTTTTTCTTTCACAACAAACACCATTAATTTTCTATTTTTTATAGCGGCACAATCAGCCGCCTTTTGAATATCGGGAGAAAGATCGCTTGTCACGAGTATAATCGTTGCGGGCTGATACATTTTTCTTAATTCCATTTCTACACTTCGTGAGAGCGGGAATACACTGTCCGCTTGTACTTTCGCTAAATGACAAAAGATTTGTTGCAACTGAGTATCGCCATTGTTTAATGGGAAAATAGTTCGTTCTTTTCCGACAGACACGAATGACGCAGGTGAATTTTGCTTCAAGACAGCCCTCACAATAGAGGCAGTAAGCGTTACGACTGATTCGAATAGAGGGGACCCAGTTCTGTCCATGAATATCATGATATTATGGCTGCGCTGTTGTTCAAACTCTTTCGTCATAATATTGTTTGTTCGTGCAGATGCTTTCCAATCAATCCATGAAAAGCGGTCACCAGGTTTATAGTCTCTGACACCGACAGAGACTGTAGAGTCTTTTGCTAAATTTATATTTGCTGAAAGAGCCCCTTGTTCGAAATGATTTTCTAATTGTCGATACGTTATGTCTACATACTGGGGATAGACTAAAAATGTATCTGGAACTGAAAAAGTTATGTCTTTCTCCGTCATACCGAATAGATCGCCGGTTTTGACACGTACGCTTGAAAAAGTGTGCTCTCCCCTAGGGATTGTGTCAATAGCATATTGAAACGAAATACTTCGTTTTAATCCTGGAAAGAGTATTACCTTATTTGTTTTTGTTTGTCTATAACTTGTAAATTGTGGTGGCAGTTCATCTTCTATAACTAAATAAAGTAAGGGAAAAGGAAATTTTCTTTTTATTGTAATAGTGCTTAAAAATTGTTCTCCTGCTACATATTCATTTTGGTTGGTTATTCGTTTTACTTCAGCGTCCCGCAAAGCATAGAAGGGGAGTAATAGTGAATAAAGGCAGGTAGGAATCGTACTGTAAAATAAAAACCAACTTACAAATCCTCCTTGAAGCATAGCGTACACAAATGTTAAGAGTAGGCATAAAGGGATTAGCAATAACTTGGTGACGTGATATAGTGCTCGTAGTAGCCGTTTCATCAAAGGTTCATCTTCCTTTGAGTCGGTACGGTAGTTTGTGCAACGATTTTGGCGATAACTTTTTCTCCTGTTATTCCTTCAAATTTTGCTTCCATTTTTAGAATGAGTCTGTGAGCTAAAACGTAAGGAGCTAAAAATTTAATATCGTCTGGAATAACATAATTTCTGCCATGGATGAATGCATAAGCCTGTGAAGCTTTCATTAAAGCAATTGAGCCGCGTGGACTTGCACCTAGCTGTATAGAACTATAAGAACGAGTCTGATTAACAAGCTTTACAATATAATGCTTGATTGCTTTGTCCATGCTTACTTCCCGTACGCTTTGTTGTAAATAAAGTAATTCTTCTATTGTAGTAATCGCTTGTAAATGGGAGAGTGGATTTGTTTTTTCCATCCGGTTTAAAATTTCAAATTCTTCTTCTGGTGTAGGATATCCCATTCTTAACTTCAACAAGAAACGATCGAGCTGAGCTTCTGGTAAAGGGTATGTTCCCTCATATTCGACCGGATTTTGTGTAGCCATTACAAAGAATGGTTTTGGTAACGGTCTTGTAATGCCATCTATTGTGATAGTGCCTTCTTCCATACTTTCAAGTAAGGCGGATTGTGTCTTTGGAGATGTACGATTAATTTCATCAGCAAGTATAAAATTTCCCATAATTGGTCCAGGCTTGAACTCGAATTGGAGCTCTTTTGGATTGTAAATAGAAACACCTGTTACATCTGACGGCAGTAAATCAGGTGTGAATTGAATTCGCTTGTAATCGGCATCAATTGATTTAGAAAGAGCACGTACTAGCATTGTTTTCCCGACACCGGGAACATCTTCTAATAGTACATGACCTTCAGCTAAGAGAGCTGTTAGGGCTAAAATTGTTTCTTTTCGTTTTCCGACCATTAATTTTTCAATATTATTGATTATTTTTTCTACAATGGGATGTAATGAATCGAGCTGGGGCATCGTAATCCTCCTAATTTTAGTATCGTTTTCTAATTCATTTAGTGGAAAATAGAATTTATGTTAAAGAAAAGGGTTTCCTTCATTTTATTACAGTATGATAGTAATCTAAGAGGTAATTAGTAATGGTGTTATATAAGTTCATATTGAGAACTTATATAAATAGGAAGAAACTTATATGTTAAAAAATCATGGTGAGATACTTTATAGTTTCTATGAACTCAAAGGAAATCCTACCCTTAATTTCAAAAATATTCAGATTATATTCAGCGTAATTGTTATAGATAGTATTTAATTTATTTATTAAAAAGGAATTAACAAGACAGTATATTTTAAATCCTTTTCTTTTTGAACCCTTGAAGTGTTTAAAACTTTTAAAAATTCTGTATTTTTGTTAAACTGAAAACATCGCTCATTTTAAGGGAGGAGGATAAATATGAAAGTATTTTTAAATTTAGCTTGGTTTTTTAAACAAGAAAAACGAGCGTACATAATCGGAATTATTATGTTATTTGGTGTCGCTCTTCTAGAGCTTGTAGCCCCGAAAGTACTAGGAATTGTAGTAGATGAAATTAATAATGGGACATTAACAGCTGAAAAATTGTTGAAGTGGGTTGTTCTGTTAGTAGCTGTAGGGATTACTATGTATATATTACGTTATTTATGGCGTATTATGATTTTTGGATCTTCGTTAAAACTAGCCCGTCAATTACGAAAGAATTTATATGAACATTTTACAAAAATGAGCCCATCTTTCTACCAATCGCGTCGTACGGGCGATTTGATGGCGCATGCGACCAATGATATTCAGGCGATTCAGCAAACTGCTGGATCAGGTGTTTTAACGCTTGTTGACTCATTAGCAGTTGGAGGATGTGTACTTGTAGCGATGGGGTTTACAATTAGCTGGAAGTTAACGTTATTAAGTTTAATTCCGATGCCAATTGTAGCGATTTCGACAAATTATTATGGAACTTTATTGCATAGAAGATTTCATAAAGCGCAGCAATCGTTTTCGGAAATCAATGATAAAGTGCAAGAGAGTATGAGTGGAATGAAGGTGATTCGCTCGCTTGGACAAGAGAAAGAAGATTTACAAGCATTTCGGAAGAAATCGGAAGACGTCGTACATAAAAATATGTTAGTTGCGCGTATTGACTCGTTATTCGACCCAACGATTGCACTTATTGTCGGATTTTCATTTTTAATCGCAGTTTGTTACGGATCGCTATTAGTCGTACGGGGCGAAATAACAGTAGGGGAACTAGTAACATTTACAACATACTTAGGGACTCTTGTATGGCCAATGTTAGCTTTTGGATGGTTGTTTAATATTATGGAACGTGGACGCGCTTCTTATGATCGTGTGGAGAAAATACTTTCGCAAACTTCAGATGTAGTGAATAGGGAAAATGCTATACATACTATAGCAAGTGGCGATGTTTCATTCGCTATTGATTCGTTTTCTTATAAGAAAAATGAACTATCAAACTTAAAAGATATTTATTTTAATTTAAGAAAAGGTGAAACGCTAGGAATTGTGGGACGTACTGGTGCAGGGAAGACGACGTTGTTAAAATGTTTAATTCGAGAGTATGATCATTTTAATGGTGAATTAAAAGTTGGTGAGCAGGATATTCGAGATTTAACGCTTCATGGTGTACGTTCTGCAATCTCATACGTGCCACAAGATCATTTTTTATTTTCAGCAAGTATTGGGGAGAACATTGCGTTTGGTAAGGCTGATGCTACGTATAAAGAAATTACCCGTGCTGCTGAAATTGCTTGTATTCATAATGATATTATTCAATTTTCAGAAGGGTATGACACGGTAGTAGGTGAAAGAGGAGTTTCGCTATCAGGAGGTCAAAAACAGCGGATTTCAATTGCACGTGCTTTATTAACGAATGCTGAAATTTTAATTTTAGATGATTGTTTATCAGCTGTAGATGCAAAAACAGAAGAAACTATATTAAATGCATTGAAACGAGAAAGAGCAGAAAAAACAACGATTATTACTGCGCACCGTTTAAGTGCGATTCAGCATGCAAACCTTATTCTTGTTATTGATGAAGGAGCGGTAGTGCAAAGAGGAACACATGAACAATTAATGAAAGAACATGGTTGGTATAAAGAAATGTACGAAAGCCAGCAACTAGAGGCGTTAGTAGAGAAAGGAGGCGCGTGATGGCTGAGAAAAAGCGGAGTGATTTAAGAAGATTACTTTCTTATATGAAGCCATATAAAGGGTTATTAGCATTAGCATTTTTATTTCTAGTTGGTGCAACTGTAACTGAAATGATGGGTCCTTTTTTGATCAAGCAATTTCTTGATGAACACTTAGTGCCACGCAACTTTGAACAATCAGCACTTGTTACTTTATTTATAGTGTATATTATTGCGCACTTATTAAAAGTATTATTTACGTATTTAGACTTATTGTACTTTCAAAATATAGCTTTTAAGATTGTTCAAGATATGCGAGTTGAAGTGTATGAACACGTTCAAAAATTGTCATTAAGTTTCTTTGATCGTACGCCAATTGGTACACTCGTATCTCGCATAACGAATGATACGGAAGCAATTAAAGATTTTTATGTTAGCGTACTATCAACATTCGTAAAAAATGTAGTGTTTTTAGTAGGAATTTTAATAGCGATGTTTTTATTAGATGTAAAATTAGCGTTATTTTCTCTCATATTAATTCCAATTATGTTTGCGATTATGGTGCTGTATCGCCGGAAAAGTGCAGCTTTTTATTTAGAGGTACGTAATCAACTAAGTACATTAAATGCAAAGTTGAATGAGTCCATACAAGGAATGAATATTGTTCAAGTATTTAGGCAAGAAAAGCGGATGAGAAAAGAGTTTGAAGAAGTGAATAACAAGCATTATAGTGCTGGACGTCGTACATTAAAATTAGATGCATTGCTTTTACGCCCAGCAACAGATCTTGTTCATATTGTAGCGATTGCATTAGTGCTCGGTTTGTTTGGAATTGACGCTTTAAAGAGTCCTGTTGAAGTAGGGGTTCTATATGCTTTTGTTAACTATATTCATCGTTTCTTCCAGCCAGTAAATGAGCTGATGATGAAACTATCTTTCTTCCAGCAAGCGCTTGTTTCATCATCACGTGTATTTCATTTAATGGATGATAAAGATTTAGCACCTGTTCAAACAGGTAGTGAAAATCCACGAGTATCTAATGGAGAAATTCATTTTAAAGATGTTACTTTTTCATATGATGGAAAGCGTAACGTATTAAAAAATGTATCTTTTCACGTAAAACCAGGGCAAACAGTTGCTTTCGTAGGGCATACTGGTAGTGGAAAGAGTACAATTATGAATTTACTAATGAGATTTTACAATATTAAATCAGGAAATATTGTAATAGACGGAGTAGATTTAGAGAAGTTTGAGGAACAAGAAATTCGAAAGAAAATTGGTCTTGTGCTGCAAGATGCATTTTTATTTGCTGGAAATGTAAAGCAAAACATTCGTATGTATAATGAAGAGATTACGGATGAAGAGATAGAAAAAGCAGCAAAATTTGTGCAAGCGAATACGTTTATTGAAAAATTACCGGAGCAGTATGATACGGAGGTAGTTGAGAGAGGAGCTGCATTTTCTAGTGGTCAAAGGCAATTAATTGCTTTTGCTAGAACGATAGCAACTAATCCGAAAGTATTAGTGCTAGATGAAGCGACGGCAAATATTGATACAGAAACAGAAGAGGCTATCCAAACGGCATTGCAGCAAATGAGAAAAGGGCGGACGACGATAGCAATTGCGCACAGATTATCTACAATTCAAGATGCGGATCAAATATTTGTAATGCATGATGGGGAGATAATAGAAAGAGGAACACATCAAGAATTACTGGGTGAACAAGGGTTGTATTATAATATGTATTTACTACAAAATAAAGGGAGCTTGCAAAAGGCCTTGTAATATACAAGGTCTTTTTTACTTTGTATACAAAATATATTTCCTCTTTGCTTCTATAGCATAAATGTCGTGTCTCTTTATTAAAGTTGTACATATTGTATGTATACGGAATAAAAAAAATTGATAGGAGATTTTATATGCAAAACAGATCGAGTTCAAATGTTACGTTTATCGATGTTTCTCATTGGGAAGGGAATATTGATTGGAATGCAGTGAAAGCATCTGGCATTCCAGCAGCATATGCAAAAGCGACAGAAGGTGTGAATTATCTTGATCCTACTTTTGTTCAAAATGTACAAGCGGCACGAAATGCGAATGTATTAATTGGTGCATACCATTTTGCACACCCAGAACAAAATGATGCAATTTCAGAAGCGAAATATTTTACAAGTATATTACAAAGCAATCAGACAGACTTAATTCCAGTTTTAGATTTAGAATCACCAACAGATGCAAGTAAGAGTAATTTAACGGGTACCTTTATATCTAATTGGGCAAGAAGTTTCATAAATTATGTGAAACAGGCTACTGGAAAAAATGTAATGTTATATACAGGAGTTTGGTATATTAATGAGTTTGGAATTAATGGGTTAAGTGATATTTCACTTTGGATTGCTAGATATTCTAGTACACCTCCTGCTGATGCTGGTGGATGGACAGAGTGGACAGCATGGCAATACACTGATTCTGGTCAAATTTCAGGTGTAGGAAATTGTGATGTATCTGTAGCTGTTTCATTAAAAGCTTTACAAGGAAATGGAGCAAGTAGTGGAGGAAATGTTTCCCCGCCTAATAATGCAACTCCAGTATACGGAGTTGCTGTAATTAATGGAAATAATGTGAATTTGAGAAGTGGACCTTCTTTACAGTCTAGTGTAATTCGTCAATTGAATCGTGGCGAAGCATATGAAGTTTGGGGAGAACAAAATGGGTGGCTCTGTTTAGGAACAAATCAGTGGGTATATAATGATCCGGGTTATATTCAGTATAAACATTATGTAGCAACCATTACTGGCGATAATGTGAATCTGCGAGACGCTCCATCATTAAATGGAAATGTTATAAGACAGTTACATCATGGTGAAGCATATCGAGTATGGAGTAAGCAAGATGGGTGGCTTTGCTTAGGGACAAATCAATGGGTATACTATGATTCAAGTTATATTCAGTATGGTGTGCAATAAAGTGAACTTAAGAGGTATCTCACCTGAGATACCTTTCATTAAAAATAAATAATTTTTACAAAGTGTATATTGAATACGTAGTATAATATAATGGATATATTTATAAAAAATAATCGAAAATGAAATAAAGGGGTAAAAATATGTATTATGTGCTAATAGGTGTGATTTTAATATTATTAGCTGGAGTGTTTGTACTGTTTTATAAAAATAAACAGTTAGAATCAGAGAGTCAGCAAGTGGAATTTGAAAAGAAGCAAGCAATTGCAACGTATGAAAATGAAATTGCAGCTACGATTACAGATCATGAAGAACAACAAAATACGTTAAAAAATATGGAACAGAAAAAATACAATGATTTACAAGTAAGTACAGCTAGAGAAATTGAAAATATGCGTATGATGAAAAATCAATTAGCTGTGCAGCATAGTAAAGAACGTAGTGAAATGCAAGATAAACATAGTAATGAGATACATATGTTTCAAAAGTTAATTGCAGATTTACGAGAGTATACTAAAAATGGAGCTGAAGTGAATACACATGAAACATTACATTATATGAAGCGAGGTTTCGTAGAGCAGGGCATAATACTAGATAAAGAATTTCATATTATGCCGAATGTTTTTATTAGAAATAAGCGCGGAGCAAATGATTTTCGAATTCATCATCTTGTCTTAAGTAAAACGGGTATGTATCTACTTGAGACGAAAGAATGGACAGGGAAATTAATTCATGGTGTAACGAAAGAAAATGCTAGTATATATTCATTTATGATTGATGAAATTGGTAAGTATCAACAAGAAGTTGAGAAAGAAGAGACGTTTGAATACATTACAAGTGAAGATTCATTAACGGTACAAGTGAAAAATGAAGGGAATCCAGTATATAGAGCGAAGAAACTATCTCACATTCTATACAATTTTTTGAGAGAAATACAAGTTGATATTGTAAAAGAAAACGTAAAACCGATTGTATATTTTTATAATGAGAGTGGAAAAGAAGTGCTAGATCTTTCTGAAGAAAAAACGCCGAGATTAAAAGATAGAGAGCAAATTGTAACGTTCTTCAGAAATGAAATCTTAACAGGGAAAGTAATATATACAGATCAAGAATTAGAAAAACTTCGAGAAATCATTAGCCGGATGAATTATATAATGAATTAAAAAGGGGGGACTTTCTGAGCGCTATGTTGCGGGGTATTTTGTATGTGTATTTTTGTTTGTATATAGTAATGTATCTTGCGTTTATTTTCATTATTGATATAGTTCATATGTCATTAAGTGTAAAGAGTATATTTGTAGTAGTCATGCCCTTTGTTTTATTAGCCATAATTCAAAGGGCTACTGTAAATCGAAATAAAGAAAAGAAACAAATGTTAAGTGTAATGATAGTAGGAATCATTCCATTAATAGTGTGCGCTGTACAATTAAGTATGAATGAGTACACTTCCAAGTTTAATCAAGATCGATGGTTAAATTATGCAGAGAAACGGGTACATATGGTAGATGACTTATTACAAAAATATAAATTAATAGGGAAATCAAATGAAGAAATTACAAAATTGTTAGGAACTCCTACTGAAACGAGAAATGAGGAAGATGGGGTTATCACTTCGTACTATCTTGGAGCAGAACGTGGCTTCATTCCAATAGATAGTGAACAGCTTGTTTTACAATTTGATAGAGGTGGTAGAGTTTTGAAATATAAGGTACAAAGAGATTAAAGAAATCTAGAGAGGAGCTATATGTTATAGCTTCTTTTTATTTTTCAATATGTTGTAGGAGAGGAATATGGATTTTGAATGGAATAAGGAATGAAAGCGGAGGTGATGCATATATATAGATGCATTGGGGTGTTTTTATCGCGCATAAACGGACAGTAAGGCTCCCACTTCAAAATTCGGAATGCGAGGGGGTTAGGTGGGAGGCGGGTTACCTGTAAAAGCCCGATTGGTGTGGGCTAATAATCAGTAGGGGATGGACAAAACCCCGACTGATTAAAGTTTCACTTTCTCATATTGTATAAATGAAAAGGAGGTAAGACGGTGAAACCAATCCCGACTGATGTCCTGAGTAAAGAGTTGATGGAAAGAGAAGGAGTTATATCTATTACCGTAAAGGAATTTGAAAAAATAGAAGTAGCTGGAGTTGTAGTAGCTGGTCCTGCTGTTATTTTAATTAATCAAGATTAAGTACATATTATCAATATAGAAAAGTACTAAAAGCAACCGTCGATTCAGCAGTCTGTAGGGACAACAATGCTTGTTATATTTGGAGATGGGCTAGGATATAGTTCGGAAGGGTATCTAGATGCAAGTATTAATAGGGACGATGTTAGGAGCATATATCGATGCGAAGTTTACAAATTATGCACCACGTATGCTTTTGAGGTTTTCAATGATTATGACACCGGTTTTAGCTGGATGTATGTATGTTACTGATGGAATAAAAATAATATAGTAAACTAATATGTTTTACGAATGAATTATGTAAGTAATTCATATTTCCAATATAAAAGGATTTGTTTTAATATTATGAGTATAAAGTTCGAGTATTCGAAGTATTACTTGAATTATATCCCTATCCCTTTTCTAAAAAATGCGAACAAGTTTTGCCCTATTCTATTCAATATTTAATTGTATAGAAATATATTGTTCGATGACCATTATGGAACGTACGTAATGGGAGAATCCCGATCCTTAAAGAGGATGCCCCTAATCTTCATGTGAAAATATGATCGGATAAGAAAGCTGACCAATGGTGGTCAGCTTTCTTTTTGTTCAAAAACTATTTCTTCTTTAATTTCTGTTTGCAATAATAAAGTTTTTCCGAAGCGGCGTTTACATTCAGCCCGCACTTTTTGAATGGCTAGTAGCTGAGAAGTAGCGGGAACTGTGACGATGGCTTGGCGAGGTTTTCGATTTTCTTCACAAAAGACACATTCCACAACATATTTAGAAATCATAATTCCATCCTTTCGGTTTGAATTTCTAAGAAGGGACTGCTCATGAAGTTGATGTAATCTTTCGTCATCGTTTTACTTTTTTCCTCTTTTTTTCAAGGGGAAAATAGAAAAGAAGGCGAATTTTAGTAGGGGAGGGATGTATATGGAGAGATGGATAGGTACGGCAGCTATATGTGTAAATGAAAGAAATGAAATTTTAATGGTTTTGCAAGGAAAAAAAGGTGAAGAAAAAAGGTGGTCTGTCCCAAGTGGAGGGCTTGAAAAGGGAGAAACTTTAGAAGAATGTTGTATCCGAGAAGTTTGGGAGGAAACAGGTTACGATGTGGAAATTGTAAATAAAATATACGAAAAAGAAGGTATTACATACGGAATTCCCGTGTATGTCCACTATTATTTTGTTAAACAAACAGGTGGTTATATGAAAATTCAAGACCCTGATGAGTTAATACATGAAATTGATTGGAAAGGGATACATGAAGTTGAAAAATTATCTTTGGCTTTCCCAGAGGATTATGAACTAATATGCCAATATATAAATAAAGAAGCAAGTATTTAAATACTTGCTTCTTTAATGTATCCAAGATAAGAAAAGTGGAACGATAACTAAACTAGCTCCAGCTGTTAAAAGCATTGATAAACTTGCAATGGTTCCTTCTACAGGACCGATTTCGAATGCTTTTGATGTGCCCGTTCCATTTGCGCTTGTTCCTAACATGATGCCTTTTGCGAGCGCTGTTTTAATACGGCATATACGTATAAGAGAAGGGCCGAGTAATGCTCCTGTTAAGGCAGTTAATACGACAAATACGGCTGTTAATTGTGACATACCACCAATCATTTCTGAAATAGCCATTGCAATAGGTGTTGTTACAATATGTGGTGCTAGGCTCTGTTCTATTGATGAATCGATTTGAAAAAAATTAGCTAGTAGTGCTGAAGTAATAACCGATAGAAAAGAACCGACAATGACATTAATTAATATAGCAATTCCATGTTTTTTTAATAGATCAAAATATTTGTAGATTGGCCATGCGAAAGCAACTGTTGCAGGTTTTAACAATTCTGTTAACCAATGACCACCGGATTCGTAGGTTTCGTAGGGTGTGTCCAATACGAGTAATAAAGCAATTAAAATGATTGGGCATATAAGAAGAGGAGAAAGTAAGCTCCAATTCCAGCGTTGATACATTTTTTTAGATACCCAATATGTGAATAGTGTTAATAGTAAACAAAGAAAGCCGATCATTGTGTTGATCCTTTCCGATTTAATAGCAATTCTGTTAATAGTCCTGTTACGAGAGTAACGCAAAGAGTACTAATCACGATAATTAAAATGATATCGATTCCATATTGTGATAATGTATCTTTGTAGCGTATGACAGCGACTGCAGAAGGAATGAAAAATAAAATAAGTTCTTTTAATAAAAAGTCAGCGCCATCTTGTATCCACTCTTTTTTAACTATATTAAATTTTAATGAAATTAATAATAAAAATATCCCGATTATACTTCCTGGAACTGGGAGGTGTGCCTGCTTTGCGATCCATTCACCTGTCCAAGCGAAACAAAATAATAATAAAATTTGTCCACTTAATTTCCACCATTTCATACAGTAACCACCTCTTTCTTTTTTTACATAAAAATTGTAAAAAAGAATTAACATTTTCTACTATACGTTCATTTAAAATGTTTGTCTAATATATAAATTGTATGTTATTAATATATTAGATGTATTAATTGAAGAGGAAAAGGGTGTCAAAAATGGAATTACGGCATTTGCAATATTTTGTTGTTGTGGCAGAGGAGTTACACTTTGGACGAGCAGCAGCTCGTTTACAAATGACACAGCCACCGCTCAGTCAACAAATTCAGCAATTAGAAAAAGAAATGGGAGTTATGTTATTTTCAAGGACGAAGAGAAAGGTTGAATTAACAGAAGCAGGAGAAATGTTTTTAAAAGAAGTAAAAAAAGCGTTTGAGCAAATTGAAAAAGCAGTAGAAGTTGCACAAAGTGCGCAAAGGGGAGAAGTAGGATCACTTTCAATTGGTTTTGTAGGTGCGGCGATATATGATATTTTACCATCTATCGTCAGGGAGTATAGAAAGAAATTTCCGAGAGTGTCTGTTGCATTACATGAATTATCAACACCAGATCAAGTGCACGCACTTCATGATAATCGAATTGATATTGGATTTTTACGTCCGCCAATTCCAACGCAATTATTAGAGTTAGAACCAATTCAAAAGCTATCTTGTACGTTATGTTTACCGAAGGCACATCCGCTTGCCGAAAAGGACGAAATACATATTGAAGATTTAAGGGATGAACCGTTCGTATTTATTACGAGACCAGTATGGCCAGCATTATATGATACAATCCTATCACTTTGCCGCGATGTAGGTTTTAGTCCGCACATTGTACAAGAAGCAACGGAGTATCAAACAGTTATGGGGCTTGTAGCAGCAGGGATTGGAATTACAGTAATACCCGTATCGGCAAATAAATTATATAAAACAGAAGTCGTATATAAGGAATTATTTGATTCTAATTTTGTGGCAGAAATGTCGGTAGCTTACAAAAAAATGAATAGTAATCCAGAGCTTTTAGAGTTTTTAAAGATTGCAAGAGAGAAAAAAAGAATTGAAGTAGAAGACGAGTAATAAAAGTAACGGAAAAGGGATTTAAATCAGATATATAAAAGTACACCTTATTAAACAATAAAACGGAAATGCNNNGCATTTCCGTTTTATTGTTTTTTTAGCTCGATACTAAAAAGATAAACGTGTTCGTTTTCTTTTAAGAGTAAATCAATCCCTGATTTTTCATCAATGGTAGGGATGCTTACAGTTTCTTTATTTGTTTGGATTACAGCAGCTAAAATTGTTTTTTGATTGTACCTTACATTTTTTGCGGATTGAATTGTAGTAGTTGCAGAACTATTTAAGCTTTGAGGTGCTTCTTCAGGAACAAGCGTTGAACCACCGTCAATATTAATATACCATTGACCTTTTCCGTGTATATCTTTGTTCAATTGGAAATGTGGTGCTATGAAAGAAAGCCTTATTTTCTTTTCTAAAAAATGTGATGCAGCTATGTTAGCAATTTCTTTTACTTTTTTACCATTTTGATAATATTCAATCGTAGCATGTAGCTCATCTTTATTGTTTTTGATTGTAAAATCATAAAACATTCTATTTTCTTCACTTATAGGAGTCATTTGTAAAATATCAGATTGCTCTTTCGTTAATTTATATGGTTTAACAATGGCCCCTTCATTGTTTTTCAGCGGGCTACAACTTGTGAGAAATAGTAAGGATAAGAGTAATAGTAATTTTACACGCATGCAATCCTCTCCCTTTTTACAATTATATTCTAAATATGGTTTATTTTCCATTTTCATTTTCTAGGACTAAAGACTTAGAAAAGATTCCGATTGTAGTGCGATGTTTAAAATGTCATATTTTTATACACTAGTAGTATAGAATGAGTATGTTATAAAGTGAGGTAGGGGAAAGAATTTATGTCTTTATTTCGGTTAGCGAGAAAAAATATAAGAACATTTGCTACCAGAAGGTTGAAACAATTTGTATGGGTTGCTACGAGTACAATGATTTTGTTTTTCATGATATCGCTACAATTTAATAAAGTAGTAGTGGATAAAGTAGGGGATATACGTATATTTGAAATGTGTTTTTATACTATGTTTATTTTATTGATTTTTATATGTCTGTTTATTACATATAAAATGACGCATTCTCTTTTGCAAATGAGGAGAGAAGAGTTTAAATCTTATGAAGTAAAGCATATGAAAAGAAATGAAATGCTATGTTTATTATGTCAGGAGCAATTATTCATTTATGGAGCAGCATTTGTTTTCGGCTTAGTTCATGGGATTTTATTTTTGAAATTATTTACGATTATCTTTATGAAAATAGCAGGGATACAAGGGATAAATAGTGCACCGATTACAATATATGCAATAGTAGTTATTAGTATAATTATGATGGTTGTTGTCTTATTATCGATGATGCAATGCTGTCGATTTGTTCGAAGTTTAAAAGATGAAAATTCGTTTCATTTCAAGAAAAAGGCGTGATTTCTCATGCCTTTTTCATTTTATGTTAATTGTTTAAGAGCTTTTTCAGCTAGCAAAGCGAAGTATTCTGCACTTATAGGTAATGCTTGTTCATCGATAGTGAAATAGGGATGGTGCCATTCATGTGTACCATTTGTTCCCATAAAGACGAAATATCCTGGTATGTGTTGTTGGTAAAAGGAGAAATCTTCTCCAGCCATGGAAGGAGTAGGCGAAATCACATTTAGAGCCATTTCCTCTGCAACTTGAGTGCATAAACCAGTAAGGTCTGCATCATTTTGAACGGCAGGAGGCCCTGGGTAAAAATGGAATTCTGTTTTTACACCTAATGCATCCGAAACGCCTTTAATAATACGTTCCATTAAAGCTGGTATCTTTTCACGTGTTTCGGATTGGAAAGTGCGAACTGTTCCTTCTAATGTTGCCTTTTCGGGAATAACGTTCCATGTATTTCCTGAATGGATGTTTGTAACACTAACAACTGCATTATGAGATGAACTTATATTTCGGCTTACAATAGTTTGCAGCGCCATAACAATTTGAGAGGATGCGACAATAGGGTCTACCCCAGCATCTGGTACCGCTGCGTGTGTACCGACTCCGTGAATTTCAATTTCAAATCGATCGACTCCGGCCATTAGTGGACCATCTTTAATACCAATTGTACCTACTGGCAAATCAGGTTTATTATGCATGCCGAAAATAGCATGCACATTTTGTAAATGTCCAGCATCAATAACTTTGCAAGCACCATTACTGCTCTCTTCAGCTGGCTGAAATATAAAGCGAACCGTTCCGTTTAGGAAAGATTCTCTTTCTTTTAATAAGAAGGCCGCACCTATAATAGCAGCTGTATGAAAATCATGCCCACAAGCATGCATTTTACCGTGGATTTTTGAAGCGTACGGTAAATTTGTCTCTTCTTGAATAGGAAGGGCATCAATATCAGCACGGATTGCTATAATTGTTCCACTATTATTTCCTGAAATTTCAGCAATAACGCCCGTTTCTAAACTAGAATTTATAATAGTAATGTTTTTTTCTTCTAACCAATTCTTTATAGCTTTCGTCGTTTCAAATTCTTCGTATGATAATTCTGGATGCTCATGTAAATTTCGACGAATAGAAATCAATTCCTCAGTTAATCGTTCTAGATTGGATGCCACGTATAATGCCTTCTTTCTTAAATAAAGTATTTACATTAAGTATACAATAATAAAAGAGAGGATTCTCCAATGAAAATCCTCTCTCGTTTATGCGGCCAATTTTTTAGGTGTAGGATGTTTTTGATAACGTCCACGCATTACATATGCAATCTGAGGGATTGCAACACCAATTAAAATAAGTGATACACCAATCCATTGTGAAGATAGTACAGCTTCTTTTAAAACGAATACAGACAGAATTGTTGTAACAGGTAATTCTGCTGCGCCAAGAATAGTTGCTAAGCCAGATCCGATTTTTGGAATCCCGATTGTAAAGGCGATAGATGGGATAACGATACTAAATATCCCTAGTCCTAATCCGTATTTCCAAAGTCCTTGAGCAATTGCTCCATTAAAAATAAATGTTGGCGGGAACACGATCATGACTAAAGTTAGAGCGCCAGCCATTAATAGGACACCACGTGGTAAGGAAGGAACTTCAACAGCAACTTTACCACTTACGAAAATATATGTTGCAAATGTAACAGCAGATAATAAACCTAAAATGATTCCAGTCGTATCGAAATCACCAGCCGATTTTTCTAGTAAACCACTTGATAAAAATGTACCTGCAAGTAAGAAAATAACCGAAATAACTTTTTCTCTTGAAGGTAATGTTTTTGTTGCAATAGCTTCAATAATAATACCGATCCAAACGAATTGGAACAAAAGAATAATTGCGATAGAAGCTGGTACTGTTTTTAATGAAGCATAATAAAAAATTCCAGTAAAACTTGCAGATGTTCCTGCTACGAATAAAATTAACGCTTGTTTTAATGGAACGCGGTGTCTAGAGAATAGAAGAGTAATAGCAAGCAAAATAATCCAACCGAACAAATATTGGCTACCAATTACCTCTCCTAGTGAAAAACCTTCTGCATACGCAAGCTTAACAAAAATAGCTAAAATTCCATAACTACACGCTCCTAATAAAACTAAAAGAGAATAACGAAGCATGAAAAATTCCTCCCATCTGTATGAAATAGTTCCGTAACGAAAATATATCTAGAGGGAAGTATACAAAATTAAAAATAAAGGGTCAAATAAAAGAAAAGTGCGACATTTTATAGAATAATAATAAAAGTATGATATTTATGCATAATCTTGAAATTTATAATAATAGAAGTATTGTAAAATCAGCTTTATATTGTATAAAAGTAGCATTTTAAAAAAATATTTTTTAAGATGAATATGAATGGCAAACGGTTATAGGCCACTAATTTGAGAAATGATAATGCATTTGTTATGTTAGAAGTAATAGGAAATAAGCTATTATTCAATTGGAGTTTTGTCTATATAATAGAAGGAAATGAAAACGTTATTTTCGAAAAGGTGTAAGAGGATAGTTTTTCATATTGTCACGTTGGAAAAGTGAATTCACGAATTGTTCATAGTATTTTTATGTGTTTTTGCTACAATATTTAGGGAGAGGAGTGGAATCATGCAAGATATTAGTATCTTTTTAGCGTTTGGAGCCGGGTTTTTATCATTTATTTCCCCATGTTGCTTACCGCTTTATCCGGCATTTTTATCTTACATAACAGGTATGTCGGTTTCTGAGCTAAAAGAAGAAAATGCAATGCTTCGAAAGAGAAGTATGATACACACAGCGTTTTTCTTACTTGGTTTTTCAATAATATTTATTGCAATTGGATTTGGTACAAGTTTTATCGGAGGAATCTTTACGGACTATAAAGATTTAATTAGACAGTTGGGTGGTATATTTATCATCGTGTTTGGTCTTATTATTGTAGGTGTGTTTAAGCCGAAGTTTTTAATGCAAGACCGTAAATTTACATTTAAGAATCGTCCGAGTGGTTATGTTGGATCAGTATTAATTGGATTGGCGTTCGCTGCAGGATGGACTCCTTGTACAGGACCTATTTTAGTGTCAGTCATTGGTTTAGCAGCAACAAATCCAGAATCAGCAATGATTTATATGATTGCATACATACTTGGATTTGCCATCCCGTTCTTCGTACTGTCATTCTTTATTACGAAAATGTCTTGGATTAAAAGAAATAGTATGAAGTTCATGAAAATCGGAGGATACGTTATGATTGTCATGGGTGTCTTCTTATACTTTAACTGGATGACAAAGATTATCGTATATTTCTCAAGTTTATTTGGTGGCTTTACCGGTTTTTAGTATTATTCTGTGAAAATGTTGGAAATACTAACGGAAAAGCATATAATGAAAATATATTTTGCATATAGCCACAAAAAAGGATGAGAAAATATGAACATAGTTGTTTTATCAAGTATCGTTGCTGTTTGTATGGCTGTCGGTGCGATGTTTATTCGTTTAAAAGCAGCTAAGAAACCTGCAACATTGAAAAAGGTTATACTTCCACCATTTTTCATGAGCACGGGAGCATTGATGTATGTTTTTCCTGAATTTCGATTAACTCCAGCGGAAATGCTAGAAGCAGTTGGCGTTGGTTTGTTTTTCTCTATTTTTCTTATTAAAACATCTAAATTTGAAATTAGAGGACAAGAGATTTATTTGAAACGTTCAAAAGCATTTGTTTTTATACTAATTGGATTACTTGTAGTGCGGATTGTATTTAAAACATACTTAAGTCAATCTCTTGATTTAGGACAACTTAGCGGCATGTTCTTCTTACTTGCGTTCGCGATGATTGTATCATGGAGAATTGCAATGTACCGTTCCTTTACGAAATTACAGAAGGAAATGGAAAAAGAAGATGGTTTTTATAATGAAAAAGATATGAAATTAACTTAACAACTGTATATGCATCAAATAAAAAGACGGCGTCAAAGGCGCTGTCTTTTTTATCGAAAATAATGTGAAGTTACTTTACAAGTAAAGATTTGTAGTTAGAATAATCAATCTTTTTTTCTTGCAGTTTTTTAACTAAAAATTTATGGTCACGCTTCGGTGTAGCAACGATATACCCTTTAATAATTAAATCTTGTGTAATACTGGATGCGTTTTCTTGTAAGGCAAGTTCTCCGATTTTCCCAGCAATTTTTGATTTAGCAACATCGCGAAATAGCTCAGGAACGGGACTCACTAGTTCTTCTAATAATTGCTTTTGTTCGTCATCCCATAAATGTCTAGTTTTATTAATATAGTGCTCTTCCCAATCTAAAATGGACATACCGTCTTCTTTGGGTAATCGTTTCAGGAATTTTCTGAACATGAAATATCCACCAATAGACATAAGCCCTAATAATATAACAGTCCAACCGACTATAAACCAACTAAACCAACCTTCAAGCAATTGTATGCACTCCTTTAACGAAAGCAGTAGTTTTCTATTATTTATATTATAAACAGTGAGATTCATAGAAAGCAAGAACGCTTGGTCATTTTGACCAAGCGTTGTGATTTAAACGAAGTATAGTTGTTCAACACATAAATTATTATTGTCGTCCTCAACATACTCAATAATAAGTGTGCCAACTTTACGATCTTTATCTTCAGTTGTGAAAATAGAGTAAGAAGTAAAACGTGTTGTTGATAGGCCGCTTATATGTGTAGGTAAAGAAATGTAGTCGTTATCGCGGAAGAATTCCATCAGTTCAATGTCTTCAAATTCTTTTCGGTCAACTTGTTTGTTTGTATAGCGGCGTTGAAGTTGTTTTAAAGATTCATTCCAAGAAATTGCTTTTGTATCGTATACCATTGTTCTATCTCCTTACTGTATGTAATCATTAAGAACATATGTTCTAAACAAGTATACTCTTTTTATAAGAAAAGGGAAAGCAAAAAATAATGTAAGCTCGGATTTCCAAGCTTACATTATTTATGCGTCCGTCATAACCTCTATTTTTTATTATAAGTTAGATAAGAATAAGAAACAAGCCGATATATATTTCGTTGATTGTTTTTAAAATTCTGTATATTATCTGTGTATGAAGGGAATGAGAGGGATGACATACGTAATTTCACTTCAAGGACCGATGGCAAGCGGAAAAACAACATTGGCTAAAAGATTAGAAGAGAGAGGATATTCGGTTATATATGAAAATCCATATCCAATTGTAGAAAAGCGAAAAGAATTGAATTTAGATATGAATTCAAAAGAGGGTTTTATAACAAATCAAAAAATGTTTATGGAGGCAAAAATAAAAGAGTTTCAAAATGTGAAAGGTTCAGTTGTGATATTTGATCGCGGGCCAGAGGATATAGAGTTCTATTCACTTTTTTATCCAAAACTTATAGAGAAAGAGTGGGATATAGAAACAGAATTGCAAGATGATTTATGTAAATTAAGAGAATGCCGTTCGGATGCAATTTTTTATTTAGATATTTCGAAAGAGGGTTTATATGATAGAAAACATAATGATCGGGCAAGAACTCGAAGTACATTTGAGGAACAATTTAAATTGGTAGAAATTGAAAAGGAATGGTATAAACAATTTTCAGTTACATATGCAAATACGGATGAATTGATGATAGAAGAAGTAGAGAAGAATTTTATGAAGTGGCTAAGGGAGAAAGGACTATGAAAAAAATACTTGTATTCGTCTATCAAACGTTTGCTGAATTTGAAATTACGGTAGCGACGGCATTGCTAAAAAATAAATATGAAATCATTACAGTGGGTTTAACGAAAGAATTGATTATAAGTGAAACAGGCTTACAAGTAGAGCCGCATATAGAATTAAGTGAAGTGCACGTAGAAGAGTATGAGGGGATTATCATTCCAGGCGGAGATGCAATACATATGAAAGATGTAGAATTGCTCTTCTCAATCATTCGTCAATTTGCGGAACGAGAAAAGTTAGTAGCTGCGATTTGTGCTGGACCTTATGCGCTAGCAAAAGCAGGCTTATTCAAAGAAATCTCGTATACAGTAACCATAGATTATCAAAAATTAGATTGTTTTCCAGTAGAAAACTTTGTGTATGAAGAAGTTGTACAGCAATCACATGTTATTACAGCGCAAGGACATGCATTTGTACCATTCGGAATAGCGATTGCATCTTATTTTGGAGTAGCAAACGAACATAATACAAATTTTTATGGCGGTAAGGGCAATGCGATGATGGAGAAACTTTTACCAAAAAATGTGTAAAAGCTAGCAAATGCTAGCTTTTTTCCTTTTTACATTGATAAATTGCTAACGTTTTTGGATCGCGCCATATACCGTTATGAAGAGATAATTCTTTGTTTATTTCTTCTTTTAGCCATTCCTTCATTTCAATATGAAGATACATATCATCAGGTATATTCAGCGATGGGAACATACTAGAAATATAGTTTACAATCGGAGCGGCACGATGGAAAACAAGTGCATTATGGATAATTGTTTCTTCAACAGTTGGAAAAACAGATTGTAGTAGCTCTTTACCATTTTCTAAACAAAATGGAGCGACTGCTGGTGATGTTTGCGGTAAATCAAATGCGTTTAGCATGTTGTTACACATTTCAACTATACGAGGCAATGAAATGTTAGAATTTGTTGTGGCTAAAAGTGTACCGCCGGGACGAATGACTTTGTGAAATCCTTGAATTGCTTTCTCGACGTCTTTCATGTGATATAACATATGACTTGCAATTACGAGGTCATAACAATTCGTTTCGAAAGGAAGTTTACTAGCATTACCCTGTTTCCACTTAATTGTATTACTTCGTTTAGCGGCTTCAGAAAGCATAGTTTCCGATTGATCGAGCCCAGTTAATGGACCTTTATGACCACTATTTTGCAAAAGGGAAAGGAATTTTCCATTAGCACACCCAACCTCTAATATATTTTCTTCTCCTTGAAGTTGTAAATGCTCAATGACGACCTCATCTAATTTCACTTGTTTTTCTTCGTACTGTTTATGCGTATCGATGCGTATTTGTAAATGGTTGCTGACGCTGTATTGGCGTTTTATATCATTCATCTTTTCATTTTCTACTCTCGTACAAAATTGCTGGATCGCATATGTTAAAGCATCTGTTTTCTTTAAGCCTTCATAAAGTAGTGCCGCTTCAAATCTTTTAAGTAAATTTTCTTCAATTCGAAAATGGATATCTTTTCGTTTCGTCACTGAAATCTCGCCCCTTTGCATCTGTTAGTGAGACTATAGCACGCCTGAAAAATTTGTGTAAATAATTTGTGTACACAAATGGAGGGAATGAAAAAATTGTTTGAATGTGAGTTTAAACTATTGACGATTTAACCGTTTTCATATATTCTTAAATTAAGAAATATTCAAATAATTAAAAAGAAATGAGAGAGTCACATGCTTCTTCAAGGAACACATCGAATTGGTCGTATGGCCATGCTGTTGGCACTTGCGGATGAGAATGAAAGCCCTGTGTTATCTATTCCAAAAGGTTGGAAATATTGTACAGGGAAAGTGGGATCTATGAATTCGCAAAAAGTTGTAGCAGCAATGGAAACAGCGGCTAAGAGCAACCAAGTTATTGAAACAGATGTTTACAGAGAAACACATGCACTTTATCATGCAATAATGGAAGCTTTGTACGGAGTGACGAGAGGTCAAATTCAGTTAGCAGACGTTCTTCGTACAGTAGGACTTCGTTTTGCAATTGTGCGCGGTACACCATACGACGGAAAAAAAGAAGGCGAATGGGTTGCTGTTGCACTTTATGGAACGATTGGTGCACCTGTAAAAGGATCTGAGCATGAGGCGATTGGTTTAGGAATTAATCACATATGATTTGCCCATAGTCTATTAGTTAGAAGGGGGCCTTATTCTTTAGGACAGAAGTCTGTCTTAAAAAGATAAGGTCCCCTTTTGCCTTTATAAGGAGGAAAAAGAATGATTACGTTAACAGGACATACATTGACAGTTGAGGAAATAAAGAGGTTGTTACTTGAAGGTGAAGGTGTAACAGCTTGTCCAACTAGTATGCAAAAGGTAGCAGAGTGCCGTGAAGTAGTTGAAAAAATCGTAGAAGACGGGAAAGTCGTTTACGGTATTACAACTGGATTTGGAAAGTTTAGTGATGTGTTAATTCAAAAAGATGATGTAAAGGCACTTCAGCATAATTTAATTCAGTCACATGCATGCGGGATAGGCGATCCATTTCCTGAAGAAGTATCACGCGGTATGTTAATTTTACGAGCGAACACGATGCTTAAAGGAGTATCTGGTGTTAGACCGCTTGTTGTAAATATGCTTCTTGAGTTTGTAAATCGTAAAATTCACCCGGTCGTTCCGCAACAAGGTTCACTTGGTGCGAGTGGAGATTTAGCACCTTTATCTCATCTAGCTCTCGTTTTGTTAGGTGAAGGTGAAGTGTTCTATAAAGGAAAACGAGTTCATGCGATGGTTGCTCTTACAGAAGAAGGTCTTGAGCCGATTGAACTTGAAGCAAAAGAAGGTCTTGCGTTAATTAATGGTACGCAGGCGATGACAGCGCAAGGCGTTCTATCTTATATAGAAGCAGAAGCAATGGCTTATCAAGCTGAACTAATTGCTTCCATGACAATTGAAGGGTTACAAGGCATTATTGATGCATTTGATGAAAATGTTCATAAAGCGCGCGGTTATAAAGAACAAGTGGAAGTAGCGAGCAGAATTCGTGACATCCTTCAAGATAGTAAGTTAGTGACAAAACAAGGAGAACTTCGTGTACAAGATGCATATTCACTTCGTTGTATCCCGCAAGTACACGGTGCTACTTGGCAAGTTTTAAATTACGTGAAAGAAAAATTAGAAATTGAAATGAATGCAGCGACAGATAACCCACTTATTTTTGATGGCGGGGAAAAAGTAATTTCAGGTGGTAACTTCCACGGACAACCGATTGCATTTGCGATGGACTTCTTAAAAGTTGGGATGGCGGAACTTGCAAATATTTCAGAGCGTCGTATTGAGCGCTTAGTAAACCCGCAATTGAATGATTTACCACCATTTTTAAGTCCAGAACCAGGACTTCAGTCTGGTGCAATGATTATGCAATATGCTGCAGCTTCACTCGTTTCTGAAAATAAAACGTTAGCACATCCGGCGAGTGTTGATTCAATTCCGTCGTCAGCTAACCAAGAAGATCATGTAAGTATGGGGACAATTGCTTCACGCCATGCGCATCAAATTATTCAAAATGTAAGACGTGTTCTTTCTATTGAAATGATTTGTGCGATGCAAGCGGCAGAATATCGAGGAATTGAAAATATGAGTACAGTGACGAAGAGTTTTTACCATCAAGGTCGTCAGCAAGTACCTTCTATTACAAATGATCGCATATTCTCAACGGATATTGAAAATATTGCGCATTGGTTAAAAATGAATTATTCGATAAAAGAAAGATTGGATGTAAACGCAGCACTATAAAATGAGAAAAGGGAGAGATTGAAATGGAAAAAGTAAAACAAACAATTCGCGCGCCAAGAGGTACAGAACTACAAACGAAAGGGTGGGTGCAAGAAGCTGCACTTCGTATGTTAATGAATAATTTAGATCCTGAAGTTGCTGAAAAACCAGAAGAATTAGTTGTATATGGCGGAATTGGCCGTGCAGCTCGTAACTGGGAAAGCTACAATGCAATTGTAGATTCATTAAAAACGTTAGAAAGCGATGAAACATTACTTGTTCAATCAGGAAAACCAGTTGCAATTTTCAAATCACATGAAGACGCGCCTCGCGTGCTGTTAGCGAACTCAAACTTAGTACCGAAGTGGGCGAACTGGGATCACTTCCGTGAACTAGAGAAAAAAGGTCTTATGATGTACGGACAAATGACAGCAGGTAGCTGGATTTACATTGGAACACAAGGGATTTTACAAGGAACATATGAAACATTTGGTGAAGCGGCTCGTCAACATTTCGATGGTTCATTAAAAGGTACAATAACACTTACTGCTGGTTTAGGTGGTATGGGTGGTGCACAACCTCTTGCTGTAACGATGAATGGTGGTGTTGTTATCGCAATTGATGTTGATAAGCGTAGCATCGACCGTCGTATTGAAAAGAGATACTGTGATATGTATACAGAATCATTGGAAGAAGCATTAACTGTTGCGAATGAGTATAAAGAGAAGAAAGAACCGATTTCAATTGGATTGTTAGGAAATGCAGCAGAAATCTTACCTGAATTAGTAAACCGTAATATTATCCCAGATTTAGTTACGGATCAAACTTCTGCTCATGATCCATTAAACGGTTATATTCCAGTAGGATATACGTTAGAAGAAGCAGCGAAACTTCGTGAAGAAGACCCAGAACGTTACGTGCAATTATCAAAAGAGAGTATGAAAAAGCACGTAGAAGCAATGCTTGCAATGCAAGAAAAAGGTGCGATTACATTTGATTATGGAAATAATATTCGCCAAGTTGCATTCGATGAAGGCTTGAAAAATGCATTCGATTTCCCAGGATTCGTTCCAGCATTCATTCGTCCATTATTCTGCGAAGGAAAAGGACCATTCCGCTGGGTAGCACTTTCTGGTGATCCAGAAGATATTTATAAAACTGACGAAGTAATTTTACGCGAGTTTGCGGATAATGAGCATTTATGTAATTGGATTCGTATGGCACGCCAGCAAGTTGAGTTCCAAGGCCTTCCATCACGCATTTGTTGGCTTGGTTACGGTGAGCGTGCGAAATTTGGCCGCATCATTAATGAAATGGTTGCAAATGGTGAATTATCAGCACCAATCGTTATCGGCCGTGACCATTTAGATTGCGGTTCAGTAGCATCTCCAAACCGTGAAACAGAAGCGATGAAAGATGGCAGTGATGCAGTAGCTGACTGGCCAATTTTAAACGCATTAATTAATAGTGTAAACGGTGCGAGCTGGGTGTCTGTTCACCATGGTGGCGGCGTTGGTATGGGTTATTCACTTCACGCTGGAATGGTTATCGTTGCAGATGGAACAGAAGCGGCAGCAAAACGTATTGAGCGCGTATTAACTTCTGACCCTGGTATGGGTGTTGTTCGTCACGTTGATGCAGGATATGACTTAGCTGTGGAAACTGCGAAAGAAAAAGGCGTTAACATTCCAATGATGAAATAAGGAGGAGAAAACATGCTAGACACTTTACTAATAAATATCGGTCAATTACTAACAATGGATCAAGAAGATGGCTTGTTAAGACGGGAAGCGATGAACACGCTTCCTGTTATCGAAAACGGTGCGGTTGGAATTGAAAACGGCGTAATTACTTTCGTTGGAACAGCGGAAGAAGCTAAAGGATTACAAGCGAAAGAAGTTATTGATTGCGGCGGGAAAATGGTTTCTCCTGGTCTTGTCGATCCGCATACTCATCTTGTATTTGGTGGATCTCGTGAAAATGAAATCGCACTAAAATTACAAGGAGTTCCGTACTTAGAAATTTTAGAACAAGGCGGAGGTATTCTTTCAACTGTAAATGCAACGAAACAAGCGTCGAAAGAAGAACTTGTTCAAAAAGCGAAATTCCATTTAGACCGCATGCTATCTTTCGGTGTGACAACTGTAGAAGCAAAGAGTGGTTATGGACTAGATGATGAGACGGAATGGAAACAATTAGAGGCAACTGCACAATTACAAAAAGAGCATGCAATCGATTTAGTTTCCACATTTTTAGGTGCTCATGCAGTTCCGAAAGAGTATAAAGGTAGATCAAAAGAATTTTTACAATGGATGTTAGACCTACTGCCAGAAATGAAAGAGAAGCAATTAGCTGAATTTGTTGATATTTTCTGCGAAACAGGTGTGTTCTCTGTAGAGGAGTCAAAAGAATTTTTATTAAAAGCGAAAGAGCTTGGCTTTGATGTAAAAATTCATGCAGATGAAATTGACCCTCTTGGTGGTGCGGAAGCAGCGGCTGAAATCGGTGCAGCATCAGCAGATCATTTAGTTGGCGCCTCGGATAAAGGCATTGAAATGCTTGCAAACTCGAATACAGTCGCAACATTATTACCAGGAACAACTTTCTATTTAAATAAAGAAAGCTTCGCTCGCGGTCGTAAAATGATTGATGAAGGTGTTGCAGTTGCGTTAGCTACAGACTTTAATCCAGGTAGCTGTCCAACTGAAAATATTCAGCTTATTATGAGTATTGCAATGCTAAAGTTGAAAATGACACCAGAAGAAGTTTGGAATGCAGTAACAGTTAACTCTGCTTACGCAATTAATCGCGGTGAAGTAGCTGGTAAAATTAGATTGGGTCGCAAGGCAGATTTAGTTTTATGGGATGCGTACAATTATGCTTACGTGCCGTACCATTACGGTGTAAGTCATGTAAATACAGTTTGGAAGAACGGTAATATCGCATATACAAGAGGTGAACAATCGTGGAGCACGGCCACTATTTAAAGAAAAATGCAAAGTTTATCGATCGTGAAGTGACGAAATGGAGTGAGATGATTAAAGATTGGGAAGAAGGTGTAGAAATATTCGGTGCTGCCTTAATTGGAGCACCCCTTTCTAAACCATCTATTAGTCATTCAGGAGCATGTTTTGCGCCAAAAACAATTCGTGCGATGTTAGATGCATATAGCACATACGCAATTACAGAAGAACACGATATGCAAGAAAGTGTCTTGTATGATTGCGGTGATATTACGATGCATGTGACAGATATAAAAGAAAGTCATAACCGAATTGCAAAAACAGTTGGTCACTTAACGAAAGTAAATCCGAAAATGATACCAATCGTTCTTGGTGGTGACCATTCGATTAGTTTTCCGAGTGTAACAGGTTTTGCAAATAGTAAAGGAAAGGTCGGTATTATTCAATTTGATGCCCATCATGATTTACGTAATTTAGATGATGGTGGTCCATCAAATGGTACACCGTTCCGTAGTTTAATAGAAAATGATGTCATTACGGGAAAACAACTCGTTCAAATTGGAATTCGTAATTTTTCAAATGCACGTACTTACCATGAATATGCAAAAGAGCATGGCGTGACAGTGTATACAATGAAAGATGTAAGAGAAAAAGAAATAAAAGATATTATCGCGGAAAGTATTGAAGTGTTAAGAAAACAAGGTGTGACGTCTATTTATATTTCTCTTGATATGGACGTACTAGACCAAGCATTTGCGCCAGGGTGCCCAGCAATTGGCCCTGGAGGAATGGATAGCGCAACTTTACTTGATGCGATCGAATTCCTTGGCAAAGAACAGCTCGTTCAAGGGATGGATATCGTAGAAATTGATCCAACTCTTGATTTTAGGGATATGACGAGCCGAGTAGCAGCGCAAGTGATTATGAGTTTTCTTTTAGCACGAGAAACGATTAGTAAACAGGTTAGTATATAAGCGAAGAATCGTGTGTGTCTTTCATATTGCATATTAAATAAAAACACATCACTACATATAAGTAGTGATGTGTTTTTTATTTAATAAGATATATAAAATCAGAGGGGATGGGTGTGAAAAGGTAACAAAATCACGGGTTTTTTAGTGTTTTTGTACAGAGTGAATTTTTCTGTTTAAATAAATTGACATGGAAAATATTTTTATGATATTATAAAAATTTTGCTAAAAAAATGAATGTGTGTTAAGATTGAGAAGGTTACCATATATGGAGGTGGATTATTTGTTTCAAATTGGCGATAACATTGTTTATCCAATGCAGGGAGCAGGTATAATTAAAGCCATAGAAGAGAAAGAAATTGCAGGAAAAAAACAACAGTATTATGTTATAACAATGTCGGGTAGTAATATGGAAATAATGATTCCTGAAGGGAAAATATTGAATTCAAATATACGACCAGTTACGGATATAACTGCATTAATACACATAATAGATATTTTTCAGCATGGAGAATCAGATAGATTACTTACGTGGAAACAAAGGTATAAAGTGAACACGGATAAAATAAAAACGGGTAAAATGCAAGAAGGTGCTGAAGTTGTACGTGACTTAATGCGTATACAGAAAGAAAAAGCACTTAATGCAAGCGAAAAGAAAATGTTAGATAACGCACATGAATTTTTGATTAGTGAACTGGGATTAATTGAAGGTATCACAGAAAATCAAATGAAAAGCTTTTGTTAAGGTTCATTATAAATAATGTATTGCATCCCAAAAAAGATCTTGAATTTTTTGGGAACATAATTATAGACAATCAATCATTTCAAAGACATTCAACTCTTTCAAACCACTTTTAAAGCATTAACCTCTTTTGTTATTACTACAATCTAATCCATTTTTATTTTTTAATTTCTTTTACGAATGTTCGAAGTTTAATTAAATACTTCGATAAAATAGTTACTTGATTTTTGCAATCCTGATTCACACTGGCACGGACGAGGAGCCGTAAGGATGAAAGAGAGGTAGGGCTTTCATTGTTTTAGGTATATAAGTTATTATTTTTAGAAGAATACTAAACCATTTTCACTTCTATTGATAAGAGATTTTTATATGTGAATATACAATAATTGTATATATTCTTTATATAAAAGAGATAAACGAATTGACAGCCATATATGATCAACTAAAAAAGGTTTCCTCCTAAGGGAACCTTTTTAATTTTATCCCGCTATTTGTGGGCAGTAAGACTCCTACCTCAAAAATCGGAGAATGCGAAGAGGTTAGGTGAGGGCTAATAAACCCCCACTGATTAAAGTTTCACTTTATTTATAGCATGCTGTTTTTTTGATATTCGAATATTTTATGGTGAAGTCGTATAAATTGACGGTACTATTTAAAAGTAAGTATGATGCAATTATAGTAATATTTTTTAGGGGGAAGAAAAATGACAAGTGCAAATAATAAAGCGGCAAGTATTTATGAGGGGACAAATATAAACGCTTGGGGATCTTTTGAAAATATTGAAGAAACGAAGTTGTTTGATCCGATTCAAATTGGATCTTGGTCTCTTCGTAATCGTATAGCAATGGCACCGATGACGAGATGTTTTGCAAATATTGAGACTGGAGTAGTTGGTGCTGATGTAGTAGAGTATTACCGGAAGCGTGCTGCAGATGGAGTTGGATTAATTATTACAGAAGGAATTGTTATTAGCCCAAGAGCAAAAGGAAACCCAGGAGTACCAGGTATTTATACACAAGAACAAATCGATTCTTGGAAGCCTGTTACAGAGGCGGTACATAAAGAAGGCGGGACGATTATTGCTCAAATATGGCATGTTGGGCGTATGAGTCATCATGAAATAATTGGTGGTCAATTGCCACAAGCACCGTCTGCAATCGCTGCAGAGGGAAATGTTCCACGTTTTCGTAAACCGTTTGATACGCCAGAAGCAATGACGTTAGAAGAAATAAAAGAAGTTATTGGTCAATATGCACAAGCTGCGAAAAACGCAATCGAAGCTGGGTTTGATGGAGTAGAAATTCACGGTGCACATGGATATTTAATTGATCAATTTACTTATGAGTTTGCGAATAGGCGAACAGATCAATACGGCGGTGACTTAAAGCAAAGGTTAACATTTATGAAAGAAGTAACTGAGGCTGTAATAGAAGCTGTTGGAGCTGATAAAACACTTCTTCGCTTCTCTGCCTTTAAAGGTGATAATCCTACTTATATGTGGGAAAACCCAGAACTTGCGATTGAAACGTTCATAGATATGTTCAAAGAAGTTGGATTAACGATGATCCACCCTTCAACCATGAATTATACGCAAGTGATTGCTGACGGAAAGAATTTTCATCAATTAGTAAGGAAGTATTGGGATGGTACTATCGTAGGAGTGGGTAATTTGAATCCGAAAGAGGCAGAAGAAGCATTGCAAGAAGGAACAATTGATGTAGCGGCATTCGGAAGACCGTTAATTGCGAACCCAGACTTTGTTCATCGAATTAAACATGCCGAAAGTTTAGTTGAATATGACGCGAAAGAGCATCTTGTTACATTAGTGTGAATAAGGATAAAAGGAGAACACATCGAGTGTTCTCCTTTTATTATGGAAGTATATAGGGGGAAGCGGAATGAATGAAGCGCTACTCGTTATTATTAGTATATTGCTCTTTTTGATGCTACTTTTAATTTTCTTTTTTATTATTACATTTTTTATTAAGAAACGGACGCATCATTCCATATTAAAACTGCATCCGTACTTAGGAAGAATGCGTTATTTACTAGAAAAGATAGGGCCTGAATTTAGGCAATATTGGTTCGATCACGATACAGATGGAAAACCTTTTTCACGTTATGATTTTCAAAGTGTGATGTTTCTGGCGAAATATCGCTCTGAAATACTTGGCTTTGGATCGAAACGAGATTTTGATGCTTCTGGCTATTATATTGCTAATACATTATTTCCGATATTAACTGAAGAATTAAGTGTGAACCTTTCGCAAGAACGGGAGGGGAAGAAGTATATAATTCAGAAAGAAGGGCTATTTTCAAGAAGAGAGAAATTGACAGCGGATACAACAAATCTTTGGCTGTATGAAGAAGACGATGCAATTATAGTCGGTGAAAACCGCAAATATCCGTGGAAACTACATGGCATGTTTGGGGCGTCAGCAACTTCTTACGGTGCTATTGGAGAAAATTATATTTTAGCGACCGGATTTGGAGCAAAAATGGCTGGGGGATCGTGGATCAATACTGGCGAAGGAGGCGTAATTCCAGAACATTTACATACAGGTGCAAATATCGTTGCCCAAATTGGTCCAGGGTTATTCGGATATCGTGATGAAGACGGTAACTTTTCGATGAAGGAATTTATTGATAAAGCAAAAGAAAGCAATATTAAAGCATTCGAATTGAAATTTGGGCAAGGTGCTAAAATACGTGGTGGACATCTAGAAGGACAAAAGGTAAATGAGAAAATTGCTTCTGTTCGGAACGTACGAGAAGGAGAAACGATTAATTCGCCGAATCGATTTTCATTTTTAAATAATGCAGCAGATACACTTTATTTTATTCAACAGTTGCAAGAAAGAGGCGGTAAACCAGTCGGGATGAAAATTGTAATTGGTCAGCAGGAACCTTTAGAAGATTTATTAAAATCAATGAACGAATTAAATATTTATCCGGATTTTATTACAGTTGATGGTTCAGAAGGTGGATCAGGCGCAACTTATAAATCGATGGCAGATAGTATGGGAATGCCACTAATCCCAGCATTACTTACATTTATTGATACGGCAAACCATTACGGTATCCGTAATAAATTAAAGGTATTTGCATCCGGTAAATTAATTACACCAGATAAGGTTGCGATTGCTTTAGCTATTGGAGCAGATGCAGTAAATTCAGCACGAGGATTTATGATGGCAAGTGGTTGTATTATGGCGCTTCAATGTAATTCCGGACAATGTCCATCTGGAGTTGCGACGACGAATCCACACTATCAAAAAGCATTAGATCCTTATGAAAAGAAATGGAGGGTAATGAATTATATAATAAGTATGAGATATAGCTTGTTTGCATTAGCGGCAGCAGCAGGAGTGAGGAGTCCGCGCCATTTAACGAGAGAACATATTGTTTTTAAGGATGAAAAGGGAAGAATCTTTCCGTTGTCGGAATTGTTCCCTATAGTAAATAGGCGATAAAATATATGTAAAGGTCATACGTTTGTATGACCTTTTTATTTGATAATAAAGTTAATTGAAGAGAACAATAATGAAATAAAGAGATTATTGACAATAAAAAACAATTAACTTATAATAAATCTCGAATTAAAGACAAATTTTGAGCGTTCTATTATTTGAAATAACATATATATTTTATAAATTATCTCGAATTCGAGATAATTTAAGTTTCGCGAACAACAGCGTGCAATTTTTAGTTAATATCTCGAATTCGAGATAAAATTATCATGACGGATTTTACTTTGTAGTATGGACAAAATGAATAATGAATTTTAGTGTATAAACAATTTTTTATAACGAAATAAAAAAGGAGTGGGGAAAATGGAAAAGAAAACAATGGGAATTCATCACATTACAGCGATTGTAGGGCATCCACAAGAAAATGTAGATTTTTATGCTGGTGTATTAGGTTTACGTTTAGTAAAACAAACCGTAAATTTTGATGATCCAGGTACGTACCATCTTTATTTTGGTAATGAAGGAGGAAAACCTGGAACAATTATTACGTTTTTCCCATGGGCAGGTGCTCATCAAGGAATTATTGGTGACGGTCAAGTAGGAATCACTTCCTATGTCGTACCAAAAGGGGCAATGGAATTTTGGGAAAATAGATTAGGAAAATTCGACGTTCCGTATACAAAGATGACTCGCTTTGGAGAACAGTATTTAGAATTTGATGACCCGCATGGTTTGCATATAGAATTAGTTGAAAGAGAAGAGGGTGAATTCAATACTTGGAGTTTTGGAGAAGTCAAGCCAGAAGTAGCAATTAAAGGGTTTGGTGGTGCTGTTCTTTTGTCTGCACAACCTCAAAAAACAGCCGAATTGCTAGAACATGTTATGGGTCTTGAGAAAATTGGAGAAGAAGGTGAGTTCGTTCGATTCCGCTCTTCTGCTGATATTGGAAATATTATCGATTTGAGATTATCAACAATTGGACGTGGCCAGATGGGTGTTGGTACAGTTCACCATATTGCTTGGAGAGCAAGTGACGATGCTGATCAACTAGATTGGAAAGAGCACGTATCACGTTTTGGGTACGGTGTAACTCCTGTGCAAGATCGAAATTATTTTAACGCGATTTATTTTAGAGAACATGGTGAAATCTTATTTGAAATTGCAACAGATCCTCCTGGGTTTGCTCATGACGAATCTATAGAGACGATGGGCGAGGAATTAAAGTTGCCAGAGCAATATGAACCACATAGAAAGCAGCTCAAGCAAACTCTCTTACCGTTTGAAGTAAGAAATTTAGATTAAAGTGATTGAAAGGGGAAAAGAGATAATGATGAAACATATTTTTCAAAAAGGAAAAGATACGTCAAAACCAGTGTTGTTATTACTTCATGGTACAGGTGGGAATGAATTAGATTTATTACCACTTGCAGAAAGAATTGATCCAGAAGCTTCGGTTTTAAGTGTTCGTGGAAATGTATTAGAAAATGGCATGCCACGTTTCTTCCGTAGATTAGCAGAAGGTATTTTTGATGAAGAGGATTTAGTTTTCCGTACGAAGGAATTAAATGAGTTTTTAAATGAAGCAGCAAAAACATATGAATTTGATAGAAATAACATTGTAGCTATCGGTTATTCAAATGGAGCAAACATTGCAGCGAGCTTACTGTTCCATTATGAAAATGCATTAAAAGGTGCTGTACTTCATCACCCAATGGTGCCTAGAAGAGGAATACAATTGCCTAATTTGGCAGAAAAAGCAGTATTTATCGCTGCGGGGACAAATGATCCAATATGTTCATCATCAGAGTCAGAAGAATTGAAGATGTTACTAGAAACTGCAAATGCCAATGTAACAATGCATTGGGAAAATAGAGGGCATCAATTAACGATTGTTGAAGTAGAAAAAGCCAAAGAGTGGTATGATAAAGTGAAATTTTAATCAGTGGGGGCATCCCCGCTGATTATTAGCCTTCACCAATCGGGCGTTAATGCGGGATAAAATAATTCTATAAGTGTAAATCATAAAAGAAGCATCTGCNNGCAGATGCTTCTTTTATGATCTAAGACTGGATTGCCAGATGAGATGAAGAAAGTGGCAATTGAATATCAACGATAGTACCTTTATTTAATTCGCTTGCAATGTGTAATTGACCATGATGTTCTTCAATTATTTTGTAACACATCATTAATCCTAGTCCAGTACCTTTTTCCTTTAAACTATAAAATGGTTCGCCTAAACGAGAGATGCGATCTTCTGGTATACCACAGCCCTCATCAATAATACGTATTAAGATGAAATTATTCTCTAACGGCTTTGTTTGGATGAAAATATTTCCGCCATTGGGCATCGCTTCTATAGCATTTTTTAATATATTTATAAAAACTTGTTTTAGTTGGTTACCGTCACACTGAATATCATGTACGTAATCAAAATGATCCATAATGATATGAACGCTATGCATAATGGCAGTCGGTAAAATAAATGTGACTACCTCTTCTATTAAAGTTTGTATGTTGCAAGTTTGGATAGATAAAACTTGTGGTTTAGACATAGCCATAAATTGACTCGTGATAGATTCCATTTGTGAAATCTCACTTAACATAACATCGACATACCATTTATTCTCCTCATTTATTTCAGGGAGTAGCAATGTTAAAAAGCCTTTTAGAGAAGTGAGTGGATTTCGAATTTCATGGGCAATTCCAGCTGTCAGTTGTCCGACTACGGCAAGTTTTTCTGATTTCCGTAGTAACTTTTCAGTTTCTTTCAGCTCGGTAACGTCTCTTCCCATTACAATAAGACCTTTCCGGGAACCATCAGGATGATAAAGAGGGACTTTTGATATACTTAAGATGAGGTCGGAATCATCTCTATGTATAATAAATTCCTCTCCATGAAGAATTTGTCGTTGTTGCCATGCTAGTTCATCGACTTCTTCACAATGTAAAAAAGCTTCTCGGTACGCTTCATTATATTGAATAAGTTCACCATCTTTTTTTCCGTGATAAGGAACATGATGGAAATTAAAGCAGGAAAGTGCATAGTCATTTGCCTCAAGCCAGCGACCTTCATGATCTTTAAATATAACAAACGCAGGCATTGAATTCATTAACGTGCGTAATCTCTTCTCACTTTCTTTTAACATCTTTTCAATTCGTGCTGATTTTTCAAGAGGTTTCATAATCGCATATACACCGGATAGACGATTTTTCACAAAAATAGGAACTAGTTTTGTTACGACGTCTAATAAATATCCGTCTTTATGATAAATAGATACGATATACTCTTGTTGATTATCCGCTTCAGTATTTTTTATATATTGTAATACTTGCTCAGAAATATGAGCCACTAAAATAGAGGTAATGTTTTTCCGTTTCAATTCTTCAGAAGTGTAACCTAGTACTCTTTCGGCAGAAGGGTTGATATGTAGAATAACTCCCTCTAAATTCAGTGAAATAATACTATCAGGATTGTATTCGAATAGTGAGGTGTACATTTCTGCTAAAGAACGATCTTGTATATGGTTTCGCAAACGTCCAGAAATGTTCGGGTGACGTTTTTTTTGAGTAGATGAATATTTTTTACGACTCATATTATTTCCTCCGTACAACTGGCATTTAAAAAGATTTATCTATTCATAACTATAATATAGGTATAACCTATATTTCTATAAAAAACGAAAGTTCCATAATTAAATTTATTTTCTTTTTTTTGAAATAATAAAATGTAGTAATAAGAGAAGCTTATATCGTTTTATTACTTTTTTATAAGTTACTTCAATATGCTTTCGTTATATCATTAGAATAGAAGGGGGAGGAGAAAATGAAAAGTTATATTCAAGGGATTGATCATGTGCAAGTAGCTGCACCTGTAGGGTGTGAAGAAAAGGCGCGTGAATTTTATGGGAATAAAATTGGTATGGAAGAAATTCCAAAGCCGGAAAAACTGAAAAAACGAGGCGGATGTTGGTTTAAGTGTGGGAATCAAGAAATTCATATCGGTGTGGAGCAGAATTTTACACCAGCTAAAAAGGCACATCCAGCTTTTTATGTGAATGAAATTAATGAATTTAAGCAAACGTTGATAGAGCAAGATATAGAAGTAATTGATGATCAGGCACGACCAGATGTAATTCGGTTTTACGTATCAGATCCATTTGGAAACCGAATTGAATTTATGCAAAATAAAGACTAGGTGGATCCCCGCCTAGTCTTTAACTTCTTCTGAAAAGTCCTAACACTTCTACAGTTTCTGTAATATTAACGAATGCATTCGGGTCGATTTCAGAAATTGTAAGTTTCATACTTGCTAATTCTTCGCGAGAAACGACGGTCATAAGTACACGCTTTTTTTCGCTTGAATAGGCACCCTCGCCATCAAGTAATGTGATGCCACGTACAACAGTTGAAAGAAGCTGTTTTTTCATTTTTTCTGCTTCATTTGTTACAATCATAAGTGTAACTTTACGATGTTTTGTATGGACAGCATCGATTACTTTACCAGTTACATAAATTGAAAGTAAGCTTGTAAGTGCAACATCCCAAGTGAAGAAAAATCCTGCAATAACAATAACGACTGCATTTAAAGCGATAAGGAATCCGCCAAGTTTAATGTCTCGCTTGCGAGATAACAACATACCGATAATATCAAACCCACCAGTTGATCCATTACAGTTAAAAACAAGACCGATACCAGCTCCGGCAATGACACCTCCGAAGATAGATGATAAAAGTGGATCTGTTGCTACGACTTTTACTGGAACATAGTATAATGCAACAGATAATACAATTACAGAGACAACTGTGTTAAAAATCACTTTTTTTCCAAGACCTATGTATCCTACAATAAGGATAGGTAAGTTTAATACGAAGTTAATAATACCTGTGTTTACAGGGGTTACAATTCCTAAAACAATAGCAATTCCGCCAATTCCACTACTTAAAATTTTGTGGGGGATAAGGAAAAGATTAAAGGCAATCGCAATAATAAAAGAACCAATTATAACACCAAGAAATCTGAGCATCTCTTTCCGTCCTTCACTAAAAAATTCATATTATTTCAAGATTATATATGATATTGAAAGTTTTGGGTAAAAACAGTTTATTTCGGAAAATTAGATTAATCAAAAGAATTTAATTATTTCATAATTTGAAAGGGGATACAGATATGAGGGTAAAAACGTATCAACAGAAAAGCCCGTTGAAACATGAATGTGAGGATTCATTTTTTTGTAATGAAGATAAAATGATTTATGGTGTATGTGATGGTGCAACACCACTCGTCCCGTTTCAGGATGAAAAAGGACATAATGGAGCATACATCGCTTCACATTTATTTGCAAGCTATTTTACTTCATTACGGGAAAATCATAGTTTACAACTTGCAGTTGCCAGAGCGAATGATTTATTGCAGAACAAGATGCTAGAATATAAGGTTGATACGAGAAAAAAAGAGTATTTGTGGTGTACATGTATTGCGGCAGTTCAAATAGATGGTGAGAAACTTGAATATGCGCAGCTAGGGGACTGTATGATTGTTGCAATCCTTCGAAATGGAACGATGCAAGTATTAACGAAAGACACAGTTAATGGAATTAGTAAACGAGCAAAAAAGAAGAGGGAAGAAGATCGCAAAAAAGGTTTGTCTGTACCAGAAGAACATATCTTTCAAGATGTTCGGGAACAGTTAAAATACAATCGTTATCTTGCAAATATGCCAAATGGGTATTCAGTTGCAAATGGGATGAAAGAAGCAATGGAGTATTTACAATATGGTGAATTACAAGTAGAAGAATTAAGTGGGGTTTTTATTTGTTCAGATGGATTATTCCACCCAAATTGGTCATTAGAACAAACTGTTGCATATATAAGAAAGAATGGAATAGAAGAGTATGTAGCAATCATTGAAAGATTAGAGGAAGAAAAAAGAATAAGACCAGATGATAAAACAATTATAATGATCGATTTTTAGAAGGAGGAAGTTCATATGAAAATTAAATGTGTAAATTTAATATTTCAAGATGAGTTAGTTCCTTTAGAAAAAGTAAATAAGTTGATTATTCACCATACGTCAGAAGATGGATGGGATGTGTATAAAACACATGAATTTCATCAAACTGTAAGAGGATGGAGCGGGATTGGTTACAATTATTTTATTGAAGAGGACGGAACTGTAGTGGAAGGACGAGGGTTACATATTGGAGCACATGCGAAAGACCATAACCATAATACAATTGGAATATGTATGGCGGGGAATTTTGATAAATATGATCCAACTACTGCACAAATGAATGCATTATATTCTTTATGTAAAATGTTTATGAAGCAGTTCGCTATAAAGAAAGAAGCTATACTCGGCCATAGGGAGCTAGAAGGTGTTACAAAAAGTTGTCCTGGAAATCGTTTTTCTATGGTAGAGTTAAGAGGAGTAATATCATAAGTAGAGGTGTAACGTGTAATGATGAATATTAAAATATCAGCGGACAAAAAAGAAGAGATTGTAGCACAAATTCAGCAATTTTTCATGGAAGAAGATTTAGATGAAATCGGACGATTCCAAGCAGAACGTTTAATAGAAGAAATGATTAAATTAATTGGACCATTTGCATACAATCAAGCAATTGGAGATGCTAGAAAACTTGTAACTGAGAAGTTATCTAATATTGAGGAAGATTTATATGTGTTAGAGAAGAATGAAGGGAAATAAAAAAGAGCCGAATGGCTCTTTTTTATTTGTCTGTTTTATGTTTCTTGTACGCATGTGCTTTTTCTTTTAAACCATGATTATATTTATTCATACATTTCTCCTCCTTGTAGTTTGATCAAAATTCCCTTTTCAAATTGCAATTGGAATGATGTATCTACTATTAGTGTAAAGAGATCGGTTTAAATATTTAACGGTTAAAGGGGAGGAAAGCAATTGTAATAAAATGTATATATTTGTAATGGTAAGAAAAAGAAAATTAATTATACGTATTGCGAAGTCCATATCGATTTCGTATAAGCAATTTTCATATGGGCACGTTCCATATTATTTTGACTGCCGCTACCAAATCGAGCTTGTCCAACTATTAAATTACAACTGGATTCAACAGCGGTCTCAATGCGTTTTTGAATTAATGCGGTATGACAACCTTTACGTTGGAATTCTGGTAAAGTAGCAGAAGCGGCTAATGATGCGACACCTTTATTTGTATACAGGACACCAATACCTGCAGGAACATTTTGAACTTCAGCTATGAAAAAATGCCAACCTTGTTTATTGAAAAGAATTTCGTTATTTTGACGGACACCATCTTTTGTAAAGGATGGCATGTTAAATCCACGTACATATATGTCTGCAAAAACATCAAATTCATTTTCTTTTAGTTGGCGTACTGAAATGTTAGAAGGAAGAAGGGATTGATCTTCTCTCGGTATACTATATAAAGCGGTATGGAAGCTGGAATGGTAAAAACCTTTCTGGGATAAGTATTGAAATAGCTCAGCTGTGCCTTGAACGGGTGTAATTTCAAAACGGCAAGGGATTTGTAGTGATTGATAATAAGAGATGATTTCATCTATCTCATCTGTATTAGTAAATGTAAGGCCTTTTACCGTATTAAAAGTAGGGCCAGCAATTACTTTTGATGAAAAGGAAGTGGCACTCCCAAATTTTTTCATTTGCACTTGCATTGGATTTCCGTTCATTGCTTGTAGTGCCTCTAATCTAGAAGAGAGCATATCTATTTCCGTCTTTTCAATTTCTTGTGCTGCATCGATTGTCATAATCGTACTCATAAGATACCTCCGTCAATAAATGTATTTCATAGTATATATACGATTTTTGTTCTGAGATTCCTTTTGGAATGTAAGAGAATAAGAGTTTTTTGGAAGGGAAATGGAAGTTAACTGTCGAAGGGAGTAGAAACAGATTAAAGGTGGTGCTCTCATGAAACAGAAGGACGTGCAAACATGCTCTAATTGTGGTTCTCATAACATAGGAGAGGGTGAGTTTGTCGGCTATGCACAAATACGGAAGAAGGAGACAATGTTCACATCTTCACCAGTGGATGCGTATATTTGTACGGATTGCGGAAATATCCTTGTATTAAAGGTACGGAATTATGAAAAGTTTAAGCAGAAGCCATTATGATCGTTGAGAAGTGGTCGTATCCAACATTGTATACGAAACGTCTTATATTAAGGGAAGTTAATATGAGTGATAGTTTACATATATATGAGTATGCCTCAGATAAAGAGATGACAACTTATACTGTATGGGATGCTCATCAATCATTACATGACACACAAAAATATATAGAAGAAATTGTGAGCGGATATGAGAAAGAAAAAGTAGCTCCCCTTGGAATTGTATTAAAAGAAGAACAAAAATTCATAGGAACTTGTGGATTTATAAAATATGATTCAAATACACATAAAGCAGAAATTGCATACGCCTTATCACGAAAATATTGGGGAAGAGGATTGGCTACCGAAGCGGCGTTAGCTTTTTTTAGCTATGGCTTTAACGAGCTATGTCTTACTAGTATTGAAGCGGGATGTAATTCAGAAAATGAAGCATCTGAAAGATTAATGAAACGCTTGAATATGGAGTATAAGTGTACGATTCAAAATGATTTGTTTGTCAAAGATAAGTATCGTGATACGAAAAGGTATTGTATATCCAGGGAAAGATATATGAATCAATGTAATGTTTTATATTGAAAACTCCTTTAAATGAATAAAGGAGTTTTTATTTTTCTATAACAATCATTACCTTTAATTGCTATGGTTTTTATTGTTTTGAATTATTTCCAAAGAAATAATTCAGAAAATACTGAAAAATACCGTAAATATTTGTAGAAGTCTGTTATAATATATGAAAATGAAAACGCTTTAAAGGGAGGCTGTAACCAATATGATGATGAATGTACCGCTAACAATTAGTTCTATGATGGAAAGAGCAGAAAAGTTATTCCCGAAGAAAGAAATTGTTTCAAGGACACATGATACAGTTACGACATTAACGTATAAGCAGCTAGGAGAAAGGACGAGAAGACTTTCTAGCGCGTTAAAAAAGCTTGGGATTAAAGAAGGCGAACGTGTAGGAACGTTAGCATGGAATCATCATCGACATGTGGAAGCATATTTTGCTATTCCAGGTATTGCTTCCGTTTTGCACACAATTAATATTCGTTTATCTTCTCAACATATTTCATACATTATTCAGCACGCTGAAGATCGAATTCTACTTATTGATGAAGATATTGTACCACTTGTTGAGAAGATTCAGTCTGAATTAACAACTGTACAAGCCTACATTATTATGACTGATAAAGATGAACTTCCAAATACTACACTAGAGCCTGTATATCATTATGAAAAGCTATTAGCAGAAGGTGATCCAAATTTCCAATTTGTAAAAGATCTTGATGAAAACACACCTGCTGGTATGTGTTATACGTCAGCGACTACAGGAAATCCAAAAGGTGTTGTTTATACGCATCGTAGTACAGTGTTGCACTGTATGGCACTTGGGTTAGCGGATACGACAGCTTTATCGGAAAGTGATGCAGCGATGGCTATTGTGCCAATGTTTCATGTAAATGCTTGGGGACTCCCTTTTGCGGCTACTTGGTTTGGGACAAAACAAGTTCTTCCGGGACCGATGTTTACGCCGAAAATTTTATTAGAAATGATTCAAACTGAAAAAGTAACGATAGCTGCGGGTGTGCCGACAATTTGGCTCGGTGTTTTACAAGAGTTAGAAAATAATAGTTACGATTTATCTAGTATAACGAGAATATTATGCGGAGGCGCAGCTGCACCGAAAAGCGTTATTAAAGCGTTTGAGCAAAAATATAATGTTCCTTTCGTACACGCATATGGCATGACTGAAACAAGTCCACTTGTAACGCTTGCGCGTCTAAAAAGTTATGAAACAGATTTGGCGTATGAAGAACAACTTGAGATTCGTTCAAAGCAAGGGTATCTTGTTCCTGGTGTAGAGATGAAGGTAGTTGGTGCAGAGGGCGAAGTGAAGTGGGATGGTACTGAAATGGGAGAACTATGTTTACGAGCACCTTGGATCGCTGCAAGCTATTATAACGATGATCGTACTGTCGAAGGATTCCGTGACGGTTGGTTATATACTGGCGATGTCGTTACAGTTGATGAGGAAGGCTGCGTAAAAATTGTGGACCGTACGAAAGATGTTATTAAAAGCGGAGGAGAATGGATTTCTTCCGTGGATCTTGAAAATGCGTTAATGGCACATGACGCTATATTTGAAGCGGCTGTTGTCGCAATTCCACATCCGCAGTGGCAAGAGCGCCCGGTTGCCTGCGTTGTTCAAAAGAAAAATAGCACTGTTACAAAAGAAGAATTATATGAGTTTTTAAAACCACAGTTTGCGAAGTGGTGGTTACCAGACGATATTGTATTTATGGAAGAAATACCGAAAACATCTGTTGGGAAGTTTTTAAAACAGGCGCTTAGGAAAGAACTTGAGTATTTGCATAAAGAGAAATAATTGAATTTTTATTTGTAAACCTCTATTAAAACTAAGTTGACAAATGGTAAATTGAAAGATAATATAATTCTTGTAATATGTTATCTAAAATTAACTTTAAGTTTACAAATGGGAGAAGCAAACATGAATACAAAAAACTTAGTTTTCGTCGCTTTATTTAGTTCTATTATGGGAGTGCTAGGGTTAATTCCTCCAATTGCTCTTTCTATTACACCAGTTCCGATTACATTACAATCACTCGGGGTTATGCTTGCTGGTGGATTGTTAGGATCACGTCTTGGGGCACTAAGTCAGCTTATTTTCTTACTTGTTGTTGGAGTTGGAGCACCATTACTTGCTGGTGGACGCGGGGGACCAAGTGTATTTGTTGGGCCGAGTGCAGGATATTTACTTGGTTATATTGTGGGAGCGTTTGTCATTGGTTATTTAATTGAACGTTTACGTGAAGTTTCTATTATAAAAGTATTATGCATTAATATAATTGGTGGTATTTTCGTAGTGTATGTATTTGGTATCACAGTACAAGCTTTCGTAATGGATATTTCCGTATGGGAAACGATGAAAGTAAGTGTCGTATTTTTACCAGGTGATTTCATAAAAGCGATTATAGCAGCAATTCTCGTGACAAAATTGCATCGTTCATTGAAACATATTATTACGCCTGCTTTGAAGAATAGAAAATATACAAATGCGGGATAAGAGAGAAGAAACACGTTCATTGCGTGTTTCTTTTTATTATTTTGTAAAGAAAGGACGTCTCATATGGGGATTACAAAAGAATACAAAAAGCATGCTTCTTTACAACCAAATAAAATAGCGATAAAGGAAAATGATAGAGTTTTAACATATAAAGAGTGGTTCGAGTCAGTTTATAAAGTAGCAAACTGGTTGCGTGCAACAGAATCGAAGAATAAAACAGTAGCAATTGTATTAGAAAAATGTGTAGAGTTTTTACAAATATTCACCGGTGCTGCTATGGCTGGATGGGTTTGTGTGCCATTAGATACCAAATGGAAAAAGGATGAGCTCAAAGAAAGAATTGCAATTAGTAATCCGGATGTGATTGTGACGGAACGATATAAGCTAAACGATATACCGGGTGAAGAAGGAAGAGTAATTGTAATTGAGGAATGGAAACAAATAATAGAGAACTACCTTCCTACAGATCACCCTGAAGAAAAGGTACAACAGGCTCCTTTTTATATGGGATTTACATCAGGATCGACTGGAAAGGCAAAAGCATTTTTACGTGCACAACAATCGTGGGTTCATAGTTTTGCTTGTAATGTACATGATTTTCATATGAAAAAAGAAGATTCTATTTTAATAGCCGGGACGCTCGTTCACTCTCTTTTTTTATACGGTGCAATAAGTGCATTGTATGTAGGGCAAACGGTGCACATTATGAGAAAGTTTATTCCAAATCAAGTGTTGGACAAGTTGAAAACCGAAAATATTTCGGTCATGTATACAGTTCCGACGATGCTTGAGTCTTTATATAAAGAAAGTAGAGTAATAGAAAATGAAATGAAAATTATTTCGTCAGGAGCGAAATGGGAAGCTGAAGCGAAAGAAAAGATGAAGAATATGTTTCCTTATGCAAAAAGATATGAGTTTTACGGTGCGTCTGAGCTAAGCTTTGTAACGGCATTGGTCGATGAAGAGAGTGAAAGAAAGCCAAATTCAGTAGGGAAGCCTTGTCATAATGTGAAAGTTCGAATATGTAGTGAAGCAGGAGAAGCGGTACATATAGGCGAGATAGGAATTGTGTATGTGAAAAGTAATCAGTTTTTTATGGGCTACATAATGGATGGGGTTTTAGTTCCGGAGTTGACTGCAGATGGCTGGATGACAGTGCGAGATGTAGGCTATCAAGATGAAGAAGGCTTTATATATATTGTTGGTAGAGAGAAGAATATGATTTTATTTGGAGGAATCAATATTTTTCCAGAAGAAATAGAAAGTGTAGTACAGACACATCCAGCTGTTGATGAAATAGTTGTAGTTGGTGTAGAAGATAGTTATTGGGGGGAAAAGCCTGTCGCTATCGTAAAAGGAAGTGCTACGAAGCAACAATTAAAGAGTTTTTGCTTACAACGATTATCCTCTTTTAAAATACCGAAAGAATGGCATTTTGTTGATGAAATACCTTATACAAATAGCGGGAAGATTGCTCGTATTGCAGCAAAAAATATGATTAAAAATCGGGAGAAGATATATGAATAGGGCGGTTATTGTAGAGGCGAAAAGAACACCTATTGGTAAGGAAAATGGGATGTTGAAAGATTATGAAGTTCAGCATTTAGCAGCACCAATTCTTTCGTTTTTAAGTAAAGGGATTGAGAGAGAAATAGATGATGTTATAGTAGGGAATGTTGTTGGACCGGGAGGAAATATTGCAAGGCTGTCTACTTTAGAGGCGGGGCTCGGTTATCATATTCCTGGTGTAACGATTGACCGGCAATGTGGTGCTGGATTGGAAGCCATTCGCACCGCATGTCATCTTATTCAAGGTGAGGCAGGTAATTGTTATGTCGCCGGGGGAGTAGAGAGTACAAGTACGTCACCTTTTCAAAAGAGAGCGCGGTTTTCACCTGAAACAATTGGGGATCCTGATATGGGAGTAGCGGCTGAATATGTCGCGGAGCGTTATAACATAACGAGGGAAATGCAAGACGAGTACGCATGTCTTAGTTATAAACGGACCCTGCAAGCGTTAGAAAACGGATATATACAAGATGAAATATTACCACTTGATGGTTTATTAGATGAAGCTATAAAGCGAGAAATGAAGTATGAAAGAATCATTAAGAGAACAAAACCTGTATTTTGGCAAAATGGAACAGTAACAGCAGGGAATTCGTGTGGCGTAAATGACGGTGCATGTGCTGTTCTTGTAATGGAAGAGGGGCAAGCCCGAAAATTAGGATACAAGCCTGTCCTTCGTTTCGTTCGCAGTGCTGTAGTTGGAGTGGATCCAAATCTTCCTGGAACTGGTCCGATATTTGCAGTGAATAAATTATTAAATGGAATGAACTTAAAAGTAGAGGACATTGATTATTTTGAAATAAATGAAGCATTTGCTTCAAAAATTGTGGCTTGTGCAAAGGAGTTACAAATTCCGTATGAAAAGCTAAATGTAAATGGTGGTGCAATTGCACTCGGTCATCCGTACGGTGCGTCTGGAGCTATGCTTGTAACACGCTTGTTTTATCAGGCGAAAAGAAATCATATGAAATATGGAATTGCGACATTAGGGATTGGTGGTGGAATTGGGCTTGCGCTATTATTTGAAAAAGTAGAAGACTAGCAAGGTAACTAGTTTTCTACTTTTTGAGGGATATAGTCGTTACTACCAGGTTTTGCTTTTATTTCGTTCCAAGCAGCGATAGCATCAGCTTTTGATTTTCCTTTGTTATATGGGTCTTCAAAAAAAGCGCGCGTAAAACGATTGTATTCAAACTGCGCACTGATAGTTGTTTTGTATGTAGGATCTTTTTTTCGTTTGTTTTCTTCATGCCAAAACGTTATCGCATCTTCATATGTTTTTCCAACATTTTCTTTAAAAAACTTTTGAAGAGCTACTGTAAAGCGGAAGTTTGCTCCAATTTTTTCTTTGAAAAAAGCACGAACATCTTCGCTACAGCGGTGATTTTCGGTAATAATCGTTTGAAGAGAAAGATCTTTATAAGAGAGGGAAGCTTTACTCACTTTTTGATGAGAACTGTTTTTTAATATTTTACCTGTAGTTAAATAATGAGAGATACGCTCGGTTATTTCGATTTTAGAGCCACTAGCTGGTAAATTATGCTCACGACAAAATGTTTGCAGTTCAGCTTTTAACCAATAATAGTCTTGGAAATCTTCGAGTGGCATAGTTTTTGTTAAAGATGGACGCATGAATGTAACAACTTCTTTCTTCCATAATTTTCTTTAATTATAAAACGTATGTTCTTTTTGTGGAAGGGTTAATTTGTAAATTTAATAGGAAGAGGAGAGTGCGTATGGAAAATGTAATGCAAGTTCGTGTTACTGGAATTTTAATTGAAGAAGAAAGCGTATTGCTAGTAAACCAAAAAGTTGCTAACAGGAATTGGTCTTTACCAGGAGGGAGAGTAGAGAACGGTGAAACGTTAGAAGAAGCAATGATTCGAGAAATGAGAGAAGAAACAGGATTAGAAGTTAAAATTAAGAAACTACTCTATGTTTGTGATAAACCAGATGCTCTTCCATCTTTATTACATATTACATTTCTGCTTGAAAAAATTACAGGGGAATTTACGTTACCATCAAATGAATTTGATCATAATCCGATTCATGATGTGCAAATGATACCGATCAAAGAATTAAGTCATCATGGTTTCTCAGAAACTTTTATAAAGCTTGTAAATGAAGGGTTTTCAAATGCAGGGAGTTACCAAGGGCTGAAACAAAATATTGGTTTGTAAGTATAGAGGAAGGATAGCCACCTGCTATCCTTCACAAAAATGTTTTATACCGCTGACTGTAAAGAAGAAACAAGTTGATTTAAAAACTCATCCCCAGTCATAATTGCTTTCCCGCCGCCGCGAGCACTCTTTTTATTTCCGCCACCTTTGCCTTCAATTGCAGGAAGGGCATCTTTTAAAAGAGCATTCATATCGAGCATTACTGTTTTTCCGCAAGCGAGAATACATTGTAATTTGTCCTCATTTTCAATAACGAAATATGTAATGGCATGCTCTTGTTGTTCTGTAATAATAGCAGAAAGTTTTGCGATTTCTTGCATGGAACGATTTATAAATACTTTAGAAATAAGTGTTCCAGCGTGTATTTCTTCTGACTGTTGCAATAGTTCATTCGCTTCTGCAAAGAGTAGTTTTTCATTCATTGTTTGTATTGCTTTTTCGTTTTCTTTTTGAGAAGTAAGAATCTGTGCTACTTTTACCGGAATATCAGTTTCGCTACTGTTTAATTGTTTAGAAACATCTTTCATAATTTGTTGCTGTTGCCCCATTAGTTTAAGTGTGCGCCAACCAGCGATAAATGTTAAGCGGATGCCACCTTTATTGCGCTCCCATCCTAGTACTTGAATAGGACCTACTTCACCAGTGTGTTTCGGATGAGTTCCACCACAGCCGTTGTAATCATAGTTTTCGATAATAACAACGCGTATATTTTCTGTCATAGTAGGTTCTTTACGAAGAGGTAATGTTTTCGCTTCTTCTAAGTTCATCCACTCTATACGAATTGGATGGTTTTCAAAAACAATGTTGTTGGCAATTTGCACCGCTTTTTCAACCGTTTCTGTAGGCAGGTTTGCCGTTTCTAAATCAATTGTTACGGTTTCTTTTCCAAGATGGAATCCGATAGTGGGTATGTTAAAATGATCCCAAAAAGCAGCAGATAAAATGTGCTGAGCTGCATGTTGCTGCATATGATCAAAACGGCGCTCCCAATTAATTTTACCTTCTACTTCTTCTGTATGTAATTGTTCTGCAATGAAGTGGCGGATTTCTTCGTCGACTTCTTCAACACCAAATACAGCAATACCATTTAAAGTTCCAGTATCATGCGGTTGCCCACCACCTGTCGGATAAAAGGCAGTTTCATTCAAGACAACATATAAGTTTCCTTCTGCATTATAATCTTGCTTTATAACTTTAGTAGTAAAGTCTTTCTTATAAGCGTCAGCGTAATATAATTTTTGCTCCAAGTTTCTTTCCCCTTTCGTGTTAGCTAGTTTCATTGTAAAGCAATCGAAATTAGTTTCCTAATATTTCAGAAGAAAGAAACTATTTTTAGAATTTTCTTGCTATAATAAGAAAAAGAAAATGCGGGGGTGGAAAGAGTATGTTATATGAAAATGGCGTAGATAAACTGCTTAGTTTAAGCAGAAATATTTCCGAATTATATCGAGAATTAAATGAAATGACCCGGATTTTAACGGATTGTAACCGAGAAAGTGTGAAGTTTGATCGGTTATATGTAAAAGAGGTACTGTGGAAGAAAGAAGATGTAATCGAGAAATATGACCAGCTGCTTGTGCAACTTTGTATAAATGAATGCTTTGATCTAAAAAGTGTCATTACAGGAGAATATAGGTATACATATGAAGAAGTAGAAAGCATAGTTTTACAATTTAATGAAAAGTATAATGTCGCGATTTTAATTAAAGATGTTTGTAGGGAATTACAGTTTACATATGGCATTGATATGGACATAACGAGAACAGCTCGGGTGCAAACATCTCAAGTATAAAAAGGAAAAAGAAAGCAGATCCTTTGCTTTCTTTTTTTATGTAAGAATAGGGGAGAAGGTTTGAAGATGAAGGGTAACTAACTGTTACGATTTATTTAACCAATTATAACCAAAGTTAATTAAATATATCAGTAAGCCCTGCTAGTCAAGTGATTGGCTAGTAGTGAGGGTTAAGTGCGGGCAATCCCTAAAGCTGATTGAACTACAACGTGGCTAGAAATAGCGAGCGTGAATGTCGCGAAAGCAGAAAAAATCAA
>NZ_NUVD01000016.1 GCF_002564555.1 Bacillus cereus | reverse complement strand
AATCGAAGAGGATATTAAAGGAAGAAATAAATTAATAAAGGAAGACATCAAAGATCGGAAGGAACGTGAAGAAAGGATAGAAAAGAGGTTAGAGCAAAGGGATGATAATCTTATGAAGATGGTCAGAGAGATTCAAGATGCTAAACGTACGATTGTATCAGTCCAGGAAGAAATAGCGGCAGCAAAAAGGAAATCCTGGTGGAGGTTTTGGAAATGAGTACATTATTGTTGGGTGTACTCCTCGCATGACAATCGCCTTACGAGAGGCTGGATTTTTCGTGAACCACAAAAAAGTATATAGACTTATGCGAGAGCTTCACATTCAATCGATTTTCCCAAATGTAGTAGAAAGACAATTCCAAAACCGCAAACAAAATGAGGTACTTGTCACAGATATCACTTATTTGCCATTCAAAGATAAATTTCTCTATTTATCGGTCGTTCAAGACCTTTACAATAATGAAATCGTTGCTTGAAAACTCTCACATCGCAATGATTTACAACTTGTTCTAAAAACATTAGATTTAGCAACACAAAAAAGAGATGTGTATAGAGCCATCATCCACTCAGATCAAGGATTCCAACATACATCTCCTACTTATTATCGTATGCTTCAACAGCTAGGCGCCATCGGCAGCCATTCCCGCAAAGGAAACTGCCATGACAATGCTTGCATTGAATCATTCTTCTCTCATTTTAAATCTGAAATGTTTTATCTTAATGACTATCAAATAAAGGGAGAACTAATTCAAGCAATTGAAACATACATCTATCATTATAACTACAAATGATTCCAAAAACGACTCAATCAGCGAGCTCCAATCGAATATCGAATTTCGATGGCTGTATAGTCTTTTTTACAGTTGTCTATTTGACAGGGATAAGTCTACCCCTGTCACTACCCCTTATAGTTTGCTGGCATTAATACACTTTTTATTAATGCTTCCCATTTTGTCGAAATAACTTCTCCTGTAAAATCTTTAATAATTCTATAAGAATTCTCGCTATAAATACGTCTTTTTGTGTCATCTTTTAGCAAAGTAATTACTTTTTCAACAAACTGCTCTATATTATCTTGATCAACTTTTATTGAGTTATCACCATTTCTTAAATAATCTCCTAAATAATCAATATCAAAACAAATAACTGGGCATCCGCAAGATATCGCTTCTTGTGCAGCTAGACAAAAACCTTCATTACGACTGGTTAATAAAAAGCAGCTACTTTCATTTAAAATTTGTTTTGTCTGAAGAGTAAAGGGGTGTATAAAGATATTTTTCTCCATATTATTTCTCTTTATTATATCTAATAGTTTACTTTTTTCTTTACCTTCTCCATAAATATGTAAAGTTGCCGAAGGAACTTCTTGTACTACACAAGTAAAAATTTCAATCATTTTATCAATTTGTTTTTCAGGGGCCAATCTTGCAAATAGAACGCATTTGTTAGGATCCCGTTCTGTAAAAGGAACTTCTTGAATATCATCTGAAATGGCATGAGGTATTACTACTAATTTTTCATTTTTTTCAAATCTATTATCAATATCTTGTTTTTGTTTTTGTGTTAGCACTACAACCTTCTCAACTTGGTCAAAATCTTTCCAAATAGGGATGTAATTTGAATTTAAAGTTCCTGTTAATTTATCGTTTGGGTTATTATAAAAAGTACTATGAACTATAGGTATGATATGAACTTTTGAATTTCGTACCCTTTTTACAATATCGTAATAAAATCGGTTTTTATCTACAAATAAAATACTCTCATCATCATTCTCTATTTTTTTTCTAATCCACATTTCAATTAATTCTTCTTCAGTTACATTTTTGTAAAAATGTCCACATTCATCCATTAATAAAATTGTATTTTTATTAATATCTTTAATGAAAGCTATTGTGCCGTCTGTTCTATAATATTCTTCACGTACTATTTTTTGTGCCTCATCAAAATATTGTTTATTTGACAGCGTACCATATTCATCAAATTGTTCCCGCATATATTTTTTTCCATGAATAAAGTGATTAATATAATTAATTTTTTGGTTATCTTCTTCATGATATACGGTATATTTTATAATGTCTTTATCTTCATTTATTACTTTAACAACATGTTCTTTATTAGGTTCTTTTGAGTAGGCCCATATACCATCAGTAACATCCTTAAACGTTTTTCGTATTTCTGAATGCTGAAAGTATTCATATAGATTTTCAAAATTTATCTTATTTGAAAAATTATATTCCTTTGAATAAATACATCTGTATTGATCTAATATTCTTCTATATTTTATCGATAATAATTCTACGTCATAGTTTAGAAATTTATCAAAGAGTTGTGCTCTTTTTAACGAAGCTATCTCAATTCCTGTTAATTTTTCTCCATAATCCAAGTTTAAGAAATAAACCCCTATTTTCCCCATAAAAACCCCTCTTTATTTTCCGAATATCAAATATGCGTTATACAATTGAAACAGGACGCAAAATTTAATTACAACCGTTTAATATCTAGTTACAATTCACATTAATCTATTCAAGAACAAGGATTTTTTAAGTAGTTAATAAATCCTGAAAGAAAATGCTCTGCATCATCTATTCTTGTTCTGAAGCGATCATGCCTAGAATAAAATCCATATAATATTCTTTGAGGATTTTTGAAATACATCGCTACTTCTGGGAGAAAGACACCTGTAAGTTCATGTCGAGCACGCTTTGTTCTAATTTTTTCAAACTTTTCCACATCGTATTTTTCTAGTAATTCAGGATGTTCTATTTTACATTTTTCTATTAGTAAATGTGCAGAATTCATAAGTTCTAAAAGAGTTGGATAAGCCGTTTCTCTCTTATCGATAAATGTTAAATGCTCAAAAGCATTTTTTATTCCAAATTCGTAATAATCAATATCATTAATGTAATAAGTAATTTCATTTGTAGCATAGCTTAACCAATGGTCATGATATTTCCAATACTCTTTTTCAATTAAACAATTAAAAATGCGTTTTGCTATTTCTAAAATATGTTCTTCTTTTATTAAAGTATACAAGCGTAGTAATCCAAATACAGCTTCCCCGTCATAATAAACTGTACGAAACTCTTCTTTTATCTCAAGCGTCTCCGCATCTAAAACATGCACAGTATTCCCTTCATGATCTATCATTCTTTCCATAGCTGAAACAATTTGCAAACCATATTCTTGATATTCTCTCGAATCAGTAATCGTCATATATTTACTCAAAGTAAGTAAAGCCATACCTTGAGCCCCTAGTTTTATTTCTCCGCTATTTTGTTCAACAAAAAATAATTGGTCCTCTACCAATGTACTTAAATTATTTATTCCCCAATCAATAGACGTTTTTATTTTTTTTATCAAAGAAAAATCCTGTGTATATTCAACAACTTCTAATAAAGCATACAAACTAGAGAAATGTCGAATTGTATTGTAGCTTGTTAATGTATGATCATAGCAAGGGAAATAACCGTATACAAATTTACCTTCATCTAAAATTTGATTCGCTAAAAAGTTTCCGCCATCTTTCACAATATGAGTAAGCAGTTTCTTTTCATTTTTGCTATTAATAAAGCGGATTCCGTTATACAATTCTCGTTTTTGTAAGTCAATTAATGTACTGCTTTCTTCAATAAGAAATGACTTCGTTGTGAATACATGTAAAGGTTGTGAGTGGAGCCTTTCTGCTTTTAAGAAGAAAGGCTTTTTATACTTTTCGAAAATGTAATTATTAAGATTATTAAAATCAAATTGCAGCTCAACATTTCCTAATTGTGAAATTCGATAATTAGGGCCAGGTTTTAAAATAGCATTTGCATTTATCTCTTGCTCTAAAAACGCTACTTCAAACCGATCATCAAAAGCAATGCCGTATCTAAAATAATTATTTCTTTCCATAGAGTCAAATTGTTGCTTTAACTCTTCATAACTCATTGTATGTATTGAATCGACAACGTCAATCTTAATCCATGGTGAAACGTTGTAATATCTATCAATATGACGTTCTATCTTTGTCCAAATTCTATTAGGATTTTCATGGCGCGTTTGCCATACGAAAGCGCGCTTATTTGGAAATCCTACAGAAACAAAAGCGATTTTCTGAGAATGACCCTGAGGTAGAGATGTTAATACTCTTTTTTTTACCTTCTCAAGTAATTCAGATCGAGATATTTGTGTCATATTCTCACTCCATTTGTCAATTATATGTGTTGTATTATACATGAATTACTATTTTTCAAAAAGTTATTTTTTGAGAAACCATATTCCTTACTGCTCGTAACATTAAAAATCTTTAAAAATATAAATAAATAAATAAATATGTGAAAAATACGTTTTTTTTTTGTCAAAATATGATATTATTACCCTTAATATGGCGAATTATGCCATATTTTATAGTTTATATAATATTAAAAGTTCGTCATATTTGTCAATTTTAATATTACATAAAATTATTCAAAGGGGAAGAGAATAAATG
>NZ_NUVD01000100.1 GCF_002564555.1 Bacillus cereus | reverse complement strand
CTTCCACTTTTAGGGAAAGTTTTAGGTCCAGTTTTAAATCCAATTCTAGATACCGCTTTAAAACCAGTACTAGCCCTACTTCAAGGAGTAATTAACGGGACTGGAGATTTAGCTAATGCACTACTAAATGCTAGAATTCTAGGAGAAAACAAATATACATTGCATGCAACAACTTCAGATCCAAATGTTCCATTCTCTGATTTCCACGCTGCAGCAATAAAAGG
>NZ_NUVD01000099.1 GCF_002564555.1 Bacillus cereus | reverse complement strand
ACTTTCCCTAAAAGTGGAAGTCCGTCTACTAATTCCTTAACAAATTGATCTAGTCCATTCACAAGAGGACTTAGAATTTCCGCATATGTTTTTTGTAAGTAATTCCCTAGACCTTCATCAAAGTCGACTGTAATAGTACTACCGTCGTTTGAAATTACACCTGGAAGTGAGTCTGTATAAGTTCCTAAATGTTTTAGTCCTTCGATAGTTTGATTGATGTTAGTTGTTAAATTTGTAATCGCAGTTATGAGTCCACTAACAAGTCTACGAACAAGTGGAACTTTCTCGACCTTTTTTAAGATGCCATTAACCGTTTCCAATGTTGTTTGAAGACCAGTTAAAGTAGTGTTCAGTAATGGGACATCTGCAAGTTGTAAAGGTAATAGTCCGACACTGATATCAACTGTTGGATTTGTAATATTCCCGCGAAGATCTTCTGGAATTGTGAAAACAACTTTTTTATCATCTAAAACGCCTACTTCAGCTAGTGCTCGGCCTGATAATGTTAAATCAAAATCGTATGATCCATCAGGTTTTTGTACTGGACGATCGTTAGACGTTGTTAATTTTGCATTTTGTAGAATCGTAATAT
>NZ_NUVD01000098.1 GCF_002564555.1 Bacillus cereus | reverse complement strand
ATATACCACATAACACTACTATCATCTCATTTTTAATATAGAAATATCCCTATTTCTATAAGTGGATATTTCTATATCCTTTTGCTTTTGTTATAGAAATAAAGGTATAGGAGAGAGCTTTGGATAAGTTACTGGAATAATATACATTACTGATTTGATTGCATATACCACATAACACTACTATCATCTCATTTTTAATATAGAAATATCCCTGTTTCTAAATAGGGATATTTCTATATTTATTAGTATATTTTAAAACAGGCAAATTCAATAACTACATTAAAAATAATCCTATTTCTAGGACTCTTTTTAATACTAATTTTAGCTTTAACTTACATTTTATCGATAATCATTTGTCTCTTATACCATTGTTTTAATTTGCTTCTCGCCGTACTAGAGAGACGCTTTGTTTTTTTATTATAGAATCTAGAAAGAGTGGGCTGTGATATACCTATCTCTATTGATAGTTCTCGCATAGTTATATTCTTCTTCATATGAATAAACTCTATTTTCTCCCTGATCAGTTGTTCATTTTCATTCGTATCTAATGGTTTTTCTACAATTTTTACTGGGTGACTTTCCTCATGTATTGTATCAATTGTTTTCTTTTTCGCTAAGTTTTCCATTGAACTAATTAATTCTTTGGGTGGCAATATTACTATTCCTAACTGTGAATAATAGTTTTTAAACCAATTCTTCTTTGTCAGTTTTTCTTCTTCTAAACCATTATGATATTCCCAATGAGAAATTACTTCTTCTTTTTCTAAATCACTAAGAACATTTTCTAATTGTTCGCGGATACGATTAGGTTTTTGTTTTTGGTTTATACCCATAACTGCTAACAAACCTTTATCTCCACCTATAGAATAAGGTCTTTGTAAGCTAGAAAACATTTGACGTATTCTCCATTGCCATGTCAAATATCGAATTAATCTTTTATGATATTTGTGTCTATAACTATTATATTCAAGTGCCTTTTTTGATAATAATGCGGTAGTACTATTAGATCCATATAGATATCCGGATAAGAAACTTCCCGGCTTGATTCGACACGATTCTATCCCCATGTATTCGTTTGTGTTTTTATCTCTCCATAGAACTACGGAATCTAATACAAATAGTCTTTTAATTACCTCGCGTTTTACTTCATAATGCTTACCTGTTTCAGCGCGATCATTTAATACGACTACTTCATTGTCATCATTTAGATATATAAAAATACTCGCTAGGGCCGCAATCCGCTTCGCAACTTTAATTTTATCTTCTACCCTATAATATTCGACACCATTTGCCTTAGCCTTTGAAATACTGCACATTTCTAAAACTTGTTCATATGAAAAATCAATAAATTCATCAGGCGATTTTGCTTCATTCAACCATTGAATCGTGATGGTATCTAAACAATCTGCAGTTAGATCATCCATATTACTCATTACACCATCTACTAATGTATTCCATCTTGCTGTCTCTTCAATATTCGTTAACTTTAGATCTTCATCTTTATGAGAGGAAAGCTGTGCCACTCCATTACTATCCTTTGTTTCAATAGGATAAGATTTTAACCGTGTGTTTTCATCTTCTTCAAATTGATTTTTAGCTATTCCATCTCTTAACTTATAATAGACCGCGGAGTTATTTACTTCTAAATAATTTTCATTCAATATGTTCGTATCTGATTCACTTGTTGCTGTATGCACTTTATTACTAACTGTCTGATTTTTACGAAACTCTTGTTCAATAAAGACACCTATTGTCTCATCGATGCTTAATCTGTAATCATCTATATTTCTATATATATCTAGAGGAGAAACACCTTTTCTTTGTTGTTGCTCTAGCCACTGTACAAGCATTGAAAATGACGGAGAAAGGTATTCTGAAGTCACAATTTTACTTTTGTCTGCTTCAACCTCAACATAATAGCAAACCCATTTATGCCACAATTGCTCATCTTGTTTATACAATTGTTCCGTTATTGATAGTGCATCTCTAAACAATTGTAGAACGTCTTCCATATAAATTCGGCTCCTTATATACATTTATTATTGATCTGAACTTGAAAATAATTAGCTATATGATGTTCCTTTTTATAAAACTAGAAACAAAGTCAGAAAATTCTATCCTTTCGTTCCGCTGTTAATATGTTAAGGGCTCTAGTTTGTATACTTTATAGCCCACTCTGTAACTGATTATACAAGACTGAATCGATTTGTAAAATCCAAATAGCAATTATATAAGTACTTATACAATAACCTATCTTTCATCCATTAGCTCTTTTTCTATTAGAGTAAGATTTAAAATATTAATGTTACTTCGAACACCCCAAATTCATCAAAATGAAAATTTATAGTCATATCATTCCCCTTTTAACCAAAACATGAAACAAAAATAACATTATGTAACTCTTTTTACTAACTCGAAATTTTTTTCTAAAAGTGCTTAAAGCTTGATATATAAGCTTTTCTATTACCGCTATACTATTAGTTATGAAAATTTATAGCTATATGATGTCCCTTTTGTTTTAGATGAAAACCACATAAACCCTCTCATATTAAGGCTTTACACGTTTCTAACTCTATTTTCATGTATTTATGCAACATGAAAATCCATAGCTGTATGATGTCCCCTTTTTTACCCAAACATGAAAACTCACCTAGCCACTTCATGTTCCTTTTGTAATCATAAAATTACAGATAAAACCCATTAACATCAATGTTTAAAGGGGTTCATCTGTTCAATTCACAATTATAAACATGAAAATCTATAGCCATATCATGTCCCTTTTGTTTTTAAAAAAATCGATATAACTGTTGATTTAATCATGTTTACAAGATTTTTTTGCTATTTCCCTTCTTTTCTACCAATATGAAAATCTATAGCCATATCATGTCCATAAAAAAAAAATCAAGAATCCTGAAACCCCTTGATACACAAGGGATTTCAGGGCGTTTCATCTTTTTATTTTTTCTCTTAAAGGGACGCGTTTCAGCAAATTTCGATTTGGTATAATCAAAATTGGTATATTTTATAGTGTTTTGACATTTATTTCTGAATTTATAGGTAGGAGGTGAAAAAGATGGGAAAATCATTTATTATTCGTAATCAACGTAGTCTAAGTGGACAATCTACAAATGCAGTTTTAGTAACACTGAAGTCTTGGCAAAAACTTGTTGAAACTTTCGAAGAGAAATACTACAGCTATAAAGATACATACCTTGAGGATATTGTTGATCATATGACATATGAGGAGCGTATTGCCGATGTGGATGGCTTCGTAGCACAGGCTAAACCATCTTTTTCACGTCGTACACTAGCTGCTATTTCTGAAACAATGGGAAGAAAGCATAAATTATATGGCATTACAAACGCAGATTTGGAAGTCTTCTTATATTTACACAAAAAATGTTACACGAATGGAGTCATTCCAAATGTAACAATACATATGATGTGGGAAGATTACAAACTATATAAAGAAGAATTTGCTTACATACAGCATTCTCAATTCTATATTGCATTAAAGAAATTAAGTATACATAACATTATTACGATTGAAAATGAATTAGATGGCCGATATACAATTAAATTAACTCATTTTATGAATGAAGAAACTGAAAAGGCCAATGCATATGTTTATATTAGCCCAGTGGTGTTTACGAAAGCTTTCTTTGAGTTATCAATTGCATCTAAGAAACTATTCTTAGATATTGCTATGCAACAGCACAGTGAAACTACACTAAAACGTTCCTTAGACAAACAAGATGAAAGAGGGAATAGAACTCATTTTGGTGGGATGTACCGCTTTTTACATAAAAAGTACCCACATCAAATACGTGCGGTTATAACAGAATTAACAACTGCATTACTATGTACAGGGACTCCACTATTCAAAATTTGTAAATTACAAAAAGGGGTTAAGAATAAAAAAAGATATACAACACTATATTTATCCTTACATACGGATTTCTTATGTACAAAAGAAATCGGAGAAGTACAGTATCGCGATCCATTCACACCAAAGCTTACTTATGCTCGTAAAGCTCGTTTTATCGAATCCGTACTACAAGAGATGAGTATTGGAGAGTTTACACAAGACATGAACAAATTTATTCATGTGCTTAAACATACATGCCATCGACAAATTCGAAGTGTAATTCATAGCTTACGTGACATGATAGATCGTAATGAAGAATATCCAAGCAAGTTAGTATATACACTGAAGAAATTATTAAATCAAACATCACAATATCAAATTCTTGATACAGCGGCTAAAGAGGGTATTTATCCTCTTATTACACAACATGTTCCAAAAGAACAAAAAGAACAGGCTGTATTTGATTTCGGATTGCATTTCTCTATGTACTCTCTTCGAAACATCAAAAAACTGTTCCGTAAAACGTATGAGTTACTAAACTACAAATTTGCTGTACCTGTTACAGAGGAATCGTATCACCGCAACTATCTAAAGTATCAAGAAGAAACGTTGTTTAGAAAGTACGCTTATGAACAAGGTACAAACCTAAACGCTTATATGGCTTTAGAAATAGAAATACGTGAACTCTTAAAGGCAAGAGGACATAAAGAGCGCTCTATTCCTAGTGATGTTCGGGAATTGTTCATTGAAAAGATAGATAAATTACCGAAAGAAAAGCTTCGCGTTATTGAAGTACCAGATAACTTTAATTTAATTACATTTATGTGTGCCTTTGAACAGTTAATACGCGCTGGTATCCCCGTAACAACAGCTGAGCAAGTACTGACAGCAATGAAACCGAATTAATCATAATCAGCTCTCTATTTTTGAAAAAATTCAAGATAGAGGGCTATTCGTGTTGATATGTTTATTTAAAAGAATTTTACTCATTCTTCACAATAAGTAACTTTACTCGATTCTATTCATAATAGAGTCTTTTTTTATGCAATCATATACAAAAGTAGTATAGTATCTATTTAAATTTCCACACATACTTTCATATAAACACGTTATGAGCTGTCTAAATACATTCAAATATCTACAATAAATCATAAGAAAAAAATTAAATTTCGTGGATAAGTAGATAAATAACATATAATGTGAATAATTTAGTTCCATTATTATTGATATAAATAGCTTATACGACTTCATCTATCAAAAATCATCAAGATTAATGTTAGTTATGTGCTAAATTTGGATACTGTTGATTAATTAAAACATAATGTGAATTTTTTGTGGGTAAATACAATAAGATTGTGGATATTCAGTGAATTCACATGAAATTTTACGATTGAATAAATATGTTTAACAATGTATTAATTTGTTTCATTTTTTATGTAGGAATACTACAATTCATTTATGATTAATTGTAGATTTCAGACCATAATATTTCCGATTTTCCCGTTGTAAGATTCTACTATTTATGATTTTTTACGCTATGAGATGTTAAAAGTCTACGTTACAGTAAGGATATACGTACATTTTTCAGTCCTATATAAGTTTTATCTTTATATTTTTAATATATATAAGATATATATTTATATTAGATTTTATTAACTACTCTTAAATTACATTGTTACTAAAATGACTGAAAAGATTAATTTACAATTTTTAATTTTACTTTCGAATCACTTAAAAAAATCATACATTGAGCTACTCACCACTTAACATCCTTACGGACTGTTTGAATTGGGAGATTCCTAAGGACAGAAACCGTTAGGTTTCTAATTCAGTAAGCTATCCCCGTAGTTCCTACGGTTAAGAGACGAATTGCTTCATTTCTAAGGTTGAGCATTGCGCTGCGTTCCGATCTCTATCATGATGTGTACCACAAGAAGGACAATCCCACTCACGAATGGTTAGATTTTTAACATCTTTGTTTTTGTAGTCACAATTGGAACATAATTGACTAGAAGCAAATGTTTTAGATACCACAACCACTTGTTTACCATACCACTTTGCTTTATATTCCAACATTGTTCAAAATTGTGACCAAGACATTTCACTAATCACTTTTGCAAGTTTTCTATTTTTGAGCATGCTACTGACTTGTAAGTCTTCCATACCAATGACATCGTGATTTTTGATGATTTCAGTAGAAAGCTTATGTAAGTAATCAGCTCTTGCATTTGTAATATGTTCATGGATTCGTGCAACTTTTACACGCTTGAGGAAGGAGTATTCTGTCAGAAAACGATAAACTACTCCAGAAGTGAAACAAACGGTTGCTATTTAACCATTCCGCTACCTTTATTTTGGGTATACCCCAACTTTGATTTTCCATGATGATACCCCGATCCGTGTAATTTATGTTTATTTTATACGAATATACGTTCTTTAGTGAAATTAATTACATATCCCAAAAGTCAGAAGACTTTGCGTTTGGTTTTACTTGACGAATAGCATTTAATATCTTTTTCATAACCGTTGGACTCGGTATGTATTCTTTATCGTTACAGGCTTTAGATACAGTAGGTCTGCTTAGTTTAGCGACCTTTTCTAAATCACTTTGATTATATCCATGTGAATCAATAAATTTACCTAGTTTTGTTCTTTGCTTCCCTCCGAATTTCCAAAACACCTCTACCACTCCTAAATTTCTTTTTTCATCATTGTGGACACAGACGTAAAAAAATATTCGCAGAGAAGAAAAAGTTTTTTACATATTGTCCAAGCCATCCACAATATTTTTTATCAAAGCAACTATCAAATTAGCTACCCAAATAACTAGCTTATCCACTATCAAAGTAGCTATCAAGTTAGCTATCAAAGTAACACTACCATGGTTTTGAGGTGATAAACCTATGTGTTATAAGCATTTAAAATTGTGTTTATAAAGGGGAGTTTTATATGTTAACTACATTTATTTCTTTAGGAGCTTTAGGAGCAACTATAATTGGTGGGGCGATATTAGAGAAGCATCTTGTTAAAAACGATCACGTTGCAGCAGCTAAGCTTGTAAGTGATGGAATGTATCACGGAATGAGAATAGGTGGAGTTTGTTTCATTGGTTATGTATTTGTACGAATTGTAATGATGTTTTAAGGAGGGAAGCACATGGGGATTGTAAAAGATTGGCTTCATAAACAAAGTTTGAAGAATCGACTTACAGAGGTATTTAGAAAAGCTGGTTTATATGTGGACCATCAAACGCGAGGTGGTAAAGTACCCATTTATCCAAAAATACATGACATTTCGTTCACACAAGAAAATATTCGATATATCTTTACCATTCCAAACGGTTTAGATCCGAAAACCATCGAAAAGAAATGGTTTTGCTTTCAACAAATATTAGGACGCAATGTAGCAATTGAAGGTGATATTAAACGGTTTGTACTAAATATATTTCATTCAGATGCGGGACTACAAGCATACAATTACAGTTATAAGAAGTGGCAGCCGCTATTGAAGAAACATCGTCTTCCTGTCGTAGTAGGTCGGGACCAATTTGGCAATATGATTGTGTATGACATGGTTGATTCAAATACACCACATTTATTAGTCGCAGGAGAAACAGGAAGCGGTAAAAGTAGCATGGTACGCGTTGTGCTTTCCACACTTATTCAATACATGTCTCCCGATAAGTTGCATTTGTACCTGGGCGACTTAAAAAACTCTGAATTTCACTTTTTACGAAGAGTAAAACACGTAAAAGATGTTTGCATGGAAGAAATTGAAATGAAGATAATGCTTCAGAAAGTGTGGAAGGAAATACGCGAACGTAGAAAGTTGATGGAAGAGTATGAAGTGGACCATATTGACGAATATAACAAATTGAATCCAGATAATCAGAAACCCTACATCTTACTTACTATCGATGAAGTAGTCATGCTGCAAGACGAAAAAGAGTGTATGTCTACAATTGAAAAGATATCGGCAGTCGGTAGGGCGCTCGGAGTCTTTCTCATGCTTTCTATGCAGCGCCCTGATGCAAAAGTATTAGACGGAAAGTTAAAGTTGAATATGACGGTAAGAATGGGTTTTAAATGTGATAGTACAATAAATAGTAATATCATAGGTACACCTGGTTCAGAACATTTAGAGCAATCAGGACAGATGATTCTAAAACTGAATGGATTAAAGAAAGTGCAAGCTCCATATTTAGAATTAAGCAAAGCTAAACAAATTGTTGAACCTTACCGCGTTCCAAAAGAGGATATGACGCTCCAAAATCCTCTACAAGAAGAAAATCAATTATTCGGGGTGTTAGACTATGATGAGTAGAGACAAAGCCATTTTGAAGGATTTGAAACGTTTTAGATGTATGTCCAGGGATGATATTATAGATTTACATTTTCAAGGATTAAAGAATGCAGTGACTTGTTGTAATACGGTAATGAAACGATTAAGAAGAGATGGTCATGTGGATGCCACCATCTCGCAGCAACCATACATTTATTTCCCTCAACCTAGCACACTTCGAAAGACTAGCCAAAAGATTCCCCACTTCCTCGGTGTTGTGGACGTATATAAACAGCTTATCCATTATGAAAAACCAAAACTATTCAAAGTTGAACCGAAATACGGTAAAGAATTTATGGAACCCGATGCATTTACAATCTGGCGTAGATCTCCATTCTTCATTGAGGTCCAGAAGTCAGTTTACAGTAAAAAAGTTATGCAAGATAAAATCAACAGGTATGAGCTATATTTTCATAGTCAGGAATGGCATAACGAATCGTGGCAGCCTAAAGGATCTAAATTTTTTCCATCAATCCTCATTATTACTGATAAGTATTATGATATTAACTCTTCTAACTTACGTATCTTTCAAGCTTCTTCAATTAGCAATTTCATAGAGAACCTTACTGTAAAAGAAGAATAAGAAGCTCTAATCGTGGCTTTTTGATTTGCAGGAATTTCTTTACCACCATTGAATACTCTCACGAGGAGGTGTCGTGACGCTATGACGGACGAAATTATTTATTCTGCTAGTGAAGTATACAAACGACTAGGAATAAGTGGTAGCAGCCTTAGAAAGTACATGGAAGTTTTGCAACGAGAGGGATTTGTTGTAAAGAAAGATAAGCGCGGCAGACGGCAATACTCAGAAGGCGACATTATAGTTATTGAGAGATTAGTTGAGCTTAGTAAGCATGACGGTATGACGCTAGAGAAGGCAGCGAAGATGATTGCGCAACAAATAGAAAAAGTTAATCCGAATCTGATTAAAGAAGAACCGGAGGGAACAAGCTTAATCCCATTCCATATTCAAGAACAGCTTCAGCAACAATACAGCGTTATAGCGCAAGAAATGAATCAAGGTATGTTGGAGATGGAAAAACGATTAGAAGCTCGAGATGAGACACTTATGAAAACACTACGTGAGATGCAGGAAGCTAAGAGCATGCAAGATTTTATACAGCTTTTCGGCTAATCCAGTAACAAACGAGTACCTTAAAAACCACGACAGGATAGGAATTTATAAAGAAATGAATAGAATCATAGAAAAGGAAAAGGCAGATCCCTACTCTTACAAGGAATCTGCCTTTTCCTTGCTACCGATAACGAGAATTATGTAAATAAGCTGTCCATACGGACAGCTTATTGTATGTTTTTGCTTAGCGTGGTTTTTTTCCAAAATGCTGGCGGTATCCAAATATTATTTAACATGGTAAAATAATATTTGGATGGGAGTCCAATACATATTATTAAAATTAAGATGGTTCAAGTCGGAGGAAGGCACCTTAGGGTGTCTTTTCTTTATGAAAAAATCCCTACACAATGTGCAGGGATTCAAGTACTGTGATGCTATATAAAACACAGAATTTTGGTTTGGATAGGACTTTAAAATCTTAGCTTGATAGCGATGTGACGGTACGGTGCCCTTACTAGCCAAATTTGATAGATCCAAATCTCTTAGAAACTATCGATTGCAGAAGGAAACAAGCCCACTGGGATGGTAGTAATTACTGTATTCGTTGCACCATCTATTACTGTAACATTATTAGAATTAGCATTAGTAACATAAATAAGATTTGGTGGAATAACCGCTACGGCTTGATTTGGTGTCATTCCAGCAGGAACGGTAGCAATTACTGTATTCGTTGCACCATCTATTACTGATACACTATTGGACCCAATGTTTGGAATATAAATACGATTTGTATTACTATTTATTGCTACCCCAGCTGGATTAACTCCAACAGTAACAGTAGCAATTACGGTATTCGTTGCACCATCTATTACTGTAACATTATCAGTAAGAGAATTAGCAACATAAATAAGATTTGTTGTTAGGTTTATATTTGCATCATCTGGAGCGGTTCCAACTGGGATAGTAGCAATCACTGTATTGGTTGTAGTATCTATTACTGATACATCATCAGAACCCGTATTAACAACATAAGCACGATTCGTTGTAGGATTTATTGGAACTATTTCACCACGTGGATTAGTTCCTACAGTAACAGTAGCAATCACTGTATTCGTTGCACCATCTATTACTGATACATTATTACCACCGGCATTAGTAACGTAAATTTGATTTGTTACACGATTTACTCCTACACCATTTGGTGAACTTCCAACTGGGATAGTAGCAATTACTGTATTGGTTAAACCATCTATTACTGATACATTATTAGAACTGCCACTACCATTAGCATTATAAACACGCTTTGTTACAGGGTTTGTTGCGATTCCTAGTGGGTTAATTCCAACCGTAATAGTAGCAATTACTGTATTACTTCCACCATCTATTACTGATACAGTATTAGAATCGGTATTAGTAACAAAAAGAGTGCCAACTGCTGCAGCTCCAGTCGATCCAGTTGGTCCAGTTAATCCAGTTGGTCCAGTTGGTCCTTTAGGTTCAAATTGAATAAGGACTGCCAAAATTCCTTTTAGGAGCTCTAGTAAATTTTGTCGAACGTTAATAGGTGCACATAATTGATTCACTAGTGCTCCAAATTGGTTTACTAATTTTTGTAATTCAATAATAAAAATAAGGGGTGAAAAAATCGGATAATTTAAAATGAAACTAGTATTGTTTAAAATCGCTGTAAGAGGGGCAGCATCTGTTTGATTAAGAAATCCAGATTGGACAATGGCTAATAATTGGTTCAATTGCAACTGTACAGCTGCTTTATTTTGTGGTGTAGGGGAGAGAAAGAGTGCTGGAAGAGTGGTCTGAGCTAATGATTGAAAAATAATTGATAACTGGGAAAGTTGACTGTCAGAGAGGACGATGCAAGGGGGGGATGAGGGGACACAAGTACAAAAAAAGGGCAAGCAATTTTTTTCACAATTTGACAAAGTATTATTCTCCTTTCTTAACTATTAATAATCTATATAACATATGCGAAAAAAGAATAAAAGTGAGGTAGTACAGTAAATTTTGTATACGGTTTAGATGTGAATTTTTCTATATAACGAGTTGTCTCAAATGAAAAAACAGTACTATGAAATGCTTAAAAGACAACGTGTTGAGTTGTTAGTCAAAGAAGGTGGTTCGATTTCAAGTATCCAGAGAGAATTTGAATTGGTGAAGCTTTCCCCTTATGAAAGTAATGAACGGGAAGAACTTCGTTTCTTACGAAGGGAGTACCAAATTGGAAAATGAGATACGACGTTTTCGAATATTACAAAAAATGTACGTTTCCTAATTGTTTTAGCTCGTTCTTTTACTTTTGATAAAAAAATATATAAAGTTGCTTGTTTTATATCGATTTCTGTTTAATGCATAGTAAGAAAGTGTATTTTTGCACTGTATTGAACATTTGCCAAGATTCTTAGTTTGTATAGCATTCGATTCAGCAAGTACAAAATATATGTAGAAATCAAAAGGATTTTTTATTCCATATTGTTCAAGAATCACCAATTATACATTTATAGGTTTACGATACGAGTAACCCCCTGTAGGGCTTAAGCATGCCTTTAGACATAGTATGAAAGTATCCTTTTACATAGAAAAAATCAACTTATATATTTCGTTAAACGATACCTCTATATTTTTCAAAACATAATATATAATGTAGTTCCATAATAATATTAATAAATGTAAATAGACCTACCATTACTATTCAGAATAATCAAAGGGGGGTAATTAATATAATCTCTATCAGTTTATGTATGATTGTTAAAAACGAAGAACATACACTGGAAAATTGCTTAACATCAATTAAAGGAATTCCAGATGAAATCATTATCATCGATACAGGTTCAACTGATCAAACAAAGAAGATTGCGAGAAAATGGACGCCACATGTGTATGATTTTGAATGGATTGATGATTTCTCTGCTGCCAGGAATGCATCTTTTCAATATGCAACGAAAGATTATATTCTGTGGTTAGATGCTGATGACATTGTTGAACATGATCAAGTAACTAAGCTCAAGCAACTGAAAGATTCACTTTCTGAAAATATTGATGCAATTTCCATGAAATATTTAATGTACGATAATGCTCAGAAAATCGTCATATCCTATACGACCCGTTTACGCTTAGTGAAACGAAACAAAGGGTTTAAGTGGAAAGGACTTGTCCATGAAGATTTATCCATTAATGGTTCTTATACATGCTTCAATTCTGATATAAGTATTACACATACAAAAACAAGCCCCACCCCATCGAACAACCGCAGAAATATAGAAATTTATGAACGACAACTAAAAAAAGGTTACAAATTTAATATATCTGATATGTATCACTATGCCCGAGAGTGCAAAGTACACAAGAAGTATGATATGGCCATTCAATATTTTGAAAAGTGTAAGAATCATCCTGAAATTTCATTAGAAAACAATATGTTTATTCATCATCAATTAGCTACTTGTTATGTAATGGTAAAACAACCTGAGAAAGAATTAGAACTCACGTTACAATCATTAGCTTTAGATGTTCCATATCCAGCCTTTAGTTGCCGTATGGGGGAACATTTTTTACGAAAAGGACATATCGAAGCCGCAATTTTTTGGTATAAAACTGCTTACACACAATCATTACCAGAACGGTACGCCTGGTCAGTCGCAGATCAAGCATATCATACATGGCTTCCTCATCAGCAATTAGCTCTTTGTTATCAAGCTCTTGGTGATCAAATAGAAGCCCAATTTCATGAGAAGCAGGCTAAAAACTATCAAAATGAGCAGAAAAAGAAAGTAGATCTATAAAATCAGTCTATCAAAAATCAAAATATTTTATTAACTAACTGTTTGAATTAATGTCCTAACTGAATAATCCTTTAGGAATCTATTACCCTGTTTTATTTATTATTTTTTTACGAGAACCTTATTGACTATTGCATGTAGTTTGCAAAATCCTTATCTATACCAAAAACAACACATATATAAGAGATATCTTTAAAAATTATATAGATTGGATGAATACTCATGACTAAAAAATTACATTTAGGTTGTGGAAGAAATATTTTAGAAGGATGGATTAATTTAGATATTATGCCCTTGGAAGGAGTAGATGTTATAGCTAATTTAAATGATTGTAAAAGCCAGCCTTTACCCTTTGATGATAATAGTATAGATGAATTTTTAGCTGTTCATTTATTAGAGCATATTCAACGGCCTTTAGATTTAATGGAGGAATTGCATCGTATTGCAAAACAAAATGCAATAATGGTTTGCCATGTTCCTTATGGATCCAGCGATGATGCGTTTGAAGACCCTACACATATTCGACAATTTTTTTTGAATTCTTTTACTTATTTTTCACAGCCTATTTATTGGAGAGCAGATTATGGATATCGAGGGGATTGGCTTATTGAAAAATTAATCTTAGTAATAGCTGCTGAAAAATATAAAGGAAAGACTGCTGAAGAAATATTGTATGATGTCCATAAATATAGAAATGTTGTCATTGAAATGATTGTAGAATTAAAAGCAATAAAACCGATAAGAGAAGCAAAACGTAAATTATTAACTAATTTCCCCATTGAAATCCAATTAACTTAAATAAATTCATAAAAGAAAAAGTAACTTCTTTTTATAGCTAAACAAATAGTTGTAATTCATCGGATATAGAAATAAACATACAAAAACCCCATCCTTTCCTATAATTCTACAGAAAGAATAGCATATTTTTTAGAGGTGATTTTGTTTTCTTAGCTTGATAGCTATGTGGTAAGAAGCTATTCCCATCAAACTAAAAAACAAGTGGTCCTGGTACAAAAATGTTCGTTAGAAACATAGAGCAGTAATTTTCTCTACATTTTTAGTTTATGAAACTAAACCAAATAATTTATGTATATAAAACGAGCACTTGTGCCAGAGTGCTCGTTTTAAAAACTTACGTCATTTATTATTATGTTTGTGAGTCATGAACCTATGAATGATTCGATAAGGTAAGTTTAAAATAGTTTATTTAGTTTTTTAATAAGTAAGTGCCTGTACGTGAAAGTAAAATATCACATTAATACCTTAAAAAGTATATTTCTGAGTGTTTTTGTTATTAGAAATGCTTTTTAGATTTTCTTCATTACATAGAACAGCTTATTCACCAAAGGTTTCTGGTGCAAAAAAATTAAAGTTCTTACAAGTAATCTCCTAAACTTGAACATACTGATACTATTACTCTAAAAAAGGTATGTGATCGGTATGAAAAAGGAAAATTTGTTCAAATGGAAGCACTATCAGCCTGATATTATCTTATTAACAGTAAGATGGTACCTACGGTACAACCTAAGTTTTCGTGATTTGGTGGAAATGATGGAGAAACGAGGTTTGTTCATTACTCACACTACCATTATGCGTTGGGTGCATCAATATGGACCTGAATTAAATGAAAGAGTACGATGTCATCTTAAGATAACAAATGATTCCTGGAGAGTCGATGAAACGTATGCGAAAGTTAAAGGTCAATGGATGTATTTATATCGTGCAGTCGATTCAGAAGGAAATACCATTGATTTTTATCTCAGTGAATCAAGAGATAAACAAGCAGCTCAGCGTTTTTTGAAGAAAGCTTTGGCTGCTTTTCATATTTGTAAACCTTGTGTTATAACAGTAGTATCGTGTAGCAATTCAAGAATTAAAAGAAGAGAAACGTATGCGTTCTATGTTAGGATTCAAGTCATATGAAACAGCCATTTCTATATTGAGTAGCGTTGAAACTATGCATATGATGAGAAAAGGACAACTTCAACTACAGGTGAAGTCTGCCAAAGTGAAGTTAGGTTCATACGTAAATTGTTTGGAATTGCATCATAATCTGCCATTGAGCAGTCTATGTAGGTTTCTATGTCTCTTTCAAGTGATTTTTGCACCAGAACCGGAAGAAGGGTTAACTAAAATATTACCTCATTCAATATTAAAGGAGGATCAAAGCTCTGCTGTGATAATTCGAGCTACTGATTTTATGAATAGTTCGCACCCTTATTTAGTATCTTCAAAACGGGCTCAGCGTGAAAACGATATAAAAATGCAAATGATAGGTGGACTGGGGTTATTTTAAAATATTTTACTTCTTAACAAAGTATCTTATTGTCTTTATATAAAAATAGTTAATTAATATAAAGTTACACGCCATCTTATTTTACATGCTTGGAAAAATTCTTCATTATATAAAGGTAAAAGTCTGATAAATCTACTTTATATCCATTAAATAATGGTTGTCTAGACTTAACAAGTGGTAGTGCTGTTCCAGTAATATGTTACTTTTATCATTTTAGCCAAGA
>NZ_NUVD01000097.1:0-2500 GCF_002564555.1 Bacillus cereus | reverse complement strand
ACGTGAAATTCCGTCGGAATCTGGGAGGACCATCTCCCAAGGCTAAATACTCCCTAGTGATCGATAGTGAACCAGTACCGTGAGGGAAAGGTGAAAAGCACCCCGGAAGGGGAGTGAAAGAGATCCTGAAACCGTGTGCCTACAAATAGTCAGAGCCCGTTAATGGGTGATGGCGTGCCTTTTGTAGAATGAACCGGCGAGTTACGATCCCGTGCGAGGTTAAGTTGAAGAGACGGAGCCGCAGCGAAAGCGAGTCTGAATAGGGCGTTTAGTACGTGGTCGTAGACCCGAAACCAGGTGATCTACCCATGTCCAGGGTGAAGTTCAGGTAACACTGAATGGAGGCCCGAACCCACGCACGTTGAAAAGTGCGGGGATGAGGTGTGGGTAGCGGAGAAATTCCAATCGAACCTGGAGATAGCTGGTTCTCCCCGAAATAGCTTTAGGGCTAGCCTTAAGTGTAAGAGTCTTGGAGGTAGAGCACTGATTGAACTAGGGGTCCTCATCGGATTACCGAATTCAGTCAAACTCCGAATGCCAATGACTTATCCTTAGGAGTCAGACTGCGAGTGATAAGATCCGTAGTCAAGAGGGAAACAGCCCAGATCGCCAGCTAAGGTCCCAAAGTGTGTATTAAGTGGAAAAGGATGTGGAGTTGCTTAGACAACTAGGATGTTGGCTTAGAAGCAGCCACCATTTAAAGAGTGCGTAATAGCTCACTAGTCGAGTGACTCTGCGCCGAAAATGTACCGGGGCTAAATACACCACCGAAGCTGCGAATTGATACCAATGGTATCAGTGGTAGGGGAGCGTTCTAAGTGCAGTGAAGTCAGACCGTAAGGACTGGTGGAGCGCTTAGAAGTGAGAATGCCGGTATGAGTAGCGAAAGACGGGTGAGAATCCCGTCCACCGAATGCCTAAGGTTTCCTGAGGAAGGCTCGTCCGCTCAGGGTTAGTCAGGACCTAAGCCGAGGCCGACAGGCGTAGGCGATGGACAACAGGTTGATATTCCTGTACCACCTCTTTATCGTTTGAGCAATGGAGGGACGCAGAAGGATAGAAGAAGCGTGCGATTGGTTGTGCACGTCCAAGCAGTTAGGCTGATAAGTAGGCAAATCCGCTTATCGTGAAGGCTGAGCTGTGATGGGGAAGCTCCTTATGGAGCGAAGTCTTTGATTCCCCGCTGCCAAGAAAAGCTTCTAGCGAGATAAAAGGTGCCTGTACCGCAAACCGACACAGGTAGGCGAGGAGAGAATCCTAAGGTGTGCGAGAGAACTCTGGTTAAGGAACTCGGCAAAATGACCCCGTAACTTCGGGAGAAGGGGTGCTTTCTTAACGGAAAGCCGCAGTGAATAGGCCCAAGCGACTGTTTAGCAAAAACACAGGTCTCTGCGAAGCCGTAAGGCGAAGTATAGGGGCTGACACCTGCCCGGTGCTGGAAGGTTAAGGAGAGGGGTTAGCGTAAGCGAAGCTCTGAACTGAAGCCCCAGTAAACGGCGGCCGTAACTATAACGGTCCTAAGGTAGCGAAATTCCTTGTCGGGTAAGTTCCGACCCGCACGAAAGGTGTAACGATTTGGGCACTGTCTCAACCAGAGACTCGGTGAAATTATAGTACCTGTGAAGATGCAGGTTACCCGCGACAGGACGGAAAGACCCCGTGGAGCTTTACTGTAGCCTGATATTGAATTTTGGTACAGTTTGTACAGGATAGGCGGGAGCCATTGAAACCGGAGCGCTAGCTTCGGTGGAGGCGCTGGTGGGATACCGCCCTGACTGTATTGAAATTCTAACCTACGGGTCTTATCGACCCGGGAGACAGTGTCAGGTGGGCAGTTTGACTGGGGCGGTCGCCTCCTAAAGTGTAACGGAGGCGCCCAAAGGTTCCCTCAGAATGGTTGGAAATCATTCGTAGAGTGCAAAGGCATAAGGGAGCTTGACTGCGAGACCTACAAGTCGAGCAGGGACGAAAGTCGGGCTTAGTGATCCGGTGGTTCCGCATGGAAGGGCCATCGCTCAACGGATAAAAGCTACCCCGGGGATAACAGGCTTATCTCCCCCAAGAGTCCACATCGACGGGGAGGTTTGGCACCTCGATGTCGGCTCATCGCATCCTGGGGCTGTAGTCGGTCCCAAGGGTTGGGCTGTTCGCCCATTAAAGCGGTACGCGAGCTGGGTTCAGAACGTCGTGAGACAGTTCGGTCCCTATCCGTCGTGGGCGTAGGAAATTTGAGAGGAGCTGTCCTTAGTACGAGAGGACCGGGATGGACGCACCGCTGGTGTACCAGTTGTTCTGCCAAGGGCATAGCTGGGTAGCTATGTGCGGAAGGGATAAGTGCTGAAAGCATCTAAGCATGAAGCCCCCCTCAAGATGAGATTTCCCATAGCGTAAGCTAGTAAGATCCCTGAAAGATGATCAGGTTGATAGGTTCGAGGTGGAAGCATGGTGACATGTGGAGCTGACGAATACTAATAGATCGAGGACTTAACCATATAATATG
>NZ_NUVD01000096.1 GCF_002564555.1 Bacillus cereus | reverse complement strand
TGGATGGATGAGATATACAACTCCATAAGGTTTACTTAACATACACTAACTAGCTTGGTGAGCATGAGGCACCGTCACATACCCATCAACTTGAGATTTTGAAATACCCCCAAGTATTTTGGTGAAAAAAAGCCGAAGCTAGACATGCACACACATATAAAACCAAAATAATTTAACCATCTATGCACATTTTTCATTCTTCCCCCTCCTTAAACTACATTTTATCATTCCCTCCTGTTTTTGGGTGTGAGTGCTGGCTGGTCGCGTGTTGATACCCCTATATAGGGCTTTTTCTTTTTTCTCAATGACCAATATTACTTAACATGGTAAAATAATATTTGGATGGGAGTCCAATACATATTATTGAAATTAAAGTGGTTCAAGTCGGAGGAAGGCACCTTAGGGTGTCTTTTCTTTATTTTCAAGAGGACCTGCTCAATTAATGCGTAAAAACATAAAGTAAAGTGAATCCATTAAAATACATGAGTGACCTTAATTTTCCCCTCCTACTCAAAGGAGAGATTAAAATGGGCTTTGGTGGTAGTTGCAGTAGTTGTGGCGGCGGCTTTGCTTTATTAGTTGTATTATTTATTCTATTAATCATAGTTGGAGCTTCTTGCTTCTGCTAAAAAAACTATCGGAAAAGACACTCATATATGAGTGTCTTTTCTTTATGGGGTACTGACCCATACCCATCAAGCTAAGATTTTAAAGTACCCCCTAAATGGAGATTTTGTGTTTTTATGGTACCGAAGTTTATTTTTATCGTTTTGGGGAACAACAGATTTTTAACTTGATAGCGATGTGAGGCGGAACCCCTATTAAAGGCATTTCCCGTACTAAAATAGAAGGTACTTGCAATTTTAGTACGAATTCCAGTTGAACTCATGTTACTTAATCGTTCCCATTGCACCAACTTTCACATTTACCTTAACGTTTACATCTCCCTTTGCTAATTCATTATTCCATTTATTTTGGACTTTTTTCCATTCTGGATATGTGTAAGTTCTTGCATATCCTCCAAGACCAATAGGGTCGATTTGTGCAGTTTGTATTTTTTTTATTAATTGCTTGAAATCAGCTTCCAGCTTAGTTTCAATCGCCTTTTGTAATTTTGCTGCGTCCTTTCTTGTATTAAACGAAAAAAGCCGTTCTGTAATACCGATACTCATCTTTACATCTACATTAAATATAAAATGATTATCATGTCTTGTCTTTGTCTTTACTTTAATACTATAGGCAGTAAAACTTATCCAATCTTTATCTTGGCTGTCCGCCTTTATTTTAATTGGCATTGTAAATGAAAAATCCCCTGTAGTTCCTTGTTGCAAAATGCGTAATAGTTTGTTTTCCTCAGGTTTTAGTGTTAATTTATACCTTCCCTTTTTATCCAATAAAGCTGTACCTGTCACCCATATTTTATTCTTTTTTTTCATCTCAGTAATATTTGCTGTTAACCCTTTATCTGCTTTTTGTTCATGTAGTTCTTGAAGAGTTGTTTTTACTGTGATGTTTCTTAAAGCGGCGGTATCAACTAGTTTTGTTAAATATAAAGGAAGCCGCGGCTTATCTTTTGGGCTATGGAAGATGACGTCCGAAACAGGTCCATCTACAGCGACAACCCTTGCAGTAACTGTATTTTTAGGATCTCGATAAAATGGATCGAGGTATTTCATCCAGTTTTTTTGTTTCAGTAGCCGTTTTCCAACTAAAATAACCTGCGTTTTACTTCCTGAGGTAAGCGCCATAACAGTAGCATCAAATTTGTCTCTCGAATTTCGAATCGTAACAGATTTCACGCCAGTAATTTCTTCTTTTACCTTTGCTTCTTTATTGAAAACAGGGCTTGACATATACACTAATAAATTATTATTACGATCTAAATCGATACCAAGAACAAGAGTTAGAGAAACGTCTTCAACATTTCTTTGATCAAAGCATCCAGTCATCATGAACACCGATAACAAAATACAACATAGTACTTTTCTTTTCAATGTATCCTCCCCTGACGAAACTTCTCATATAGACAGCAATACAGCCATAAAACGATAGGTGATATATAGGTTAATCCCAAACCAGCATTCGATAATGTCTGTTGCCAAGTTTCGGCTTCATTCCAACTAGGATGAGTCCAAAATATGAGGCCGATAATGAACAATAAGAGAACAACTACATGCGAGCTGTGATCTTGTTTTCTAATTAATTGGCTTGAACAAAATACAGCGCAATATATAGCGGGAATCCATGCTGTGGATACAACGGGTAAGTAAAGGGCCAATAAAATCATGTCAAAACGTTCTAAAAAACGAAATTCAATTACTTTCAGTAAATTTAGTACCGGTTGATTATATTGCGTAATGCTCTCAGGGCTAAAATAGGCAAAGCAAACAATAGTAGCAAATAAATAAAATAACATCGTTAAAGTGTTTGCAATAACCATTCCATGGACTGCATACTGTTTTTTTTGTAAAAAGGGATATAAAAAGAAGGCAATATCAAACCCTAAATAAGCAAAAATAGTGGTCGGTACAGCCATGAATACAGGTTTCCACCCTTCTTTTAAAAGTGGGAAAAATGGCATCCAACTTCCGTTCCCTTTAAGAGGGATCAAAAAAAATAACGGAATCCAAAGAAACATATAAAAAATAAGTTCGGAGTATCGCCCTAAAATACGTGGACCGTTACGAGCAACAAGGAAGGTAGGAATCGAAAATAAAAAGATAACGACATAGTCAGGTGTTTTTGGAAGAAGCCATCCTTTAAGATAGAGCATAGCGTTCACAAGAACGCTACAAGAATAAAAAGCGAAGTACATCATGTAAATAACAACGAATGCTTTGCCTACTATTTTTCCAAATAATCGTATAAGAATGTCATAAATCGTGTCCTCGGGATATCTAGCAGCAGTTTTCACCATAAAAACACCTGATATTGTGGAGAATATCCAGCCAATCATTATAGCTATCCATCCATCCGTTCCAGCTTTTTCTGCAAGCAAACGTGGAAGCGATAAAACGCCAGTGCCCACCTGCATTCCATTAATTAAAAAAATGTACTGTATAAGCGTAATGTCATTATAGGCATACTTTTTCATAGTTTCACCTTTTATTTTGATTCTTTCCTTGTCGAATAGATTGAATGGCTCTGGTACCTTTAGAACGCTTTTTTAATGCCCATAAAGGTAGGCGTATGAAAGTATCTTTCATATCCGCAAAGCGAAATGGTGCTAATGGCGTTCCGTAAGGAGTACCTAGCGATTCAAGACTGATTAGATGTCCAATTAAAGTCATCCATCCGATAACAATTCCAACAATTCCAAATAAGGCAGCTGCAAGCATCATCGGAAAGCGTAAAAGTCTTACTGCCGCTCCCATATCATAATTAGGGATAACAAAGGAAGAGATGGCGGTAACAGCAACAACAATAATCATAATGTTGCTTACAATTCCCGCTTGAACAGCCGCCTGTCCAATGACAATACCACCTACAATACCAACTGTCTGACCAATCGGAGTAGGTATCCGTAAAGCCCCTTCTCTCATCGTTTCCAATGTTATTTCCATAAGCAATGCTTCCATAACTGGAGAAAAGGGTACTCGCGTTCTTGATTCTGCAATAGATAAATATAGCTCTACAGGAATAACTTCAAAATTAAAAGAAATAAACGCAACATAACTCGCAGGCAAAAATAAAGCAATCATAAAGGCGATAAAACGAAGCACCCGAATAGACGAAGCAACTAACCACCTTGTACCGTAATCATCGACTCCTTGAAAAAAGGAAATAAAATTTGTTGGCGTAATTAACACATTAGGTGAATGATCCATTACAGTTACAAATCTGCCCTGTAAAATGTGAGATACAGCCAAATCAGGTCTTTCAGTTAATATAAATTGCGGAAACGGTGAGTAAGGGTGATCTTCAATAAATTCTATAAGTTCGCCAGTACTAGCAACAGCGTCGACTGTAATTTTTTGAATCCGTGTTTCTAATTCCTTCAGCACATCTTCAAAAACTACATCTTTCAAATATAAAATAGAAATCCTCGTTTTACTTCGTACACCAATCACTATTTCTTTTACCATTAATTCACGATGAGGAATATACCTTCGAATCATTGCGATATTTTGACTTCCGATTTCTGTAAATCCTTGATGCGCACCTTTTAGAGCTATTTCGTTATGAGCATCTTCAACATTTCTTTGTGGCCATCCTTTCGTATCCAATTGATGTGCTGTTGTTCGACTGTGGATTAATAAAACACTATCTCCTCCAAAAATAGCATTTTCAATCTGACTCCACGTATCAATAATTTTAATTTGTCCTAATGGAATTGGAAGTTCTTTATTGGTATCAAAATCACTATTCATCAAAGGACTTAGAACATGATTTTGAATCAATTCTTTATCTGTTAATCCAGACAAATATACTAAAGCTGCTTCTAATCCATCTACTTTCATTTGAAACCGACGAATTACTAAATCAGGTGCTTGACGGAATATATTCTGAATATCAGCTATGTTTTTCGATAAATCAGCGCCTAAGAGGGAGTCCTCAATATTTTTTTTCTGAAAATGAGTATTGTCTCGTATTAAAAATGACTTAGGATTGTCTCTATATTTTAAACGCTTCAAAAATTTAGCCATGATTCCCTCACTTTCTATGTACCTTTTATGATATGTTTAGTATGCATATATTAAGAAAAAATATCCTACTAACTAGAGAGGTAACATGCGAATTATTACTATAAAGTTTTTGGTACATATTTCATAAAAATCACGTTGCTATTCTCAATAACATGAGAAAATAGCAACGTGATTTCAACTTCAAGAATAGTCTTTTAAGTTGATGGATGTGTGGTGCTACCCCATGCCCATCAAGCTAAGGTCTTGAAGTACCCCCTAAACAAAAATTTTAATTTTTCTGCAGTTATTTATGTGAATTCAACTCGTTTTTTTTCGTTTTGAGGGCGCTATAAAATTCTTAAGTTGATGGGCATGGGGTACTGACCGCAAAACGCGGATTTTATACGCTAAGAATATGCAGGATTTCATGCAGGCTACGAGAACGGTTTGAACTGCCCAATGCTGTTGTGACAGGAATATATGAAATATTGCATACAAAGGAGGGAATGGAAAGCTAGAAAACTATTGATATGAATGACTTTCTGGGATTTGGTTACTACTGATACTATTAATTATGTAAACTAATTGATAGTAAGTAGAGGGTATCTAAGGAGCTGGGATACATTGGTATAACTACATAGTCTATCTCACAAGTATCTGATGCATAAAATACCGTATAGGTGTTACTGTATAAGTTAGCGTATAAAGGTGAATATTCGAACAGGTAATATACAGGTTGTAACCCTGTAAGTGTTTCTACTAAGCTATTTCTATTCAGCAATACTTATGCAATCACTGTTGGGTATAGGTTTGATGAGGTAGCACAATTGGAGTAGTACCTAACAGGGTATGATCCAAGGAGGTTTCACCTTCTCAGATAGAACTTTAAAGTTCCTATGTTGATGTACTGAAAAGTTATCCCATCGAGGTGGGGGTTTTACTATTTAGTATCACCTGACAGTTACTCTAATTGGTTAGAGATTGCACCTCGCTTACTTCTTTTTAGGTACATCACTCCACAGGAAGAACGAACTCCCTATAGCTACAACTAACAAGGCGACCGAGCCAGCAAACCACTTGTTCATTACTACTTCCATAAGATATTTGATACTTTATAAGTTGTTCTCTTGTAACTACTTACATGAGACACGCTAAATCGTATATTAGTTCCAGTTAATTTATTTTCAACATATAGAGTTTTGTATTTCTTATTAAAGTTAGCTACAAAGTTCATTGCATCAGCACCTATGAGAACGACTCTATCGTCACCGATATAAAACTCAATAGCTGCCTGATCTAGAGTATCGTGCCAGTTAACCCACGTCTTAAACCACTTAAACATTTTATATTCCTCCTCTTAGTTTTCATAAATAGTCATTCTATTTATTACCAATTTTTTCCCTATCAATACCACCTGAGACGGCACCTATTTTAGTCTCCTACTTTTGTCGAATACTAGCTCACAAATTTTGTCTGAATAGTACACCTTGTTAGTTTGCTGTCTCAGTGAATCTATTAGTTAATAATCATTTACAATATCTCCCTTGAGAGTACCAACTCAAAAGCCACACCTGTGGAGGTCGTGAATTCGAGCCTCTCCGGGGACATAGTTGTAGAAACCGTGTCAAATTAACGTTTGATACGGTTTTTATTATTTACTTTCATACTCTATAGAGCCAGTGGTCACAGAATTGGTCACATTCCCTACAAAATCTCTTTTATTTTGTTAACTGCATCTTCTTGCATTGTTGGCAATACATGCAAATACAACCTTATTTCCAAGATTAGCTACTGACCCCGAACTTGAACTAACAATCTTAACGTAATCAAATTAAGGCTTTAAGGTTATATAAAAAATGAATATATTGTTTGATTGTTAGTATTTTCTATAGGGAATGAATCCAATCGAATGTTGTTTACGTACAATCATGACAAGAAAAAGAGCATCCTTAACATGTAAGGACGCTCTCTTTTATTTAAGAACAGAAGGCGAAGTCTTTTCTAACCATAAAATGCCATCATATTGTTCGATAGGAATCATGATTTCTTCTCGCTTTTTGTCCCCCCAGTAACTTGCTGCAGTTGGGGTAAACATCCATGACGTTTCTGGTCGATTACTTTCTCCTTTTAAGTTTACAAAGACATTTGGACTTCCAACGGTGCTAATTATTTTTTCTACACTTTGTTCTTCATGTTCGGTATGTACAGGAACAATTTCGTCAATTTCAGAGTTCCAGCTGCTCCCACTATACGCAAACAGTCCAATTGTGTACATTTGATTTTTAATACGCTGCGGAAGATAATCCATCATATTAGGGCCTACCAAATTGTATTGCTGCAACTTCGTATAGTCTAATATCATTTTCGAATTTTGTTTCCGAATATGATAATTATGTCCCCATACAATAATTTTTTTGTTTTTATATTGCATTTCAGTGAGCCATGCTAGGTTTTGAGCCATTTTTTGATCTCGGATATAATCAGCGTAGTCTCTAACATTAGTAGAGAAGATGCCACCTCTAAATTTCATATAAGCATCTAGATGTGTTTTAATCGCATCAATCCGTATATTGATTGATTTCTCAAGGAAATTCACATCATACGTAGGGTGAGGTGCAACTTGAGTCAATTCAGCTTTATGATTCTGAATAAAAGTTCTCACATTTTCAAACTTGTTGATAACAGGTTGTATTTCTATTTTATATTGATCATAGGGATATGTACCGTCATAACCATTGTAATACTTATCCAGTTTAATCAACTCTGTTACTGCTGCATCAAATTCAGATGCCACTTCAGGACTTAGTTTTTGCAACCAGTCTTTCGCATACGAGTGGAATGAAGATCTATAAAACAAATTCATATCAAAACCAGCTAATGTTAGTGGCTTTCCTTTTTCTTTTTGTTCTTTCATATAGGTAAACAATTGTTCAACTTCCTCTGTTTGCCATACACCTTCTAAAGATTGTTTCATCGCTTCAGTAGCGGTTAAGTTATCAAAATTTTGTTGAACCGTACTTGCTTCTGCAAATCCTGATTCAAATGCAATTACATCATATCCCATTTCTTCATGTAAGTACTTAATCATACGTATTTTGGATTGATTCATTTCCTTAGCACCATGCGTACTTTCGTCAAGTACAACAATACGCTTGTCCTGTACGGCCTCTTTTAGAAAAGATAAATCTTCTGTTGTTTGGGAAGTGGGTTCATTTAATCTTTTTGCATGTCCATTTAGCCATTCCTTCCATTTGGGTTGATCGACTGGCTTTTCTGCTGCAAATGCTACAGATGTGAAGGTAGTACAGGCAAGAAGCGTACTCATTATAGGGATTTAATATATTTAGAAGACTATTAAAAGTCCTCTAGTTCGTTTAATTGGAGGACTTAGTTGCAAGAAGATAAATAGGTATCACTTTTTTGTTTTATTTTTTCTCACTATTTTTAAGCTGTTTTGCACTTCCGAAAAATGCGCTCCCAATTATGAATATAACGGAAGAAATATACATTGTTATCCCTGAATATTCATTATCAAATATTGTAGTATTAAGTAAATTAATAAACATCATCAATATAAGTGATATGTATAATCCATTAATATATTTCATTTATGCCCCTCCCTTACTTTTTTCTTTCATCTCTTTTTTCGGCAACTTCTATGTAATAAATAGTGGTTTCTAAAGGCATTATTTAGAAACTCCTTTTTCCCTATTTTACCATTTAAAATAAGTGATGTGTTGTTTGACTTTGGTTGTATATTGTATACATGCTCGGTTAACATAACGTCTCATTATCGCTAGCAAGGACAAAGCGGAACCCCTACTCTCACAAAGGAACCTCTTTTTTTCTATGGGTCTATGCATTTTTTTATACATTCCTATCCTGGCGCGGTTTTAGGGTTCTTGTTTGTTATTGGATTGGCCGAAAAACTGTATAAAATTTCGCATGCTCTTAGCGTGAGGCCAAAATGCTGGCGGTACTCCTTATAGTTCCTTAATAAAAGGTTCAACTCTATTAACTTGGTTTGACCTTAATATCCGCCCTATCTTTCCAAAAACTCTATTATCGTTTCACATACTTTATCCGTCTCTTCGATATTTGGAAAATGTGCACTATTTTCAAATATAACAAGTTTACTATTTTTCATTTGTCCCTTTATTCTATTACTTATTACCACACCCGTGTTATAGTCATGCGCCCCGACTATGACACACGTATCAATTTCTAAATCTTTAATGCGCTCAATAAGCGGTAACGCTGATTTTGTTTCAAAAATAACTTTACTCATCTTCCCTGTATTATTTAACTGACTTTCCTCCCACAGACTTCGATTTAACTTTGCAAATGCTTCATTTTTAAATAATAGTCGATCTACAGTTTCTGTATCAACAATACTCCAAACTTGATTATATTTTTCTTTTAAAGGAACTTCTGACCTACTTATTATTGAGACTTGTTCATTCATTTTTCCTTCTGTCACTTGTAGAAACCCATCTATCTGTACATTATACATTTCATCAAAATCATCTAACGATGGTGCTTGTAATACCATTTTCTCAACTGCTCCTGAATATTTCAAAGCATATTCTAAACAAAGTTGTCCGCCAAAAGAATAGCCTAACAAATTTACCTTCTCTACATTTAATTGCTTTCTTAATTCCTCTAAATCTTCCACTAGAGTATGTATTGAATAATCATCGTCATCTTGTGGTGCCTCACTTCGTCCGCATCCTCTTTGTTCGTAATAAACTACTGTTATATAATCTTCTAACCTCAATCCAAGTGTTCTTTCGAATACATAATGATTACCACCCGGTCCTCCATGTACAATAACGAGAGGAACTGTATTATGAGCGGTCCCCATAACTTTACACCAATGCTGAATCCCATCGATTTTCAAATAATGTACACCATCTTGCAACATATACTGAATCATTTATCCTCTCTCCTTATCACTCACTTACTACTACCTAAATGTATATATTCTAATCATTAACACTTTTTTCCTTTGAATTTTTCAGCCTCTAATCTCTTTATATCGATATTGGAACCCTCCCTCGTAAGTAAACGTTTTTAAAACGTTTTCATATTTTTTCTTTACTTTCTACTCAAATACTCACTTTTATTTATAGAGGTTTTATATATCACAATGTTGAATTATTTAATTTTGCCATACATAATAATTACTACTAGGAGGATAATCATGAATGAACCAGAATTTTACGTATATCACATCGTTACAAGGAAAAAAATGAATATTGGACAAATCATTCATTTTGACAAAAATGAAACTAATACTCTATATCGCTTCTTTTTTGAAAGAGAGCAATTAAATGCTAATGGTGAAGACTCCATGCAGATTTTAAAAAATCATTATATAAATGAGGAATTACATATAAATAATGAAAATGCTAAAATAGTTATGAATTATATGGATCAAACAATTAGAGCGGTTAGAGAAACGATTGTAGAAATGGTTAGACTGCAAGAATTTCCTGAATATCCTTCAAGGTTGTCTTGCTTATATGCTGCGAAAAGCTATGAAGATGCTTTGAAATGGAAAGCGCTATTTGATTCTTACCATCGAGAAGTTTTGCAGATTGTTAAACTTCGAGTGATTGGTAGTTCTTTTGCAGGTGACGGAAATTTTTTACCGAAAGAAGATGGCATTCCTTTTTCTCAAAAAATTGAACAAGCTAGAGAATATTGGAAGGGAAATGTTAAAAATGAACTTCCGGAGCTATTAATTAACGGGAAAATTGAAGTGGTGGAAATTATTGATGATTTTTCAGCTGCCAATAATCTGTAAATATATGAATCATGACAAAACATAAAAAAGAGTATTGAATTTACCTTCAATACTCTTTTCATACATTTAAATTATATTTGAACAGCATAAGCTTCAATTTAATTTGAGTTAAGATTTACAGATTAACCATTTCATAACCGTTTACAAAATACGTTATTGTTTCTAGCTCTTCTTCAGTTAATTTTCTATCTAATTCTTGTTTATACGCTGCCTTTATCTTCTCTTCATCGCCTTTATGAGTTTCCGTATAAGTTCCTACTGTTTTCAGCAAATGAATTTCTTGTAAAAATTCAGCCCGATCTATTGCCTCTCCATGAGAAAGAATATAGGTCTCAGCATCAAATTTCTCTAATTCTTCTATTAATTTAAACGTTCGTTTCGTCGTATAGTTCCACTTTGAAGAAAAAATATCTGCATATATACAGTCTCCTAAAAACAAAATCTTTTCTTCTTTAATATAAATAACAACGGAATCATGTGAATGGTCTCCACCCACATGTTGTAACACACATGTCACTTCACCAAGGTCTAATTCCAGTTGATTCTGGAACGTTAAGATCGGAGGAATAATTTTAATATTTCTCAATCGCTCACTGAACTCTTTTTTGATACACTCCGCACAAAATTCAATTTCAGTACCCTCTTTTACACGTGCATCCAACGCTTCATCTGTCCATTCATAAGAAACAAGTGCATTCATCTCTTTTTTTGTTTCAGAATGCGCAATAGACAATGCATCTTGTAGTACAGGCAATCCAAAAATATGATCCCAATGCCAATGTGTTAATGCTACAAAATCAGGATTTGATACATTTTGTTCTTTTAACATTTCTAGAAATAATTGCGCATGTGTTTCTGAATTACCTGCATCAATCATTAGAGTTTTTTCTTTTCCAACCACCATTCCTAAAATCGGTCTATCTGTTTCAGAAACTGGTGTCATATACCAAAATGAGTTTCCTATTTTTTTTATTTGCTGCATAATTAGTTCCTCCATTTGTTATGTAATGCTGTATTTGCTGAATTGAATCATATGTCATTATAGATTATAACGAATGAATAGATTATTCTCCATAATCAAACACAATTACTTGGACTAATCTAACTTTCCTTTTCGTAAGCTAAAAATAAGTGGAAAGAATCGGAGTGTGATACTATGGAGCGATTATGGATTCCAATGATTGTTACGTTTTTTTCGTTCGGTGGATTGTTATTAGGCGGTGCTGTCGGCATTGCTACACGCCAACTAATTGAAGAAAAGATGCATCGCTTATACGCATTATGTGGTGGGATTTTACTTGGGCTTTTATCACTTGAAATTATTCCTGAGACATTTTTAAGCTATGAAATAATAGGTCCTATACTTGGGATAGCTATGGGAGTATTAGTTATGAGTTTATTAGATAACTATTGCCATCATCCGATTATACACAAGAAAGATCAACAAGCATGGCAAACCTTCCTTTTTCTTTCTTTCGCTATATTCATTCATAATATGCCGAGTGGGTTTGCTTTAGGTACAGCATTTACGAATCATAACGACTCTGCCATTCCTTTCTTACTTGCGATTGTCATTCACCATATTCCAGAAGGGTTAGCTTTAATTATTCCATTTCTTTTTACAAAACATAAATATATTTCATTTTTATTAACAACTTTATTACTTTCTCTTATCCTAGGGACCGGTACTGTTTTTGGCATTATGATGGACGGGAAAGCTCTCCATTTACAAGGACTTATTATGGGAAGCGCAATTGGTTCTCTTGGCTATGTCACAATTCACGAAATGCTTTGGAAAGCAAAAAAACAGCTACCTTTCCTTCCGTTTCTATCGTGGTCTATTAGTGGATTTTCACTAATAACAGTCTTTACTCTTTTCACTGGACATCACTAAAACAAATAAGTTATATTACTTGTATATTTTTCCTTTTTCTCCAAAACATAATAGTATCTACCTATTATAAGGAGGAACGATTATGTTTGGAAAAACAGCTGGTGAAGCATTAGTTGATCTTTTAATTGACTGGGGTGTAGAACACATATATGGTATGCCTGGAGATTCCATTAATTCTATTATTGAAGCTTTAAGAAAAAAACAAGATAAAATTAAATTTATTCAAGTTCGTCATGAAGAAGCTGGCGCGTTAGCAGCAGCAGCCTATGCGAAATTAACAGGAAAACTTGGTGTTTGCATGGCCATCGCAGGACCTGGCGCTATTCATTTATTAAACGGTTTATATGATGCAAAACTCGACAAGGCACCTGTACTAGCAATTTCAGGACAAGTGGAATCTGATTTACTCGGAACTGATTTTTTCCAAGAAGTAAACTTAGAAAGAATGTTTGATGATGTTGCGGTTTATAACCAGCGCATCATGTCAGCAGAACAACTACCTGCTGTAGTGAATCAAGCAATTCGAATGGCATATACGAAAAAAGGTGTATCTGTTCTAACCATTCCAGATGATGTTCCGAAATTCGAAATAAAAAATGATGCTCGTGTTACAAACACTTCTTTTACATTGCCTGAGTTATTTCCGCAAGAAGAGGATTTAGCTATAGCAAAACTCGCACTTAATGAAGCGAAAAAACCTGTTATTTTAGCCGGGAAAGGCGCAAAGCATGCGAGAGAATCTTTACTTGCATTTGCAGAACATATCGGTGCTCCAATCGTACTTACATTACCAGCTAAAGGGATTATTCCTGATGAACACCCTCTTTGCATCGGTGGGTTAGGATTAATTGGAACCAAACCTTCTTATGAAGCAATGAAGCATGCGGATACTTTAATTATGGTTGGTACTTCTTATCCGTTCACTGGTTTCTTACCTGAGAAAGCAAAAACACTTCATATTGATACAGATCCGGCTCAAATCGGGAAACGTTATGCGACGGACATCGGATTAGCTGGGGATGCTGATAAAACATTAAAATGGTTAGTTGCAAATGTAGAAAAACATGAAGACCATTCATTCTTAGAACACCACCAAGAAATGATGAAAAAGTGGGAAGAAAAATTACACAGTCAAGAAGAAGACTCTTCTACTCCAATTAAACCACAGCGAGTTATGCACGCTCTGCAGAAAGTAGCAGAAGATGACGCAATTCTTTCAGTAGATGTCGGCAATGTAACAGTATGGACAGCAAGACATTTCCGTATGACAAACCAACAATTTATCATTTCTAGCTGGCTTGCAACACTTGGTTGTGGTTTACCTGGTGCCCTTGCTGGGAAAATTGCGTTCCCGGATAAACAAGTGTTTGCAGTTTGTGGTGACGGCGGATTTGGGATGACAATGAATGATTTCGTAACAGCTGTTAAATATAAGCTGCCAATCGTTGTCGTCGTATTAAACAATAATAAGATCGCAATGATTAAATTCGAACAAGAAGTTATGGGGAATATCGAATTCGGGACTGATTTAACGAATCCTGATTTCGCAAAATATGCAGAGGCATGCGGCGGTATTGGCTACCGTGTTGAGAATTTAGATGAACTACTTCCCGCTTTCGAAAGTGCAGTAAAACAAAATAGACCGTGTATTATTGATGTTGTTGTAGATGTAAACGAAGCACCAATGCCCGCAAAAATCACATTTGGTCAAGCGGCTGGTTATACGAAACATATGATAAAAGAATTATTTGAAGAAGGTAAAATTGATTTACCTCCACTTTAAACGAAAAAAGATAGCTGAAAACAATTTGTCTTCAGCTATCTTTCTTTATTTTCCCTCTTCGGCCTTCTCACATTTCCTAGCTTAATTGCATCTTGCATACTATTACTAATATCACGAATGATTTTTTGAGTATTCACATTAATATTATCTACTTAATCAATCTTTTTCAAAATGGATTCCTTTTGTCTCTTATCAATATTCATATGTTACAATAGTACCAGTAGTATCAGTAAAACCATCAAAACAATTCGAGCAACCACCACAACCTCCACAGCCGCCACAGCCGCCACAACTAAAGCAACCGAAGCAACCAAAACAACGGAATCCACCACAACGAAATCCACCACCACCACCACAACGACCACCACAACCTCCACAGCGACCACAACCACCACAGCGACGAGCAGCATCTTCTATATAGTAATATGGATATTGATTTTGCTGGTCCCAATACACAATATTTCCAGAATGGTAATCATTTAGGCTTAACGCTTGTAGTTCTTGTTGAAACTGATTCATTTTCATAACCTCCGTTTGTTAACTACAACCCCATCGATGTTTTCCTATATTTCTGTTTGTTAAATCTAAGTAGAAATAGCGCTATAAACTAAGTTCAATACGTACACCAACAAAATATGACCTATCACTAGATGATGCACCTTGTTCATATACCTATTTTTATTTTTTTAATATGGATTTATCTTTATAAATGGAAATTATATTTTTTTCTGGTGGACTTGCTGGGAAAATTGCTTTTCCGGATAAACAAGTATTTGCAGTTTTACCTCCACTTTAAAATATAAAAGAAAGGTAGCTGAAAACTTATTATTTTCAGCTACCTTTCCCTATTTTGATACCTCTCTATGAAATGAAAAATCGTTCACGGTAGGCTGTGTTTGTTTCTCTACTTTCACTTCTTTATCCTTCTTCTTTGGCATTCTTACGTTTCCTAGTTTTATCGCATCTTGCATACTATTACTAATCAGATTTCCCGACAATATTGTCATACTATAGAAAGCGATTGGTATTAGTACAATCCATGTGTGTGTAGTTAAGTGACGGAAATTTTGACCAATTAAGCCTGTCCATTCTTTTGTTACACTATCTGCGTCTATAGCACCAAACATTATTGTGCCACCAAAAAACAATTGCAACAAACCAAGGTGTAAGAGAAGTAATAAAGTGCTTACAAATTGCTGAGCTACTAACAAAAGAAAGGATGGTAACATATGCGGCCATACATGGCGCTTCAGTCTCTGCCACTTACTTCCTCCAAGTACTGTTGCCGCCAACATAAATTCTTCTTTCTTAATACGCTTCACTTCTTGCGCTACATATAACATAACTGTCGGTACTGCCAGACATGTGAGAACTAAAATTTGAAACGCAACTCGCAAATGAAACGGAGCAGCTACCTCCCCACTGTCGAATATTAAAACTTCCTTTAATATAAAATAGGAAATCATAATCATCGGTACAATACTAAACGGATCAAAAAAAGATGAGATAACTGGAAATGAGCGTTTACTGTACATACCAAGTAATAAACCGATAGCTCCACCAATCACTACACGTAAAACTGCGATAACTATACTCGCACCTACGGTCCATTTTGCCCCTTCTATTATTAATTGAAATAGATCGCGACCTTTCTCATCAGTGCCGAACCAAAATTTACTCGATGGTGAAAACGGAGCAGCCTCTAATTCTCCCTTTTCGTTATACATCATCGTTAGTTCACGAATATTCCCGTCAAAAAACACCGTATTTCCAATACTAACAATCATTAGTACACTCAAAAAAGTAACACCTATCCAAAATCTAACATCTCTTTTTACAACTTGCCACATGTTACACACGCTCCTTTATAACATTTTGCAGCAGCGTATGTAATATACGAAATAGTATAAAAAGCGGTACGTATAATATAACTAAACTCACTGTAAATATTTCTAATTTGGAGTTTTCTTTTACAAAGACAAACATGCCGTACGTATTAAATAACCATTCAATAATATATAAATTTGATAACATAAATAAAATATTTGTTTTTGCATAATAGACTGTTGTTAACAAGACATTCCTTGAAATATGGTGCATCAAAATATGCCTTAAACTTAGTCCTTTACTCTTTGCAAATATACTATAATCTTTCTCTAATTCTTCTCTAAAACGTAATAATAGTAGCTTAATAAATAATAATGTTGTAGGTATAGCAAGGCATATTATTGGTAACATGCGGGCTCTATCCTCACCAAATCCTGCATGCTTCACCGGCATAAATCCTGTTTTTTGAACGATAATTACTACTAGAAGTTGAGATAGTAAAATTAATAAAATATCCGGGATACTTTCAAGCGCTACAAAAATCCCATTCCATATTCGTTGCTTTGATTGGGAGCGCTGTAATACCCAAACAACGATAAGGTACGCAATAAGTAAAGATAGTAAAAATGCCGAAATAAATACAAACATTGTCTCTACATAGTGAATCCATATTTGTGGAAATAATTTTCTTGAGTTTCGAAATCCATATGTAATTTCCCACGGTTGAAGTAATTTCTCGCCAAGAAACACAACCGTGTTCCAAAAACCAACTAAATCAATTTGCAGTCCCTTAAATAAACGCGGTAGCGCCCCTAAAAAAAGAATACAAATAAATGCGGCAAACAATTGTAAACATGTAATCCCACACCACTTAGCAATTCGAATTAACATAACTTTTACCCCTTCTTTTGAATCGATATTCAGAAATAAACTCGATGCATAGTAAGATAATAACTCCTTTCTCGACAAAACATAGTGCCTTCCGTCATTTCTCTGAAGCTGTATTATATTTTTCGACCACAATCCAATATTTTCCTTCCAAACTGATTACATACTATAAAAAAGCACTTATTTTTAAAATAAGTGCTTTTTTATTTAATTTCATTTTACGAACGTATCACACATCCACTCATAAAACTTTTCCTTCTCTTCAAATTGCGGATAATGAGCGGATTTTTCAAAAGTAATAAATTCTTTTTTATCCGCCTCAATCATGTCAAAATACTGTTTCGCTGCATGAAATGAAGTATTATAGTCGTATTTACCCATAAGAAAATACAACGGTATTTTTAGCTCAGTTACTTTAGTAGGTAATGGATTCTTTAAATCTTTTTCTAATAAGACAGTCTGAGAGTGTGATAATCCAACGTTATAACGAATTACATCAAGCAAGTTATATTCATTGCTAAATAGTATCCCTATGTTATCACCATCTGGATTTTCAATAAGTCTTGAAGTTCCACCGTATTTCGCAACATAATTTCGCGGGGTATATGTATCGCCGTTTTTAATTTTTTCAGTTAGCCCTTTTAAATATGAAACCTCATCTGTATTCCCTGCATTTTTCGCTTGATCAATAACAAACTTTAAGCTATCCATTTCACTTTCTACTGTATCACTCATCTGCCCTATACCAACATACGCTTCATATTTTTCAGGAGCTTTATAGGCAGCTTGCATTCCAATATATGTACCGTAAGAATGACCAATCAATATTACTTTTTCTTTACCGAGACGTTTTGAAACATAATCTGTCATAGCTAATAAATCCTCTACGAGTAGATCTGATGAAAGATTAGAATAGTCTTCAAAGAAATGATACGATTTCCCGCTTGCTCTTTGATCGTAATTAACAACTGTGAATTTCTCTTCCAATAAGTCTTGGTATTTTGGAGCATATGGTATTTCCGAAGAGCCTGGTCCACCATGCACAAAGATAATAACCGGATTCTTCTTATCTTTGCCACGTATCATAATTTCATGATTACTTCCATTTATCTCTACTTGTTCTAATGTGCTTATACTGTCATTACCTTTTATTTGTGAGGTCCATGTAGGAAATAATAGCGCTATGATTAGTAAAAGTATAGTGATGCCTCCGATAAGTTTTATTAATTTTTTTATCTTCTTCATAAGACCTTTCCTTTCTTTTAAATTTATAAAAATATCAATTTAATTCTGTAAAATTACCTCAAAAAAATATGAATGTATAACAATTGCCCTTTCCAATTTCACCTTGATCCTTTGTACATTCTTAATATCCCATATATTTCTTAATTTCTCGCTATATAAAACCTTAATATTTTCTTAATTTTCTATACATTGATTATAAGGATTCTTAAATGCAGTATTTATGTATCAAAAATATAGAAAAAGCCCTTGTTTTCAAAACAAGGACTCAATTATATTGCTATTTCACCATTTCTTCTTTCGGCATTACCATACCTTTATACAATTGAACCGTTATCCAGTAATAAATAAAGTAAATGACTAAGAAGATCCCTATCGGCACCCACACTTTCACAAACGGATCAACTAATATAAAGCTGAATAAGTTAAGGCCTACCAACACGTGAGAAATGCCAATGATCGCTGGGAAGATAAATAAATATGAAATTTCTTTATATATACTTTTTGTTAACATACTGCGTCTCACACCGATTTTTCGTAACATTTCATAGCGGCGTACGTCACGAGAAGCACCTGTTAATATTTTGAACATAAGGGAACTTGCCATCATAGCTAAAAAGGCAATTCCGAGGAAAAATCCCATAAACATTGTTCCGCTCATGAAACTGTTCATAAACTGATAAATTGTCATTTTCGTATATAATTCTACTTTTGTACCTGTTGTTTTTTCAATTAATTCTTTTTGTCTCTTATCTATTTCAATCAATAACGGTTTATATTTTTTCATATCGTCTACTCTTACTAGCGTTACACTATGTTCTGTTCCTTGAACTGCTTTGTAGTGTTCTTCATCAGCAATTCTTACAGGTTTGCCGTTAAATTGATTATGTGTAATTTGTATCTCTCTTACAACTGCATCTTCCCAATCTTTTGGCATAGGAGGAAGCTTTTTCGCTGCTTCAGGAGCTTCCAAAGCAGAATAAACAGGTTCAGTTAAAGGTTCAGCCACACGTTTACGAGCAGGCTCTTTTAAAGTTTTTGTATCAAAGTGATCAGAAACAAGTGGCGGTTTCGCAGTTAAATCGTCACGTAAGTAATAAACCGCTTCTCCATCTACTTTATACTTATACTTGCTTTCTTCAACAATTTCCATTTCTTTTAATGCCGCTGTATCTTGATCATTCGGATCATGAATTACAACATCATATACACGAGAGAAGTCTGTCATAATGCCTACATTTTTTTGAAAAGCCATACCTGCTGTCATCGCACCCGCACCTAATGCAATTAACATCGCTACCGTGCCTAATACTCTCGATAAACTATTTACTCGAAAGCGTAGCTGTGCATATGTAAAACTATTTAAGCCCGTTTCATTTCGTTTTTTATTTCCTTTAATTTTCATCACAAAAAATGGGAGCAATGAACTAAAAATAAAATACGTTCCAAGAGTTGTAACGATTGTCGCTATTATAAAACCGATTTCAGCAAACATTTTTATATTTACCATAAAATAATATCCTGTACTTACTAGCAATACGCCAAGTACAGTCATTATAATAATGCGAGTTTTACTTTTCTTTACTTCATCTAGTGTTTCATCTTCACGTATTAGCTCTAATTCTGTTTTACGTAATAACCGAATACTATTCATTAAACCTGTAATGAAAAATAGTATTAAGAAGAAAATAGCTGTAACTAAAATAGCTGGTGTGTATACAGATGAGTAACTACCTTTTGCTGAAATTTCCATGCCATTCATTAGAAAGTTTCCTGCTACACTTGCAAGTAACATTCCTACTAAAATACCGATAATAATACTGACAATACCCATACCGAATGTTTCAATAAATAATAGCTGTGCTACTTTTTTCTTTTTCGCTCCAAGCATCATGTACATACCAAGTTCTTTTCTTCTTAATGTAAGTAAAAAAGAATTAGCATATATAATATAAAATACGGTAATGAACGATAGTAATATTGCACCAACCCAGAAGACAAGTCTAATACTACTAATAAGGCTATTATCTTTCGTAAATTCACTATTCATCGCCATTGTTTGAAACATGTAGAAAATACTAATACTAATAACTAAACCAATAAGTAAAACCATATAATCTTTTAACATCTTTTTCATACTATGACGTGATAATTTGAATAACATAGTCTCGCCCCCTACTTAGACTCAGCAGCTGAGCCCATATGAGCAAGCACACCTAAAATGTCTTGATAGAAATTTTCTCGAGTACCTTGACGATTTAGCTCTTTATAAAGAAGACCGTCTTGAATAAATAAAATACGTTCACAATAGCTCGCACTAAATGCATCGTGTGTTACCATCAAAATACTTACATTATGATTTTCATGTAAATCTTGCATCGCTTCTAATAAACTTTTTGCGTTTTTACTATCAAGCGCCCCAGTCGGTTCATCTGCTAATACAATCGCCGGATTATGTACTAAAGCTCGTGCTGCCGCTGTTCTTTGCTTTTGCCCACCAGAAACAGCAGTCGGGTATTTCGTTAAAATCTCAGTAATCCCTAATTTCGTCGCAACCTCATTTACCTTCCCCGTAATTTCACTTGACGGTACACCTTGCAAAGAAAGTGGTAATGCGATGTTTTCATATATTGATAAATTTTCTAGTAAGTTAAAATCTTGAAAAATGAATCCTAATTTTTGAGAACGAAAATCCGATAATGCATTACCTTTCATAGAAGTAATATTGGTGCCATCTATTGTTACACTACCACCAGTCGCTTGATCAAGTGTACTAATCACGTTAAGCAATGTCGTTTTTCCTGACCCAGAAGGACCCATAATCCCTACAAACTCTCCTTCTTTAATACTTAATGAAACACCCCTTAATGCTTTTGACTGATTCTCATTTCTTTTCCCATATGTTTTTTCTACACTTTCTACAGTAACTACATTTGTTGACATCTCTTTCACTCCATCCCTTTTGTATAGTATAAATTTCTCATATATTTCTTATCTTTTTCTCATGTAAATCCTTAAGAATTTTTTAACTTTTCAAACAAATAGGGTTACATAAGTACCATGAATCTATCTCCTACTTCATATTCTCACTTTTCTAAAACTCGTTCATTCGATTTTCCTTACATTTACCTTACAATTTTGTAAGATAAAAAAGAAAACACACCAATTTCTAATGGTATGTTTTCTTTACAATCAATATTTTCTATTCTTTATTTCCTCTTCAATACTTACCACAAATACATCTAGCGCAACAACTTCTGACTTTTCTTCACCGTATTTCCGTACATTTACAGCTTTACTTTCCATTTCTTTATCACCAATAACAAGAACATACGGTACTTTTTGCATTTGTGCTTCTCTTATTTTATATCCTAATTTTTCATCTCGCATATCCTGCTCAACACGAATACCAGCTTGTGCTAATTTATTTACAACTTCATTTGCATATTGTACATGTACTGCATTTGAAACTGGAATTACTTTCACTTGAACTGGTGCCACCCATGCCGGGAACGCACCTCCAAAGTGCTCAATTAATATTGCTAAGAAACGATCTAAAGATCCTAAAACTGCTCGGTGAATAACAACTGGTCTTCTCTTTTCATTTTTCTCATCTATATAATTTAAATCGAATTTCTCTGGCATTTGGAAATCAAGCTGGATTGTTCCGCACTGATGACTTCTATTTAAGGCATCTTTAATATGGAAATCAATTTTCGGTCCGTAAAATGCACCGTCCCCTTCATTTAGTCTATATTTATAATTCAATGAATGTAATACATTTTCTAATGCCGCTTCTGCCTGCTCCCATAATTTATCATCACCCATTGAATCTTCTGGACGAGTAGAAAGCTCTACTTCATATTCGAATCCAAAAGTTTTATATACATAATCAATTTGCGCCATTACTGATTTAATTTCATCTTCAATTTGTTCCGGAGTGACGAATAAATGAGCATCATCTTGGCAGAAAGTACGAACTCTTAATAATCCGTTTAAAGCACCACTAAATTCATGTCGATGTACTTGACCGAACTCACACATGCGAATCGGTAATTCACGATAAGAATGCAATTTATTTTTAAACATAAGCATATGTCCTGGGCAATTCATCGGTTTTAATGCAAAACTTTTATGATCCACTTCTGAGAAATACATATTATCTTTATAATGTCCCCAGTGTCCTGATTTCTCCCATAATTCTTGGTTCATCATGAACGGAGTACGCACTTCTTGATAATTGTACTCTTTTTGAATTTCTCTTAAAAATGCTTCTAATTCATTACGGATAATCTGTCCTTTCGGTAAGTAAAACGGCATTCCTGGTGCCTCTTCTGAAAACATAAATAACTCAAGTTCACTACCTAACTTACGATGATTTCTTTTTGCTGCTTCCTCAACAAAATGCAGATACTCTTCTAACTCTTTTTGAGAACCAAATGCAACGCCATATATACGCTGAAGCACTTGATTATTACTATCCCCTCGCCAATATGCACCTGAAACGTGAGTTAATTGGAAGGCTTTCAAATAACCAGTAGATGGTAAATGTGGCCCTCTACATAAATCTACAAATTCACCTTGTTTATAAAGTGTTACACTTTCCTCATTAGGAATCGCTTCTAAAAGTTCTAATTTCAAGTGATCGTTCATTTCTTGAAACAATTTTTTTGCTTCTTCTCTTGAAACCTCAACTCGTTCTATTTTTACATTTTCATTTATAATCTTTTTCATTTCTTTTTCGATTTTCGGTAAATCTTCTACGTTAACACTGCTCGGAAGATCCATATCATAATAAAATCCGTTTTCAATAACAGGCCCTACTCCAAGATTTATATCACCATACAATCTTTTTACAGCTTGCGCTAAAATATGTGCAGCGGAGTGTCTTGCAATTTCTACTCCTTCATTTGAATCTATAGTAATGATTTCTACTTTCGCATTATCTTCAATTTTTCTGCGTAAATCATATAACTGATCATTTACTTTCCCTGCGACTGCTTTCTTTTTCAAACTACTGCTTATGGATCCAGCAATTTCTTCTAAAGTAATTCCTTTTACAAATTCTTTAACATTACCATCTGGAAATTTAATTTCAATTATTTGTTCTTTCATTTTTCATCTCTCCATTTCATAATAAAAAGCACACTCATCCCTACAATAGGGACGAGCGTGCTTTTACCCGTGGTTCCACCCAGATTCCCATCACAAAATGTAATGGCTTCTTTTACGGTAACGTCGTTTACACGGCACTAGATACTTTGTTTCCCCAGTGCAGCTCTAAGGTGGTAAGTTATTTTTCTGCGTTAGGAAGTTCTCAGCTTTCCTTCCTTCTCTGTATAACCGGATAAAATAACTCGTGTCCTTTTCTTCGCTTATTATGAAATTGAATGCAAAAAAGCATATTCATCCCTAAAATAGGGACGAATATGCTTATATCCGTGGTTCCACCCAGATTCCCATTACAAAATGCAATGGCTTCTTTTGCGATAACGTCGCTTACACGGCACTAGATACTTAATTTCCCTAGTGCAGCTCTAAGGTGGTAAGTTATTTTTCTGCGTTAGGAAGTTCTCAGCTTTCCTTCCTTCTCTGTATAACCGGGTAAAATAACTCGTGTCCTTTTCTTTGCTTTTATAAGTACATCCATTAATTGTTATTTACTATATCTTATTCAATTTATTTTTGCAAGTGTTAAAAAATATTATTTATTTAATTTTAAAAAGTGAAACCAAAAAAAATTTTGGTTTCACTTCACAATTTTACCAATCTTGTGGTTCATAATTTAAGTCTGAAAATAGGCGTCTTTTCTCTTTCTTTGTTAAATCTCTCCACTGTCCAACCGGTAAATTATTCAACTCAATATTCATAATTCTCGTACGTTTTAACGTATATACTTGATAACCTAAAGCTTCACACATACGGCGAATTTGGCGATTTAGCCCTTGTGTCAAAATAATTTTGAACTCATATTTTGATAACTGTGTGATCTCACAAGGAAGCGTTTTTGTATCTAAAATTTTAACACCAGCTGCCATTTTCTCTAAGAAATCAGGTGTAATCGGTTTATCTACTGAAACGATATATTCTTTCTCATGTTTGTTTTCAGCACGTAAAATCTCATTAACAATATCACCATCATTCGTTAACAAAATTAAGCCATCTGAGTCTTTATCGAGACGACCAATATGACTAATTCGTAAAGGATGATTCACTAAATCGATAATATTACCTTTTACAGCTTTTTCGCTTGTACATGTAATACCTACTGGTTTATTTAAAGCGATATACACATGGTCTCGAGCAATACGAAGTTGCTCTCCATTTACGCGCACATCATCACCTGGATTTACTTGGTCACCAATTTTTGCAACCTTACCGTTAATAATTACTCTTCTCTCATTAATTAGTTTATCCGCTCCACGTCGAGATGCTTTTCCAGCTTCACTAATAAATTTATTTATACGCAAGTTAGGCACTTCCTTTTCTAAAAAAATTCTAGCTCACACTACTTCTACCGTACAATACAAAAGGGTAAGCCTCCTATTATAACTTAAATATATTAACATGAAAGGGTATATGACGTCTTCCTTTAATTACATGTTTATGAGAAAATAATTGGTCCTCTTTTCCTTTTCACCTTACACTATTTAGCAGTCCATAGATTTACATTTAAATATAACATCATTTATTTACTTTTTTCATAGATAATATACCGTTGTAAGTTTGATTAATAATGCCTAAATAACTCATAATATGTGAAAAACAAAAAAGAATCCTTTTGAAAATAATCAAAATGGATCCTTCTTCAGCTCAAATAATACTAGTTTTCAGATAAAAAAAGGGGAATAATCATAGTCTTCAATTGAAAACATCATGCAATATCGCTCAACAAATAAAATAATCTCAAAATCCCCTAATTTTTTATGCTTCAATATTTTCTTCACATACTCCAAAAAGAAGCCCTTGATTATCTATACAATAAGCAAAGTAACCCATATTAGGAATGGCAGTTTTAGGTACAACGACTTGTCCACCATTTTCAATAACTTTATTTATGTACTCATCAACTGAAGGTACTTCAATCGAATTAGTCGTCCTAGTAGCTCCATCGGGTGATTTCATTAATCCACCATCGATACCAGGTCTATCACTTTCACCTGTAATTATGAACCAATAGTCATGTGGACCAGACATTTTTTCAAACTTCCATCCAAAACTATTTGTATAAAATTGAATCGCTTCTTCAGGGTTTGCGACTTGCAATTCAAACCTTAAAACTTTACTCATTTAAATACCCCCTCTCGTTCTTGTACAAAGTAATTATACAGGAACAAATGTTCTTAATCAACTTTATCTAAATTAGCTACTTCAATACGTTTTAACTTTATTTTGAAGCGATAACAGACCATTCTTCCTTCCGAATAACTTGCTTCCCATTTATACTTTCAATATACTCATTTACATTTGCTAACTGATATAACCCAGGGAAAATTTCTTTCATATAACGTTCATGTGCTATTTTATCTTTCCAATAAGTTAACACTATGTAACGAGTTTCATTTTTTAAAGACTTCCCAACTACTCCACCTAACATCCCTTTTTCTTTTTCCATTCCTTTATTCCAAATTGTTTCTTGCTTATGTAAAAAATGCTTTTCCTTTTCCACCATTACATCACATATAGCAACTCTTACGAATGACCCTTCTGCAACAACGTCCTTCAAAGACGTGTCAATTATATCGTACAACGTTTGAAATAGTTCTATTTCACATGAAAGAAACGTATCTTCTTGATTACTATTTAAATAAATTGTATCGTGAGCACCATTCATAAATGATTGATATTTACTGCTATCTTCCCATAAAGTAAATACACATGCCTCATCTTCATTCCATCCACCAAATTGCCCATGAAAGCCATCTAAATGTTGTAAATCACGCCATTTCTCTTGTGCTCTTGAAAACAACGCTTTTTTCTCTTCTTCCACCTTACAATAGATTGTTTTTAATAACATTCCTACATCCCCCTTATTATAAAACCCATTTCCCACTCGCAATACTTTCTACTATTCCACCTACACGAACGTTAAGATCATTATTGAATGCATTTCCTCACTCAAAATTTAATGACTAACCGTACATACTGCAAGTTGATTCCCGGCACACTTACCTTGCGAGAAGATATCAAGAATAAAAAATTCAAAGTCCTTGCCTATCTTATTTTATTCACCAATATTTGTTTACATAATAAAATTATAAAACACCAAAATTCCTCTCCACCCTTTCTATCAGCCATTCACCAAACGTATCTAAAAATAATATAAGTTCATTTATATCATTTATCGGTTCAATTACATATTGTAATGCCTTTCTCATATTTTTTTCTTGTTTGGGAAAATGCTTACTAAATAACTCATATGCTGGATATAAGTCCCTGGAGTAGAGTCCTTCTCTATCAATTGTTAATGCAAGACCTGCCCTGATTATTATCTTCATAATCCAACGACAACAATCCGCTATATCATCCACGCCTTTATTATGAATTAACTCTTTACGTGCTTGTTCAATTTGTTTCCGCAATTGAATAAGGTGTTCATAGGCTAACTCCTGACTTACTTTATATTTAGGTAAAGACAATTTTACGTCTTCACCCAATATACATACACCATGTGTCTGTATCATGAAACTTATAAAAGAAAAACGATTGGAATTTATCACTTCACTTTCACTGTAAAAACTTAGCTCCACTCCTGATATACAATTAAACTGTTGTAAACTTTGAACTTCTAGTTTCTTTCGCCAGCTTAAGTCTATTAATTTAGGATCCTTTCGCACTAAAATAATCAAATCTATATCTGCAATCCCTTCAATTCCAATCCCTCTTGGAATTGAACCTCTTATATAAACGCTGTGCAAATCCTCCTGTAACATTTCACCACAAGTATTTTTTATTTTTTGTATTACCTCCATAAATGTAGGTTGAATTTTATCAATATGTGCATCATTTATAATATACCCTTCATCATCTGTAAGACAAAAACGTCCTATTTTTTTTATATTTGGCAAATAACCAGCTCATTTCCACATAAAATATTCTATTGTATTCACACTTACAATTATAATTCTAATAATTCGGAATTCAAAACTTAAAACTCTTCTTTTCCCTTCTATTCTTTTCTACATTTTAATTATTTCAAATGTAAAATCGTAATTCAAATCAACTCTAGTTTATTTTCTCTATCTATAATAACTTTATTGTTATATATTATAATTATCAATTTTAAAATTTTCGGAGGCATTACACATTGAAAAAATCACTTTTTACTAAATGGACGGTTATTATTTCCGTTTTTATCATTGCTGGTTCGATTTCCTATGTAACTCAAGATAAAAGAAACAGCGAAAAAGTAACCGTAGAAACAATTGATACTAAAACTTTCAAAACTAAATTACAACCAAAAATTGATGAATTAACTACAAATTATAATGACATCATCGAAAAAGATTGGTTGCCTGCCTGGGAAGAGATTAACACTTACGAAGATTCAGTTGAGAGAAATAAACTATTAGTTACAATGAATACTGTTTCCAAGCAATATGAAACAATTATGAAAGAAATAGACACGCTGAAAATTGAAGAAAACATAACAGATATACATATACAAGAACAACTAATCTACTTCACAACTGAGTTTAAAGCTGCATCTAATTTCATGAAAAATGCAGCGGATTTAATTATTGATAAATACAATAATTCTACTTCTGCAAATGAAACGATTGAAAATACAAAACATGCTTTAGGTCTTGCTGATCAACATATTGTCACTGCTTTATCTACTTTAAATGAAATTGAAGATAAATTAGGCCTTTCAAAAAAATAAAGCTGTTTACTATTTTAAAATAAAAAATAATTGCAATTCATATTTTGTCTGTTTATAATATTTTTATTGATTTACAATCAATGCGTTTAAGTTTTTAATTTTATAATTCGGATGAACCATTCAGGAGAAGGTCAATTGATCTACCGACGGGGCAAAAAGTTGCTGAACCAACTTTGAAACTCTCAGGTCTTGGTTACAAGTAGAACTGCATGGGGACGAACCTCTGGAGAGACTCCCTCTCGCTTTTATATAGCGCGGAGGAAAACGAGCACCGAAGGAGCAAATCCGCTAATTTAGTGGATAATCTCTCAGGTAAAAGGACAGAGACAAGCGAAAGAAAATGCCGATTTGTATCGGTTTATTTTTCTATCCCTTGTTTCTCCAGAGACCATTTCATTTATTTGAAGTGGTTTTTATTTTTTCTAAAAAAAGGAGAATACAGATGGAGACAGTAAGTACAGTGTTAGAACAAATTAATCATTATGTGTGGGGATTACCAACTTTGTTGCTACTCGTTGGAACTGGTATCATTCTCACAGTGCGTCTAAAAGGTTTACAGTTTAGTAAACTATTATACGCTCACAAATTAGCATTTAAAAAATCAGAAGATACATCCCCTTCTGGAGATATTAGTCATTTTCAAGCACTCATGACAGCTATGGCAGCAACGATTGGTATGGGAAATATAGCTGGTGTTGCAACAGCTGTGACAATCGGTGGCCCTGGTGCAATTTTTTGGATGTGGATTACCGCTTTGTTCGGTATGGCAACAAAGTATGCCGAGGCAATCCTTGCGGTGAAATACCGTGTTAGTAACGAAAATGGTGAATACTCAGGTGGACCGATGTATTATTTAGAGCATGGTTTAGGTAAGAAATGGCTGGCAGTATTATTCGCTATATTTGGTACAACTGCTTCTTTCGGTATCGGTAATATGGTGCAATCTAATTCAGTTGCAGAGGCAATGCGTATTAATTTCTCTTTCCCCCCTGCTTTAACTGGTATAGTAATGTCATTTTTAATCGCTATCGTTATTTTAGGCGGTGTAAAAAAAATCGGGAAAGTGACGGGATATATCGTTCCTATTAAAGCTTTCTTTTATATAATTTCTGGCCTTATTATTATTTTCTATCACTATGATCAAATTCCAGAGGCATTTTCACTTATTTTTTCTGGAGCATTTAATGGTACTGCAGCTGCTGGTGGTTTTATCGGAGCAACAGTTGTATCTGCAATTCAAATTGGGATGGCACGCGGTGTATTTGCAAATGAAGCTGGTTTAGGAAGTGCTCCTATTGCGGCCGCTGCAGCAAAAACTGATTCACCTGCAAAACAAGCTTTAGTTTCTATGACTGGTACTTTTCTTGATACATTTATCGTATGTACAATTACAGGACTTGTACTAATTACAACAGGTGCATGGAAATCAGGAAAAACAGGTGTTGAAGCTACAACGCTAGCATTCCAATCTGTATTCGGCACCGCTGGTAGTATGATTCTTGGTATTGCAATTATTTTGTTCGCCTACTCTACTATTTTAGGTTGGTCGTATTACGGCGAGAAATGTGTCGCTTATTTATTCGGAGAAGGTGCAGTACGATATTATAAAGCAATCTTTATTGTCATGATTGCTATTGGTGCAAATTTAAAATTAGGTATCGTATGGACATTTGCTGATATTGCAAACGGACTTATGGCAATTCCAAACTTAATTGGTCTTATTGGATTAAGTGGTATCGTTGTCGCTGAAACAAATCGCTTTTTACAAGCAGAGAAATTGAAAGAAAGCAATAAAAAACAGGCAAGTTAATGTCTATTTGAATTAACTCTACTTCCAATTTCACCGCAAATATTTATTTTATATAAAATAAACCCACATATTTTGAAGAAGAGATTATTCATAATGTGTGGGTTTTAATTTTGGATTTCTTATGTTTAAAAAAGATTGACTACTTTAATAAACGCCCTTGTATATTTAAATATACTCTTTCCTGATTAGCACATGCTATTCTTTTTCATTGCCTCTACCACTCTAAACACTTTCAAGAATATAAAGCTTCTTAAGAAACAAATGAAAGTCTACTATTATTTTACAAAACGAATGTTTTGCTTCTTAATTTCCGATTCTCTATCCACCTTTGCAATCCCTTTTCTTTCAACTTCATGTTTATTAATAGTTTTATATTTTACATACGTATGAAATTCTGTTTTAAACGGAAACGGTGCAATTCGAATTGTTTCTCCATCCACCCACTCTGCTTGAATTGCTGTATCCTCCTCATTATTAAACATTTCTGTTCCTTCAAAACCATCTTTAAATAAATCAATCTCATCTTTCTTTTTTACACCGGGTTTATTCATACATACATATAAAGAAAGTTCATCACAAAACTTTAATAACCTATAATGTTTATCGAACATAGCGTATTGTTCTTTTGTTAACGTTTGCAAAATTCTTTTTTGTCGTTCCAGCTCATGTCTATAAAAAGACATCATTTCTTCATCTTCCTCATTTAGTGGAAATGATAAAAAATGTTTACTACAAAGTAATGCACCGTATGGATTAAAATCTTCAATTTCATTCAGACCAATCGTATAAAAAACAAAGCGTAAGGAACTTGGACAATCCATAAATGTATACGGAATATTTTTCGCATCATTCAAAATTGGTACTTTATCGAGCTCTATCCATCCTCTATCATGCTCATATATTGCATCTATTGTCTCTCTTAAATATGTATTATCTTCAAAAAATGCTTCTTTTATATGTCTCGCAATCTCTCCAGCTAAAAAACCATGATCATGTTGACGAATTAATATACTCTCTTTCTCATTTTTTTCACGAAAAATCATCTGTATATGCCCCCTCATCTTCATACTACAGCTCTTTGTACGCATCAATTCTTCATAAATCCCTGATTATTTGCAGGGATTCAGTCACTTGCAACGAAATTAACATAACTATACAGCATTCTTTCTAATCATAGAGATAGCTTTATCTTTACTAACCATTATACTAAAACATTCATTCTAAAAAAAATTTTATGAGGTGAAAACATGAATAAAACAGAATTAATTAAAAACGTGGCACAAACAGCTGATATTTCTCAAAAGGATGCTTCTGCGGCTGTACAGTCTGTATTTGACACAATTGCTAATGCATTACAATCTGGCGATAAAGTTCAATTAATTGGCTTTGGAACTTTTGAAGTGCGTGAAAGATCTGCCCGTACAGGACGTAATCCACAAACTGGTGAGGAAATTCAGATTGCTGCTGGTAAAGTACCTGCATTTAAAGCAGGAAAAGAATTAAAAGAAGCTGTAAAATAAAACAAGAAACNNGTTTCTTGTTTTATTTTACATTTAAAAGCGCCACCGCGTCTAACTGTGTAATTTCAGTCACTTCCTTATTGAAAATTGCAATGGAAGCCATATAATCTAAACTAGGCCTTACATCTTCCATCATTGTATTTCCTATTAAATCTTGCTTATCCTTAAAAGCTAACAATTTTGGAGGATCATTTGGAGCAGATACTGTAATTTCTAATGGTGGAATCAACAATCCTTCACCTGTCGCTTTCAGCACGGCTTCTTTTCTAGTCCAATATGTTAAAAATCCTTCTAGTTTTTGTTCATCAGGAAGTTTCATAACTTGTGCTATTTCAATATCTGTTAATACACCCTCAGCCATTTTCATAATATCTACATTTTGATTCATTTGTTCAACATCAATACCCACAGGGGCAGACTTCGTAAATGCAACGACAACCCATTCACCCGAATGTGAAACGGATATTTGCGGCATACCTTCTGGTAATTGCGGTCTGCCATGTTGTAACTTACATACCGGGCACATTCGATTAATCGGTACTTGAACTGGCGATATAGAAAGTAACTTTCCAAGAACTAACCTACTAATTACGCAACCTATTATAAAACGTGCACGATCTGCCGAATGATAATACGAATTTGCTTTCTCTCGCTCTACATCATTTAGTAAATTAAAATGCCATGATTGTAAATCTGAAATTCTTGCCCACCAAATTTGACAACCCTTCTCATTAAGAGTCGGTACAGAATCTACACCTATACTCTCTATCATGTAAACTCTCTCCTTTTACATACTAATATCGCTTTATTTTAAAAGAGTATTCGTGTGCTGCAACACATTCATTTACAACTTCTTCCTCTTTTTGCAATACAGATAGCGGCTTTTTATTCTTATTTGACATTACCTCTTTATAAGAAATACGTAAAGAAAATAGTAATACTATAAGTAAAAATATTGCTGCTTGATATGGTAAATAATCGGACCGGGCATTATTTTACTCGCTTTTGTACCAGAAAATATATAGCCTAGGTAGAAAAAAACAATTTGAAAATAGTTCATGAAGAAAAAAGGAAAGTGGTTCAGTATCCACTTTCCTTTCCTAATTTTATTATGTATCGAAAAAAAGCACCCTATTGAATAGGGTGCTTTTTAGTTATAGTAGATTTGAATACTTACGCTACGCTGCTATATTCTTCCACTTGTTCTTTTGTTTGATTAGGTGCTTTAATTAAAATTGCGATTATAAATGACACGACACATAATACGCCGATCACCATGAATGTTGGTTTGAATCCACCTAGAAGTGCACCGATAAAGGAACCTGCAAGTGCTCCAAATCCAAATCCTTGATACACAATTCCGTAGTTCTTACTATGGTTTTTCATACCGAAGAAATCACCAACGATAGCTGGGAAAATAGTGATATTTCCACCAAAGCAAAACGCTACACTTGCTACACATAAGAAGTAGATACCATAATTTAAATCTACGAAACTTAGAACCAAGACTGCAGTCGCCATAACAACGAAAGTACCAGTAACGATTTTTAAACGACCGATTTTATCTGATAACGGTCCCAGAATAATACGACCTAATGTATTGAAGACTGCAACCATAGCCACCGCATTAGCTGCTGTTGCTGCGCTAAGCCCTACAAGTTGAACACCGATATCTTTTACCATACCAATTAAGTATAAGCCACTCATACATGATGTAAATAACATAATAAATAATAAGTATACTTGTTTTGTTCTTAGCATTTCTTTTGTTGTAAATTCCTTAGTTTTTGTTTCTTGAACTGCAACTTGATCAGTAGCTTGATGGATTAAACAAGCACCAATCACAATCATAGCTGTAACAATTACACCCCAGTAAATAAACGCTTGTGATACACCAACTGATTCAATCAAATGTGCATTAATGTATTTAAAGATTAAGCTACCCGAACCATATGCAGAGACAGAAATACCAGCGATTAAACCTTTACGCTCTGGAAACCACTTTATTAAATTGGATAGTGAAGTGATATATGCTGTACCATCCGCATAACCTACAACAAATCCTGCTAGTACATAAAGTAATACTAAAGAAGAAGCTTGTGAACTAAGTATTAATCCTAGTCCTAATGCTAGTCCAGCTATCATAATAAGTTTACGAAGTCCCCATTTTTCTTGCAATTTACTCGCAAACAAAGTTGAAAACGCTAATGAAAGACTAGTAATTGAGAAAGTTATAGCAACTGCGTTAAGACTCCAACCGTATTTACTAACTAAAGGTTGATTGAATAAGCTCCATGTATATATCGTTCCAAGCCCCATTTGTACGATGACTGTACCAAGGACAACAAGCCATGGATTAACTGATGATTTTTTCATATCATTCCGCCTCCTCTTTCTATTTCAATGCCATACGCTAAATTTTCTTTTTTTAAGTTCATGTTGACCACCTCATTTGATTTAACAACTTCATTGTATAGGATGTTCCCGCCACTGTAAGCACTTACAAGACAGAGCGTCAAATTTATGGAATCAGTTACAGAAAACGAAAGGTGAAATACAAAAAACTGCTCGTTAAATACGTAGCAGCTATTTGTATTGCTTTGTATAAGTAAGACTTACAGGTGTTTTTGAAGCCTTTTTCATAAAGTGAAACTTTAATCAGTTGGGGATGAATCCCAACTGATTATTAGCTTTCACCAATCGTGCGTTTACGTGTAGCCCAATTTTGAGGTGGGAGTTTTACTGCCCGCAAATAGCGTGATAAATGTTATATGTATAGTTACATCATGGGTGGACTATACAATTTTGATATAGTGACACTCTATACTTTTTATTAAGTAAAACATATTTTATTGATAAATAAAACTAAATATTCACTAATATCTTCATCCATGGTTTAATATACATAATAAACAAATATTTCTTTCTAAAATGAGGAGGTACTATGAAAGCAAACGTAGGGGATACTATACTTTTTCAACGAAATAATTTAAAGATTACAGGATCTGTACTAAAACTATATACTGAATCAGTCTTAGTTGAAATCACAGATGTAAGCGGTGGTACTTTTGAATTTGATCGAACAATTGTAAATCATAAAAACTATAAAATTTTAAATACAAATACATAAAACAACACAAAATAGCCCCTGCTCAACAGCAGAGGCTATTTTATATGAAAATACTGCATTAGTTTATATATCCTAAAACACTAACAATCTTACTCGCTTTTAAATTATTAATGTAATAATAAATTTCTAAACCCCTTCTCTCCGCTCGTAACACTTTACCTTTCATTTTTGATAAATGTTGCGAAACAGTCGATTGTGGGATATTCAGCAATTCTGTTAATTGTGTTACATTACAAGTTTTTCTTGTGCTTAATTCATTTACAATTTGCAATCGGATTGGATGCGCCATAATTTTTAAAATATCTACATCTTCTTCTGAAACTACACTTTTTTTCATTTCACTCGTATATGTTGTCATAAGACTTTCCCCTTTTATATGAATTCCTTTTTTATTAAGATCCATTTCCAAAATATTCAAAACTTCCAGATAAAACCTTTATATAGAAATAATAGGATTTTGAATTTTCAAAAACAGAACTTACAATTATCCACTTTATTTATTTGGTACATATACATAATACAATGTTAATATGTGCTGTATGTGAAGTTAGCATATATTTATGATGAAGATTTTTCAAACAATTCCCATTCAACTACATACTCTTATATAACGCTATCCAGTGATTTTAACATATTTTAGGCGTTTGTATATACTAATTACAAAACAATTTGGCAAAGGAGGATTTCATATGCCTACTGCGTTACAAGAACAAGTTGAAGAAGCACGTGAGACATATGTCAGTCGTATCATTTTAGTTGGTGGATCAACTCTTTTTTTAGCTGGTGGTGTTATATCCGCAATCGCAGCTTTTAAAGCTTTTAATCGTTTGGCAAATACACCACCTTCTTCAGATAATTCATAGATATTTAGTAAAATAAAACGTCGTCTCCAATGAAGAGACGACGTTTTATTTGCCATACATACTACACAAAGTTCCTACTTTACTTCCCAAACTTACTTCACCACAAACCTCGTCTGACTACATCCATCCTTCTGCTTCGTTACTTCTAATACAGCCGGCATTGCGTTTTTCAACTCTTGAACGTGTGAAATAACTCCAATAAATCGACCTGATTTTTGTAAGTCAATTAAAGCATCAACTGCTTTCGTTAATGACTCCTCATCTAATGAACCGAATCCTTCATCGATAAACATCGTTTCGATGGAAATACCACCTTCATACGCTTGAATTACGTCTGCCATTCCGAGCGCTAAGCAAAGTGATGCGTTAAATTTCTCACCGCCAGATAATGTTTTTACATCACGTGTTTGGCCAGTGTATGCGTCGTATACATCTAGGCCTAATCCACTTTGACGGTTTCTCTTTTCAACTCGTTCACTTCGTTTTAAATAAAATTGTCCATTTGATAATTTACGTAGTCGTTCGTTTGCAATTTGAACAATTTGTTCTAAATACTCAATTAAGATGTAACGCTCGAATGATATGCGACTTTCGTTATCGCCTTTCATTACTTCATATAAATCAACAAGTTCTTGGAAAGCTTTTTCTTCCTCATGAATTTGTTCATCAATACGTCTAATATTTTCATGTAAATCAGAAATATATGTTACAGCGTTTTGTGCACGTTGACGTTTCTCTTTAATTATATCGAGATTAATTTCTAATTCTTTTATGTGTTCACCTAACGATGTAATATCCATGTACTCTTTATCTTTTAATTCAGCATGTAACTCTTCGATTTGTTTTGCAAGCAATTCAAGAGATGAATAATAACTTTGAATTTCTTTTTGTAACATTTCCATCTCAGTATCATTTAACTTAGCTTCTTTATACGTTAGCTGATCTGTAAATCCGCTCTGCTCTAGTTCTTTCATAAAGCGCGCGAAAGTCTCTTCTTTCTTCAATTTTGCACTTTCAAATTGATTAGAAGCACCCTTATGTTCTGCTTCAATACGTATATTTTCATTTTGCCAATGTTGATACGCTTCTTGCGCTTTCTTCCATTCGTCTTCCATCAACCAGAGTTCATGCATAGCTTGATCAAACTGTACTTTCCAAGCTTGTACTGTTTGTAAGCCTTCTGGAATATTGTTCTTATCATGTTCATATGACGTACGAAGCTGCATGCACTCCATTTCTGTACGGTGTTGTATTGTTTCCATTTCACGCTTTTGTTTCTGAAATTCTTCTACTTTTTCTTCTACGCTTTTTATATTCACAGCAGTCTGCTTACGTTTTTCTTCACTTGCTTTTAACGCATTAACTTCTGCTACTAATTGTTTTCCCTTTTGGACAAGTACACTGTACGTTTCGTCTAATTGTTCTGAGCGGTATCCCCGCTTCATGACTTCTTCTATCACTTGTTCATATTGTAGTCGATAGAAATTCCATTTCTCCTCTAATTGAACATGTAATTTTTCAGCAACGTTTTTCTTGTCTCTTAAATCGTTTAACTCTTTTTCATCGATCGCATCACTTTGCTCTGTAGCTTTTTTCGGATGGTTCGTACTACCACATACTGGGCAAGATTCGCCATCATGTAAATGAAGAGCTAATATACCTGCTTGTTCATTTAACCAGCGGCGTTCCATATTTTCATATGCACGAACTGCCATTTGCATTTTATTAAATGCTACTTCTTTTTCTTGCTCAAATTTTTGCTTTTCTTGCCAAACATCATATGCTTGCTTTAAAACTTTTGCATCTTCTCGCATATTCGTTAGTTCTTCTACTTTAGCTACATATTGCTCAAGTGCTTGTTCTAATTGCTGTAATTCACCAGACATTCTTTGTTTTTGATTTGTATGCTCTTCTAGTTGTTGATCGAGCTTTTGCATACTTTCTTTTAATTTCCCTATTTGAATTTCAGCATTTTGTAAATTTAACTTTTTCTCAGCTAATGATGAAATAATTGGTTGTAACTCTTCTAATCTTTGAACAAGTTTTTTAGCATCTTCTCGTTCAAATTCTTTATTCTTTATCGATTCATATTTCTGCTGAGCAATTTCAAAACTATTCATTATATGTTCTTTTTTGGCGATTATCTGATTTAACAAACTTTCAGCCTTCTGCTCATTTAGCATCGCTTCCTCATACCACTGTTCAAATGGTAATAAACGCTTCGCTTGTTCCGCACGTTTAAAGGATTTTTCTTTCATTTCAATGACTGTACGGTTTTCTTGCAAAATGTTATGCTTCTCGTTCTTTTGTTGTAAATCTATAAATTTCTCATTTACAGACTTTGCTGCATGAAAACGTGTTTCAGCATCCTTTAATTGTTTTGTTTGAACATCTTGCTCTACTTGTAATTGCTCAACCTCTGCCTTATATGCATCTGTTTCTTGTTCTAATGCTTCTACTACTTGATGCGTATTTACATGTTCTTGTTCCACTAATGTCTCTAATAATGCTCCATCTCGAATTGGTAGTTTAAATACATTGCGGAAATGTAACTCTCGCTCTTTTTGTTTTTCTTGCAGAACGTCTTTCCATTGTTTACGTTTTTGATCAAGTAACTCACGCATTAACTTATAGCGATCCGTTTTAAAAATCCGACGTAAAATTTCTTCTTTATTTTCAGTCTCAGATGTTAACAGTTTTCGGAATTCTCCTTGTGGCAACATGACAATTTGGCTAAATTGATGTTTGCTTAACCCAATTAAATCTTCCACTTTTTTATTTACATCCGTAACGTGAAAACGATCAACAGCTGGAACCTTTTCTCCATCAATTACTTCATATAACTCTACTGCATGTCCTGTAATCGTCTTATTGCCTTGTTTTTTATGACCAAGTTGTCGTTTTATTTCATAGCGTTTCCCTTTTAACTGAAAAGTTAGTTCTACACTTGTATAAACATCATCATCAGCAAATTGACTTCGAAGCATGCTCGTATCACTACGTTCTTCTCCACTAGCCTCCCCATATAATACATAACAAATCGCATCAAAAATCGTTGTCTTTCCAGCTCCCGTATTCCCAGAAATGGCGAAAATACGATGCTCTCCAAGATCATCAAAATCGATTACTTCTTTCTGTTTATATGGCCCAAATGCCGTCATAATTAGCTGAATCGGTCTCATCCTCGTTCACCTTCCCGTTCTTGCACTGTTTGTAATACTTCTATAAATAGACGTTCTTTCTCTTCTGATAAATCTAAGCCTTTCATTTCTTTATAAAAAGCTTTTAAAAGAGATAAATCATCCGTTTTATGTCTTGAAACAGTTACTTCATTTTCACCCGTGAACTCTCGTCTTTGAATAGATCTTTCAACATGCATGGCATTTGGATATACAGAACGTATTTTCTCCATTGGCTGCAAGACAGGATTTTCATCTAGTAATTTTACAAATACGTAATCTTCACTTACTGGATGTTGTAATAATTCATCTATTTTCGCTTCTACTGTTCGCATTTTACGACGTGGTGAAAGTAACCTTTTTTCAATTGTTACTTCACCCTTTTCGTCTAGTTCCACAATATAATACCCTTTTTTATGTTTTTCTTCAGAAATAGAATAGGCAAGTGGCGAACCTGAATATCGAATGGTCTCATTACGTACGAAATGCGCTTGATGTAAATGTCCAAGCGCTGTGTAATGAAACTTATCAAAATAATGACTATTTACATATTCAGCACCACCAATTGAAAGCGGTCGCTCTGCATCACTTGTATTCTCCTCCGCCTCTCCTGAAGACGTTACAAATGCATGTCCAACAAATACATGTCTAGCTTCTTTATCCAGCGTTTCAGAAAGTTCATTCATAAAAATACGCATCGCATCATCATGAGAACGAACATCTTCATTTTTCAATACATGTCTAACTATACTTGGATCTGCATATGGTACTAAATGAAAGTGAACCTCTCCAAACTCATCATTTAATACAACAGGTTCATATGGAAATTGAAATTGTCCTACAATATGTAACCCCTGTTTTTTCATTAAATTGCTTCCAAAATGGATACGATCTGGACTATCATGGTTACCAGCTACTGCGATAACTGGTGTTTGTAAATCAATAACCATTTTTTGTAAGACATCATTTAATAAGTCTACTGCTTCTGTCGGTGGTATTGCTCGGTCATATAAATCTCCTGCAATAATTACGGCATCTGGCTTTTCTTCTTCAACAGCTTGTACAAACTGATTTAATACAATCTTTTGGTCTTCAGTCATATACACGCCATGAACAAGCTTGCCTAAATGCCAATCCGCTGTATGAAATAACTTCATATTTTTCTTCTCCTTTTAATTAACTGATTGTAGTGATACAAGTTGATAGTTTACTGTAGTTTTTCCGTTCTCCCACTCTAATTTTTGAACTACTGCACTACCAATTCTTTCTTGATTCGTTTTATATAAAGGTAATATTTCTTGAACTGCGAATAAATGGTAACCATCTAAGTTTAATTGAAATAGATTTTCTTCCATATTTAATCTTACTTCTTTTTCATTTGAAATAATTTTCGTGTGCATCTCAAATTTCATGTTAGATACAACCCCTTTTTCTAATCTCTACATTATTTATAGTATAGTGGCTATGCAAGATTGACAAGTAAATACAAGGTAAAGTAGCTACTTTTCTATTGTCATTTGTTTTATGTTTTTAAATAAAATACGGTATGTGAAATTTTAATGTTGCGCAAAAATAAAAATGTCTATATAGACACTTTTATTTTTGTATATAATCTTTCATTACATAATATAAAATCGTTATTAAAACGATTGCTACGAAAAATGAAAAGACCACCACAATATATCCATCTTTATTTAATAGGAAACATAAGGAAATAGATACTATAAAAATCGGAAATACAAGTCGAACTTTATCCTTCACTTCTTCTGTCGTATCTGTATGATGAAAATACTGAGTAATCCCTATCATTAATGATGACAAAATAATAACCGACAATAGTAAAGGTCCTGGCATTCCGATTTCTCCTTTCTCTATTTCTAACTACATGTAAACATTCAGTATAATGTAAGCCATTCAATTTTGAAGTTATTTTGTACATTTTACACATATATAATAGCGCTTTTATCATCATAACTTCAACTAATTACACTTACATTAATAGTGTATTATTCATCTTCAACCCTCAAAATCCTGCAAAGATAACTCGTCAAAATACGCATTGGAGAAAATGATACTTTACTCCATGTGTACGAACAAAACTCCCACTAATTAGCCCGCACCTATCGAGCTTTTACCGACCATTATCTCCCACCTAGCTTTCTCGTATTCGCTGAATTTTGAGATGGGAGTCTTACTGTCTACAAATAGCGGGATACATTAACACTTACCGCCAACTTTAGACAAAATTTATAAAGGACATTTCAATACATATCAAGAATTAAGAATAAGAAGATATATAAAGGAGGATGAATCATGACTGAAAACGTTTTATTTTCTGTTAATGAAAACGGCGTTGCTTCAATTACTTTGAACCGCCCAAAAGCACTTAACTCTCTATCCTATGATATGTTACAACCAATTGGACAAAAACTTAAAGAGTGGGAGCACGATGAGCGTATTGCGGTTATCGTATTAAAAGGAGCTGGCACAAAAGGATTTTGCGCAGGCGGTGACATTAAGACTCTTTACGAAGCTCGTTCAAACGAAGTTGCACTGCAGCATGCTGAGCAATTTTTTGAAGAAGAGTATGAAATTGATACTTACATTTATCAATATAAAAAACCGATTATCGCTTGTTTAGATGGTATCGTAATGGGCGGTGGTGTCGGACTTACAAATGGTGCTACATACAGAATTGTGACAGAAAAAACAAAATGGGCAATGCCTGAGATGAACATCGGCTTCTTCCCAGACGTCGGCGCTGCATATTTCTTAAATAAAGCACCTGGATATACAGGGCGTTATGTTACTTTAACTGCCTCTATATTAAAAGCTTCAGACGTATTATTTATAAATGCTGCTGACTACTTTATGCCATCAGATACATTACCAAATTTCCTTACTGAACTTGAAAGTGTAAATTGGCATAAAGAAGATGATGTACATACTAATTTAAAAGAAGTCATTCGTACATTTGCAACTGCTCCAACCCTAGAAAGCGAGCTGGCTCCTTCATTAGAAGTAATCAATTCACATTTTGCATTCGATACAATTGAAGAAATCATCCATTCATTGGAGAAAGATCAAAGTTCCTTTGCTTTCAAAACGAAAGAAACGCTATTATCAAAATCCCCTGTTTCACTAAAAGTAACATTAAAACAGTTTATTGATGGACAAGATAAGTCCGTTGAAGAATGTTTCGCTACGGACCTTATACTAGCTAAAAATTTCATGAGACATGAAGATTTCTTCGAAGGAGTACGCTCCGTTGTCGTTGATAAAGATCAAAATCCAAATTATAAATATAAACAGTTAAGTGATGTTTCAGAAGAAGACGTAAATCGTTTCTTTAACTTACTTAACGCATAACAAAAGGCTATATAAGTAGTATGTGAAATACTACTTATATAGCCTTCTTTATTTAATATCTTTAAATAAAATTTAATTTAATTTAACCAAAATGTGTGCTACACTAACTTTAATCGAATTTTCTAAAAATAAAAAGGAGGACAATTTATGATAGAAAATTATCTTCTTTTCATCATTATGTCAATTTGTCTTATCATTTTACCTGGTCCAGATACAGCAATGGCTACGAAAAATACATTGGTTGCTGGTAAGGTCGGTGGAGTAAAAACAGTGCTCGGTACATGTGTTGCACTTTTGATTCATACTTTAGCAGCGGTAATTGGTCTTTCTGCACTTATTGTAAAGTCAGCTCTTTTATTTTCTATTTTCAAGTATGTTGGAGCTCTATATTTAATTTATATTGGTATTAAAGCTCTTTTAGCCGTAAGAAACAAAGAAGGCGTAAATACAAATGATGTAGCAATAAGTAATGATAATAAGCATACTTCTTGCTTTCGTCAAGGGTTTCTTACTAATCTATTAAACCCAAAAATTGCGGTCTTCTTTCTAACTTTTTTACCGCAATTTTTAAATCCAAATCATAATACATTCATTCAACTTCTCGTAATGGGCCTTACTTATCTCATTTTAACAGTTATTTGGTTCGCTTTTTATATATTTTTAATTGATAAAATTAGTGCTTTTATGAAGAAACCGAAGACACAACGTTATATTCAAGGACTAACAGGGATTGTCTTAATTGGATTCGGTATCAAATTAGCATTTGAAAAAAATAATTAATACTCAATAAAAAAGCCACTCTTTTTTGAAGTGACCCCCGAAAGTTAGACAGGTCGTTTTCTTTTGAAGAAAATTTAGCCATAAAAAATGCACCTCCAATTGTTAGACAGTGTCTAACAATTGGGGTGCACTTCATCATATATGGCTCTTTTTTTATTACATTAAGTTGGAATCTTGTGTCTTTAAGTTCATTTATTCAGCTGAATTCATCAGGCTTTAACGTGCGGTTGATCTCCCACCTAACTTCTTTGCTTTGGTTCAATTTTAAGCTGGGAGTCTCACTGCCCACAAATAGTGGGATAAACTATTATGTAGAAAGGGTGTAATATAAGCTATGTTGACTACACTTCCGATCATTATGACTACCAATGGCCAGAAACTAAAATGTTCAATTACTAGTATTAGAGAACGATGTGATTTTCACTTTATCTCCTTCGGCATGGAATTTCACGACCTTGTTGTTAAGTGATAATAAAGTTATTTAATTTTCTTATAAAAATATATGATCCTTACTACATTTTATTTAAATAGACTAAACTAATAAGAGGATATTATGTTCAATATATGAGCATATATCCTCTTTTCTTATACATATTAGATTAGTTATACAGATATTAAAAATATAGTTTAATATGTATATAATATCCAGAAAAGTATGTGCACTTTAGGTGGAGGACGTAGCCCATAGCGGGAGGCGTAGTGAGGTCTTTAGACCGAGCGTTAATATGATTTTAAGGGGTGAGTGCTATGAAAGTACAAGAGGTTCTTATAGAGAATAACAACAAGAGATACATATTATTGGATCAAGAGGGATTCCTTGTAATGCCAGTTATGAAATATATAAAGTATTTAGATAGGACAGGAAAAAGCCCTAATACTCAAAAAACATATTGTTATTCCTTAAAACATTTTTTTACCTACTTAAAAGATACAAACAAAGATTATAAGTATATTAGGTTAGAAGATTTAGTAGAGTTTGTGGGGTGGTTAAGAAGTCCTTATGAGAGTTCAAAAGTCACTCCCCTTCAACAAGAGAAAGCAAAGCGAACGGAAAAAACAATTAACCTTACAATTACAGTTATAGCAAACTTCTATGACTACTTATTTCGAAACGAAGAAGTAAAAAATGACATGATGGAAAAGTTGATGAAACAAGTGTTTACAAGGGGAAACTCACGTTACAAAAGTTTCTTACACCATGTAAATCAGGACAAGCCATCAATCAGAAACATATTAAAATTAAAAGAACCACGCAAAAGAGTAGATACACTCACAAAAGAACAAGTACAACAAGTATTACAAGCAACAACAAATATACGAGACACTTTCTTGATTCAACTGTTATTTGAAACAGGATTGCGTATTGGAGAAGCTCTCGCTCTTTTTATGGAGGATTTTGTTTTTGATCATGCAAAGGGACATCGAATTCGTTTGATAGATCGTGGGGAATTAGAAAACGGCGCTATGTTAAAGACAGGTGAACGAGAAATTTATGTATCGCAGTCCTTAATGGATTTATATGATGATTACTTGTATGAAGTGCTTGATGAATTAGAATTGGATTCAAACTTTGTTTTTGTAAAACTGCGAGGAAAAGATGTAGGAAAACCAATGGAATATTGGAACGTAGAATCCCTATTTAAGCGTTTAAAAAAGAAAACAGGGATAAACCTACACCCTCACCTATTTCGCCATACACACGCTACAATTTACTATCAGAAAACAAAGGATATAAAACAAGTGCAAGAACGATTAGGACACTCTCAAATTCAAACAACAATGAACCTGTACCTACATCCTTCGGATGAAGATATACGAGAAGATTGGAATAAAGCACAATCCGAATTCAACCTAAAGGAAAATAACTGAAAGGAGTTACTGGATGAAGAAAATCAAGAATGTTCAGGTAAAAGAAATAGGCTTTCACGAAGGCTTACAAGTAGAACTTTCAACTTATCCCGAAAAAACAGTACATGAAGATGGTTCTGTTTCAATTAAACAAGTAAACAATCCCTACTTCTTAGTCAACGATAAATGGAACATTAACTTCTTAGGTGAAATTAAACAGTTCGAAGAAGTCGTGGAAAACTATAACTATTCAACTAAAAGTGTTCATTTTCGATTTAATAATCCTTCGATCAATTTAGAAGTGAAATATGTCTATTATCAGCAACTGTTTAATGATTTATGGACGATCAAAAACATATTTATGAATCAAAGCCCATTAAAAAGAATGACAGAGTTCTTGAATGAAAAATATCCCAAGCTATCATCTTTGTTGGATTTGGATATTGATAAAGCAGAACGTGAGTATTTGTTTTGGTTGAATGAAAATGGGGTGAATACTCAACGCTTAAAGAAAAGAGAAATCAGAAAAGATTCTATCTTAAAAACACCAGTAGCAAGTTTTTTGAGAAACGTTTATATTGCCCTATTCCAATCCACCGATAAACGTGAAGAATGGGAAAAAGACAAATGGGATGTTCGTATTTTAAATAAGAGGTACGGGGTTGATTACAATCAAAGTAGATCAGAATATTATCTTAATTTTACAACGATTGATAAAAAAGTTCGTGAACAAGTTAAAAAATACTGTAAACAACGGTTACTAAGTAAAAATAAATTCTCTTGGGGCTCAGCAATATATTATGTTAATTATCTGTCGAAGTTTTTTATGTTTATCTTTTCCAAAGAAACAACGTGGATGGATATAAAAACCTTAAAACGTTGTCATATTGAAGAGTACATTCAATATTTACATGAATACGCTAAAAGTAATATAAAAAGACGGAACTCGCATCCTGAACAATATGTAAATACTTCAATGACAATCTTACAAAAGTTTCTTGAAGATATTCAACGATATGAGTATGAAATGGCTCCCGAAACTCATGTAAGATTGTTGATCTTTTCTGGAGATAGACCTAAGCTAAGAAAAAAATCAATTGATCAGATTGATTACATCCCTGACTATGTTTTAGAGCAACTCTTTACTCATATTGATGACTTGCATAAAGATGTGACACCTGTTGTTTGGATTACGTTTAAAACAGGACTTAGAATTTCTGATGTATTAGGCTTAACCTCTGATTGCTTAGTAAAACTCAATGGTCAATACTCTATCGAAACGAATATTGAAAAAACCTATGTTCAAGGTCATCGAATTCCGATTGACAATGAATTAGCAGATATTCTTGCGGTTCTAATCGAGAAATCAAAAGAACTTAGCAATCAAGACAATAATCCCGAAGGGTATATTTTCGTTCGTTATCGGGGTCAAAGAAAAGGAAAACCATTTAGTCAGGTATTTGTTAGAGAACAATTAAATATATTGGCAAAACAAAAAAACATCACTGATGAAAATGGCAATCGGTTTCACTTCAAAGCCCACCAGTTCCGACACACTTACGGAGTAAAAATGTTAAATGGTGGTGCAGATATTCTGACGGTACAAGAGTTATTGGCTCATGCATCGCCCGAAATGACACTAAGATATGCCAAACTATTAGATAATACGAAAAGACAAGCGTTTGAATCAGTCATTAAACAAGGTGTTTTTAGTTTTGACTTAAACGGTGAAGTTCAAGAAATTAAAGCAGGAGAAGATATTCCAACAGACATATTGGATGCCTTATGGCAAGATCACAAGCTAAATGCGATGGACAACCCTTATGGAACGTGTCACGCTCGTTTGAACGGAAATTGTCCTCACATGGAAGCCCCACCTTGTCTAACTTGTGGTGATAACCAAACCCCATGTAGAGACTTATCGGTAGGTTTTTCAGAGTTAGATAAACAAAAGTATGAACTTCACGTTAAAACAACCACAAAGGCAATTGAAATAGCGAAACAACGAGGTCGAGAAGATATTGCGGAGAAGAATCAAAAGAATTTAAAACGTTATCAAAACATTTTAAATACCCTCCAAGAAGGAAATGTTATCTTTGGTAGACAAGATCGGATGAAAAGAAAGTTAGGTGTTAAAAATGGCTGAATATGACCGTTCTGAACATTTGAAAGCGATTCATGCCAAACGAAAAGCAAATACCTATCAGAGAGTAGATGAAGTAATAAAAAGGCTCATAAAAGCCAATGGGACTATAAACTTCAATAGTGTTTCTAAAGAAGCTGGTGTATCGAAAGCAACACTCTACAACAACAAGGATTTCCGTTCAAGAATTGAAACTCTAAGAAATCAACAATCACAAGTACCTACCCCGAAACAAGTAAAGCGAGAAATGAATGAAAGTAACAAGGATGCCTTGATTGCTTCCCTAAAAAGGAAAAATAAGAAATTAGAAGATGAAAACAAGAAATTAAGAGAACAACTGAAAGTAGCTTACGCAGATATTTATAAAAAGTTATAGTCAATAGGAGAACGTTGTTCTCCTTCTTCAACTATCGGGCCAGATTGTTGAATAACAGTCTTTTAAGAAATGTTATCTAACGACGCTTGTGCAAAAATAATATTGTTGTTTAATTTACAATAAAGTCATTTGAAAAATAATATTAGTTGTTTAAAAATCCTTATTCCACGAACGGAGCAGGTTAGTGGAAGCAATAGTAATTAGGTTTGACTGGGAAAATTGTCGATGATATTAAAAAAGACACCGAAGTGTCTTATGTTTTTCAAATTAAGCATACCGATAAATTGAAATTTAATTACTTAACATTATGTTTATCTTGGGAGCTAGGTATTTTATCGGTGAGTGTATACAAACCATGTAATGCTTGCTGTTAATAATGCTGACGAAATCAAAGCTGTAAGAACACTATATGTTTGCCAAATAAGCATCGTTGACCAATCGAAAGCACAGCACAGTATACCCAGGGCAATCGTAGCGATCAGGAAAATAACTGTTACGATTATTCTCTTTTTTGTCATTGGCTGCCGCTCATTCGTTTTCCTTCTGCGTAATCCTAAGAGAAATAGGAGAACGGCCAATAGGCAAAGAATAATAGTGATAGACGACAAAATGATATCCAAAAGCTGTGTGCCGCTTATTTCATATGACTGAGTTAGATTGCCGTCTAGTATATCTTTAACTTTTAGTACCAGGTTTATATTGGTATTTGCGCCGTTGCTCAGCAAGCAGACGGCTGTTCGTTCATTTAGCAGTATGACTACTTCGGTTCTGAAATTTGGATTGCCCCCAGTGTGTTCTATAATCGTTTGGTCGGCGTTTACCGACCAGCCTGCCGCATAATACATATCGTTGACAGCCGAAACAGACATATCACCCCTATGTGATTTTTCGATAACCGTGTGAAATATTTCGGGTATGTCCTGCACAATACCCATCTGTATGCCCATCCAACGCGCCATATCTTTTGTATTAGAAATGATGTAGCCTGCGGGCTTATTCCCAGCATAATCCGGAGCTTTAAATGGAGTTGTCATAAAAAAGGAAGAACGGTAGCCCTGTGCCAACTGTCCAGTGGCTTGAGCATCTTCTTTATAAACATACGTCTGGTGAAGGCCTAACGGCTGAAATACCTGTTCCCTCATAAAGTCTTCATAGCTTTGTCGCGACACAATCTCAATAACCAAACCCAATACGTCATAATTAACGGTTCCATAGTTATACTGTTCACCGGGAGGGAACGCCAATTCAGTATCTACGAGCATTTCCACAGTCTTTTGCAACATATCCGGTGTATTGCCTTGTGGAATACTTTGAGTATGCCTAAAATTTGTTAGACCACTGGTATGGTGAAGAAAGTTATTTAGTGTAAGGCTTTGCATATCAACAGGTTTCCCTTGATACTTTAACGTAAACCAAGGTAAATATTTTTGGACAGGGTCAGTCATTGAGAGCAGCCCTTGCTCTTCCAATAGCATAATACCCATACCAGTAAAAGCTTTACTGACCGAGGCTAACTCATAGAGTGTATTTTCACTTGCAGACAACCCCTTTTCACGGTCAGCATACCCTGAAGAAAAGTAGAACACTTCATCATCAGCAAGTATTGAGATTGACATTCCCGGCACACCTGATATACGAGAGGCATCATCTAGCAACGCTTGTATTGCCGCAGATTTCGAATCAGACAACGCATAACTTTGTGTTGCGAATCCTGAGATTAATATAAATATCGTTAATACAAAAACAATAATCTTTTTCATAAACTCTCCTTTTTGAAAAATTATAATAGAATAATATAAATAACCTACTTTTACAACTACTAAACTAAATTTTAATTTATCTTTCTATTCACCTATATAATATCAAGTAATTGTGAAAAGTTACACTTAACGAACAGATGCGTTAGTTCAATAAGAAAAACGAACTTCAACAATCATGGCGCGATTGTTGAACAACAATTAAAAGGGCGATACATATTACACATGACTAATATGTATCGCCCTTTATTTTTTATGACTTTTTACGATTTAGGTCTTGATAATATAGAATGTAGTAAGGATCTTTAAAGTTGTTTAATTTTTATCCATTTAAAGTATTCGGCAAACCTATTTATATTTCCCGAGTCTCTTCCCTTAGCCACACTTTCTCTTCTTCATTTAAATAAGGAGCGAGCTTTATGTATACCTCTTGATGATAATTGTTTAACCATTGCTTTTCGCTCTCTGTTAACATATCCTTATTGATACCGGCTAAATCAATAGGGCAATACGTAATTGCTTCAAATTTCATAAATTGACCAAACTCTGTTTTCTCGTCTTCTACTACTAACATCATATTTTCAATTCTTATGCCGTATTTACCTTCTAGGTATATTCCTGGTTCATTCGTAATAATCATGCCTTTTTCTAATATAACGCTATTATTATTATTCCTTATGCTTTGTGGCCCTTCATGAACATTCAAGAAAAAACCTACTCCATGTCCTGTCCCGCATTTATAGTCCAAACCATACTGCCAAATGGGTTGTCTTGCTAATACATCTAAGTGAGGGCCTGTTGCTCCGTATAAATATTTTACTGAGCTTAATGCAATAAACCCTTTTAACACCAATGTAAAATCTCTTTTTTGTTCATCGGTAAGTTCTCCTAAAACAATCGTTCGTGTAATATCTGTTGTTCCATCATAATACTGTCCGCCTGAATCAATTAAAAAAAGACCTTCATTCCTAAGAGTATGTTGCGTTTCTTTATTGGCTTTATAATGCATCATCGCAGCATGTTCTTTATAACCTGCTATCGTATCAAAGCTAGGTCCAACAAATCCTTCCTGTTCCCTTCTGAAATCTTCTAATCTTTCTTCTGCAGCAATCTCTGTAATTTCTTCTTTATCTACACAGTTTTTAACCCATTTTATAAATTTCACCATGGCTAAACCATCTTTTATTTCACACCATTTTAAATTTTTTATCTCAACTTCATTTTTAATAGCTTTTAAATCATTCGTGATGTTAGGGCTTTCAATTTTCTTTGTATTACTGTTAATGGCATTATATAATATGATATTGGCTTTATCCGCATCTAAAATAACGGCATCTTCGTTTGAAATATTTCCTAAGAATATTTGTATTTCATGATTCGCTTTTAACTCGATTCCTTCAGCCTCCAGTTCTAATTTAACCGAAGAAGGAACCTTGCAAGAATCAATAAATAAATAACATTTTTGTTCTGCTACGATTACATTAGCTATTACAACTGGATTGTTAGGCACATCGGCCCCTCTTATATTCAAAAGCCATGCAATTTCATCAAGTGAAGTTAAAATATAATATTTTGCTCCTTTATTTTTCATCTCTTCTCTTACTTCATTTAATTTTTCTACTCGTGATTTGCCTGCATATTTTACGTCATGAGTAAAAATTGGTCCTTTAGGAATCTCCGGTCTATCTTCCCACAGTTCACCAATTAAATCTTGATTCATTTTTAATGCGACTTTCTTTGCTTTTAGATCTTTTTCTATCTTTTTAACCATATTAATTGAAAAAACATTTCCATCAAATCCTACAATGCTTCCTTCTTTAAGAACGTCTCCTAGCCATTCTGTATAAGATGGTACCCCGGGATCTACCATTCTAAATAATCTGATTCCTGAGTTCTCAAGCTGCTTTTCAGCTTGAATATAGTATCTGCCATCTGTCCATAACCCAGCATCATTTAATGTAATAACTACAGTACCTGCTGACCCTGTAAATCCTGATATCCATTGTCTACCTTTCCAATGTTCTGCTACATATTCACTCTGATGTGCATCAAAACTGGGAATTATATAAGCATCCATTTGATTTTCTTTCATTAGCTGCCTTAACTTTTCGATTCTATTCCTGATATTCATTACTAATACCTCCATTTTCCTTAAGACTAAATTCTTTACTTTCACGCTTATAAGATAATATTTCTTAATCTTTCTTTTGAGAAAGTATTTCTATAAACCTTGGAACAAGTTGTTTATTTTCTAAATTTGTACTTAAACTATACTTAATAAAGCTACCTTCTACTGAATCCACTATTTCTTGTTCATAGCTTCTTAAAACCATATCTTTCCTTTTAAGTGGATAATCAAAAAAATGTGTTAAATGTACTTCAAAAATATCAGCTAGTTTTTTAAGTGAATCAACTGCTATGGTAGTAAGCCCCCTTTCAAATTGAGACAGAATTCCAACAGATAGTTCGTTTTTTTCACTTAACTCTTTCAAAGTCATTCCTTTTTCGGTCCTCAATTTCTTTATTTTCATTCCTATATTCATCATTTTACCTCAAATTTCATTTTTTTGAATGTTATAATTTTTATTAGCGTAAAACGCAAGATTTTATGAAATTCATTTAATTAACGTTATCATATATTCTCTCAAGGGTTCTGGTGCAAAAAATACTCGATAGAAAAATAGAGTGTCAATTTCCTTTAAATCGCTAGCTTTTGAAGCTAATCCAAACGATTTATGAATGAAGAGCTGTTATTGATTCTAAACTAGATGAAGATAAGAAAAGAGAAATATTTAATATTCTAGGGAACTAACTATCACTTTAAATTAACCCCTAATTATATTTGAATTATGAGTGTAATAAAAAGCCTTCCGTATTTGCGCACGAAAGGCTTTTCATAAGATTGTGTATACATAATGGTTGTATAAACACCGTTCAAGGTTGTTAAGTTTTGTCCGTTTTTAGTTATGATTATTGTGAGATTTGTTAATCTGATTTAATTTAAATCTCTTCTATATAATAGCTTACTTATTTAGGGCATAATGTACAAAGGGAATATTCTTATTCCGTAAATCTGTAATTATTTCTCACTATTGTTCTTTATAAGATTTCTTAAGTAACATCATAAACCAAACCAACACTAATAATTACATGAGACAGTCCAGCCATATGACTTAATCCTTTAAAATCAGTACCATTCACTTGAAGAAGCCCACGAACTAGCATTGCTACAACCGTTAAAATTAGTCCTAAATTATAAACAATAAACCATTTATTAAAACTTTTTGCTTCATGCACTGTAAATACTTTTGATAATACTAATGCAATTAAAAAGAATACAAAACCAAGTACCAGTACATGAGTATGTATAACATTCAGCATAGTAGAACCTTCAATGTCTTTTGTCCTTGTAAACTCTCTTGCGAATATACCAGACAACAACCCTAGTACTAAGTGTTGGTTTGGAATAAAGTTTAATCAGAAACATTACGCAAACACATATTATATGGTAAATAAGAAGCATCCATTTTGAAATAAGTTTGTTCAAAATGGATGCTTTCCTTGTGAATTAGTATACAATTTTTATAAAAAAGTTTGATCATTTTGTTCTCTGTAAATTTAAGTACCTTTTTTCCCATTATATTTAATAGAGCTAAACATATTAACTATTAATCATTATATAAATATTTATGATAATATATAAACTAAGATTATCAATGCAATGGAGGTTTACAATATGAAAAATATACAAGAATCCCCAAAAAATCCATTTATTAAATATCCATTAGCCATAATTTCAGCTATAGCTATAATAAAAACAGGCTATGATTTAGGCTCTTTTATAATAAAGTTAAAATACATTTAAATCATAAAAAAAGAAATTAATCTTTTGCTTAAAAAGATTAATTTCTTTTTTCATCGCAACTTTCTTTGAAACATCGTGACTTTATTCAAAACATCGCGTCTTTTTTATAAACATCATAACTTTATTTAAAAGCAACACTAAGTAAAAAAATGCTGCATTAAATAATTTCTTCATTATATCTCCAAATGTATGAACTACATTATTTTTGTTTAGAAAATTTAAATCTATTTTATGAGTTGTTTGTCATTCCATATACAAGCCCTGAAATATATGGAATTAACCAAATGAACCACACAATTACACTTAATGTGTGGAACTTTGCAATCATTTTTATATCCTTCTTCTTTAAAACTAAAGTAGCCCAAACAGCATGAAATAGCATAAGTAAAATTGCTGATAAACCCGTAATCCCATGAAAGCTGAATAGAGAACCTTCTGAAGCCATTTTCTCCATTAATGTAGTACCAATCGTATCGCATGCTAATCCAACCCAAAATATAATCACATGCCAAGGTTTTAATGTTTTTTGAATTTTTTCACTCCAGACCCCAATTGAATAAAAAATAAGTGCTGCCGTAATAAATGTAATAGCTGATGCTAACACATCAATCCCCCCTTTACAAAATTCCTCTTCCTTTTACAAGATTTATTTTATCTAAAGATTATGAACAGAGTATGAATGAAGCATTACATTATAACACTTAATAAAAATATAGTAATTAACGATTTTAAATTGATAAAAAAAAACGCTCTTACATCTAAATCTGTAAGAGCGTCTTTATACTTACTTATTTTTAAATTTCATTTTTCCGTAGTAATTTTCCATCTCTAAGCGTCAATATACGGTCACATACATCAAGCATTTTTTCATCGTGCGTAATCATAATTGCTGCTTTTTTATTTTTCTTTACTTCATTCTTCATCATTTCAACAACTTCTCTTGCACGTTTTGAGTCCAAACTAGCAGTAGGCTCATCGGCTAAAATCAAATCTGGATTATTCATAAAAGCACGAGCATTCACCTGAAGATTCATATCGCCTACTCCACTCACGTAGTAAGCCAGGAGTAACTCCTATAGATTTAGCAATTAATTTTCCACTTTCTGAACCATCTAAATATCGTTTCACCGCTTGGATTTTTTCTTTTGAAGAAAATTTAGCCATAAAAAATGCACCTCCAATTGTTAGACAGTGTCTAACAATTGGGGTGCACTTCATTTTGACTTTTTTATGTAACAATTTACATACTATTTTTAAAACCAGCGCTCAGTTACAACCTTTTTACGCGTATAGAATTGAACGCCATCTGTACCATTTGTACCTAAATCACCAAAGAATGAAGCTTTATTTCCTGCAAATGCGAAGAATGCCATTGGTGCTGGAACGTTTACGTTTACACCGATCATACCAGCATCGATGTTATCACGGAACGTTTGTGCATGCTTACCGTTTGAAGTATAAATAACAGCACCATTTGCAAATTTAGATTGATTTGTCAGCTTGATACCCTCTTCTAAATCTTTCACTCGTACAATGCTTAATACAGGAGCGAAAATCTCATCTTGCCAAATTTTCATTTCTTGATTTACGCCATCAAAGATTGTTGCACCAACAAAGTAACCTTCTCCAACTTCTTCATTAATTTTGCGGCCATCTACTAATAAAGTTGCTCCATCAGCTACACCGCTATTAATATAGCCTAAAACACGTTCTTTATGAGATTCACGGATTAATGGTCCAACATAATTATCTTTGTGGAAGCCATCACCTACTTTTAATTTCTTCGTCTCTGCTACTAATACATCAATGAATTCATCAGCAATTTCATCTACTACCGCTACAACAGAGCATGCCATGCAGCGTTCTCCACTACTTGCAAATGCAGATCCAATTACACCTTGTACTGTTTTCTCAAGGTTGCAATCTGGCATTACAATCGCATGGTTTTTCGCACCTGCTAACGCTTGTACACGTTTTCCATGTTTCGTACCTGTTTCATATACGTAACGTGCCACTGGCTCAGAGCCAACGAACGAAACTGCTTGGATATCTTTACTTTCTAAAATACTATTTACAACATCTTTTCCGCCTTGCACTAAATTTAATACCCCTTTTGGAAAACCAGCCTCGTAGAATAACTCTACAAGTCGCTCTGCTAAAAGCGGTGTTCTTTCTGATGTCTTTAATACGAACGTATTACCACAAGCAATCGCAAGTGGGAACATCCATAATGGAATCATCATAGGGAAGTTGAACGGTGTAATACCAGCAACAACTCCGATTGGATAGCGCCAAATCGATCCATCAATTCCGCTAGCGATATTTGGAAGAGCTTGTCCCATCATTAAATTCGGTGTAGATGTTGCTAATTCTACCGCCTCAATACCACGCTGTACTTCACCAGATGCATCTGTTAGCGTTTTACCGTTTTCTAGCGTAATAATTTTTGCAAGTTCATCTTTATTTTCTTGTAACAGTTGTAAATACTTGTATAGCTGTCTTGAGCGATTTGGAACTGGTACTTTGGACCATGTTTCGAATGCTGCTTTTGCCGCTTCAACAGCTTTTTCAACGTCTTCTTTCGGAGATAGCGGAACATAAGCAATAATTTGTCCAGTCGCTGGATTTGGAACCGCTTCTACTTCCGTACCTGTTGATTCAACCCACTCGCCATTAATATGATTTTTCACTCGTTTAATTTCAGTTGTAATCATTATAATCTCTCCTTTTTTATGAATGAACTAGATTTATTATTTTTGATTAGAAATTAATTGTTCGCTAATTTTCTTAAATAATGCAGCCATATCATTTTCACCATATCCTGCCTGACTTGCATCATCGTATAAATTTAATAGCATTTCACTTACTGGTAAGTGCAGTTCATTTTCTTTCGCTAAATCAACCGCAAATCCTAAATCTTTCTTTAATAGATTTACAGTAAAGCCTGGTTCGTAGTTTTCTGTTGCAATGAAGCTTTTATAATTACGCTCATAAATTCTACTTTGACCGTAACTAACATTTAAAATATCAAACAATTTATCTAAATCCATATCACTTTTCTTCGCTAATGTTAATGCTTCACTCACACCAGCTGTATAAAAACCAATTAATAGATTATTAATTAATTTAACAGTTGTACCACTATCAATTTTCTCACTAACGTGGAAAATATTCGCTCCTAATACTTCCATGATAGGTTCAGTCTTATCATAAACATCTTTTGATCCACCAACCATAAACGTCAATGTGCGGTTTTCTGCTCCAATTACTCCACCACTAACAGGTGCTGCTAAAAAGTCTACTTTCTTTTCTTTCGCTGCCTCTTCTAACTGTTTGTTTAACTGTGGAGATACTGTACTTGTATCTATTAAAGCTACATTCGAGTGGCTATTTGCAAATAATCCTTCTTCTCCAAAATATACCGCTTCAACAGCACGAGGTGAAGGTAAACTTGTAAAAACCACATCACATGTTTCTGCTAGTTTTGAGATTGATAGGCCGATAATTCCTCCTTCTTTTTCAAAGGAAGCTTCAGCCTCTTTATTTAAATCCGCACCGTATACTGTGTAACCAGATTTAACTAAATTTTTAGACATCGGAAGACCCATGTTACCTAAACCGATAAAACCAATCTTTTTCATATCGCTTTCCTCCTATTTACACAATATATTTCCCGCGATTTATAATGGCTTTCGCAATTTCTCTCTTTTTCGTAAATACGTTCGTGTATAAAGGCAATACTAATTGACGAATTTCAGTTAAAATTACGTGTCTATCTTGTTCTTCTGTGACAGCCGCTGAAAGTATGGAAATTGCCGCTTCTTCTACTTTACGATAACCTTCTTCACAAATAACATCCGTTATCATTTGTTTCGTACGCTCTTTTTCTTCACCACTTTTACTAATCGCTTTACTCGTACGTAAAAATGCTGATTCCATGACGTACACGTCCGTCAACATATTTGATAATACACGTGAATATTCTTGCTCTTGATCAATTTTTAAGCCCGGTGTTTTAGAGAGCGTTTTCAAAGATTGTTTCAACAATTTTTTCGCTAATAAAATGTAACGATGGTTTCTTTCTACATTTGCTACATCAATTTCTACTTCAGTATCTTCTATTTGCTCGATTTGCTTCATTAACATTTTGGCAACTGTTAATCTGTTAATTTCATTCGTTCCTTCGAAAATACGACTAATTCTAGCATCACGATATAATCGTTCTACTTCATATTCTTGCATATAACCGTAACCACCATGAATTTGTACAGCTTCATCTACGATATGGCCAAGTGTTTCAGAAGCGTTCACTTTATTCAGTGCACATTCAATTGCAAATTGGGACATTTTTTGCATAAGATCCCCATCGCTCTCATGAATTGCGTCATCAATTACACCTGCTGTACGGTAAGCCGCGCTTTCTGCTCCATATGTAGCGATGATCATATTTGCAATTTTCTCTTGAATCATCGTAAAGTCTACTAATTCTGTTTGGAACTGTTTTCGCTCTTTTCCATATTGAACTGACAAACCAATTGCTTGTTTTGCTGTTCCAATATTTCCAAAAGCAAGTTTTAGTCTAGCGAAGTTAAGAATATTAAGAGCTACGTGATGCCCTTTCCCAACTTCCCCTAAAACATTTTCAGCAGGGATAACAACATCTTCTAAAATAAGAGTCGCTGTTGAAGAACCTTTAATACCCATTTTCTTTTCTTCTAATCCAATGGATACACCTTCACATGTTCTTTCGACAATAAACGCTGTCATTCCTTTATTTGTCTTCGCAAAAACAACGTATACATCTGCCATATGAGCATTTGTAATCCACTGCTTTTCGCCATTTAACTTCCAAGCTGTACCATCTTCGTTCAATACTGCGCTCGTTTTTGCACTTAATGCATCCGAACCAGCATTTGGCTCAGTTAGTGCATAAGCACCAATCCATTCTCCTGAAGCAATTTTTGGTAAATATTTTTCTTTCTGTTCTTTCGTTCCGTAATATATGTAAGGCAATGTACCTACACCAGCATGTATATTAAATGAAACGCTAAATGCACCAGCATATCCCATTTTTTCTGCTACTAGTCCTGAAACTGCCTTTCCTAACTCGAACCCGCCGTATTCTTCTGGGACTTCGATACTTAATAGTCCAAGTTCTCCAGCTTTTTCAAATAATTGACGAGAAACTTTATAGTTATGTTGTTCAATGTTCTCCATTTGTGGAACAATTTCTTGTTTAACGAATTGTTCAGTTGTTTTTGCGATTAATTCCTCATCACCTGAAAAATCTTCTGGTGTAAAGTAAGTATGATTTACATCTTTATTGAGTGAAAAAAATTCATCCCATGATAACTTCGTTTTCTCCATATGTATCCCCCTATCATTCGGCTTTCATAGCTTTTTTGCTTATGCTCGTCTACGATGAGTGGAATATCTTTTTTTGAAAATAGAAGACGATGATTTTTCACATCAAGCATTTTATTTTGCCAAAGATGTATTTTCATCGCCTTCGCTGTTTTATCTATTGATCTTCTGATAATACTGTTTTTGCAATACCAGTATCTAACTCTTCAAAGTCATGATATGAAATTGTTTCATATAACTCACTTCTCGTTTGCATATTAGAAAGTGCATCTTTTTGAGAACCTGTTTCCTTAATTAAAGTAAACACATTCTCATACGCTTTCGCTGCTACGCGAAGTGAAGTTACAGGATAAATAACCATTTGGAAGCCCATATTCGCAAATTCCTCTGCACTATAATATGGTGTTTTCCCGAACTCAGTCATATTCGCTAATAAAGGTGCATTTACTTTACTATTAAATAGACGGAATTCCTCTTCTGATTGAAGTGCTTCAGGGAAAATCGCATCTGCCCCCGCTTTAACATATGCGTTCGCTCTTTCAATCGCTGCCTCTAGTCCTTCAACGCCGCGAGCATCAGTGCGTGCTACAATATATAAGCTTGGTGCAACTTCTTTAATCGCTTTAATCTTTTGAACTAATTCTTCTGTAGAAACAAGTTTCTTGCCATTTAAATGGCCGCATTTCTTTGGTAATTGCTGATCTTCAATTTGAACAGCAGCTACTTTCGCTTCTACCATTTCTACAGCTGTTCTCGCTACGTTTAGTACTCCACCAAATCCTGTATCAATGTCAACAAGAACTGGTAAATCTGTAGCTCTTACTAAATCTCTTGCTCTCTCTGCTACTTCAGTAGAGGTCACGATTCCTAAATCTGGTAGCCCTTTACTTGCAGTATAAGCAGCTCCCGATAAATAAAGAGCTGAAAAACCTGTATTTTTCGCAACAAGAGCTGCCATTGCATCATGAGCACCTGGAATTTGCAAAATTTCATTTGCTTCTACTAAAACTCGGAAGCAATTCGCAAGCTCTTCTTGTGTTGACTGTTTATTCACAACCCAAGCCATTCTAGATTCCCCCTATTATTAAATTAAGAATAGATCTACAAATTCATTTACATTCATATTTTCTAGTTTTTCTTCATTTAAACAAACTTCATGAATTTGTTCTTGTTGCTTATTAGAATAATGTCCTGCCATATTTGCAGTGAATTTTTGAACAACTTTTGGAATCGCTTCGTCTCTACGGAAACGGTGACCTAGTGGGTATTCACATTCCACATTTTCTGTTACAGTACCATCTTTAAAGTGAACTTGAACAGCGTTGGCGATTGAGCGCTTGTTCGGGTCAAGATAATCTAAACTGTACTGCTTGTTCTCAACAACAACCATCTTATTACGTAATTCATCTACACGTGTATCATTTGCTACTACATCCTCATAATCGTCCGCAACGATATCACCTTTTAATAAACCGATTGCCGTAATATATTGTAAGCAATGATCACGATCAGCTGGGTTATTTAATGGACCTTCTTTGTCGATAATACGAATTGCTGATTCATGAGTTGTAATTGTAATACGATCAATTTCATCTAATCTTTCTTTAATTTCCGGATGTAACTTCACTGCACATTCTGCAGCTGTTTGTGCATGGAATTCTGCTGGATATGATACTTTAAATAATACATTTTCCATTACATATGACTCTAGTGGTCTAGCTAATTTTAATTCTTGTTTATTGAATAATACATCTTGGAATCCCCATCCTGGTGCAGATAATGCTGTTGGGTAACCCATTTCACCTTTTAGAGCAGTCATTGCAAGATGAACACCGCGGCTCGTTGCATCACCTGCTGCCCATGATTTACGTGAGCCAGTATTTGGAGCATGACGATATGTACGAAGACTAGAATTATCAATCCACGCATGTGATAATGCATTAAAGATTTCTTCACGTGTTCCACCAAGCATTTTCGCAACTACAGCAGTTGTTGCTACTTTTACGTATAATACATGGTCAAGACCAACGCGGTTTAAACTATTTTCTAAAGCAAGTACACCTTGAATTTCATGTGCTTTAATCATCATTTCTAATACTTCACGTACTTTTAATGGTTCTTTTCCTTCTGAAATACGAACACGGCTAATATAATCTGCAACAGCTAAAATACCGCCTAAGTTATCAGATGGATGTCCCCACTCTGCTGCAAGCCAAGTATCGTTATAGTCCAACCAACGGATCATACATCCAATATTGAATGCACCTTTCACTGGATCTAGTACATAAGACGTTCCTGGCACACGTGTACCATTTGGCACGATTGTTCCCGGTACAACTGGTCCTAATAATTTCGTACACTCTGGATATTGAAGTGCTAAAATTCCACATCCAAGTGTATCTAGTAATACGTAGCGAGCAGTGCTGAATGCTTCTGCACTTGTTACCTCTTTATTTAATACATAATCCGTAATCTCTTCTAATAATGCATCTTTTTGTTTAATTTCATTTGTTTTAATCATACTATTCTTCCCTTTCTGTCGAAAATTCGTTATTATTAATGATGGGTGTCGGTCAAACACCCATCTGGCGGGCGGCGCTAACAACTCCCCAGTTGTTTTTATTTACTAAATACATGTCGCTCGCCAATATAATTTACACGTGGACGGAACAAACGATTGTTCGCATGTTGCTCAATTACGTGTGCACATAGCCCTACTGTTCTAGAACTAAAGAATATTGGTGTGTAAAGTTGAATTGGAATACCAAGCATCCAATATACTGGAGCAGCATAGTAATCAAGATTCGGATAAATGCCTTTTTCCTTCTCCATAATCTTCTCTCCAGCTTCACACATTTCATATAGTGTATAATCGCCTTTTACATCACAAAGCTGTTTTAAAGCTTCCTTCATCATAAGTGCTCTTGGATCTATCTTCTTCATATATACGCGATGTCCAAAGCCCATAATTTTTTCTTTGTTATAAAGTTTCTTTTGTAATAACTCTTCAAATTTCTCAACATTACCAGCTTCTAAAAGCATGTACATAACTGCTTCATTTGCACCGCCGTGTAAGCTACCTTTTAGAGATGCAACTGCACCTGTTAAAGCACCGTATAAATCCGATTGCGTTGATGCAATTACGCGAGCGGTAAATGTAGAGTTTGGCATTTCATGTTCACTATATAAAACAAGGGAACGATCAAAGATCTTCTCTTCAAGCTCAGTTGGTTTTTTTCCAGTTAACATATAGAAGAAATTCGCACTATATGACAATTCTTGAAGAGGCTGAATTGGCTCCTCATTATTTAAAATATGATAGCTATTCGCTACAATGTTTGGTACTTTACTTAACAGCTTGTACCCTCTGCTTTTATTCACTTCTAATGAGCGGTTTTCGATATCATTATCGTAACCAGCTAATGCAGACACACCTGTACGTAGCCCATCCATAGGATGCGTTTCTTTAGGTAATGCCTTTAATACATTGAATACACCTTCTGGTACCGCATATTCTTCTTTTAATTTCTTTTCAAGTGTTGCTTTTTCATCCTCATTCGGTAGATGTTCTTCCAATAAAAGGTGCACAATGTCTAAATACTCTTTTGTTTTTGAGAGTTCGATTAAATCATACCCTTGAATTACAATTTCACCTTTTACTGTGTCAAGAAACGAAATTTTCGTCTCCGCTGCTACTACACCGTCTAATCCCGGGGAAAATTTTTCTTCAGCTTTCATCATTATTTCCTCCAATCCTAATAGATCTTCGTGCACATAACTGTTAGCCTTTACAATACTGTGAAACTACATTTCTATTTCAATGTATCAGAGTTTTTAGAAGATTTCAATTTATTTTATAATGATAAGTTTCCTATACTTTTACCGATGTAATAATACAATTTTTTAAAAATAACTTTTACATTTTATAAAGACTGAACAAACATCCTTTAGTGACTTTTTAAAACGAAATATAACAATTATCCATATAAACCCACTAAATATACCTTTAATCTCCTTTTCTTTAACAAATACAAAAAACGAGCTGTACTCATGCACAGCTCGTTTTTTGTATAATATTTATTTCATATTCCCATAAATATAATTCTTATATAAAATTTATTTATTTTTAATAAAGTTATTATTTTACATAATTAAATTGAATTTCTTCCGTTTCTTTACGATAGCTAACAACTAAATCATAGTTTTTGTAGTACTAAAGATTATCAAAATCTATCATAATACAAAAACGTCTTTCTCAACTGACACTATTTCATTAACTAGTTTCTCAGAAACAGTTCCTACAAAATTCCCTAGCCGAATCGAGCTGTTTCCTCCGTATCTTACAATAAATCAAATAGATTCATCATGTTTTTCCTTAAACCATTGTAGAGCATCATGATCAATTAAAATTTTCATCTCCGATCCTCCTGATTAGGCAAAATCTTTTTTGCCTAATCTTTGCTTTACAAAAATGACGAATATAATTAAAGCTATTAATCCTGAAATTGCACTACCTGTGAATAAAATACGGTAACCAAATATTTGTGAAACAAATCCAAGTAAAATTGCACCTAATCCAATGCCTAAATCAAATGCAGTAAAAAATGAAGCGTTAGCAACTCCTCTTTTACTTGGAGCAACAATTGTAAGCATCGCTGCTTGCAAAGCAGGCTGTGCTGAACCGAATCCAACCCCGTATAATGCCGCTGCGATAATTACACCCATTAAACTATTTGAAATAGTTAATACAACTATAGCTAAAATGGTAATACATAGTGCTGGGAGTATGATAAAGACTTCTCCATATTTATCTAATAATTTACCTGAAATCGGCCTTACAACGGTTAAAGCAATTGCATATACAAGAAAAAATGTCCCAGGATTCACATCAATTAATGATGCAAATAACGGTAAAAATGTTGTAATACCTCCATATGCAAACGATAAAAAGAAAACAACAATTGTAATTGATAAAACAGATTTTTCAAACAACTGAATTTGCCCTTTTTCATTTTGTGGTGTAAATGGTATCTTCGTTATTAATGATAATACGACCGCCATAAAAGATAATAGAGTTGCCAATAAGAATAGACCATGAAATGAATAATTTTGTACAACCCATAATCCAATCATCGGACCAATTGCCATTGCAATTGTCATCGCCATCCCGTACCAGCCCATACCTTCTCCGCGGCGTGAATCTGGAATGATATCAGTTATTGCTGTGCCAACAGCTGTTGTAGAAACAGCCCATGTCACTCCGTGAATTACACGTAAAACCGCTAAAAGGATAATAGACGATGCTAAATTATAAGAATACATCGTTATTCCAAAAAAGATGAGTCCGAAAATAATAAAAGATCTCCTTCCATATTGATCTAACATACCTCCAATAATTGGACGTATTACGACTGCCGCTATTGTAAACATTCCCATCATGAGTCCAACTTGTGATTCATTTCCACCAATCTCTTTAATAAAAAGAGGTAGCGTTGGAACAAGTAAATAAAACCCTGTAAATAAAAATAACATCGCGAAAGTCATTTGAATAAATGATTTCGTCCATAATCGTTCCATAAAAAAACCTCCATAAATACGTAAAATATCGCGACTAACTTTCTCATTTTACATTCTCTCTATCTCTTTTCCCTCAGCAATAAGACGTATCTTTTCATATTATATAGTCCACTATCAGCTTTAATCGGTCTTACAACTTTGGACGTATGTTTTAACCAAAAGTTCTATTTATATGTACCTTTATTCGTGTGAAAAGAATAAACTAATTTATTATCACAACTTAGGAGTGATTATTTTTATGTGGGTATCATCAAGAGTAACTGTCGTGGTTCCTTCGACTCCCGAAATACACGTTCCAGCCGTCCATACAGCAAGTTCCGATGTTGGCATTGAACTTCCCGCAACTTGGCAACAATATCAATTTCCCGGTCAAGTCACCCCCTCATTTTGGCACCATGGCACACATCCAAGTAGTACTACCTTTTTTAATCCCAGTTTCCCCCCATCGCTTCCCTCTCAAGTCTTTTATCACTTTCCATCAATTTATTTTCAAAATTTCTATGGTACTTTTAACATTTAAAAAACATCACTGAATAGCTCCTACATTAAATTCCAATCAATTTTCAACATAAAAAAGTCGAATTCCTTATATTAAGAAATTCGACTTTTTTTAATCACTTTTTATTAACTTTTCTTATTATCCATTATTTGCAGGAGCATCTCCTGCATTTCCGCCATTACTTGGTGGTGTTGTCGCTGGTGGTGTTGTATTTCCTTGTCCTCCCCCATTATTCGGTGGTGTTGTATTTCCTTGTCCTCCCCCATTATTCGGCGGAGTTGTATTTCCTTGTCCTCCTCCGTTATTCGGCGGAGTTGTATTTCCTTGTCCTCCTCCGTTATTTGGCGGAGTTGTATTCCCTTGTCCTCCTCCGTTATTTGGCGGAGTTGTATTTCCTTGTCCATTTCCGTTGTTTTGTTCATTTTGTTTCTTTTGTTCTTCCTGTTTCTTTTGTTCTTCTTGATTCTTCAGTTCTTCTTGTTTCTTTTGTTCTTCTTGCTTCTTTAATTCTTCCTGTTTCTTAAGTTCCTCTTGCTTTTTTTCATCTTCAGTTTTTTGCTGTTGATCACGTTTTGGCTGTTCTGTTGTATTCGGTACGCTCGTATTTGGTGAAGAATCACGTTTTTCACCTTTTATACGCAATTCACTACCTTCTTGAACAACACTACTAGGCATTTTAAATCGGGATGTATCTGTAGCCATCTCGCTCATCATTTCTTTAAAGATCAACTGTGCAATTTTCGTATTTTTACTACTAATATACTCGTCTTTACCATCTTTCATATATCCAGTCCATACTGCCATCGTATACTGCGGCGTATAACCTGCAAACCAACTATCACGAGTTGCACTTTCTGGAATGTTATATTGTGCTAATTGTTTTGAATCATAGTTTGTTGTACCCGTTTTACCCGCGATATCTAAAGAACTTATATTCGCAGCTGTACCAGTACCTGATGTAACTACAGAACGAAGCATATCAGTAATCATATATGCTGTAGAATCCGCCATAACTTGTTTTGGCTTTTGTCCAAAACTTTGTGACTTGCCGTCTGGGTAAACTACTTTCTTAACAAAATGCGGCTTCGTATACTTACCATCATTACCAAACGCCGCATAAGCACCCGCTATTTCAGTTGGCGATACTTCGTTTGTACCAATCGCTGTAGATTCTGTCGGTGCTTTATTAAATGTGATACCTAGTTTCTCAGAGAATTCTTTCGATTTACTAATTCCTACTTCTTTTGCAGTTTTAACTGCCGGAACATTACGTGACATCTTTAATGCTTCACGCATTGTAATTGGACCTAAATGACTTCTGTCTGCATTTCGAACTTCTTGTCCAGTTGAATACTTAAATGGAGAATCATCAATTTGATGATATGTAGCCCATTTTAAATACTCAATAGCAGGAGCGTAATCAAAGATTGGCTTCATTGTCGAACCAGCTGCACGATCTAATTCAATGGCCATATTATGCCCTTTAAATACAGCTTTATTTTCACCGCGTCCGCTACCTATAGCACGAACTTCCCCTGTTTTCGTATCCATAAATGTGAAAGCACCTTGGAATTTATCATTTGGATAATCAATAATATTAGTATTTAAAATATTATCAGCTAATTTTTGTGCATTCTGATCCAATGTTGTATAAATTTCTAAACCATCAGAACCAATGTTAGCATCTGGTAATTCTTTTTCTACTTCTTTTACAACCGCATCCATAAATGCAGGATATGGCATTGCTTGAAGTTCTGTTGCTGGCTTAAGTCCATCAGTTACTGGAACTTTGGATGCTTCTTCCATTTCTTCTTTTGTAATATAACCATGTCGATTCATTAATCCTAGTACAGTATTTCTTCTTTCTGTTGCTCTTTGAACATTTTCTGGTTTCGTTGGATCATAGTTATTTGGTGCTTTCGGTAAACCTGCAAGCATCGCAACTTCTGGTAATGTTAAATCTTTTAATTCTTTACCGTAGTAGTTTTGTGCTGCTGTTGCGATTCCATATGAACGGTTACCTAAATTAATTTTGTTTAAGTACATCTCTAATATTTCATGTTTTGAATACTGCTGTTCTAGCTTATATGCTAAATATATTTCCTGAATCTTACGCTTTGACGTTTTTTCCATTGATAAGAAGTAGTTTTTAATAACTTGCTGCGTTATCGTACTTCCACCTTGAGAGCCATAATCTCCTTTAAGGCTAACTAAAACCGCACGTGCAGTACCCTTAAAATCAACTCCACTATGCTCGTAAAAACGTGCATCTTCCGTAGCTAAAAATGCATTTTCAACTAATTTAGGAATTTGATCATACGTAACATTTGTCCTTTTTTCTTTTCCATATTCATATACCAAATTCCCGTCTTTATCATAAATTTTTGAGGATAGCGGATTAACAAGTTTTGCTTTCTCAAGTTTTGGCGCATCCTTTATCATAACAAAAAAGGTAGCGACCCCCGCGACTAAACCTACGATACCAAGTAGTAAACAAGTGATTAAAAACTTGCGGAAAAACGATGTTTTACCTTTTGGTTTTGTTTTTTTAGAAGCTGGCTGTTTTTTCTTTTGAACTTGTCGTCGCTCCTCTCGAGAACGATAATTTTCTGACATGTTACTTTCTCCTGCCTTTCAATTCTCCCGCTGAGTTACTTAAAAATATTGAGGTCACTTTTCCAAACAGCTTAACATTTAGAAAGAGTGTTCGCTGGAAGTATTCAATTTCTTCCTAATTCACAGATTATTTTTATCTCTATTCCGTCTAATAAAGCTGCCCCATTACGCATAGAATGGAAGAGATAAATTTTTAATACCTCGTATAAATAATATACTTTTTTTTCAAATGGTCAATATTTTCTTATTAATAAATCAAAGGTGAAATAAAAATAGCATATCGATATGAACTTCGTGTGAACTTCCTTATAAATAGGTATAGGAAAGATCTAATATATTAGCTATAAATACTACATTTAATATTTACCTTTGAACAACTCAATCACCCTTTCTATAAGAAAACATCAAAAAGTAAGGAGTTGCCTGCTAATGAAACTATCTCCTGTTATATCCAAAAACTTGGTTGCTGTTGGTTATAACCCTTCTTCTATGATTTTACGAATCCAATTAAAGAATGGTATATACGATTTTTTTAATGTCCCAGAAAGTATTTACACTGGCTTGTTAAACGCACAATCTAAAAGCTATTATCATAAAACTTACATTAAAAATTCTTTCCGCTATACTAAAATTTAAACTTTAGCATCATATAAAAAAGAAAGGAGGTTAATCCTCCTTTCTTTTAAAAACATTTTCACGACCTAGTTACCTTCTATTTCTCTTATTAATTTCATCATATGCTTGAATTTGTTTTTTCAATCTCCGATCAGCCTTTTTATCATGTACAACTAAAATCGCGTGTATTGCTCCTGGAACCCAAAATATTAATGTTAAAACGAAATTTATTATTGCTTGAAATGGCTTTCCGCAAAATAATACAGCTACAGGTGGAAGAAAAATTGCTAATAAATACATCATCTCTTGTATACTCCTTGCTTTGTATTTTTTATATCTCTTCTTTTCATACGTTAGCACATGCTATTATTTTGGCATTTCATAAATCTCAATTCATCAATAAAATCTTTTCTTATATTATATATTCTATTCATGCGTAAAAAAACCTACTATGTCAATCTTGTCCTACATCAAATATTGCAATTAGCCTTACTTTCTTTTAATAAGTATTTTCGTGTTTTTATTTTTTCTAACCTTTCTTCTTCCTCTATTACAGTTAATCCAATCGCAGAAATTACCGTTCCTATTGCCTGTATCCAAATACCAATCAGTGCTATTATCCTTTCATTCTTCTTGTCAAGAATACTATCTTCGTTTTCTATTTCATCCTTCGATAAATTTATTATACCTTGATACGCTTGTAGTCCAGCCCCTAAACTTTGCATAGAATTACCTAGTACAATGATTCTCTGTATTGCTTTCATCTCAATCAAAGCTGCTTCTACGCCTAAAAAAGCACCAATCGATTGTAAACTGTTCCCAACAATTATAAGATAATCATTCTCTTTCAATTGTTCACCTATGTTAAAATATGTTCCTATTACATTTGATATATTCCCTAATGCTAATAACTCAATGCCCATTTTATCAATTGCTTTACTTTTATTATCCAAGGATATATTTTGATTCTCGCTTTTATCTTTATCTTCAGTATAGTTACTCGCTATAATTTGTAATATATACCCAAGGGCTTGTAATGAACTTCCTACAATAACAAGACCCGATTCAACTTTCTCTTCGCCATTAAATCCTCTTGTCGTTCCAATAGCCGCTGTAAGATTTCCTCCTACTTGAAACCATGCTCCTGTCACTTTTAAACTGCTTGGATTCATTTTTATCACCTATTTAAGTATTTTCTAATACTTTCGAAATAACCAAAAGTCACCCTTAATCACATATTTTATTTTCCATACGTAATTTTGTGCATTCTATAATGTGTTTATAATACAAAAAAGCACTTTTGCGGCAGTTACATTAAGAATTTGGCTACCTTTATTTGTATTGCTTTTTGGAATAGAGCAGTTTGAACTTAGTTACGCTGTTATTGCTTGGTTAGCGTGGGTACCAAATTTAATTATTTGCAGCATTATTTATGAATCTCCATCTACCCTTATTACATATTTTTATTTAAAAGCTCAATCTCACATTGTAATTTTTTGAATTGCTCAAAATGCATTGTTATTGATTGACTGTTACCAAATTCAGCACTTTGTTTCACCAGTAATACTCCGGTATCATGAAAAAGCGCTTCAAGTTCTTTTCTGATGGGCACTTTCGCAATATGAGCTGTTTTAATTGCAGATAAAATTGCAATTTCGTTAAACTTTAATTTTATTTCATTTGGACAAAATGCGTCTTCAACCAATATAACTTCATTGCTATAAATAAGCGCAACAAGATTACTTGATTTTGCATCTGTTAAATCTACTTTTTTTATAACATTATTCATAACATTTTGCCCCCTTATTTTCGTATATATTAATTATACAAATTAATTCTTTTAATTATTCAACTTTACATTAATTTTAACACACTTTTATTAAAAGCTACGCTTTAAACGTTTTACTATTCCACAATTTTTGTTATAAGAACCATTTGGACTTTAACTCCATATAGTAATGTTAACAATTAATTATAAAGCAGGTGAAAATCATGCCTTCAGTTGTAGGAAATTTAGTTGTACAAAATAGTAATGGTTCATTTAATTTAGGTGATTTCTACAATGTTTCTCCAAAAGAAAATACGAAAGCTTACAATGGATCTGGCGCATCAAACGTTGGCTTTGTTGTTAATACTTTTAGCGGTGTTAGTGCGACTAATACGTTTGATTCGGACCTTGCAGATCAAAATCAAGTGGGTACAGCCTAATCCTATTTTTTAGCTTTCTGTATAGGAATTTTAAATCTGTCTATACTATAATCAGGCTGTTTCACAGCTATTATTGAATATTGGAGTACCCTATCTTTTTCTCCCTTTCCCTGGGGCTTAGCAGCTAGCTTTACGCTAGCTGCTATTTCGCATGTTTTCTTCCATCTATCAGAAATAAAAGAAGCTGGATATTAAAGCTCAGCTTCTTTACGTTATTTCAATTATATCAATAACATTCAATACATGAGTTTTATAAAATGCGTCTGTACATATTATAATCTGCCTTACTGGGTTAATATGCACGATTGTCATATAATTTGTTAGTAAGTAGCCATCTTCAAAATATGTCACCAGCATTTCTTGCTCAGACAATAATGCCGTTAACACTTTATCAGAAATTCTTTCTTTTGCTTCATTTGTTACTATCGGCCTTTGCACTTTTAACTTCTCACCAATAACTTTTCTCATACTTAACAATTGTTCCGACATTACTGTAAATGGAACCCATTCTCTTTCTTCTTTCTGCCTCTTTACATGATTCATTTCTTTTTCTCCTTGAACATTTATCCATTCTATTTCACACATACTGTTACTCAATCATTTTTTAGTACTTACTACGTTCGTATTTATTTATAAATTGTATAATTTCTGCACTCAAAAGAACGTTTGTTCTAATTATACACGAACCTACGTTCCTTTGAGAAGAGGCATATTTATATTTTTTAGCAAAATGTAATTTCAATCATTGAAATTTATCAATATTGTTTATTTCCCATTAAAACAAACTTTCCACCCTCTACACATTGAAATACATTTAACAAATAAAAAAACGATTTCACATAAAATGAAATCGTTTTTTCTAGTATTTTATATTTTCAAGTTTATTTTTTATCCTGACTAGCGTTCTTTCTGGAATGCAAGTTTCATTAAATATAAAATCACTTCCTAAACTACAAAGTTTTATTTTTTTGTATTAACCATTCTTAATCGAAAACATACATTATAATGAACGAACTCACAAAACTTAAGAAATTTATAATGTAACTCAATTTATCCCTTATAAGTTTCTATGAAAAGAGAGCGATTTACACTCTTTTTTCGTACATATTGTATTACAGTGGACAATACCAAATAATCATTTGTTATCATAATAGATTTATATTGCTACCATGAATTAAATATATTTAGGATGTATTATTATATGTAACTCCCTCTCAGTTTCTCCTTTTTTCGGATGACGAAAATACTCTATTTCGTACTTTAACACTTCATACTCAACCATCCCAATTTTAATCCCTTTTGTTTCTTTTAATACAGCTAATAAATCACTTACATTTTCATCATACGATTCAAAAATTTTTCCTCCGCCTTCTCTTTGAAAGATCACTTTCATATGTTCTCCCCCAATTTCATTTATTCATCTAGTAAATAATAAATCCCAAAATATTCATAACAAAATGAACATCCTTTCTAATAGAATGCTCAACTTTTCACTTCCTATAACACTAATATTTATTCAAAAATATTATATGTATTATTCTTCAAATTATGTTTATCCACTTTAAAAAATTAATATACTTAATTTATATTTAACGAAATCAAGTA
>NZ_NUVD01000014.1 GCF_002564555.1 Bacillus cereus | reverse complement strand
CATCGCGTTTCAGCGACTTTCATAATATATCATAGTATATTATTTTCGTCAACAAGTTTTTTTGATAACTTGTATCTCTCATTTGCTGACTCTGCCTATTATATAGACTTTCTTATTACTATGCAAGTATTATTATAAAAAAATAAAGAGTGGGGAAATCCCCACTCTTATTCTTCAGAAGAAACCTCTTCAGTAACTTCCTCTTCGTCATCTTTTTGTGCTTTTGCAACTGTCGCTACCTCTTGCTCATCCTCTAATCGAATTAGACGAACACCTTGTGTATTACGTCCCATTTGAGAGATTTGATCAACCGGCATACGAATAATGACACCCGCTGCTGTAATTAACATAATGTCTTCTTCACCCGTTACAGACTTAACCGCTACTAATTTACCGTTCTTATCTGTAATGTTACAAGTTTTCAGACCTTTACCACCGCGACTTTGTAGTCGATACTCTTCAACCGGTGTGCGCTTACCATACCCGTTTTTCGTTACGATTAAGACATTCGTATCTTCTTCAACAATTTCCATACCTACTACTTGGTCCTCTTCGCCTAGTGTAATAGCTTTTACACCAGCTGCATTACGGCCCATAGAACGTACATCTTGTTCATTGAAGCGAATTAGCATACCGTTGCTTGTCCCTACGATAATATCTTTATCACCAGATGTTAAACGTACAGAAATCACTTCATCTTCTTCACGAAGCGAAATTGCAATTAAACCGTTTGTACGTATATTTGCAAACGATGACAGCGGTGTTCTCTTAGAGATACCTTGTTTCGTCGTAAAGAATAAGAACTGATCGTCACCAAATTCACGAATTGGAATAATGGCATTAATCCACTCACCCTTATCTACCCCTAATAGGTTGATAATCGGTAGTCCTTTTGCCGTACGACTATACTCTGGAATTTCATATCCTTTTGTACGGTATACTTTACCCTTGTTTGTAAAGAATAAAATATGATCATGAGTAGATGTTGTTAATAAATGTTCAACAAAGTCATCATCATTCGTACCCATTCCTTGTACACCACGTCCCCCGCGGTTCTGTGTTTTGTACGTAGAAGCTGGTAACCTCTTAATATAACCGTTATGAGTTAACGTAATCGCAATATTTTGCTCAGGAATTAAATCTTCATCTTCAATAAATTCCATACCACCGATTGTAATTTCTGTTCGTCTCTTATCATTGAAGCGATCTTTTACTTCCGTTAACTCTTCACGAATAATTTCAAGAACTTTCTCTTCATCTGCTAAGATTGCTTTTAATTCAGCAATTAACTTCATTAACTCTTGATATTCTTGCTCAATTTTTTCACGCTCTAATCCCGTTAAACGTTGCAGACGCATATCTAAAATCGCTTGCGCTTGTTTCTCGCTTAAACCGAAACGCTCCATTAAGCCTTGCTTTGCAATATCCGCCGTTTTCGAACTACGAATTAACGTAATAACTTCATCCAGATGATCTAAAGCAATTCGTAACCCCTCTAAAATGTGAGCGCGCGCTTCTGCTTTCTCTAATTCATAAGCAGTCCGTCTACGAATCACTACCTTTTGATGCTCTAAATAATAATATAGATTTTGTTTTAAATTTAGGACTTGTGGCTCTCCATTTACAAGAGACAACATATTAATACCGAAACTCGTTTGAAGTGCTGTATGTTTATATAGATTATTTAATAGTACATTGGCATTGGCATCACGGCGTACTTCCATAACAATACGCATACCATTTCGATCCGATTCATCACGTAAATCTGTAATGCCTTCAATTTTCTTATCACGAACTAATTCTGCAATCTTTTCAATTAATCGCGCCTTATTAACTTGATAAGGTAGTTCTGTTACGATAATAGATTGTTTACCATTTGCTCTCTCTTCAATTTCAACTTTAGCACGAAGTATAATAGAACCGCGACCTGTTTCATAAGCTCTTCGAATTCCACTTCGCCCTAAGATTAGACCTGATGTTGGGAAGTCTGGACCAGGAATATATTCCATTAATTCCGCGATAGTGATATCAGGGTTATGACTTAATGCCAACACACCGTCAATTACTTCTCCAAGTTGATGCGGTGGAATGTTTGTTGCCATACCAACCGCAATACCCGTCGTACCATTTACTAATAAGTTAGGAAAACGTGCTGGTAATACAACTGGTTCCCTTTCAGAGCCATCATAGTTATCTTGATAATCAATCGTATTTTTTGAAATATCGCGTATTAATTCCATAGAAATCTTAGACATTCTTGCTTCTGTATAACGCATTGCTGCCGCTGAATCTCCATCAACAGAACCAAAGTTACCATGCCCATCAACAAGCATATAACGTTGACTAAAATCTTGCGCCATACGTACCATTGTTTCATAAACCGCTGAATCACCGTGCGGGTGATACTTACCAATTACTTCGCCGACAATACGCGCTGACTTCTTATATGCTTTATCAGCTGTAATTCCTAAATCATTCATCGCATATAAAACCCTACGATGCACTGGCTTTAACCCATCACGAACATCCGGCAATGCACGAGATACGATAACACTCATTGCGTAATCTAAAAATGAGGTACGCATTTCATGACTAATATTAATTTCTCGAATTCGTGCTTGTTGTTGATTGTCTGACATCAACGAGCACCTCCTCTTACATTTCCGTTACACATACATTGATTTATATGTAGAAGACAGGAATACTTAAATTCCTGTCATTACTCACTTAAATATCAAGGTTTTTCACGTATTTTGCATTTTCTTGGATAAAGTTACGACGCGGCTCTACTTTATCTCCCATCAAAATTTCAAATGTTTCATCCGCTTCAATTGCATCTTGAAGAGAAACTTGAAGTAACGAACGTACCTCTGGATCCATTGTCGTCTCCCATAGCTGAGTTGGATTCATTTCCCCTAGACCTTTATAACGCTGAATCCCAGGCTTAGGTTGTGCCGGTAATTCAGCTAGTATTTTTTCAAGTTCTTTATCGTTGTAAGCATATTGAATTTTTTTACCTTGTTGTACTTTAAACAATGGCGGCTGTGCAATATAGATATAACCACACTCAATTATTTGACGCATATAACGATAGAAGAACGTTAATAATAGGGTACGAATATGCGCACCATCTACGTCGGCATCGGTCATAATGATAACCTTATGATAACGTGCCTTTTCAATATCGAAGTCTCCACCAATGTTCGTACCAATAGCAGTAATGATTGTACGCACTTCATCGTTAGATAAGATTTTATCTAATCGCGCCTTTTCAACGTTAATAATTTTACCTTTAAGTGGTAAAATTGCTTGGAAGTGACGATCACGCCCTTGTTTCGCTGATCCACCGGCAGAGTCACCCTCTACGATGTAAATTTCACTAATTGCTGGGTCTTTAGAAGAACAGTCTGCCAATTTCCCTGGTAAACTTGAAACTTCTAAAGCACTCTTTCGGCGAGTTAACTCACGAGCCTTTTTAGCTGCTACACGCGCACGCGCTGCCATCGTCCCTTTATCTACAACTTTACGCGCAACATTGGGGTTTTCCAGTAAGAACTTTTCAAACGCCTCTGAGAATACTGACTCTGTAATCGTTCTCGCTTCACTATTCCCTAGCTTCGTCTTCGTTTGTCCTTCGAATTGTGGATTCGGATGTTTAATTGACACAATTGCTGTTAAACCTTCACGAACATCTTCACCAGTTAAATTACTATCCGCATCTTTTAAAATGTTATTTTTACGACCATAATCGTTGATCACACGTGTTAGGGCAGTTTTAAATCCTACCTCATGTGTACCACCTTCATACGTATGAATATTATTTGTAAATGAGTAAATATGATTTGTATAGCCTTCGTTATATTGAAGCGCAACTTCAACCTGAATACCATCTTTTGAACCTTCTACATATACAGGCTCTTCATGAATTGGTTGTTTTGAACGATTTAAATGTTCAACATATGATTTAATTCCACCTTCATAGTGAAACTCTTTCTTTTGCTTATGTTCACGCTTATCTTCTATAGTTAATTTAATATTACGATTTAAAAATGCTAATTCACGCATACGAGTCGCTAACGTATCAAATTCATATTCTGTCGTCTCTTTAAAAATTTCTGGATCCGGCTTAAAGCGAGTTATTGTTCCCGTTTTATCTGTATCACCAATGACTTTTAAATCCGCAGCTGGAATACCTCTTTCATACTTTTGGTAATGAATTTTGCCATCACGATGTACAAATACTTCTAGTTCTGTTGATAAGGCATTTACAACAGATGCACCAACACCATGCAAACCACCAGAAACTTTATAACCGCCACCGCCAAATTTACCACCAGCGTGGAGGACTGTCATAATAACCTCTACTGCGGGACGTCCCATTTTTTCTTGTATACCAACTGGAATACCGCGTCCATTATCCGTTACAAGAATACTATTATCTTCTTCAATACTAACGTTAATTTCATCGCAATATCCTGCTAACGCTTCATCGATACTATTATCGACAATTTCCCATACAAGGTGGTGAAGTCCTTTCCCACTCGTAGATCCAATATACATACCCGGGCGTTTCCGAACTGCCTCTAGTCCTTCAAGTACCTGTATCTGACTTTCATCATATGCATTTTCTTGCATTTGCTTTTGTTCCATTGACACAAAGATCACCTACTTTTCCATTTAAACAGGGTTTTATGCCCTATCTATTTCACAATCTACCGTGCCGTTCGTTACATGAATTGTTTTCGCATCTTTCAATGTTTCGTGTTCAATTCCGTCGACACTCGTCGTTGTAACAAATGTTTGCACCTTTCCTTGAATTGTATTTAACAGATGTGATTGACGATAATCGTCTAATTCTGATAAAACATCATCCAGCAAAAGGATTGGATATTCTTTAACCTCTGAATAAATCAATTCGATTTCAGCTAATTTTAGGGATAGTGCGGTCGTTCGTTGTTGTCCTTGCGAACCAAAGACTTGAACATTTTTACTATTAACGAAGAATTGTAAATCATCACGATGAGGACCAATTAAAGTCGTACCACGGAAAATTTCACGTTGTTTCACAGATTGAAAACTTTCATAGTATACTTCTTTTATTTTCGACAAATCCATTGATTCTGATACATCTACACTCGGTTTATAAACAATTTCTAATTCTTCTAACCCACGGCTTATACCACGATGAATTGGAGCTGCCCATTCTTGTAATAAACGCAAAAACTCAAAACGCTTTCGCAATATTTTTGCACCGTGTTCAATAAGTTGAAGTGTAAATACATCCAACATCGTTTCCTCATTCTTACTATTCCCTTGCATTTTTTTCAGCAAGTGATTTCGTTGTGTGAGCACCTTTTGATATTGGCTTAGTTCATACAAATAAACGGGTGCTATTTGTCCTAGTTCCATATCTAAAAAGCGTCTTCTTACTTGAGGGCTTCCTTTTACAAGATTTAAATCTTCTGGGGCAAACATGACAACATTCATTTCACCAATATATTGACTCAATTTTTGTTGTTCAAGTTGGTTTAATTTTGCCTTTTTACCTTTTTTTGAAATATTTAATTCCAAAGACAAAGAACTGTTTCTCTTTTGTAATTTCCCTTTAATTTGACCGAAATCTTCATCCCAGCGGATAAGTTCACGATCATTAGAGGTTCTATGTGATTTGGCCATCGCTAAAACATAAATAGCTTCCATCAAATTTGTTTTCCCTTGCGCATTTTCGCCGATAATTACATTCACTTTATCTTCAAAGGAAAGCTCTAAATTTTCATAATTGCGATAGTTTTTTAACTGTATTTCTGAAATAAACAAAGGGCTCCCCCTTTATGCCTGAACTTCGAAAGTTCCGCTTCCTGGAATTTCAATAATATCGTTCGCATATAATTTGCGACCTCTTCTATTTTCAAGTTCTTGATTCACGTACACTTCATATTCTTGTAAAAACCATTTTACAGCGCCACCTGTATCAATTACATCAGCTAGCTTTAAAAATTGTCCTAGTGTAATATACTCTGTTGAAATTTTAATACGTTTCATAAAAATCGCTCACTTTCTGAAAGTGTTCATTCTTTCATTGTACTAAATAAACTAACATTAGGAAAGTAATACCCAAAAATCAAATAAGGGCTACTAGCATCTTTAAACTAGCAACCCTTATTTCTTACTTAGTAAGTACGAACTGGTAAAATTAATTGAATAATGGACTCATCGTTTACTGTACGAATCAAGAATGGTCTCATCGCTCCAGTAAAGCTAATCTTAATTTCTGTACTATCTAAAGCTTTTAATGCATCCATCATATATTTTGCACTAAAAGATATTTTTAACTCTTCTCCATCTACTTTTTCACATTGAACCTCTTCTACTACTTTTCCGATTTCTGGTGAATTAGAGGAAATTTCTAACATTTCTTGCTCTAACGTTGATAATTTTACAACATTGTTTCGGCCGTCTCTCGCTAATAATGAAGCACGATCAATTGCTTGTAAAAATTCTTTTGTATTTACAAAAATATCAGTTTTACTCTCAGCAGGAATTAAACGTGTTGTATCTGGATAATTACCTTCTAACAATCTTGAGAAGAATAAAAGGTGTTTTGTACGGAATAATACTTGATACTCCGTAATAACGATATCCACCATTTCTTCTGATTCATCTAGAATTTTACTTAATTCATTTAAGCTTTTACCAGGGATAACAACATTTGCTTGGAATTCATCAGCAATATTATGTCCTTCGATTTTTGCTTTTCGAAGTGCTAGTCTGTGACTATCTGTTGCAATACAAGTTAACTCGCTGTTATATACCTTCCAGTTTACACCTGTCAAGATCGGTCTTGTTTCAGAAGTAGAAACTGCAAATACAGTTTGCCTAATCATATGTTTAAGTAAATCTGTTGGGATCTTGAAAACATGATGTTCTTCAATCTGTGGTAATAACGGATATTCGGCAGAATCTAAACCATTTAAGTTAAACTCTGATTTTCCAGATTTTATTTTTGTCATAAAATGACTTTCCACAGAAATTTCGACTGTATCTTTAGGTAATTTTTTTACGATTTCACTAAAATATTTCGCCTGTAAAACAATACTTCCTGATTGTGATACTTCCACGATCTCTTTTCCATCTTCTTCGACTGGAATAAACGATTCGATAGAAATATCAGCATCGCTTCCTGTTAATGTAACTCCCTCTTCTGTAGCGACAACTTTAATCCCTGTAAGAATCGGAATTGTTGTACGAGAAGAAACAGCCTTCATTACATCTTGCACACTTCTTACAAGATAGTCTTTTTGTATTGTAAAATGCATAACGAAAAACCTCCGGTAAGTATAAGATTTTATTTAATTAATAAAGATAAAAAATAGTAGTAATAGTAGTAGGGCTTGTGGATATGTGGATAACCCCGTTGAAGGATGTAAAAACAGTCTATCTACATGTGGATAGACTGTGCGTAAAATAAGGTAAGTTATTCACACTATTCAGCTACTACTTTAAAATATCATTAATTTCTTCGACTTGTTTCTGTAATTGCGTATCCGTTTTTAGTAGCTTAGAAATTTTTTCGTGGGCATGGATAACAGTTGTGTGATCACGTCCACCAAATTCTTCGCCTATTTTAGGTAAAGAGGAGTCTGTAAGTTCGCGTGATAAATACATTGCAATTTGGCGAGGAAACGCAACTGATTTTGTACGCTTTTTCGCCTTGAAATCTTCTAATTTTACTTGATAAACGTCCCCGACTGCTTTTTGAATATCATAAATAGAAATAATTTTTGGTTTAGAATTTGGAATAATATCTTTAAGTGCTTCAGCTGCTAAATCAGCATTAATATCTTTGTTAATTAAAGATGAATAAGCTACAACTCGGATGAGTGCACCCTCTAGCTCACGAATGTTTGAATCAATTTGATTTGCGATATAAAGCATAACTTCATTTGGTATATCAAGTCCTTCAGCTTTTGCTTTTTTACGTAAAATTGCAATTCGCGTCTCTAAATCTGGTGGCGTAATATCCGTAATGAGTCCCCATTCAAAGCGAGAACGAAGACGATCTTCTAAAGTTGGAATTTCTTTTGGTGGCCGATCACTTGAAATTACAATTTGCTTACTTTCTTCGTGTAATGCATTAAATGTATGGAAAAACTCCTCTTGAGTTTGTTCTTTTCCAGCAAGAAATTGAATATCATCTATCAATAAAACATCTACATTGCGGTACTTATTACGAAAATCGACCGCTTTATTATCACGAATAGAGTTAATAAATTCATTTGTAAATTTTTCTGATGATAAATATACAACTTTCGCATTTGGATTATGTTCAATTACATAATGACCGATCGCATGCATTAAATGCGTTTTTCCAAGCCCAACTCCCCCGTAAATAAAGAGAGGATTATATGCTTTGGCTGGCGCCTCGGCTACAGCTAAAGAAGCAGCATGAGCAAAACGGTTACCAGAGCCAATAACAAATGTATCAAATGTATATTTTGGATTTAGCATGCTCTGTGGTAAATGAGCAGGATCATCTGGTGCTGGATTCGGTTTAATTGGAGGAAGATCAATGTCCTCTTCCGCTTGACTTTGGGGAATAATAAAGCGAATCGCTAATTTTGCCCCTGTTAAATCATAAAGTGTTTCCGAAATGAGTTCTGAATAATGGGATTCCAGCCAATCACGAGCAAATTCATTCGGAGCTGTAATCGTTAATACGTCTTTCTTTAAATTGTGTGCAGTTGTTGACTTTAACCATGTTTCATAACTAGGTTTACTGACCTTTTTTTCTAGTTCTTTTAAGGCACTATTCCATAAATCAGAAATGTTTTCCAAAGGTGTCCCTCCTTTACTAAGATGGTAAAAGAATAAGGTTGCGCAACAAATGTACAACCTTATAAATAGAAAATGTATATTTATACGAAACGTATTTTAAAACCTAAAAACGTCGTTTGTATATGAGATAGGGTTTTCGACAAAAAAAGTGAATGTGGACAACTATTTACCCACATGTGATTAAAACTGTCCACATGTTATGCACAATTTGTGGATAAGATAAAGATGTGGAAAACTTATTCAAAGTGAAAACACAACTATAATATCAAAAAAAAGTAGCTATAGCAATGAAAATAAGAAAGTTATCCACAAAATCAATACCTTGTGGAATAAACTTGTCCACAATACGATATACTGTGTAAAAGTGAGAAAAAAGTTTGTGGATATAAAAAACAGAAAAAAACATTTATCCACAAGGAAATATAGGATCTGTGAAAAAGTATGTGAATAGGTTCAAAATGAATATTTGATGAAAATTTCGAGAACCATTGACATTTTCCTAGTTGATTAACTATAATTTATAGGACTGTCTTTAACAGATATTCCTCAGGGAGGTGTCATATAATGAAAAGAACTTACCAACCAAATAAACGTAAGCGCAGCAAAGTACATGGTTTCCGCAGCCGTATGAGCACAGCGAACGGACGTAAAGTGCTAGCAGCTCGTCGTCGTAAAGGAAGAAAAGTATTATCTGCGTAGACCACTGATCGTTCAGTGGTCTTTTTTTCTAATAATAGTGAATTTCCGCTGATGAAATACAGGAGTGTCAATTGATATGAAGAAAAAAAATCGTATAAAAAAGAATGATGAATTTCAGACGGTTTTTCAAAAAGGAAAATCGAATGCTAATCGGCAATTTGTTGTATACCAATTAGATAAGGAAGATCAGCAAAGCTTTCGTATCGGCCTTTCTGTTAGCAAGAAAATAGGAAATGCAGTAGTTCGTAACCGAATTAAGCGTATGATTCGCCAGTCAATCATAGAATTAAAAGATGAGATAGATTCTGGAAAAGATTTTGTTATAATAGCAAGGAAGCCTTGTGCAGAGATGACATATGAAGAAGTAAAGAAAAGCTTAATTCATGTCTTTAAACGCTCTGGTATGAAAAGAATAAAAAAGTAGCGTAAGGAAATGAATTACACTATATACATACCGATACAAGGAGGAGTAGGCTTTGAAAAAGAAACTAGGTTTACTAGCCATGGTTGTTGCATTAATGGCAATTGCTACTGGTTGTAGTGAAACGGGTCAGCCGATTACGCCAAATAGTACTGGGATTTGGAATGAATATTTCGTATATCCACTGTCTCAGTTAATCACGTATTTTGCAGAGTTATTCGGTAAGAATTATGGCTTAGCAATCGTTGTTACGACTCTTATTATTCGTTTTGCATTATTACCATTAATGATTAAACAAACGAAGAGTACGAAGGCAATGCAAGCGTTACAACCAGAAATGGTAAGATTAAAAGAGAAATATAGCTCTAAAGATCAAGCAACACAGCAAAAACTACAACAAGAAATGATGCAGTTATATCAAAAACATGGTGTAAACCCATTAGCTGGTTGTTTACCAATATTTGTTCAGATGCCTATTTTATTCGCATTTTATCATGCGATTATGAGAACATCAGAAATTAGTAAACATACATTTTTATGGTTTGATTTAGGACAGCCAGATCCATACTATATCTTACCGGTTATTGCAGCGATTACGACATTTATTCAGCAAAAGCTTTCAATGGCAGGAACTGCTGGTCAAAATCCACAAATGGCAATGATGATTTGGCTTATGCCGATTATGATTTTAGTCTTTGCAATTAACTTCCCGGCTGCATTATCACTTTACTGGGTTGTTGGTAATATCTTCGGTATCGCTCAAATGTACTTTATCAAAGGGCCAGAAATTAAGGCTGGTAAGGCTGGAGGATCAGGCAAGTGAGTGTAATTACTGCTAAAGGACAAACAGTCGAGCTGGCAGTAGAAGATGCTTTAAGACAATTAAACACTTCAAAAGATCGAGTTGATATAAATATTATCGATGAGGGTAAAAGAGGATTCTTAGGTTTATTTGGGAATCGTCCTGCAGTAGTAGAAGTTGTATTGAAGAAAGATCCGATTCAAGATTGCGAAGAATATTTAAGAAATGTTATTCGCGATATGGGTGTTGAGGTTGAGATTAGTAAAATTGTAAAGGGACGTGAAGTTGAATTTACAATTTGTGGAGATAATGTGGGTGTTTTAATTGGGAAAAGAGGTAATACATTGAACTCCTTGCAGTATTTGACAAAACTTGTCGCGAATCGTAATGCGAAGCAGTATGTGGGTATTACACTAGATGCTGAAAATTATCGTAGTAAAAGAAAAAGTACGTTAGAAGCACTTTCTTATCGATTAGCAAAACAAGTGTCTCATACGAAAAAAAGAGTTGTTTTAGAGCCAATGCCATCTTTTGAACGAAAAATTATTCATCAAGCATTATCTAATCATCAAGATATCAATACAACTTCTGAAGGAAATGAACCGCATCGGTATGTTGTAATATCTTCCAAATGACCGGTTACTCAAGTGAGTGCCGGTTTTTTTGAGGGGAAAATGAATGTGGATAACTAAAAAACACTAAACTTATCCACTGTGAATAAGTTTAGTGTTTTTTACATGGGGACATAATAAAATGAGTTATTATTCTTTTGTAGATAGGTTCGTTATGGTATTCTAATAATTTAGTGACGGAAATAATCGTGTTGAAATAGAGAGAAATAAGCAAGTGAGGTGAAAGGACATGGAATTTGATACAATTGCCGCGATTTCCACAGCTCTTGGAGAGGGTGCAATTGCCATTGTTCGAGTAAGTGGGGATGATGCGGTTGAAAAAGCGAATCGTATTTTTAAAGGGAAGGATTTAACAGAGGTTCCTTCTCACACAATTCATTATGGTCATATTGTTGATTTAGATACAAACCAAGTTATTGAAGAAGTTATGGTGTCTATTATGCGTGCACCAAGGACTTTTACACGTGAAAATATAGTAGAAATTAACTGTCATGGTGGACTTGTTTCGGTAAATAAAGTATTGCAGCTTATTTTAGCGCAAGGAGTACGATTAGCAGAGCCTGGTGAATTTACAAAACGTGCTTTTTTAAATGGGCGTATTGATTTATCACAAGCAGAAGCTGTTATGGACTTAATCCGTGCAAAAACAGATCGTGCAATGAACGTAGCGATTAATCAAATGGAGGGGCGATTATCTAAATTAATTGGCCGCCTGCGTCAGGATATATTAGAAACGCTAGCTCATGTTGAGGTAAACATAGATTACCCAGAATATGATGATGTGGAAGAGATGACACATAATATTTTAATTGAGAAAGCGACACATGTTCGTGCTGAAATTGCAAAAATATTAGAAACATCGAAGCAAGGGAAGATTTTACGTGAAGGTATTGCTACTGCAATCATCGGTAGACCTAACGTCGGGAAGTCATCGCTATTAAATAGTCTCGTTCAGGAGAAAAAGGCAATTGTAACTGATATTGCAGGAACAACTCGTGATGTTATTGAAGAGTACGTTAATGTGCGTGGTGTACCACTTAAACTTATAGACACAGCCGGGATTCGTGAAACGGAAGATGTTGTTGAACGAATTGGTGTAGAGCGTTCAAAAGAAATGATGAGCCAAGCTGATTTAGTGTTAGTTGTTGTCAACTATAGTGAGGCTTTAACGAATGAAGATGAATCTTTATTCCGTGCCGTACAAGGAAAAGATTTCATTGTTATTGTGAATAAGACGGATTTACCGCAAGGAATTGATATGGAACGTGTTGCAGAGTTAGCGGCGGGAAATCGTGTTATTACAACATCCTTAATTGAGGAGCAAGGAATAGATGAGCTTGAAAAGGCCATTGCTGATTTATTCTTTGAAGGAACAATCGATTCTGCAGATATGACATATGTTTCTAACGTAAGACATATTGGACTACTAACACAAGCAGGAAAGACAATTGGAGATGCAGTTGAGGCGATAGAAAATGGTGTTCCGATTGATATGGTACAAATTGATTTAACGAGAACGTGGGAAATACTTGGTGAAATTACTGGTGATACTGTCCATGAAAGCTTAATTGACCAGTTGTTCTCTCAATTTTGTTTAGGAAAATAATATAAAGATGTTTTAGAAAGATAGAGATTATTAGGAGGAATAAACAATGGGATACAATGCCGGTTCATACGATGTTATAGTAATCGGTGCAGGTCATGCAGGATGTGAAGCTGGTCTTGCGGCAGCACGAATGGGATCCAAAACATTAATGTTAACAATTAACTTAGATATGGTAGCGTTCATGCCATGTAACCCTTCTGTTGGTGGACCAGCAAAAGGGATTGTTGTTCGTGAAATTGATGCATTAGGCGGAGAAATGGGACGCAATATTGATAAAACGCATATTCAAATGCGTATGTTAAATACAGGTAAAGGACCAGCTGTACGTGCGCTTCGAGCACAAGCTGATAAATTCTCTTACCAGCATGAATTAAAGAAAACAATTGAAGAAACACCAAATTTAACGTTGTTCCAAGGAATGGTAGAGCGTTTAATCGTTGAAGATGGCGTATGTAAAGGGGTAATTACGCAAGCTGGTGCTGAATATACAGCGAAAACAGTCGTAATTACGACTGGAACATTTTTACGTGGTGAGATTATTATGGGTGAATTAAAATATTCGAGCGGTCCAAATAATCAGCAACCATCTATTACATTATCTGAGCATTTAGAGGAACTTGGATTTGATCTTGTTAGATTTAAAACAGGTACACCTCCGCGTGTGAACAGTAATACAATTGACTACAGTAAAACAGAGATTCAACCAGGTGACGATAAATCACGTGCGTTCTCTTTTGAAACGACGAAATTTATTACGGATCAAATTCCATGTTGGTTAACATATACAAGTACGGAAACACATCGTTTAATAGATGAAAATTTACATCGTTCAGCTATGTATTCTGGTATGATTAAAGGAACAGGACCTAGATACTGTCCTTCTATTGAAGATAAAGTGGTAAGATTTAATGATAAACCACGTCATCAAATTTTCTTAGAGCCAGAGGGACGCAACACACAAGAAGTATATGTACAAGGTTTGTCTACAAGCTTACCAGAAGATGTACAGCGTGACATGCTTAGAACAATTCCAGGTCTAGAAAATGTTGAAATGATGCGTACAGGGTATGCAATTGAATATGATGCAATTGTGCCAACACAACTATGGCCAACACTTGAAACGAAAAAAATTAAAAATTTATATACAGCAGGACAAATTAACGGAACTTCTGGTTATGAAGAAGCGGCAGGACAAGGGCTTATGGCTGGGATTAATGCAGCATGTCGATCTTTAGGTAAAAAAGAAGTTATTTTAGGTCGCGGTGATGCGTATATTGGCGTCTTAATCGATGATCTTGTAACGAAAGGTACAAATGAACCATATCGTTTATTAACATCTCGTGCAGAATATCGTCTATTACTGCGTCACGATAATGCAGACCTTCGCTTAACAGAAGTTGGTCGTGAAATTGGCTTAATTAAAGAAGATCGTTATGAACGATTTACAAATAAAAAGCTACAAATTGAACAAGAAAAGGAACGATTAGAAAGCATTATTATTAAACCGCGTCCGGAAGTTCAAGAATTAATTCGCAGTATTGGCGGAAGTGAATTGAAAGATGGAATACGTGCAAGTGATTTATTACGTCGTCCAGAAATGTCATATGAGCATATTCATCTTTTAGTACCAAGTGAAGTAGAATTAAGTGATGAAATTACAGAACAAGTTGAAATTCAGATTAAGTACGAAGGATATATCGAAAAATCTTTACAGCAAGTAGAGCGTATGAAGAAAATGGAAAACAAAAAGATCCCTGTGGATATTGATTATGATGCGATTTCTAGCCTTGCCTCGGAAGCTAGACAGAAATTGAAAGATGTTCGTCCACTTTCAATGGGTCAGGCTTCACGTATTTCTGGCGTAAATCCAGCTGATGTTTCCATTTTGCTTGTGTATATTGAACAAGGAAAAATTGCGCGAGTATCGAACCAATAAATAGTAAGGAGCTATCGCTAGATGAACATAGAACAATTTCAATCTATGCTAGAAGAGAAGGGAATTACCCTCTCTTCTAGACAATTAGAGCAGTTCAAAATCTACTTTGAAACATTAGTAGAATGGAATGAAAAAATGAACTTAACGGCTATTACAGAGAAAGAAGAAGTATATTTAAAACACTTCTTTGATTCCATTACAGCTGCTTTTTATTATGATTTCTCAAAACCATTCTCAATTTGCGATGTTGGTGCAGGAGCTGGATTCCCAAGTATTCCTTTAAAAATTTGTTTCCCGCACTTAAAAGTAACAATTGTAGATTCATTACAAAAGCGTATTAATTTCTTGAATCATTTAGCACAAAAACTAGAATTAAGTGACGTTGCATTTTGCCATGATCGTGCTGAAACATTTGGGAAACAAGAAGGTGTTCGTGAATCATACGATATTGTAATGGCACGAGCGGTTGCGCGTCTTTCTGTATTAAGTGAGCTATGTTTACCACTTGTAAAAGTTGGAGGAACATTCATTGCAATGAAAGGTGCAGCAGCAAACGAAGAAATTGAAAATGGCAAGTATGCTCTAGAGGTGCTTGGCGGGAATCTCAAAGAGATGTCTACGTTCCAATTACCGTTTGAAGAAAGTGAACGTAATATTTTATTAATCGAGAAAAAGCGCAAGACACCAAAGAAATATCCACGCAAACCGGGAACACCCAATAAATTACCTATTGAAAAATAAATCTTATTAGACGTAAGATTAAATTATATAAATGAAAACGTAAATGTTTCATAGGAAACATTTTATGGAGAATAGTCAATAGGCCTAAAAGGTGGTGGAATATGTATGAAAAATACGTTTTCTCGTTTATTTGGCTTTGGAGATAAAGAGAGCGAATTCGAATTACAAGACGAAAGCCATGAAGAAATAGATAAAAAGGTATATGAAGAAATACAAGAAATTCCGATCGTAAATATTACTCCTAACCGTTATCAACCACGAACAGTTTTTGACGATGCACGTATTGATGAGCTTGCATTAACGATTCGTACACACGGGCTTATCCAGCCGATTGTTGTGAGACAATACGAGGATGATAAGTACGAGATTATTGCTGGAGAAAGACGTTTTCGCGCAGCAACGAAGTTAGGATGGGAAAAGGTCCCTGCCATTATAAAGAACTTAAATGATACAGAGACAGCTTCTGTAGCTTTAATTGAAAATTTACAACGCGAAGAATTAACAGCAATCGAGGAAGCTGTGGCATATCAAAAGCTAATTGAGTTACATAATTTAACACAAGAAGCATTGGCACAACGACTTGGAAAAGGACAATCTACAATCGCAAATAAGTTGCGACTGTTAAAGTTGCCTGAAGAAATAAAAAGTGCATTATTAGAGAAAAGTATTACAGAACGCCATGCCCGCGCTCTCATTCCTTTAAAAAATGAGGAATTACAACTGAAGGTTTTACAGGAAATTGTGGAAAAACAACTAAATGTAAAACAAACAGAAGAACGAATTGCGAAATTACTAGAGGAAGTAAAACCAAAGCGCAAAGCAAAGCAAAAAGCAGTAAGCCGAGATGCGAGAATTGCCATGAATACAATTAGGCAGTCGTTACAAATGGTTGCTGACAGTGGCTTGAATGTTAATTCCGAGGAAGAAGAATTTGATGAGTACTATCAAATTACAATTAAAATTCCGAAGAAAAAATAATAATGACGTGTTAGAGACCTTATCCTATCGGAGAGGTCTCTTTTGCTATATTTTCTTGTTAATGAAGAAGGAGTTTAGAAATAAATTTTGAAGTTTAATAAGGACGTAAAAGAAAAACTTTTATTTCATGTTACAATAAACGTAATTGTTACTAGAATAAGATAGAAAGGTTAAAGGTAGGTGACATCATGGGAAAAATCATTGCTATTGCTAATCAAAAAGGCGGTGTTGGAAAAACAACAACATCTGTTAATTTAGGGGCTGGATTAGCACTAGTAGGTAAAAAGGTCCTTCTCGTAGATATCGATGCTCAAGGAAATGCAACGACTGGTGTGGGAATTGAGAAATCCGAATTAGATCAATGTATTTACAACGTTCTTGTGGAAGATGCAGATGTTCAAGGGGTTATACGAAAAACCGCAACTGAAAACTTAGATGTTCTACCCGCTACAATTCAATTAGCAGGTGCTGAAATTGAATTGGTACCGACTATTTCCCGGGAAGTACGTTTGCAAAGAGCATTACAGCCAGTTCGTGATGAATATGATTATGTTATCATCGACTGTCCCCCATCTTTAGGGTTATTAACGATTAATGCATTAACAGCAGCAGATTCTGTTATTATTCCTGTTCAGTGTGAATATTACGCACTAGAAGGATTAAGTCAGCTATTAAATACAGTTCGACTTGTGCAAAAACATTTAAATAAAGACTTAGCAATTCAGGGTGTATTGTTAACGATGCTGGATGCCCGTACAAATTTAGGGATTCAAGTTATAGATGAAGTGAAAAAGTACTTTAGGGATAAAGTATATCGTTCGATTATTCCTCGTAACGTTCGTTTAAGTGAGGCGCCAAGTCATGGGAAACCGATTATGCAGTATGACGCTAAATCAAGAGGGGCAGAAGTATATATAGATTTAGCAGAGGAAGTGATTGCAGGTGGCTAAAGGTTTAGGAAGAGGAATTAATGTGTTTTTTCCTGATTTAGATGTGAAAGAAGAAGAAACGATTCAGGAGATTAGCGTAACTGAATTAAGGCCGAATCCATATCAACCACGTAAGCACTTTAATAAAGAAGCGATTCAGGAATTAGCGGCTTCTATTAAAGAACACGGCATATTACAACCGTTAATTGCTAGAAAGAGTATTAAAGGATATGAAATTGTTGCGGGTGAAAGAAGATATCGCGCTGCTAAAGAGGCTGGGCTTGAAAAAGTACCTGCTGTTGTAAGGCAATTAAATGAGCAGCAAATGATGGAATTTGCTCTGCTTGAAAACTTACAAAGAGAAGATTTAAATCCTATGGAAGAGGCAATGGCATATCAGATGCTAATGAATGAGCTAAATGTAACGCAAGAACAATTAGCTCAGCGTCTCGGTAAAAGCAGACCTTACATCGCCAATTATACTCGGTTATTAAGCCTCCCTTCATTCGTTCAAGATATGATTGCAAACGGTCAGCTTTCAATGGCACATGGAAGAACTTTGCTTACGATAAAAGATGAGGAACAGTTGAAATCCTTATTAAAACGAATCGAAAAAGAAGGATTGAACGTTCGCCAATTAGAACAAATTGTTCAGGAGATTAATCAACGCGTTTCACGTGAAACAAAACAAGTGAAAAAAGAGCGGAATATATTTTTCGTAGAACGCGAAACGTTCTTAAGAGAAAAATTTGGCACAGATGTGAAAATTAAAGAAACGAAAAAAGAAAAAGGTAAAATCGAAATTGAATTTTTTAATAAAGAAGACTTAAATCGCATTTTAGAATTATTATCTCAGAAAAATTAAAAAGGCAAACCATCTTATTATTTATAGATGGTTTGCCTTTTTTAATGCAGATAATTTTTGATCGGTTTCTTTTATACTTTGTGCGATTACATCGGCCATTTTCATAACTAAACTTAATCTTGTATTTTGAAGAACAAAAAACTCCATAAAACCATTTAAATTTACGATGCCATGTATATGCAAATCACCAACCGCAGGTAAATTCTTATTCATCGCAGCGCCAGGTTTACTAGGTCCCTTTCCGGTAGTAATAGAACCGATACTTTGAGATTTTCCTAAACATGCATCAACAGCAATTATAAATGAAGTAGGATTATCTTTCTGTATATTCTGAATTCTTTCTTCTAAATTAAGTGCATGTATTGGTTCATCTAGCGTGCCAAATACTTGGAAGTTTTTTACTTCTACTTGTTCTAGTTTAGTACCAACTAATGGACCGAGTGCGTCACCGGTGGAACGATCTGTTCCGATACAAACGAGAATAAGTGGCATATTAGTTTTAATAGGGATATGGGAAAGTAGGAAATTACTGATTGTCTCAGAGGCTTCTAATTCTTGGTGCATAACATTTTGAGTTTCTTTTTCAAAAAAAGGTAAGCGAAAACTTCTAATATTCATGAAGCACCCATCCTTTTAATAAATTTTCAAAATATTTATTGTGGTAAGTGAAACGGAAAATTATAAGTGCATACTGTTTGCAAAATGTGAATGAAAACAGAAATAATAGTACTAGTATATATATTTATGTGTCATTTTATACCTAAATGAAAGTAAACAAATGTAATGAGGGCCATAAATTTTTTTCAGAAATCAGAGAGACTTCTGATACAATAAGAGTGATATCTAAAAAGAAATTTTAGCTAGAGAGGTAGAGAAACATGGATTTAGCATTGAAGTGGTTTGAGTCCATTAATTGGACGAACATAGGTGTGAAATCACTAAAAATAGTTGTTATTTTAATACTTGGTGCAATCGTTGTGCGAATTGCAAGGGCAATTGTACGAAATGCGTTTCGCATGGGAAATCGTTCACCGATTCAAATTTCAGAACGTCGTACAGTTACGGTAGCGAAATTGCTTGAAAATATTGTGGCATATGTTGTTATATTTATCATGTTAATAGCAATTTTGGGTGTATTTGAAATTAATGTATCAGGATTATTAGCGGGTGCCGGAGTAGTTGGTTTAGCGGTCGGATTTGGTGCTCAAAGTTTAGTGAAAGATGTGATTACAGGATTATTTATCTTGTTAGAAGATCAGTTTTCGGTTGGTGACTATGTAAGAATTGGCCAGTTTGAGGGAGTCGTTTTAGAAATTGGACTTCGTACAACGAAAATAAAAAGTTGGACAGGTGAAATTCACACTTTACCAAACGGAAGTATCATTCAAGTTACTAACTTTTCGGTGAGTAATAGTGTCGCATTTGTCGATGTCTCTATTTCATATGAGGCTGACATAGCGAAAGCAGAGCAAGTAATTGAAGAGTTATTAGTAGAGTTACCCGCAAAGTACGAGAAGATGGTAACAACGCCTCAGTTATTAGGTGTGCAAACATTAGCTGCATCAGAAGTCATATTACGTGTTATTGCTGAAGTAGAGCCAATGCAACATGCAGTGATTGCGAGAGCTCTTCGTAAAGAGATTAAAAATCGTCTAGATTTACATGGAATTGAAATTCCGTATCCACGTATGGTTTTATATAATCGTGAAGAATTGGTTAGTGGAAAAGCAATTTAATATTGAGAGGGGTTTGGAGAGTGGAGCAAAAGCAATATAACTTGTACGATGTTGTGGAAATGAAGAAAGCCCACCCATGTGGTGAGAATCGATGGAAGATTATTCGTATGGGAATGGATATCCGCATTAAGTGCGAGGGATGTGGCCATTCGGTAATGATTCCTCGAAGAGAGTTTGATCGTAAGGTGAAAAAAATACTTGTGAAGCATGAAGAATAGAGAGAAAGTAACAGTCATCATAGGTGGCTGTTACTTTTTTCGTCTGGAGGAAACTTGTCATTTTTTTCGTTACTATCTATAATGATGAAAGATTGAGACATAGGAGTGAAATATATGGGATTAACGGCTGGGATTGTTGGATTACCTAACGTAGGGAAGTCCACTTTATTTAATGCAATTACACAAGCAGGAGCAGAATCTGCAAACTATCCATTCTGTACAATTGATCCAAACGTAGGGATTGTAGAAGTACCAGATGAGCGCTTAAATAAATTAACGGAATTAGTAGAACCGAAAAAAACTGTTCCGACTGTATTTGAGTTTACTGATATCGCAGGTATCGTAAAAGGTGCGAGTAAAGGTGAAGGTTTAGGAAATAAATTCTTATCTCACATTCGTCAAGTAGATGCAATTTGCCAAGTTGTTCGTTGTTTTGAAGATGAAAATATTACGCACGTTTCAGGAAAAGTAGATCCAATTGATGATATTGAAACAATCAATTTAGAGCTGATCTTAGCGGACTTAGAATCGGTTGATAAACGTATCGAACGTGTTGCGAAATTAGCAAGACAAAAAGATAAAGAAGCTGTATATGAGCATGAAATTTTAGTTCGTTTAAAAGAAGCTTTTGAAGAGGGAAAACCAGCTCGTACTGTTGAATTTACAGAAGAGCAAATGAAGATTGTGAAGGGCCTTCATTTACTTACAACGAAAGAAATGTTATACGTAGCAAACGTAAGTGAAGATGATATTATGGATCCTTCTGAAAACAAATATGTACAAATGGTAAAAGAATTTGCAGCAAATGAAAATTCTCAAGTAATCGTTGTATGTGCGAAAATTGAATCAGAGATTGCTGAGTTGGATGAGGAAGAGAAAAAAGTATTCCTTGAAGAACTAGGTATTGAAGAGTCTGGTTTAGATCAATTAATTCGTGCTGCATATGACTTATTAGGCCTTGCTACTTATTTCACAGCTGGTGTACAAGAAGTGCGTGCTTGGACGTTTAAACAAGGTATGAAAGCACCACAATGTGCGGGTGTTATTCATACAGACTTTGAGCGTGGATTTATTCGTGCGGAAACTGTTTCTTACGATGACTTAATGACAAACGGCTCTATGACAGCTGCAAAAGAAGCTGGTAAAGTACGTCTAGAAGGAAAAGAGTATATCGTAAAAGACGGAGATGTTATGCACTTCCGCTTTAACGTGTAATAACGATATTTCCTAGGAAAAATAAAGATATGGGCTTGGTAAATATATTATATGTTTGCCAAGTTTTTTATGTATTGGTGAGTTGATTCATATAACTTACTATGATATAATCTAAACTCGTGAGTAATTACTATAAATTAATTGCTCCTTGCCCATTATGGGCCGTTTAGACCAAAAGGAGGTGAAAGTGTAATGAGAAAGTACGAAATTATGTACATCATTCGTCCTGGCGTTGAAGAAGAAGCTCAAAAAGCTTTAGTTGAACGTTTTGCAGGTGTTTTAACAAACAATGGTGCAGAAATCATTAACACGAAAGAGTGGGGTAAGCGTCGTTTAGCTTACGAAATCAACGACTTACGTGAAGGTTTCTACATGATCTTAAACGTGAACTCTAATTCAGAAGCGATTAACGAATTCGACCGTTTAGCTAAGATCAACGAAGACATCCTTCGTCATATCGTTGTTAAAGAAGAAGAAAAATAATTGATATATAAGGGAGAGTGGTTCGATTGATGAATCGTGTTATCCTCGTTGGTCGTTTAACTAAGGACCCTGACTTACGTTACACGCCCAATGGTGTTGCAGTAGCTACTTTTACGTTAGCTGTGAATCGCGCATTTGCGAATCAACAAGGTGAGCGTGAAGCTGACTTTATTAATTGTGTAATATGGCGTAAACAAGCAGAAAACGTAGCAAATTATTTGAAAAAAGGTAGCTTAGCAGGCGTAGATGGACGTCTTCAAACTCGTAATTACGATGGACAAGATGGTAAACGTGTATATGTAACAGAAGTTCTTGCGGAAAGCGTACAATTTTTAGAGCCGCGTAATGGCGGTGGGGAGCAACGCGGTTCATTCAATCAGCAACCATCAGGAGCTGGTTTCGGTAACCAAAGCTCTAACCCATTTGGTCAATCTGGTAATCCGGGCGGTAACTCAGGTAACACTGGTAACTCTGGATTTACAAAGAATGACGATCCATTTTCAAATGTAGGTCAACCGATCGACATTTCTGACGACGATTTACCGTTCTAATACAGTAAATTTGTTAGTTTTAACAAAGAATGGAGGGAAATAGATATGGCAGGACGCAAAGGTGGACGTGCGAAACGTCGTAAGGTGTGTTTCTTCACAGCTAACGGCATCACTCGCATCGATTATAAAGATGTTGATTTATTAAAACGTTTCGTTTCTGAGCGTGGTAAAATTTTACCTCGTCGTGTAACAGGAACAAGCGCAAAATACCAACGCAAACTTACAGTTGCAATTAAACGTGCTCGTCAAATGGCACTTTTACCATATGTTGGTGAATAATAGCGTATGAAATGCACAGTAGAGTTCGACTCTACTGTGCATTTTGCTATGCTTTTCTTTTTTGAAAGAGAGGTTAAATCATGAAACAAACAAAGTTTATTACTGAAGGCGCGGCATTATTAGCTGTATATGCGATACTATTGCTTATATCTATGTATGTTCCGATTTTAGGTGCAGTTGCAATGTTTATATTGCCGTTACCGTTTATAGTATTAACAATAAGATATAAATTACCTAATGTGCTCCTGATTTTTGTGGCGGCACTTTTTATTACAGTTATTGTAAGTCAACCGATTAGTCTTATCAAGACGATTATATTTGGATTAATAGGTGTCGTGTTAGGATCCATGTATAAAAAAGGGAAAAAACCAGTGGAGATATTGATAGCTGGTACACTTGCATATTTAATTGGTATTATGCTCATTTATGTTGGAAGTATAAAATTTTTCAACATAGATATAATGAAGCAAATGCAAAATATGTTTAATGAAAGTATAGCGCAAAGTGAAAAAATAGTGAGTGCTGCTGGTATGCCAATTAGTAAAGAACAAAAAGAGTTACTAGGGCAATTGAATGATGTGTTACAAACGCTATTTCCAAGTATACTTGTAATGGTTTCTGTCTGTTTTTCTTGGATTACAGTTATGATATCAGGTAGTGTTTTGAAAAAGCTAAAGCACGATGTTGCACCTTGGCCCAAATTTAAAGATATACAATTGCCAAAGAGTATTGTCTGGTATTACGTTATATTTATTTTATTAGCAACTTTTATAAAAGTAGAACCAACATCATATTTACATATGGTATTTTCTAACCTATATGTCATATTTGCTCTATTACTTGTACTGCAAGGTCTGACATTTATCACCTTTTTAGCGCATAGAAAAGGGTTTACTAAAGGAGTCCCTATTATTAGTTTTATCGTCTGCATGTTTATTCCAATGCTGTTTCCTCTTGTAACAATCTTAGGTATAATTGATTTAGGGATTTCATTACGTTCTAAAATAGGGGGATAAAATAATATTCCTTATACTATTTTAATCTGTTTAACTAACTGGAAGATGAGTTAGTTTTACTTTATAGGAGTTGTATACATGCCTGAATTTTATAAGAAACAGTGGTTCTTATATCCTGTTTATGTATTGGCATTTTTTGTGCTTGTGCTAATTGCGATTCTCTGTTATTTTCATTTGATTATGGGAATAGCCGCCTTTTTTATTTTTAGTATCGTTCTCTTTTTAGTTATAAGATTTGAACTTACCTTTCAAAGGAATTTTGAAAAGTATACGACAGATATGATCACAAGGGTAAAAAAAGTGAGTAACGAAGCATTCAACCAGATGCCAATCGGTATATTGTTATACAATAAGGATTATGGAATTGATTGGGCAAATCCTTATTTATCTTCATGTTTAGGACAACACGCATTAGCTGGTTGGCATTTGTACGATGTATCAGAAACATTACTCCTTTTTATTAAGGGAGAGACTTCTGACGATATAGTATCTTTAAATAATCGAAAGTTCCGTGTGTTCGTAAGAAAAGAAGAGAAATTAATTTATTTCTTTGATGTAACGGAACAAACAGAGATTGAAAAGATGTATGAGGATCAGCGTACAGTTTTAGCTGTTATTTATTTAGATAACTATGATGAAGTAACGCAAGGATTAGATGATCAATTACGTACGAATATAACAAGTCTTGTGACATCGCGTCTAAATGAATGGGCTGTTAAGTATGGTGCATATTTAAAGCGTGCATCTTCAGAGAGATTCTTTGTTGTACTAAATGAAAGTATTTTAACGCAAATGGAAAAAGGGAAATTTAGTATTTTAGATCAGGTGCGTGAAGAAACTTCAAAAAGGAATATACCACTTACATTAAGTGTTGGTGTTGGATCAGGAGATTTACCTTTATCAGAACTTGGAGCGATGGCTCAATCAGGTTTGGACCTGGCATTAGGCCGTGGTGGAGATCAAGTAGCCATTAAACAAGCAACAGGTAAAGTTAAGTTTTACGGTGGTAAGACAAATCCGGTCGAAAAGCGTACTCGTGTACGTGCTAGAGTCATTTCGCACGCATTAAAGGATTTAGTATTAGAAAGTAGCAATGTCATTATAATGGGGCATAGGGCTCCTGATATGGATGCGATTGGTGCTGCGATTGGTATTTTAAAAGTAGCTCAATTAAACGAACGAAAAGGATATATCGTATTAGATGAAAATGATTCCGATAAGGGAATTAAGCGTTTGATGGATAAAGTGAAGCAAAATGAAGAACTATGGTCTCACTTTATTACACCGGCACAAGCGATGGAATTTGCAAATGATGATTCCTTACTTGTTGTTGTTGATACGCATAAGCCTTCAATGGTGATGGAGGAAAAATTGCTACATAAAATTGAAAACGTAGTGGTTATTGATCATCATCGTCGTGGAGAAGATTTTATTGAAGACCCATTGCTTGTATATATGGAACCATATGCTTCTTCGACGGCAGAGCTTGTTACAGAATTACTTGAGTATCAACCGAAAAATTTGAAGATGACAATGTTGGAGGCAACGGCACTGTTAGCGGGTATTATTGTTGATACGAAAAGTTTTACATTCCGAACGGGGGCTCGTACGTTTGATGCCGCTTCTTATTTACGCTCACACGGTGCAGACACTGTACTTGTACAAGAATTGTTAAAAGAAGATATGGATCAGTATTTACGAGTTGCAAAAGCTATTAAAAATGCGTACATTTATAAAAATGGAATTGCTATTGCAAAAGTTGATAGTGATGATTATTACGATCAAGTACTTATTGCACAATCAGCGGACACGCTATTAACAATGACGGGTATTATTGCATCATTTGTTATTGCGAAACGCGGGGAGAATTTCATTGGAATTAGCGGCAGATCTTTAGGTGAAGTGAATGTGCAGCTAATTATGGAGAATTTAGGAGGTGGCGGGCATTTGACAAATGCAGCCACACAAATGAAAAATGTTACAGTAGGTGAAGCTGAGGAGAAGCTTCGATTTGTTATTGAAGACTATTTACAGGGAGGCACACAATCATGAAAGTAATTTTTCTAAAAGACGTAAAAGGTAAAGGTAAAAAAGGAGAAGTAAAAAATGTACCAGATGGTTATGCAAATAACTTCTTACTAAAACAAGGATTAGCTGCTGAAGCGACAAATAGCAGTATGAAAACTTTAGAAGCACAAAAGCGTAAAGAAGAAAAAGATGCAGCAGCAGAGCTTGAAAGTGCAAAAGAGCTAAAAGAGACTTTAGAGAAATTAACTGTAGAATTAAAAGCAAAATCTGGTGAAGGCGGTCGTTTATTTGGTTCTATTACAAGTAAACAAATCGTAGATGCAATGCAAAAGTCACACAAAATCAAACTTGATAAACGTAAATTTGAAATGGATGATGCAATTCGTGCATTAGGTTATACAAATGTGACTGTGAAATTGCATCCGCAAGTAACAGCAAAAGTAAAAGTTCATGTTAGTGAACAATAAAAATAAGTTAAGTAAGGAGGATTGCGTATGAGTGATGTACTTGCTGATCGTACCCCTCCGCATAATATAGAGGCTGAGCAGGCGGTTTTAGGGGCTATATTAATTGATCAAGATGCATTAACGTCAGCATCAGAACTATTGGTACCTGACTCATTCTATCGAACAAAGCATCAAAAGATTTTTGAAGTCATGCTTGGGCTGTCAGATAAGGGAGAACCAATCGACTTAATAATGATGACATCAGCAATGGCTGATCAAGGATTGTTAGAAGAAGTTGGTGGGGTTTCGTACTTAGCGGAGCTAGCGGAAATTGTCCCAACTTCTGCTAACGTAGAATACTATGCACGCATTATCGCTGAAAAGGCGCTTTTACGTCGTTTAATCCGCACGGCGACTCATATTGTATCGGACGGATACGAGAGAGAAGATGACGTAGATGGTCTTTTAAATGAAGCAGAGAAAAAAATATTAGAAGTATCTCACCAAACCAATGCGAAGGCCTTTCAAAATATTAAAGATGTACTTGTCGATGCTTACGATAAGATTGAGCTGTTGCATAATCAAAAGGGTGAAGTTACCGGGATACCAACTGGATTCACTGAGTTGGACAAGATGACTGCAGGCTTTCAACGAAATGATTTAATCATTGTGGCAGCACGTCCATCAGTAGGGAAAACGGCATTTTCATTAAATATCGCACAAAACGTAGCGACGAAAACTGATGAGAATGTAGCGATTTTTAGTTTAGAGATGGGTGCTGATCAGCTTGTTATGCGTATGCTTTGTGCGGAAGGAAATATTGATGCGCAAAGACTTCGTACTGGTTCATTAACTTCTGATGATTGGGCAAAGTTAACAATGGCGATGGGTAGCCTTTCGAATGCTGGTATATATATTGATGACACACCAGGTATTAAGGTAAATGAGATTCGAGCAAAATGTCGCAGATTAAAACAAGAACAAGGTCTTGGGATGATCTTAATTGACTACTTGCAGCTTATTCAAGGAAGTGGAAAGTCCGGCGAGAATCGTCAGCAGGAAGTATCTGAGATTTCCCGTACGCTAAAAGGAATTGCGCGTGAATTACAGGTACCTGTAATTGCCCTGTCACAGTTATCTCGTGGTGTTGAATCTCGTCAAGATAAGCGCCCAATGATGTCTGATATTCGTGAATCGGGAAGTATCGAGCAGGATGCTGATATTGTAGCTTTCCTATATCGTGAAGATTATTATGATCGAGAAACAGAAAATAAAAACACAATTGAAATCATTATTGCAAAACAGCGTAATGGTCCAGTAGGATCAGTTGAGCTTGCATTCGTTAAAGAGTTCAATAAGTTCGTTAACTTAGAACGTCGTTTTGAGGATGGACATGCGCCGCCTGCATAAAAGCAGTATAAAAAAGAAACACATTTCTTATAATAAGATGTGTTTCTTTTTTTTTATAGGAAAGATAAGGCTTTCATAAGGTAAATATATATTTCTTACGAACGAAAATGATTTTTAATAAAAAAATGTTCGCTTTTTGGTTGACTTCTTTTTCGGTTTTGGTACAATTATATTGTTTGAATAGATCGTTTGAAATTTGCGGAGGTGCTTGAATAATGTCTTCAGTAGTAGTTGTAGGAACACAATGGGGCGACGAAGGAAAAGGTAAAATCACTGATTTTCTTTCTGAGCATGCGGAAGTAGTTGCAAGATATCAAGGTGGAAATAACGCGGGACATACAATTGTTTTCGGCGGAGTTAAATATAAGTTACACTTAATCCCATCTGGTATTTTCTATAAAGAGAAAATTTGTGTAATCGGAAATGGCTTAGTAGTAGATCCGAAAGCATTACTTGAAGAGTTAAAATACTTACACGATCGTGGTGTAAGTACTGATAATTTACGTGTAAGTAACCGTGCACACGTTATTTTACCTTACCACTTAAAACAAGATGAGTTAGAAGAAGCAAGTAAAGGTGATAACAAAATCGGTACAACGAAAAAAGGTATCGGTCCTGCATATATGGATAAAGCTGCTCGTATTGGTATCCGTATGGCTGATCTTTTAGACCGTGAAGCATTTAAAGAAAAGCTTGAGCGTAATTTAGTACAAAAAAATCGTTTATTTGAAAAAATGTACGATACAGAAGGTTTCAGCGTAGAAGAAATTTTCGAAGAGTACTTCGAGTACGGTCAACAAATCGCGCAATATGTATGTGATACGTCTGTTGTATTAAATGATGCACTAGATAACAATCATCGTGTATTATTTGAAGGTGCACAAGGTGTTATGCTTGATATTGACCACGGTACGTACCCATTCGTTACATCTTCTAACCCAATTGCTGGTGGTGTAACAGTTGGAACTGGAGTTGGTCCTGCGAAAGTTACTCGCGTTGTAGGTGTATGTAAAGCATATACAAGCCGCGTTGGTGATGGTCCATTCCCTACTGAGCTTCATGATGAAATTGGTCATCAAATTCGTGAAGTTGGTCGTGAGTACGGAACAACAACTGGTCGTCCTCGCCGTGTAGGTTGGTTCGATAGCGTTGTTGTAAGACATGCACGTCGTGTTAGTGGTTTAACGGATCTATCATTAAATTCTATCGATGTTTTAACAGGTATTCCGACTCTTAAAATTTGTGTTGGTTACAAATATAACGGAGAAGTTATCGATGAAGTTCCAGCAAACTTAAACATTTTAGCGAAATGTGAGCCTGTATACGAAGAGCTTCCAGGTTGGACAGAAGATATTACTGGTGTAAAATCATTAGATGAGCTTCCTGAAAATGCACGCAAATACGTAGAACGTGTTTCAGAGTTAACAGGAATTCAATTATCTATGTTCTCAGTTGGACCAGATCGTAACCAAACAAATATCGTTCGTAACGTATACGAAGCTTAATTTATATAAGAAACTGATTTTTTTAGAAAAAACTCATGTTTTTATGAGTTTTTTCTTTTTTATTGTAAAAAAGGTATTGCAAAAACAAAAGATAATGTGTTATGATACATCTTGTCGTCACGAAAATATGACGTTGGTGAGTATGAGCCATTAGCTCAGTTGGTAGAGCATCTGACTTTTAATCAGAGGGTCGAAGGTTCGAATCCTTCATGGCTCACCATTTTATTTTTCGTGGCCCGTTGGTCAAGTGGTTAAGACACCGCCCTTTCACGGCGGTAACACGGGTTCGAATCCCGTACGGGTCATGTTTTTTTTATATTCATTTTTGGTCCCGTGGTGTAGTGGTTAACATGCCTGCCTGTCACGCAGGAGATCGCCGGTTCGACCCCGGTCGGGACCGCCACTTTTGTTTATACCACCATTAGTGGTTTTATATATAGTTTTGGCTCGGTAGCTCAGTCGGTAGAGCAGAGGACTGAAAATCCTCGTGTCGGCGGTTCGATTCCGTCCCGAGCCACTCTCAGGATATTAAGTGGGCCCACTTAATATCCTTTTTATTTGTGTAATTTTACAAAAGTGAGTAGTTATTTTAAAATAGAATGAGGAGCCTCTAGCAGTTGAAGCTAGAGGTTTTTCTATAGATCGTATAGGATGCCGTGTAAAAGTGGATCATACATGAGTCTATGAGAATAGAGGAGAGAGTACTTAAACAAAGGATGAGATCATATAGGGGACATACTATGTAAACATCAATATGTTTAGGGATTATTGACCATATTTTTATGAGGAGGAAATAGACGATGATGGGAAAGAAAATTTTAGTAGTTGATGATGAAAAACCGATTGCGGATATTTTGAAGTTCAACCTAGAAAAAGAAGGTTTTGAAATTGTAATGGCGCATGATGGTGATGAAGCAATTGAAAAAGCTAATGAAGAACAGCCAGATATGGTTTTATTAGATATTATGCTACCAGGAAAAGATGGTTTAGAGGTTTGTCGTGAAATACGTAAAAGCTCAGAAATGCCGATTATTATGCTTACAGCAAAGGACTCTGAAATCGATAAAGTATTGGGCCTTGAGCTTGGCGCAGATGATTATGTAACGAAACCGTTTAGTACGAGAGAGTTACTTGCTCGTGTGAAGGCGAATCTACGCCGCCATCAACAAGGTGGTGCAGCAGAAAAAGAAGAAAATACTGAAATGGTTATTGGACCAATTGTTATTAATTCAAATGCCTATAGTGTAACGAAGCGTGAGGAAAATATTGAACTTACACATCGTGAGTTTGAATTGCTACATTATTTAGCAAAACATTTAGGACAAGTTATGACACGTGAACATTTATTGCAAACGGTTTGGGGATATGATTATTTCGGAGATGTGCGTACAGTGGACGTAACAGTACGTCGTTTACGTGAAAAAATTGAAGATAATCCAAGTCATCCTACTTTAATTGTAACTAGACGTGGGGTAGGGTATTACTTGCGTGACCCAGAACAGGAATAGTATATGAAGAAAGTTGGTTTTTTTCAATCTATTCATTTAAAATTTGTGCTCATATATATGCTATTAATATTAATAGCGATGCAAGTAATCGGTGTATATTTCGTAAGGGAATTAGAAAAAAGCCTTGTACAAGGCTTTAAAGATTCTTTGACGCAACAAACGAATTTACTATCGTATAATTTAAAGCAAGAATTTACAAAAAGTCGTGTGAAAACAGATCCAGAATCATTAGATGATGCTATAAAAAATTCAATTCAAAAGTTTGCATCGGATCGTAAGAAAGATATTCAAGAAGTAAGTGTCTTTGATTCTAACAGGAAATTAATGGCGATTTCAGACGCGAGTAAGCAAAATAAGGTAGGAAGAACGTCAACAGATATAGCTGTCCAACGGGTAATTGTACAAAATAAACCAGAATCAAAAATTGAGAAAGATGGAGGAACCGGCCATCGAGTTCAAGTGATGATTACTCCTATTCAAGGCGACAAATCTGGAGAGGTACTGGGTGTCATTCGTATTGTTGCATCTATGGAAGATGTGTATAAACAAATGAAGGATATAAATCAAATTTTTGCTACTGGAACAGTAATCGCCTTGTTAGTAACAGCTGTACTTGGAATTTTACTGGCTCAAACAATTACAAGGCCAATTTCAGATATGCGAAGACAAGCAATTGAAATGGCAAAAGGGAATTATTCGAGGAAAGTAAAGGTCCATAGTCATGATGAAATTGGACAATTAGCGTTATCTTTCAATAATTTATCCAAAAAATTACAACAAGCTCGTTCTTCGACAGAAAGTGAAAGACGTAAATTATCATCTGTTTTATCACATATGACGGATGGAGTAATTGCTACTGACCGAAAAGGGGATATTATCTTATTAAATGACCCTGCGGAAAAGATGTTAAATGTTTCGCGTGAAACGGCACTGGATCAATCTGTTTTAGAAGTGTTAGGGATACAAGAAGAATTTACGCTGGATCATTTATACGAAGAGCCTGATTCCGTATTATTAGATTTTAGTACGAGAAATGAACCATATATTTTACGCGCTAGTTTTTCTGTCATTCAAAAAGAAACAGGGAAGGCAAATGGTTTAATTGCAGTGTTATATGATGTAACGGAGCAGGAGCGTATAGAACGAGAAAGACGTGAATTTGTGGCGAACGTATCTCATGAGTTAAGAACGCCGTTAACAACGATGCGCAGTTACTTAGAAGCACTTACGGATGGTGCGTGGCAAGATCCGAATATTGCACCGCAATTTTTAACGGTGACACAAGAAGAAACAGAGAGAATGATCCGACTTGTAAATGCATTGTTGCAACTATCTAAGCTTGATAGTACAGAACATCGTTTAATGAAGGAATGGGTCGACTTTACTGACTTCTTTAATAACGTTATTGATCGCTTTGAAATGTCTAAAGAGCAAAACGTAAGTTTCAAACGATCTTTTTCTAAAAAATCCAGATTTATTGATATGGATACGGACAAAATTACACAGGTACTGTATAACATTATTTCTAATGCATTAAAGTATTCGCCAGAAGGCGGAACGGTAACATATCGCTTACGTGATCGTGGGGATTTATTAGAGATTAGTGTAAGTGACCAAGGTATGGGGATTCCGAAAGAAAACGTAGATAAAATCTTCGAGCGTTTTTATCGTGTGGATAAAGCTCGTTCAAGACAAATGGGTGGTACAGGTCTTGGATTAGCTATTGCAAAAGAAATGATTGAGGCACATGGTGGTTCTATTTGGGCGAAGAGTGAGGAAGGAAAAGGAACAACAATTTATTTCACACTGCCAATGGCACCAGATGAAGAGGACGATTGGGAATGAGTATGGAAAACTTTAAAACGATAGTTCTAATTAATTTAGTTGTTATTAGCCTATTTTTAACTTTTAATTTATGGACATATGTTCCCGATTCCACTTCTGTGCAAAACACAAAGTTTGTTCAAGGTAATGAAGAGGTAAATCCAATAAAGATTTCAGAGGTTATTCGTCCATCCTCTGTTATTGTTCATAAAGATAAAAACCATTATGTGAGTGAAAATGCGAGCAATGTGGATTTGATTTATAAAATTCTTGAAAATGGAGAATTACATGATTTTAGGGAAATAACAGGGACGGTTTCTAAAGGTGATTTTCTTTCTTATGTACATGGGGAAGAAAAAATTGAATTTGTTTTTCCTACAAACATACCACTTGATACGATTAAGGATATGTTCAATATAAAAGATAAGAATTTAGAGTATAACAGAAGCTTTAATCGTATTGTAATTGATCCTTCTCGAAGTAAGGATCAAGAAATTAAAGTTAATTTTGTTCCCTATGATAATTCTCGTAAAATATACCAAGCGACATTGAGTGGCGCTTATGTAAAAGATATTATAAATGCTCAAAATCAACTTATTACATTAACAAAACCATATTTTGAATATCAAATAAATGATACGAAAAAGCTGTTTTTGCCAGATGGAATTACAGAATTAAGTCAGGTGGAGTATCTTGCATATGAGTTAGACGCAGAGCCATTTAAAAATGCTTTATTCAGTGATCCACGTTATTTAAGCCCTATTATTGAGAAATCGAAGGAAACATTTACAGATGGTATTCGAACTATGGAAATTGATAAGTCGAATTTAATGTTGAGGTACAAAAACTCCGCAGTATATAGTGATAAATCTACGGATAATGCTGTGCTTTTAAAGAAAAGCTTTGACTTTGTAAGTGGACATAGTGATACCTTAAAGTCTTATCGTTTTGATTATATTAATAAGGGGAAAACTTCATTCCGTTTATATGAGGGCGGTTTGCCAGTATTCAACGAAGATGGAATGGCTGAATTAAAACAAGCATGGGGTTCAGGTGAACTCATGCAGTATGAGAGACCTCTTTTTAATTTCAGTATCAATTTACCTAGTAAACAATCTCCAGATTATCCTCTTGCATCAGGACATACAGTGATGACATCATTAGAGAATAACCCGGAGATTGACAAAAATTTAATTCGAGATGTTGGGATTGGTTATAAAATGTTAGCAGAACCATCTCTCAACGGCGGAAAAATTGTTACCTTACAGCCAATATGGTATGTAAAATATGATGAAGAAGGTAAGCAAAAAACATATGAGTGGAGTGAGGGGGGACTAAATGGATTGGGATCGAATTAAAACAATATTTATTGTGACCTTTTTTGTTTTAGACCTCTTTCTTATCTTCCAGTTCATTCAAAAGCAAGATAGTAATCAATTGGAACTTGTGACAGAAACAAAAATAGATCAACAATTAAAAGAGTCCAAAATTACTATGGGGAGTTTTCCTAAAGAGCCAAAGAAAGAGTCATTTATTATGGCGAAAAATAAAAATTTTAAAGAAGAAGATGTGCAATCTTTAAAAAATCAAACAGCTCATCTGCAAGATGAATATAAGATAGAAAGTAAGTTAAAAGAACCGTTTTTAAATACAAAATCATTATCAAAGGATAAGTATAATGATTTTTTAAAAAACTACGTGCTGGATGGACAGAAATATGAATTTGGGGCAATGAAAGACTCTAAAATTTATTTCTTTCAAAAGTATAAGGATAAACCGATTTTTTACAACAATCATGCAATGATTGTTGTAGATTTAAATGAAAAAAATGAGCTTGTTTCGTATACACAAACAATGTTAACGGATTTGAAGGAAATGGGCGAAAGTGAAAAAACGAAAGAACAAGAAATTATTACTGCTCAAACAGCTTTAGAAAATATATATTTAAAAAATAAAATTGCAGAAAATACGCACGTGAAAGAGGCGCAGATTGGATATGCGACTCTAGCTGAATCATCTTCTAATATACAAGTGCTTGCGCCAACTTGGAACTTAAAGACAGAGCAGAAAAAGGACTTTTTTGTGAATGCAATTGAAGGGCAAGTTATGGAATTAGGGGAAACTCAAGTGCCAGAAGAGCATAATGGAGTGAGAAAGAATGAGTATGCACTTTAGTGTACTTGCAAGTGGAAGTACAGGGAATATGCTATATGTAGGAACAGATGAAAAGAAATTACTTGTTGATGCAGGTTTAAGTGGTAAAGCTACAGAGGCCTTATTTAAGCAAGCTGAACTGAATATAAAGGACGTATCAGGCATTCTTGTAACACATGAGCATAGTGACCACATTAAAGGATTAGGTGTATTGGCGCGTAAATATGATTTACCTGTTTATGCGAACGAGAAAACATGGAATGCAATGGAACATTTAATAGGTAATATCCCAACTGAGCAAAAGTTTATTTTCTCAGTTGGAGATGTGAAAACGTTTGGTGACATTGAGGTTGAGTCATTTGGAGTTTCTCACGATGCGGCAGAGCCGATGTTTTATGCTTTTCATAACAATAATAGAAAACTAGCCCTTATTACAGATACAGGATACGTAAGTGACCGTATGAAAGGTGTTATTAAGGGAGCAAATGCTTTCGTATTTGAGAGTAATCATGACGTGGAAATGCTTCGTATGGGACGTTATCCGTGGAGTATTAAACGACGTATTTTAAGCGACGTTGGCCACGTTTGTAATGAGGATGCTGCATTGGCGATGGCAGATGTAATTACAGATGAAACAAAACATATTTATTTAGCCCATTTAAGTTTAGATAACAATATGAAAGAATTAGCACGTATGTCTGTATCACAAGTATTAGAGGAAAAGGGATTTGGAGTAGGAGAATCCTTTGAAATTCACGATACGGATCCAAAAATGCCTACGAAAATTCAATACGTATAATTCTTCATTTTAGTAAACAATAAAGGTGAATATAGTTGTTTTCAGGAAGATAGGTGAACAAATATGTCCTTTATTGATGAAGAAAAATATCGTATTAAACGTGCAGGGAAAAAGAAACATAAAGGTATTGTTATTTCTAGTATAGCGGGAACAATTGTAGGGGCTTCATTGTTTGCATTTGGAGCTCCTTTATTTTCAAATGATGCAGGTAAGCTCCCGCAGGCTGAAGCAAGTGAAAAAAATATGGCTGAAGCTCAAAATGGAAATGTGCCTGTTAAACAAGTTAGCTTTGTCGACGCTGTTGATCGTGCTTCAGATGCTGTTGTTGGGGTTATTAATATTCAACGAGACGATTTCTCAGAGGCTGATTCAGAAGCTGGTACAGGCTCTGGTGTGATTTATAAGAAAACAGATGGACATGCGTATATTGTAACAAATAACCACGTTGTTTCTGGGGCGAATCGTATTGAGGTGAGCTTAAGTGACGGTAAGAAAGTTCCAGGTAAAGTATTAGGAACTGATGTAGTCACGGACTTAGCAGTACTAGAAATAGACGCGAAGTATGTGAAAAAAGTGATTGAAATTGGTGATTCTAATACCGTTCGTAGAGGGGAACCGGTCATTGCGATTGGGAACCCACTTGGATTGCAATTTTCTGGGACTGTCACACAAGGTATTATTTCTGCTAATGAACGTATTGTTCCTGTAGATTTGGATCAAGATGGACATTATGATTGGCAAGTAGAAGTATTACAAACAGATGCAGCGATTAATCCCGGTAATAGTGGTGGTGCGCTTATAAATATGGCAGGACAATTAATTGGTATTAACTCAATGAAAATTGCTGCCAAAGAAGTAGAAGGGATCGGACTAGCTATTCCGGTGACTAGAGCTGTTCCGGTTATGAATGAACTTGAGAAGCAGGGAAAAGTGAGAAGACCTTATGTTGGAATTGAGCTTAGATCACTAAATGAGATTCCGAATTATTATTGGTCCCAAACACTACATTTACCAAATAATATAACAGACGGTGTTTGCATTTTAGATGTAAAAGGTCCTTCCCCAGGTGCTGATGCTGGCTTACGAGAACATGATGTTATTGTGGCTGTGGATGGAAAACCGATTTACGATATTATTGGATTCCGTACGGCGTTATATGATAAAAAAATTAATGATAAAATGACTCTTACGTTTTATCGTGGTACTAAACGAGCAACAACAACTGTAAAATTAGGCATTCAAAAGTATTAGAAACAGGAGGGCCTACCTCCTGTTTTCTATTGTAGAAAAGTGAGGTGAAGAATATGAATTTACCTTGTTGTTTAGAACATGTTGAATTAGCGTTAGATATTATTGTGGATGAGTGTGAGGTTGCACCAGTTATCAACAATGTGGATAACTCTGAAAAAGAGAAAAAAACATGTGAATTTTGTCAAAACGAGGCGACATATGTTGTATCGAACACAGATTCTCACACAATATGTGGGTAACATTTGTGGATATGTGGATAAGTCCTGTGTATAACGTGTTTGTAAGGTGGGGAATAGATGTGAATATCTCGATTATTTCAATCGGAAAATTAAAAGAAAAATACTTAAAACAAGGTATAGCAGAATACTTAAAACGATTATCTGCATACGCAAAAGTAGAAGTAATTGAATTGCCAGATGAAAAGGCACCAGAAAATTTAAGTGAAGCAGAAATGTTAATTGTAAAAGAAAAAGAAGGTATACGTATACTGGATAAAATTTCTGATGATACGCATGTCATTGCGCTAGCTATAGAAGGAAAACAAAAATCATCAGAAGAATTTGCGGTAAGTCTAGATCGCCTTGCTACATATGGAAAGAGTAAAGTTGCATTTGTAATTGGTGGATCACTTGGACTAAGTTCAGAAGTAATGAAGCGTTCAAACGAATCACTTTCTTTTTCAAAGATGACATTACCACATCAATTAATGCGATTAGTATTGCTTGAGCAAGTGTATAGAGCGTTTCGGATTAATCGTGGGGAACCTTATCATAAATAGTGAGCAGTAATCGAAAACTAATACTGCTTTGTGTATTAACAAATTGAATAAAAATATGATCAAGAAATTAGCACTTATCTTTACAAGATAGAGTGCTTTTTTATACGCATTTTACTTTTTTAGATTTAAACGATATGTAATGAAAATGTACAATAAATATGGGGATATGAAAGTGTTTTGTGAAATCAAGTATACTCAATATAGGAGAAAAGAAGTATGAGATGTACTTAGGGGGGGGCTTAACATATTTAAGGGAGATATGAAAAAAATATTGATATCATTACTAAAAAATCCATTAGTAATAATCGTATACTGGATTTTTTGTTATGAATTAGCTTTGTTATGTATGTATGGGAGAATGAATAATAATATTTACATTTGGCTATTATGTATAGCATTTTTAATATTTATTATTATATTTACTACAATTAGAGTTATAAAAAATAGGGAACGTGAATCGTCAAAATTATTAAATGTAAAGGGATGGAAATACATTTCGGTTATCATCCTTATCTTTATAACGTTTTTTTATGGGATAAAAATTTATAAAAGTGCGACGAATTATGGTGGTAAACTAGCATGGTTTATAGAAAGTGTAAAAAACGAAAGATCAGTTGAATTTGAGCGTGATAATATATATAAGTATGGTGTAGAGGGTATTTTTGAAGATATAAATAAGAAATATACTTTGCCAAAGAAGTTATATATGTCGGATGATTTTACTTTAGAATTTAACTCAGATGGAACAATTACATCATTTGATACCTTTCTTTATGGAAAAAACGCTGCTGGAAAAGAGGAAAGCTACTTAATATCTTATAATAAAAATAAATCAAAAGATATTTTTGTAGGACTAAATGGGTATGTTAACGCTGATTATAATGAAGATAAATTAGTACAACCTTTAATTAAAACAGTTCAAGCCATTCCAGTTAAACAAACTGTTAGTAAGTGGAATAAAAATCAGTATGGACTGGTTTATTACGGGAAAAGGAATTGGGGTTACAATAGAGAAGGAATTATTAATATTAATAAAGATGGGAAATCGGAGAAGCTAGAAGACGCAAAATCTGAAATAATTGGATATACGGTATCTATATTTATCCCTGGAAAAGAGAAAGAGATAGTACCTGCTAGATATAATTTACTAGGTGATCCAAACTGGAGTAAGGAAAGTAGTTCTAAAAAGAAAAAGAAGGATTTAACTAATAATAATGAGCAATTTTACTTTTCAAAAGAAGTGGGTTATAAACTAAATGTTACAGATAAAGCATTAGGGAGTACCTTTTATACACTAAGCAATACAATTGATGGTGGGGAAACATGGGGAGTTATAAATGAAGACCCGTTTAATGAAGCGGTTGGTAGTGCATCAGGAATCATCTTTTTTAATGAAAAGCTCGGATTTTTAAGGGCAGCCAGACCTTCTGGCAATGAAGGAGGGCTATACCGTACAGATGATGGTGGTATAACTTTTAAAAAGGTGAGCTATACGAATTATGAAGTGAAACTAGAAAGTGGACAGTTAATAAATCCGTTTGATTTTCCTAGTATGCCTTATGAGAAGGATGGAGTTTTTAACATGCTAGTAGGGCAAGGAGAAGATGGAGACTACAATGGTAATAGTAGTCTACTTTATCAATCAAAAAATCAAGGTGAAACATGGGAGTATGTAAAAGAGGTTAAAGGTAATTAATAGTGGGAAAGACCATTGGATAAAAATCACCGATGGTCTTTTGAACATTAAAAGATGGCTTGTAGATTTCCTAAAATAAGTATGTTTCTATTTCTAAAAAAGTATGCTGTAATATGAAGAGGAAAAAATTATAAGTAGTCAGAGAAGTGAGGAATCAAAGGTGAAAAAGTTTAAGAAGTTTTACTTGGAGATTACGAGCGTATGTAATCTTGCGTGCAGCTTTTGTCCGCCGACAGAAAGGCAGAAGCAATTCATTTCTGTGGAGGATTTTTCTAAAAGATTAGATCAAATTAAACCCCACACAGACTACATTTATTTGCATGTGAAGGGTGAGCCTTTACTGCATCCAAAGATAGATCAATTGCTTGATCTAAGCCATGAAAAAGGGTTTAAAGTAAATATTACAACGAACGGAACGTTAATTAATAAGAGAAGGCATAGACTGTTAAATAAACCTGCGTTAAGGCAAATAAACTTTTCACTTCATAGTTTTGACGGGCATCCAGGTTCGGAAGATAAAGAAGGGTATGTAAGAAGTATACTTTCTTTCATTAGAGAGGCGACTAGTCAATCGGACTTAATCGTTTCACTAAGGTTATGGAATTTAACTCAGGATAACAAAACAAATATTGAAATCCAGAAAAATAGAGATTTATTATCCATAATTGAAAATGAGTTTGATCTGCCTTATCAAATTGAAGAGAAGCTTACACCAGGAAAAGGCATAAAAATTGCGGAACGTGTCTTTATTAATCAAGACTATGAATTCCAGTGGCCAGCTTTACATGAAGAAGAGGATGATGGAAAAGGTTTCTGTCATGGTCTCCGTAATCAAGCTGGTATTTTGGCAAACGGAACGGTTATACCTTGTTGTTTAGATGGTGAAGGTATTATTAATCTCGGAAATATTAATAATGACTCATTTTCTAACATTATTGAAGGTGAAAGAGCGAACAATATTGTGGATGGATTTTCGAAAAGAGTTGCGGTTGAAGAGTTATGCAGAAAATGTGGGTACCGCAAAAGGTTTGGAAAATAAAAAAAGGACAAGCATAAGAGGCTTGTCCTTTTTCTTGTTTGAAAATTAATATACTTTGTCACCGTTGAAAATAGAGTTTTTAACGACAACATAATCTACAGTACGAATAGCGTCTAATTTAGTTCCGCCAGCATAAGAGATAGACGATTGAAGATCTTGTTCCATTTCGATTAATGTATCTTCTAAAGAACCTTTATGCTCTACGAACATTTTTTTACCTTCAACGTTTTTCTTCTCACCTTTTTGGAATTCAGAAGCTGAACCGAAATATTCTTTATAAAGTTTGCCATCTTTTTCGATTGTTTCCCCTGGAGACTCTTCATGACCCGCGAATAGAGAACCGATCATAACCATAGTCGCCCCAAATCGAATAGATTTAGCTACATCACCGTGCGTACGGATACCACCGTCAGCGATGATAGGCTTACTTGCAGCTTTTGCACACCAGCGAAGTGCAGCTAGTTGCCAACCGCCAGTTCCAAAGCCTGTTTTAATTTTAGTAATACAAACTTTACCAGGTCCAATACCAACTTTTGTTGCGTCAGCGCCAGCGTGTTCTAATTCTCTCACCGCTTCTGGAGTTCCAACGTTTCCAGCGATAACAAAGCTTTCTGGTAAATGTTTTTTAATGTGCTGAATCATGTTGATTACCGCATTAGAATGACCGTGTGCGATATCAATCGTGATGTATTCAGGTGTAAGTTGCTCAGCAGCTAATTGTTGTACGAATTCATACTCGTCTTCTTTAACACCAACGCTGATTGAAGCAATTAATCCACGAGATTGCATATCTCTAATAAATGAGATTCGTTTCTCTGGTTGGAAACGATGCATGATATAGAAGTAATTATTTTCAGCTAAATAAGTTGCGATTCTTTCATCAATAATCGTTTGCATATTTGCAGGTACGACAGGTAATTTAAATTTATGTTTTCCTAAAGTGACAGTTGTATCACATTCTGATCGGCTATTTACAATGCATTTTGCAGGAATTAATTGAATATCTTCGTAGTCAAATACGTTTTCCATCATTTACACCCCTAAAATACGAATATTTTATTTAGTTTATTTAAAAATGTTCGTCCAAATGATAATTTACAGTATTTTTAGTAATAAGTCAAAGGTTTTAATGTTTAATTTGAAAAAAAGTTAATTTAATATTTATTGGATTTATATGGTTGCAATGTATTTCAATGTGTAAGCGTTTACTGTAGAATTATATAGGGGAAATAATAGATAAATATATTATTTTAGGGGAGATTTTATGGGGCGTTTAGTATATATGGATTGGCTACGTGTATTAGCGACAATTGCGGTCGTTACAATTCACGTTGCTGCAGGGTATGTGTCTACGTTAGATTCAAATAATGTGTCGCGTTGGCTGGCTGGTAATTTTTATGATTCACTTTCGCGTGCAAGTGTTCCAATTTTTGTAATGATTAGTGGAGCCTTATTATTAAAGGGAACAAAAGATACTTCTATTGGGGAATTTTTAAAGAAACGTGCAAGTAAAGTGATCATACCTTTTATAGGTTGGAGTGCTATATTTTACATCTATGGGGCTTGTGTAGGATATTTTCCAGCTTCTTTAAAGCAAGGGATAAAGTACTTTTTAACAAATAATATCGGGTTACATCTATGGTTCTTATACATGATTGTAGGAATATATTTAATCACACCTTTATTGAAAGTATTTGTGCAAAATGCTAAGAAGAGAGAGATAGAATATTTCTTAATTTTATGGCTATATGCATCTGTTATAGTTAAACTAGTAAATTATTATTATCCTATCAACTTTAATATCGAATTATTTTACGTTACAAATTATGTAGGATATTTTCTACTTGGTTATTACTTATCGAATTATGAGATTGCGAAAAAATGGAGGAATATTTCTTATATTGGAGGACTTGTAGGGTGTATTGGTACATTCTTTATTACATACCATTATACAGTCAAAGCCAATGGGCAGCTAGATCAATATTGGTATGAATATTTTGCGCCAGGTGTTGTACTTATGGCAATTGGATTATTTGTCTTTTTCAGATATGCTTTCCAAAATTCAGAAAGACAATTACCATTTTTATTACGTGGCATAAACAAAGCAAGTCTTGGAATTTATATTCTTCACTTTTTCTTATTAAATAATTATCTATACATAATTATTCCAAAGGTGAATGCACATGTACATGCGATATTGGCAATACCTATAAATGTAATTATTACACTTGTCCTTAGTATGGTAATAACGTTAGTATTGCAAAGAATACCAGTTGTAAAAAGGTTAGTTCCGTAAAAATATTTTACCTAAAAAAATATATTTTACGTTATGTAGGTGGGCAGACTTATTAGTAAGTCTGCTCTTTTTTTATATTGTTAAAAAAACAATATAAAAAAGAGTTATACTTAGGTTAAGTTGATATCTTAGTGAATGACAAATATTAGTTTGATATATCATCTTAGTATAATTAAATGTAGGGGAATAAACATATAATTATTAAATACAGAATAAAATGAGGTTAGTACATGAGTAAAAGAAGCTTTGCCGAGTATGCATTAAGTAAAGAAATTGTAAGGGCACTTACTGGTTTAGGATATGAGCATCCAACGGAAGTGCAAGGAGAGGTTATTCCAGTTGCTTTGCAAAAGAAAGACCTTGTCGTAAAGTCACAGACTGGAAGTGGAAAAACAGCTTCGTTCGGTATACCACTTTGTGAAATGGTGGAGTGGGAAGAGAATAAGCCACAAGCGCTAATTTTAACACCGACGAGAGAGCTTGCGGTGCAAGTGAAAGAAGATATTACGAATATAGGTCGCTTCAAAAGAATTAAGGCTGCCGCGATTTATGGTAAATCTCCATTTGCACGTCAAAAATTAGAGTTAAAGCAAAAGACACATATTGTAGTTGGAACTCCTGGCCGTGTGTTAGATCATATTGAAAAAGGTACCCTTTCTTTAGATCGTTTGAAGTATTTAGTGATTGATGAAGCAGATGAAATGCTAAATATGGGCTTTATCGATCAAGTAGAGGCAATTATTGACGAATTACCTACAAAACGAATGACAATGCTATTTTCGGCAACACTTCCAGAAGATGTTGAAAAGTTATCTCGTACGTATATGGATTCGCCAACGCATATTGAAATTAAGGCTGCTGGGATTACAACAGACAAAATTGAACATACACTTTTCGAGGCGAGAGAAGAGGAGAAACTTTCACTTCTTAAAGATGTAACAACGATTGAAAATCCAGATAGTTGTATTATTTTTTGCCGTACACAAGAAAATGTAGATCACGTATTTAGACAGTTAAAGCGCGTTAACTATCCTTGTGATAAAATCCATGGTGGTATGGTACAAGAAGATCGTTTCGAAGTTATGGATGATTTTCGAAAAGGAAAGTTCCGTTACTTAGTAGCAACAGATGTAGCTGCAAGAGGAATTGATATTGATAATATTACACATGTTATTAATTACGATATCCCACTAGAAAAAGAAAGTTATGTACATCGTACGGGAAGAACGGGACGCGCTGGTAATAATGGAAAGGCTATTACATTCATAACGCCGCATGAAAATAGATTTTTAGAAGAGATCGAGGAATACATCGGATTTGAAATTCCAAAGTCACTTGCACCTTCAAAAGAAGAAGTTATAAAAGAGAGAGCAGTATTTGAGGAAAAGATACATGCTAAACCAATTATAAAGAAAGATAAAAATGCAGACCTAAACAAAGGAATTATGAAATTGTACTTTAATGGCGGGAAGAAAAAGAAAATTAGGGCGGTAGATTTCGTCGGTACAATTGCTAAAATTAAAGGCGTTACAGCAGAAGATATAGGCATTATTACAATCCAAGACAATGTTTCTTATGTTGAAATATTAAATGGAAAAGGGCCGCTTGTTTTAAAAATCATGAAAAATACAACGATTAAAGGGAAACAATTAAAGGTTCATGAAGCAATTAAGTAAGAAAACCATCCACTTTTAAAGTGGATGGTTTTCTTATTGAATAGGGATTAATACGATTGTTACTAGTATTCGCATGGGGGTTAATTCCAAAACGTTTGAACAACATACAATTGTTAAGTTATATAGTAGCATTTGCATTTAATTCCTCTTAGTACGTAATGGAAATGTTATACTGTAGGTTGGTGAATTTTTTATATAAATTAATTTTAAATATTATTTTTGAAAAATATATGAGAGTAGAGAAGGTGTTTGATTGATGAGTTTGACTGAGAATAAGCGTAATTTAAATTGGCTCTCTTTTTATTTCATTTTTGTAATTGCCGCTTCTTTTTTATTACGTTTATATTTAGCATCGCATTTAGAAGGATTTGAACGAGATCAACTTTTTTTCGTGGATTGGATGAATACTGTAGGTAAATATGGATTAGGTGATGTGTATGCACATGGAGATTTAGTAAACTATCCACCATTCCTATTAGCTCTTTTAGGTATTTATGGAGAGATATTGTCATTTTTTAATATACACGTGGATGCTGCCGGTGTGTTAATTAGAATACCATCTATTTTATTTGAAATAATGGCTATAATTATTTTTGCTATAGCTTCTAAAAGAATAGGTAATTCAATTATCAGAGCAGCATTAGTAACATTTTTTGCATTGAGTCCAGCTTTTATAGTGGATGGGACCGTTTGGGGTCAAGTGGATATGCTACATAGTATATTGATGGTTAGTTCTCTTTTATTACTAATGTCTAAACCAACTTGGTCTGGGGTTATTTATGCTGTAGCATTATTAGCTAAATTTCAATCGATTGTAATTGCGCCTGTATTCGCTATGTATTTCTTAAAAGTAATATGGGAAAAAAGAGAATGGAAACAATTGTCTAAATTTGTAATAGGATTCTGTATACCTTTATTACTATTTAGCGTTTATTTTGCAGCTCATGGCACATTTAGTACTATGTTAAAACAAGCATATTTAAATGCAGTGGGCACTTTCCCGACGGTAACGGTGTATGCCATGAATATTTGGTATTATGCAATTGGTACTAGTCCTGATACATTAGATACTATTCAAATTTTACCGCATATCACTTTGAAAACAGTGGGATTAATACTTTTATCTATCGCCACAGCATTAACTTGTCTGTATGTATTTTTCCATCGTCAAATGAATACGCCAGTTCTGTTGAAAGCTGCGACTTTTATAAGTTTCGCATTTTTTATGTTGCCTACACAAATGCATGAAAGATATTCTTTTCCAGCATTAGTATTTGTGATGTTTTTACTGTTATATGAAATGAAGTGGACAGGGATAACATTAGGATTAACTGTAACAATCTTTTTAAATTTAGTAATGGTTCTGTACGCTAAATTAAATACGAATATGGGAATGTTCATAGTGACTATTAATGTTTTCATTTTCTATTCTATGTGTAAATTATTATTAAAAGAGTATTATGATCGCTTTGAATTGTTAATAAGGAAACATTGAGGGGATACAAATTTTAGAAATTAGAGAAAAGTACATTCTGTTAGTCTATAGAATGTGCTTTTTTACTTTAGAAGAATAAGAATATAGGCTTATACATCATATTTGATTTATGTTTTTCTCAAAAGAAACGTGTTTTTAATACCGTTAGTACAAGGATAATGGTAGGAATAGCTGAGTATTTCAGAAATTTGAGTTACTAAGTTTCTAGAATCATTCTGATAACAGAAGGTATCCTAATAAAGTAATAAGAAATAAAACGCTGTCTATTTTTAGGCAGCGTTTTGCAATTATTAAGATTTTTTTAGATCATCAATTAACTTCTCTGCTAAACGTCTATACATATTACTCATCGTCACGAAGGATGTTAGTAATAAAAACTTTTCTAGCTTTGGATCTGTTGCGGAAGAATTTTCATTTACTTCTGTAATGCGGTTATTTACGTCTTGTTTAAAGTTCTCGACATTGTTTTCAGTAAGAGCGAGATAGTCTTTATATAGTGTATTTAATTCGAACGTATCATCGTTTAATAAGGAGTCATTTATATTTTCTAAGGAGCTTTTTATGTCGTTAATGGAAAGGGCTCCTTTTAATTGATAAATTAAGCTAATTAAAATCATATGCTCTTTTGAATACTTTTTGTTTTTGATAGGGATGAATAGTTTCCCTTTTGCGTAATTGTTAATCATTGTTTTTGTTAATACTTTTTCATCAGCAGCTCTTGTTGTATCCGCATAAGTATTCTCAAATAGTTGGACAACTTGGTCTACATATAAGTCGACATTCGGAATATCCTCAAGTTTAATATTTTTTTCTAATTGTAATGATTCAAGTAATGTATTTATATTTTCCACGTAGAATCCCTCACTTTTATAACGTAGTGGAATTGAATGTTTGATATGCCTTTAAATATGGTATTACGAAACAAATGAATTGTAAATGTTGACCTATATAAATAATGTGTATATAATTACATGTAGTTATTAAAACTACATGTAATTATATGAGGGGTGTTATTATGAACGCTTATGTAAGAGAACCGGTTAATGCATTTACTCACTTAGGTGGAGCTGTATTATCATTTATTGCATTATTAGCTATGCTTGTGAAAGTTTCTATTAAGATGCCGTCATTTGCTGCGATCACAGCTGTTATTTTATTTGGTATCGGGATGATGGTCCTTTATACGGCATCAGCTGTATATCATAGTGTTGTAGCCAGTGAACGTGTTATTTATTTCTTTAGGAAATTAGATCATTCTATGATTTTTATATTAATTGCAGGTACATATGCACCCTTTTGCTTAATTACATTACATTCTGCAAATGGTTTGTTATTATTTTGCTTAGTTTATGCAACTGCAATTTGCGGTATTGTTTTTAAAATGTTTTGGTTTAATTGTCCGAGATGGTTATCGACAGCGATTTATATTACGATGGGTTGGTTAATCGTTCTATTCTTTGCACCATTAGCTGAGAGTCTAAGCACAGGAGGTATCGTATTCTTGGTGCTTGGAGGTATCTTTTATACAATTGGTGGATTTATTTACGGTGCGAAGCCAAAATGGTTAGAGTTTAAATATATGGGTCATCATGAAATTTTTCATATTTTTGTATTATTAGGTAGTCTTGCACATTTTCTAAGTGTATATTGTTACGTAATTTAATTAAAAATGCTACATGACTTTTGTTATGTAGCATTTTTTGATTGCTCCAGTGAAATCGTGTATTGTACAAAATAAGTATGGGATAAAATGTAAGTTTCTGTGTTCGCATAATAAACATAGGATAAGAAATATGTGATATACTTTGAGAAGTTTATAATGAATGAAATATGGAGGACTATAATTATGGCAATACTTGTAACAGGTGGAGCAGGATATATTGGTAGTCATACATGCGTAGAATTACTGAATGGCGGTTACGAAATTATAGTAGTGGATAATCTTTCGAATAGCTCGGTAGAGTCTATCAATCGGGTGAAAGAGATAACAGGAAAACAATTTAAATTTTATCAAGAAGACGTTTTAAATCGCGAAGCACTTGATATGATTTTTGAAAAAAACACAATTGAAGCTGTCATTCATTTCGCAGGCTTTAAGGCTGTAGGAGAATCAGTGGCAATCCCATTAACATATTATCATAACAACATTACAAGCACATTAGTGTTATGTGATGTAATGCGGAAGCATAATGTGAAGAAGATGATCTTCAGTTCGTCTGCAACGGTATATGGTATCCCAGAAACATCACCAATTACGGAGGAGTTTCCGTTAAGTGCAACAAATCCATACGGTCAAACGAAATTAATGATTGAACAAATTATGCGTGATGTAGCATTTGCGGATGCAGAATGGAGTATCGCATTACTTCGCTATTTCAATCCATTTGGTGCACATGAAAGTGGGCGTATTGGAGAGGATCCAAATGGAATTCCAAATAACTTAATGCCGTATGTAACACAAGTAGCGGTAGGCAAGCTAAAGGAATTAAGCGTATTTGGAAACGACTACTCAACTAAAGATGGAACAGGTGTCCGTGATTACATTCATGTTGTAGACTTAGCAAATGGTCACGTAAAAGCACTTGAGAAAGTACTGAACACAACGGGAGTAGATGCTTATAATCTGGGCACAGGTACGGGTTATAGTGTGTTAGAGATGGTTGAAGCATTTGAAAAAGTTTCAGGCAAGAAAGTTCCTTATAAAATTACAGAGCGTCGTCCTGGTGATGTGGCCGTATGTTTTGCTGATGCATCGAAAGCAAAGCGTGAATTAGGATGGGAAGCAACACGTGGATTAGAAGAGATGTGTGCAGATTCCTGGAGATGGCAATCAAATAACAAAAATGGCTATCTAGAAGTTTAATATATAGAAAAAATGACCTTTGCATAAGCAATAGGTCATTTTTTCTATATTCGTTTCCTATTAAGTTTATAAGCCAATTTAGTAAAGAAAGTTCGCTGTTTTATAGGAGCATTTGACTGGCAAAACGTATAGTAATCAATATCTTTAATATAAGTAAAAAGTCTAGAAATAGCATATAGAAATGTAATAGAAGACCCAATTGCAAAACTAATACCGTAACCATTGAATCCAAACGGAAGTAGAAGAAGACTTAATATCAAGTTTGCAAAAAAGAATAAGGCTGATGTTCGAAAGGCACCTTTACGATCCTCGAAGTATAACAGTAGTAATGTAATAACGAGGACCATTCCATTTGCATAAGCCCCAACTATAGTCAGTTGCAAAATAGAGTATTCAAGTGACATTTTTCCAGATTGCGAACTAAACATCCATATTATAAAAATAATAAGTAAAGAAACAATACCTTGATTACGCAGTATTCGTTCCATTTCTTGTTTTAGAACAAAGTTCATGGAATCTTTTAATTGTAAAATTGTATTTAATGTTCCACCGTTGTTCACCGAACCAAAGAATTTTTTATATCTTTCATAAAACCTTGTTTCAATGGATACTACAAAGAAAATATAGGTTGGAATAATGCTTAAATAGGCCCAGAAAACAGAAGTATCATAGACTTGGTGATAAATAAATGTATCTTCAATATTTCCTCGCCCTTCTCCAAACCAAATAACAAAGTTACATACCCAAATACCAATATTGTAAAATAAACTTGACCAAAATAGTTCTGGATATTTATCTAAATAAGAAAGAAAGGTAAATTGTTCAGTAGCGTCACTATTTGGAAACATTCGTACAATAACGATACTTAACCATACCAATGTAATGAAAGTTCCAATTGTAAAAGCAATTAAAAGTAATAAGGCAAATCCGTGTTCTAGTCCAAGTGTTGGATGCCAGTAAGCTATTAGTGCAATTCCGGATAAGGAAAAGATAGAACCAATTAAAAATGCAAGAGCAATTGATTGATAATCTTTAGCTGCCGTTAAATAAATGGATTGAATCCAAATGATATTTAAAGCTAAAAATAAAAATAACATCACGATTTTATAATACAAGGCTAATGGTGTGAAGAATGCAAACAAAAGCCATAAAATAATAGCTAAAAAAAGTGTGATCTTCGTCATTCCTAAAAATGAAGAAAATACTTTATCAGCTTTTTGCTCGTATAAGAGGTCAGCCACATATCTAGTTACGATGAGTTGTAATGCTCCGTATATAATTTGAGAAAAAATAAAGCAGTATGAAATTGAAATGGTAAAAAGGCGTTGTTCGTCAACTGAAATCGAATGGAACAAACTTAAAATGTATCGAATAGCCGTTACTGCTAAAATAACGACTAACCAAGGGCCGGCTGTAACAAATAATGAAAATCCATAAGCCTTTACCCTTGAAGAATAATAATCTTCTTGAAATAATTTTTGTAATCGAAATCCTATGCCTGCCACATTTCCTCGCCTCTTTCTAAGTAAAGCTTACGATAGCTCTCAACTACACCTGATAATTGATAGTATGCTTCAATACGATTACGTCCATTATCTCCAAACTGTTGAATGGATTCAGGATGGCGGTAATACCATTCTAAATAAATAGCAACTTGTTCGGGAGATACAGGTGGCACAACAAATCCACATTGACCGTATGAATCGCCATCTTGCCCATAAATCAATTCTTTGCAAGAACCAACATCTGTAACAACCCATGGTAATCCTGCTGCCATACCTTCTAACATAGCTAGAGGTTGTCCTTCAGAGATGCTTGTTAATACGAGTATATCTGTTTGTTTTAAGTAATCTTTAATATTCACCTTGCCAGTCATTATGACATAATCTTTTAGCCCTAATTGTTGAATTAAATCTCGGCATTCTTGAGCGTATTCTGGCTCTTCTGTATCGGGCCCTAACAGATAAAATACAAAAGGAACATCTTTCTCTAATAATAATTTAGCCGCATAAATCATTGTTTTTACATCTTTAATTGGTACAACACGAATGATGGCAGAAATAATGAGTTTCTCTGAGTTGTATGCCGATTTACGAAGCCCGTTATAATCAGATAGAGTAACTCCGTTCGGAATGATTTTTAGTTTATGAGATGGAGCACCTAATTCTTTTTGATAGGCACTATTTCGGCCGAACAAGGTAATTACATCATTAGCCTGTTCATATGCTTGATGAGACAAATGATGGAAGAAAGAAACCCATCTTTTTTTGTATTCAATTGGTATCCAAGTAGATTGGAGTATTTCTTCTTCACGCTCCCGAGAATAAATACCATGCTCAGTTAGAATAAATGGTATGTCAGACTTGGCGCTAATTGCAGCGCCAAGAAGCCCACCATAGCCTGTAGATACAGAATGAATTAGATCTAATTCAGGAAAATCAATTTGTAAAATTTGAATGATTGGTGTGAACATAGATCTCCACATCCAAAAGTAATTTAAGAAGGAACCACTACTTTCTTCATATAAATAACTTTCTTTAACAATTTCATAAAACTCACGGCTTTCGAAGAAGGAATGGAGTGTTCCTAGCTTTTGTTTGTTTCCTAATATTTGTAATGCTGTTGTATCGTTAGCTTGAAATGTAAACCATTTTTGAAGTGTTTGTACTTCTTCAGTAGTTAAATGGGTTTTCATGCGTTTTGATTCACATTCTGATTGTAAGGGAATCAGAATGATATCTTTTACATTGCTTGGGATTTCGTATTGATATTCCTCTTCTGTTTTTATTTGCGGTACGATTGCAAATATGGTAAATTCATGTTCTTTAAATTGCTGGATAATCATTTGCACCCAGCTTGCTACTCCACCACTGACAAAAGGATAACTTCCTTCAACGACTAAACCTATTCTCATCTGCTATGCTCCTTTAATTGGAATTGTAGCGCTGGCTTTTTTTAATGTAACGCTATAGATTTGGGAATCTAGTTTTGTAACTGTACCGTATGGGAAAGAGCCAGTTTTCAATTCCTTTCCTTTTTCTACACGTATAATTGTTGAAGTATGGCTTGGTAACCCTTTATATGCAATATGAACAGCATCTTCTTCGTAAGAAACGTCCAGATCACCTGTTTGATAAATTTTCATAGAAGCAGTTGCTTCACTTTGAGTCATACTTTTTATATAAGGATATCTTTCTCGAATTTCTTTGATTGTTGTTTTATAAGCTTTAAATAATTCTTCCCATGTTAAGTTACCTGAGCGTTTTTCATCAAGGATATCATCTGGATGGACGAAATGTGATATAACACCTAAGTTTGCGGTAACATCAGTTAATATGAATTGTTCCTCATCCGTGATAGCATATCCACTCGTAATGCGCGGGAAGTGATAAATGTTTTTGTTCTGTATATCTGGTCCGAATTCTTGAATTAAACTGCCGTTACTTGTACTTCCCACATATAGAGAAGCAACCGTTTCTAGAGTTGGAACAGCGTTGTTTAATGCACTTAATCCAGTTGTGTTTATAATATTAGATGGCGGTACATAGGTTTTTAATTTTTCATTTGGAAAGAAGTTATACACGAGCTTTTGTAGAGAATCTAAAGAGCTCTCCATATCCCCCTTTGAATTCCAAGGAACATATTCAAGCGATTTGTCTACCGGATCTGATGGTAATAACAAAGGTTGATGGTTATAGCCGTGAATTCCAATTTCCCCGCCATGAGTTAATAATTCTCTTCCGAATAATAAGTAAGTATTTCTATTCTTACCTGCAAAATCTTCAAAAGGTGGAGTTACGTTATTCTGGTATGTCCCAATTGCAACACCCGTATATTTAATATGAAATTCGTCGGAGATATCCTTCATATTTTTCCACCAATGTTTTTTATAAAACTCTTCAACGGATATTTTTTCAGTCGTTAAGTTTTTTAGTTCTCCATTTGGAATTGGAGATGGGAAGTCATCGATATACATAATCTCCGCCCCAAGCTGTGCTGTGGCAAAAGCAGGGAAAATAGTTCCTAGTGATTGAACGAACATACCTCTACCTAATTTGTCGTTCAATGCTGTTGTATTCCAATATAAGACTTTTCCTTCACCATAGTCATTGGTCCAGAGGATAGGAGTATCTTCCGCTGTAATCCAAGGAGTGGTTGTATTTTCATCTAACGTAATATTCATTGAGCTATGAGTAAACAGCGCAGAAGAACTTGGGAGATCTGGATAACCAGGGAATAAAACCTCTTCAAAGGTTAATCCTTTTGCATCTTTGAAGCCTTCTTTTTTTGTAATACCAAATAGAGCGTTCCAGGAAGGATTTGAATCAAGTCGGTTTGCAATAATAATTCTTCCACCCATTTGTACAAAATTTTGAAGATCAGCTTGTGGAAGCTGATCCATTCCTTCGCCTGTAATAATAATCCCTGTATAGGGGGAGGGAGTAAGTCCCTTAACTTCATTAGCTGAAATATCTTTATAGTGTATATGTGCGTAATCCATTGCCTTCTTCGTATTAAATTCAACTTGTTGCCCTAAATTATTATCCGTTTTCAAAACGTATAATTGCATTTTTTGCCCATTTTGAGGTACATCTTTTGCCGTGAGTGCCTTAACCGGATTTGTTTCTTTCGCTTTAGGTTCAGGGAATTTTTGGTAGAAATTCTCGGTTCGATATATAAGAATGGATATAATTAAGAGAAATAAAATGATACTAATAATCCCAATATATATATTAATCCCCTTTTTCAATGTGTACGCCTCCAAACTGCCCTACAAACAATTGATATTTGCGCGGTAGTATATGAATTATTTTTGTATCTGTTAGATTATTGATTAATTCATAAAGCTTGTCCCATAATTTTTGTTCATAATATATTTCAAGCAATCCAACATAACCGTAATATGATTCAGGATAGAGATAAATAAGATTTAAAAATTGTTCTTCAGATTTTGCATATTGTTTTTTGTGTAGAAATAGATTTCCAAGTTGGAAAGAGTAAAGAGATTCTTTAGGGAATATTTCTATACTTAATGTAATAAAATTCATAAACTCATCGATTATTTTTTCTTTTTGTTGATTAGAAAGAAGACCACTATCTATATATCTTAAATAGTTAGAAACCAGCTCTTTTGCAATGTCATTTTGTGGACTTTGTAAAAATTGCTTATTTAAGTATTCGATCTGTTTTTCGTAGCGCTCATTCAGAAAATTAATAGTAGTCGCTGCATAATGTACAGTTTCAGGGTCTTTATGGTGGATTGCTTCTTTCAACAATCCGCCTTCGTTAGAAATAGAGGAGGAACTTAACTGAACAATAAGTTGTTTATGAAGTTCAGGCCTATCTAGTTCTAATCCAGAGGAAAATGAAATTAAATCCATATCTTGTTTAGCCGATTCTAAAATATCTTCATAATTATCAACTTGAAAAGAAACATAATCAGAGTATTGCTGTAACCACTCTGTTTTGGATTTTCTTATATTAAGTAATAACATGATTGCTGATACAAGGAGTCCGATGAGCGGGAAAAGAAGAGAGAGGATCAAGCAAAATTCAATAATCCCCTTTTTATCTTCTGTAATTAAATTTTTTGTAAAACGAAATAAGAGAAAAACTAAAATAGCATAAATAACATAAAGAAGGAGTAAAGTCATCAGGCTATCACTCCTTTAGCAGAAAGGGCATTTTGTATACGAGTTTGAATTTGTAGTAAAAACTTTTCTTCTGTGCCGGGTAATAAAATCATAACTTTTTCCTTAAATGTGCTATATCCTAATATATCAATATCTCGCAAGTGCTCTTGTAAAATAGAATGTATCATTTCTAAAGAATCTTGTGGAGCGTTGAACTCAAAATAGGAATATGGATAAGATAATGTTTCGTAACGTTTCTTTTCAATTTTTAGTAAATGTTCGAATTCATTTTCATAGTAAATACTTGTGTTAGGAAATGTACGATCCTCTTGACTAGATAACCAAAGATTAGAAGCATTTTGTAAACGATCACCCATCCAGCGTAAATACCATGTGAAAAGTTCGAACTGCTCAGAAGTTACTTTTGAAAACTCAATTTCGTCTAATATAATGACGTATTGTACATCATCCTGGAATAGGACAGGGCCAACTAAAAGTGGGGCATCCTGAGAATCCTCATCTGTACGGAAAAAAGGTCGATTATGCGCTAGGGCATTTTTGATGACTAATGAAGCATTTTTAACAAAAATAGATTGAGGTAATGTATTTTCACCAGTTTCTGATCTTAATTTAACACGCAATGATTGTTTATTATTATCAACATGGTAAATACCAATCTTTGTTGCGCCAAAATACATTTTTAATACATTCATTCCTTCATCCAATACAATTTCAGGGTGTGTATGATTTAAAGCTTTAAACATATGATACATTTTAGATAAGTGGTTATTTGATTCAAGTACACGAGAGCGTAATGTAATACGTGTTTCATCCAATTGTTTCACAACATACTTTAACTCTTTATTTTCAGCTTTCAGCTCATTATTTATCATCTGTATATCTTCATAACGTTCCTTTTGTGAAGTACTCATTAGTCCACAATATAAACTAATAATGAGTAAGAAAATCCAACTCATCCAATAATCTGTTGAATAAAAGTACAATAATATATCATTTCCCTTATATATACCGCTTATAAAAATGTAAATCATTGCTTCAAGAAAGACGAAGAGAGCAATAGATATACCGTAACGGCTAGAAATGATTAATGCAATAAATAGGAGTATGAAATATTCATACGTAGGTGTTAGAAAATCAGTTAGTATCGTGAGAAAAAAAAGTGCAATAAAGAGAATTGTAGGTTCAATCATTTTTCGGAATAAATTGGATTGTTTATAATGCATAAATAAATCCCTTCTTTCATTTGCAAGTTTAAGTTTGAGGAATATTATATTGAAGTAAAATACATAATTTAAAAGAATTATTTTAAGATAGATAATATTTAAGACCTAAATTATTTTATCAATAGGAATACAGTAAATTCAAGAGAAATAAATTCCAATCTTTGTAAATGTAATGTGTTTTTGTTATTTTTTATATAATTATTAAGTTCGTAAAACGATAAAATAGCAGGTGCATACTATATTTTTATTAAATTTGAAGGTGTTAAAATTGGGGAATTACAGTTGTATAGGAGGTAATATTATAATGGTTTTAAAACGTTCCATATGCTTTTTAACTATATTTTCTTTTATTTTTTCCGTAAGTACATCCGCACAAGCGAATGTGGTGAATCCGATATTAAAGAATGTACAAAGTTATAAAATTTATTATGGTGAAGCAAATGAGCAAGTGATTGAGAGGCTTTCAAAGTATGACATGGTTATTATTGAGCCGTATGCGTTTACGAAAGAACAAATTCAGCAATTAAAAAAATCAGGAACGGTGGTTCTTGGATATGTGAGTGTTTTAGAATTAGAAGCGTGGCATAAATCACAAGTAGTTGAATCAGACTATTATTATAGAGATGGTAAGAAAATGAAGATTGAGCAGTGGGATACATATATTATGAATTTAGCTGATGACCATTACCGAGGTATTGTTGTAAATAAAGTAAAACAGCAAATTATCGGAAAGGGTATAGATGGAGTGTTTTTAGATACAGCTGGTGATATTGATGATTATTTTTACGATCAACCAGCCACACAAGAAAAATTCCGGGGAGCATATGTAAATTTATTAAAAGAAATTAAAAGTCTTGATTCAAACCTGTTCCTTATACAAAATTGGGGATTTGAAACAATCAAAAGTACATCCTTGAATTTTATACAGGGTGTATTGTGGGAAGACTTCAATAAACAAGTTATTGCAAAAGATGAATGGAGTCAAAATTGGATGCGCTATTTTAAGCAACAAAGCAATAAAATTGTAACATTTACTGTTACCCCAGATAACGTATCTAAAAAATATGCTTCTATAAATGGATTTGTTTCTACTATGAATCCGAATGACATTTATGATAAATAGCAGTTGTTCCAAATTAAAGGCTATTAAGGGCAACCATGGCGTTTTAGGTCAGTAATACAATTCTCTCGTAGAGAAGAATGTATTACTGACCAGCCCCTATTACATAATAGGAGGAATTAATGAATTCGAACAAGTTGTTTATGATACACTGTATTACCTTCTTGACTTGCATATGGCGGGAGGCTTCGTCCGAAACAATTTGCAATAATGTTGGAGTGGCCAGGATAAGAAATACGAATTTCATACAAATCAATAGAGTCATCTAAATCAGCATAAAAGACTGCTAAATGATTGCCAGATAAAAGGTATGGGAATTCTGCTTCCGTATTTTCACCAATTCGCACAGGTAATTTTACAGGATTAGAATAGTTAGACCAATCCCAAACCTCTATATTTACATAGTGTGCGTAATGTGCATCTAGATTTACAATGTTTACAACTGCAGAAATAGTTGCGGGCTCTCTTGTTAATACACCTGTGGAGTGAAAAACAGAATGATTTGGATAATGAAGAGGCATAAATATCAAACCTTTCTAAATTAATATGAGTGTACGATATTCTATGCAGATAATTGATAGAATGAGATAGGTAAAATGTATCATTCTATCAATTTTTTATAGAAATTAAAAACGTATTATTGAAAAGTATGCCAACACTTGTAACATTGTTAGAGTACGTTTATAATCAAGGAATCCTATTTCATGTTTTGATAGGATTATTTATTATTGAAAGCGTTTTAAGTTTGCTCTTTTTTAAGGTAGGAGGTCTGACTTATTCGGATGAAAAATTATGTATGTAGTTTTAAATAGGAAGAAAAATAATATAGGTATCACTTTATAGTGTGGGGAGGTTAAAAGTGTGAAAGGCAAAGATTTTCACACGAATATATATGGGTTATGTAGGATTATTACTTTCAGGGGCAGCTTTATTTTTAAATAGCCTTGTCATTTTAGGAAAAGCAGAGATGAAAAGTGCGGGTGTGTTTAATTTATTTGTGGGTGCATTACAAATTATTATTCCGTTCTATCTGATCATGATTTCTGACCAAAGTAATTGGACAGTGTATTCATATGCAGCTACTTTTTTATTTGGATTAACATATTTATATGTAGGTGTTACTTTTATAAAAGGAATGGATAGTAGTGGTCTAGGATGGTTTTGTATTTGGGTAGCGATTATAGCCTTATTCTATATGGTTGTTTCATTTGTTCAATTCCATGATGTTGTTAATGCGTTAACATGGTTTATGTGGGCATTACTTTGGTATTTATTCTTTGTGTTAAATACACAAAAAAAGAATATTAATCAATATCTTGGAAGAATTGCCTTTGTACAATCATGGGTAACGTTGACTTTGCCTTCGCTCTTTTATTTTATGGGAGTATGGGGAGAGGGATTTGTATATGAACTCTGGGTTTATGTATCGGTAATTTCAATTTTATATTTCTGTTATTGTATTTTTAAATATAGAGTCCGTTAATATATCATTTGTAGAAAAGCATGGAATCGTTAAACTGATTCCATGCTTTTTATCTAGTAGCGTTTATAATAGAGGTAGTATTTTACAATTGATACAAACGGGGATGATGAGGTTGAAAAAAGTGTTAGTGTTAGGAGGAACAAGGTTTTTTGGTAAACATTTAGTGGAATCACTTTTGCAAGCTGGTCATGATGTAACGATTGCTACAAGGGGATTTACTGAGGATTCTTTTGGAAATGCAGTAAAAAGAATTGTAGTAGATAGGGAAGACGAGGAACAATTAACAAAGCATTTAGAAGGCAAAAGTTATGAGATTGTATATGATAATTTATGCTATAGCCCAAATGCAGCGGAAATTATATGTAAAGTGTTGCGTGGGAGAGTGAAGAAATATGTTATGACATCCTCAATGGCTGTTTATGAGCCGGCACTAGACTTGTTAGAAGAGAATTTTAATCCATATGAGTATGCAATTACGTACGGAGATAGGAAAGATTTTACTTATAATGAAGGAAAGAAATTAGCAGAAGCGGTGTTATTTCAACATGCAACATTTCCAGTCGTTGCGGTGCGTTTTCCAGTTGTTATCGGAGAAAATGATTATACAAAAAGATTACAATTTTATGTTGAACATATTAAGAAACAAGAGGCGATCGCTGTGGAGCATGTAGATGGAGAATTGTCATTTATACATGAAAAAGAAGCAGGGGAGTTTTTAGCTTGGCGCGGGATGGAAAATATAGAAGGGCCAATTAATGCCTGTAGTAACGGGGTAGTCTCTACCAGAGAAGTTATTCGTTTCATAGAAGAGAACACTGGGATAAAAGCGTGTATTCAAAAGGCAGGAGGCAATATAGCTCCTTATAATGAAGTGACGAATTGTACGTTACATAATGGAAAGGCTCGTGAATTGGGATTTTCATTCCGAGAGTTGAAACCAGAGACGGAAAAAGTTTTACGTCATTACATAAATACAATGAAGTAATCATAAATCCCGGGTGGCAATCCGGGGGATTCTGGAGGATTTCGACAATATCATTTTACATTACAAAATTCCCCTTACATGCATGACTAATGATTTCACTTTCGTTTGTGACTCTTATCTTTTTTGCTTATACTGTAAAGTAGTAGCGTTTTGTTGAAATAGAAGGAGATTGTTTATGAGTAAAACGAAACAATTAATAGAGGAAGCAAGTAATTTTGTTACGATTTGCTATAAAGAGCTTAATAAAGAGCAATTAATAGAAGAGCGTATAAAAGAAATTCAAATTGAAATAGAGAAGACGGGCACGTATGAGCATACATTCGAAGAACTTGTTCATGGTTCGAGAATGGCGTGGCGCAATAGTAATAGATGTATTGGGAGACTATTCTGGAGTAAGATGCACATATTAGACGCACGTGAAGTGAATGATGAAGAAGGTGTATATAATGCATTAATTCATCATATTAAGTATGCAACGAACGATGGGAAAGTGAAACCGACAATTACGATTTTTAAGCAATATCAAGGGGAAGAAAATAATATTCGGATTTATAATCATCAATTAATTCGATATGCAGGATATAAAACGGAAATGGGAGTGATCGGTGATTCCCATTCTGCTACATTTACGGATTTTTGTCAGGGGCTTGGTTGGCAAGGAGAAGGCACGAATTTTGATGTATTACCGCTCGTCTTTTCTATAGACGGGAAAGCACCTATATATAAGGAAATCCCAAAAGAAGAAGTGAAAGAAGTACCAATTGAGCATCCAGAGTACCCTGTAGCCTCGCTCGGAGTGAAATGGTATGGAGTACCGATGATTTCAGATATGCGTTTAGAGATTGGTGGTATTTCTTATACTGCTGCTCCTTTCAATGGATGGTATATGGGAACGGAGATTGGTGCTCGTAACTTAGCGGATCATGATCGTTATAATTTACTCCCAGCAGTTGCAGAAATGATGGATTTGGACACATCAAGAAATAGTACGTTATGGAAAGACAAGGCATTAATTGAGTTAAATATTGCTGTGTTACATTCCTTTAAAAAACAAGGAGTTAGTATTGTAGATCATCATACTGCTGCACAACAATTTCAACAGTTTGAGAAGCAGGAAGCTGCTTGTGGCCGTGTTGTAACAGGGAACTGGGTATGGTTAATTCCGCCGCTGTCGCCAGCTGCTACTCATATTTATCATAAACCGTATCCAAATGATATTCTGAAGCCGAATTTCTTTCATAAATAGTTTGTAGTATAGGGCGTTTCCTGTAAAATATAATTTTTTTTAATTACTGCTATGTAGCAATTGGAAGCCTTTACTCTTAGTTATTTAGGGAAGGGGCTTTTTGAACCATGGAGTTCCGTATGTTATAATCAAATTTCTGTTTCGAAGACCTTATAGAAATATAAGGTCTTTTGTTTTGTCTTTTTATGTAGGAGGAATAGATAATTTCTTTGAAATAAGGGATTTAGCATATTTTTAGGGACAACATAAGTATGTGGAAAACTAATAAATTATTATGCATATATAATTATTGTGTTTTGGGTTTAAACAAGAAAACATAATAAAGTTGTTTTTTTAGATTGCTAAGGAAGGAGGAAGTATAAATGAGGATGAAGAGTCGAAAAACGGATTGGCCTGTATTTCTTATTAGTGGTGGCTCACTTTTATTATTTGTAATAGCAGTTTTTTTAAATAAAAGTTATGTAGAGAGAGTCATTAATAGCGGTTTTGCAGCTTCAATTAAATATTTCGGTGCCTTTTGGCAAGTGTTATTGTTAGGTACATTTATTGTTGCGATGTGTATGGCATTCTCGAAATATGGGAGAGTTAAACTTGGAGGGCTAGAAAAACCTGAGATTAGTACGGCAAAATGGCTTGCTATTATTATGTCTACATTACTTGCTGGAGGCGGCGTTTTTTGGGCGGCAGCAGAGCCGATGTACCATTTGATGACGGTGCCACCAATACATGAGGGGATATCTGCTGGAACGAAAGAAGCAGTCATGCCCGCATTAGCACAAAGTTATATGCATTGGGGCTTCTTAGCTTGGACAATTCTAGGAACAATTAGTGCAGTAGTTATGATGTATGGGCATTATCATAAAGGGATGCCATTAAAACCTAGAACACTTTTATATCCTATTTTTGGAGAGAAATTACGAAAGAGCATGCTTGGAACGATGATCGATGCGTTTGCCATTATTGCGGTGGCTGCAGGAACAATTGGTCCAATTGGTTTTTTAGGATTACAAGCAAGTTATGGTTTGCAAGAATTATTTGGAATTTCTGATGTGTTTACTACTCAATTAGCAATTATCGTTTGTGTAGTGGCTGTGTCTACTATATCTGCAGTAACAGGTATTGATAAAGGGATTCAAATTATAAGTAATTTAAATGTTAGATTAGCAATTTTGTTAATGGCATTCATATTACTGTTTGGGCCAGGTGGATTTATTATTGATTCGTTTGTTTCTTCATTTGGATTTTATGTACATGAATTTATTCCAATAAGCACATATCGTGGTGATGCAAGTTGGTTAGGATCGTGGACAATTTTCTTCTGGGGATGGTTTATTGGATATGGACCGATGATGGCAATTTTAGTGAGTCGAATTTCAAGAGGAAGAACGATTCGAGAAATCATCGTTGCAATTGGAATTATTGCACCTATTATTACAACGTTTTGGTTTACGATTTTGGGTGGATCAGGTGTGTTTTATGAGTTAATGAATCCTGGTTCCATCTCGGACGCGTTAAGTGAGTCTGGTATGCCGGCAGCAATGATTGCAATTACCGAGCAATTGCCGCTTTCTAATATTATCGGACCTGCATTTCTTTTATTAACCATTTTATTCGTAGTGACAACAGGGGATTCAATGGCCTATTCTATTTCAATGGCAGTGACTGGAGATGGCAATCCTAGAATTAGCTTGCGAGTTTTTTGGTCGCTTATTATGGGCACAGTTGCAGCAATTCTTTTATATATGGGTGAGGGAAGTATTAATGCGTTGCAATCATTCATTGTAGTGACAGCAGTTCCGGTATCCATCCTGTTATTCCCAATGCTATGGTTAGCGCCTAAAGTTGCAGGAGAATTAGCATTAAAACAAGGTATTGTAAAAGAAGAAGATAAAACTGCCTTCTTATTTCAAAAAGCTAGTAAATCAAAATAGATAATAAAAAGAGAGGAAGGTTCTTATTTTGGGGAGCTTCCTCTCTTTTTATGTCCGCTAAAAGTTTAATTGTATTGGTGGGATTTTTTAAAATATATCCATCCCCCTTGACGGTTACCTTATTATTTTTCGATAATAAAGTGAAGCTATAATTGGTGAGGATTTTTCTGATCCATCACTGATTATTAGCCTACATCAACTGGGATAAAACTGACTAAACAAAAAGGAATGAATCACAGATGCTAAATTTAGTACTTATGATGATTGAACGCGTCGGACTTATTGTTATTTTAGGATTTTTACTTTCTCATACTAAAACGTTCCGGCGTCTTCTTTATAAGCAAGACGGATATGTAGATAAGTTTAAGCTTATTTGTATTTTTTCAGTGTTTACAATTGTAAGCAATTACACCGGGATTGAAATTGCAGGGAATACGATTATGAATGAGAATTGGCTACAAGGTGTTTCTTCATCGAGTACAATTGCGAATACACGTATTATGGGTGTTGGAATTAGTGGATTGCTCGGTGGACCTATCGTCGGAATTGGAGTAGGATCGATTGCTGGCATTCATCGTTATATGCTTGGTGGGACGACAGCGGCAAGTTGTGCAATCTCTTCAATTTTAGCAGGAGTTATAGCAGGTTATATTGGATACATTTTTAAAAAATATAATCGTGCAATTACGCCTAAATTTTCAGCGGTTTTAAGTGTGTTTATCGTTTCTTTAGAAATGATTATGATTCTATTAATTGTAGAGGATGGAATGAGTATTGTGAAAACAATTGCGATACCGATGATCCTTGTGAATAGTTTCGGGAGCTTTATTTTACTTTCTATGATCCAAGCTATTTTGCGTCAGGAAGAGAATGCGAAAGCATTGCAGACGCATAAAGTATTGCGCATTGCTGATAAAACGTTACCTTATTTTCGCCGGGGTTTAACAGAAGAATCTTGTAAGCATGTGGCACAAATTATTCACCGCTTTACAGGAACAGATGCGGTATCCTTAACAGATACAGAGAAAATTTTAGCTCACGTTGGATTAGCATCAGATCATCATATTCCTTCACACAGTTTAATAACAGGTTTATCGAAAGAGGTCCTACATACAGGGAAAATAATGAAAGCGAAATCGCGTGAAATTATTAATTGCCAACATGATGGCTGTCCATTGCAAGCGGCAGTTGTTATTCCATTAACTTCACATGGGAATACGATAGGAACATTAAAACTTTATTTTAAAAACGCTAGTCAATTAAGCCGTGTTGAAGAAGAGTTAGCGGAAGGGCTAGCTAAAATATTTTCCACACAGCTTGAGTTAGGTGAAGCGGAGTTACAAAGTAAGTTATTACAAGATGCTGAAATAAAGGCGCTACAAGCACAAATTAATCCACACTTTTTATTTAATGCGATTAATACAGTATCAGCTTTATGCCGAACAGATGTAGAGAAGGCGAGAAAATTATTGCTGCAGCTTAGCGTCTATTTTCGTTGTAATTTGCAAGGTGCACGTCAATTACTTATTCCATTGGAACAAGAATTGAATCATGTACAAGCATATTTATCGTTAGAGCAAGCGAGATTTCCAAATAAGTATGAAGTAAAGATGTACATTGAAGAAGAATTAAAGACAACTTTAGTTCCACCATTTGTGCTTCAGTTATTAGTTGAAAATGCATTGCGCCATGCTTTTCCGAAAAAGCAGCCATTGTGCCAAGTTGAGGTGCATGTGTTTGAAAAAGAGGGGATGGTTCATTTTGAAGTGAAAGATAATGGGCAAGGGATTGAGAGTGAACGTCTAGAGCAATTAGGAAAAATGGTAGTTTCATCAAAGAAAGGGACTGGAACAGCTTTATATAATATTAATGAACGACTTATCGGGTTATTTGGGAAAGAGACAATGCTTCAAATTGAAAGTGAATTAAACAAGGGGACGGAGATTATCTTTGTAATTCCAAAAAAAATAGGGGAGGAAGAACCGAGTGTTAAAAGTATTGGTAGTTGATGATGAAATGTTAGCACGGGATGAATTGAAATATTTATTAGAGCAAACGAAAGAAGTGGAGATAATCGGTGAGGCGGATTGTGTAGAGGACGCTTTAGAAGAATTAATGAAAAATAAGCCAGACATTGTTTTTCTAGATATTCAACTATCTGATGATAACGGATTTGAAATCGCAAATATATTGAAAAAGATGAAAAATCCACCTTCAATCGTGTTTGCAACTGCATATGATCAATATGCACTGCAAGCTTTTGAAGTAGATGCGTTAGATTATATTTTAAAACCATTTGATGAAGAGCGTATCGTACAGACATTAAAGAAATATAAGAAACAAAAGCAAACAAAAATAGAAACAAAGCAAGATGTAAAGAGTGTAGATGTAACGACCGAGATGCATAAATTAGCACTACCAATTGAAGAGTCAATTGTACTTGTTAATATTGAAGATATTATTTATGTAGGACTTGAAGATGGGAAAGTAACTGTAAAAACGATGAAAGAAAAATATGTAACACATGATACGCTTGTCATTTTGGAAAAGAAATTACCACAAACAATTTTTATGCGTGTTCATCGTAGTTTTATTGCAAATATTAATCATATTACAGAAATACAGCCATGGTTCAATTCTACTTATAATTTAATCATGAAAGAAGGTTCAAAAGTACCTGTTAGTCGTACATATGCAAAAGAGCTCAAGAAGCTGCTTCGTATTTAAGAAGCAGCTTTTGTATTTCACTGTATAATTTTTGTAATTGACTGTTTATATTTGACATTCTGTTATGCAAACGCTTTCTTTTACATTTATATCCTATAAAATAAAGGTACCAAATCAAAAGAGGTGGCCAAAATGAGCACAAAAAAAGTATATGGTTTTTTATCACAAATATTCGTTTTTTCAGCTATTATGTTAGTTTCTAATATTATCTCAACCCATTTACCCATTCCGATGCCCGCATCAGTAATTGGGTTAGTCGTTTTATTTAGTCTATTATGTTTAAAGGTTATTAAATTGGAGCAAGTTGAATCATTTGGAACAGCCTTAACAGGTATTATCGGATTTCTTTTCGTCCCATCAGGTATCTCAGTTATTAACTCTCTTGGTGTAATGAGCCAAAATTTTGTACAAATTCTAACTGTAATTGTTGTCGCAACAATTATTTTACTTGCTGTAACAGGTTTATCTGCACAATTAATGTTAGGTAAAGATGACAAAGAAACAAAAGATACAAAAGAATTGAAAGTTGTAAACAAAGGAAGAAAACACGGAAAAGTCGCGTAACTATTTTAGAACATACATGGCTAGGAGGTAATGAACATGACAAGTACAATGACTCCATATTTCGGAATCGTCGTTTCATTAATTGCATACGGAATCGGAACGTTTTTATTCAAACACTCAAAAGGATTCTTCTTATTTACACCATTATTCGTAGCAATGGTATTAGGGATCGTATTTTTAAAGGTAGGTAACTTTACTTTTGAAGAATATAATACTGGTGGGAAGATGATTAGTTTCTTCTTAGAGCCAGCGACAATCGCCTTTGCAATTCCATTATATAAACAAGTTGATAAGTTAAAAAAATATTGGTGGCAAATTTTATCAGCTATCGTGATTGGATCTATTTGTTCAGTAATTGTTGTGTTCATTGTTGCAAAAGCAATTGGTTTAGATACAGCAGTAATGAATTCAATGTTACCACAGGCGGCAACAACAGCGATTGCATTACCAATTTCTGAAAGTATCGGTGGTATTCCAGCAATTACATCGTTTGCGGTTATTTTTAACGCAGTTATCGTATACGCATTAGGAGCATTATTCTTAAAAACATTTAGAGTGAAACATCCAATTGCAAAAGGGCTAGCGCTTGGAACAGCAGGTCATGCATTAGGCGTTGCAGTAGGAATTGAAATGGGTGAAGTAGAGGCAGCTATGGCGAGTATTGCTGTAACAGTAGTGGGGGTTGTAACAGTAGTTGTCATACCGATGTTCATGCCATTCATGGGATAGTAAAACTTACTTAAAAAAACGAGAAAAGCAAGCTATTTGTAGGACGGATTTCTACTGATAGCTTGCTTTTTATGTTACAGTAGTGGTAAGACCTATGTTTAATAAAATGCAAGTTTCTTTAAATCTTCATTAATACTACGGAGAATACGTTTTGAATTAGGTCATTGTATTGTAAAATAAGAAGTAAGCGATTATGTGGTCTGACAAGGGATAGGTATACTAAGCTTATAAGAGTCTTAATATGAACGAATAATTAAAGGTAGAAAAGAGAGAAAAAATCTACTTATTAAAGTTTTACTTTATAGGACAGGAGAGAGTACTCGTCGATTATGCAAATAAAAAACCTGTTTCAAAGCAAAGGATTTCAGAGGTTAATCGTATTAGTATTACTTGCTCTCATATTGTATGGGATGCAAAGTATGTTAAATTTAATTTTAATTACGTTTATGTTGACGTATTTAATGGATCGATTCCAAAAGTTTATTTCTCGTAAATTAGAACATTTCATGCCAATCAATCGGAAAATTATTATAGCGCTTTTATATGTAATGTTAGTGGCGGGAATTGCCATTACGCTATTTAAATATTTACCGGTATTAACAATACAAATTTCACAATTGATTTATCAATTCAATGTATTTTTAAGAAATCCACCTGATAGTGAATTAATTAAGTATGCGGTTAATGCTGTTAATCATATGGAACTTTCTAAATATGTAGGGCAAGGCGTAGACATTTTGTATAAATCCATTACAAATGTTGGGAAATTCGGCCTTCAAGTTTTACTTTCTGTAATTTTAAGCTTATTTTTCTTACTTGAAAAAGGGCGTATCGTTGCTTTTACTGCGAAGTTTAAAGAAAGCAGGCTTGCCATTTTCTATACTGAAATTGAGTATTTTGGAAAGAAATTTGCACGTTCATTCGGAAAAGTAATTGAAGCACAATTTTTAATTGCGATTGTTAACTGTGTTTTATCTGTTATCGCATTATGGATATTAGACTTCCCACAATTATTAGGTTTAGGGTTAATGATTTTCTTGCTTGGTTTAATTCCAGTGGCAGGTGTTATTATTTCGCTATTCCCGCTTTGTATGATTGCTTACAATATCGGCGGTATTATGTATGTCGTTTATATTATAGTTATCGTAACAGTAATCCATGCGCTCGAAAGCTATGTGTTAAACCCGAAATTTATGTCACAAAAAACAAATTTACCGATCTTCTACACGTTTATGATACTAATTTTCTCTGAACACTTTTTAGGTGTGTGGGGACTAATTATCGGTATTCCAATCTTCATTTTCTTATTAGATGTTTTAGATGTGACAAGTGATGAAATGGATCAGGATGTAGGAAAACAATAGAGTAAAGAAAAAGCATCGATATTCGATGCTTTTTCTTTTATAACATGGTGTTTCTTATGCCATACTGTAAGGAGAATATAGAATAGGGGTGAAATAATGGCTGTAAATGAAAAGATAGAACTAGCTACATTTGCTGGAGGATGTTTCTGGTGCATGGTTTCGCCATTTGAAGAGATGGAAGGGATTATACAAGTTGTTTCAGGCTATACAGGTGGCCATACAGAGAATCCAACGTATAAAGAAGTGTGCTCGGAAACAACTGGACATTATGAGGCAGTACAAATTACATTCGATGCAAATAAAATGTCGTATGAAGAGTTATTAAATATATATTGGAGACAAATTGATCCGACTGATATCGGAGGACAATTCCACGACCGCGGACAGTCTTACGAAACAGTGATTTTTTATCATAGTGAAGAACAACATAAAAAGGCAGAAGCTTCAAAAGAAGAGCTTGAACAGAGTGGGCGCTTTTCAAAACGAATTGCGACAAAAATATTGCCCACTACTACATTTTATCCAGCTGAAGAATATCATCAAGGATATCATAAGAAAAACACATTCCGCTATGAGTTATATCGTAAAGGTTCAGGGCGTGATGCTTTTATTAAACAACATTGGCCAAAGAATAATGCCCATTTAAAAGAAAAACTAAACGAGATGCAGTTTTATGTAACGCAGGAAAATGGTACAGAACCACCATTTCGAAATGAGTATTGGAACCATCAAGAGGAAGGTCTTTATGTAGACATCGTTTCAGGGGAACCGTTATTTACTTCTGTAGATAAATTTGATAGTGGATGTGGATGGCCGAGTTTTACGAAACCGGTTATGTCAGCTAGTGTGAAAGAAAAAATGGATGTGAGTCATAATATGACGCGTACGGAAGTGAGAAGCAAAGAAGGAGACTCACATCTTGGGCATGTATTTCCAGACGGTCCAGGGCCAAATGGACTTCGTTATTGTATAAATTCAGCAGCTCTTCGATTTATCCCAAAAGAGGAGCTAGAGAAAGAAGGATATGGTGATTTCCTAATCTTGTTTGGAGATAAAAAATAACCTCGCAGTTAGCGAGGTTATTTCTTTTTATTTTACTTTTTTCTTTTTAAATTTGCTTAGTGATTCATAAACGATTGGAACAATAAGAAGTGTTAATAACGTTGAACTCGTTAATCCACCAATTACGGTTACACCAAGTCCTTTAGAAATTAAGCCACTACCTTCAAAGCCTAATGCAAGCGGGATAAGAGCCCCGATTGTTGCAATTGCAGTCATTAAAATAGGTCGCAGGCGTGTTGCACCAGCTTCTATTAATGCTTCACGTGTTGATACACCTTCATTTTCTTTATGGATAACACGATCGACAAGTACGATTGCGTTTGTTACAACGATACCGATTAACATAAGCGCACCAATCATTGCAGATACACTTAATGTTTCACCAGAGATTAATAAGGCGACAAGTGCACCAATGATTGTGAATGGTAGCGAGAATAAAATTGCAAATGGTGCAAGGGCACCGCCAAATGTAACGACAAGAACGAAGTATACAATGGCAATTGCAGCTAACATCGCTAAGCCAAGTTGTTTAAATGATTCTTGAATATCTTTTGTAACACCACCCATAGAAACATCTACACCAGAAGGAAGATCCATTTTATCTACTTCTTTTTGAACTGCTGCGGATGCTTTTGAAACATCATCCGATGTTAATTTCGCACTCACTTCTGCATAAACTCGGCCATCTCTATGTGTGACTGTATTAGAAGTTTCACCTTCTTTTACAGTCATTACATCTTTAACTGCAATTTCATTGCCAAGTGGTGTTGTAATTTTACGATTCGTTAAATCATCGATTGTTTCATAATTCTGTTTCTCAGTTTCTACATATACATTTACATCTTTACCGTCTTTTTTAATTGTTGTGAGAACAGGGCGATCATGTTGATTAGAAAGTCCCATTCCAATTTGAGCGGCCGTCAGACCCATTTTGCTTAGTTTTTCCTGATCTGCGACTAAAGTGTACTCTGCATACGTTTTTGCAATACTAGAGTCCACGTCTTTTAAGTCTTTGTTTTTCTTCATGATGTTTTGAATATCTTTCACGACAGGCTTAATGTCTTCCGAGTTATCTCCGTAAACGTATAGTTTAATTTCATTACTACCGCCACTTGTTCCGAAGTCTTGGTTTTTCCATTCGCCTTTTCCAGACATTTTCTGTAGGTCTTTCACGACTTGTTCTTTTTCTTTTTCAAAGTTTTTCGTGTCGTTATCATATTGAACGAAGAACATCGCTTGGTTTGATTGACCAGGGCTCATTGGGTTTTCGCCACCTAATGAGAATTGGATTGTTTTGACGTCTTTATTATCTTGGAAGTGCTTTTCAGCTTTCGTTGCAATTTTTTCAACGTCTTCTAATGTTTGACCTGGCTCAGGATTGTACGTTGCGATAATCATTTTTTCTTCTTCAGATGGTAAGAAGCTTACACCGATAATTGGGACAAGTGCAAGACTACCAATTAACAGAAGGACAGCGATACTTGATGTAATAATTTTATGGTTTAAAGCCCATTCAAGTATACGTTTATAGCCGTTTGCTAATTTACTTGGTTTTTCTTCATGATGCACTTCTTTTTCTCTCATGCTCTCTTTCTTAAATAAGGAGTGAGCTAGCATTGGTACGATTGTAATTGCCACTAGTAATGATGCTAATAAAGCAAAGACAATAGTTAAGGCGAATGGCAGGAACATTTCACCAATCATACCTTTTACAAGTCCAAGCGGTAAGAATACAGCAATTGTTACAATGGTAGAAGACATGATCGGGATAAACATTTCTTTCGTAGCTTCCCGAATTAAATCTTTCCCGCGTAATTTCTCTTCTGATAACGACATACGTCGGTAAATATTTTCAATAACAACAATGGAGTCATCGACAACGCGTCCGATAGCGACCGTCATTGCTCCAAGTGTCATTATGTTAAGCGTAATATCCATTTGCTTTATGACTAAAACAGCAATTAATAAAGAAAGTGGTATAGAAATGACAGAGATTAACGTTGTTCGGATATTTCGTAGGAACAACATAATAATAACAATCGCAAAGATAGCCCCGAAAATTGCTTTGCTAAGCATTGTTTCAACTGATTTCTCAATCGGTGCACCTTGGTCGAATGTTGAAATGATTTCTAAGTCTTTATATTTTTTCTCAAGATCTTTTACTTCATCTTTAACAGCATTTACAACATCAACTGTGTTTGCATCAGCAGCTTTCACAATTTGAATTCCAATTGCTTCTTTTCCATTTGTTCGAGAAATCGATTCTGCTTTCCCGACTTCTTTAATATCAGCAATTTCTTCTAATGTAACGGTTGGAATTCCATTCATAGCAGCTGGATTCATTTGCGACGTTTGTGCACCAGCGCCAGCGTTTGGACTACCTTGACCGTTCGGTGATGAAGGGATAGCTGGAATTTTTAATTCTTTTAATGCTTTAATTGTTGTAATGTTACCGTCTACAACAACTGATTTTTCCGTATCTTTAAATGTATATAAGCCAAGTGGTAAAGATACATCCGAACCTTTAATAATATTTTTTACAGTATCTTCACTTAAACCTAATTCTTTCATCTTATCTTGTTTGAAGACAAGTTGTACTTCGTCTACTTGTTGACCTGCGATTTGAACGGATGCGACGCCATCAAGTCCTTTTAAACCTGGAACAACATTTTTTTCAACATTTTCAGTTAAGGTAGCTAAAGATTCATTTTTACTGGCTACACTTAATGAAATAACAGGAAAGGCATTAAAGTTTACTCGAGAGACTTTCGGATCTTTCACACCTTCCGGCAGTTTCATATTTGAGAGTGCCTCTTTAACTTCTGTTTCAGCTTTATCCATATTTTTATCAAAATCATATTCTATTTGAATAGAAGATGCATTTTGAAAAGATGATGAACTAACAACGTTTACACCACTTAAATTTTGTAGTTGTTCTTCCATCGGTTTTGACACTTTATCAGCTACTTCTTCTGGCGTAGCACCAGGATAAACCGTAGTTACTGTTACAATCGGTGTTGTAATATCAGGAATTGTTTCCAGCTTCATATTGAGTCCAGAATAGATCCCTGCAATAGTAACAATAATGGTTAATAGCCAAACCGCGAACTTATTTTTTAACGAAAAATTGATGATTTTGTTCATGTTTGCGCTCCCTTTTTATTGTATTGACCAATCGGTCAGTCTAATACATAATATAACTGACTGGTTGGTCAGTAGTCAATGAAAAGAGATGGTATAATAAAGTTTTAATAAGTGGGATTTTTACTGCCACAAGTAGCGAGATATATGCAGTATAAGATGCGAGATTAAATTTAGGAGAGAAGATATGAAAGAAAAAGAGCGCTTAATTATAGAGATGGCTATGAAGTTATTTGCGACCAAGGGTGTGAATGCGACATCAGTACAAGAAATCGTCACAGCCTGCGGTATATCAAAAGGGGCTTTTTACTTATATTTCAAATCGAAAGATGAGTTGTTATTAGCGACACTTCGATATTACTATGACAAAATTCAAAAGAAAATGATGGATATTGATAAAGAATCATTATTACCACGTGAAAAATTTGCAAAACAATTGTATTGCCAGTTTACTGATATACAGAAGCATAAGGAATTTATTATTATGCATGCAAGGGAAAATGCGATTCCATTTAATAAAGAAGTGGAAGAATTTATGATGCGGATGAAATTAGAGTCTCACGCATTTTATCGGAATAGTTTATTGTCTATTTATGGTGACAGGGTTATGCCATATTTATTGGATTTAGTAATTATAGTGGAAGGGATATGTCGTGGATATTTAGAACTAATTATTTTACAAACACTAGAAATTGATTTGTCCTATGTATCGACGTTTATTTTAAAAAGGGTAGATCATTTAGTAGATGGACTCATAGAATCTTTGGAAGAACCCGTTTTACATGAAGAAAGGCTTGGAGAGTTTTTTTGTAAATCAGAGCTTATTAAGGAACAAGTGAAAGAACATTTTTTAAAAGAAATCATTGTGTTCAAGCGTACATTAGCGGATCAATTAGAAGATGATGAATTGCTTGTTACGCTAGATGTTCTGGAGGCAGAAATGAGATTACCAAATCCAAGGATTCCAGTTATTCAAGGGATGCTGTCTAATTTAGAGGCATATCCAAATTTAAAAGAATTCCGTTTGCGACTTATGGGGTATTATAATATAGAAAGGTAACAATGATGGCTTTCATTGTTACCTTTTGTATTATATATTCACTGTTTCTTTTTTCTGTACAGTCTCTTCTTTTTCAATGTTAATTGTTTCTTTCACGATATAAATCGGACGGTTTTTACTTTCGTCATAAATACGAGCAATATATTGACCAACGATTCCAAGGCCAAGTAACTGAATACCGCTAAAGAATGTAATAGCGACCATAATAGATGCCCAACCTGTTTGAGTACCATCTCCGACGATTTTCACAGTAATTGTATACAGCAAGACAATTATGGAAATGAGAACTGATAATAGGCCTAAAGACATAACGATTCGTAACGGTTTTGTTGAAAATGCAATAATGCCATCGGATGCAAATTTAATCATTTTCTTTAATGGATATTTTGTTTCACCAGCAAAGCGCTCATCACGTTCATATTCAACATATGTTTGGCGGAAGCCAACCCAAGACATCATACCGCGAATGAAGCGATTTCGCTCCGTCATTTGATTGAAAACATCGGCAATCTTGCGATCGATGATTCGGAAATCACCAGTATCTTTTGGGATATCGATATCAGACATATAGTTTAAGAATTTATAGAAATATTTCGCTGTTAAAAGTTTAAACCAAGTTTCACCTTTACGTTGTTTACGTTTTGCATAAACAACTTCATATCCTTCTTCCCATTTTGCAATAAGTTCAGGAATAACTTCTGGTGGATCTTGTAAGTCTGCATCTATAATTACAATAGCGTCACCTTTTGCAGCAGCAATACCCGCTGTAACAGCTATTTGATGTCCGAAGTTGCGTGCGAAATTAACAATTTTTGTGCGATAATCATTTGCAGCTATTTCTGATAGGATTTCCATTGTACGATCTGTACTACCATCGTTTACAAAGACAAACTCATAATTAATATTATTTTGAATCATAACTGACTTTAAACGATTATAACATTCCTGTGCTACTTCTTCTTCGAAGTACATAGGAACTACAACCGAAATTAATTTTTCCATGTTGTATCCTCCGTAGTTTTAATAAATTATTTCAATTTTAATTTTAATTAGTATGGCTTTCAGTTTGATTAAATGTCCAAATTTTATTAAGGAAAAAGTTCATAATCATTCCGACACCAATTGCAAATATTTGTGCAATAAATGTAGGGAAAGCAAATTTATCTACTAATATAAACAAACTTAATGTATTAAAAGCCAATACAATTAAATTTACAGTTAGAAATTTGAAAAACACTGACATGCTTTTATTATTAGATTTAAACACCCAATTTTTATTCCAATAGTAGCTATTGGCAACTCCAATTAAATAGGAAATGGTATTAGCAACAAGGTAGTTCATCCCGAGTTTCACCAATATATTAAAGCTAATAATTGTAATGAGTGTATTAAAGATTCCTACTAAACCAAACTTTAAAAGTTTCTCCATAATATTATCCTCATTTTTATAAAATATATAAATTTAGGTGGTATAGACAAAAAGATACCAGTAGACATTATAACATACTTTCGAACTTCATATTATCTGTTTATAAGAAAGTACCTCCAATGTTGAAAAGGAGGTACTTTGTATTTAAGTTTTTTTAAATTTTCGAATGAATTGAAAACATACGTATATCCCATAACTTTGTATTATAGTAAAACTTGGTATTACGAAATACCTGTATCTAGTTTGATATTCAATTAATAGATGAATTAATACATACCCAACAATTAGTAGTAAAAATAATGTGTAATGAAGATTATCTTGTTTTGTTACTATAAGATAAAGAATCGCTATTATTCCGAAGAACATCGCAGCTGTATACATATAGCGCTCATATAGAGTAGCATTCTCTTTTAAATCGTGCATCCCATCCATAATTTCAAAATTTGGTGTATATAAGCTCCATGATGGAGAAGAATCGGTATCACCCCACATAAGTGCAAACTTCTCTTCAAATAATGATATCACCTTGTCCTTGTCAGCTAATCGTTCTTTAATAATTTTCTTTTCTTCTAAAGTACGTTCTTCGCCAATCTCTAGAGACATAATATGTACTGCGTCTTCATGGGAATACCCACCCTTTGTTTCATGGTTAAGACCGACTACAAATTTCCAAAGAGGATCGCGATTCGATAATGGATATTGTGTAATTCCAGAAGAGATAAATGCAAAGCTTATCATGTAATGAACTAAGTAGAAAACAATAAAAATCCCACATAATTTCTTAAAAGAATTGAAAATGATTTTTTTAGGTTTCCCCAGCATTCCTTGTAGGAAGATGTAAATAGCGACAGCAATTAAAATTAACATACCAAGTGGTCGCATGATGTCCCCTAAAGATAATAAGATACCAATAAAAATCCACATGTATTTACTTTGCAATCCTTTAGTTACTAGTAAATAAAATCCAAAGTAAAAGAAGAAAGTAGCTAGATGTTGATTTGTTAACACAGAACTTAGCATAATACTTGGAATATATAATGCATAAATCAATCCAGCGATACGCCCGGACCATTCATTAAATGTTTTCGCAGCAATTTTATAAACAAATATTGTAGTTCCCGTACAATATAGGACATTTAAAAATTGTAAAGCAAATATTCCTTCCCCAAAAACCTTTATAATGAGCGCTTCATACATCGTAAATCCAAGTTGATACACCCACGAAGTGAAATATGTAGTATTTGTAAAACTAAAATCACCATGAACAGCCTGAATAGCGCTATTATACATTATTGCAAAATCTGATAAAGGTACGCTTGGTATTTGTAGAACCCAAATTAAGCGAACGGTAAAAGCTAATAAAGCAAGTGAAATCACGAATGTTAGCGATGACATATATTTATTTATTAAGTACGCTACTATAAGAAAAACGAGTCCGATTCCAATCATAATAGGAAGACTTACTGAATTTGGAATTTCTAGTTTATCGCTAATTGTGAGATATGATTCCCATGTAATCCATGAAAAGATAATGAGACATAGTATTAATAAAGCTTTAGTCAAAAAAGAATTGATTCTATTAAATGCTGTAATCGGCATTAAATTTATACACTCCTTCAAATCAATTATATTGTTAGTAATTGAGGATATTCTATTCTTGGTATGTAGAGTATCACCTAAAAGAATACCATGATTGGTTTACTTGTCAAAATACGCCCGGGGTTATATAGGAGATGTATTTTATATTTTTATTAGGATGGAATATAAAAATACATTTTTCTTACATGGAAATTAATATGTAAGAAAAATGTAGTGGAAAGTTATGAATTTTGTTGTGACCATTCTTCAACATTCCAAACTTTTGTTATCCAATCTTCATAAAAGTCTGGTTCGTGACATACTAAAAGAATTGTTCCTTTGTAAGCTTTCATCGCTTTCTTCAATTCTTCTTTTGCTGTAACATCAAGGTGATTTGTTGGCTCGTCAAATAGTAACCAGTTGCTCTCTTCACCCATTAGCTTACATAAACGGACTTTCGCTTGTTCGCCACCACTTAATTGGCTTAGAGGACGAGAAATATGTTCGTTTTTTAAACCGCACTTTGCCAACATTGCACGTACTTGATGTTGGTCTAAGCTAGGGAACGTGTTCCAAACATCATCAATTGGCGTTATATTATCAGCTTTCACTTCTTGTTCGAAGTATGATGGGTTTAAGAAATCACCAAGACTTGTTTTTCCGCTTAATGGTTGGATTTTACCTAAAATCGTCTTTAATAGTGTAGATTTACCTACGCCATTACATCCGACGATCGCAATTTTTTCACCGCGTTCAATTGTCATTGTTAGTTTTGGTAATAACGGGTGTGTATATCCAATTTCTACATTTTCCCCTTCAAAGACGAATCGGCTACTTGCGCGACTTTCTTTAAACGAAAATTCAGGTTTAATTGCTGTTTCAGGACGATCGATACGTTCCATACGATCGAGTTGTTTTTGACGACTCTTTGCACGACCTGTCGTTGAGTAGCGTGCTTTATTCTTCGCAATAAAATCTTCTTGTTTTTTTATAAACTCTTTTTGTTTTTCATAAGCATTAATATGTTGGTTTTTATTAATTTCCGCTAGCTCTAGGAATTTTTCATATGTCGCTGTATAACGCGTCATCTTTGTGAATTCTAGGTGGAAGATAACATCGACACATTTATTCATAAATTCCGTATCATGGGAAATTAATAGGAATGCGTGTGGATATTCTTTTAAATAATTTGTTAACCAGTGAATATGTTCAACGTCTAAATAGTTGGTAGGCTCATCTAATAGTAATACTTCTGGCTGCTCAAGTAGTAACTTTGCAAGTAATACTTTTGTACGTTGCCCACCACTTAATGCAGCAACATCACGATCTAAACCAATTGCGTCAATTCCAAGACCACGCGCTGCTTCCTCAATTTTCATATCTAATAAATAGAAACCGCCTGCTTCAAGAGCATCTTGTATTTCCGCCATTTGCTCAAGAAGTTCTTCTAATTCTTCAGGTGTAGCAGTTCCCATTTTTTCTGTAACTTCATTTAAAGCTTTTTCTTTTTCAAATAAAGGTAAGAACGCATCTGCTAATACGTCACGAATTGTACGGCCAGGTGTTAAAATTGTATGTTGGTCTAAGTAACCGTAATTTGTGCCAGGTGTCCATTCGACACGGCCTTCATCATGGATAAGTTGACCAGTAATTATATTCATAAATGTTGATTTACCAACACCGTTTGCTCCAACTAATCCAACGTGTTCTCCTGCGAGTAAGCGCATGGATACATCTTTAAATAATGTACGATCACCAAATGTATGGCCTAATTTTTCAACAGTTAATAAGCTCATAATGTCCTCCGTTCAATTCTAAATAGTGTCTTGAATCATGATACTAAATTCTTTGATATAATGCTATCATTTCAAAAATGTATATTTTTGAAAATAAGAAGTTGCATTATTTTGGAAAAAATATATAATGATATTTGAACAGTGGTTAATTAAATCGTGAGGTATAAAAAATGTCGCCAAGAAGAGCAGTCAAACAAGAGTTAACAAGAGAAATGATTATGAACGTAGCAAGAGATTTATTTGTACAACAAGGTTATCAACACACTTCAATGCGTAAAATTGCGATGGAACTAGGGTATAGCCATGGTTCAATTTATTACCATTTTAAAAATAAAGCTGAACTTTTTTATGCGATGGTAGAACAAGATTTTCAATTGCTAAATAAAAAGTTAGATGAAATTAGTAAAAAAAAATTATCTCAAGAGGAGCAATTAAAAGCTGTTTTATTTGGTTTTATAGAGTTTGGTTTGAAAAATCAAAGTCATTATGAAATTATGTTTTTAATTAAAGATGATGAGTTAAAGGAATGTTTAGCAGACGGTCCAAATGTTAGTTATGAAAAATTTGCAAAGGTTGTCTCTTCTTTATGTAATAAAAACATAAATGCAATGATAATATGGTCTGTCTTTTTATCATTACATGGGTTTGTAGCGCATTATTGCGGAAGTGGGCAAACATTTGACGAGTTAAAGGGGTTAGCCCAAGTACATGTAGAATTTATTTCAAAATCGCTTCTAATATAAGTGATTTTCTTTTTGTTATTAATTGAACGGTGGTTAATTAATTGAAGGGGGGAATTATGATGAGAAAAGCGTTGGTACTGGGAGCATCTGGATCAATGGGATATGCAATTACAAAAGAACTATGTAATAGAGGGATTGATGTGGTGGCTTTTGCAAGGAATAAGGGGAAGTTGGAAGATTTATTTCAAGGAGAAGAAAATATACAAACAGTAGCAGGAGATGTATTTGTAAAAGCAGACATCCTAGATGCAGCGAAAGGCGTGGATGTTATATTCCATGCTGTAAATATTCCATATTCAGATTGGGAAGAGAAACAACCTAAATTATTAAGAAATATATTAGAAGTAACAAAAGAGAACGATATTAAGTTAGGGATCGTTGATAATATTTATGCATATGGAAGACAAAGCCAAAGACTTGTTAAAGAGGATGCTGAAAAGAAGCCTCATACGAAGAAAGGGAGAATTAGATTGCAACTTGAAATGATGGCAGAGCAGAGTGATGTCAAAATGTTTATTGCTCACTTTCCTGATTTTTACGGTCCAAAAGCAGAAAGCACACTCGTTCATCATACTTTAAATGGCGTGCTTGCAAATAAAATGTCTAGTTTTGTTGGAGATAAGGGAATTGCACGTGAGTATATTTTTACACCAGATGGTGCGAAGGCAATGGTGGAATTATCGTTACGTGATGAGGTTTATGGGCAACATTGGAACATACCCGGGTGTGGCGTTATTACCGGAGAAGAGATGATTCAACATATACGTGAATTAACGGGATATACAAAACGAGTAATGACGGTAAAAAAAGGTATGATCAAGTTCATTGGTTTATTTGATAAGCAGATGAAAGAATATGTAGAAATGTTATATTTGACAGAAAAACCAGTTGTATTAAGTGGGGAAAAATATGAGAAGCATATAGGTATTCTACCTAAAACTCCATATTATGAAGGATTAAAAGAAACAATTTTATATATGAATAATAATAAATAAAAAGTCGCTTTCTTTCTCATAAATTCGAGAAAGAAAGCGACTTTTATGCTATGTTCTTACCGATCTTTTTATTTATGAATCCTAAAAGTAACCCGCGTATTTGTGGGTCAATTGCAAGACCGATAATGCCATACAATATACCAGTAAGTGTTAAAGCTACTAGTGGTGGTAAGTTAATTAACACAGTGCGATATAGGGCGTAACTGATTATAAATGCTAGTGCATTGAATATGATACCTTTGAATAGTAATGTAAAGCCTTTACGAACGAATAAAGTAAATCCGATTAATAATGTAATCTCGGTAAGGATAGCAGCTACAGCTGCTCCCATCATTCCAAATTGGCTACCTAATGCGATGTAACTTATGATAGCAACAGCTAATCCAATTCCCATCGTTGTCGCACGCTTCCACTGTTGACCAGCTGTTGTTAAATTATCAGCAAGTGGGTAGTTGATAGATTGTAAAATAACCATAAAGGCTAAAATTGCAAGGGCATCACCAGCTGGTGCATATTTTTCACCTAATAAAGTTACAATCCAAAAACTTGGATCGGCGATAAATGGAATCGAGATTCCTATTCCTAAAAAAGACATAAGTTTTAATTCGAATTGAGATAGTTTTCTATGTTCATCAAGATTCTTTTCATTTCCAAAAGCAAACAACTTTGGATAAAAGGCTGCTGCAATTACACCGGGTATTTGATACAGAACAGCAGGTATTTTATAGGCGGCCCCAAAGAATCCAACTTGCTCATTCGTTGAAACTTTTTCTAATATAATGGGACCTAACTGCGGTAAAAGCATAATGATAATGCCATTGATTGTGAAAATAAGTAATTGATCTAAAATGCCTTTATCCCAGCCCTTATGAATTGTTGTATAACGGATTGTCATTATAAAGGCAATGACTCCTGTTACAAGGCTAGATATTCCGTACATGGCAGCGACCATCATAAGTGACCATTTAAATGACATCCCTAGTAGAAGAGCAGCTGCGGCTGTTACACCTTGTATTACAGAAATAATCGCTGTAAATTGCATACGTTCTGTTACTTGGAAGTAAGCCATCCCAACACCTTGTAAAGTGGCTCCAAACATGGTTGGTAGTACGACCCAATATACCATGGCACGTAAGTAAGGATCTGTATAGAAGAACTGAGCGAAAATAGCGAAGAGCACAGAAATTACGATAGCTAATACTAAACGAATACGTAAATAACTACTTATTAATACGCTAATATTAGCGCCGTCTCTCGTTCCCTCACGCATAAACGTATGTGTTAAACCTGCATCTGTAAAATAACAAATAACAGCGGAAACTGCTAATGCAATTGTAAACATCCCATAATCACTAGGTGAAACATATCTTGCAAAGAGAATGGTAGCAATAGCAAGTACAAATCGAACGGTGATATTTCCTACAAAGAGGTAGGAGGCATTTTTAAGAATTTTATTTGTTTTCATGAAAAAGACCTTTCTATTCTTTAGGACGTACTTTGTCCTAGTTGTAAATTTGATTTGTTTACGGAAAGAATGTTTAGAAGCATACCTTTAATTTAAGAAAACATAAACTTAATTCGTACAAACCAAAGCATTGCGTATAACTTCTTGCTTCGTTTTCCATTTTTCGGATAAATTTTACGACAATATTTCTTTATATCGCTTTTGATCAGTTGAACTTGTGATTTATCTAACTTAGAGCTACCTTTAATGTATATACAAGCATTATTAATGACTGTATATGGGAATAAATAAGTTTCAAGGATTTCAATAAGTTCTGTAGAATCATTCACGATTAAATCTTTTGACTTAGTATGAACCCAATCTTTCATTCGATTAAACACTTCTAATTCTTTTGTTGTTTTTAATTCATAATCTTTATATTTTGAAGAAAGATTTCCTTCTGATAAGATTCGATAATATGTTAGGTATTCATCTACATAGCATACATTTGTCACACTCATTAATTTAAATAGAAATTCTAAGTCCTCTCCCCAGCTACATCCTGGCGTGAAACGAATGTCGTGGTCCATCACGATAGATCTTTTGAAAATCCAAGTGCTCGTTTGAGCAACAACTTGATGTGTTAAGAAAGCCTTTGTCATATCACCTTTAATAAAGTTTGTCGTGTGCTCAACTTTTTCTCCAGTCTCTTCGTAAAAGTTCATATAGCCACAATAACAAGCGTTCATATTGTTTTTATGCATGCTTTCGATTTGTTTTTCTATTTTTGTTGGATGCCATAAATCATCACTATCAAGAAAAGCAACGTATTCTCCGCTAGCATTTTCAATTCCTGTATTACGAGCAACGGAAACGCCTTGATTTTCTTGTGGAACGTATTTTAATTGTCCCGGATATTTCTGTTCAAGATTTTTTACAATAGAAGATGATTGATCTTTACTCCCGTCATCTACAATTACAATTTCAATATTTTTATATGTTTGATTTAGTATTGATTCTATTGTCTCTTCGATGTATTTTTCCGCATTATACAGTGGGATCACAACGGAAACGATTTGTTTTTGTTCCATCATATAATTATTAGCTCCTTAAATTTTGTATGTTTTACACTTATATATAAGCCTTTTAAAAGGAATATGATTACAAGAACATCTGTATAAGTTTACCGCATATAAACTTTGCAAATCAACTTTATGTATTTTATATAAAACATATGTAAACAAGTGCTTTATATAAAAAACCTTCCTTTTTGATTAGAAAAAAGGAAGGTAAATCAGGTATTAAATACTCCAAGGTTTATTCAAAGTTAATACTGCAGCCATTTCTTTGCTTTTCAAACGCCCTTTTTTTCTATTTTCTGCGCGCTCTGAACCGGTTGTATGTAACCAATGCTCTTCCTCTGTTTCAGGTAGCACTTGCGGTACAGATGAAGGCTTGCCATCTTTTAATGCGACAAATGTAATGAAGCAAGTTGCGGCTATTCTACGCTCGCCTGCTAATAAATCCTCTGCAATTACTTTTACGAAAACTTCCATTGAAGATTTCCCTGTATAACATACGAATGCTTCATAACAAACAGAATCCGCTTGGTGAATTGGAGTTAAAAAATCAACGGAATCGATAGATGCCGTTACGCAATGTTTACGGCTATGTCTCGCAGCAGCGATTGACGCGATACTATCAATTTCTGCTAATAATTTCCCTCCAAAAAGTGTTTGATGATTATTTAAATCATTAGGAAAAACACGTGTTGTTTTAATTGCTTTTGATTCTCGCATGAATTTCTTTTCCATATATTCAGCCCCTATTTTCCTTTTTCAATCATATGTGTAAGCGGAGTCCTCAATTATAAAAAACACTAGATACTTAATGAAGTAAAGTGTTCTGAAAGAGAGTTAGCCCACTATTTGCGAGCAGTAAGAGCCCTACCTCAAAATCCGGCTGTAAAGCAAAGAAGCTAGGTAGGAGTCGGGTTGCCCGTAAACGCCGGATTGGCGAGGGCTAATAATCAGTGGGGATGAATAAAAAACCCGTTGATTAAAGTTCCACTTTATTAAAACTTCTGTATTTGTATTCATGTAACTGAAAGAAAATTATTGTTTTGTCTAAAGTGTAGTGTAAGAGAGGATTCGCTTACATTGCAAGTGAAAAAGTAATGACTATGTATTTGTCATAGAAATTCCCTATCAGCTGTGTGCCTATTCATGATAGAATCGTTTTGTTATGAATGGAAATAGAGGGGCAATGGACATATGAATCATATAAAAACAAATTTTTCATTTTTCTTCAGTAAAATAATAATCGGTGCGATGCTCGCATTTTTTGTTTATAGTTGTTGGTCAGCGTTTGAAGCAAGCAAGCAACTTTTGGGCGGAAGTAATACAAGTGTGACAATTGTATTGGCAATTTTCGTTATCCTCATTTTGTTAGTGGCATCAATTTTACAATATCGTTTTACAGATAAACAATTTCTTATTTTTCTTATAAGTATATCTACAGTTGTGAGACTTAGTGTGGTTCTATTTGTAGACGTTCCAGTAATCGGTGATATGAAGGCTATGTATGAGGCTGCAAAGCAGATTGTAATTGGTAATAATATAGAGAATGTAATGCAGTTACCTTTTATTATTTATGAATCGATTGTTATTCGTATATTTGGTGATACGGTATTTATTTTACAGTTATTTAATATTTTGTTCTGTACAGGAACCGTATTTTTCATTTATCGTATTGCAGCGATGATTTTTGGGGAAGAATGTGGTCGAATTGCGTCTGTGTTTTACGCTTTATATATTCCAAATATATTTATGAGTTCTTTATTAACGCAGGAATCACTCGCAATATTTCTATTTTATTTTGCTTGTTACATACTTTTACATAAAGGCTTAGATCATCCTTATATGTGGGCGTTTTCGGCAATTTTATTTGCATGTAGCAATATGATTTTCCCAATGGGGTTATTCCTTCCTATTTTTATCGCTGTATATGTGCTATTAATTGAATTCTTTCAATCAGCAACGAAACAAAAAGTGTTTTTAAAGATGATAGGGATGCTTATTTTATTTTATAGTACTCATTTTGGTGTGAATTACGGAATTAAGACAATGGGAATGTCACAATATACGATTTCCAATGAGACGTATGTTCAAGCTGTCTTAATTGGAGAAGGTAAAAATGAGGGGGAAATACCGAAAAATCAAAGTGTAGCAGGGCATATTGATCAAGAGCTAAAAGAGATTGAAGAAGAAAGATTTAACCTTTTAAAACCAGTAATAAATCAGTTTTCAGATGAGGGAGTAAATTCTATTCTATTTAAATACGAAAAACTTACATATGTAGTGGTAACGTTATTTATGGCTGTAGCTTTATTATATTTCCTTATTAAGACACAACAAAACGAAGGATATATGTTGTTCTTACTGTTAATTAGTGGATATGTATTGTTAAGAATCTTCCAAGTAGATATGGCATATTACAATATTATTGTACCGGCATTGTTTATTTTACAAAGCTTTGGTGTTTATACGAGTTATGTTTACTGTCAAAAAATATTTTTCAGAAAATAAAAAGAATCCTTTTTGGATTCTTTTTTTTGTTGATGGAGGATGAAAGTTGGTAGTCAGTGAAGATGAAACATCACCACTGACTACCAACTTTCATCTTATCGGTTTAGTTCTAGTTGTAAATTATCAGCTGTTAGAGCCATTTTTGAGGAATCGTCTTGAATCCCCTTCATTACTTGTGAAATAATTTCTAACTCATTTTCAATTTTTTTATTCTGTTCTTTCGAGTTAGACATATCTTTTACAATTTCTTGGAAGTATTGATCTGTCGCAGACATACTGTCTGTCCCTTCAGATACGAGAGAGCTAATTTGTTTCACGGAAGAAGAGACACGAATAATCTGTTCATTTGTTTTTTCAACGAGCTTTGTAACGTTATATATAGATTCTTTCGTTTGCTCGGATAACTTTCGGATTTCTCCAGCTACGACAGAAAAACCTTTACCAAATTCTCCGGCACGTGCAGACTCGATAGCGGCATTCAGTGCGAGTAAATTTGTTTGCTCCGCAATTGATTTCACGATATCTATAATTTCGTTAATTTTGTTAGAAATATCGAGAAGTTCATGAGTATCTGTAATGATAGTTTCCATATTCGCTTGAATGTATTCCATTCGTTTGTTTTGTTGGTTTAATTGTTCTTTCCCTTTATTCGCTTTTTCTTCGGATGTTGTAGCTAATGATGTACCTGTTTTGGCGATCGCTACAATAGTTTCTGATTTAGTCGATAGTTTTTGAATAGAAGAGCTCGTTTTTTCGGATACAGCTGCTAGTTCTGTTGCAATATGCGTAATCGTCATGGCCGTTATATTTTTTTCTTTTTCATGCTCTTTTTGGATTTTTTCATATTCAGATTCATAAGCCGCAAGAACAAGTTCTTGCTCGAGTGTTAATAATTTATTTATTACATTTATAGAATATGAAAAATCATCGATTGTTGTAATTTTTGTTTGCAAGATCTTCATGATAGAGCGGAATAATTCTTGATATGCAGCAGTATACCATTTTCTATGTAAACCAATTTGTACATGTCTTTTGGCAATTCTAACACGTTGTTCAATAAAATTTTCGTGCATATTTCCACTGAATAATTCTTTTATATGTGTTTTTAAAGTTTGTTTTAGTTTTGGAATAGAGCTGTACCGTTCAATAGTAGTAATTAAATTAGGTTGTTTTGTAATATTGGCATAGAATTTCTCCGTAATCCAGTCTATCTCCGCATAAATAAAAGGCTGTAGTACTTTTACAATTTGTAAATCTTCTTTTGAAATATGTAGCATATCCATTTGGATTTTTAGTTCAGAATTAGCAGGTATGTTAAAAGTTACTTGTTGGCCCTTACTTAATTCAATTATACTGGCGTTTGTTTTATTATTATGTTTTTTTAAAAAACCAAGCATCGTTCTTCCCCCTGTTTGTAAAGCGTTTTCAATTTAGGTTCCTATATAATTATATATTTTTATATGCAATTACTCCATATTAGTGTATAGAATGGTATATAAATTAAGAGAATTCTATGCAGAATTCTCTTAATGGCCTTTATTAATTTTAGCATGTGTTTTAAAGAAAACTGGAAAATGTACATTATATATTACAGTGACGACACGAATAACGAATGTTACTAATAAACAAACATAGAAAGCTAATACGTGCGCGCCCATTGCATGTGTGATTAGGAAGCTAATTGCTCCTAAGATAGAAGCGATTGCGTAAATTTCTTTTCGGAATACGTAAGGGATATCTTGAGCGCAAATGTCACGCAAAATACCGCCTCCAATACCTGTAATGACTCCCATTGAAACTACTAAAAATGATGCGTCAACGTGATGTGACATTGCTGCATTTGCACCAATAGCTGTAAAAACACCTAAGCCAACAGCATCAGAAAGCATAATAACGACTTGAAGTTTATTAATACGTTCAAAAAACATACAAGTAAATAGTGCTGATAATACGCTTACGAAAAAGTAAATGGGTTTTACAAATGCGACAGGAGGCAGGTTACCGATCATAATATCACGAATAATACCGCCGCCGAGCGCAGTAGCTACAGCTAAACAAAGAACACCGAATAAATCTAAATCTTTTTTTAAACCAACTAATGTACCGGAAATAGCAGCGGCGATAATGCCAAGAAACGTAAATATGTCGATTAATAACATGGCTGTAATCCCTTCCTCCTAAAGATGTTCCAGAGAAAAAATATACACTAAAGTTTTGGAAATAACAATTACTTTTCGTTACATGTAGAAAAACGGATGAAATACATAAAGAAAGCGTTTGAAAATGTTTAAAAGAAAGCGATTGATAAAATAAAAAAGTGTGGAAAGATAAATTTTTATAATTTTTTGCTGTGGATTAGCGAAAAGGGTGTTATTCTAGTATACAATCATTTTTAAATTCATATAAAGTGATTAAACGTTTCTATGTTGAAAATAAATAAAAGGGTGTTAGATAGTTTTAGTAGGAATAGGGAAGTATAGCTAAAGGACAATAATTCTTAGTACTAATGAATGCTTGATTTGACTAGTTTCGGCATGAAAAATAGTTCTCAATTTAAATATGAGTTATGTTATAATTGCTAAGTATGTTTAGACAGTAGAAAACTATGATTAAAAGATAATGTAAAGATTTGTATGGAGGTCTTTGGAATGTTAGCAAATCAAGCTAGGATTAGATTTGAGCATTTTTTGCTCTTTTTTATTATTTTACAGCCTGTTTTGGATTTATTAACTTCTCTTAGCATCATTGTATTAAAAGCAAATGCCACTGTTGGGATTTTGGTAAGATTTCTTATCATGGCCGTTGGTGGTATTTACATTTTAATTCAGGCTAGAGAGAAGGAAAATAGGAAGTTTTTAATTTACCTAATAGTATTAGCAGTAGTTTTAGGTATAGGATTTATTAATAATACAATGGTTAAGAATCCTATTGTACTTGGTGAAGAAGTTAAGTTTGTTGCGAAGGCATTATATATATATGTCATGCTAGGCTCATACATTTTAGCTTTAAAATCATTGAAAAAGACGGTTAACATTAGTGATAAGGTTAGAAATAGTATTGTATATTCTACATTAATCACTAACGTAATTATGGTGATCTCTATTTCAACATCTACAGACTTTGGTAGTTATGAATGGATGAAAGTTGGTTCCCGAGGGTGGTTCTACGCAGGTAATGAACTAGGATCAATCTTAGCTATTATTTTCCCTATTGTGGTACTATATTCTATTCAAAAAACAAAGAGCATGAAACACGTTTTATATTGGATTCCATCGCTGTTAATGATTTACTCTTTAATTCAAGTTGGAACAAAAGTAGGAATGGGTTCAATTGGTGCTACATTAGCGGCAGCAATCGGGATTATTGTACTACAATTATTATTTGATAGAAAAAATCCAAACAAAAAAGCTCTTGTACTTAATGCATTAATTGCTATTGTTCTATTAGCTGGTGTTGCTGGAACGTTTAAAAAGACACCATTAGCACAAAATATGGGTATTCATACTAACTATTTAGCAGAACAAAACGTAGCACAACAAGGGCAAAAAGAAAAAGAAATTAAAGATAAAATAAAAAAAGAACAAGAAGTTAAAGAAAAAGAAGAAAAGCAACATAAGGCTGAAAAGCCGGAAGAGAAAGCAAAGATAGAAGAAGAAGTTAAGAAAGAGCTTGAGAAAGAGCAAAAGAAAGAAAATCAAGAGAATCTTATTTTCAGTGGACGTCAAGTATATGAAGAAAGGCATAAGCAGTTCTTTAATGAAGCACCAACGTCACAAAAATTATTCGGAATGGGTTATGCAGGTAACTTTAAATATAATGAGCAAAAGCAGCCAGATCCAAAGTTAATTGAAATGGACTTCCATGATTGGTTTTATGATTTTGGGATTATTGGTTTTGCGTTATTGATGCTTCCACTTATTTATTATGGCCTAAGAATCCTACTAGCATTTGTTACGAGATTTAAGGAAATATTTAATATAAAATATGGAATGATTTCAGTAAGCTTATTATTAGCATTAGGTATTGCATATATTGCAGGGCATATTTTGACAGCACCAGGAGTTGGGATTTACTTTGTAGTAGTGTTAGCGTATCTAATCGTAGATCTAGAAATTGAATGATAAAAATAAAAGCTAACTTTTGTTAGCTTTTATTTTTTAGTACAGTAAAATAAATATAGATGGAAATGTAGCGAGGATTTAAAGGAGGAAAAAATATGAGGATATTGCATATGAATGCAGGAGCAGAAGATGGTGGAGGAAAAACACATATTATTTCACTGCTCGATCAGTTTCCAACTGGCGAAGTAGAATTAGCAGTATTTGAAGATGGAATTGTTGCGAAAGAAGCAAGAGAGTTAGGGATAAAAGTTCATGTGTTTTCACAAAAATCTCGCTATGATTTATCCATTTTAAAAAACATAAGTGAATTCATCAATAAAGAAAAATTTGATGTAGTTCATACACACGGTCCTAGGGCGAATTTCTTTGTTTCTTTAATGAAAAAGAAATTCGCGGCAAAATGGGTAACGACAATTCATAGTGATCCATTTCAAGATTTTACTAAACAAGGCTTAAAAGGTTGGATTTTTACCAAGTTAAATTTAAAAGCCTTAAAAAATATAGATTTATTTTTTGTTGTAACGAATAGATTGAAAAAGAGCTTGGCGGCATTAGGTATTTCAAACGAAAAGATGCATGTGATTTATAACGGAATTGAATATGATCAGGAAAAAGCAGATGGCTATAATAAAAAAGAAATGTTTAATATTGATGAAGATGTGTTTACAGCAATCCAAGTAGCACGTCTGCATCCTGTTAAAGGACATGAAGTTCTATTCGATGCGTTACAACAAACAAAATTGGAGAAAATTAAAGTATTATTAGTTGGTGACGGACCGTTAGAAGGAGAGCTAAAGGCGTTAGCTACTGAAAAAGGGATTAATGATAAAGTTGAATTTTTAGGGCATCGTCAAGATGTAAAACAATTATTTGCATCATCGCATGTAAACTTATTAACATCACATAGCGAAGGATTCCCATTAGTTCTGTTAGAAGCGGCAAATCAACGCGTTCCATCTATCGTGACGAGAGCGGGGGAAATCGAACCGTTAATTGCAGATGAAACTTACGGATGGATTGTGCCAACTGGTGATGGGAAAGCATTGGCGGTGGCATTAGAAGAGGCCTATGATAAGTGGAAGACTGGAGAATTAGCAGCAATGGGTAAACATATTTATGAGCATGCTACTCTGAATTTCTCACTACAAAAGTTATATGAAGATACGAAAGAAACATATAAGCGATTAATAGAGAAAAACCTTTAATAATAGAGAGGATAGTTAATTATGGCAGTACAAACAGTTGATATTCTTGGTGTTCCTTTCTCTACAATGACAATGGATGAGACGGTCCAATATTTAAAGGAACAATTAGAAGTGGAGCAAACTCATACTTTTCAGGTAGTAACAGCAAACCCTGAAATTGTTATGTGTGCAAAAAAGGATGAAAAATTCCATAAAACATTATTAAATACAGATTTAATTACACCTGATGGTATCGGGGTTGTTAAAGCAAGTGGTATGCTTGGTACACCTTTAAAAGAGCGTGTGGCAGGTTTTGACTTAATGTGTAATTTATTAGCGAAGTTATCGGAAGAGAATAAACCAGTATCTGTTTTCTTATTAGGTGCAAAACCACATGTTGTACAAGCTGCATCAGAGTATGTAACGAAGACGTATTCGGCGGTATCTATTGTGGGTACACAAGATGGGTACTTTAAACAAGAAGAAGAAGAGAATATTGTTTCTCGCATTCAAGAAGCAAAACCAGATCTATTACTTGTTGCACTTGGTTTCCCAAGACAAGAAAACTTTATCCAAAACAATAAGCATCGTTTAGAAACGAAAATGGCTGTTGGAGTAGGCGGTAGTTTAGATGTGTGGGCCGGAGAGGTAAAACGTGCGCCCAAATGGATCCAAGCTATTAACTTAGAATGGTTTTATAGATTATGTAGTAATCCAACACGCTGGCGTCGTCAGTTAGTATTGGCTGAGTTTTTAAAAGAAGTAATGCGTTCAAAAAAGTAGCGGAACATCGCTACTTTTTTTATTTGTTCACTCCTCACTGATTATTAGCCCACACCAACCGGGCGTTTACGGGCAGCAGGGCTCCCAACTAACTTCTTTACTCCAGCTGGATTTTGAGGCGGGATTTTTACTGCCACAAATAGCGGGATAAGCATTTTACTTTTTGGGAATGATGAAGGAGAATTTTTTACACGAAAGTATTTTACTTATACAATTCACACATGTAAAATGATGTGTAAAGACACTTGTGTAAGGAGGACTTCTTGTGGGCAAAATAAAAGAAATTTCGAAGCGAAAGCTACTTGGTATAGCGGGGCTTGGATGGCTATTCGATGCAATGGATGTTGGAATGCTTTCATTTGTAATGGTAGCACTGCAAAAAGATTGGGGATTAACTAGTCAAGAAATGGGCTGGATAGGTAGTATTAACTCAATTGGTATGGCAGTAGGAGCGCTCATTTTTGGGATACTATCAGATAAAATAGGACGGAAATCGGTCTTTATTATTACATTATTACTATTTTCTATCGGTAGTGGTTTAACTGCTTTAACGACGACACTCTCGGTGTTCCTCGTTCTACGATTTTTAATTGGTATGGGGCTTGGCGGAGAGCTTCCAGTTGCCTCGACACTAGTATCAGAGAGTGTTGAAGCACATGAACGTGGCAAAATAGTTGTGCTATTAGAAAGTTTTTGGGCAGGTGGGTGGCTAATTGCAGCTCTTATCTCATATTTCGTTATTCCGAAATATGGTTGGGAAGTGGCCATGGTATTAAGTGCGGTTCCTGCACTATATGCTTTATATTTAAGATGGAACTTACCAGATTCCCCGAGATTCCAAAAGGTTGAAAAAAGACCGTCTGTTATCGAGAATATAAAGTCAGTTTGGTCTGGAGAATATCGTAAAGCTACCATTATGTTATGGGTTTTATGGTTTTGTGTTGTATTTTCCTATTATGGAATATTCCTTTGGTTACCTAGTGTAATGGTATTAAAAGGATTTAGTTTAATAAAAAGTTTCCAGTACGTACTTATTATGACATTAGCTCAACTTCCAGGGTATTTCACAGCTGCTTGGTTTATCGAACGTCTTGGGCGTAAGTTTGTTTTGGTTACCTATTTAATCGGTACAGCGTGTAGTGCGTACTTGTTTGGAGTTGCAGATTCATTAACAGTTTTAATCGTGGCAGGCATGTTACTATCGTTCTTTAATTTAGGTGCTTGGGGTGCATTATACGCTTATACACCTGAACAGTATCCGACAGTTATTCGTGGTACAGGTGCAGGAATGGCAGCCGCATTTGGTCGTATTGGTGGTATCATTGGCCCGTTATTAGTAGGTTATTTAGTTGGTGCACAAGCGTCACTTTCGCTAATATTTACGATTTTCTGTGGATCCATTTTAATTGGAGCACTTGCTGTAGTTATACTTGGACAAGAAACGAAGCAACGAGAATTAGTGTAAAAGGAGAGGGGGAACCGAGGTGGTTTCCTTTTTTCTGTTTTTTTAGATAAATAATGGTATAGTAAGAAAAAGGGATTGTTTCTTAATAAAGCGAATGTATACAACAGGACATATGGACAAAGGAATTAGGTGGTTGGATAAATGAAAATTTTACTTATCATGGAAGAGACAGAAGAGCGAAGAAAACTAGTTGAAAACTTTACTGAGAATATTCGAAACATAGAATGTTTCGAAGCGAAAACAGGAACAGAATCTTTGCTAATAATGAAAAAACATACACCTGATTTTGTTTTTTTAAGTTCGCAATTAATAGATGGTACTGGTTTTGAATATGCGAGTTTATTACGGGAAGTAAATTGTTATACGAAATTTATTTTTATGGGTGAGGATATAGAAGAATCCATTGCAGCATTTCGTTTCCAAGCATTTTATTATTTACTACGACCATTTCGTGAAGAAGATTTACAATTTCTTTTATATAGAATGGGTAAAGAGCAAGGTGAGAGAGCAAAGAGTTATTTGCGAAAACTACCAATAGAAGGTCAAGAGGGAATTAGATATGTTTTCCCGGAAGATATTGTATATGTAAGTAAAAATAAAGAAAATAAAACAGTTTCCATTTATACAACGAATAATCATTATATTTCAACATATACACTTCAAGAATTAGAAAATAAGCTAAGTGCGTATGATTTTTTACGCGTACATAAAAGCTATTTAATTAATATGTCATATGTACAAGAACTAAAGCCTTATTATAATGGTACATATAATTTGTATTTAGATAGATATGATGAGCAACCGATTCCAGTTAGCCGTAATTATGTAAAACGACTTCGAAATAAAATTGAATTATAGCAGGTAATGAGAGTTTTTTAACATGATAACCTAAAAATCCTTCATGATAAGGAGGATTCAAATTAAATATTCAGAAAATTTAGTACAATCTCCACTAAGAAGTAGTATAGGGGGAATTGTATGTGAAGACGTTGAAGTCGATTTTACTTTGGGGAGTTATCGCAGCAGTAGGAGCAGGTGCCTTTGGGGTAATAGCTTTATCGCAAGGTGAAACTATTAATGCTGTGTGGCTTTTAGTAGCTGCAGTATGCGTGTATGCAGTTGCTTATCGATTTTATAGTAGATTTATAGCGAGAAAGGTTTTTGGTTTAGACAATAATCGGCAAACGCCAGCCCATATATTAAATGATGGAAAGGATTATGTTCCGACAAATAAGTGGGTATTATTCGGACATCACTTTGCAGCAATTGCTGGGGCAGGACCTTTAGTTGGACCGATTCTGGCAGCGCAAATGGGCTATTTACCAGGTACCATTTGGATTATTGTTGGGGTAGTTGTCGCTGGGGCTGTACAAGATTTTGTCATTCTATTTGCTTCGATGAGACGTAATGGTAAATCATTAGGTGAAATGATTAAAGATGAGATTGGTCCTGTTACTGGGCTCATTGCAATGATAGGTATTTTAGGCATTATGATTATTTTATTAGCGGTACTAGCATTAGTAGTAGTAAAGGCACTTATTGGAAGCCCATGGGGAATGTTTACGATAGCAGCAACGATTCCTATCGCTATTTTAATGGGAGTATACATGCGCTACATTAGACCTGGACGGGTCGGTGAAGGATCAATAATTGGTATTATTCTACTTATTTTATCTCTTGTTGGAGGACAGTATGTAGCTGAAAATCCAACACTTGCAAGTATGTTCACGTTTAGTGGTGAAACGATTGCTATTATGCTTATCGTATATGGATTCATTGCATCAGCATTACCAGTTTGGATGCTTTTAGCACCACGTGATTATTTAAGTACATTTCTAAAAGTAGGAACGATACTTGGATTAGCCATCGGTATCTTAATTGTAGCACCGGATTTGAAAATGCCAGCAGTTTCTCAGTTTATTGATGGAACAGGTCCTGTTTTCTCAGGGAATTTATTCCCATTCCTATTTATTACGATTGCTTGTGGTGCTGTGTCTGGATTCCATGCTCTCGTCTCATCAGGTACGACGCCAAAAATGATTGAACAAGAGGGACATGCACAGCCAATCGGTTATGGAGCAATGTTGATGGAGTCGTTTGTAGCAGCTATGGCTATGATTGCGGCTTGTGTATTAACACCAGGCACTTATTTTGCGATTAATAGTCCGGCAGCACTGATCGGTACAGATGTGACGCAGGCAGCTCAAGTTATTTCTTCATGGGGATTTGCTATTACACCAAATGAATTAAAAGACCTTGCTGTAAACGTTGGAGAGCAAACGATTTTATCACGTACAGGTGGCGCACCAACGTTGGCGATAGGTATGGCACATATTTTCTCACAAGTAATAGGTGGAACGGCAATGATGGCATTTTGGTATCATTTTGCGATTCTCTTTGAAGCACTATTTATTTTAACAACAATTGATGCAGGAACGCGTGTAGGACGATTTATGATTCAAGATATTTTAGGGCATGTATATAAGCCGTTTGCGAGAACGGATTCTACAATAGCGAATGTAATAGCTACAACGTTATGTGTATTAGGATGGGGTTATTTCTTATATCAAGGGGTAGTAGATCCGCTTGGTGGAATTAATACGTTATGGCCACTTTTCGGTATTGCAAACCAAATGTTAGCAGGCATTGCATTGTTACTTGGTACGACAATTTTATTCAAAATGGGGAAAAAGGCATATGTTTGGGTTACACTTATTCCAACTGTTGGCTTGCTTATTGTAACAATGACAGCTGGTTACCAAAAGCTATTTCATGAAAATCCTAAAATAGGATTTCTATCCCATGCAAAGGTGTTTCAGGGAGCGTTAGATGAGGGAAAAGTGTTAGCACCAGCTAAAAATGTCGCCCAAATGAAACAAATTATTTTTAATGATTATATTGATGCGGCGCTATGCGGAATTTTTATGATAGTTGTAATTGCTGTATTAATTTCGGCAATTCGAATTTGGATTCAAGTATTAAGAAATAAGCCGATGCCGTTAAAAGAAGCGCCATATATTCCTAGAGATGAAAGTGAGTCGAGGAACTATGCTTAAAAGAATGCGGCAAGTATGGGGAAAAAGAAAACAATTTATTAGTTTACTTGTTGGAGTCCCAAGTTATGAAACATATGTAGACCATATGAAAAAGCATCATCCAGAAGAAGAGGTAATATGTCAAAAGCAATTCTTTGCTGAGGCACAAGAAGCTAGATTTAATGCAAAAGGCGGAAAGATATCCCGATGCTGTTAATAAAAAGGACGAATTTTCGTCCTTTTTATTTTTTTCTGTTTCACGTGGAACAGAAAAAAATAAATAAAAAGCTTTGGGAATTATAGGCATTTCGTATACAATAAAACGGGGAAAGGGATAGATGGAAAAGTAGGGAGATTATTTTATGTTAAGAGATTTATTTGTAAACACAACAATTATTCTTTCCTTTATTTTTATTGGAGGTCAGCTTTTAAGAGATAAACCATTAAAAGAAGGAATCTCTTTTTGGCAAAAATGTGTAGTAGGTATTTTTACTGGAATATTGAGTGTACTGTTGATGCATTTTGGTGTGCATATTGAAGAGATTATGTTGGATCTACGTTATCTAGCTGTTATTTTGGCAATTATAATTGGAGGTCCGATAGCTAGCAGTATAACAGTTGCTATTATTCTTATCACTCGACTAGCATTTACTGAGTACTCTTTAGCTTCTGAATTGGCCTGTTATACTATTGTATTGATAGGTATTGGAATTATCTTCATTTGGCAGATGAAAGTTTCTATATTTACAAAATGGATATGGTTTAATGTATATAGTTTGTCTATTTTAGTAGTACCACTTTCTATTTTATTTAAGGATATATCTATAGTGTCATTATATTTAGTTTGTAGTAGTGTTGCAGCATATATCACATTTATAAGCGCAAATTACGTATTGCAATCCAATGAATTATTCCAAACGATGAGACAGTATGCAACGATAGATGCATTAACAGGTTTAGGAAACGTAAGGCAGTTTGATTTAGAGATGAATCGTCATATTGCTAATAAGAGTATGAAAAATGATTCACTTTGTTTACTATTTATAGATATTGATCATTTTAAGTATGTAAATGATACGTATGGGCATCCTGCAGGAGATGAAGTGTTAAAACAAATAGGGCTTATTTTACGAGAAATTTCACCATTTCCAGATTTGGTTTTTCGAAAGGGTGGAGAGGAGTTTGCGCTTTTGATACCGAAGAAGGGACTAGCTTATGGAAGTCGTCTTGGGGAACAAATTCGTAACGCTGTTGAAAAACATTCATTCCAATTGTTAAATGGAACAAAGATAAAAATTACAGTTTCAGTAGGGATTTCAGTGTACAAAGAATCACCGGAACAGTTTATTCAAGAGGCTGATGACGCGTTATATTACTCAAAAAGAAATGGTAGAAATCAGGTCAGTTCTGCGTCTTAAAGATAAGATGGCCAGAAAAAACACCCACGGAGACGATGTATGAACTCTGCGGGTGTTTTTTAATCAGTTAGACAAGCTCTTTTTGTGCAACGAATTTACGGTATGCACCATGATGAGTTGGGCCTACGTATTCGTTAATTTTGAATGAGTAACGAATAGCAGCTGTGATAAATTCTTTAGCAGTTTTTACTGCTTCCTTCACAGATTTTCCTTTTGCAAGTTCTGCTGTAATTGCAGCAGAATATGTACAACCTGCACCATGAGTATTTGTAGTATCAATTTTTTCTGATTCTAGAAGATCAAATGTTTCTCCATCATATAGGACGTCGATTGCAGTTTCTGTACCAAGCTTACTTCCGCCTTTAATTAGAACGTATTTTGCACCTAAAGCATGGATTTTCTTCGCTGCTTCTTTCATGTCCTCAAGAGAATTAATCTTCACACCACTTAACTGGTAAGCTTCAAATAAGTTTGGTGTTACAACTAATGCCTTTGGAACAAGAACGTCACGTAAGCAATCATTCGTTTCGGGATGTAATGCTTCATCTGCACCTTTACATACCATAACAGGGTCAACTACTACATTTTTGAAATTATGCTTTTCGATTGTTTCAGCAACCATTTCGATAATTTCTACTGATCCAAGCATACCCGTTTTTAAAGCATCTACGCCAACACCTTCAATTGTTGTTTCTAATTGTGGTTTTAATGTAGAAGCTGGGATTGGAAATACGTTATGTGCCCAACCATTATGTGGATCCATGGTTACGATTGTCGTAAGAGATGTCATTCCGTATACGCCAAGTTCTTGGAATGTTTTTAAATCTGCTTGTATACCAGCACCGCCACTTGTATCAGAACCAGCGATAGTAAGTGCTTTATTTAATGTCATTATGAAAGCCCCCTCAAATGATATAATGAAAACTATGTTTTCACCATTATATCAATGTTATGAATAAGTACAAAGTGAAAAGTAGATGATTTATTTTAGAAGCGATTTAAAATCTTGCATGTAGGAGACTTGGTATGTTTCGAGATAATCGTACAAATGAATTAGTTATATTAAAAGAAATTGCAGAAACGCTAAATACATCAAATGATACTTACCATGTATTGCAAGCAGTCCTAGAAAAATTACTTAGTGTAACAGGCTTAACGACAGGATGGATTTTTCTTGCGGATGAAAACGGGAAGTATACGAAGTTAATCGATTACCAATTACCAGAAGCACTTACATATGAAAACAAGCGCCCGATGTGTGAAGGGGAATGTTGGTGTTTACGCGGTTTTGTAGATGGGAAATTAGAGCGAGCTGTTAATATTATTGAATGTAAACGAATTAATAATGCAATTGAATATAATTGGGGAGATACAGAAGGAATCCTTCATCATGCTACAGTTCCTTTAAAGGCCGGAGGAGAAAAATTTGGTGTGTTAAATGTGGCAAGCCCAGGTAAAACACATTTTTCGGAAGAAGAATTAGTGTTGCTTCAATCTGTTGCTTTCCAAATTGGTACGGCTTTAAAACGAACAAAATTATATGAAAATGAAAAGCGAAGAGCACAGTATTACGTGAAATTGGAACGTTTTATTCAAGCGTTAAAAACGATTCATAAGTTTAATGTATTACCTGAAAAAGTGGTAAATCACGTAGGTGAAGTATTTCAATGGAATCAAGTGGCGTTTTTTATTAGGGAAGAAAAGGAATTATCTTTGCGAGCATCTTATAGTCAGCAAGAGTTACAAGAGGATGTAAAAGAAGCGGCAAAGAAGGCGCTAGAACAAGATGAGCCGGTTCTATTCAAATATCAAATTGGACATAGTGTACATTTAAATAGAGCTGTTATTGCTACGCCAATACATATTCAAAATCATATATTTGGTGTTTTGTGTGTTAGTTTGAATAATGGAGAATTTGATGTTAATACAATAGATGTAATACAGGCACTAGCAAATCATATCTCGTTAATAATCGAGAATTTAAGATTAAATGAGCAGCGCCGTGAACTTGTACGAATGGAAGAAAGAAATCGATTAGCAAGAGATTTACATGACTCAGTTTCACAAAAATTATTTTCATTAACCTTTATGACGAAAGGCGCTGAGGCGGTTTTAAAAGGTCAAAATGAAAAGGTAGATGGATCTTTGCATGAGATGCGTGAACTGGCGCAAGGGGCTTTAAAAGAGATGAGGACATTAATCTGGCAGCTTCGTCCAGCAGGGTTGGAGAAAGGGTTATTACCAGCTTTAAAGCAGTACGGTGAAAATTTAGGATTGAAAATTAGGGAAGAAGTTACAGGTGTTCGTGATTTACCACGTGTAGTAGAAGAAACATTATGGCGTATTGGGCAAGAAGCGCTAAACAATGTAAGTAAGCATGCGGGTATAAAAGAAGCGACGATTTATTTTAAAGTAACTGAGAAACATGTATCGTTAGAAATAGTAGATCAAGGAAATGGATTTAGAGAAAAAGACATAAAAGAGAAGAAGTCTCTTGGCATGACAACGATGCGTGAAAGAGTAGAATTGATTGGTGGAACAATTAAAATTGTAAGTGAAAAAAAACGAACGAGTATAAAAGTAAATGTGCCATTATGATGTGAAAATGAGGGAATTTTGTGAAAATAAAAGTATTGTTAGTTGATGATCATACAGTTGTTTTAAAAGGATTAGCATTTTTCTTAAGTACACAGGAAGATCTAGCGTTAGTCGGAGAAGCAAATAATGGACAAGAAGCGTTAGTGAAAGTAGGAGAAACAAATCCTGATGTTGTACTAATGGATTTATATATGCCCGAAATGGATGGCGTGGAGGCAACAGCGTGCATAAAAAAAGAATATCCGAATGTGAAAGTGATAGTATTAACGAGCTTTTCTGATCAAGCACATGTACTGCCAGCATTGAAGGCTGGGGCAAGTGGTTATATTTTAAAAGATGTAGAACCAGATCAACTTGTTGAAGCTATTCGAAGCGCGCACAAAGGTAATATTCAATTACATCCTGATATAGCAAATGCGCTTCTTTCTCAAACATTACCGAAGGAAGAGAAAGAGGCGGAAAATCTCATTCATGTAGATGTATTAACGGCAAGAGAAAACGAAGTGTTACAGCTGTTAGCAAAGGGAATGAGCAATAAAGAAATCGCTTCTGTTTTAGTTATTACAGAAAAAACAGTTAAAGCGCATGTAAGCAGTATTTTGAGTAAATTAAACTTATCCGATCGCACACAAGCAGCATTATATGCAGTGAAGAATGGGATTGTATAAGACGAAAGTCGTAAGACCTAGTTCGCCTTTAGAAGGTGGACTTTTTTTATGGAAAAATACGTCTATGTGAGGACGAAATTACTTTGATATCAAGATAAAATGTATTTGTAAGCAACAACAATTACAAGGGAGTAATCCTTTTTCGTAAGTAATATATAACAATGTAAGACAGAGTAGCAGGAGGAAGAAATAATGGCAACAGTTTTATTCGTAAAAGCGAACAACCGCCCAGCGGACCAAGCAGTAAGTGTGAAATTATACGAGGCATTTTTAGCAAATTACAAAGAAGCACATCCAAATGATACAGTGGTAGAACTTGATTTATATAAAGAAGAATTACCATATGTAGGCGTAGACATGATTAACGGTACATTTAAAGCAGGTAAAGGATTTGATTTAACAGAAGAAGAAGCAAAAGCAGTAGCAGTTGCTGATAAGTATTTAAATCAATTCCTAGAAGCTGATAAAGTTGTTTTCGGTTTCCCATTATGGAACTTAACAATTCCAGCAGTACTGCACACATATATTGATTATTTAAACCGTGCTGGTAAAACGTTTAAATATACACCAGAAGGTCCAGTTGGGCTTATTGGAGATAAGAAAATTGCGTTATTAAATGCACGTGGCGGCGTATATTCTGAAGGTCCAGCAGCTGAAGTAGAAATGGCTGTTAAATATGTAGCAAGCATGATGGGCTTCTTTGGCGCAACAAATATGGAAACGGTAGTTATTGAAGGGCATAACAAATTCCCAGATAAAGCAGAAGAGATCATTACAGCAGGTCTTGAAGAAGCGGCTAAAGTAGCAAGCAAATTTTAATTGAAATTATAATTGTCAATCAAAGAAACAGCATTAACGTTTATGTTAATGCTGTTCTTTTATATTTTCAGCTCATCGGCAAGCTTTTCTAATTGATTTCGATCTTGTATATAATATGCTCGGCCTTCTTTTTTAAATAGTTTCGCTGGCAAAACTGGTTTAATACATATAAAAGATGACGGTAGCTGACGTTTAAGTATTCCGAGGCCTCCGTATGTTTTTCCGTATAACAATTATTTTGTTCTGTTAATAAAATAAACGCAGCTAATCGATTTTCGAATGGATAACTATAGTTTTTGGCGTAATTTTCTGTTCGAGTAATTGTTTTTTCTCCAATAAATTTGCAAAGGTTTTGTAAAAAGATAGCATCTTGCAATAAAAGATGCTGACAATCTTTAAGAGGAAGCGCTAAGCAAATACAATCGTCGATTACTTCAACTGCTTTCGTAACGGATTCTACGCCAATTAATCCTAATTCCCCAATGAACGAAGGCTCTTGAATAAAGTGAATTAAGGACACCTTCCCATTTTTATGACTCATATATATTTTTGCCTTCCCAGAAATTAAGTAATAGAGATAAGGGAGGTCGGTTCCTTCTTTACATATCAACTCTTTCTTTTGAAAAGAATGCAGTTCTACATATGGAAAGACATGAAAAGAAAAAAGAGTATCGAATTGGTGAATTTGTATGTATTGATAAATTTCTTCTTTATTTTTGCTAATCTTCATAGTTTCACCTCTCATTGTAGTATGAGATATCTCCTATTATTTTTACAAGAAAGAATGATACGATTTATTTAAATTTGTTTTTGTAGAAAAGAGAGTGTGAGGGGTTTATGAAAAAATATAAAACATTGCTATTTGATGTAGATGATACGTTACTAGATTTTCAAAAGGCTGAGAAGGTAGCATTACGCATGCTTTTTAAGGAGAAGGGAATGCCTCTGACTAGTGAGATTGAAGCACATTATAAAAAAGTTAATAAAGGTCTTTGGGATGCTTTTGAAGAAGGTGAAATAAACCGTGATGAAGTCGTGAATACACGATTCTCCATTTTGTTTAAAGAGTATGGGGAAGAAGTAGATGGGATATTATTCGAAAATAATTATCGCATCTACTTAGAAGAAGGGAATCAACTCATACAAGGTGCGCTTGAGTTTATAAATCAAATTCAAAATGAGTATGATTTATATATAGTGACAAACGGTGTTTCTAAGACGCAAGATAAACGTTTACGTAATGCAGGATTACATTCCTTGTTTAAAGATATTTTTGTTTCTGAAGATATAGGTTTTCAAAAGCCGATGAAAGAGTATTTTGATTATGTTTTTGAACGTATTCCTAACTTCGCTTCTGAAGAAGGGCTCATTATTGGAGATTCGTTAAGCGCCGATATTAAAGGTGGATATGTAGCAGGAATTGATACTTGTTGGTTTAATCCAGAAAAAAAACCAAATGATAGCGGGATTGTGCCAACATATGAAGTGCATAATTTTGAAGGTTTATATGCACTATTAAAGCAGCATATGTAATAAAAATAGGCAGTGGAGTTTTTACCCCTACTGCCTATTTTTATTAATTTGTAGCTTCGTTATGTTTAGGAAGTGGAAATGCATTACCGATAGCTGCTGCTCCGAGCATCGGCAATAGTAAATTAAGCGGGAAAAACATAAGTAATAGCAATGTTATAGCTATCGGTTTTCTTAATGCATAGCTTGAGATTGCTGTCGTTACGATGGCCACAGATGCTATTGGATCTATAGGAAGAATGGAAGCCATCGCGAATCCGATACTTGACCCAGAAAATATAATTGGGAAAATATGTCCGCCGCGCCAACCTGTATTTAAACAAACGGCAGTAACACATAATTTTAAAACTCCTGAAAGAAGTAATATCCAAAAAGATAAATGGCTCCATTCAACGACTAAATCTTTTAATTGATGTTCCCCTGAAAATAATGTATATGGGAGAAAAGTCCCCGCAATTCCTAATAAAATACCACCTATAATTCCAAGTGTTAGTTTGTATTCGCGGAAAGGATGGATGATTTTCTCTAATGTAAATTCTACTTTGAAATACAAGAAACCAACGAGAGCACCGATGCAAGTAAGAGGGAGAAAGGCGATCCATTCATTGATTGAAAGAGATCCTTCCCCAAAATCAACAATAAAGGATCCACGATTATCGAGTTTACTAAGCAATAAATAAACAGAAAATCCAGCAAAAGTAGTAGTTAAATATACAATTGCTTTTTTTCTTTTAGAAAACCCATTAATTTGTTCACCCTCATTTTCATTCGGAGCTAAATAACCGAATAATGGAGCGTTAAAAATGACGCTTAAAGTAGCACCAATTCCAACTTCTGTTAGTTCGTTCATTCCCTTTAAAGCGAATTTAAAGCGATCTCCTACCCATGTACAAAGCCCGCCGATAATTCCAACAAGTGCGGCCTCTGGGCCTAGACTAGCTCCAAATATTAAAACAATAAGCGCAGTTAAAGTAGCTTTATGTACAAAACGGTATTCAATTCTACCTGTTTTTTTATATTCACCCATTACTTCTGGCATAAGACGTGGATATGTACCGAAGTATTTTTGTGTTAAACCAACGAGGATACCGCCGATGATTGTTACACAAAGAGTGTAATAAGGGGGAGAAGAGAAAAGGTTAGGTAAATATCCCCAAATAAAGTGGATTCCGATATTTAGCGTAACTAAAAATAACCAAACTGTAGCCCCTACTATAGAGCCTAAAAGAATGCCATATAGAGCGAGCATATAGTGCATGTCCTTTTTATTTGTCATGTTATACCTCCGTTATGTAAGTTGTAATAGAGAAAGGATTATATATGCTAGTATGAAATGAATGGGATATATATAGTATCTTTGTGAGAGGTTGGCTTATTCAACATATATATTGGGATTTCATTAGAGCTTGGGTCCTATAAGTTAAACCACTTATTTAATTCTATATAGTGATTGGAATTTTTAAAAGGTCTTTTTTGAATAAATATGGAATATACTTCTTTTGTTGCTTTATATGAGATTGTTGACAATTCTTTTAGAACATTCAGAAAAACAATTTGACATTAGGAAATTATTGCTATAAAATCAACGGTAATTGCATAGTCTTATCAAGAAAAGGTGGAGGGACAGGCCCGATGAAACCTTGGCAACAGCCGAATAACGGAATTGTGCCAAATCCTGCAGGTAATAGTCCTGAGAGATAAGGAAGAGATTTTAGAGCGTGTTTTCAAACTGCTTCTTTCTTATTTAGGAAAGAAGCAGTTTTTTATTTTGCATGAAAAGAAAGGAGAATGAGAGATGGGAGAATCATGGGGAAAGGGAACAATTTGTGTGCAAGGTGGCTATACGCCAAAGAATGGTGAGCCACGCGTTCTACCGCTTTATCAAAGTACAACGTATAAATACGATACGTCGGATGATTTAGCAGCATTATTTAACTTAGAGGCAGAGGGCTATATTTATACACGTATTGGGAATCCCACACTAGCTGCATTTGAACAAAAATTATCAGATTTAGAAGGCGGTGTAGGAGCTGTTGCAACGGCTTCTGGGCAAGCAGCTATTATGCTCGCAGTTTTAAATATTTGTAGTAGTGGAGACCATTTACTTTGTTCTTCAACTGTTTACGGGGGAACGTTTAATTTATTTGGAGTAAGCTTACGTAAGCTTGGCATTGATGTTACGTTCTTTAATCCAAATTTAACGGCAGATGAAATTGCGGCACTTGCTAACGATAAGACGAAACTCGTTTATGCAGAATCGTTAGGAAATCCAGCGATGAACGTTTTGAATTTCAAAGAACTTTCAGCTGCAGCAAAAGAATTAGAAGTACCTTTTATCGTTGATAATACATTAGCAACGCCTTATTTATGCCAAGCGTTCGAACATGGGGCAAATATTATCGTGCATTCCACAACGAAATACATTGATGGCCATGCGAGTTCATTAGGCGGCATTGTTATTGATGGAGGAAACTTTGATTGGACAAACGGAAAATATCCTGAGCTTGTTGAACCAGATCCAAGTTATCACGGCGTAAGTTATGTACAAAATTTTGGGGCGGCAGCTTATATTGTGAAAGCGCGCGTTCAGTTATTAAGAGACTACGGAAACTGTATGAGCCCATTCAATGCCTATATTAGCAATATTGGTTTAGAAACACTGCATTTACGAATGGAGCGTCATAGCGAAAATGCTCTTGCAGTTGCTAAGTGGCTTGTTAATCATGATCGTATTGAATGGGTGAATTATCCGGGATTAGATAGTAATGAAAATTACTCGTTAGCACAAAAGTATTTGAAGAAAGGTGCTAGTGGCGTTTTAACATTTGGTATTAAGGGCGGATTAGAAGCAGCAAAAGAATTTATCACAAATGTGAAACTAGCGACGCTTGTAACGCATGTAGCTGATGCGAGAACTTGTGTTATACACCCTGCTAGTACGACGCACAGACAATTAAGCGCAGAAGATCAGCGTTTAGCTGGTGTGACATCTGATTTAATTCGTTTATCGGTTGGTATAGAAGATGTTTCTGATATTATTGCGGATTTAGAAGCTGCGCTAGTCGGAGGCAAACAACATGCCGATCATAATTGATAAAGATTTACCAGCTCGCAAAGTACTGCAAGAAGAAAATATTTTTGTAATGACGAAGGAGCGAGCAGAAACACAAGATATACGTGCTTTGAAAATTGCTATTTTAAATTTAATGCCCACAAAGCAAGAGACAGAAGCACAATTACTTCGTTTAATGGGGAATACACCGTTGCAACTAGATGTTCATTTACTTCATATGGAATCGCATCTGTCCCGTAATGTAGCGCAGGACCATTTAACGAGCTTTTATAAAACGTTCCGTGATATTGAAAATGAAAAATTTGATGGGCTCATTATTACAGGGGCGCCAGTGGAGACACTTTCTTTTGAAGAAGTAGATTATTGGGAAGAGCTTAAACGTATTATGGAGTATTCAAAAACGAATGTAACGTCTACGCTTCATATTTGCTGGGGGGCACAAGCAGGTTTGTATTATCACTATGGTGTGCCGAAGTATCCTCTTGCAGAAAAAATGTTCGGTGTATTTGAACATGAGGTTCGTGAGCAACATGTGAAACTGTTACAAGGGTTTGATGAGTTATTTTTTGCTCCGCATTCTCGCCATACAGAAGTACGAGAGAGCGATATTGAAAAAGTGAAAGAATTAACGTTATTAGCTAATTCTGAAGAAGCGGGTGTTCATCTTGTTATCGGGCAAGAAGGAAGGCAAGTTTTCGCACTCGGACATAGTGAATATAGTTGTGATACGTTAAAGCAAGAATATGAACGGGACTGTCAAAAAGGGTTAAATATTGATGTGCCAAAAAATTATTTTAAATATAATAATCCAGATGAGAAGCCGCTTGTTAGGTGGAGGAGTCATGGGAATTTACTATTCTCTAATTGGTTGAATTATTACGTGTATCAAGAAACCCCTTATGTATTGTAAATAATGATTGTGTAACACGTGGCAACGTTTTCTTTGTAAAGATTACCCTTTATTTTTCGGAATGTTCAAAATACATTGTTTTTCAGATTTTTTACTCGTATAATTTCATCTAAACACAATTTTTGAGGGGTGGACAGTATTATGAAAGAAATTCAAGTTGGATTATTAGGCCTTGGGACAGTTGGTAGTGGGGTAGTTCGTATTATTACAGATCATCAAGAACGACTTATACACCAAGTAGGTTGTCCTGTGAAAGTAACGAGAGTACTAGTACAAAATATTGAGAAAGAGAGAGAGGTCGCGGTGCCTTCTACTCTATTAACACAAGATGCAAATGAAATTTTAGATAATCCAAATATTGATGTTGTCATCGAAGTGATGGGTGGCATTGATGATGCAAAATCATACATTTTACAAGCTTTAAAAAGTGGAAAGCATGTTGTGACTGCAAATAAAGATTTAATGGCGTTACACGGAGCGGAACTCTTAGCGGTAGCAAAGGATAATAAGGCTGATCTGTTTTATGAAGCAAGTGTGGCCGGAGGGATTCCGATTTTACGAAGCATCGTAGAAGGACTTTCTTCAGATCTTATTACAAAGGTAATGGGAATTGTAAATGGAACGACAAATTTTATTTTGACGAAAATGTCTGACGAAGGGAGAGCATATAACGAAGTGTTAAAAGAAGCCCAGCAGCTTGGATTTGCAGAAGCAGATCCAACATCAGATGTAGAAGGTTTAGATGCGGCAAGAAAGATGACGATTTTGGCTACTCTCGGGTTTTCTACAAATGTAGAGCTTGGAGATGTGAAAGTAAAAGGGATTACTTCTATTACAGAGGAAGATATTGAATATAGTAAGAGCTTAGGCTATACAATTAAATTAATTGGTCTTGCAAAGCGAGATGGTGAAAAATTAGAGGTGACAGTTGAACCGACTTTACTTCCAAATACGCATCCTCTTGCGGCAGTTCAAAATGAATATAATGCTGTCTATGTGTATGGTGAAGCGGTAGGGGAAACGATGTTTTATGGACCGGGTGCAGGTAGCTTACCGACAGCGACAGCGGTTGTTTCGGATTTAGTTGCTGTAATGCAAAATATTAGATTAGGTGTAAACGGAAATAGTGCGGTATCCCCGCAGTATAAAAAAGTATTAAAAGAGCCAGATGAAATTATTGTGAAAAAGTTTTTGAGACTTCATGTGAAAGACGAAATTGGTGTGTTTGCAAAGATTACATCTTTATTCTCTGAACGCGGCGTTAGTTTTGAAAAGATTATTCAAATGCCGCTTGAAGAGAAAGGGAAAGCAGAAATTGTAATTGTAACGCACCGTGCTTCTCTTGCGGATTACGATTATATTCTACATACATTGCAAGGGTATGAAGAAATTGATTGTGTGAAAGCAAATTACCGAATTGAAGGAGATGCTAAGTAGTATTTCTTATTATAAAACAAAAAAGAACCTATTANNTAATAGGTTCTTTTTTGTTTAAAATTTGCATGCCAATTTGAATAAATGCTTGAATAATCCAGCCAGTTGTAAAGGACAAGATGATTGTACCAAAATAAATGGGACCATCTAATAAGAAACTTAACGTTAAAAATAAAAAAGCTAATGAAATTTCTGTTTTTCTAAATGTCCATTTTTTCTTCTCAGCAACCGTTAAAACGAAAGCTTCCTGAGGTGCTGCGCAAAGGTTTGTGGAGACGTAAAGACCAATGCCAGCTCCGACGAATAGATTTCCGCAAATAAGTGTTATATATTTTGGAAGAGAGCGGATGGCGTCCATAAGGGTTGTAATGGAACCAATCCAATCAACAAAAAGAGAAATAAGAATCATCGTTACAATTGTACCGATAGTAATTTGTTTTTTATTCCAAAAGAGTACGATAAGCGTAAATACAAAATTAATCATGAAAATCCAAAAACCAATACTTATCCCGAAATTTTGATATAGTGCAATAAAGAAGGAATCATAAGGGCTAAGTCCAAAGGAAGTAATTGTTGTCATCATATTAATACCGATGGAGAGAATGAGTAAACCACCGATGAAAAAAATATATTCTAATTTGAATCGAAGCATAGTTGTATATCCTTTCTAAAATGTATTTGCTAGGAAAGGATATATTGTGGAAAGCTTACCAGGTCAAGTGAGAATTTTTGCGAGAAGGGGAGAACGAGATGACGAATATAAGAAAAATTGCTGAACTCGCCGGGGTATCTGTTTCAACTGTTTCACGTGTACTGAATAATCATCCGTACGTAAATGAACAGAAACGAAAAGAAATTTTAGCGATTATAGAGGAATTAAATTATACACAAAATGTGAATGCGATTCATTTAGTGAAAGGAAAAACGAATGTCATTGGCGTTCTATTGCCGCACGTAAATGATCAATATTATAGCGCAATTATTGAGGGGATATCAAAGGAAACCGCAAAGAGAAATTATAATATGATGCTTTGTCAGACGAACTATAGTGAGGAAAGAGAACTAGAAATTTTGAATATGTTAAAAATGAAAAAGCTTGATGGGGTTATTATATGTTCTCGGGCAAATAGTAAGGAAAAGCTTGAAGAATATACGAAGTTTGGTCCAATTGTTATGTGTGAAGAAATAGATTCGAAATTCATTTCAAGTGTACACATTGATTACTATAAAGTTTTTTCACGAGGTATGAAAAGCTTAATTGATGCCGGTCATACACGTATTGGATATTGTATTGGGAGAAGTAATAGTATTAATAGCCAAAGACGAAAAAAAGCGTATGAAGATTCGCTTCAACAGATTACTATAAAACCGTTAGAAAACTGGAAGTTCAAAGGTTGTTTTACGGTGGAAGATGGACGTAATGTAGTCAGGGAGTGGGCTTGTATGTCTGTAAAACCGACGGCGTTCCTCGTATCTTGTAACCATATTGCAGCGGGCATGGTAACGGAAGCGAAAAGAAAAGGAATTCGAATTCCAGAAGATATTACGATTATAGGGTGCGATGATCAAGAGGTGGCAGATATATTAGGTATAACAACGCTTTCGCATCCTAGTAAAAATGTCGGGATAAAAGCGTTTGAATTATTATATGAAAAGATCAATGAAGAGAAATTAGATGTGAAGCATGTAGAGTTATTACCAGAGTTAATAGATAGAGAAACGACATAATTGGGAAGGGGTGAAAATCGCTTTTCAAAATTTCGTTTGGTATAATTATGGACAATCTATGAGGGGTAAAAGGGGTTTTGATATGAGATCAAAAGTGGTAAAGGTAATTCTACTCATTACAATTGCATCTTTTTGTTTATTTGCATATGGCTTTGTTTCAGGTGTAAATGATGTATTAAATCCGAAAGCTTCAAATTTAGTTAAGAAAACTGATGTATTGGCAAAAGAGAAAAAGAAAACTGGAACGTTACAAATCGTTAGTTTAGGCGATTCGTTAACGCGTGGCGTTGGTGATAAAGAAGGCATCGGCTATATTGGACGAATGAAAGAAGACTTACAAAAAGAGTATAAGCAGAAAGTTGCATTAACAAACTTAGCAGTTAGTGGTGCGAAAATGCCCGATTTATTAAAACAAATAGAGAGTAGTGGCGCTCAATATTCAATTAAGCAAGCAGATGTAATCGTTTTAACAATTGGAGGAAATGATTTATTCCCAGGTTGGGAATCGCTCGGGAAAATAGATTTAGAGACGTATCGTCCTGATAAGGAAACATTTCAAAATGAAGCGAAGAAAATTATAGAAGAAATTCGTAAATTAAATCCGGATAGCCCTATTTTTTGGCTCGGTTTGTACAATCCTTTTGAAGATGTAGAAGATTTAAAAGGATCTTCAAACATTGTTGTAGACTGGAATGCAGCTTTAGAGAAATTAGCGTTAAACGATAAAAATGTGTATATTACACCGACATTTGATTTATTCCAAAACCGTGGAAAAGATTTATTATACTCCGATCATTTTCATCCGAACGAAGTAGGGTATACGTATATGGCAGAACGATTAGTTCAAAATGTTGCAAGTAAATTAAAACTAGAACAAGGAGGGGTAAAATGACGACGATACTTTCTGTACGAGACGTGAAGAAGGTAATTGGAAAGAAGACACTTGTAGAGAATATTTCGTTTGATGTGAAGCAAGGAGAAGTATTTGGCTTTTTAGGACCAAACGGGGCCGGAAAAACGACAACGATTCGAATGTTAGTTGGATTGATTAAAGCGACAGAGGGTACCATTTCTATCGGTGGTTATTCGATTAAGGAAAATTTCAGAGAAGCGATGCGTCAAATTGGAAGTATCGTTGAAAACCCGGAGCTGTATACATATTTAACGGGCTGGGAAAATTTAAAGCAATTTGCCCGTATGCTAGGTAATATATCAGATGAACGTATTATTGAAATTTCAAAAATGGTTCATTTGGACGAAAGAATTCACGACAAGGTAAAAACGTACTCACTTGGCATGAAGCAGCGCCTAGGAATTGCGCAAGCGTTGCTTGGGAATCCTAAATTACTCATATTAGATGAGCCAACAAATGGTTTAGATCCAGCTGGGATTCGTGAACTTAGGGAATTTATACATAAGCTTGTAAAAGAAGAAAATATGAGTGTGTTTATTTCCAGTCATTTGCTAAGTGAAGTACAAATGATATGCAACCGCGTCGCTATTATTCATAAAGGGAAAATGATAACAGTTGCACCGATTGAAGAGCTGATTAAAACAGCCAGTGATCGTGTAGAATGGGTCGTTACACCGATTTCTAAAGCGAAAGATATGCTAGACGCTGCTGAAGAGGTAAGAGAAGTGAGTGTAGAAGGTGAACGGTTATTATGTCGCATGGACATTGCAGCTATTAATGTTTGGAATAAACACTTTGTAGAAAATGGGATTGATGTACATAGTGTTAAGGAGCTTGTGTTTACGCTAGAAGATTTATTTATTGAACTCACAAGGGGTGAGCAGCATGCGTGAATTTGCTAATCTAGTTTTAAATGAATCAGAAAAGATCTATCGCAAGAAACGCATTTTTGTTGTCATGCTTATTTTAGCAATTTTGATACCGCTTTTTGTATACGCCCAGTATCGTGAAATAGAAACAACGCAAAAAAGGCTTGGTACGACTGATTGGAAAGTATCATTGCAGCAACAGATTGTTGATTCCCAGAACCGCTTGAACAATTCTAGATTGCCAGAAGAGTGGCGTGATTGGTTAAAGGTAAGGGTGGAACAGCAACAATATTATTTGGATCATGATATTAATCCGATGGCACCGGGTGCACCGACTTTTGTAAGAGCGTTTATTGAACAAGGAATTACATTATTTATTCCGCTTCTCGTAATGATTGTCGCCATTGATATTGTTTCAGGAGAACGAAGTGATGGGACGATGAAGATGTTGCTGACAAGGCCGATAAGACGATGGAAAATACTTCTCAGTAAATATGTCACGATGTTATTTTTTATTTCTCTCATATTACTCCTTGTCGGTTTATTTGCTTACGTATTATCGGGGCTTGTATTTGGATACTCGGGATGGAACGTACCTGTGTTAACGGGGTTCGTTATTGATAAGGAAACGTTAAATACGAACTTTGTACACCTTATTCCGCAGTGGCAATACATTTTAATGGCGTACGGATTAGCTTGGTTTGTTGCTATCGTTGTCGGAACTATATCATTTATGGTTTCTGTTTTAATTCGAAATACACCAGCTGGTATGGGCGTTATGTTAGCCGCGTTAATTGCAGGTGGCATTTTAAGTTCATTTGCAACGTCTTGGGAAGGTGCAAAATATATTTTTAGTGTGAACTTATCGTTAACAGATTATTTATCAGGGAAATTGCCTGCATTACAAGGTTTATCAATGGGATTTTCTTTAATGAATTTAACGGTTTGGGCAGTCGTTTCTCTTATCATTTCATTTGTAGTATTTACAAAGCAGGATATGGTGAATTAATTGAACAGGAAGTGAAGGCATGGAAAATGTGTTAAAGAATGATTGGGGACCATTATTGGCACCAGAATTTGAGAAAGAATATTATCAATCATTAGTTGGTTTTTTAAAAGAAGAGTATGAGACGCATGTGATTTATCCAAAGAAAGAAGACATATTTAATGCTCTAGAGTATACAAGTTATGAAAATACAAAGGTTGTTATTTTAGGACAAGACCCGTATCATGGGCCGAATCAAGCACACGGATTAAGCTTTTCTGTGCAACCGGGTGTCAAAACGCCACCATCGTTGTTAAATATGTATAAAGAACTTCGAGATGAATATGGTTATGAAATTCCGAATAACGGTTATTTAGTAAAGTGGGCGGAGCAAGGAGTATTATTATTAAATACTGTATTAACAGTTCGACAAGGTGAAGCGAATTCTCATAAAGGAAAAGGATGGGAGCGTTTCACAGATCGCGTGATTGAGCTGTTAAATGAACGTGAAAAACCAGTTATTTTCATATTATGGGGACGCCATGCACAGGCGAAGAAGAAGCTCATTACGAATAAGAATCATCATATTATCGAGTCTGTACACCCAAGTCCCTTATCAGCAAGACGTGGTTTCTTTGGTAGTAAGCCATACTCTAAAGTAAATACGATTTTAGCTAATATGGGTGAAAGACAAATTGATTGGGAAATTCCGAATATATAAATGCAAAAAAGGTAGCTAACAATTGTTAACTACCTTTTTACTATTATTGTTCATTTTTTAATTTTGCATCTAGTACAAACGTACCGAATGGGATAACTGATGCAGCAAGTGCACCAATTGCCCATAAAATTGATTTACGGTGTACGATTGTTACTTGAATTACCGCAAAGATGAATAGTATGAATAAAACGCCGTGAGCCATACCTGTAATTTTAACAGCTGTTGCAAATCCCGCGAAATATTTTAATGGCATTGCTACAAATAATAGTAATAGGAAAGAAATCCCCTCAACTAAGCCGATTACTCTCAGTCGTCCGATTGGTGTAGATAACATGAAGTAGCCTCCTTTAACGTCTGCTTGTTTATAGTAAATTTGTATTCTTTTTCAAAATAAAATAGTCTATTTTGTTCCATTATATACAAAAAGAAAGTTTACACTACGAGAATAGTACAAAGTTCAAAATATAGTCACAAAAGCATCGTAATTTAAATGAAAACCTATTTGAAGTGTTTGACTTCAAATAGGTTTTATGAATGAAAATATTAAACAAGTACTTCCGTTTTTAAAACAAATTTCTCTACAACTTTTGCAACGCCATCGTTCATATTTGTATCTGTTACGTAGTTTGCAATTTCTTTAATATCATCTGGTGCATTGCCCATTGCAACGCCAAGGCCAGCAAATTCAATCATCGCTTGGTCGTTATAGCTATCACCCATTGCGATAACTTCTTCGCGCTTAATGCCAAGCTTTTGAATCAGTTGGTTTAAGCTCGTTCCTTTTGTAACACCGGCTTCAGTAAATTCTAAGAAGAATGGTTTAGAACGCATAACGCTTAATTGGCCTTCTAGTTGTTTTTGTAGTTTCTTTTCTACTTCAACAAGGCGTTCGGCTTCTTTATTCATTAATACTTTTACTACAGGCTCTTTAACAGCAGCTTTAAAGTTATCTACTACAACGATTGGCATACCAGTAATATCGCCCTCAATTTCAGTATAAGGATTATTTTCTTCGGTTACGATATCATCACCAATATAAGTATGAATCCATACATCTTCAGTTTTACTAATTTCAAATAGGTTGTGAACGATTTCAGGAGACAGTGTACTACTAAAGATTTCTTCATTTGTTTTACAGTTAATAATCTTTGCACCGTTAAATGAAAGAATAAAGCTGCCGTACTCCTCTAAATGTAATTCTTTTGCGATTGCACGCATTGCAAATGTTGGACGTCCAGAAGCAAGTACAACTTTAACACCTTGCTCTTGCGCTGTCATTAAGGCTTCTTTCGTACGAGGTGAAATAGTATGGTCATCACGTAATAAAGTATCATCTAAATCTAAAACAATCATTTTATAAGTCATATTGAAAATTCCCTTCTTTATTTAAATAGAAATACATGTTGATGAAGATGTTAAGGAATAATAGTAAGACATTGAATTTCTTTGAGAAGAAATAGATCAATTATCATAAGCAGGTCCCGCTATTTGTGGGGACCTTGGTTGTTTGTAAAAGCTTTATTTTATCGTAACAACTCTACAGGGAGAGTGCAATAATGGAAGTTTTCCAATTTACGATAGTTGTTTTTCGTTAGAACGAGAAAATAGTATTTCGAGTAAAATAGCCATTACAGCTCCAAGAACGAGACCGTTACTTAAAAAGGATGCTAGAAATGGTGGTAGCGTAGAAAATGCACCTGCTGGAATGAACATAACTCCAACGCCTGTAAAGATGGAAAGACCTGCTACTTTAAAGAGTCTTTCTTTGTTTTGGACAGTATCGTATTCGCGAAAAGCAAGGCCGATCATGCTTGCGAATACAGGGTAAATAGCAGCATACCCGACTGCGACAGGAATCGCTGCAAAGAATGAAGTAATCTTTGGGAATATACTAATTAAAATAATAAGGATTGATCCTAATATAAACGGGAGGCGTTTATAAATATTAGTCGTTGCAATAAATCCTGCTGATCCAGAAATTGCGACAGGACCAATAGCTGAAAAGAGACCACCTAGCAATTGGTTGATTCCGGTTATAATACCAGCTTGCTTGAAGCGATTTTCAGTAGCGTTTTCTTCATACTTAGAAACAACCTTTTGTACAACGCGAATACTTGCTAACATGTTTGTCAGAAGCAGTAATGTGACAAAAACGACTGTAATTGCCATGTTCCATTCAACGCGAGGCATTCCAAAAACAAATAGGGATGGAAGGCGGATTATGTCCGTCACAGGTGTTACTGGATTAGATAATCCGAAGCACGCGAATAATACCCAGCCGCAAACGATGCTGACAAGAACAGAATATCGTCCAATAAAAGGTAGCTTCATGATGAAAAAGGATAGTAAAATAACAATAAGTGAAAGAATAAATACGTCAGCTTGTACTTCTGTATGTTGTCCATCAAGTCCAAACATTCCTTTTAAGAAGGAGCCACTCAGTTGTGCGACAAGAAGAAATAAATACGTTCCAGTGACTGTTGGTGTAAAATAGCGAACGAGTTTATCAATAAGTCCAAAAACGCTAAGAATAATACAAATAATACCGCTTAATAGGAAGGCGTATCCGAGGACTTTAAGCGTTTCAGTGCTTGATCCAAATAATACGACACCTAAACTTGCATAAAGGGAGAAAATTCCCCACCAAAGGCCTGCGGGACCTTCTTGAATAGGGAGTTTATGCCCCAATATGGCTTGCAATAGACCGGCAAAGCCAAGAACAAATAAGGTTCTTTGCACAAATGCGATAGCTTCAGCACCATTAAGGCCGTAACTAGTTGCAACACTAATTGGCACAATAAGACTTCCAGCTAAAATAAATAGTGCCCATTGTAAGGCGGAAAGAAATATCTTCATTATATCAACCTCTTTCATAGATTCCGTTTCTAGTATATACGTATTTTATTTCCACTGGCAAAGATTGTAGATAGAGAAAAGAGTTGAAACATAATATGAATGCACGTAAGCAATTATGGATAGCAGTTATATGTATGACTTCTGTTGTAATTCTAGGAACACTTGGATTTATGACAATTGAAGAGATTAGTTTTTTTCAAGCATTTTGGATGACAATGATTACTGTATTAACTGTTGGATATGGTGATGCAGTCCCATTAACACACGCAGGGAAAGTTTTTGCGCTTCTCATCATACCTGTGGGTGTAGGGATTGTGACGTACGCAATAGGGGTAGTAGCAGCAATGATTGTTGAAGGGAATTTATTTCATGCAATGCGGAGGAAGAAGATGGATAAACAAATAGCACAGTTACAAAATCATATTATAGTATGTGGTTGCGGTAGAGTTGGGCTTCAAGTCGTACATGAATTACAGGAGAAGAAAATTCCATTTGTAGTTGTGGATAAAGATGAAAGTATATTCGAACAGGAAAAGCTTTTATATGTACATGGAGATGCAACGGAAGATCAAGTTTTACATCATGCTGGAATCTCAAAGGCGGCTGGTCTAGTCGCTATTGTAGCGAATGATGCCGAAAATGTATTTATTACATTGACAGCAAGAGGATTAAACGATGCAATTAAAATCGTGGCGAGGGCTGAAAAGCCAGAAACTGAAGAAAAATTAAGGCGTGCTGGTGCAAATAAGGTTATTAATCCATCTAGTATGGCGGGAATTCATATTGCAAAAGGTATTGCGAATCCATTAACAGTTAATTATATTGATACAGTGCTATATGGAGTAGAACAGTCATTTGTCATTGAAGAAATTTTAGTTGGCAAAGATTCTATATTAGTCGATAAATCATTATTAGAGAGTGATGTGAGAAATCAGTTTGATGTAACAATTTTGGCTATTTTAAGGAATGGAAATATTATTCATAATCCAACTGGGCAGGAAAAACTGCAAGAACGTGATATGATAATAGTATTTGGTTCAGTAGAGAAACTGGGGCAATTTGAGAAAGAACTACAAAGTAAGAGGTGACAAGGAATGCATATATCGAGTGAAAAGATTTTAAATAAAATGGCGAATGAAATTGCAAAGGCAAAAAGTAGTGACGGTCAAAAATCAAAAGAACATGTATTAGTTGTGCGTGCTTTATGTGATTTATTATTAGAAGAGCAAGCTGAGCCGCATACGTATAGAGAACCACAAGTTCAGTCACAAATAATCGGATCACAGCCTATGACAACAGTGCAACCGGTTATGCCGGTTTCTGGAGAGCCAGTATATATAAAAGAAGAAGATGCAAACGGTAACTCTTTATTGGATTTTTAAAAGCAAAATCGTTTGGCTTATATGAAAAAATTGCTTATGATAAAAGTAAAAAAGGGGAATTAAGATGAAAATTTTCTTTTTACTAGGTTGTATTGCAGCGGGGCTATCTGTTGCGTTAGGGGCATTTGGAGCACACGGTTTAGAAAATAAAATTTCTGCAAAAATGTTAGAAGTTTGGAAAACAGGCGTTACATATCAAATGTTTCATGCAGGTGGACTATTCGTAGTTGCTTTATTGATGGATAAGATTCAATCATCACTTTTAACTACTGCTGGTTGGCTAATGGTAGCTGGGATTATTATGTTCTCAGGTAGTTTGTATGCATTAAGTACGACAGGTATTAAGTTCTTTGGCCCAATTACTCCTCTTGGTGGGGTAGCATTTATTGTGGCTTGGATTCTAGTAGGAACTGCAGTTGTAAAAGGGTTATAAAAAACAAAAGCTGGCATGAGCCAGCTTTTTTTTATGGTCTTGGAGCATAAGTTGCTTGTTGACTAGGTAAATACGCAATTTCTCCTGGGAATTCTACATAATCTAAGTAAATCATTAGTAGTAAATAGCGTTTTCCAGATTTCGGTTCACTAATAACGATATGATCACGGCCAGCTGCCTCGATGATCCCTGTATAAGATTGTGTACCAAGCGAACTACCACGTTCATAAGTCATTACAACTGTAGCTGGCTTACCCTTGTTTAAACGAAGGATGTTTTCAATATACGATTGCTCTAGTGGTAACATCCCTTGAGAAACTGCAAGCTGAGCCTGAGAAACTTGTTGTTGCATTGCTTGTTGCTGTTGTTGTTGCCCAGGAGTCATTTGTTGCGGTTGCACATAAGTTCCAGATGGTTGATAAAAACCTGTTCCGTAGTATGGGTTTTGTTGCTGTGCCATTCAAAAATCCCTCCTCATTTTCATTCCTTAATATACGCCAGGACAATCCTCACCAGATGGTTGGAAGAAGCAGTGCTTTTTAAAGCGACCAGAATTTTGCTGGTCATACCAAGTTGGTGGGCAAGGGCCTTCAGGCCTAAAAAACCATAAGGAAAAGTTGGCAGGCCAAAAACGTTGTCCTTGAATGGTTCGTCTTGCCAATGCGATATCTTGTTCTCTTGCTCGTTGATAAAAATACCCTTTTTGCGTTGCTTCAAAACCACCAGGATTTTGATAAACCATTTGACGTAAATTACGTATTTTTTTAAAATCTAAACAATTTCCGCGGACACGATTTACCCCAACGTTTCCGACCATTAACATCCCTTGTTGGCCTTCTCCTTCGGCTTCAGCACGCATCAGTCTAGCTAATAACTTAACATCTTCTTCGTTATACGCAATAACACCCATTATGTGTCACCTCTCTTTTTGGAATGCACTGTAGAAAGAGGTTTATTTCTAGATGAAGTGTGGAACAATTACTAGTTCATACGTATGAGAAAAAAGACTCGGATATGACAACCAAACGAAGTTTTACATTGAGAGAGGAAAATAAAAAAAGCTAGCGTGGGCTAGCTTTTTATCATTAAAATATTTTGGACCATAAGTTTGAGAAGAAATCACCAATTGAACGCATTGTTAACACGAACCAGTTTGCTTTTTCTACTTCTTCAGTCGTTTTTGCAGTAACTTTCATACTTTTATTTCCGTCTAAGAACCCATATTTATCAGTCGATTCTAAAACGATTGAACCTACTTTTGCATCTTTTTTAATTGGAGCAACTAAATGACCGTCTTCGGCAAGTGATTTATCTGCTTCAGTAGAAATTTTGTAAGGTGGTTTACTACCTTTTTTCGTAATTACTGTTATTTCTTTTTCAGGTGCAACAGTTACGTGATCTTCTTTACCTTGTACTACAGAGATTGTGTTGTTTTTATCAACTTTTAACTTTTGTTTTTCAAAGTTATTAAACCCGTATTCAATTAATGCACGAGATTCGGTGAAGCGCTCGTCCATTGATTTTGTTTTAATAATAACTGAGATAAGGCGTAAATCACCGCGCTTTGCAGTAATAGTAAATCCGTATCCAGCTGTATCTGAACTTCCTGTTTTCAAACCATCTGTTCCTTCATAAGCGAAAGCAGCACTTGGTAACATCCAGTTCCAGTTTTCCATACGAATTGGTTTCGGATGATTATCTGGGAAGTTTCTAAATCTTTGTTTTGTATCCTCTAGCATTTCTGGATACTTTGTAATAATTTCTTTTGAAAGAATACCCATATCGCGAGCTGACATAGAGTTTTCTCCATTCGGATCAGTTCCTTCAGGATGTTTCCCTTTTAAATCAGCGTTATTTAACCCAGTAGCGTTTACAAATTTATATTTCTTTAACCCTAGTTTTTTTGCATGTTCATTTGCAAGATTTAAGAAGTTTTTCTCGCTTCCAGCAAGAAGTTCTGCTAAAGCAATACTAGATCCATTCGCAGAGAAGATAACGATAGAATGGTATAATTCTCTTACAGTATATTGACGTCCCTTTTCAAATGGTACGTTAGAGAATTCATTATTACGAGAGACTTCATAAGCGTAATCAGAAATATTTACTTTCGTATCCCAAGTAATTTTCCCTTCTTTAATCGCTTCTAAAACAGCGTACACAATAATTAATTTTGACATACTAGCGATAGCTAGTAATTCGTCTGGATTTTGCTCATGCAGTACTTTTCCTGTATCTGCATCAAATAGAAGTGCAGCAGCTGCTTCTATGTGTATTTTTTCTTCCGCATGGGATGTTGTTACTCCTAAGGAAGAAAATGACAATAGAAACAATAGTAAAATAGACAAGATTTTCTTCATATACATTATCACCTTCGCATCGTTATTAGCATATAGCTCGTACCATTTTAGCATAACTTTTCATATAAAAAGGTTACAATTTTACAAGAAATTTGAAAATAATTTGTCGATTTTTGTTCAGATTTGCAGAGAAAAGAAGTTTTTTGAGGGGAAATATAGGAGATAATAAAAAAAGGAACGAATTTCGTTCCTTTTTCACTATTATATGTGTAAAAATGTCTCTACTTTTTCGTTTGGTAAAATATTTCCAACAAAGAATGTTCCAAATTCACCATAACGAGCACTTACTTCATCGAAGCGCATTTCATATATAAGTTTTTTAAATTGAAGAACATCGTCAGCGAATAATGTTACGCCCCACTCGAAATCGTCGAATCCAACAGATCCTGAAATAACTTGGCGTACTTTACCTGCGTATTGGCGACCAATCTTGCTGTGACTGTACATCATTTTTTTACGCTCTTCCATAGGAAGCATGTACCAGTTGTCATCACCTTGGCGACGCTTGTCCATTGGATAGAAGCAAATATGATTTGCTTTCGGCAATTCAGGATATAAGCGAGCTAAAATTTGTGGATTTTGGTATGGATCCTCATCAGCTGGAAGGTAGTTGCTTAGTTCAACAACAGATACGTAAGAATATGCAGGAATCATATATTCAGCTAATGTTGTTTTATTTAATTCTGTCTCAATTTCATTTAACTCTTCCATTGTTGGACGTAAAATCATCAGCATAATATCAGCTTTTTGACCAACAACTGTATACATTGCATGACTGCCTTTTTTCGCAGTAGCTACTTCGTTCCATTTTTCAACGACATTTAAAAATTCAGACACTGCTTGTCCGCGTTCGTCGCTAGATAATGTTTTCCATGCAGCCCAATCAATAGAACGTAAATCATGTAAACAATACCAGCCATCTAACGTTGTTGTTGCTTCACTCATTCTATTCACCTCAGTTAATGATATTTTACACGTTAACTATAGCATATATAGGTTTAAAATCATCTATATAAAGTTTCGGCACATAAAATTGTCACATTTCTATTTATCGGAAAACGGGAGAAAATAAGGCTTAAGTAGGCTTTATTTCTCGGCTGAATTTTATGAAAATATAATCATTTTTATTTTATCTATTTTTTGGGGGCTATAAGTTTAAAATATAGAGGAAAAGCAGTATTCTTAAAGATAGAGTTTTTTAACATTTGTAGGAGGGTTTATTCGTGAGCAATTTATTTACAACAGTAAAAGAAAAAGTTCAAGGGAAAGATATTTCTATCGTGCTTCCTGAAGGAACTGATGAAAGAATTTTAGGCGCTGCAGAGCGTTTAGCAAAAGAAGAGTTAGTAAAACCAATCTTAGTTGGTAATAAAGAAGAAATTAGCGCAAAAGCTGCTAGCATGAATTTAACATTAGCAGGCGTTGATATTTATGACCCAGCTACATATGAAGAAATGGATGCAATGGTAGCATCTTTCGTTGAACGCCGTAAAGGTAAAGCAACAGAAGAAGACGCTCGCAAAATCCTTAAAGACGAAAACTACTTCGGTACAATGCTTGTATACATGGGCAAAGCACACGGTTTAGTAAGTGGTGCAGCTCACTCTACAGCTGACACAGTTCGTCCAGCACTTCAAATTATTAAAACAAAACCAGGCGTTACAAAAACTTCTGGCGTATTCATCATGGTACGTGAAGAAGAGAAATATGTATTCGCTGATTGCGCAATTAACATTGCACCAAACAGCCAAGATTTAGCTGAAATCGGTATCGAAAGTGCGAAAACTGCTGAATTATTCGGTATTGACCCACGCGTTGCTATGTTAAGCTTCTCTACAAAAGGTTCTGCGAAATCTCCAGAAACAGAAAAAGTTGTAGAAGCAACTCGCATTGCAAAAGAAATGGCTCCAGAGTTAACTTTAGATGGAGAATTCCAATTCGATGCTGCATTCGTACCATCTGTAGCTGAGAAAAAAGCTCCAGGTTCTACAATTAAAGGTGATGCTAACGTATTCGTATTCCCAAGCTTAGAAGCTGGTAATATCGGTTACAAAATTGCTCAACGCTTAGGTAACTTCGAAGCAGTAGGACCAATCTTACAAGGCTTAAATATGCCTGTAAATGACCTATCTCGTGGATGTAACGAAGAAGAAGTGTACAAGTTAGCTTTAATTACAGCAGCTCAAGCACTTTAATTCTATAACGAATTGATAAAAAAAAAGACCACCTTGTTTCGTGTATAACGGAACAAGGTGGTCTTTTTATTTTTCTAAGCCAAGCGCTTTATTGTTACGATCAATAATACGTTGTAAATTCGTCTCATATAAAGGAATTTCATCTACTGTTAATTGGGATGGTGTTAACTTTGGAGCGAATTGTTGCAGTGTTTTTAAAAGACGCATCATTAAATCTTGTACTGTAATTGTTTCGCCAAGTAATTCAGAGAGCGAAGCCATCGTACTTGGCACAATTTCAGGGTACGTAAAGCGTGTTTCTTCTCCTTGGATTGCTAAGTTGTAGAAATCACGAACAAGTGCAGCACGTTCAGATCCACTTTCTGTAGCGCATAAGTAAATTTGTACAGCAACGCCACCGCGAATACGGCGCTGTGAAATACCAGCGAATTTTTGATCGCGAATACTTAAATCGTAGCTACCAGGACAGTAAGAACCAACAATTTCTTTTGCCTCAATAGTAACATCGTAATCTTTTAACATTTCCTTAATTAAATGCCACATCGTATCGTATCCAAGATCAATATCGATACCTTTCTCTGTTTCTTGGAATAAAAGCGATACATTTAAAACACCTTCATCTAATACGACCGCAAGTCCACCTGAATTACGAACGATAACATTGAAGTTGTTTTCTTTCAAAAAGGAAATACCTTCTTCTAAATGTGGTAGGCGTGAATCTTGAATGCCAAGAACAACTGTATTGTGATGGACCCAAGAGCGCATTGTTGCAGCTGATTCGCCCTTTCCAATGCTTGTGCATAATGTGTCGTCCATTGCGAACGACTGAAGTGCATGGAATGTCGGTCCTAAACTAGACTGATCTACAATACGCCACTCCGGCTGAGATAAAATCGAACGGGAATTGCTCATATAACTAACCCCTTATCTTTAAAATGACAATCTCTATTATAACAAAAAATAACGAAAGTAGTTTTTAGGAGGAAACCTTACCGAATTGTAAGGTTGTTGTAAGGAAAGTGAATTGGTTAAACTAGTCGCGATTATGTCAGCTGCTGTATTTAGTGGCTGTTCTATTATGGATATGGTTGCACCACAAGCAAAGGGTGTTGTTATGTACGGAGATGAAACAGGCGTTCAAAAAACAATGGATCAATATAAAGATAAAATTGAATCTCAAAATAAATTTGAAGCAAAACTAGGTACTGTTAATGAGAAAAAGGTTTTAATTATGAATAAAACAACAGCCGACAAGATGGTAAAAGAAAAAATGCTGAAAAAAGTAGTGAAAGAAGATGTAGAACCGATTAAAGAATTGCCGTCTATTTCTGATGAAGTTGGAATCGTATTTGCCAAAGAGGAACAAAAAGATGTAGTAATTGATGGGAAGAAAATGAAGTATGAAGGTAACGTGGTAATTGGTGATGCGCGTAAATATACAGATATGTATGCAGTGGTTAGTGATACAGAATATGCAAAGATAAATGAACCGGTAAAAACAATTGGATTAGCAGCCTTTAAAGAGAATCCAAAGAAAGAAATTTTCCCAGATATAAAGAAAGGTTCTAACGTAGAAGAAGTTCATATGGTTGAAGTGAAATAATAAAAAGGATGCGTGCACGCATCCTTTTTATTCTGCGATTTTTTCTAAATTACCGTTTCGATCCATTCGGAACGATGTTTGGGAACGTTCTTCATCATCCATTACTGCTAATTTACGAGCTCGGTTCATAATGTTCATAAGTGTTTCGTAATCTTCTTGTACAGTATTAGATTGCTTTTCTAATTTTTCTAGTTTCTTTTCTAGCTCTTCATTTCGAAGGATTTGTGCTTTCATTTCTTGTTTTAATCTCGTATTCTCGTTTTCAAGAGCGGTTACCTTTATATTCGAAGATCCAACAGTTTGTAAAAAGTAAATAACATCTTGCATTGTTATAGACGTTTTTGCAGTAGGAACAATTGGTTCTTGATATGGAAGAGCTTCTTGATACGGAAGAGCTTCTTTATATTGTACAGTTGCTTCATGTGAAACAAAATCTTCATAATCCGTTATCGCTTCTGAAGCAGGTGGCGTATAAAGTAAACGTTTCTTTGCTTGTTCGCCGCTTGCAGCACGCATTTTATCTTTACGATGTTTTTTTGCTAGTTGAAGAGCTTGTTCGTAGCTATAGCGAACGACAGCGTTCCATCGGAAGCCACAAGCAGCCGATGTTCGATTTAACTGATCTCCTACTTCTTCAAATGCATTTAATTGTGTACTTCCTTCTCGAACATGACGAAGTACCGTCTCAGCTAATAATAAATCATCCTCGTCTGTCCAAGCATCTTGTCTTACTTTCATAGATTCAACTCCCTTTCTTTTTATGAACTTCCTATTTTTATAATGGGCAAAAAAAAAGGCTTTTATACAAAGCTTTTAAAAATATGGTAGATTTCCATGAAAGGAAGAAATTTTTACTATGAATGGTGGGAGCTTTTGAAGGAGAAAATATAAATAATAAGTAGCGCTGTACAGAGAGAAGGCTATGTCTGAAGACTTGCAACGAGCTTCAAAGAGCGGTAAAATACCATTTAGTGTTTATTTTTAAATGTACTTGAGAAAAGTTTAAAATAGAGGAAGTGTTTATATAATGGGAAACGAATTTCGTGTGTGTGATGATTGTCAGGCAACGAACGTTAAAACGTTAATTCCGAAGTTAAAAAAAGTAGATTCGTGTGCAAAGATTGAAGTTGGATGTCAGTCTTACTGTGGTCCTGGTCGTAAAAAATCATTTGCATTTGTAAATAATCGTCCGGTCGCGGCTCCAACAGAAGATGAATTAATTACAAAAATTGAAGTAAAGCTAAATAAGTAAGAAAAAGAAGAGTGAACCGATTCCTCTTCTTTTTTTATGCCCACAAGTAAAATGTTTTATGCAAATTCGTATTTCAAAATAATGGTTGACAGTCTTTTAAAACGATAGGTAGAATAGAGAGTATATGATTCTGAGAATCATTATCAAAAAAGGGGCAATTCACCTAATTTTTTTACTGCTATTTGAGAATAAATTTCATTTTATTAAATATATGTTGTTGGTTAGGATGGTTGAGGGATGGAAGCGAGTGCAAGGAGTATAGAACAGCAAGAAGAGAATGTTAAAGAGATTAAGAGCAGACCGCTTGTCGCTTCTATTATTTTAGTAGCGGGCACAGTTTTGTTAGCTTTAAGCATGGCCGTCTCTATTTCGTTTGGCGCGGCAGATATTAGTCTAAAGACTGTATGGCAAGCTGTATTTCAGTTTGATGGGTCTAACACGCATCATAACGTAATCCAAGAACTTCGCATGCCTAGAGCAATAGGGGGCGTAGTTGCAGGGGCCTTTTTAGCGGTATCAGGAGCAATTATGCAAGGTATGACGCGAAATCCGCTTGCTTCCCCATCGTTAATGGGAATTACAGATGGGGCTGTATTTGGAATTGCAATTATGTATGCATTTTTCCCTAATTCACCTTATTTAATGTTCGTTATCGCATCCTTTATTGGAGCTGCGTTTGGTGCGAGCATTGTATATGGAATTGGGTCTTCTTCACCAGGTGGATTAACACCTGTGAAATTAGCCTTAGCAGGTGCGGCAATTAGTGCTTTATTAGGGGCCATTTCATCTGGAATTGCGCTGTATTTCAACCTTGCCCAAGAGGTGAGTATGTGGAATGCAGGCGGAGTTGCTGGGGTGAAATGGGAAAGCATCAATATGCTAGTGCCGATTGGTCTCGTTTGCCTCTTTATCGCAATTATGATGTCGAGGTATATTACGATTTTGAGTTTCGGTGAAGAAATTGCGATTGGACTTGGTCAAAATACGAAATTAATTAAATTTATAGGAACAGTACTTGTTCTTGTATTAACAGGTTCTGCAGTTTCTATGGCAGGATCAGTTGGATTTGTTGGTCTTGTAATTCCACATATGACTCGTTTCCTTGTAGGCTCAGACTATAGATGGGTTATTCCATGTTCTGCAGTCTTAGGTGGGTTGTTAATTGAATGTGCAGATATGTTATCTCGCGTTATTAATCCGCCGTTTGAAACGCCAATTGGGGCAATTACAGCGCTAATTGGGGTTCCATTCTTCCTCTACTTAGCACGTAACGAAGGGAGAGGGAAAATGTGAGGACGAGCGTCTTAACAAAAAAGAACATTTCTATTTTAACAATTTTAGTAGGATTAATCGTTACTGTATTTTTAGTGAGTTTAAATACAGGGACATTTAAAATACCACCAATGGATGTATTGAAATCATTGGTTGGACTTGGGGCAGAAGATCAGTCAGTTATTTTATTTGAATTTCGTATGCCACGTATGGTTATTGCTATATTAGTAGGCTCTGCGTTAGCTATGTCAGGTGCGATTTTACAAGGTTTATCACGAAATCCGCTTGCTGACCCAGGGATTATCGGTATTAACGCCGGAGCGGGATTAACTGTTGTTGTATTCGTATACTTTTTCTTTGGAAAAGTTGGGACTGGAACGCTATTATCAGTATTTATTCTTCCGTTCTTCGCATTAATCGGTGCGATATTGGCGGCGGTTATTATTTATTTATTAGCATGGAAAGATGGCGTTTCATCGACTCGCTTAATATTAGTCGGTATCGCAGTTGCAGCAGGATTTAGTGCTGTTAGTTTAATCTTTTCTATGAAGATGACATCTAATGACTTCCGTTTTGCAACGATTTGGTTAGCGGGAAGTCTATGGGGTACAGATTGGAAATTCGTATTAAGTGTACTTCCATGGATGGTGATTTTCTTACCACTTGCTATTAGCAAAGCACACATATTAAATGTAATGAATTTAGGCGACTCTACAGCAGTTGGCCTTGGTGTAAACGTAGAAAAAGAAAGACGGAAATTATTATTTATTGCAGTTTGTTTAGCAGGTGCATCTGTTGCCGTTGCGGGCGGAATCGGTTTTATCGGTTTAATGGCTCCGCATTTAGCGAGGCGCCTCGTTGGCGGTAAGCATCAAATTATGTTGCCAACAGCTGCATTAATAGGAACGTTCTTGCTTTTATTTGCAGATGTAATTTCAAGAAGTGTGTTACCAACTTCAGAAATACCGGTCGGTCTTGTTATTTCTGTAATTGGCGCACCATATTTCATATATTTACTTATGAGGACAAAATAAAGGGAGGCTTTTTGTATGGCAACTTTAGCGGTTGATGCGGTATCTGTTGGCTATAACGAAGGGTTAATTATAGATGGATTAACAGTTGAAATTCCGGAAGGGAAAATTACAACAATTATTGGACCAAATGGTTGTGGGAAATCCACATTATTAAAAACGGCTTCTCGTATTTTGAAAGCAAAGCGAGGTACTGTTTATCTTGATGGAAAAGCAATTGAGAAACAGCCAACGAAAGAAATCGCAAAGAAAATGGCGATTTTACCACAAACTGCAGAAGTGCCAACTGGCCTTACTGTGTTTGAACTTGTTTCATATGGGCGTTTTCCTCATCAAAAAGGATTTGGGACATTGAAAGAAGAGGATTATCGCTATATTCATTGGGCGCTTGAAGTGACGGGAATGACAGAATTCGCAAATCGTCCAGCAGAAGCTTTATCAGGTGGACAACGTCAACGCGTATGGATTGCGATGGCTCTTGCACAAGGAACAGATTTACTCGTGTTAGATGAACCAACAACATACTTAGATATGGCTCATCAACTTGAAGTATTAAACTTACTGAAGAAGCTAAATCAAGAAGAAGGCAGAACGATTGTGATGGTTATTCACGATTTAAATCATGCTTCTCGTTTCTCTGATCATATGATTGCATTAAAAGCAGGTAAGTTAATGAAACAAGGAACGCCAGATGAAGTGATGACAAGTGAAACGCTTCGTAATGTATTTGAGATTGAAGCTCAAATCGTTCCATGTCCAGTAAACTGTAAACCAATTTGTTTAACATACGATTTAGCAATGATTAATAATCAATTACGTAAAAAAGCATAATGCATAGAATTTCCTCCCCCTCTTAAAGAGGTGAGGGGGAGTTCTAATGGACGTTGAGTTTCTGATCTATGGATGGGAAGTTGAACGCCCGTTAGAACGGGCTATAAACAACAATTAATAAAAATATATTGATTAAATGTTGTTTTCGTTTCTTATAGTTACATGCAAATTATAAGAGAAATATAGCTAGAAGGAGTGGGGATATGAAGAATTTTAAAATGGCACTATTAGCAATGGTACTAGTTGTTACTTCTGTACTATTTGCAGCTTGTTCTAACAAAGAGGAAGAAAAGAAAGCAGATGCGAAGGTTGAAGAGCGCACTGTGCAACACGCAAAAGGGGAAATTAAAATTCCTGCAAACCCAAAGAAAATTGCTGACCTTAGTGGTTCAACAGAAGAATTATTAATCTTCGGTATGAAGCCGATTATTACTGCAAATACAACACAAGAAAAAATTGATGGACATATTGCTGATAAATTAGAAGGTGTAAAACCAGTAGGTTCTGCTTGGGGCGATAAAATTAACATCGAAGCAGTAGCTGCTGCAAAACCAGACTTAATTCTTGTAAACAATCGTCAAGAAAAGATCTATGATCAATTATCCAAAATTGCACCAACAGTTATGTTAAAAACTCCATTAGATCAATGGCGTCCAAAATTCGAAGAAGTAGGTCAAATCTTCGGTAAAGAGAAAGAAACAAAAGAATGGTTCAAACAGTATGATGAAAAAGCAAGCAAATTACATGACAAAATCATCGCTAAAACTGGTGATGCAACATTCATGAAAATGGCTGCATATCCAAATGCTTTCCGCGTATACGGTGACTACGGTTACGGTAGCGTAATCTTTAATGACTTAAAGTTACCAGCAGTTAAAGGTACACCAACTGATAAACCGCTAGTACAAGTACAAAAAGAAGCTTTAATCGATTACAACCCAGATTACTTATTCGTATTTACAACTGGTGACGGTTCTCAGCGTCTAAAAGAATTCCAAGAAGAATCAATTTGGAAAAACATGAACGCTGTTAAAAACAACCACGTATTCACAATTAGCAATGAAGACTTAAACAAAGGTTACTTCCCATTAGGTAAAGAAATGATCTTAGACGAAGTTGCTGAGTTTGTTTTAGGGAAATAATGTATAAAAAGAAATCACTTTTACTTCGGTAAAGGTGATTTTTTCTTTTTATAAAGGGAATTAATATAGTCTTTCATTTCTTTCTGTTTCTCATTTCGTTTATAATATAAAGTAAGAATGTAGTAAAGGAAGGGGGATGTCGGAAGATGGTATATTTAAACGACAAACTCAGCGAAACAAAAGTGTTTAAAGACCCAGTACATAAATATGTGCACGTGCGTGATCGCGTTATTTGGGATTTAATCGGAACGAAAGAATTTCAACGCTTGCGCCGTATTAAGCAGCTTGGAACGACATTTTTTACATTTCACGGTGCAGAGCATAGTCGCTTTACTCATTCGTTAGGTGTATATGAAATTATTCGTCGTATGATTGATGATGTGTTTGATGGCAGACCAAATTGGAATGCTGAAGATAGATTGTTATGTTTATGCGCGGCATTACTTCATGATGTCGGTCATGGCCCGTTTTCTCATTCGTTTGAAAAAGTATTTACATTAGATCATGAGAAATTTACGCAAAAGATTATTGTTGGAGATACGGAAATTAATCGTGTATTAAGTCGTGTGGATAAGGACTTCCCGCAAAAAGTGGCCGATGTAATTGCGAAAACGTCTACTAATAAATTAGCGATTAGTATGATTTCAAGCCAAATTGATGCAGATCGTATGGATTATTTATTAAGAGACGCTTATTTCACAGGCGTGAAGTATGGAAACTTTGATATGGAACGTATATTGCGTGTAATGCGTCCGTACGGGAATCAAGTCGTTATTAAAAATAGTGGTATGCATGCTGTTGAGCATTATATTATGAGCCGTTATCAAATGTATTGGCAAGTATATTTCCACCCGGTAACGCGTAGTGCAGAAGTTATTTTAACAAAAATTCTACACCGTGCTAAATCATTGCATGAGAAGTATTATACGTTTAAAAATCATCCTGTTCATTTCTATTCTTTATTTGAAGAAGAAGTAACGGTAGAGGATTATTTAAAGTTAGACGAGAACGTTATGTATTATTACTTCCAAGTATGGCAGGACGAAGAAGATCCAATTTTAAGTGACTTATGTCGTCGTTTTATGAATCGAAATCTATTTAAATATGTAGAGTTTACAGATAAGCATGGTTTGGATAATTGGATGGAATTAAGTAGTTTATTTAAAAAGATTGGACTGGACCCGGAGTATTATTTAGTTGTGGATTCGACGTCGGATTTACCGTACGACTTTTATCGCGCTGGAGAAGAAGAAGAGCGTCTACCAATCTTACTTCTTATGCCAAATGGAGAGCTTCGAGAACTTTCACGTGAATCGGATATTGTTGAGGCGATTACAGGTAAGAAGAGAACGGATCAAAAATTATTCTATCCACATGATTTAATCTATGAAGATGGAAGAAAAGGAAAATATAAAGAGAGAATTATCGAGTTGTTAGAAGGGAAAAAATAAGAAGCAGCCATTAGCTGCTTCTTATGAAAGAACTTGAAATTATTTGTCGCTTAAGCGTTTTCCGCCAACTGCATAATGGTTTTTAGACATTTCTTCGATGAAAACAACGATGTTTTCTTCAGGAGCACCAGTTGTTTCGCTTACTGCTGCTGTTACTTTCTCAGCAAGAGCTTTCTTTTGTTCTTCTGTGCGTCCTTCTAGCATTTTCACTGTTACGTATGGCATGTACAATCGCTCCTTTTATGTAAGTTACACTCTTATTATAGCGGATTATGGGGAAGAACAATCGAAAAAACAAATATTTTCTTTTTTTGACATATTGAAGAGGAGATGAAGTATGGATCAGTTATTTAGATATCCATTGCACCAAATTCCGTTGGTAGCAATGGCGATTATTATTGCGCTCTCAGTGCATGAATTTGCGCATGCGTATGTTGCATATAAATTTGGAGACGATACAGCGAAAAAACAAGGGCGTTTAACGTTATCACCGATGGCACACTTAGATCCTATCGGTATGATTGCTGTATTAATTCTTGGATTCGGTTGGGCAAGACCGGTACCGGTTAACCCGTATAACTTTAAAAGACCACGTCTTGCAGGGATATTAGTTTCCATTGCAGGACCGATAAGTAACTTAATCTTGAGTGCGATCGGTTTAATTATTTGGTATAGTTTATTAACATTTGGAGTATTAGATTCAATTCCATTTGCAGTAGCAGATACATTAGGTCAATTCTTCCAAATTTTTATCATGCTTAATATTGTTTTACTTGTATTTAACTTATTACCGATTCCGCCACTTGATGGATATCGTGTTGTGGAAGATTTGGCACCAGCAAATGTGCGTGCGAAAATGACACAGTATGAAAAATATGGAGCAATTGCGTTATTAATTCTTGTTATTACACCGCTTAGCAATTACACAATTCAGCCTATTTTCAATGTTGTCATTCCGTATGTATTAGTATTTTTACAAAGTATCATTGCGCCTATTTTCGGGCTTCTATAATTATTAAGCGAGGAGGAGTTTACATATGACAGAGAAAAAGAAAAAAATCGGTTTTAATATCGTGAAAAATGACTCAACAGATGGACATGGTGGGTTTGGTGTTGGAGCACTTAGTTTGGAAAATATTTCTCCTGTATTTGTTGATGTATTAGAAAAAAATGCGTTCGTTGATATTGGTGCGATGCATGCGCGTAGTACAGTAGAAAAGGGAATTAAGTTTTTAACGAATAAAGATGAAGTTCCAAACGGAAAACCATTTTGGCTTGTTTGGGTAACGATTGAAAGAACACCAAAAGGTGCATATTACGCAGGTGTAACTGCTTGTGAAATGACAGTTGATCGTGAAATTCGCCGCGGATATAAATCACTTCCGGAGCACGTAAACAAAATGGATAAATCATTAAAGCGTCACATTATGGTTGACCATATGGATGAATCATCTAAAAAAGTACTTGGTACATTCTTGAAAGAACATAATGAAGCAATTTGGAACGAATCTAGTGAAGAATTGCGCCGTGCATTATTAGGTGAATAAAAGAAAAGGATGTCCCGTAAGTCGAGCTTTTTGACTAGGTGACATCCTTTTTATTTTGGAATAACCTCGCTTTTACCAAGGAAGATATTTTTTCCACCAACTTGTTTTCTTCTTTTCTTCAGTAGTTTTTTCAAATTCTTCTTTATCGTCGACGTGATCCATGCAATATTCAGTCGGCTCGGTGCCTTTTGCGAAATACATTTTAACTGAAATTGGGCAATTTTTTGTAGCGATTTTTCCATTTTCAGGGTTAATATTGACTGCAACGACATCACTTGGTTGTTTAAATTCTTTTTTAGGCTGTCCATCTAACCCATTTTCCATCGTATCGGTCCATATTTTCTTCGCATATCCTTGTTCTGCTACATTTGAAATAGATTTAGGTCGATCGTATCCAACCCATACACCGGTTACGAGCTGCGGAGTGAATCCAATCATCCAACTATCCGTTTCAGTAGAACCAGATTTTCCGGCATATGTTCTTGATAGTTTTGATAACATCGATTGACCAGTTACAGCGGCATAACTGCTTAGGGTTTTATTAAACATACCTGTCATCATTTCTTCCATCACAAATGCTTTGCTCTTGTCGAGAACTTGTTTACTCTCCAAATGAGCGTCGTATAACATATTCCCTTCGTGATCCATAATGCGGCGAATAAAGATAGGTTTTACTTCTTTTCCACCGTTCGCGAACATGCTATAAGCATTCACCATTTCAATTGGCTTTACTGGGGATGTACCAAGAGCTAGAGAAGGTACATCTGTTAATGCGCTCGTAATTCCGAATTGCTTCGCTGTTTTTGCGAGCGTGTCTTCTCCTAAAAATAAATTCGTTTTCACAGCATATACGTTATCAGAAACTGCAAGTGCCTGTGCCATCGTTACAAAATCATCTGCATAATAATCTTTATAGTTTTTCGGTTTATATTTTGATACACCATCGCCTAAGGTGAATACAGTATATTCGCTTTTTAGGCGTGTAGCAGGCGTAAATCCTCGTTCTAAAGCCGCGTAATATAGGAATGGCTTAAATGTAGAACCAGGCTGACGAGCGGCTTGTGTAGCCCTGTTAAATTGACTCGTATTATAATCGGTTCCCCCAACAAGGGCACCCACTTCACCTGTTTTTGGATTCATAGAGACGAGAGCAGTTTGTATGTTTGTTGTGTCGGGTATATGGTCTTTTACAGCTTGCTCTGCTACAGATTGTAATTTAGGGTCTAGCGTTGTATAAATACGCAAGCCACCTCGCTGTAAAGCTTGCTCATCTAATCCGATATCACGAAGAAGAGAAGCTTGTACAGCATCTTGGAAATAAGGTGCGACCTCTGCCACCTTTTTCGTATCTAATGAGGCGAGGGTCAGCGGTTCTTTTTTTGCTGAAGCTGCTTGTTTCTTCGTAATATAACCTTGTTCCACCATTTCATCTAATATGAGAGATTGTCGTCCCCTAGCACGATCCTCTTTCAAAAAGGGAGAGTAGACACTTGGTCCTTTTGGGATACCTGCGAGCATACTAGCTTCGGCTAATGTTAATTCTTTTGCTGTTTTATCGAAATATAGACGGGACGCAGCCTCGATGCCATAAGCGCCATGTCCGTAATAAATTGTATTTAAATATCCTTCTAAAATATGATTTTTATTATAGTTCACTTCAAGGCGGACGGTGTACATTGCCTCTAATAGTTTTCGTTTCCACGTTTTATCATGATCTAAATATAGATTACGTGCGTATTGTTGTGTAATCGTACTAGCTCCTTGCACCTTTGCCATCGCTTTTAAATCAGCAATAATTGCACCTGCAATACGTTTCATATCGAAGCCGTGATGTTTATAGAACCTTTGATCTTCAATAGAAAGTGTCGCTTCTTTTACATAAGGAGAAATTTCATTAAGAGAGACATTGTAACGTTTTTGTACTTCATTACTTTGTCCAATAACGGTATCATCGTTCGCGTAAAAGACGCTTGTTTGTGGGACCGCAACAGGAGGAGGTCCCATAATTTTTGCAACTATAAGAATAACAAAAAAGGAAAAAACGAAGAAAAGGACGCAAGAAAACATTGCGGTGAAGAAAAGACGTTTATATTTTTTAAGTTTTGGATTCATAGTTTGATCCATCTTTTTTCAGCCCCTCATTAATACAAGCGTTATTGTATTAGTATTGAGGGTTTTGAGTTATTTTAAACAATGAAATTTCGAAAATAAAAAAGCTCATTCCATTAAGAAAGGAGCTCAAAGGCACGTGCTGGCCAATCGGTAATAATGACATCTACGCCATAATCAATCATCGTTTGTAAATCTGTATATTCGTTAATGGTGTAAGGGCGGAAAATATATCCTTGTTCCTGTGCTAATTGGACAAACTCTTTCGTTAATAATTGAAAGTTTGGATGTAATCCAGTTGCTTCTCGTTTTTTTGCTTCAGCAATAGGATCTGCAAGTGGTGTATCGTACAAAATTGCTCTTGGAATTTCTGGTGCAATTTTTGCTAATAATGAAACAGAGTCGTGGTTAAATGATGAGAATATAATTTGATTAGATAGATGATATTCTCGAACAAGAGCAACAACTTTTTCTTCGATAGTTGGATAGTGAATCACATCCGTTTTTAGTTCAATGTTAAGTTGTAAATGTGTTGTAGAGAGCCAAATAAATACTTCGCGTAACGTTGGGATTTTTGCTTCATGGAAAGAAGGATCTTTATGGCTGCCAGCATCTAAAGCTTGTAATTCTTCTACAGTTTTTTCAGAAACAAGTCCTATGCCATTTGTTGTGCGATCGACTGTTTCATCGTGAATCACGACAAGTTCGCCATCTTTTGATAGATGGACATCAAGTTCAATCCCATGAGCGCCAATGCGTTCAGCTTCTTGGAAGGCGATCATCGTATTTTCGGGGTGTGTTCCTTTTACCCCGCGGTGAGCGAAAATAAGTGGTTTACTCATGTTAGATTCTCCTTATCATCTCTTTTCTTTCATTATGAAACTGCTTGGGAAAAAATACAATTGAACAGGGAAAATATTTACAAAAATCTAACAGTTGCACAAAAGTTAACGTTAACGTAAAATGTAATAGTTGAGTGAAGGGAGGAATAAACATGTATAAAATCGATGAAGTAACAAAGCAAGTTGGTTTAACAAAGCGTACACTTCGTTATTATGAGGAAATTGGCTTAATTCATCCCCCAGAACGTAGTGAGGGAAATATTCGTCTGTATACAGATGAGGATATTGCAAGAATTAAAAGGATTGTAGAAGCGAAAGAAGTACTTGGAATTACGCTTCAAGAAATGCAACATTTCTTATCATTAAAAGAAAGAATGGAGCAAAGAAGAAATAGTGAGAACCCTCGTGATCGCGAAGTGATTCAAGAAATTAAAGAGATGCTTGAAAATCAAGTGCAAACGTTAGACGAGAAAATGGAGCAAATGCAGCGCGTGAAGGCGGAGCTCGAGGATAGTTTACATCGTGCAGTGACATTTTTAGAGAGTACAAAAGGAGAGTAATTAAAATGGAGAGCAAACAAAAATTAGGGAGATTGATTACAGTGATCGCTACCTTCCTTGCCTTTTCAGGTATAGGGGTAGTCGATCCAATTTTACCAAGTATTGCTGAACAAATTGGTGCCTCGCATTGGCAAGTCGAGATGTTATTTACAGCATATATTTTAACGATGGCAATTATGATGTTACCAGCTGGAATATTTGCATCAAGATTTGGTGATAAACGAATGATGACAATTGGTCTTGCGATTGTAACTGTATTTGCTTTTATATGCGGTATATCGCAAACGATTGCTCAATTATCTATTTTCCGCGCAGGGTGGGGATTAGGAAATGCGATGTTCTTCGCAACGGCGATGACATTATTAATTGCATTAAGTAAAGAAGTTCATGAAGCAGTAGGATTATATGAAGCAGCTATCGGTTTAGGGATGGCAGGTGGCCCGTTATTAGGCGGGATATTAGGTGGACATTCTTGGCGTTACCCATTTTTCGCGACGAGTATTTTAATTTTCTTAGCATTTATTTTAGTTTTCTTTTTTGTAAAAGAACCGGAGCGAAACGTGAAGCGCAAAGCAGCGGGCATGGGAGAATTACTTAACTTGGTGAAGTATAAACCATTTATGCAAGGTGCCATTTCAGGGATGTTATATTACTATGGATTTTTCGTCGTTTTAGCATATTCACCACTTATTATGCATTTATCTGCCATTCAATTAGGTTTTGTATTTTGTGGATGGGGATTAGCGCTAGCTTACGGATCAGCAATTTTAGCGCATAAGCTAGAAGGTAAATATGAACCGAAAACAGTATTAAAGGGTAGTTTACTCGTATTTGCGATGTTATTAATTGCGCTATTCTTTGTGAAAATTATGTGGTTACAAATCGTGTTAATCGTTCTATCTGGATTAGCATCAGGATTAAATAACGCATTATTTACAAGTTATGTAATGGATATTTCACCTTATGAAAGATCTGTTACATCAGGTGTTTATAACTTCGTTCGTTGGTTAGGAGGCGCGATTGCTCCCATTTTATCAGGAATTATCGGGCACACGGTTTCACCACAAAGTCCGTTTTTAGTCGGTGGAATTGTTGTATTAGTTGGTTGTATTATGATTTTAATTCCAATTCGTAAACCGGTAGAAATAGAGACGAAGGCCCTTTCTTAGGAAAGGGTTTTCTTTCCTATTACAGAGCAAACCCTGTTCACATATATGTTAGAACCCTCTGACTAAAATATATTTTCGGTATTTTTGTACTTTTAACTATACTTTTTGGATGTTTTGTTTTATTTTTGTTAGGGGACATTAATGATGTCCCTATTATAAATTTGCATTGAAAGGCGTGATTGTACGATGGAACTATGGTTCACTGAAAAACAAACAAAACATTTTGGGATTACGGCGCGTATTAACCGCACATTACATACGGAGCAAACAGAATTCCAAAAGATTGATATGGTTGAAACGGAAGAGTTCGGAAACATGCTTATTTTAGACGGCATGGTTATGACGACAGAAAAAGACGAGTTCGTTTATCATGAAATGGTAGCGCACGTACCTTTATTTACACATCCAAACCCTGAAAACGTTTTAGTTGTAGGTGGTGGTGATGGCGGTGTTATTCGTGAAGTGTTAAAACACCCAAGCGTAAAGAAAGCAACTCTTGTTGAAATCGATGGAAAAGTAATTGAGTACTCTAAACAGTACTTACCATCAATTGCAGGCGCATTAGACAATGAGCGTGTAGAAGTGAAAGTAGGAGACGGTTTCCTACACATCGCGGAAAGCGAAAATGAATATGACGTAATTATGGTAGATTCTACTGAGCCAGTAGGACCTGCAGTAAACTTATTTACGAAAGGTTTCTACGCTGGAATCTCTAAAGCGTTAAAAGAAGATGGTATTTTCGTTGCACAAACGGACAACCCTTGGTTCACACCAGAATTAATTACGACTGTGTTTAAAGATGTAAAAGAGATTTTCCCGATTACTCGTTTATACACAGCAAATATTCCAACATACCCAAGTGGTCTTTGGACGTTCACAATTGGATCTAAAAAACATGATCCACTAGAAGTAAGTGAAGAGCGTTTCCATGAAATCGAAACGAAATATTACACAAAAGAATTGCACAATGCAGCATTCGCATTACCGAAATTTGTTGGCGATTTAATTAAGTAAGAAAATCGAATTTTAACAAATAAAGTGTAAATAGCTCATTTAAGGTGTTTGTCCAGAAGACTTGAACATGCTAGCTATTTACACTTCTGTAAAGAAAATCGTCTTCTTGTTATGAAACAGAAGACCCCGGTAAATCGAGAAAGAGGAGCAGTGCGCTCCAAATTTGAGAAATATGAAAGGTTGGGATACCTTAAGTTCCACATAAGGAGGAAAAGAATATGCGTTTTGATGAAGCTTATTCAGGTAAAGTATTTATTAAAAGTCATCCAAGTTTTGAAGAGTCAAAGGTAGTTATTTACGGGATGCCTATGGATTGGACAGTAAGTTACCGTCCGGGATCTCGCTTTGGCCCTGCACGTATTCGTGAAGTATCAATCGGTCTTGAAGAATATAGTCCGTATTTAGATCGTGAACTAGAAGAGGTAAAATATTTTGATGCGGGTGATATCCCATTACCATTTGGAAATGCACAACGTAGCTTAGACATGATTGAAGAGTATGTATCAAAACTTTTAGATGCCGATAAGTTTCCACTAGGTCTCGGCGGTGAGCACTTAGTGTCTTGGCCAATTTTTAAGGCAATGGCAAAAAAATATCCGGATTTAGCAATCATCCATATGGATGCTCATACTGATTTACGTGAATCGTATGAAGGGGAGCCTTTATCCCACTCTACACCAATTCGTAAAGTGTGTGATTTAATTGGTCCGGAAAACGTATATTCTTTCGGAATTCGTTCTGGAATGAAGGAAGAATTTGAATGGGCGAAAGAAGTAGGTATGAACTTATACAAATTTGACGTACTAGAACCGTTAAAAGAAGTATTACCGAAACTTGCAGGACGCCCAGTCTATGTCACAATCGACATTGACGTATTAGACCCAGCTCACGCTCCGGGAACAGGAACGTTAGAAGCTGGAGGTATCACATCTAAAGAATTATTAGATTCCATCGTGGCAATTGCAAATTCAAATATAAATGTAGTTGGGGCGGACCTAGTAGAAGTAGCTCCAGTCTACGACCATAGTGATCAAACACCAGTCGCAGCAAGCAAATTCGTGCGGGAAATGCTGCTCGGTTGGGTGAAATAAAAGCGGAGGCAGCTCGCTCAGAATGTGAGGGGGATGGAGCTTCAGACGTAGAGGCGCTTTTTGCCTCGAAGGAAGAAGCGAAGCCACCGATTATTCTAGCTGCTGTAGCTGGATAAAGTAAAAGTGAAGCCGACTGTTTAGACCCGGTGACTAAGGTTCTTTCCTGCAAAAGGTGCTTTTTGCCTTTTGGCAGGGAAGGTTCTTAGACGCAAGGGTCTAGGGGCTCTTATTTTTTCGTTATGTATCGGTAAGTCGATATATTAAAAAAATCGCCGATATAATTTCACTTATCATCGCGTGACATAAAGAAAAAGAGCTATTCTCAAACAATGAGAGTAGCTCTTTTTCTTATGCAACTTTCTCTTCCGAAGTAATGCCACGAATTTCATCAGCAGAACGGATTGGATAATTGCGGAACACGATTGATCCGACGTATCCAACAATAATGGTAACGATTCCACATAGCACGGCAGCGATCGTTACTTTTATAACGTCATTAAATCCGAATAAGACAAGAAGTCCTGGGATTGGTGATGCTGTTCCTGGCGCATTATTAACAAGTTGGAATAGCGATGTAATAATACCGGCAAGTGCACCGCCAACGAAGTTAGTCGCATAAATTGGAATTGGGTTTGCTGAGACAACATCTGCTTGTGTTAACGGCTCGATTGCTACAGCGATTGTATCTTTCTTTGAACAAATTTTTAGTCGTTTAAAGAAAATAAAGTTCATTGGGGCTGAGGCTGCTACGGCAAGACTACCAATTGCCATTGGTAAACCTGTTAATCCAAGCATGGCGGTTAGTGCCATAGAACTTAATGGAGATGTAGAAATAACCGTTATTAATCCACCAAGCATAATTCCCATAATGATAGGACTTTCTGTAGTTGCAACTGAAATCATAGAACCGATTTTACCGAGCGTGGCGTTAACAAGCGGATCCATAAGCATCGCCATTCCGCGTGAGAGTGGTGCGGCAATAAATAAAATTGCTAAAAATTCTACACCAGCTGGTAATTTCTTTTCGAGAAATTTCACGATGAATGCACAAACGTATCCAGCGAAAAATCCTGGTAAAATACCGAATCCACTAGTAGCGATACCGATTAAAACAGCGTATACGGGTGAAACGCCAATTGCTAGTGCTACTAAAATCGCAGCTGCGACACCGCTCATGCTACCAGAAGCTTCTCCAACTGATTGTAAAAAGTCATTATGAAACATTTCTCCACCGATATAACGGTGAAATGCTTCAATAAGAAAACTTGCGATTGCTGCATTAGCTAAAGCACCCATTGCTTTCATTCCGTAAGGAGCACGGTAACTAAAAAGTGTAAATAGACAAAGTACAACAAGTAATAGTGCTAAACCTTGCAAGATAGCCATTTGAAAACTGTCTCCTTTGATTTTTGTAATAAAGTGAAACTTTAATCAGTGGGGATGTTGACCATCCAAACTGAATATTAGTCTTCACTAATCGGGCAGTTAACTACCCGTTAATGTTGGATAAAAATTCGTATCATTCAATAATAATATAAAAGTGCATGAAACGGAAAAAATTTTTTATTGGGAAATGGTTGTAAGGTGAAAAACCCTTACAATAATGTAAGGAAAGTGTAAGGCATTTCGATAGAGTATAGTATGCTTTTTTTCGTATAATACAGGTATAGACATACGGTTAGTGAGAAAGAAGTGCAAACAGGAGGCGCATTTATGAAATTGGTAATTAAAGTTTTAGCTGTGTTCGCCATTATTTTAGGTGGAACAGCGTATTATTTAAACACAAAAACAGAAGGTGTGCATGCTTTTGTGGACAACTTCTTTTCAAATAAAGAAATACAAGATTATTATGCTGTTATAGATAAGGGCGAGAAAAAAGACGATGAATATTTGTATACGTTTAACGGGTATACAGAGGACGGAAAGTTACAAGTTATTAAAAAAATGGTAAACCGTGAATTACATACGGGTGCTTTTATAAAAATTTATGCAAAAGGTATGCAAGGAAAAGGGTGGGCTGAAATCCCGAAAGATTCAATCCCACAAAAGGCGTTGCAAAAAATAGAAAAACCATAAAAGGAGCGAATCGTTCGCTCCTTTTTTAGTGCGTTAAAATGGTGATAGATGAATTCCCTTTGGTAGAAATGATTTTTGCGCGTCCGCCAATTGGGAAAGTAAAAATAGGAGTTGTATGACCGAAACTTGCATTTGCGATGATTGGGATATGTGTAAGTTCAGACTTTGAAGCGAACATCTCTTGAATGTCCTCTATCGTACATTCTGCGTCTTTTTGCATTCTTCCTATTACAATACCTTTTATATGTTCAAAATCTTGCTGCCCCATAAGGGAATGTAAATGGCGATCGAATGTTTTAAGTGTAGCTTTTCCCGTCAAACTATCTTCTTCAAGAAATAAAACTTTATCTCGTAAGCTTGGCATATATGGTGTACCTTGTAATAAGTTCAAAGTGCTCATATTTCCTCCGATAATATCTCCTGTAGCTTCTCCTTCTTGAATCGAAACATATCCTTCATTTTTAATAAATGCTCGATTTTCCTGATCTATGTACCAAGAATCATCGCTCCACGTCTCAGATGGTAGAATTTCAATAGAATCATTAGAAGTTAAGCATTTTAAAAAGTAATCGGTTGTATACTCGAGACCTTTCTCCATTCCAAATGAAGAGAAGTGAGGACCTGAATATGTAACAAGACCTGTTTTTGTATAAATTGCGTTATTTAAAGCAGTAATATCAGAATAGCCACAGAAAAACTTTGGGTTTTCACGGATTAAATCGTAATCGAGATGTTTCAATAAACCGTTAGAGTTGTATCCACCAAGTGTCGTCAAAATTGCTTTTACATTAGGGTCTCTAAATGCCTCGTGGAGGTCTTGGACTCGTGAAGAAATAGAAGAGGAAGCGAATCGGTCTATCTCTTCAGCATGTTTTGAGAATGTGACTTGAAAGTCCATAGCAGTTAATCTTTTTATAGCAAGGTTTCTGTTTTCATTTGAGACAATACTTAAACTAAAAGATGGTGAAATAACCCTTATTTCATCACCTTTTTTTAATTTTGTTGGTAGCACTAAATTCACTCCTTTAAATGAAAGAATATTTAGATTTAAAAAATATTTTAACATATGAAATAAAGTGCGGGTGAATTATTTTTTGAAAAGGAGTTTTCCTGATTTTTCAGCAGACAGACAGAGTCTTTTTTTGATATGATAGGAAAAGTGATTTATTATAAGTAGTATTTAATATCTATAACATTTGAAGGGTGTGCAAGACGTGAAGAAACAACTTGCAGGCTTGCCGGTACACGTTCATTTCGTAACAGAAATCCGTGAAGGGGCGAGGAAGGAAACCGTTGCTTTTGAAGCAAATGGTCAATACTATGTAAAAGGTCAAGGTACATATGTAACATTCCAAGAGCCGAACGAACAAGGCGAAGTGAAAACAATTATTAAAATTCAAGATGAACAAGTTCTCATTATGCGTTCAGGTGCTGTTTCGATGCGTCAAACGCATGTGAAAGGTGAATGGACAACTGGTACGTATACGAGTGAACTTGGTACGTTTGCATTGCAAACAAAGACTGATAACGTTCTTTTTAAATGGTCGGATGAAAAGAAAAAAGGACAACTCTTCTTAACGTACGCATTGCTTCTAAGTGAACAAGAAGCTGGCAGATATACAATTACACTTAATTTGAAGGAGGCAAAATAATGAATTCTTTAGAACAAGTAAAAGGATTGATTAAAGAAGAAATTCAAGCTGCTGTATTAAAGGCAGAATTAGCGACAGAAGAACAAATGCCAAACGTTGTATTAGAATCTCCAAAAGATAAAACAAATGGTGACTTCTCTACAAATATGGCAATGCAACTTGCACGCGTTGCGAAAAAAGCACCTCGTATGATTGCAGAAGAATTAGTTGCAAACTTCGATAAAGCAAAAGCTTCTATTGAAAAAATTGAAATCGCAGGTCCTGGTTTCATTAACTTCTACATGGATAACAGTTACTTAACAGACTTAATCCCAACAATCGTTAACGCTGGTGAAGCTTACGGTGAAACAAATACTGGTAAAGGTGAAAAAGTACAAATTGAGTTCGTATCTGCGAATCCAACAGGTGACCTTCACTTAGGACATGCACGTGGTGCAGCAGTAGGTGACACTTTATGTAACCTATTAGCAAAAGCAGGATACGATGTATCTCGTGAGTACTATATTAATGATGCTGGTAATCAAATTCATAATTTAGCGCTTTCTGTTGAAGCTCGTTACATGCAAGCGTTAGGTTTAGATAAAGAAATGCCAGAAGACGGTTACCACGGTGCAGATATTATCGGTATCGGTAAACGTTTAGCAGAAGAATTTGGCGATCGTTATGCGAAAGCGGATGCTGAAGAAAGCTACGAATTCTACCGTGAGTACGGTTTAAAATATGAATTAGCAAAACTTCAAAAAGACTTAGAAAGCTTCCGTGTTAAATTTGATGTATGGTTCTCAGAAACATCATTATACAAAAACGGAAAAATCGATCAAGCTCTTGCTGTATTAAAAGAGCGTGAAGAGATTTTTGAAGAAGATGGTGCAACTTGGTTCCGTTCTATGACTTACGGTGACGATAAAAACCGTGTATTAATTAAAAACGACGGTTCTTACACATACTTAACGCCAGATATCGCTTACCACCGTGACAAATTAGAGCGTGGCTTTGATAAATTAATCAATATTTGGGGTGCTGACCACCACGGTTACATTCCTCGTATGAAAGCTGCTATTCAAGCGCTTGGTTACGATAAAGAAACGCTTGAAGTAGAAATCATCCAAATGGTACAACTGTACCAAAATGGTGAGAAAATGAAGATGAGTAAGCGTACAGGTAAAGCAGTTACACTTCGTGAGCTTATGGAAGAAGTGGGCGTAGACGCAATGCGTTACTTCTTCGCAATGCGTAGCGGTGATTCTCATTTAGACTTCGATATGGACTTAGCTGTATCAAAATCTAATGAAAACCCAGTATACTATGCGCAATATGCTCATGCTCGTGTATGCAGCATCCTTCGTCAAGGTGAAGAGTTAGGATTAGCTACAGGTGGAGATGTAAACTACAAACTTGTTACTTCTGAGAAAGAAGTAGAGTTACTGAAAAAACTTGGTGAATTCCCAGCTGTAGTTGCGGATGCAGCGCAAAAACGTCTGCCACACCGTATTACAAACTATGCATTTGAATTAGCAGCAGCACTTCATAGCTTCTACAATGCAGAGAAAGTATTAAACCAAGATAACTTAGAATTAAGTAAAGCTCGTTACGAGTTAATGAAAGCAGTACGCACTACACTTCAAAACGCATTAGCAATCGTAGGAGTATCTGCACCAGAAAAGATGTAGTCAAGAAAAGATATCTATTTTTGTTTAGAATTGATATACAAGTTGATATATAAACTTCTGATTAGTCTATAGACTGATCAGAAGTCAAAGAAAGAAGAGCACCGAAAAGTCGTGTGGCTTGATAAGGGGAAATTGAAACAGAAAAAGAGATGGCAAAGCTATCTCTTTTTCTGTGCCAATTTTCTAATCTAAATACATGTGACAAATATATGTTATGGTGATGAAGTGAAAATAGTAAAACACCAATTAACTATTGATTTTTAGGAACGATTCTAGAATAATAGACTGTTGGGGGTACAATTATCAAAAATCCATATATGTATTATTAGTCATTGGAATGTTACTAGGAAATGGTGTGATTGTTGTAAAAAGCATTGTTACAGCTATGCCAAGTACTAAAATAACAATGCATCTAATCAAGTATCTGATCAATTAGTAATGAATCTTGAAAACTTCCAACTTAGTCAAGAAACTAGGGGTGGCATGTTTAAAATAGTACATATAGTACAATTAAGGTTTTCATGATTTGATAAAAAATAATGAAAGGATATAAATCTCTCGGTTTTGATATTATCATCATATATAAGCTCATTTTAATTCTTCGACATAGCCATGGAACCCATTAGGCAAAGTGTTTTTTCTTGACATCCATTTATATACTCTAAAAATGAAAAGGCTGAATTTCGTATTTATATACGATTTATATGAAATCAGTTGACAATCATACTCTTTTTTAGTTACCCCCAAATTCGGTCCACTGTATTCAAATTTGGAGAATATGACTTTCATCTTGCATAGGCAAACAATACTTCATCCAGAGTGTTTTTAATTATAGAATGCTGGCGGTGGAACGCTTCTTGTTCTACTTGTTTCAGTGTGTAGGTCGGTTGTTTAATGAAACACAAACCTTTTTAACATATGATCAATTGCACTACAACTCATAATAATAGAAAACACATCTTCAATGACATCCTTTAGAATACGAGTATCCTAGCACATTTCATGGCCGTAAACTTCTTTGGCTTGTGTGCCAGGTTAGATTATACGCATTACTTTTTACTATTCTTTAGGGGGATAAGTAAGGAAGTTGGGTGAAGTAACTCTTCCGTACCTGCCGGCAATGAAATTTTTGTATTTATAGAACAAACGTTTGTTCTGGGTGTGAAAAAATTTCGGAAACTCTACACCATAATAAGGCGAATGACTGTCATGAGTTTTATCGTGAGCGCTTTTCGAATTGTCTTCTTCTGACTTTGAAGTTATCCTATGGTCGGTTCATATGTATTTATAATTTGAATTTCTTTATCAAAATTTGTCCTGTCCTGTATCTGTTTTTGTTAAATGGCATAGGCTAGAAATAAAATGTCGGAGAAATTAGATGAATCCATATAAGAGTCGAACTTCAATTTTCTAAATAATAGAAGGGTTGAAAAAAGAGAAAAAGATGATAATAGCTATCAAACATATTTTAGTAAAATAGCTTAATGACATTGAATAATAGAATCCTTGTCATAGTATGTTTTTTCTGAAATATATTTAGATTTAATTTTATAGGGAGGATAGCATAAAATATGCATTTAAAAAGAATTACTTCAATTTTTTCGATTATAATGATTTTCATGTTTACTATAGGCCAGAGTCTCTTACCTATAGTAGCAAATGCACAAGAGCTAAACACAGCAGGACTTGTGGATAGTTTTCAGATTGGTAAAACAAATCTAAGTACCACAGAACGGACTAAAGTAACTGTAAACTTCAGTGAAAAAGATGGACTTAGGCTGAAGCCTGGAGACACACTAACATTAACACTGCCTCCAGAATTAAAAGGATTAGATAGAGAGTTTCCATTAGATGACTATGGTACTTGCAAAGTTACAGCAGGTACTGTGGTATGTACATTTAATGATAAAGTGAGTACATATGAAAATATTCATGGGTATTTAAACTTTTTCGTGGAAGCTACTAATGTAGGGACGGATGAAAAGAAAGAAATTGAAACCAATTTCGGTACAACTGTAGATAAGCAATCTGTAACAATTACCGGCCCAACTAGTGGTGGTGGTACAGATCCTGGAACGGGACCGTTTTTTTATAAAACTGGTGATATGAACTCAGGTAAGGACGATGTAGTGCGTTGGTTCTTGAATATAAACTTAAATAAAGAAGAGTTAAGTCGCGATATTGTTGTGACTGATAATTTACAGGAAGGCCAAACACTTAATAAGGATAGTTTCTATATAAGTGTAGATAATTCTCTAGGTCGTCAATATTTAACGCTACAAGAGTTTGAACAGCAAGGCTACGGAACGATTACCTTTACTGGTGACCGATCATTTAAAGTTGTGCTTAATAAGGATAAAGCAAGTCTTACCGCCTTTTCGATTGGCTATACATCTACTATAACGGAAGCCGGAATGAAGCAAGATTTTTTTAAGAATGATTATACGATTGATTACCAAGTTGTAAACAAAGAGCCAGTTAATGAATCGGGCAGTTACCCAGTCGAAAATATGACAGCTGGCGGTGGTGCTACTGGCAACAAGGTTCCAAAAGGAAAGCTGAAAATTGTTAAACATATTGAAGGAAATAAAGAAAAAGTAATCCCAAATGTTTCATTTAAGTTGTATAAAGAGTCTGGTGAACAGGTTGGGGGCGAATATAAAACAAATGAAAAAGGGATAGTTGAAACTCCTCAATTATCACCAGGTAAATATTATGTACAAGAGGTTTCAGCTCCAGACTATATTGATTTCGATCCTCAGAAAAAAGTAGAGTTTGAAATAAAATCAAATGATGAAAATGGAGTCGAACTGGATATTCCAAATAAGGTGAAAACTACATCTGTTTCAGGAACGAAGATGTGGAAAGGCGATAACGAGAAAGATCGTCCAAGTTCAATCAAAGTAGAATTACTACAAAATGAGAAAGTAGTAGACACGAAAGAAGTAACAGCGGCAGATGGTTGGAAATACAAATTTGACAACCTAGCAGCTTATGATGCAAATGGAGTAGCGTATAAGTATGAAGTAAAAGAACAACCGATAGATGGATACACAACAGAAGTAAATGGTTATGACATTACAAATACAAAAGTGGTACAAACAACTAAAGTAGAAGGAACGAAAACATGGAAGGACGGAAATGCGGAAGGTCGTCCGACGATGATTAAAGTAGACTTACTACAAGACGGTACAGTGATTGCGACGCAAGAAGTAAGCAAAGCAACAGGCTGGAAATATGAATTTAAAGATCTGGCGATAAACAATGCAGACGGAAAAGCATATAAGTATGAAGTGAAAGAACAAGCAGTAGACGGATACGAATCCAAAGTAAATGGTTATGACATCACAAATACAAAAGTAGGCAAGACATCAGTTGCAGGAACGAAGACGTGGAAAGGTGGCACAGAGGAAGAGCATAAAGCCATCAAAGTAGACTTACTACAAGACGGTACAGTGATTGCGACACAAGAGGTAAGCAAAGAAACAGGTTGGAAGTATGAATTTAAAGATTTAGTAGCGTTCGATGCAAATGGAAAAGCATACAAGTATGAAGTGAAAGAACAACCGGTAGATGGATATGAATCCAAAGTAAATGGTTATGACATCACGAATACAAAAG
>NZ_NUVD01000013.1 GCF_002564555.1 Bacillus cereus | reverse complement strand
GTTTTCAAAGAACTTGTCTGTCGCTCAGAAGCGACTTTATCAATATAACATTTCGTTATATTTTCGTCAACAACTTTTTTCAATAAGTTGTTTTTCGTTTGTTTCGTTTGTTACCTTTCGTGGCAACGAATATAAATATACCAGTTTGATTATTAAAATGCAATAGTTTTTCTAATAAAATTTTCAACTTAGTAAAAAAGCATAAAAACGGTACATTTCTTCTATATAAATATAATTTCCCACACTATCAAGGTCCACTCTCTCCAAGTAACTCAAATAAAAAAGCTTTGGAGAAATCTCCAAAGCTTAGTCTTGCTTATGACGCATAGCAGGGAATAATAGTACATCGCGAATAGATGGTGCATTTGTTAATAACATAACTAAACGATCAATACCGATTCCTAATCCGCCCGTAGGAGGCATACCGTACTCAAGAGCTTCGATATAATCATCATCCATCATGTGAGCTTCGTCATTACCTTGCTCGCGTTCTTTTAATTGAGCTTCAAAACGTTCTTTTTGATCGATTGGATCGTTTAACTCAGTGAATGCATTTGCATGTTCACGTGCAACGATAAATAACTCGAAACGATCTGTGAATCGTGGATCTTCGTCATTCTTTTTCGCAAGTGGCGAAATTTCTACCGGATGACCATAAATAAATGTTGGTTGGATTAATTTATCTTCTACCTTTTGTTCGAAGAACTCATTAATAATATGACCAACTTCCATTGTATCCTTAATTTCTACATTATGCTCTTTCGCAAGTTCACGCGCTTCTTCTACACTCATTGGATTCCAGAAATCCGCTCCAGAGTGTTGCTTAATTGCATCTACCATATGAAGACGTGTCCATGCTGGTTCTAGATTAATTTCATAATCACCATATTGGATTGTTGTTGTACCCAATACTTTTTTCGCAATATGAGCAACCATATTTTCTGTTAGTTTCATAATATCATTATAATCAGCATACGCTTCATATAATTCAATCATCGTAAACTCAGGGTTATGACGAGTTGATACACCCTCATTACGGAATACACGGCCAATCTCATAAACTTTTTCTAATCCACCAACAATAAGACGTTTTAAATGAAGTTCAATTGCGATACGCATGTATAATTCCATATCTAACGCATTATGGTGCGTTGTGAAAGGACGAGCAGATGCCCCACCTGCAATCGCGTGCATCATAGGCGTTTCTACTTCAAGATAACCGTTGTCATCTAAATATCTTCTCATCTCACGAATGATTTTACTACGAGTAACAAATGTTTCACGACTTTCCATACTTGTAATTAAATCTAAGTAACGTTGACGGTAGCGTTGTTCAACATCTTTTAATCCATGGTATTTATCCGGTAATGGACGAAGAGATTTCGTTAAAAGTGTAAACCCTGTTGCTTTTACCGAAAGTTCTCCAACGTTCGTTTTGAACACTTTACCTTCAATACCTACTAAGTCACCTAAATCTGCTGTCGTAAATAACTCGTACTCTTCATCTCCAACAGTATCTTTACGAACGTAAATTTGAACTTGTCCGTGTAAATCTTGAATGTGCGCGAATCCAGCTTTTCCTTTACCGCGTTTTGTCATAATACGACCAGCGATAGAAACAGTGATTTCTTTCTCTTCTAATTCTTCTTTAGAGAATTCTCCATATAGACTTACTAAGTCCGTTGTTGAATTTGTGCGTTCAAAACGTTTACCAAACGGATCGATTCCTTGCTCACGTAAGTTATGTAATTTTTCACGACGAACAAGCAATTGGTCATTTAATTCTTCGTGGTTCATGTTATCCATGATATTGATATCACTCCAGCTCTATTTAATTTTATAATATATACAGTATAGCATTTTCTATCCAACTAGAAAAACTGCCAGTTACTAACTGGCAGTTCTTCTTTCTTTCACGTAATTATAGGAAGTGAATAGAAGAATGTCAATCTTCTCTATCTACTATTAACCAACGTGAATTGTTTGTTGTTTTGCTTCGACTTCTTCTACAAATGCACCTAATACATTCGCAAGGTCTTCACGTGTGTTACAAGTATTGATACCATTACGCACACTCGCATTACCACGAACACCTTTTAAATACCAAGCTGCATGCTTTCTCATCTCTCTTACAGCAACATTTTCATTCTTTAAATCAATAAGGCGATCTAAATGCAACATACATACATCAATTTTCTCACGCACTGTTGGTTCCGGCATTAATTCACCTGTCTCTAAATACTTTACCGTACGATAAATCATCCACGGATCCCCAAGAGCAGCGCGACCAATCATAACACCATCTACACCGATTTCATCCAGCATACGTTTGGCATCTTGCGGCGTTTCGACATCACCATTTCCGATAACCGGGATATTTACAGCTTGTTTCACTTGTTTAATAATATCCCAATCCGCTTTCCCTTCATACATTTGCACTCTCGTACGGCCGTGAACCGCTACCGCTTGTCCACCAGCACGCTCTACAGCTCTAGCATTCTCAATCGCGAAAATATGATCTTCATCCCAACCAATACGCATTTTAACTGTAACTGGCTTTTCAACAGCGTCTACAACTGCCGCTACCATTTCATATATTTTATTTGGGTCTAAAAGCCACTTTGCTCCCGCATCACATTTAGTGATCTTCGGTACTGGACACCCCATATTAATATCAATAATGTCTGCTGTCGTATATTTATCTACGTATTTTGCAGCATCTACAAGAGTTTCTTTCTCTCCACCAAAAATTTGTAAACTTAATGGTTTTTCCCTCTCGTCGATATATAACATATCTAATGTTCTTTTGTTATTAAGTAATATCGCCTTATCACTTACCATTTCAGCACAAACTAAACCTGCACCAAATTCTTTGACTGTCAAACGGAATGCAGAGTTACACACTCCCGCCATCGGTGCTAATACAACCGGATTTTTCATCTCAATATTTGCAATCTTTAACAATCAACCTACTCCTTCCTTTACAGTCACTTTGGCATTAATTCATCGATCGAGATATTTAACGCTTTAGCAACTTCTATTACAAAATCTTGAGAAGGCGACCGATTCCCTCTCTCAACCTCACCTAAAACAGATACAGATACCCCTAATTCTTTTGCAAAACCTTCTTGTGTATAGCCTTTCAGCTTTCGAAAAGCACGAATGCGTCTTCCCCATTTTTCTGCTTCCATACCGTTACTCCCTCTCGCCTTTTCATTTCTTCTACTTGTGAACGTGAAATGTTTTGTTTTATATTTTGATTAATCTCTAACAACGGAACGATAACAAAAGCCCTTTCGAACATCCGTGGATGCGGAACAATAAGATTCTCTGCTTCAATATTCTCTTGATTATACAGTAAAATGTCAAGGTCGATAGTCCTCGGCCCCCACCTGATTTCCCTTTTTCTTCCTAAATCATTTTCTACTTTTTGTGTTACTTTCAATAATTCTTGTGGTGATAAATTGGTAGAAATTTTTATAACTAAATTTAAAAAACAACTTTGGTCAGTATAACCAACCGGTTCAGTTTCATATACCGATGAAATATCCTCAACTCGAATATAAGGTTTTTTGTTTAAAAACTGAATTGCTTCGGTTAGATACGTATAACGCTCTCCAATATTTGATCCTAATGCAATATACGCTATATTATTCATGGTCGTTCTCTCGTAATTTCTACTGCTACAGCACGATAGTGCCCCGGTATCGGTGGATCCGGTTTAATCACCTTAATTGTACATCGTGAAATACTCTCATATTGTTTCAATATATCTGTGGCAATATTTTCAGCGATACTCTCTACAAGCTTATACGTTCTATCCTCAACAACTTTTCTACATAGTTCGAAAAGCTCTCCATAATTGACCGAATGCTCTAAGTCATCACTTTCTCCTGCCTGTTTCAAATCCAATTCTACCGTTAAATCGACTTTAAATCTTTGACCTAATTTATTTTCCTCTGGGAATACACCATGATAACCGTAAAACTCCATATCATGGATATAAATTTTATCCAATTACTTTGCCCCCTTACCAATCATCGCATCCATCATTTTAGCCATACGCGCCATTTCCTTCACATCATGAACACGGACAAATTCACAGCCCTTTTCAATACCAAGACAAACGGTAGCTCCAGTTCCTTCAAGACGTTCCTCCACCGGTAAATCTAGCACATGTCCAATAAAGGACTTTCTTGAAGTACCTAAAAGAACCGGATAACCTAGTACATTTAACTGTTCTAAATTACGCATCGCTTCTAAGTTTTGTTCAGGCGTTTTAGCAAAACCAACGCCTGGGTCTAAAATAATATTCTCATCTCGCACACCAGCAGCTTTAGCAATTTTAATACTGTCATATAAATCAGCAATCATATCCGCCATTAAATTACGATAATTCATATTGTCGCGGTTATGCATTAAGATGATAGGTACATCATAATGCGCTGCAACTTCAGCAATTTTCGGTTCCGCCTTCGCTCCCCAAACATCATTAATAATATGAGCACCAGCCTCAATTGCTTGTTTTGCAACTTCAGCTTTATATGTATCGATAGATATAGGCAATTTTACTTCTTTTGACACTGCCTGAATCATGGGAACAACTCGTTTTATTTCTTCTTCTACTGATACTTTAGCAAAACCTGGGCGAGTAGACTCACCACCTATATCAATAATATGAGCACCTTCACCTTGCATTTCTTTTGCGTGACGTATCGCAGCATCTACCTCGTTGTAACTCCCACCATCCGAAAACGAATCTGGTGTTACATTTAAAATCCCCATAATTAATGTCTTTTCATTTAAATTCAATGTATATTCGCCGCAGCGTAAATCATAATCCCACTTCAAGCTACACATCTCCTCTTCGTAATTCATTTTTGCTCCACAATTTCTCTCTCTGCATTCCATAAAGATACATCAATCTTTTAGTAACCATCCCCTCTTTACCCGGGAAATCTCGCCCTTCTATACGATAAAGTGGAACAACTTCTTGAATGGAGTTTGTTACGAAGACTTCATCTGCTGCAAGTAATTCATCTTTGGTAAAGAAACCTTCCTTTACTTCTATACGAAGTTTCTCAGCAACCTTTATAATAAACGCACGAGTAATACCATTTAAAATCCCCGTTTTTAGCGAAGGCGTATACAAAACATTATCTTTCACAAAAAAGAGATTTGAAACAATACCCTCTGCAACATAACCTACCTCAGTAAGGAAAATACCTTCCTTATTCACAACATTTCCAATTTCGCGTTTCCCTAAAATGTTATTTAAATAATGATGGGACTTCAAGCGAAACGCACCCTCTGGTGTATTACGCACTTGTTTTAAAATAACCCCTTCTTTTTCCACTATATCCCCCGGGGCTGCTAAAGGTTTTATAAAAACAATAACAGATGGCTCTTCATACATTTCCGTTTGCAATCCTACTTCATCTATGCCCGCCGATACATTAAAGCGTACATATGCATGCTCCAATTCATTCTTAACGAGTAGATTTTTCAAAATAAACATTACATCATCTTTTGTCATTGTCCATTTGATTTGCAGCGTATCCAGCGCATCTGTTAAACGAGCATAATGATCATCCAACAAGAAAGGATGACCATTATAAATACGAAACGTCTCAAAAACTCCAAGACCATATAAATAGCCATGGTCATAAGGAGAAATTTTCGCTTCATTCGCTTCTACATACTCACCATTTACGTAAATTAACATGATGTCACACTTGGACTATATTTACGAATGAAATTCTGTAATAACTCTTTCCCATGAGAAGTCATAATAGATTCCGGATGGAACTGTACACCTTCAATCGGTAATGTTTTATGACGAAGCGCCATAATTTCCCCTTCCTCTGTCCAAGATGTTACCTCTAAGCAATCTGGTAACGTCTCTTTCTTAACAATAAGGGAATGATAACGCGTTGCAGTAAATGGATTCGGAATGTCCGAAAAAATCGTCTTTCCATCATGATGCATTGGCGACGTTTTCCCATGCATTAATCGCTCTGCTCGAACAACTTCTCCACCAAACACTTGCGCAATGGATTGATGCCCAAGACAAACTCCAAAAATCGGAATCTTTCCTGCGAAGTATTTAATAGCTTCCATACTAATTCCCGCTTCATTCGGACTACATGGACCTGGTGAAATCATTAAAAAATCTGGTTTCATATTCTCAATATCTGAAATAGTCATTTCATCATTACGCTTAATAACAAGCTCTTGTCCAAGTTCTCCAAGAAACTGTACTAAATTAAATGTAAAAGAATCATAATTATCAATCATTAATATCATTTCTCTCACCTAACCGTTTCTTCGCTACTTTCTTTTGCACGCCATAAAGCAATTGCCTTTTTTAACGACTCTTTATATTCATTTTCCGGATTTGAATCAATTACAATTCCCGCTCCTGCTTGCACATGTGCTCGTCCATCTTTGGCAAGAAGCGTTCTAATGACAATGTTCAATTCCGTATCTCCAGAATAACCAATCCAACCAATTGAACCCGTATAAATCCCTCGGCGAACAGGCTCTAATTCTTCAATAATCTCCATCGTACGTATTTTCGGAGCACCCGTAATTGTTCCACCAGGGAATACCGCCTTCACTAAGTCGAAAGCATCTTTATCTTCTTCTACCTCACCACGTACATTAGAAACAATATGCATAACATGTGAGTATTTTTCAATTACCATAAATTCATCCACTTCTACAGTGCCATATTTACAAACGCGCCCTAAATCATTTCGTTCTAAATCTACAAGCATTACATGCTCTGCTCTTTCCTTTTCGTTCTCAATTAATTCCCTTGCTAACTCTTCATCCTCTCGCTCATTCGCCCCGCGAGACCTTGTACCAGCAATTGGTCTTGTACTTACTTCTTGTCCTTGTTTTTTAATTAGCAATTCAGGCGAACCACTAACAATTTGAAAATCTCCAAGTTCCAAGTACCCCATATATGGAGATGGATTAATTTTACGAAGACTTGTATATATTTCTAGCGGATGTGTTTGCAAAGTTCTTTCTTGCCTTGTAGACAAGTTTACTTGAAACACATCACCCGCCCCAATATATTCTTGAATATGTTCAACAGCCTTCATAAAGCTTTCTTCTGTAAAAGCAACTGCTTCATTTTTCTTTTCAGGACGTTCAAACGGCATAGTCACTTCAGGCACTTCCTTCACCCAAAGATTCCTCCATTCATTTAATCGTTCTTCCGCCTCTTCAGGCTTATCTACATAATGTGTAATAATCCATAATACCTGTTCCTTTTGATCATACACAAACACATCGTCAAATAATAAAAAGAATATGTCAGGTATATTAATATCATCCTTCGCAAGAGAAGGGAGCTTTTCAATATAACGGATACAATCATAGCTAAAGTAGCCAATTGCTCCACCTTGAAAAGGCGGATACTCTGGATTATGGTCTGTTTTCCATTTCTCCATATATTCTTGCATTAAATCTAATGGATTCCCTCGCTTTATTGTTTCCTTACCACTTTCACTTATATGTAACGTTTCATCCTTCCCTCGGATTATCGCCACCGGGTCCAGTCCCACAATGTTATAACGGCCGCCACGCCCACTTTCTAATAAAATATGTTGTGGCTTATTCTGAGAAAGAAATTTATATTGCTTAAAAAAATCTAACTGATATGGAATAGAAAGCGCTAAAGATTTTCTTCGTTGCATATCAACACCCCGTCTTCTTTTATCCCACCCTCTTAGATTAACCACCTCAAACTACATACGTTCTTTATATAGAGAATGATTATACTCGAAGGCTAGTGAAAATAAATTAATTATACTACCTCTTATTTTACATGAAGTTTTCTAGTCATTCACTCTTTTCCTATTTCCAATCCAAAAAGAAAAAGCATCCTTTTTTCAAGGATGCTTTTTCACTTGCATTCAATTATGATTCAAATTGGTAAAGTGGTGTACTTAAATAACGTTCACCGTTACTTGGGATAATAACAAGTACCTTTTTCCCCTTACCTAATTTTTTCGCAACTTCTGTTGCTGCATAAACAACTGCTCCTGAAGAGATACCAACTAAAATACCTTCCTCTTTAGCCACTCTTCTCGCATATTCAAACGCTTGTTCTGTTTTTACTTGAATGATTTCATCATATACTTCTACATCCAATGTCTCTGGAACAAATCCCGCCCCAATTCCTTGGATTTTATGTGGACCTGGCTTTCCACCAGATAACACTGGTGAATCTGCAGGTTCTACTGCATAAATTTTAATATCTTTATACGCTTCCTTCAACACTTCACCAGCACCGGTAATTGTTCCACCTGTACCAATACCCGCAATAAATGCATCTAGTTGATCACCCATTTGTTCAACAATTTCTGGACCCGTTGTTAAACGATGAATTTCCGGATTCGATTGGTTTTTGAACTGTTGCGGTATAAAGTAGCCATGCTCTTTTGCTAATTCAGTAGCTTGACGAATCGCTCCGCCCATTCCTTCAGGCCCTGGAGTCAATACTAATTCAGCACCGTAAGCACGTAATAAGTTACGACGCTCAACACTCATTGTTTCTGGCATTACTAAAATTGCCTTATATCCTTTAGCAGCCGCTACCATCGCTAAACCAATTCCTGTGTTACCACTTGTTGGCTCAATGATTGTATCGCCTTCTTTTAATAATCCTTTCTTTTCAGCATCTTCAATCATAGCTAATGCAATACGATCTTTAACACTGCTTCCCGGATTCATAAATTCTAACTTTAAGTATATATCTGCGCTGTCTGATTCTACGATGCGGTTCAACTTAACGATCGGCGTTTTCCCGATTAATTCTGAAACTGATTGTGCCACTCGCATTCCTGTCACTCCTAACACCGAGTATTTTTATTGGTTTTATCTATATTTAGATTTTGTCAGAAAATTCCCTGTTTGTCAATCTGTTTAGAGAATCGTTTTCCTTAATCCCCTTATTATAAATTCTCAATTAAATTTGTAATATCTTCTTTAGAGAACTTATGTCGTTCATTACAGAAATGGCAATGAACTTCTGTCTCTTCTTCTTCTTCACGAATTTGCTCTAACTCTGTTTTACCTAAACTAATTAATACGCTCTCAATACGTTCGCGTGAGCACGTACAATTAAATTGAACATCCATCGTTTCTAATACTTTTACTTTATCTTCCCCAAGGACTGCATATAGTACCTCTTCTGGAGAAAGTCCCTGTTCAATCAATGTTGATACAGGAGGGATTTTTTGCAAACGATCTTCAATGAATGAGATTGTTTCCTCCTGTGCACCTGGCATAATTTGAAGAATAAATCCACCTGCTGCTAATATGCTGTCATCTCCATTTACAAGAACACCAACACCTACAGAAGAAGGTGTCTGCTCAGAAACTGCGAAATAATACGTGAAGTCTTCCCCTAATTCTCCTGAAACAATTGGAGATTGACCGATAAATGGTTCGCGCATACCAATATCTTTAATTACTGTTACAAACCCTTCTGTACCTACCGCTTGATATACACGTAATTTCCCTTGTTCTGTCCCCTCAAAGTCAACATGTGGATTTGTTACATAACCACGTACATCCCCATTTGCATGAGCATCTACTAAGATCGGGCCAATCGGACCGTTACCTTCTACCTTAATTGTTAACTTTTGGTCACCTTTTAACATCGCTCCCATTATTGTTCCGGCAGTTAACGAGCGACCAAGTGCTGCTGAAGCCGTTCTCCATGTATCATGACGTTTTTGCGCCTCACTTACCGTGTTTGTTGTACGCACACTATACGCACGTACTTCTCCATCAAATGCTAACGCTTTTACTAAATAATCTTTCATACTTGTTTATTCACCTTTCTCATGCTGCAAATTTGCATTACGTTCATATAACATATATAAACCTTTTAACGTTAAAAATGGATCTACAACATCAATCACATTCGATTCCTCTGAAATTAATTTCGCCAATCCACCTGTTGCAATAACTTTCGGTTCTTGTTTAGCTTCCTCTTTCATACGCTTAACAATACCTTCCACTTGTCCAACATACCCATAAAGGATACCAGATTGCATCGCACTTACTGTATTCTTTCCAACAACACTACTTGGTTTTGTAATTTCAATACGAGGAAGTTTTGCCGCTCTACTATATAAGGCCTCCGCTGAAATCATAATTCCCGGTGTAATAACGCCGCCCATGTAATGCTTCTCTTCATTAATATAACAATATGTAGTAGCCGTACCAAAATCGACAATAATAAGCGGACTTCCATATAAGTGGATTCCTGCTACTGCATTTACAATTCGGTCTGCGCCTACTTCACGTGGATTTTCATATTTAATATTTAGCCCTGTTTTTATTCCAGGCCCTACTACAAGCGGTTTAATTTTAAAATATTTTTCACACATACGCTCTAAAGCGAACATAATTGGCGGTACGACTGAAGACACAATAATGCCTTTCACATCTTCAAACGAAAGACCCTCATGCTCAAGCAACTGCTTTACAAGCATCCCATACTCATCTTCTGTCTTATGACGATCTGTTTCCATGCGCCAATGCTGACGAAGTTTCCCCTCTTCAAACACACCTAATACCGCATTTGTGTTCCCTACATCCAATACAAAAATCATATTCTCACCACTTATCTTATTTAATCTATATCTGTGCAGTATGTATACAACTTATAAAAACATCATATCACACATACTTATATAATCAGTTTTTCTATACTCATCATTGTACAAAAAGATTACTCTCTATTTCAATTTTTAATAATAGTTTTATTTAAATTCTTTTACCATTAAATTTATTCTACAAATAAAAAAGGAGTGACTATCGTCACCCCTTCATCTCTTACTTATCTTCTTTATCTTCATCGTCCTTCTTCATGTTGATGTTTACTTTCACATCATCTGAAGATGTTGGGCGCTCTGGTAATCTGCCGTAATCATATAAATGATTGATTTGCTCTGCATCTAACGTTTCTACTTCAAGTAACGTTTTCGCAATAATATCTAGCTTATCACGTTTTTCAGTAAGAATTTGTTTCGCACGAGCATAACAGTCTTTCATAATAGTTTGCATTTCCACATCGATTTCATGTGCAATTGCATCACTGTAATTTTGCTCTGAATGGAAGTCTCTTCCTAAGAACACTTGACCACCTTGCGAGCTACCGAATTGCATTGGTCCAAGCTTATCACTCATACCAAATTCTGTAACCATACGTCTCGCAATACCAGTCGCACGTTGGAAGTCGTTGTGAGCACCTGTACTTACTTCACCAAATACAATCTCCTCAGCTACTCGACCACCAAGTAAACCAGTGATTTTATCAAGTAACTCTGGTTTTGTCATGAAGTAACGATCTTCCTTCGGAAGCATTACCGCATATCCACCAGCTTGGCCACGAGGGACAATTGTTACTTTATGAACGATATCTGCTTCATCAAGGACAACACCAATTACAGTATGGCCAGCTTCATGGAATGCAACGATATTACGTTCTTTTTCAGAGATAACACGACTTTTCTTAGCTGGACCTGCAATAACACGATCCGTTGCTTCATCGATGTCACTCATATCAATTTTCTTCTTATCTTGACGCGCAGCTACTAATGCAGCTTCGTTTAATAAGTTTTCAAGATCGGCACCAGAGAATCCTGGTGTACGAGTTGCAATTGCTCTTAAATTGACATTCTCATCAAGCGGTTTATTACGAGCATGTACTTTCAGTACAGCTTCACGACCATTTACATCTGGACGATCTACTGTAATTTGACGGTCAAAACGACCTGGACGTAATAATGCTGGATCAAGAATATCAGGACGGTTTGTCGCAGCGATGATAATAATACCTTCGTTTGCACCGAATCCATCCATTTCAACAAGCAATTGGTTCAACGTTTGTTCACGCTCATCATGACCACCGCCAAGACCCGCGCCACGTTGACGTCCTACCGCATCAATTTCATCAATGAAAATGATACAAGGAGCATTTTTCTTTGCATTTTCAAATAAGTCACGTACACGGGATGCACCAACACCGACAAACATCTCTACGAAGTCAGAACCACTAATAGAGAAGAACGGAACGCCTGCTTCACCTGCAACAGCACGTGCTAATAAAGTTTTACCTGTACCTGGAGGTCCCACTAACAGAACACCCTTTGGAATACGGGCACCAACTTCAGCGAACTTACGAGGGTCTTTCAAGAATTCAACTACCTCAACAAGTTCTTGTTTCTCTTCATCCGCTCCAGCAACATCTCTGAAACGAATTTTTTTCTTTTCATCATTGTATAGCTTCGCCTTACTTTTCCCGAAGTTCATAACACGGCTACCGCCGCCCTGCGCTTGGTTTAATAAGAAGAAGAATAAAATGAAGATAATGACAAACGGAATGATTGAAGTAAAGAATGTTACCCAAGCACTTGTTTCTTCTGCTGGTTGATACTTAACTTCAGCACCTTGCGCTTTATCATTAATTTTCTTTTGTAATTCCTCAGTATTTGGTGCATAAGTAACAAATTGTTCTCCCTGGCTAGAGTTATTAAATTGTCCTTTTACTTCAAATACACCATTTTTCGGTTGAAGTTGCACATTACGCACTTCACCCTTTTCTAGTTTAGTAATGAATTTATCGTAGCTAACTGATGTCGTTTTTTGTGTCGAACCATTAAAATAGCTCACGATTCCAATTACTACTAAGAATATCAGTAAATAAAAGATGGTATTACGGAAGATACGATTCATTCCTAACCTCCTCTCACGGCATAAACACTATAGTAAATCGTAACATAGAAAAACTTTCCTATACAATTGTAACGCCTGTATTTAATTAATTTGAGTAAACACTTGGTTTTAATACACCTACATAAGGAAGATTACGGTACTGCTCTTTATAATCTAATCCATATCCTACAACAAATTCATGTGGAACAGTAAATCCAACATAATTCGCTTTCAGATCAACCTTACGGCCTGTAGGCTTATCTAATAACGTAACAATTTTTACAGACTTCGCTTTACGATACTTGAATAGGTCCACTAAGTAGCTTAGCGTAAGACCGCTATCAATAATATCTTCAACGATTAAAATATCGCGACCTTCTACAGAAGTATCAAGATCTTTTAAAATTTTCACTTCGCCTGTTGAAACTGTAGAGTGACCGTAGCTAGATACAGCCATAAAATCCATTTCAAGATATGTATCTGTTCTCTTTAATAAATCTGCCATGAATGGCATTGCGCCCTTTAATACACCAATTGCAAGAGGTACTGTGTTTTTATAATCCTCTGCAATAATTGCACCTAGTTCGCGCACCTTTTCTTGTATTTGTTCTTCAGAAATTAATACTTTTTCGATATCTTGATTCATCATTTCATTATCCTCCCGGAAGACTCCTTGCTTTTGTAGTGAATAATCATATATTTATCCTTCTTTGCTACTTCTTTCGAAATAGCAAATGCAGATCGCTTCAACAAGGGTACCCAAATAATGTTCCCACTTGCATCACAAACGACCGGCCATTCTTCCCTTTTTTCTTTTGGTACTTTCGCTTCGATAAAAATAGCTTTTATCTTTTTTGTGCCATCCATACCTTGTATTGACATGCGATCTCCATTTTTTCTAGAACGAATACGAAGTGGATAGGATATATCATTATACTTAGCAACAAATACTGTTTCATTCATGTTACTTGGTATATCTTCGCTCACCTCTGTTACAAGCTTATCTCCGTTCGACAATATAATGGTCCCGGGTACTGATAAATCTTGCGCCAAAGGAGAAACAATTTCTTGTTTAAATCTAAAGCTACACTCCTCGTATGTACGAACAATTTTCAAATCACCTGGGAAATCAAGTGAACCTGAAGGTTGTGTCCGCTTAAAAAACTCAATCACTTTGTCAATATGTATAGAAGAAAGAGAAGACGGAATCTTATATTCATAAAGATAGTTTAATATTAGTTGAATCCCTCTCCTTTGTAAAGGCATAGACATGGATTCAAAGGCAGGAATTGATAAGCTAATTTGTTTATCACTTTTTTTTGTAATTACTTTATTCATTTTCTCAAAAGCTAATTCCTGCAAATAAGCCTCATCCTCTTGCATTTGCACGCTAAATTTTTGAAATTTCTCATGCACCTGCGGATTTTCTTCTTTCAAATGAGGAAGGACATATTTACGCAATCGATTCCTTGTATATACTTCCTTTTTATTACTCGGATCGATACGCGGAATTACATTTAGCTTATTACAGTAATCAACAATTTCTTCCTTCGTCACTCCAAGTAACGGCCTAATTAAATACCCATTATGAAAAGGACGCTTCACTGCAATTCCTGCATATCCTTTCGGAGTACTCCCTCGTACAAGACGCATTAAAATCGTCTCTACTTGATCATCTCCATGATGTCCAAGAGCTACATATCTCGCATCATATTTCTTCATTATTCTTTCCAAAAATGCATATCTGCATTCCCTAGCAGCAACCTGTGCATTCATCCCGTATTGCTGTTGATATTGCGATACATTAATCCTTATCGTTTCACAAATAACTCCCAGCCTTTTACAAAGATCCTGCACAAACTGTAGATCCTCATGAGATTCATCGCCTCTAAACATATGATCTACATGTGCCACTACAATTTTCAACTGTTTTTCCGCTCTTTTTTCTAGCAAATAATATAAAAGAGCTAAAGAGTCAGGACCACCAGAAACTCCTGCAACAATTGTTGAACGTTCCTTTAATACATCATGCTGCTTTACAAAGTCATCTACCTTTTCAACAAATGTATCTTTCAACTTCGCAATCACCTTTCATTAAACAAGAACAGCAACGTTAGTTACCTTGTCTATAATGGTACAACTTTTACAAACATTGTGCAAAAAAAAGATATACAAAAATTACATTTTTATCTTACATCTTTCGTGCATATTCACAAAAATAATATTATTACCTTTTAAGGCAAAAAAACCTAGGCATCCACCTAGGTTTTTTTGTCGGAAATAGACCATATTAATCAGTGGCGGATGAATAGCCACTGATTAAATTAAAACTTTATTGTGCCTGCATTCCTACAATCGGAATCGTAGCCCACTTTGGCATATTTTTCTTTACTTTCGCTACAACAATGGTCATATCGTCATTTATATAACCATCACCAGAGCGAATCACTTCCTCCATAATAATATCTGCTATTTCTTGTGGGTCTTCGGTTTGTAATTCTTTAATTTTTCGTTTCATCCATAATTCATGATTCTCCACATGTTGCGCTCCCTCAAAAATTCCATCACTCATCATAATAAGAATATCTCCCGTTTTTAATTGCTCACCCACTACATCAACTTCCACATCTTCAATGATTCCCATCGGTAAATTACTTGCCTCAATTTTCAAAATATTATTCCCGCGTTTTACAAAACTTGGTGTTGATCCAATCTTTAAAAACTTAGCACTTGCATCACGTAAATCTACCATCGCTAAGTCCAGCGTCGTAAACATCTCTTCCGTTGTTCTTAAAGAAAGAATTGAATTGATCGACTTAATTGCTATTTCCTCATCAATACCTGATTGAAGTATCTTTTGTAATAATTTCACTGTTTCCTTACTCTCTATATGAGCTCTTTGCCCATTTCCCATACCGTCACTAATCGCAAGTGCATATTTACCAACACTTAAATCCATCATTGCATAAGAATCCCCCGAAACAAATCCTCCACCTTTTGCCGCCGTGGCCAAGCCCGTATCAAGAGAATATGTCTTCGCTGAACCAAATGATATTAAACTGTGACCATTCGGATAAGAAGATTTCTCTTCATGTTTAACAATAATATTTTCTTTTAGAATGTCTGAAAGCATTGGTGCAACCAACTTCTCGCATTCACCATGCTCATTAGACGCAGCTGGAATCAACATTTCAATATCAATGCTTCCTCTATCTAAACAATAAATATCAACATGCTCTACTTCGACACCAAAATCACGAAACGCTTGCAAAATCTGTTCTTCCTGTACTTGATGATTTTCTCGCTCTTTTTGTATTTCCTTAGCAAAATCCTCCATAACTTTTGATACACCTAATAATTGTTCGGCTACTATTCTACGATTTTCCTTCATTTGTTTTCGTAATTTCTGTCCCTCATAGAAGTGATCTAATTCACCTGCTACTAAATCCGTCACTTTTTTTCCTCTTACACAATGCTTGTCCCATTCACGAACTAACTTCCGATTATGTTGCAATGTCCCTTCTTCTGTTTCACTCATTATTTGTTTCATATAGTCGTACGTTTTGTCGAAATTAACCACCCAGCATTGGTCCTTTTTAAAACACGTTTGACATGTTTTTGCAGTAATTGTACTTAAGAACAAATCTGCTTCTGTCTCTTTATCTTCCTCTTCCACGTACCCATATACAGAAAAACTATTAGATAAAGCAGCAAACACATTTGCAAATTGATTGATTTTAGTCGCTGTAACATCACGCATTCTTCTTAAATATTGCTGTTGATCTTGCGAATGTTCCTGTGTACCTGGCATAAATTTAGCAATACGATCCATAACAAGTTTCGGTGTTAATAAGAAGAACACAATCGCCACACCAGATTCGATTAAAGTTGTTACAATATTTGTTTGCTTGTCTACATATAGCGTAATCAAACTTGTCCCAATTAATAAACCTAAACTAACGCCTAGACGTTTCCCTTCTTTTAACAACCCACCAAGCAATCCAGAAAAGGCAAGCAAACTGAGCTGAGACAAACTGGACACATTTGCTAAACTTAATATTAATCCAGTAACGACTCCTACTGTAGATCCTGTAGCAGCACCTGCAATAAATGCAAACACTAGCACCAAATACCTAGTAAAAATATGTTGGATAGAAGCATCATATACAAACCAATCTGTTGTACCTGTTAAAACAGATGCTAGTAATATAATCAAACAAACAATTTCTTCTGTCTCTAATGCTTGCTGTTTCCCTTTCCTTTCTACTAATAGCGGAACACTTTGTAAAAATATCATCGTTAATACGAAGCTAAGTCCTGCCTCAATCGTACTAACGAGCAAATCATACATGGTGACAGTTTGCTGTGCAAAATATACAACAACTAAATGTGCGGTTAATGCGGAGATAAATACTTGGAATGGAACAAGTCCAACAGTTTTACGTGTAAATCGACTAAAGAAGATATTATAAATGAAGAAAGTAAAAATAGATGCAAAAGTAAAAAATAAATTATCTATCGAAACTGAAAGTGCTCCCCCCATTAGAGCCAAGAACGCGAGCGGCATTTTATCCCGCTTCATAACATAAACAGCAGCAAAAAACGGCAGTGCAAACGGTAAAATGTTTGTTAATATATATGCTCGTCCCAAAAGAAAACCTATAACAACAATAATAAATCCCCATCTAAAGAAAACTTGCTCAAACTTCATTCGCAACTTACTCGTCCACTTTATTGCTCCAAGCTGACTTTCATTCATCGCCAATGCACTTGTATTCATAGTATTCCTTCCTGCTTTAGGCATATTTTTAACACCACCTGCATAGTTTAATTACTGTCATTATAAAAGATAATTATTGGGATTTTTGTCAAAACAACAGTTTTCACTTTTATAATCGTTCGACTTTTTATTCGAAATAACTCTACATATATACATGGTATGTAAGTTATTTCCGCTATTTTAATTGAACATTCAGAAAATATAGGGTATTTTTGTAGAAGTATTGTATGTTTTAATTTTTATTTAACAAAAAAAGATCATGCTAAGTTGCATGATCTTTTTAGATGACCCGTACGGGATTCGAACCCGTGTTACCGCCGTGAAAGGGCGGTGTCTTAACCACTTGACCAACGGGCCGTTAAATTAAATATAGCGGCGGAGGGGATCGAACCCCCGACCTCACGGGTATGAACCGTACGCTCTAGCCAGCTGAGCTACACCGCCATGTCGTCTTATTTAACGGACAATTAGTATCTTACATCAGATACAATTTAAAGTCAACACATCTTGAAAACTTTTTTAAAAATATATTTTAACATATAAAAAAGCACCCCGAGTCATTACTCTGGGTACCTCTCTATATGTTAAAAATTAAACGGCCTTATTATCCGCGACGTGCGCCACGGCCACCACGTTTAGACTCTGTGTTACGCTTTAAAGAAGTTAAACGATCTTCACTATCCTTTAAGAATCGTGCCATTTTTTGCTCAAATGTTTCTTTTGGAGCTCGGTCATTACCGCCACCGCGGTTATCTCTGTTGAAAGAACGATTATTACGTTGTGGACGTCCAGAACGTTGTTGATCGCCACCACGTTGTTGGTATTCACCACGCGGACGGTCTCCTTCTGTCTTCTCACGCTCTTTCGCTTTCTTAATAGATAGACCAATCTTGCCATCTTTTTCAACATTAATAACTTTTACTTCTACTTGGTCGCCCACTTTTAAGTGATCGTTAATATCTTTTACATAGTTATCAGCAACTTCACTAATATGAACAAGACCCGTTAATCCTTCTGGCAGCTCAACAAAAGCCCCAAAATTTGTAATACCTGTTACTTTACCCTGTAACTTGCTGCCTACCTCGATTGACATAAAAAAAATGCTCCTCCTTAGTGGTTAAAAAGTCAAATTTTACTTTATTATATATAATCCTAAAATATAGTGTCAATAAGACATACTCTACTTAGAAACAGGAAAAATTATCTCCCCTTTTCCAGAGAAGAAATAATCCCTTCTAGCAATCTTTAATACGTACTCTTCATCATTTAACTTTTGAACTTCGTCTTTTAGACTTTTTTCTTTATTCGTTAATGAATCCAGTTCTTTTTTCATGTCCTTAACTTTTGCTTCTTTTGCTTTAATGGAACTGTTTTGTTGATAAAACGTTACACTAATACTCGCAATAATTGTAAAAGCAAAGACAAGAAAAACCGCTAAACGGCGATAAAGTCGCTTCCTGTTCTCATCCGTTTGTATTATATGCTCTTTAACAGGATTTGGACTCTGTTTTTCGATTGTTCTTTGTCTCAGTTCCCTCATTTCCGAGGTCCCCCTAACTTCTTTTTTATACGCTCCCATAATCGGGAGATATGTCCCTTCAATTTTGCTATATATTGCAGGAACCCTACATACTTCGTTATAAAAAGTTTAACACGATTAGGGAGGAGTTTCCATATGAGCGAAGCAATAAATCGAACAGGCCAGAAAAAAACTTTCCATATGAAAAGTAATATCCAAATCACCATTCTCCATAACACATGTCCAATTGAAAGCAGTATACGAAATAAGAATAATATAAATGCAATAAATAGCTGCGCTATAATAATAACAGGTTTTATCATGAGTAGCTTTATAATTTGAACAAAAAAATGTGTTGTTTGCATAAAAATATAGATGAGAAAATTTAACAGCTTCATGTATAATGCTTTCAACAAGCTTTGATATGCCGCAAAACCACATAATAATGCCAAAAACACATATATACGTAGTTCAGCTTCATTCACAAGCAGTAATACATAAAAAACGAATAATGCTTGGACAATCCAAAATAGTATATCATGTATAAATACAAGCCAACGTTTACGTTCTGGACGCTTTAAAAACCGTTGATATGTATCTAACGACGCTCCAATCCAAGCACCCATCCCAATCATTGAAAGCATTGTATACAACTGAATTGTTAGGCTCATTTAAACAACTTACTAAAGAAGCCTTTAGTTTTCTCCCCTTGATTCTCATCAATATACAGCATCTCATGAACTTTCCCTTTAATCGATACAATACCTTTTTCTACATCTAAATTTTTCATTTGTAAATTTTGACCACGAATTGTTAAAAAGCCCATTACGGTCTCGAGTAAAAACTCTTCGCTATCAAAACTCTCTACCTGCTTTACACCCGTAATATCGATTACACGCCTGCCACGCATAATAATATCATGCTCTACAGAAACATTTTGTTGATTAGAAGACATAGGTGAGTAACCATTATTCACGTAAATCCCCCCATAGATTTATACTAGCTAATAGTAATGTATGAAGGGATAACCCATTTTAGAACAAGCCTTCTTCCGCTTTTACTTTTTCTTCACGAACTAAACTATACATATTTGCTGCATCTTCTTTTTTAGTCGTTTCTTTCAATTCATTTATTTTTACAGTTACTATTTTTTGACCAAAACGAATTGTTAATTCATCAGCCACTTTCACATCTGAACTCGCTTTTGCCACTTGACCATTAATCGCTATTCTTCCTTGGTCAGCTACTTCTTTCGCTAATGTTCTTCTTTTAATTAAACGTGACACTTTCAAAAACTTATCTAGACGCATATCAAATCCCCCTATTAACGCTCTGTTTTTTTTGCCTCTTCCCATAAAACATCTAACTGTTCTAATGATAAATCTTGCATCTCTTTATTCATTTCAGCTACTTTTGCCTCCATGTATAAAAAACGACCAGTAAATTTCTCATTAGTCGAGCGTACAGCCTCTTCTGGGTCTATTTTATAATGACGAGCTATATTAACAAACGCAAATAGTAAATCACCAAATTCGCCTAACATCTTTTCCTCATCCATGTTTGTAACTTCTCGTTGGAACTCTTGCCATTCTTCTACGGCTTTCTCTATCATTGGCTGCACATCAGCCCAATCGAATCCAACCTTGCCAGCTTTCTTCTGAATTTCATAAGCGCGTAGTAGCTGTGGTAAACTTTTTGGAATTCCATTTAAAACAGATTCTTTCACGAATCCTTTCTCTTGTTTTTTAATTTCTTCCCAATTAGCAATCACTTCTTCGGCATTATTTACATCCTTATTCCCGAATACATGTGGATGGCGACGAACCATTTTCTCAGATAGAGTTCGAATAATATCATCTATAGAGAACCAGCCTTCATCCTCCCCGATTTGAGCATGAAGCATAACTTGTAATAATATATCGCCTAGTTCTTCTACTAAGTGATCATCGTCCTCTTCATCAATTGCTTCCAACACTTCATAAGCTTCCTCAATTAAATACTTCTTTAAAGATTGATGTGTTTGTTTTTTATCCCACGGACAACCATCTGGTCCACGAAGGTCTGCAATAATTTCTCTAAGTACATCAAACTGTTGATACAAGGACGCACGTTCCTGAACTGGCGGTACATATACACTCGTTAAATTATTCAATTCTGTTTCATGATCTAACATGTACAACGGTACCTTTTTGACTTGTTCAAATGAAGTTCCTGCAGCTGTTACGATATACACTTCATAATCATCTGGCAACATTTCCATTAATGTTAACTTCACATCTGAAGCAACGAACGCATCATATACTTGGCAAAAGATTAAATGTTGACGTAATTCTAATTGCCCTCTTTCAAATGATGTAGCATCAATTAATTGGAATCCCTCAATCGGATCAATTTTTAAACTTGCGAACATCGGATCAAGGAAACTTTGTCCACCTTCAATTCGCACTTCAACATCTGCTACTTCACCTTTTTCCAACAGTAGCTGAACTGTTCTTTCTGCTACAAGCGGATGCCCTGGAACAGCGTAGATGATTTCTGCACCTTCAGCTTGTTCTAGCAATGTATTCGCAATTGTTTCATATACAATTTCAAATGTATCATGCGCTTCATATACATTGTCAAAAGCCGTATACTGTATACCTTCTTTCTCTAACTCTTCTATAACGGGATGTTCCTTCGTTCTTACAAACATATGATCCGCTTCTTTTATTTTTCGATACACACCCATTGTTAACTGGTCTAACTCACCAGCACCTAATCCTAAAATAGTAATGATTCCACTCACAACCTGCCACCTCTATCCACTCTTCTTCAATGAACCTTCTTTTTTCTCTTGTTTCATAACAGTTCCTAGTTCTTCTTTTGTAAATACACGTAATTTTAAAATTAAAAACAAATATGTTAACCCACCGATAGCTACACCTAACAATGCTTCAAGTGTCGCGATTTCTCTATGCCCCGTATCAATTACTAATCCAGACATTTGCAACACACGTATAAACATTACTAATACAAATCCCATACCGACACCACTAATAACTACACCTAACATATTCCGTTTATCGATAAGCGATTCTGATACAACTCGCATAAGTAACACACTATTTAGCACGGAAATTACAATTAGCGCAACTAAGGTTGCAATTGCAGCTCCCTTCACACCAAAATACGGCATTAGTATATAATTTAACGCTAACTTTAAACAACCTCCAAACACAACAAACATTGCTGGTTTTACTGTTTCTCCCAACCCCTGTAAGATAGCAGCGGTTGTAATTGATAATGAACTAAATAAAATAGATAAAGATAAAACGGCTAAAACATCTGATCCATCACTATTTTCAAACAACATAATATTCGTAGGTTGAATAATACAAGTTAATCCAATGGCCGCTGCAAATCCAATAACAAATGTTATTTTCATTGCTAACCTTACCTTTTCTTTAATAAAGGAAAGATCTCCTCTTTCTTTCGCTGCTGTAATAATCGGAATAAGTGACAACGAGAAAGAAGTTGTCACGACAGTGCCTAATTGCATAAGCGGGATACTTCTATCATAAACACCTTTTAATACCTTTGCGCTTTCAACTTGTTCTCCTGCCTCAATAAGTAAAGTATAGAAGGAAACAGAATCAGCCATTTGTATAAAAATAAGTACTAAGTTACTAACACAAATCGCCAATCCCTGCCAAAAAAGGATTTTAATTATCCTCCCTTTCCCCCTAATTCTCTTCAAACTTTTGAAGAATATAGAACGAAAATCATGACGCATATAAAGTAAAAGTACGATAATCCCAATAAGTCCACCTGCAATTGAACCTAACATAGCACCTGCGCCAACTGTATATAAATCGAATCCGTGAGCAATTAGGAATAGGGATAAAAATACAATAATAGAAACCCGAATCGTTTGTTCCATTACTTGCGAAACAGCCGTTGGCATCATATTATTGAACCCTTGAAAATACCCTCTTGCTACAGATAAAAACGGCATCAATATGAACGAAAACGAAATAACACGTAATAGCTTATCTAAGTGTATATCGCCCATAGCTATTGCAATTGTTTCGGCACCAAAAAATAATGTGAAAAAGCCTATGAAACCAATTCCTAATAAAAACCAAAAAGATACACAGATTATTTCTTCTGCTTCCTTTTGTTTTCCTTGCTCTAGTCTTTCTGCGACCATTTTTGAAATTATAATAGGGAACCCATAAGTAGCTAAAATTAAACAAAATCCATAAAACGGATAAATTTGTTGGTAAATATAAAAACCAATATCACCCGCTATGTTTTGATATGGAATACGGTAAAAAGCGCTTAATACTTTTGTAACAAAACTTGCAATCGTTAATATAATAGCCCCACGCCAAAAGGCTTGATACTTCTTCGCTTCCATTCAAGAAAACTCCTTTTCCTATTCTCACCCCTCGTATTATATCATAAAGAAAAAACAGGCTCCCTTACCTTCACGAGTAATAATGAGTTCGTGCAACATTAAAATGTTCAACGAAAAAAGGTAGCAAAACGCTACCCTCATTCAATATACATATATCTCCAAATAATTGATTTCTCAAAAAGAAATATCATAATTAGGAAAGATTGCTACTTCTAAAATTCGATATGACCTTACTGCTCCATTTGTTTCGCTAAAAAGCTTGCAGCTGTATTTACTGACTTATGCTCTACTTCACTTATAATAGCCTCTTTAGAGAAGATAATAACAGCTCCAATTGGATCCCCATTCGCAACAATCGGACCAATTGTATAAGAACTAACTTTTTCTGTTACTCCATCAATAATTGAAATTTCGCTTTCATCTGTCATAATTACAGATTTACGCTCTTCCATTGTCTTTTCAATTAAATCGCCAACACTTTTATTTAAGTATTCTTTTTTAGATATGCCTGCTACTGCGATAATTGAATCACGATCGCATACAAGCACATTATGTCCTAAGCTATCGTATAAAGCTTCCGTATATTCTTTTGCAAAATCACCTAGTTCACTAATCGGTGAATATTTTTTCAAAATTACTTCTCCATCGCGATCAACAAATATTTCTAGTGGGTCTCCTTCTCGAATACGTAAAGTTCTACGAATTTCCTTCGGGATTACTACCCTGCCTAAATCATCAATTCGACGTACGATTCCAGTTGCTTTCATTCTAATGCTGCCTCACTTTCTACTGATGATCAAAGTGGTGAATTTACCTGTTCATGTAAAAATCACCAACTGTTAGATATAGTATTTTACACATTAGTTCTTCTATGCACGTCGAATTGTATTTTTTATCTTATATTAGGCATTTATTACTTCTTTTTTTACATCTGGTAAGCCTTTTAATAAATTTTCAGCAATTGTTAACCACTTTGATGTCTCTAAGCCATTCGTTTTCATAACGATTTTCAATTGTGACCCTTCCATTCCAAGACCAATCATACGACCAAAACTATTTCCAAGCATGAATAATTTTCCACCATCAATATTTTGGCTTGCTTGTTCAGAGAACAGAATTGTTACTTCAAATTTATTTTGCTTAATCAACTCAATTCGTTCTTTCATTGCCAATACTTTAACATTTGCAATTTGTAATAAATAACCAACTTCTTGCGGATAATCACCGAATCTATCGATCATCTCTTCCTGTAATTCTTCAATATCCTCAATTGTAGAAACACCTCTAAATTGTTTATACATCATAATTTTTTGTTTACTATCTGAAATATAAGCATCTGGTAAATATGCATCTACTTCCAAGTCAATTTCAACATTAACTGTATTTTCAACTCCATCTGTGCCTCTGCGCTGTTCAATTGCATCTTTTAACATTTGAGAATATAGATCAAATCCGACAGAATCAATAAATCCATGTTGTTCTGCCCCCAACAAGTTACCCGCGCCACGAATTGATAAGTCCCTCATCGCAATTTTGAAACCAGATCCAAGCTCTGTAAACTCTTTAATCGCTTGCAGACGCTTCTCCGCAACTTCTGATAACACTTTATCTCGTTTGTATGCAAAGTATGCATACGCAACACGATTAGAACGTCCAACACGCCCACGAAGCTGATACAACTGAGATAATCCCATACGATCTGCATCAAATACAATTAATGTATTTACATTCGGAATATCTACACCTGTCTCAATAATTGTTGTACTTACAAGAACATCATGCTGTCCCTCTAAAAACGATAGCATAACAGATTCTAATTCACTTTCGTTCATTTTCCCATGTGCGTATGTCACACGAGCGTCTGGAACTAACATCGAAATTTCATCCGCTTTTCTTTCGATATCCTCCACGCGATTATATAGGAAGTAAATTTGTCCACCTCTTGCAAGCTCTCTCTCTATTGCTTCTCGCATTAATGCTGGATTATACTCCACTACATACGTTTGGACTGGGAAACGATTTTCTGGCGGTGTCTCAATAACGGATAAGTCACGCACACCAAGCATAGACATATGAAGTGTACGTGGAATCGGAGTTGCCGTTAATGTTAATACGTCAACATTTGCTTTCAATTGTTTAATTTTTTCTTTATGCGTCACACCAAATCTTTGTTCTTCATCAATAATAAGAAGCCCTAAATCTTTATAAGTAACATCTTTAGATAAAATACGATGCGTTCCGATTACAATATCTACCGTACCATCATTTAGGCCTTTAATTGTTTCATTTTGCTGTTTTCTCGTACGGAATCTACTTAATAACCCTATATTGATTGGATAATCTTGAAAACGCTCTCGGATTGTTTCATAGTGTTGCTGCGCAAGGATTGTTGTCGGTACTAAAATTGCAACTTGTTTTTCATCCATAATTGCTTTAAACGCCGCACGAATAGCTACTTCAGTCTTTCCATATCCTACATCACCGCAAAGAAGTCTATCCATCGGACGTCCACGTTCCATATCTTTCTTAATTTCCTCAATAGAGCGCAATTGATCCTCTGTCTCTTGATATGGGAAAGAAGATTCAAATTCTTGTTGTTCCGCCGTATCCGGTGTATATGCATAACCTTTTGAAGCCTCACGCTCAGCATATAACTTAATTAGATCATCTGCGATATCTTGTACAGATTTCTCAACTTTCGTTTTGACTTTTTTCCAATCGTTCCCGCCTAATTTATAAACTTTCGGATCCTTACCTTCAGACCCCACATATTTTTGTACTTGATCAATTTGTTCAATCGGAACGTATAACTTATCATTACCTTGATATTTAATATTCAAATAATCTTTATGAACACCATTAATCTCTAACGTCTCAATACCTAAAAATTTACCTATACCATGATTTACATGAACTACATAGTCTCCAACTTTTAATTCTGAATAGCTCTTAATACGTTCTGCATTAGATAACTTTTGCTTACGTTGAGATTTTTTAACCTTCTTATGGAAAAGCTCCTTTTCAGTAATAACAACAAGCTTTTGCATCGGCATTTCAAATCCTGCATGTAAATCACCCACAGCAATTTGCAATCTTCCAGGTAGTAAAATATCTGTGGACTCTACAATATCCGCATCGATATCATAATCACTCAAAATATGTTGTAACTTTTTCACACGCTCATCATCTGTTCCGAGTACAACAGTCGTAAAATGCCCTTCATTCCATCTATCAATTTCTGTTTTTAACAAGTTCATCTGTCCATGGAAATCTTGCATTGTTTTACATGTCACATTCACAATATTTTGCGGATGTGTGTGTGCAATATGACGTAAGAATAATGTCAAGTATACAAAACTTCTTTTCTTATGATGAAGAAACTCCTCAAATGAGTGAGAAAAAGATAAATCCTGAATAATTGTTCCTTCACCAAGAAGTGATATATACCATTCCGCTTCCTCTGTTTCAAGATGTGATGCTGTTTCTTGAATACGAGAAATTTCATCTAAAATTACAACACCGTCTTCTGGTAAATAATCTATCAGACTAGTAGGTTCTTTATAGAAAATAGATAAATATTTAAACATTTGTTCGATACTTTGCCCATTCTTCAACATTTCAATTTCATGGCTAACAGTCTCAAGTACCGCTGTCTTTAATTTATCATCGGAAAGCTTCTGCATCGTATTAGTTAACCCTTCTTCAAGACGCTTAATTCCCGATTTCAATTCTTCCTGTGAAAATAAAAATTCTGTTGCTGGACCGAATCTAACACTTTCTTTTTTATCTTGAGAGCGCTGTTCATCCACATCAAATAATCGAATAGAATCGACCTCTGTGTCGAAAAATTCAATACGAAATGGTAATTCTTCAGTTAATGGGTAAATATCTAATATTCCTCCGCGCAAACTGAATTCCCCTGGCGCTTCTACCATTGATTTACGTTCATAGCCAATTTGATGTAATGTATGCAGAAGCGCCTCTAAATCAATCTCTTGCCCTAGATTAATTTCAATTTGCTTTTGCTTCCATAATTCTTTAATTGGTAAAAACCTACGTAACCCCGCGACTGGCGCTACAATAATCCCATTCTCTCCTGCCGCTAAACGATTTAACACCTCTATGCGCTGCGCTTTTAACTCTGGACTTGCAACACCGATCTCTGATGCAATCAATTCATTTACTGGATATAGCCATACATCCTTTTCACCCAGCAATGCCACTAAATCCTCATGTACTTTTTGTGCTTGGTATAAATTGTGCGTCACAATCAGTTGCGATTTCTTTGTTTTTTTATATAAAGCTGCCATTAATAATGAACGAGAAGCTGTTGCCATACCTGATATAAGTTGTTCTTTTAGCCCATCCTCTAATCCACTAATAACCGATTGTATCTCTTCATTTTTATAAAATTGCTCTAATAAACCTATCATCTTCAAAACTCCTCTCAACATAAAGAGCAAGTCACTATATTTTATGCAAATATTTTGGAAAAAGAAAACAGAAAAATGCTTTGGACATGCCAAAGCGACAACATTTTATTGCAGAAATTTTTCATATTCATAATACTCAGGATAAGATGCGAGCGTTTCTTGGCACGATTCACAAATCGTTTTTATATATATATTTCCATTCTCATGAAAATGAATCATCTCTACTACTTCTTGCTCTGTTAGTTGAAATAAAACGTCGCTATATACTTTTTCTGCGTTAATGGAGCCTACATTGCTCTCGCAATGTCTGCAATAATAATACCCTTCCATACTAGCCTCCTAAAAATCCAATTACAACTAGTATGGGTAAAACAAAAGCAAAATATTCCCAATCAGATTCTTAACTATTGAATGTATTCATGATCTGAAGAAAAGGTTTATTTAACCACTCTTCACACGCGTCCGCTGCTTTTTCAATAGAATGATTGACATCAGGAATTTCTTCAGAAGTAAAGCGTCCTAATACGTAATCGACTACCTTCATCCCGTTTTTCGGACGATCAATTCCCATACGGATACGTTGAAATTCTTGTGTTCCTAAATGTGAAATCGTTGATTTTACGCCATTATGTCCACCAGCACTTCCTTTCATACGAAGACGTAATTTACCTACAGGGATGTCTAAATCATCGTACATAACAACAAAGTCCTCAACATCAATTTTATAATAATCCATGAGTGGACGAATGCTTTCCCCAGATAAATTCATATATGTAAGTGGCTTTAACAAGATTACTTTTTCTCCGTTGACAAAACCTGCCCCAAATACCCCTTTAAATTTTTGTTCATTCAAAGAAATGTTCCAACGCTTTGCAAGTTCATCAATCGCCATAAATCCAATATTATGCCTTGTTAATTCATATTCTCTACCTGGGTTCCCAAGTCCTACTATCAATTTCATTCTTGTACCACTACTTTCTTTTTTCGATACGAAAAGACGTAACCAAGCTTGGTTACGTCTCATTCTATCCAATTAATTGAATAATACACTTACAGATTCTTCTTCGTATACACGAATGATTGCTTCTCCGATTAATGGAGCCACTGAAAGTTCATGAATTTTGTCGATCTTCTTCTCTTCTGGTAATACGATAGAGTTCGTTACAACTAACTCTTTAATATTTGAATTTTGAATACGCTCAATTGCTGGACCAGATAATACTGGATGCGTACAGCAAGCATATACTTCAGAAGCACCGTTCTCTACAAGAGCGTTTGCTGCTAATGTAATTGTACCAGCTGTATCAATGATGTCATCAATTAAAATTGCTGTTTTACCTTCGATATTACCGATAATGTTCATAACCTCTGATACGTTCGGACGAGGACGACGCTTATCAATAATAGCGATTGGCGCTTTTAGACGGTCTGCCATCTTTCTAGCACGAGTTACACCACCGTGGTCAGGTGACACGATTACGATATCTTTAAGACCTTTTGTTTCAAAGTAATCTGAAAGAATTGGTACACCCATTAAGTGGTCGATTGGGATATCAAAGAATCCTTGAATTTGTGGAGCATGTAAATCTAGAGTGATTACACGAGTTGCACCTGCTGTTTCAAGCAAGTTTGCTACAAGTTTCGATGTAATTGGTTCACGAGAACGCGCTTTACGGTCTTGACGCGCATAACCATAGTAAGGAATAACAATATTAATTGTTTTCGCAGATGCACGCTTTAATGCATCAATCATAATAAGTAATTCCATGATATGTTCGTTTACTGGGAAGCTTGTAGATTGAATAATGAATACATCGCAACCACGAATACTTTCTTCAATGTTAATTTGAACTTCTCCATCACTAAAACGATCAACAGAACATTTTCCTAGTCCTACTCCAATATGCTTTGCAATTTGCTCAGCAAGTTCCTTATTAGAGTTTAAAGAGAATACTTTCAAATTAGAATTTAGATATTGAGTCGACATCTAGATTAACCCTCCACATTATGATTTTTTCTTATTCAGCAATTGATCAACATAGTCTTCTTTATTAATTTGACGTGCACGTGCTACCGATAATGCTTTCGATGGAACATTCTCTGTAATTGTAGAGCCTGCTGCCACATAAGCACCATCTTCAACTGTGACCGGCGCAACAAGGTTTGAATTACATCCAATAAACACTCCGTTACCAATCACGGTTTTGAACTTATTCTTGCCATCATAGTTCACCGTAATTGAACCACAACCAAGATTCACGTCTTCTCCAACTTGTGCATCCCCGATATAACTTAAGTGTGAAGCTTTACTTCTATTACCAAAAACAGTTTTTTTGATTTCTACGAAGTTTCCAACGCGTACTTCATCTCCAATAACTGAATCTGGGCGAATATGTGCAAATGGACCAACCGCTACTTCTGTACCAAGTTTGCTGTCATGTACAGTAGATTGACGAATTACCGTACGGTCTCCAATTTCACTATCGCGAATTACTGTATGAGGTCCAATTTCACAATCAGAACCAATTACAGTGTTACCCTCAATAACCGTTCCAGGATGAAGAATTGTATCACTACCAATAATTGCATCCGCAGAAATATATGTGTTACTTGGATCAATAATTGTAACACCATTTACCATGTTCTTTCGGTTGATACGGTTTTTCATAATAATTTCCGCTTGCGATAGAGCGACTCTGTCGTTAACACCTAACGTTTCATCGAAGTGCTCTGTTTGATAAGCTGATACGATATGACCTTCATTTTTTAAAATCTCAATAACATCTGGAAGGTAATATTCACCTTGTACGTTATCATTTGAAACTTTAGAAAGTGAAGCAAATAAAGCTTTATTATCAAAACAATACGTACCTGTATTGATTTCATTAATAGCTAATTCTTTCTCATTTGCATCCTTATGCTCAACAATTTTTTCAACATGACCATTCTCATTACGAACGATACGGCCATATCCAGCAGGTTCTTCTATGTAAGCTGTTAGCACCGTTGCCATTGCCCCTGCTTCTTTATGTTGCTGAAGCAATGCTTCCATTGTTTCAGCAGTTATTAGCGGCGTATCACCACAAATAACTAAAGTTGTTCCTTCTTCATTTGCAAGTACACTTGCAGCTTGATCTACAGCATGCGCTGTACCAAGTTGTTCTGCTTGTAATGCAAACTCACTTACGTTTCCTAGCTGTTCTTGTACCATTTCAGCACCATGTCCTACGACTGTTACAAGTTTCTGCAATCCTAATTGAGATACTTGATCGACAACATGTTGTACCATAGGTTTTCCACATACAGGATGAAGCACTTTGTATAGCTTAGACTTCATACGTGTGCCCTTACCTGCAGCTAGAATCACTGCAAATCTGTTTGACATATAGACCCTCCATCGCAACCTATTTATCCATTAACGATATTATCCTAAATCATCATATATTTCAAGAAACACATTTTAACTATTAAATTTTACCATAATTCTTATAAGATGTTTTACTCTTTAGTATCTTTTTTAAGAAATAAGCTATACTATTTAAAATGATTTTGAAAAAATTAGAAGTTTCTCCTCTTTATTTTAATACATTTTGAATTTTTCAGATACAAATTATATAAAGTAAAAAAAAACAAACCCCTGTAAATGCTTACAGGAGTTTGCTACAAAATTATAAGGCTTTCTTTCAAAAGCCCTTTTCATTCGAATTTTACGAAGCGCCCGCTTCTTCAAACTCAACCTCTTCTAACTCGCCTAAACGGTGATACTCTGTTAAAACCGCATCTTGAATTTTAGAGCGTGTATTAGAATTAATTGGATGTGCAATGTCACGGAATTCTCCATCCGGAGTACGTTTGCTTGGCATTGCTACAAATAATCCATTATTACCATCAATTACACGAATATCATGAACAACAAATTCATGGTCTAGAGTAATAGAGGCAATTGCTCTCATGCGGCCTTCTGTGTTTACGCGGCGTAATCTTACGTCAGTCACTTCCATCTTGTGTTCACCACCCTTTTCTAAATAAGCGATATATTTGTATAAATTCCACAAAATTTCTATTTTCCCTTTAATTTTTTAAAAATTTTTAAGATAAAAATTTTTAAAGTAATTGAATATAAGGATTAGTAGAGGATATCGCTTACAAAGAGTTACTTAACTAGGGCAATTACTTCGATCTCAACTGAAACATCTTTCGGTAACTTTGCTACTTGTACACAAGAACGCGCTGGTTTATGAATAGAGAAATAAGAGCCGTACACTTCATTAACAGCATTAAAATCGTCCATATCTTTTAAGAATACTGTTGTTTTTACTACCGTATCAAATGAAGCACCCGCTTCTTCTAATACTGCTTGTAAATTTTGAAATACTTGTTCTGTTTGGACTGTTACATCTCCTGCTACAAGCTCTCCACTTGCCGTTAATGGAATTTGTCCTGAACTATAAAACATATTATTTACAATAATCCCTTGCGAATATGGTCCAATTGCTTGTGGTGCCTTGCTTGTTTGAACAACTTTCATACTTTTCACCCTTTTATTATTTATTTTTACTCTTTAAAAATAGTCCACGAAAAGCAGTTTGTCCATCTATTTTAATATTTATAAATAGAATAAAAAAAAGATAAAGCTACCTGCTTTACCTTTTTACCCCGCTATTTGCGGGCAGTAAGACCCCCACCTCAAAATCCGGCTGGAGCAAAGAAGTTTGGTGGGAGTCGGGCTGACCGTAAAAGCCCAATTGGTGAAGGCTACTAATCAGTAGGGATGAACAAAACCCCCACTGAATAAAGCTTCACTTTATTCAGCTTCTACAAGCCCTTCATCAAATGGCGCAAGTGAATAATTTCCCTTTTCCACCTGAATCGCTTTTTCTTTCACATCAACTTCTGAAAGACGAATTAATGATACAAAATTATTAATAAGTCGTTCTTCAATATCTGTGGATTCTACTAATACACCAATCCCAACAACATTAGCCTTAAACTCTTCTAACATACTCATCATGCCTTGAATTGTTCCGCCTGCTTTCATGAAGTCATCAATAATTAAAACGTTCGATCCCTCTGGAAGGCTACGCTTCGCTAACGTCATTGTTTGGATTCTTTTAGAAGAACCTGATACATAATTAATACTAACAGTCGGGCCTTCTGTTACTTTATTATCTTTCCTCGCAATTACTACCGGTACATCTAAGTAATTCGCCACTGCATAAGCAAGTGGAATCCCCTTCGTTGCCACAGTCATAACTGCATCAATTGGTTGCCTAGCAAAAACAGAAGCAAACAAACGACCTGCGCCATTAATCTGGCGGGGATTACTCAAAAGATCTGTCATATATAAGTAGCCACCAGGCAAAATGCGATCTGGATTTTCAAACAAGCTACAAAGCTCATCGATAATTAGATCCGCCTCTTCTTCACTTATATATGGTATATATTTCACTCCTCCTGCTGCTCCTGGTATCGTTTGCAATGTGCCGACCCCTTGTTGTTCAAACGTTTGCTTAATAATAACTAAATCTTCACTAATGGAAGATTTAGCTGATTGATACCTTTCAGCAAAAAAAGTGAGAGAAACTAGCTGACGAGGGTTTTGTAACAAGTAATACGTCATATCGACTAATCTTGTACTTCGTCTAATTTTCATACTCTCACCTCAAATCACGAATATTTTAAACAAATCATAACGTATTATACGTCTTTATTCAAGCGTTTCTCGCTCTCCTAGTAAACGTACCGCATATACTTGTTCGCAAAATCCTTTTAATCCGTTATAAATGCGATGCATTCGTGAATCATGGTGTACAAGACCAAATACAGTTGGACCACTTCCACTCATTAATACAGCATCTGCTCCAAATCGTTTCATCTGTGCCTTAATACGGGCAACTTCAGGATGCATCTTAAATGTTACGTCTTCTAAAACGTTGCCAACAGTATCACAGATCCCTCTGTAATCTCCAGCATTTATGACATCAACCATTTGATCTACATTTGGATGTGTAACTCGATTTAATTTTAAATTTCCATATACATCAGCAGTAGATACACCAATATGCGGCTTCGCCAAAATAACCCAACAAGAAGGTGGAGTCTTTATATGCTCAATTTTCTCTCCTCTTCCAGTGGCAATTGCTGTTCCACCGTATACACAGAACGATACATCTGATCCAATTTCTGCGCCAAGCTCTGCTAATTCGTCAATTGTAAGCCCTAAATCCCATAATTTATTAAGGCCACGTAATGTCGCTGCTGCATCACTACTTCCACCTGCTAGTCCAGCTGCTACTGGAATCGTTTTTTCAATAGTAATAGATACACCTTTTTTTACATTAAACTTCTCTTTTAATAATTTCGCTGCTTGATAAGCTAAATTTCGTTGGTCGTCTGGGACATACCGATTATGGGATAAAATTTCAATACGGTCCTCTGCTAATTCTGTTAGTTCTAACCGATCTGCTAAATCAATTGTTGTCATAATCATTTTCACTTCATGATATCCGTCTTGTCTTTTTCCCAGTACATCTAACGACAGATTAATCTTTGCTGGTGCTTTCACTAGTAGCTTCAATCTATTCACCCACTCTATGTACTCAATCTTTTATCGTTTATTTTACCATAAATTTATAGTAAGACGATGACACTTCCCTAATTATAACGAAAAGCATTCAGAATGAAACTACTTATGCAAAATGATGGCACTTTTTAGAGTACAAAAAGCCGAGGAATCTCTCCTCGGCTACCGTAGCATAGAAAGTATCTTACAACTACTGGTTTTGCTTCATTAATTGCTGTTCTGCAATTTCTATAGCACGTTTCACCATGTTACCAGCATCTTTCGCACGAATTCCGCCCCATCCCTCTTTCTGAACAACATCATAAAAGCCCAGCTCTTTTGCTAGCTCTTCTTTAAATTGGTTTGACATGACACCTCTTCGTCTACTCAATGCAGAGTCCCTCCTTATTTTGCTACGGTATAGTTAGTATGCAAAATAATATAGCTTTTCATTTATGGGAATATATGTAACGTTACATGAATTATAAAATGACTTCATTATGGGGTTCGCCATAAAATGTTAACTCTACCGTCTCTGTTAAAACATCTGCATAACTATAAGATACACGCTGTAATGCATCTTCTTGTTGATCCAATTGTACAACAAAAACAGAACGGTACGTTTCTGCAAGTACACCTGATTGTTCCACAGTCTTTCTTCTTCCACTATTTGCCTTTAACATAAGTCGCTGTCCAAGATGGTGATCTAATTCGCTTTTAATTTCATCTAAACGTTTTGACATATACTTCGCTACACCTCGCTGTAATTTAGATTGAACACTTAAAGCACGATATATATATCTATCCCAATCATTAACCGCAATTCACAGCTAATATCATCCTGCGTTTGAATAGATAGAAGAAATACTATATTGTAACAGTATTATTACGTAGTCTGTACGTTCTTGTCCCTTTTTATCCAAATTCATTTAGACCCTTCCACACAAAAAGGCAAGATACATATGTACCCTGCCTACTCTTCATAATGTTGAAAAGGTAATCCAGTTCGTAGAATCCCTCTCGTTTCAATCCCACCTAATCCTTTTTCACCAGTAATTGTATTCCTCACAACATCCCATACATTTACTCTCTCCATAAATGAGGTAAAACTAATTTTACCAACCACATATACAGGATCTAGTGCATGAATATTAATTCTAGACGGTGAACTAGCAAAATTGGCGCCTGCTCGAATTAGTGCCTCAAAGTGTGATTGACATGCCCCAGCAAAAATAACGAGTTGATCCAATGATGGATATTTTTTTCGTACTTCTCGAACAGCCTGTACAAAATGTCTTGAATGCCTATATGCCGCTAAATCTCCCTTTACTCCTTTTGATTTTGTATAAGCATCATGCCCTGTAATAACTAGAATGTCTGGACGAAAATGATCTATTAAATCCACTACCTTTTCATGCATCTCTGTTTCCTTACAATGAATCCCTTGTACAGGAACACCAATTTTGTTATATAAATCTAAGCATTTTCGCAAATATAAAGGGTCCCCATCTATATGCAATACACGCCCTGGCATTTGAAAATAATTCACTTCACTTGTATACCCACCAGTTGAAGTGTGTTCATGCCTTTGTTTCATCAATACATAATCTTGTTGAAATAAACGGTACGTACGCTCCATTGTTTCTTTTTCACGCTTCACTCTTTTTTTATGTTCTCGTTGATCTATGCTAATTAAATCTTCAAGCGGCGCATCCGCCACAAGTCTAATTTCCTCCCCAAACAATATCGCTATCTCGCCTTTTATTTCTATAATACGAAAAAGAATATCCCTATTATGAGAATATCGTTCCACTAATTCTCCAACATGTAAAGCCATTCTCCTACCTCCAAACTCATTAGGCCATCTTACCTGTTTTTAAAGTATGAATTTAGGAAAAGAAAGGTGACAAAAGGGACAGCTCAAGTTGAGCTGTCCCTTTATATTCTTATGATAATTTATGAAGAACTAATGCATTACTTAATGTCGCAAACTCTTCGATAGATAGCGTTTCGCCTCTTCGCTTTGGATCAATTCCTACTTCTGTTAAAATTCGATCCAACAGCTCTTTATCTTTCGGGAAACCATTTAAATTATTTGATAAATTGTTCATTAAAGTTTTACGACGCTGTGCGAAACTTGCTCGTACTACTTCAAAGAAGAAAGTCTCATCTGTCACTTCTACAACTGGTTTCGGACGCTTTAGAAGACGAATAATCGCAGAATCAACATTTGGTTGTGGTACAAACACTGTACGTGGTACAGTCATAACTGTTTCTACCTCTGTATAATACTGAATGGCAATTGATAAAGAACCATACTCTTTCGTTCCAGGTTTAGCAGCTAGACGATCTCCAACTTCTTTTTGCATCATAACAACAAATCCACGAACCGGTAATTTTTCTTCAAGCAATTTAAATAGAATTGGCGTTGTAATATAGTATGGTAAGTTAGCTACTACCATTACATCTTGTCCTTCTTCAAATTGCTCACTAAATACTTCGTGTACATCTGCTTTTAGTACATCTTTATTTATAACTGTAACGTTGCTATATGGAGCTAACGTCTCGTCTAAAATCGGTAATAATCTCTGGTCAATTTCAAAAGCCACTACTTTTTTAGCGCGCTTCGCTAATTGCTCTGTTAACGCACCGATACCTGGTCCAATTTCAATTGCACCACTTTCTGAACCGATGTCTGCGTGATCAACAATACGATTCAATACATTTGTATCAATTAAGAAATTCTGTCCTAAACTTTTTTTGAATGAGAATCCATACTTTTCAACAATGTCTTTCGTACGATTCGGCGTTGCGATATCTTTCATTTCTTTTCCTCCTGTATTACTTGTTTATAAGCTTGTGCAAACGTCTCTTTTGAAACTTGAAACATCTGTAAACGTTTATGTAACTGTTTTGCATTTGTATAACCAATCTTTAATAGCTTACCCATTCTTTCTCTGCGACTCTTTGCCATTTCTCCGCCCACTAAGCCTGCATCGACTAAATCGCTCCAACTAATTTCACTTGTATAAGCTTCCATTTCTTCATGTATATTCTCTAAAGCACGGCGAATCGATTCATTAGAAGCGTGTTCAATTCCAACACCTTTTTTTCTTTTAGCAAGTGCTTCTTCCTTCGGTAAAAAAGCATGTTTACATCCAGGCACTTTATCAGAAATAATCTTTCGAATACGTTCTCCAGGATAATCCGGATCCGTGAAAATAATAACGCCTCGTTTTTGCAGCGCTAATTTAACTTGTTCAATAACATGATCACCGATTGCTGAGCCGTTCGTTTCAATTGTATCCGCATCAACAGCACGCTTAATTGCAACTGTATCATCTTTACCTTCTACAACGATAATCTCTTTAATTTTCATGCTTGCCTCCACACTCATTTCGTCTCTACTTAGTAAAACAAAAAAATGACGACTTTTCCATTATTATTTTCCCCATTCTTACATTTTAAAAAATAGAATGGCACAAACTTTGTTCTCTCCTCTTATTGTAACACTTCTTCATTCATATTTATTTTCTCCATCACTTCTACTAGTTTTTTCTCAAAGCAAAAAAGAATGGGTTTCCCCATTCCTTTTTATTCAACACCAAATAAGGATTTTGCATTTTTGGTTGTTATTTCTGCTACTTCCTCATAAGAAATTCCCTTTAAATTCGCGATTTCTTCTGCTACGAGTTTTACATAGCTCGGTTCATTTCTTTTCCCGCGAAATGGGTGTGGTGTTAAATAAGGACAATCTGTCTCAATTAACAGTTTCTCTAATGGAATCTCTACAGCAACTTCTTTCGGTTTCTTAGCATTCTTAAATGTAACGGGCCCGCCTAATGAAATTAAGAAGTTCATATCAACACATCGCTGTGCCACCTCTACACTACCGCTAAAGCAATGCATAATTCCTCCTACTTCAGCCGCATCCTCTTCCTCTAGAATATCAACAATATCTTGAGTTGCATCACGGTTATGTATAATGATTGGTAATTTCACCTTTTTAGCTAATGCAATTTGTTTACGGAATACTTCCTTCTGTATTTCTTTTGGGGACTTATCCCAATGATAATCTAGTCCCATTTCTCCAATTGCAACTACTTTAGGATGAGAAGCTAATTCTTCTAACCAAGCTAAATGTTCTTCTTTCATGTCGATGGCATCCACAGGATGCCATCCAACCGCAGCGTAAATAAAATCATAGGCTTCCGCTAATTCAATCGCTTTTTTTATCGTTACTTCATCAAATCCAACAACAACTGTATATGTAACTCCCGCTTCTTTCATCCTTGCAATAACTTCTTGTAAATCTTCTTCAAATTGCTCTGCGTTCAAATGTGAATGTGTATCAAACAACATAATAAATAACTCCTTTATATTGAAATCAAGTTTATTCTACAAAAATAAGCTCTTAAATAACTTAACGATAACAATACTACAATTTTAATGCAAAAATAGAGAGTGTAAAAAGAAAAAAGACGCTTCACACATGTTACACGTGAAACATCTCTTTTCTTGTCTTAATTACTTGATTTTTGTACCATTTGGAAGATTTTGATCAATTGTTGCTAATGACAATACGCCATTCTCTTCCCCTGCTAAAATCATACCTTGTGATAATTCACCGCGTAATTTTACAGGCTTTAAGTTTGTTACACAAATAACCTTTTTACCTTTTAGGTCTTCTGGAGAATAGAATTTTGCAATCCCTGAAACAACTTGACGCTTTTCTGTACCTAAATCAAGCTGAATTTTTAACAACTTATCTGCTTTTTTCACAGGTTCCGCCGATATTACTTCAGCTACTCGTAATTCTACTTTGAAGAAATCATCAATTGTAATTTCTTCTGCTTTCGGTTCTTCTTCTTTTTTCTCCTCAACTTTCGGAGCAGAACCTTTCATTTGTTCTTTAATATACTCTACTTCTACTTCCATTTCTAAACGTGGGAAAATCGGTTGTCCTTTTTCTACTTTTGTTCCAGCTGGAATACAGCCAATTGCAGATAGACTTTCCCAAGATTTATGCGCTTCATCAGTAAGGCCTAGTTGAGCAAACATTTTGCTTGGTGCTACTGTTAAGAACGGCATAAGCATAATACCTGTTTGACGAAGAACTTCTGCTAAATGAGCCATTACAGAAGCTAATTTCTCACGATCATTCTCATCTTTCGCTAGTACCCATGGTTGTGTCTCATCAATATATTTATTCGTACGGCTAACCAATTGCCAAATTGAGCTTAGCGCTACAGAGAATTCCATATTCTCCATTGCTTCTTCTACTTTTTTCAATGTATCTTTTGCAAACGTTACTAACGTTTCATCAAACTCCGTTACATTTGCTTTATATGCAGGGATTTCTCCGTTAAAGTACTTATCAATCATAGCTACTGTACGATTTAACAAGTTACCTAAGTCATTTGCTAAATCAAAGTTAATACGTTCAACAAATCCTTCTGGTGTGAATACTCCATCAGATCCGAATGGAACTTCGCGAAGTAAGTAATAACGTAATGCATCTAATCCGTAACGATCAATTAATGTAACTGGATCTACTACGTTTCCTTTTGACTTACTCATTTTTCCATCCTTCATTAAAATCCAACCATGAGCAAAGACTTTTTTCGGAAGAGGTAAATCTAACGCCATTAAAATTATCGGCCAATAAATTGTATGGAAACGAACAATTTCTTTTCCAACTAAATGTACATCTGCCGGCCAGAATTGCTTATACTTCTCTTCATTTGCTGTTCCGTATCCTAATGCAGTAATATAGTTAGATAATGCATCAACCCATACGTAAATAACGTGTTTGGGGTTACCTGGAACACGAACTCCCCAGTCAAATGAAGTACGAGAAACTGCTAAATCTTCTAATCCCGGTTTAATGAAGTTATTAATCATTTCATTCTTACGAGACTCTGGCTGAATGAAATGTGGATTCTCTTCATAGAACTTTAATAGTCTGTCGACATATTTACCCATTCTAAAGAAATATGATTCTTCACGAACAAGTTCTACATCATGACCACTATCTGGGCTTTTTCCTCCAACTACTTTGTCACCTTCCATAATTGGATCTACTAATTGATGCGCTGTATAGAATGTTTCATCTTGTACAGAATACCAACCTTCATATTCATCAAGATAAATATCACCTTGGTCTACTAGTTGCTTGAAGATCTTTTCAACAACATCTTTATGACGATCTTCTGTTGTGCGAATAAAATCATCATAAGATATATCCATTTTTTCCCAAAGTTCTTTAATTCCTGAAACAATGTTATCCACATACGCTTGTGGCGTAACATTTAATTCTTCTGCTTTCTTTTGGATCTTCTGTCCATGCTCATCAGTTCCTGTTAAATAATGAACATTATATCCTTGCATACGCTTATATCGTGCCATCGCATCTCCTGCTACCGTCGTATAAGCATGTCCAATGTGTAATTTTCCACTTGGATAATAAATTGGGGTAGTAATATAAAAGGACTTATTTTCCTCTGTCATTGTTTTGGACCTCCCGGATAACCTCATATGTATTTATAAACAGTATATCAAAAACTCATATATAAAGTGAAACTTTAATCAGTAGGAGGTTTTGCTCATCTCCCACTAAATTATTAGCCCACATCTATCGAGTTGTTCACAAATAGTTTGATAAAAACGAGTTAATGCTCGATATCTTTATCATCTATTGCTCATATTTCAAAAAAATATTCAACTCTCACTTAAAAATTTCAGAAAATAAAGTTAAATGATTATAGAAATTACTCCCATTCTATTATATGAGAAGTAAGAAACCTATAAATCTTTTTAAAAAATATAGAATTTAAGAATTGACGGAAATGTAAATGATTGGTATCATATGTCCATAGGGTATTTTGTCGAAAAATGACGAATCAAAAAATAGACTCGAAACTTATAAACTATTTTATTTAGGAGGAAAAGAATTATGAAATCTACTGGTATCGTTCGTAAAGTTGATGAATTAGGTCGTGTAGTAATCCCAATCGAATTACGCCGTACTTTAGGTATTGCAGAAAAGGATGCTCTTGAAATCTATGTTGATGACGAAAAAATCATCTTAAAAAAATATAAACCAAACATGACTTGCCAAGTAACTGGTGAAGTATCTGATGGTAACCTTTCTTTAGCTGAAGGTAAAATTATCTTAAGCAAAGAAGGCGCTGAGCAAATCTTAAACGAACTTCAAGATTATATCGAAACAGCAAAATAAGCTTCTCAATTATGAGAGGCTTATTTTTTATCGACATGATAGATTTGGTATACATCCCTTTTCGACAAATCTCGATCTTTAGCGACTGTTTTAATCGCTTCTTTTGAATTCATACCTTTTTCATTTATATAATGTTCAATATGATCGTATACTGAAATAGATTCCCACCATTGTTCTTCTGGAGTCGCTTCTTCCGTTGAACCAGCTACTAAAATACAAAACTCACCACGAACTTCATTTTGTTTTGTCCATTCAATCGCTTCCTCGACTGTCCCTCTAATAAATTCTTCAAATTTCTTCGTTAACTCTCGACATAATACAATTTCTCTGTTCCCCAATACTTCTTGCATTGAGATTAAAGTATCATCCAGACGGTGAGGTGCCTCATAAAACATCATTGTAGTTTGTACATATCGAAGTTTTTCTAATTCCAGTTTTCTTTCCTTTTTATTTCTTTGTAAAAAACCATAGAAATAAAACTGTTTTGTTTCAAGTCCTGATGCAATCAATGCTGTAAGAGCTGCATTTGCCCCAGGAAGCGGAATTACGTGATATTGTTCAGCTACTGCCTCAACAACAATATCATAGCCTGGATCGGAAATACACGGCATACCAGCATCACTTACGATGGCTACAGTCTTGCCCTCTTCTAACTTATCTAAAATTTTCCGTCCACTTACTGCTTTATTATGCTCATGATAACTCATAACTGGTGTTTCAATTTCAAAATAATTACAAAGCTTCTTCGTTTGCCTTGTATCTTCCGCTGCAATAACATCTGCCTCTTTTAAAATTCGAATCGCACGGAATGTCATATCTTCTAAGTTTCCAATTGGAGTAGGTACTAGATATAACATCCCTTTTTCATTTTGCTGAAAGCTTTTTTGCTGCCACATAGCGTTCTCCTTTTTGCATATATTCTTCTTTTTGTTTCCTCGTTAACTGCTTAAAACGATATTCAGCTTGCATAGCTGTTCGTTTATCCTCGTAATTCTCTACATACCTTAAAACAACTGGAAGTCTAGCACGTGTATATCTAGCGCCTTTTCCACTATTATGAGTCTGAATCCGTTTTTCTATATGATTTGTATATCCAGCATAATAGCTGCCATCAGAACATTCCACCACATAAAAACAATGCTTATTCTTCTCCATATAAAATTGAACGAATCTCCTTCGTATATTCATTATTTTCATCATATACAAAAAGTGGTGGAAGAATTTTTAAGTCTGCTTTTCCATCCTTAATTCCTTCAATTAATAACGTATTCGCCTCTTTGCCTGCTTTAGGATAAACAAATTGTACACGTTTTGGCTCAATTTTGTATTTACGCATTAATGTGACGATGTCGAGTAAACGGCCAGGACGATGCACAAATGCTACTTTTCCGCCTTGTTTTACTAGCTTACTACTTGCAGATACAACATCTTCTAATGTGCACATAATTTCATGACGAGCTATCGCTAAATGTTCATTCATATTTTTCTCAGAGGTTTGAGGTGTTTGAAAATAAGGGGGATTACATGTAACAACATCATATTGATGACGCCCAAGTTTCTCCGGCATATCTTTCAAATCCCCATTTATTAAGTGAATTCTTTCTTCTAACTTATTGTATTGAACACTTCTTATTCCCATATCATATAAACGTTCCTGAATTTCCACACCCGTAATATTCCCTTTTGTTCTTGTGCTTAATAAAAGGGGAACAACCGCGTTACCTGTACACAAATCAAGTAAATTACCTTTTTGAATTGGCACCCAAGCAAACTCTGCAAGTAAAACGGCATCTAAAGAAAAATTAAAAACTGATGGGCTTTGTATAATTTTCATATCTTGCGCTAATAAGTAATCTAAACGTTCATCTTCATATAAATTCATATATTACTCCTTTTTCTTACACTTAACCTACCCTATTTCATCCTCTACTAATAAAAAATACATTTCATTCTATTCTCATGTATAAAAAATTACCTTTCCAATTATAATTGGAAAGGTAATTTCATTTTTTATTTAAAAATGACAGACAGAATAAACAATCTCCCTCTTTACGTACACTTCCATAATGTAGATTGCAGATATGAAAACCTTCTTGATATAGTCTTGCTAAATTATCATAGCCCTCACCAATATCCGTCTTCGGCTTCACTTCTTTACGCTTTTGAGTTTTTTGTTTTTCTTTACTCTGCACTTCTTCAAAACGGTGTCGCAAATTTTCATTTTCCATTTTTATATGTTGGTTTTCTTCCAACAACTCTGCAAGATGTTGTTTTAATTCTCCCAACTGTTTATATAAATGTCCAATTTGCTCTTCCATACTAGAAACCGATGCAAAAATATCTTTTTTCTCCACAAGCACCCACCTCATTAATCTGTGGTTTGACTCGAAACGACCCCTTTATTCACTAACTCATCTAACGTATATTCTACTATCCGTTCCTTGTCTACTAGTTCCACTTGAATTAATCTTTCTAAAATATTTAATCCGATAACACGACCAGTACCATGCGGGGTTTGTATACGTTGATCTAAATCAGGAAGTTGTTCCTTTGCTGCCTCATATTCATCATTCTCATATTTTAAGCAACACATTAAGCGACCACATAAACCAGAGATTTTTGCAGGATTTAATGATAAATTTTGATCCTTTGCCATTTTAATGGATACAGGTTCAAAATCTCCTAAAAAAGTAGAACAACAAAGCATACGACCACATGGACCAATACCACCAAGCATTTTTGCTTCATCACGAACACCAATTTGTCTTAGTTCAATTCTTGTCCTAAAAATTGCCGCTAAGTCTTTCACTAGTTCGCGGAAATCAATCCGACCATCCGCAGTAAAGTAGAAAATAATCTTATTACGGTCGAACGTATACTCTACATCTACAAGTTTCATATCAAGATTATGCTCTACTACCTTTTGTTGACAAACTTGATATGCTTCTTTTGCAGCATGTTTGTTTTCTTCAACAATGGTACGATCATTTTCATTTGCAATACGAATAACCTTTTTTAGCGGTAATACAACGTCGTTTTCATCAACTTTCTTTTTGGTGATAACTACTTTTCCGTATTCAATACCTCTTACCGTTTCTACAATTGCAAACTCATTTTCAGAGATATCGAACTGATTCGGATCAAAGTAATATACCTTTCCGGCCTTCTTAAAGCGAACACCTACTACATCATACAAAACGGTCATCCCTCCTGCAACCGCAACACTAACTGTTCGAACACAAGCTGCGCATTTACATTAGCGTTGATTCTATTTTTTGCCTCTAATATATTAAAGAGAGCTGATACAATGCGCTTCTGAGCATAGGAGAAAGATTCAAACATCTCTTTCTGCTCATGAAAAACAAGACGATCTTCTTCTCCAAGTTGAACATATAATAAATCCTTATAAATAAGGAGTAACATATCTAAACCTTGCTGTAATTGTTCTTTCTCTCCAAAGTGTTTTCCCCATTTTTCTTGTACAAAAAAAATAGAGGCTTTATCTTTTTCGAGCGCTTCACATAATTTTATCACTAAAGTTCGTGCTTGTGCAAACCATTCATCATTACATAAAGCTAAAGCTTCATCAAAACTATTCGTAAGTTGTGCAGCAAGAGTCGATAATGAGGACGTAATGCCTTCATCCTGTAATCTTCTAATTAAAGACTCCGTAGGTAACGGTCTAAATGTAACAACTTGGCAGCGTGATAAAATCGTATTTAAAATTTGATGACTTTGTTCGGTAAGTAGAATGGCTGTTGTATCACTACTTGGTTCTTCTAAAAATTTCAAAAGTGTATTCGCAGCATTTGCCGTCATACGATCTGCATGCTCAATAATATATACTTTTTTATTTGCCTCTAATCCTGTTTTTGAAAACTCTTCCTGTAAATCATGAATTTGCTGCTTTTTAATAGATAATCCGTCTGGTTTTACAATATGTAGGTTAGGGTGGTTACCTGAATCAATTCGTTTGCAATTTGTACATATATGACAGGGCTCTACCCCATTCCTTTGAGAACAGAGAAAACTCTTTGCCATTTGAATTGCTGTCGCAAACTTCCCTGTCCCTTTCCCTCCCTCTAACAAGTAGGCGTGGGATATACGCTCTTTTGCAATGCTATTCATCAACATTTTTACACCGATGGGCTGTATAGCAGAAAGCTGCTCCCACGTCTTCGTCATAATACATACCTCACTTATTTCATTCTTTCCTTCTATTATAACAATTTCTCTTCTATAATCTGAACAACTTCTTCGATAAGTTTTTCCATTGGTTGATCAGCATTTACTAATACAATACGATCAGCAAAACGTTCTACAACTTGTAAATACCCTTCACGTACACGTTTATGGAAAGAGATATCTTCCATATCTAATCGATTCACTTCGCGCCCTGCATCTTTTTCAATTCGTGCTAAACCTACCTCTGGCTCAATATCTAAATAAATTGTTAAACTAGGCATACAGTCTTCTGTTGCGAAGCGATTTATTTCAAATACTTTATCCATCCCTAAGCCTCTTGCATATCCTTGATATGCTAAAGAGCTATCTATAAAGCGATCACATAATACAAGATAATTCTCATTAAGCGCTGGCATAACTTTTTCCACTAAATGTTGTCTACGTGCAGCAGCATACAGAAGCGCCTCTGTACGTGCTTCCATCATCGTATATTCCTGTTTATGTAGAATTGTTCTAATATCCTCAGAAATTGCAATACCACCTGGTTCTCTCGTCGCCATTACCTTTTGTCCCTTTTGTTCAAAGTACGGTAATAATTTTTTAATTAATGTTGTTTTACCCGAACCTTCTGGGCCTTCAATTGTTACAAATAATCCCTTCATCCTAAAACCTACTTTCTATATCATACACTTTCATATATTTCGTATTACCTTGAAAACGAGCTCCCGTTTTCTCTAAATACATAATCTGTTCTTTATGTTCTGGAGTAATTTTTTCTCCATACATAATCAATGGAATTCCAGGTGGATACGGAATTACCATTTCCCCTGCTATCATTCCAACCGCTTCTTCTATAGATACTACCTTCGTTTCGTATTTTTCTAGTTGTTTATACGTATACGGCAAAGGAGAAATTTCCCCTTTATAAGTATAACGAATAGATTCACTCTTGTCTTTCACCTCATAATGCTGCAAGGCCATTCGGATCATCTCTATAGCCTTCATATAACCTTCATTTACTTGCAACGGCAAAATAAATAGGACATTATATGGGTCTGCCATTTCTGTATATATACCGACTTCTTCAAACACAGACTGTAATTCATATCCTGATAACTGACAACGAGTTTGCACCGTAACCTTTAACTCATCTTGCAATGGATATTGTAAAATAGCTATTTGTGGAATAGAACACAATTCTTCTTTAAATCCACGTAAAAACTCAATGATTTTGTCATAGCCCTTTTCTTTTATGCTCGCTATTGTAAACCGTGCGATATCAAGCGAAGCCATAATTGGATACGATGGACTACTAGATTGTAGCATGCTCAAATACGTGGATACTTTCCCTTCATTAACTAAATGACTATTTATATGTAAATAGGATCCCATTGTCATCGCAGGTAATGTTTTATGAGCAGAATGAACCACAATATCTGCACCATATGCTAATGCTGATTTTGGAAATGGTTCCCCTATACAAAAGTGTGCCCCATGCGCTTCGTCTACTAAAACAGGGATTTTATGGGCATGTGCGTAAGCAATGCTTGCCTCCAAATCCATTCCCATACCATAATAATTCGGATGTGTTAAAATAAGTGCTTTAGCATTCGGATATCTTTCAATTGCTTCCCTAATAACTTCGTCATGAATTCCCACTGGTACATTATATGCTTCATCAATCCATGGATCTAAAAAAATGGGATTCGCCCCCGCTAATTTCAAACCATTAATGATTGATTTATGACAATTTCTTTGCACAAGGACAATATCATGTTCCCCACAACAAGACAAGATCATTGCAAGATTTCCTACGGTTGAACCATTAATTAAAAAATAACTTTTTTTTGCACCATATACATCAGCCAATAACTGTTGTGCTTCATCTATGCATTCAAACGGACTATGTAAATCATCTAAACCTGTTAACTCAGTTACATCAATGGATAGTATGTCTTTAAACGCCCCTATAGCTTCCTGAGGGAAGTTTAAACCATTCTTATGACCTGGAACATGGAAAGATAGCGGACCTCTTTCTTTAAACTCTATTAATGTCTCATATAAAGGCAAACGTTTTTGATTCATATATATCTCTTCCTTATTATTCATTCTTTATCTATTATACAAAACAAAAAAAATAATAGGCATATGCCTATTTAAAAATATGATACTTCTAATTTTCGAAGTTGTTTTAAATAATGTATATACTTCGGATCATTAGTCTCCGTGTTCACCATATCTCTTTCGCATTCATAACATATCAAGTTATTATAAACGTATATGCCTTCTTTTCTTTTTGTCTCACAAACAATGCAAATTTCGCTTTGTAATTTCATATCCTTTCCTCCCTATTCAAATAAATATATTTTATACTCCTATTCCTTAACAATTTACAGAAAAATATACATCCATCTCTTATATAATATGATTTACTCTTGGGCAACGTGTTTGTATTACTGTTACTTCTTTCACGCACTGTTTGACAATACAAAAAAACACGAATCAAATGATTCGTGTTTTAGCTTGCTTGGCG
>NZ_NUVD01000012.1 GCF_002564555.1 Bacillus cereus | reverse complement strand
TTTTCTTTCTTTACTTGCGGTGATATTATATTTCCTATATTTTCTTTCTTTACTTGCGGTGATACTATATTTCCCACATTTTCTTTCTTTATTTGCGGTGATACTATATTATCTTTTTTCGTTTGCGGAGAAGTGATATTGTTAGGTTTCATTTTATTAATTTGAGGAGCTATTAACTCACTCCCTTTTTTAATTACATCTGAAATTTTATATTCTTTTTTCGGTTTTATTGGTGGTTGTGGCGGTTGTGGTAATACATTAACCGAAAACTTCGTGTTTTCTTTTTCCGCTGGTTTTTGTTTTTCTATAACAGGTGGTTTTTGAATGACAGACGGTTTTTCAACTGGTTTTTCTTTTTGTATTGGCTGTTCTTTTTGTACCTCTTTTTGTGGTTTTACCTGAACTTCTTTTTGCGGCTTCACTTGCATTTCCTTCTGCGGTTTTACTTGCACTTCTTTCTGTGTTTGTTGCATAGCAGGCTGTTGTGTAATCGGCGCTGATTGATACGGAACTTCTTCCTCATCTTCTATTCCAAGTGGCGTTGGTGTTGCTGCAAATTCTTTTTGCTGTACCTCTTTTACGTATTGTTTTGGAGGTGATGAACCTGCTCCAACATGTTGTTTCACGTGGACGCTGTTTGATGGCACTTTAATCTTCATACCTGGCATGATTAAATCTGGATTACTAAGTTGTGTATTTGTTTTTTTCAACGTGTCAAAATCCACTCCGTACTTTTTCGCAATTTTCCAAAGGGTATCCCCTTTTTGCACGATATGAATTTTCAAATTTTCCCCCTCCTGTATAACTTATCTATAAGTAACAAATCTCATGGAGTAACACTACCTAAATAACTTAAACGTTTATCACTTCTTCTGTTTTCAACATCATTCGAAGTGGAATAAGCATAAAAGAATCACAATGATTTCTTCAAAACAATGTATGCCCATTTCGTTCTCGTTATGATTATATGTATGAAAAAAGCAACGGGAATACCGTTGCTTTAAACACGCTCTAACATACGATTTAATGCGAGAATTGCTTCTCCCGTTACTTGTTTGTCTACGCTAATAACGTTAATTTCTTCTCCTCTTTCTATCGTTTCAAGCGCCCATAGTAAGTGCGGCAAGTCAATTCGGTTCATCGTTAAGCACGGACACATAAATGGATTAAGTGAAACAATTTCTTTATCTGGATGTTGCTGAATAATTCTGTTCACTAAATTCATCTCTGTACCAATCGCCCATTTACTTCCAGATGGCGCTGATTCAATCATATCAATAATATATTTCGTTGATCCTGCATAATCCGAAGCAGCTACAACTTCATAGCAACATTCTGGATGTACAATAATATTCATATCCGGATGATTTTTCCGTACGTTCTCAATGTTTTTCACTGTAAAGTTTTGATGAACGGAACAATGCCCTTTCCATAAAATCACTTGAATTTCTTCTATATCTCCATCGTACTCTAATGAATCTGTATGCGGGTCCCATACTGCCATTTTATCTAACGGGATACCTAAATCGTACGCTGTATTTCTTCCTAAATGTTGGTCTGGTAAAAAGACGAGGCGCTCTTTTTGTGTAAACGCCCAAGATACCATTTGTTTTGCATTAGAAGAAGTTACTGTTGCTCCTCCGTTACGACCACAAAACGCTTTAATTGCAGCTGTAGAGTTGACATACGTTAAAGGAATCATCGTATCTCCAAATAATTTCGTGAGCTCTTTCCATGCCCTTTCTGTTTGTTCGATATCTGCCATATCTGCCATCGAACAACCTGCGCGCATATCTGGCAAAATAACGATTTGATCATCTGTCGTTAACATATCTGCTGTTTCTGCCATAAAGTGTACGCCACAAAAAACAATATATTTTGCTTCTTTATTACTCGCTGCAACTTGCGCAAGCTGAAGTGAATCCCCTGCTGCATCTGAAAATTGTACAACTTCATCTTTTTGATAATGATGCCCTGGAATAAAAAGTGTTTTCCCCATTTTTTCTTTAATTTCACGAACACGCTTTTCCATATCTTCCGTTGACATCGTGTAATAACGCTCTGGTAACATCGTTTCAATTGGCTGTACTTTTTCTAAAATACTCATATACCGTTCTCCCCCTCTAAGCCACTTTCCTTACTCCTCAATATTGAAACTAATATCAAGTGCTTTCACTGAATGTGTTAACGCTCCAAGTGAAATATAATCTACCCCTGTTTTTCCGTATTTCGCTAAATCTTCAATTGTAATGCCTCCTGAAGCTTCCGTAACGATGGCACTTGGCACAATCTTTGAAAACTCCCGAATCTCATTTGGCGTACGATTATCGAACATAATAATATCCGCACCGGCAGCTACAGCCTCTCTCACTTGTTCCTCAGTTTCTGTTTCTACTTCTACTTTCACCATATGTCCTAATTTTTCTTTCACCGATGTAACAGCTTTTGTAATCGATCCAGCAAAAGCAATGTGATTGTCTTTAATCATGACACCATCATATAAACCGAAGCGATGGTTAAATCCGCCTCCGCACACAACTGCATACTTATCAAACATACGTAGTCCTGGCATCGTTTTTCGCGTATCGCAAACGCGTGTATGGCTGCTATCTAAAGCAAGAACCGCCTTACGTGTCATCGTCGCTATCCCGCTCATACGCTGAATAACGTTTAATATAACGCGCTCTGCCGTTAATAACGAGGCGATTGGTCCTTGCACAGTTGCGATTATTTCGCCTTTTTCTACAAGATCCCCATCTTTTTTATGAAACTCCACTTCAATTCTCTCATCAATTAATTTAAAGCCTACTTCAATTACTAAGCGTCCCGCAAAGACCCCTGCATCCTTCGCAAGAAACGTTCCTTTCGAAAGTAAATTGTCTGGAAAAATAAGCTGAGATGTTACATCTCTTTCTCCTATATCTTCTAGAAAAAATCGATTTAATGCTTCTTTAACTTTTATCGTGTTCATAAAGCCCCTCTTCCTCTCATCACACAAGTTGTAGTTTTCTTTTCACTCGAACAATCTCTTTTTTCACACTATTTTTTCTTGGATAATCACTTCTATAATGACCACCAATGCTTTCTTCTCTTTGCAAAGCTGATATGACTATAAGCTCACAGACTGTTAACATATTAATAAGCGTTATCTCTTCATTTGTAAGAGCATTATGTTGCAATATCATATTTCGAACACCGTACTTACTAAGCCATCTCCTTGCATAAGATAAACTTTGCTCTGTTCGCACAATCCCAACATATTTCATCATGCATTCTTGTATTTCTTCTTTCGTCGGTAAATGATTCAGAACGATAAACGTTTCTTCCTTCTTGGCTAGAGTGTTCACTCTTTCTTTTGCCCGCCTAGATAGAATGTGTTGTCCTATTCTTTTTCCAAACACAAGACCTTCTAATAAGGAATTACTTGCTAACCTATTTGCACCATGAACACCATTACAAGCTACTTCACCAATTGCGTATAAGTTCGGAATAGATGTTTCTCCATCACAGTTCGTTTTCACGCCGCCCATATGAAAATGAGCACCAGGCACGACTGGAATACGTTTTTTACTTATATCGACACCATTCGTTTTACATATTGATGACACGGTCGGAAAACGTTGTTCAAAGTTTTGAATCATTTCGATGTTTAAGTACACCTTTTCACCCGCAAGTAGCTGTTCATGAATAGCCCTTGCCACTACATCACGAGGTGCTAGATCCTGTTCGGGATGTATATCCATCATAAAACGCTGTCCTTTTCCATTTATAAGGACAGCTCCTTCTCCTCGAACCGCTTCAGAAACGAGACCACAGCATCGCCCGCCCGCGTATAACATCGTCGGATGAAATTGTATAAACTCTAAATCTACAAGTTCTCCATCCGCGCGGTACACCATCGCAAGTCCATCACCAGTAATTGTCTTATCATTAGAAGTGAAAGCGTATAAACCGCCACTTCCTCCTGTTGCTAACACAGTATAATCTGCATTGTAACGCTTCAGTTCACCTTCACCATTTCGCGTTACAACTCCAACACATTTATCGTTTTCTATAATTAAATCGAGCACCATTTCCTGTTCCACTACTGTAACGTGCGGAGCTACTTCTTGAATGAAATGCTCTAATAAATTCTTTCCTGTTGCATCGCCACCCGCATGTAAAATACGACGTTTTCGGTGTGCCCCTTCTTTTCCTAGGTGAGGACCAGTTGCATCACCATCAAAACTCATTCCATTTTTAATGAGAGTATTTATTTCTTCTGGGCCTTCTTCAACTAAATAACGGACCACTTCTTCATCGTTATAATGACATCCTGCTACTAACGTATCTTCAAAATGATCATGAGGATCATCATATGTAGCAACAGCTGCCGCAATTCCACCTTGGGCTAAATGTGTATTATTATTACGTTCCGTCCCCTTTGTGATAATAATCACATTCTTTTCGTGACAAATCTCTTTTGCAACACGAAGTGCCGCAATGCCACTTCCAATAATTAAGACATCTGCACTTGGCATAATTGTTGCCTCCTACTTTACACTTTTCAACTGTCTTGACACCTATATTTACATAGTTTTAAAATAATGACAAGAGTTTTTTTATAATTCTTATTTTCACTACCATTTAAAAAATAATAGAAATGTAACTCTTACTAGAGAGAGGAACTTACATGATGATATATCTTGACTATGCAGCTACTACACCTATGAGCAAAGAAGCGTTACAAACATATGTGAAAGCAGCTTCGCAATACTTCGGAAATGAACAAAGTTTACATGATATTGGAGGAACGGCCTCTTCTTTATTACAAGTTTGCAGAAAAACATTTGCAGAGATGATTGGAGGAAAAGAACAAGGAGTATTCTTCACAAGCGGCGGTTCAGAATCGAACTATCTCGCCATTCAATCCCTTCTAAATGCTAGAAGTGGAAAACATATCGTTACGACTCCTATGGAACATGCATCCATTCGAAGTTATTTTCAATCTTTAAAAACGAAGGGCTATACGATTACAGAAATCCCTGTTAATAAAGGTGGACTTATTGATTTAATAGATTTAGAAGCAGCTATTACAGAAGATACGGTTCTAGCAAGTATACAGCATGGAAACTCTGAAATCGGAACCGTTCAAAACATAGCAGAGATTGGGACACTTTTAAAAAAACACAATGTTTTATTTCATACAGATTGTGTGCAAACGTTTGGTAAACTGCCTATCCATGTTTTTGAAATGGGGATTGATAGTCTTTCTGTTTCAGCACATAAAATATACGGACCAAAAGGTGTCGGCGCTTGCTATATAAATCCGCAGTCTCGCTGGGAACAAATATTTCCGGGAACTTCTCACGAAAAAGGATTTCGCCCAGGTACAGTGAACGTTCCTGGCATCGCAGCTTTTTTAACAGCTTCTGAGAATATATTAAAAAATCAAATGGAAGAGAGCTTGCGTTTTAAAGAGTTACGAGCCTACTTTTTAGAACAATTACAAGCACTTCCTTTAGAAATTGAAGTAGAAGGTCATTCTACTTCTTGTTTACCACATATTATTGGGGTTACAATAAAAGGAATAGAGGGTCAATATACAATGCTAGAATGTAACCGCCGCGGTATTGCCATTTCTACTGGAAGTGCTTGCCAAGTTGGTAAACAGGAACCTTCGAAAACAATGCTCGCAATTGGAAAAACGTATGAAGAGGCTAAACAATATGTTCGCTTCTCTTTCGGACAACAAACAACGAAAGATCAAATTGATACTACTATTCATGCACTACACACAATTGGAAATCAATTTTATAGAGGTGTTAAATCATAATGAAACAAAATGAACAAAAAAAGATTTTAGGTGAAGAAAGACGACAACTTATCCTTCAGTGGCTTCTTGCTGCAAATGAACCGTTATCTGGAAGCGAACTATCTAAAAAGACAAACGTAAGTAGACAAGTTATCGTACAAGACATTTCCTTACTTAAAGCAAGAAACGAACCAATTATTGCAACTGCACAAGGGTATTTATATTTAAAACCACAAGCGAAACAACAAACTTTTGAGCGCGTAATCGTATGCCAACATAAACCAGCCGAAGTACGTCAAGAACTTACAATGCTTGTTGACCACGGCGTTACGATTAAAGACGTAAAGGTTGAGCATCCAGTGTACGGTGATTTAACAGCATCCATTATGGTAAGTAATCGCTTTGATGTAGAGCAATACTTACAAAAAATCGAAAACACAAATGCTTCTTACCTGTCGCAGCTAACAGATGGTATTCACTTACATACAATTGAAGCAGATTCTAAAGAAAAGTTAGATGCCGCTTGTGAGGCGCTAGATAAAGCTGGATTCCTCGTTTATTAATGTAAAGCACAGAGTTTTTATAATTCTCTGTGCTTTTATTTTGTAAGTGATATAATATTGTAATCAATTGTAAAGGAGAGCAAATATGGGAATTGAACTCGTTCACTTTAGCACTGGTAAGCCGAAACAAATGAAATATGGCGAAGATCAAGAAATGATAACAGGTATATGTAAAGATCCTACAGAAGAGGCCTTTCTTTCAAAAGACGGATTCCGTGGTGATGACGTAGCAGATTTAAAACATCATGGCGGGCCTGATCGCGCTGTTTGTGTATACCCATATGAACATTACGCACTATGGGAAGAGGAATTTCAAACAACGCTTCCAGCTTCCACATTTGGTGAAAACATTACCGTAACAAATATGTTAGAGCGCGATGTTTGCATCGGAGATACATATCAACTAGGCGAAGCAATCATTCAAGTGACACAAGCCCGCGTACCTTGTAGCACAATTTCAAAACGCCTCGGTATTCCTGGTATACTGCCGCGCATTGTAGCAACTGGATTTACTGGCTACCTATGCCGCGTTCTTCAAGAAGGTACTGTACGTGAAAATTCTAAAATTACATTACTAGAACGTCAACCGAGCAATGTTTCTGTTTTGTTCTCTAACGAAATTTATTTTCATAATAGAAAAGATAAAGATGGTATTGAAAAGATTCTTGCTGTCCCAGAACTAGCCGATCTTTGGCGTGGTCAGTTAGAGGATCGTCTTGCGAAGTTGAAATAAAGAATCCCACCATTTATAGGTGGGATTCTATTTATCTGACGGTATGCTAGCGACTGATATTATATCGAATTAACTACAAATACTCCCCTTTACAACCAATAAGAAGAATAACTCCCCAGCACCGTAACAGAAAAACCAAGTGCTTCAAGTTCCATCGTTACGCCTGGCAATAACACGTCATCATATGCTTTATCGACATCAATTAAGAAAAAGTAATTTCCAAGACCTGTTTTCATCGGGCGAGATTCAATTTTAGATAAGTTTAATTTTCTCCATGCGAAAGCTGATAACACTTGATATAGCGCTCCTGCATAATCCGCAGGTAACGTTATCATAAGCGTCGTTTTCTCCCCGCGATTTTCTCCGTTATTTGGGAGTACCGCTTTCTTTTTCTTATGCAGAACAAGGAAACGTGTATGATTGTTTTTATGCGTATGAATACCACTTCTTACAATTGCTAATCCGTATTTTTCTGCTGCTGCTTCGTTTGCAATAGCAGCGATTTTTTCTTCAGGATGTTCTTTCACATATTGTGCCGCAGCACTTGTTGATGTCATATCTCGAACGGTTACCCCTTTTAATTCTTCATTTAAAAACTTATGACATTGTGCAATAGCATGCGGATGAGAATGTACTGCATATACTTCTTCCCACACTTCTGCATACTGCGGATGTACAAGTAAATGTTGCTGAATCGGTACTGTAATTTCCCCTACAATAGAAAGCGGCTGCTCATGTACAAGGTAATCAACCGTTATATTAACCGAACCTTCTATTGCATTCTCTAACGGTACGACTGCGAAATCTACACTTTCATTTGCGGCTGCATCTATACAATCTGGAATCGTTCGATACGGTACATGCTCTGCTTCCGGAAAAAAACGACTCACCGCCATATTTGTAAATGTTGCCTCTGGTCCTAAATATCCTACTCGAATCATCGTCTTTTCCCTCTCTTTTTCGTTTTCTTACTGTTATACCATACTTTTTTATATTCTTCTATGTAAATTTCGAATATTTAAAAAAGACTAGCATTCGCTAGTCTAAATGTTTCCTATATTCTCTTTGAGCGAAGAAAAAATAGATGCTGCATGCAACAATGTAAAACAGAATAAATAAACCTACTTTTCTTAATGAACCGTCCATAAAGACAGTGTTATGAAACGTATATAACGCAACTGCACTATGCATACTTCCTACTACAATAGGTGCAAAAAATAGCATACATAATTGCCAACGAGAAACCTTCCACACTTCTTCCTTCGTCATTCCAAGTTTAGAAAGTGCCCCGTATTGCTTTCGATCCGATGCAATATTATGAAACCATTTAAAATATACGATACTACACGAAGTAAGAAAGAATAATATACTAATGAATGATCCTACAAATAGAGTAATATCGCCAAACTCTTTCATATTCACATATAATTCCATATTACTTCGAAATGCATCATTTGTATCTTGTTTCATATGTTTCCGTAAATCTGCATTTAATTCCTTCGTATTTTCTATATTTGGTAATGTATAGCCTCTATATATCATTTTTTCAGGATCCGGAATCTTATTGGCTATACTGTCAAAATCTTCATCATTCATGACGAAAAATAGTCCATTAATGCGCGAAGGGTGATAGTTAAATTGCACTCCTTCTTTCTGACCGTTAAATACGAATGGATATATTTGATTCATTACTTGCAATTGAATCTCTTTTTTATCATATACATTCGGATAATTACGCTTATTATAATAAACAAGTGTAACTGTTCCCTTTTTAGGATGATACGTTTTCTGTTTTTGTTTTCTTGCCTCTTGGTTGTATTCACTTTCCTTTATAAGCGGCGCTACCTCTGTTTCTCCCTTATTGGACTGAAAAGATGCATAGATTCCAACAAAACTCATAGATTGAAAATCATCATACCCATATTGATGCAGTAATTTTTCAACTGCACCTTCCTCAAAGACTTCATGAGCAGAAGTACCTTTTTCTATGTACGAAAACGAGTGTACTCCTCCGTCCCGCCACACATCTTGCATGCTAGAAAAATATAAAAACACCGTACCTGTTGCCGTAACTACAAACGTCGTTGCCATAGAAAGCATAAAGAAAAAGCGACCATTTTCCTTCATTCGATGTGATAATTGATTCACTATAAATAAATACGGATATGTATACATGATCTTTTTATTTCGTTTGATCATTTCGAGCAATTGGATTGCACCGTGCGTAAAAGAAAAGTACGTTCCAAAAAAGATAAGTATAGACACAGGGAAAAAGTATAACGCTATCGTTGGCATCGTCGCTTGTAGCGCTAACGCATATCCTGTCCCTAAACAAATAAAACCGAATATACAAAGCCACATTGATGTTTTCTTCTCTTTTTTATCCGTGCGGAATTCTTTCAATAATCGAATGATTTTTATATTCCATATACGTAAAGCACTTATAAAAGATAACAGAATAAAAACAACCATATATGTAATAAACGTTACCCCAATTGCTCTCACGTCAAATATGACAGGGAGTTCTTTCGGAAGTTGAAGTAACATACTAAACACCATGAAGAAGAGCTTTAAAAAGATCATACCAAGCCCAATACCGAAAATATTAGCAAAAATCCCGATCAATATTTGCTCGGTCATAATCACTCCTATTACGTTAGATTTCGTTGCGCCCATTAACATATATAACCCTAATTCTTTCTTACGTGCTTCTATGAAAATAGAAGTAGAATACAAAATAAATACGACGAAAAAAGAAATAATGATAACGTTACATACGATAAGTCCCCAGCGTACGTTTTGATACCACATCGTCTCTTGCATATACGGATGTACAATAACAGACATATATGCAAAGGACGCAAATATTGCAAAACAACTACTTAAGAAAAATACTTTATAATTACGCCAATTCCCCTTTATATTTTGCAGCGCTAGTTGCCGAATGTTCATCTATCGTCCTCCTGTAACTAACTACATAGGCAAAAAGCTAGAGGTTTCCCTAGCTTTTTACGTGTTTTAAATATCCTCTTTGCGCGATCATAAAGTAAATCGCAGAAGCTAAAATGTATGCTCCAATTACAATCGCACCTGATTTCCATAAATCGATATAAAGCATTTTCCCTAACGTATGAAGGGCAAATCCACTATGAATTGCACCAATCAAAATTGGGATAAAGAAGATAACGCCCATTTGTCGAAGCGCAATTTTACGTATTTCTTTATCTGTCATACCAATTCTCTTCAACGATTTAAACTGAATACGATCTTGTTCTTTATCATTAAACCATTTAAAGTATGTCATACTACAAGCAAAGAAGAAGAACAGTACTGCTACGAAGAAACCGATGAACATTGTAATTGCTCCCGCTTCTCTTATATTTTTATAAGCAAGCACTGAGCTTTTCAATTCCCCTTGTTTTTCTGGTGCAATTTCCTTTTTCAAATCTAGCACAAGCTCTTCTGTACTTTTCCAATCTTCAATATAATAACCATAATATTTCGTCTTTTCTTCATCTGGTACGAGCTTTGCATATTTCTCAAAATCTTGATCATTCACAATGAGATAATTGTCATCATTAAACACCGAATATGAAGTTGGTTCATTTAGCTGAACAAACTGTTTTTGGCCATTCATTGTAACTTCATATGGCTTCGTACGATCTATTTTCACTAAATCATTCGTCATATCACTCATGATCATCGTTGCACTACCTGGTGCATTATGAACTTCGCTAATTTCTTCCCTTTTTTGTTTACGCACTTCCGCATTATATACTTTCTCTGAAATCACCGCAGTTGGTACTTCATGCTCACTGTTAAAAAACGTTACTTTCTGCGTTGCAGGTAGTTTTACGAAAGTTAATTTTCTTGCATCCTCAAATCCATGTTTTTTTACAATTTCTTGTACTGTATCTTCATTAATAATGTTATGTGTATTTACTCCCTTTTCCTCATATGAAATAGCATGCGGCGTAATATCTACCGTTTTCGCACTCATATTTTCAAAATATACGTACAGTGTACCAACTGCTGAAGATACAACCGCCGTAATGATAGAAATGACAAATAGAAAACGAGCATTATCTTTCATTTTATAAATAAGATTGCTAAGGACGAACATATTTGGATATGTATAAAATGATTGTTTTCTTTTTTGCAACGCTTTTAATATGACTGTACTACCTTGTGTAAACAGTAAATATGTTCCGCCAATTGTCAACCCTACAATCGGTAAGAAATACATCATGAAATTCATAATTGTTACTTGGAAACAAAGAACATATGCAGCAATGATACATCCTATACCTACTACACATAACCATGTAAATGCAAAAGGCTCCACTTTTTGTTTTCTTGCTTCTCTTAATAAATCAATAATTTGCAAGCGGCCTACTGTCCAAACGCTAAAGAGTGATAGGATTAAAAAGAGGATAAAGTATATACCTGCTGTAATAAGAACTGCTTTACTATTCCATACAAGCGGCAGTGTTTTATCTATGTTCAATAATACACTTAATGCTTGGAAGAAAAGTTTGGAGCAAAGCATTCCAATCCCAATACCTACTACAATCGCAATACTACCTAACATCATTTGTTCTAATATAATCATTCGGCCAAGTTGAGATTTCGTTCCACCTATTAATGTTAGTAGACCAAATTCTTTTTTTCTTGCTCGTAAAAACGTTGAATTTGCATATAAAATAAAGAGTGCTGAGAAGATGACTACAATATAATTCATCGATTCTAACCCTTTTGTAACCATCGTCTTCATACTAATATTACCGCTTACTACATCTGGGTGATAAATAAAAGAAGCATACATGAAAAACACGACAATCGATAAACAACTACTAATAAGAAACGCTTTATAATTACGCCAATTTCCTTTTACGTTATTAAGCGCGAGCTGGCGAAAGTTCATGATATTCTCCTCCTAGCATCGCAAGTACGTCCAAAATTTCTTGGAAAAAGGCTTGCTTCGTTCTTCCTTTATGTATCTCCGAGAAAATTTCTCCATCGCGAATGAAGAGGATGCGTTCACAATAACTAGCAGCTACTGGATCGTGCGTTACCATTGCAATTGTCACTTTCTTTTGCTCATGTAAATCTTGCAATGCCCCCATTAATGATTTCGCCGACTTAGAATCTAAGTTTCCAGTTGGTTCATCTGCTAAAATTAACGTCGGTTCATGAATAATTGCTCTTGCTGCTGCTGCACGTTGTTGTTGTCCGCCTGATACTTCATATACTTTTTTGTTTAAAATTTCTTCGATGTTTAAAAACTTCGCAATTTCCAGCACTTTCGTATCAATTTCATTTACAGATTTCTTCGCCATTACAAGCGGTAAAATGATGTTTTCTTTAATCGATAACGTATCAAGTAAGTTGAAATCTTGGAAGATGAATCCTAAATGTGTACGGCGAAACTCTGCTAATTTTGCAGCACGCATTTGATTAATTTCTTCCCCATTTACAAGCACATGACCTGAAGTTTGCTTATCAATTGTCGCTAATAAATTTAAAAGCGTTGTTTTCCCGCTTCCTGAAGGACCCATAATCCCTACAAATTCGCCTTCTTCAATTTTAAAATTTATATCATGTAAAGCAGTCGTCGCTACTGAACCTTTTGATTGATATACCTTTGTTAAGCCTTTTACTTCAAGAACACTCATTTCTAATCCCCCTATGTGTTTTCTTCTTACATTTACTATAAGAAAAATAAGAAAAAGAAACGAGTGATTTTCCTTACAAAACGTTTTGTTATCTTACAGTTTTGTCATTTTTCTCATTAATGTATGATATTCTTCATCTTTTGCAAATTGGAATGTGAAGGTCGTTCCTTCCCCTTCAGCCGATTGAGCGTAAATTCCATGATGTAAATTATCGCAAATTTCCTTCGTAATATATAATCCCATCCCAGTCGCTTCTCTCGTTTTACGACCATTTATTCCCGTAAAGAATGGATCAAATATACGCTTTACATCTTGCTCCGGAATACCGATTCCATTGTCCTTAATATGTAGTAACACCTTTTGATCTTTCTCTTCAATTTGAAATTGAATTTCCTTTTTCTCTGTTTCTGAAATTTTTGTATACTTAATTGCATTTACAACAATTTGACCTATAGCAATACTCAGCCATTTTCTATCAGATGCAACCATACAAGTATCGTCTTCAAACATCACTTTCGGAAATACAGACGATTGAATGAAGGATTTTCGATTTTCATTAATAATACCTCGAATAACTTCTATAACATTTACAACTTCTACTCTATAATCTTTTGCAAATTGCTCAAGCCTTGCCATATGTAATGCTAAATCTAAACCATTTAGTATGCGATTATTTTCTTCGCGAATACTTTCAACTGTTGCTCTTGCTTCACGATGCTCTTTACCAAACTTCTGCAATAGCAATTCAATAACAGATACCGGCGTTTTCATTTGATGAATCCACTGGTTCATAAATATCATTTGCTGTTGCTCTTTCGCATGCTGCTTATGAACTTCATTCATATATTGCTGTCTTAGCAGCGTAAACGCTTCGACGACCATTTCTTGTTCTGCCGTATAAGAAGTATCAATAAGTAAGGAGTCATGTAATGTATTTCCGCCAGCAACATATTTTTCGATTCTCTTTAAAAACACACTTCGTTTTCGGTAATCGTAAATAAGGTATACAGTAAACACAACTGTCCCTAGTAAAAGTCCGTATAACCACGTACTCCAATCAATTGATCTCTTTTCTAAAAGACTTTGTAACTGCAAGACGAGTCCAAATAAACAAAGGCTTACAATATAAGATAGAAGTAAAGAAAAGCGGTCTATGAGGTAACTTTTAACCTTCATGCCCTTCACTCCACTCTGTAAGAAGCGCATAACCGTATCCACGTTTCGTTACAATTGCATTTTTAATACCTAACTCCTCTAATTTCTTCCTTACACGCTTTACATTCACAGTTAACGTATTATCATCCACAAAGGCTACTTCATCCCATAAAGCCTCTAACAGTTCCTCACGTGTTACATATTGGTTCGCTTGTTTCATTAAACACTCTAATAAGTAAAACTCATTTTTTGTCAGTTCCGTTTGTTGCCCCTGCCACTCTACAATGTGCTGGGATGGAAATAACAACAGTCCATTTACCCCTAAACAATCACTCTCTGCCACAGAAGCATACTCACCATACCCACGACGAAGTGCACTTTTCACCTTTGCCATTACGATATCTAAATGAAATGGCTTTGTGATGTAATCATCTCCGCCATTTTCAATCGCCATTACTTGATCCATTTCCCCTGTTCTTGCAGAAACAAAAATAATCGGTGCATTTGATACAGTTCGGATTTGACGACACCAATAGAAACCATCGAAGTACGGTAAATTAATATCAAGTAATACGAGATGAGGATTTATTTTTACAAACTCATCTTTTATTTGACGTAAATCGCTCGTCCTAAATGATTGATATCCATACCTTTCTAAATGTTCCTCTAATATTTCTGCAATTTTTTCATCATCTTCCACAATTAATATTTTATACATGTTCTTTTTCTCCCCATAAAATATTGTTCTAAAATCACTCCTTTTCCCATTATAAAATGAAAATTTAACCAGTGGGGATTTTTTCCTATACCAATCTGACTTTTACGGAATAAAAAAAAGACCGCCATATTTTGGCAGTCTTAATCGATAAATTCAAATTCATATTCAAGAATTTTTACAATATCTCCGTCTTTTGCACCACGTGCACGAAGCGCTTCATCAATACCCATTCCGCGCATTTGGCGAGCGAAACGACGTATAGATTCATCACGTGAGAAGTCTGTCATTTTGAATGTCTTCTCGATATCATAACCAGAAATAACAAACGTGCCGTCACTTTCACGTGTAATTTCAAATTTAAGACTTTCAGCATCAAATTTATACATTACACTTGCTTCAGACTCTTCGACAACATCGTACATTGGGAATTCTGGTGTTGTTTCTAATAAGTTCGCTACTTCAAATAGTAAATCACGAACACCTTGTTTCGTTACAGCTGAGATTGGGAAGATTTTTACTTCGTCTCCCACTTTCTCTTTAAATGCTTGTAAGTTTTCTTCTGCATCTGGCATATCCATTTTGTTTGCCACAACAACTTGTGGACGCTCTGTTAAACGCATATTGTATTCTTTTAATTCATTATTGATTGTAACATAATCTTCATATGGCTCACGGCCTTCTAAACCAGACATATCGATAACATGCACGATTACACGTGTACGCTCGATATGACGTAAGAATTGGTGTCCAAGTCCAACGCCAGCATGTGCGCCTTCAATTAGTCCAGGAAGGTCAGCCATAACGAAGCTGCGGTTATCACCAGTTTCAACAACGCCAAGATTTGGAACGATTGTTGTAAAGTGATACTCTGCAATTTTCGGACGCGCTGATGATACAACAGATAATAATGTAGATTTACCTACACTTGGGAATCCAACAAGTCCAACGTCTGCTAGTACTTTAAGTTCTAGAATGACATCACGCTCTTGACCTGGTTCCCCGTTCTCAGCGATTTCTGGCGCTGGGTTCGTTGCTGTTGCAAAACGTGAGTTACCACGGCCACCACGGCCACCTCTTGCGATTACAGCTGTTTGTTCATGCGTTACTAAATCGGCAAGGATTTGACCTGTTTTTTCATCTTTTACTATTGTTCCTGGTGGAACCTTAACGATTAAATCTTCAGATTTACGACCGTGCTGCCCTTTACTCATTCCGTGCTGACCGCGATCAGCTTTGAAATGACGTTGGTAGCGGAAGTCCATTAATGTACGTAAGCCTTCTTCAACAACAAAAACAACATCTGCACCTTTACCACCGTCGCCACCTGCTGGGCCACCTTTAGGTACATACTTCTCACGACGATACGCAACCATTCCGTTACCACCGTCGCCGCCTTTTACATATATCTTGACCTGATCTACAAACATTATTTCACCACACTTTTTTCGATTGGTTGTAATATAACTGAGACTTCTTTGTCTCGTACTGTATAAGAAATGGAATACCATTTATTGTTTTGGTTCGCAAGCCAATTCTGTAGTTCTTCTACACTCGTTAGCTTACCACGAAAATCAAAAAAGAAACGAGCATTCTCCGCGTCACATTCAATTGTGATACAAACATAATTTTCAACATATACGTCTAAACTATGCTGAAGCATTGAGAAAAATTGATTCGTCCATGTACATACAGTCTCATCTAAGTGAGATAAGTTATGTAATTTCCCTAATACTTCGTACTCCAATAAGCACGGCTGCTGTTTCCAATTATATGTTAAAATCCACTCTGAAAATAAAGGCATGGATAGCCCCATCAGATTGGATTCTTGTCTCGCTTCTTGGACAAAACGATCGATGAGCTTGTGAATCTCTTCCACTTTTCCAAGGGAAAGGTTTCCTTTAACCATCTGCATACGATTGAGCCAATCATGTCTTGAATGACGCAACGCATCTATAATTGTCCATTTTTCATTCATTTAGATACCCCTTAATATAGAAAAACTCTAACCTGCACTCAGGTTAGAGTTTTCCGTGAGTTCTTATGCTTCTTGAGCAACAGGATATACGCTCACTTGTTTGCGGTCACGGCCAAGACGCTCGAAGCGTACTACGCCGTCAACTTTCGCGTATAAAGTGTCATCGCCACCACGACCAACGTTAACACCTGGATAAATTTTTGTACCGCGTTGACGGTAAAGAATTGAACCACCTGAAACCGTTTGACCATCTGCGCGTTTAGCACCAAGACGTTTTGACTGAGAGTCACGACCGTTCTTTGTACTACCTACACCTTTCTTAGATGCGAAAAACTGAAGATCTAATCTTAACATACGTTACACCTCCTGCACTTTTTCTATTAAACGGATATACTTTCCGTAATCAAGTTCGATCGTCTTAAGCGAAACAACCAATCCTTCTAAAAGTATTTGTGCTTTTTCTGCTGTATGAACGTCTAAATCATTAGGCAATTCATACGTCAAGAATCCGCCATCACTTCCGAGTTCAATAGTTGCCTGCACATTACAAAGTTCTTCCACTGCATTTATAGAACCAAACACAACCGCTGTAGTTCCAGCACAGACAAGGTCTTGTCCATGTGGCGCATAATTGGCATGTCCAGTCATTTTAAATGATTGGATACTTCCTAATTTCGTGCGACTTATCGTAATTTTAATCATGTTAACCAGAATTAAGCGTTGATAGCTTCAACAACTAGCTTAGTGTAAGGTTGACGATGACCTTGTTTCTTACGATTGTTCTTTTTCGCTTTGTATTTGAAAACGATGATTTTCTTAGCGCGACCTTGTTTTTCAACTTTCGCAGTAACTGTTGCACCTTCTACAACTGGGCTACCAACTTTAACGTTTTCGCCACCAACGAAAAGAACTTTGTCAAAAGTAACAGTTTCACCAGCTTCAACATCTAATTTTTCAATGTAGATTGCTTGACCAGCTTCAACTTTAATTTGTTTTCCACCTGTTTCGATAATTGCGTACATACTTGCACCTCCTCTTAATTACTAAGACTCGCCAAAAACGAGGTAGACATAAATGTCTTTAGGGAACCTGTCTTGTGCGGTTGTAGCATATAGCCGTTTAGGTGCTATAAACTATAACATAAAGATGTTATCATGAATCATAGACTATTGTCAATAAATGTTCTGCTAACTATTTTTTACGTTCTACAATTTCTCTCTTACTTCCAAAACGGATAATAGCATACTTTTCGATAATATCATCTTTGAAATAAATTTCAAATGGAATATTTTTCTGTAATTCTTTTTGCAAAAATTGTTTTTGCAGTTCTGTAGACGCTGCAATTAATACTGCCTCATCTTCTATATTGCCATATGTGATTAGTTCTCTCTCTAACTCATACGCAATTGTTTCATACGACATAACATAGCCCGTCGCTTTGCAAGGTACACACTCTTCGAGTACTACGTCACGCAAAGAATGTTTTTTACGTTTACGCGTCATCTCCAAAATCCCTAACTCCGTAAACCCAAGCACTCTTGTATATGTGCGATCATCTTGCATAGCAGTTATGAGACGCTCCCTTACCTTTTCTTTATCTTCTCGTCTTTTCATATTAATAAAGTCAATTAATATCATTCCGCCAATATCACGAAGCCTTAATTGGCGAGCAATCTCTTCAGCCGCCATCTCATTTGTACGAAGGACCGTATCTTGTAAATTTTGTTTTCCAGTAAACTTGCCCGTATTCACATCAATTACAGTCATCGTCTCCATTTGTTCCACAATTAAATACGCACCATTTGGGAGCCAAACAATTTTTTGAAGTGCTTTCTCGATTTCACGCTCTATTCCAAAATGGTTAAACATCGAAGATTTTTCATTATAAAAAGATACTTTTTCTTCCCCAACTTTGTCTTCTAGTTCTTTTACTATACTCCTTGTATCTACAACTACTTTTTCAATCGTTTCAATTGGGTTCTCTTGAAATATACGATCTAAAAAGGTCGCTGGTCGATGAAGTAGTAACGGCGCCTTTCCTTGGTCCTCTTTTCTTTTTAACTCTTCATATAACTGCTGCAGCCCTTGCATTTCAGCTTGTATTTCTTCAATTTCTCCTTTTTCAGAAGCGGAGCGGAAAATATATCCCCCTGTTCCTTCTACCTCAATTTCGAGTAACTCTTTCCTTCTTTTATTATTTTTTATTTTCCTAGAAACAGCACGCATTTCATCATATGGCATATAAACGACATATTTCCCGGTAAATTCTATATTCGCTGTTAATTTCGGCCCCTTCGTATCAATTGCCTCTTTCACAACTTGTACGAGTACCGCTTGCCCTTCATGTATACGATAAGAAGATGGCACATCATCGTATGAAAGGTACGCATGTTTTTCTAAACCGATGTTTACAAATGCTGCGTTCATTCCTGCAATTGTTCTTACAATACGTCCAACATAAATATGCCCGACAATCTCTTGCTCTTCATTTCGTTTCCATAAAAACTCAACAATTTTGTTCTTCTCTTCAATTGCAACGCGCTTTTCCGATCCAGCGTAGTTCATATATAAGGTTTTCAAATCTCTTTCCTCACTTTATAATCTTCTTTGCTTTTACAATAATAAAAGGTTAGTGCTATCGTCAACACTAACCGATTAATTCTTCAACAGATGAAGTTGTTCGTTTTTCAGTAAAATATGCATAGAGCAATTCATTTTCATCCAATGTATAATGCTCTTTATATTTTCCACGGACGATAATAGAGTGCTTATATCCTCTACGAAATTTTGTGAAAATCGTATATAAACGGTCTTCTGTTTGCACCTCAATAGGTGCAATCTTTTCAATTCCTCTTTTATTCCCATAATAACGTTCTAGTAAGAAACGCATAAATGCATACCGTCTTTGCTTCCACTCTTGATATAATGATACGGCTAAAAATGTGAGTAGTATCCACATCATAATATTGTTGCTGTTCCAAAGTAATTGCCATCCTAATATTACACCAAAAAAAACACATGACAATTTCATCATCTTTTCATGTGCTTGCAAATAAGGAAAACGATATGATAGTACATTAAACAGTACTTTTCCGCCATCAAGTGGCCAAATAGGTAATAAATTAAATGATAAAATCACTATATTGTTCCACATAAAGAAATAATACAACTCCGCATCGAGCCAACCAGCTTCAAACAGTGCATAACCAACCATCATCATCCAAACATGTTGAATAGGCCCTGCAATTACGACAACAAGTTCCTCTTTCAACGACTTATTTCCATGTTCCTCAAGCTCAGCCACACCACCAAACGGTAACAACTGAATTCTTTTAATACGCCAATTATAATATGCCGCTGCAAAAGCGTGCCCAAGTTCATGAATGAGAACAATACAAAATAACAATAGTAACTCTTTAAAACGCGCCGTAAAAATACCAATGACAATAATAACCCAAAACAACGGATGCACTGAAATCTTTGTTAAAACATCCCTATATTTAATCAAATGAAATCACCTGAATCGGGTCAATAAATTTTTCATTCTTTTTTATTGCGAAATAAAACTTGCCATTTTTATTATTTTCATCATTATTCACCGTACCAATTTTTTGTTTCTTTGAAACATAACTATATAACTTTACTGACATGTCATTTAAATTTGCATACCATGACTCAGTGCCATCTGCATGCTGAATTTGGATTGTATTTCCAAGTTCCTTTTTCTTACCTACAAAAACTACCAATCCCTCATTCACTGACTCAACCGTGGCATTTGTGGCGGTTTGGACAAATACACCTTGGCCATTTTTTTGAAACCCTTGCATTACCTTTCCTGAAGCAGGAATTGCATAATCTTTTTGTTGAATCGCCTCTTCCTTTTTCTCGTTAGGGGAATAAAAGACGAGAGGTTTTCCAAACTGTTTTTCATACCATTTCGCTACAGTAGCAAACTGAAATTCCTCTTTCATCACTCTCTCTGTAACAGCTTTAGCCCCATCGAAAGTAGAAGGAGCATTCTTATATAAAATAGCAACAGAAAGCACTAATATTGCTGATAATAGCACTTTGAAGAAAAATATTTCTTTTCGGAACAACGGGTGAATTTCCTTCTCGCCCTCTTCAACAAATACCGTTTCGCTATCAAAATTCCCTCCAGCAAAATATTGCTCTTCCTCCATCCTTTCTTGTTCTGCCTTCCTTTTCGCAATCTGCTTCTTAATTTCTTCTACACGTCTATTCTTCATACTGTCTCCTTTCTTTCGTTAAGCTAATTTAAGTAGAAACAGTTGTATACAGTTTGTACATATGTATGAGCTAGGAAAGAAAGATATTCATGTGAAGAAAAAAGAAAGCACTTCGCATATGCGCGAAGTGCTTTTAACGGATTCCAAAGAAGTTTTTCATCTTTGTAAATACCGATACTTTTTCTTGTTCAAATGCTTGCAGTGGTACATTCTCACCTAACAAGCGTCTTGCAATATTACGATAAGCTAACGCTGCTTTTCCGCTCGGTTGCAACGCTACAGGCTCACCTGTATTTGTAGCTCGAATAACTTCATCATCATCTTCAACAACACCAAGAAGCTCGATTGACAGTGTACGTACGATTTCATCAACATCTAACATATCCTGTTCATGAAGCATATGGCTACGTACACGGTTAATAACAAGTTTCGGTGGTTCAATATCCTCTTTTTCTAGAAGACCGATAATACGATCCGCATCGCGCATTGAGGATACTTCTGGAGTCGTAACAACGATTGCTTTATCCGCACCAGCTACTGCATTTTTGAATCCCTGCTCAATCCCCGCAGGACAATCGATTAATATGTAATCATAATCTTGACGTAATACTTGTATTAATTCATCCATTTGTTCAGGTGTTACCGCTGATTTATCACTCGTTTGTGCTGCAGGTAATAAATAAAGATCATCAAAGCGCTTATCTTTAATAAGAGCCTGAGGTAAACGGCAACGCCCTTCAACGACATCAACAAGATCAAATACAATACGATTTTCCAGCCCCATTACTACGTCTAAGTTTCGAAGACCGATATCTGTGTCAATTAAGCACACTTTCTTTCCAGATAACGCAAGGGCTGTACCAATGTTTGCAGACGTTGTAGTTTTACCTACTCCGCCTTTTCCAGATGTAATTACTATTGCCTCTCCCACAGCTATACAATTCCCCTTTCTAACTTTGTTAAATTAGGTCTAAGATGAGTGAGAAGTTGCAGGCGATCGACAACAATGTGATTGTTCTCATTAATATACGCACATTCTGCCGTCACCGCTCCGTCTTCTTTCTCTTCCGGAGCCCGCATTGTCACATCACTAATTCGAAGTTGCATCGGGTTCATAACAGATGCAGCGATTACAGCATCTGAATCCCCATAATACCCGGCATGCGCAATTCCTCTTAATGATCCTACGACAAAAATATTCCCCCCAGCGATAACCGTTCCGCCTGGATTAACATCTCCAATTAACAATAAATTTCCTTTTACATGTAAAACTTGTCCAGAGCGAACGATTTTGGAAATAGGGACAATTTCAGTTTCTTCTTTCCAAGCTATTGCTTCCGCTTTAGTTATAACATCACTTTCAATTGAATCCACAACAAGATTCTTTTTATTACGAATTAACGTACGAAGCTCTTCCTGATGGACCTCTGTTAAATAACGATTTCCAACTTTCACATGCACTTCAATTAAAGAGCGCCCATCACCATCATAGTAATGTGTAGAAAGCTTTTCGTCCAATTCTTTCAGTAATTCAGAGAATGAACAGCAATCATCTAAATGAAGTGTTATTCCATCTTTTGTCCCTTTTATCGTTACATTTTGTTGCTTTTTTTCTTCCACTAAAGTTCACCCCACCGATTCAATTCGACATAAAATTAGAAAATCCTTTTTTCTTTTTCTTCCATCGCTCTTGAAAGACGCACTAAATATCGTCTCAGTGGGAAACAAACTATCAATATGAAAATTCCATTCAACAATAAAGTAGAAAGGAGACGATCTGTGAAAAAGACATACGCCGACATATGAGTACGTCCTAACAAAGTTAAAAATCCATACACATAATACTCTAATGCTACAATACTAGCTAATACGATAGAAACCACAATAAATAAATTCGATTGTAGTACCTTCATTGTACTATAAACTAAATAAGCTAAAATCGGATAAGCAAATATATATATACCAACAAGTTCTGTGTATACGGTATCAAACAAGAAACCAAATAATAGTCCGTAATAGATCCCTTGGACCGGACTATAGTACACTGCAATAAAACATAACACAATGATAAAGAAATGCGGCGCTGCTATACTGTCTTTCCAAAAAACATCAGTTGGAACAACAGTAGAAAACATATTTTCAAATAGAAAAACAAAAAGGAGCAAAAGAGGAAGAGCTGCTCTTTTTAAAATCTTCATCATCTCTTCTTCTCCTCCTATTCTAATGGCGCTGAAGGCATTTCACGTTTAGCAACCATAATATGCTCTACGTCATTTAAATCAGCGGCAGGTTTTACATAAGCTGTTTTTGTTAAACCGTATGAATCTGGCTGAACATCAACGATTTTTCCGATAACAAGCCCTTTCGGGAAAATATCACCAAGTCCTGATGTTACAACTAATTGATCTTTTTCTACCGGTGCATCAGAAGCAATCTTTGTGAAAAGAAGTAATTGTTTTTCTTTATCGTATCCTTCAATCAAACCAAAGATTTTCTCTTGCCCTTGTACAACAGCAGAAACACGATTTGTTCGGCTCATAGAACTTAACAACTCTACTGATGATGTAAACTGAGATACGCTTTTCACTCGTCCAATTAAACCTTGTGAAGTCATAACAGCCATATCTTTTTTAATTCCTTGCTGTGCCCCTTTATCTATTCCAATTAAATCGTACCATTTGTCTGGATTACGAGAAACAACAGTGGCTGGAATTTCAGTATAATCGCTCATTAACTGTGTTTTACCAGTTAACTCTTGTAATTTCTTTTTATCATCTTCTAATTGCTTTACTTCACCTGATAACTTTGCATAGTTATCTAATTTTGCTTTTAATTCTTTATTCTCTTCATACGTGCGCTTTACATCTTCTACGTTTTCGAAGAATCCGGCAACATAATTCGCTGGCTTTTGGAATACACGTTCTACAACACCGACAGTATCTTTTATAAACTGCTCTGGCCATGTTAAACTGTTCCGTTCTTTCAATGAGATTCCAATCAATGCCACGAGAAGAATAATACTAACTAACAAAACAATTAATCTTTTGTTTAAGAAAAACTGTGGCACGTTCACACCCTCTTAATTTCACTGATTTTTATTTTGCAATATTATCGAGCAGCAGTTTTGAAAAGATCGATATTGTCTAATGCTTTACCCGTTCCAATTGCTACACAATCTAATGGATTTTCTGCAACAAGCACTGGCATATTTGTTTCTTCACTAATCACTTTATCTAAGTTACGTAATAGTGCACCACCGCCTGTTAATACAATACCGCGGTCCATAATATCTGCCGCTAATTCAGGTGGCGTTTTTTCTAACGTATTTTTAACTGATTCTACAATTGCATCTACTGTATCTTTTAATGCATCTGCGATTTCTTCTGGTTGAATTAGTACTGTTTTTGGTAAACCACTTACTAAATCACGACCACGTATTTCCATAGGCTCAATGCCTTCTGGCTCGCCTGCAGAACCGATTTCTAATTTTAATGCTTCTGCTGTTCTTTCACCAATCATTAAGTTATAGCTTTTCTTAATGTACTGAATGATTGAATCGTCCATATCATCACCAGCAACACGAACTGATTGACTTGTTACAATACCACCTAATGAGATGATTGCAACTTCTGTTGTACCACCACCGATATCAACAACCATACTACCAGTTGGTTCCCAAACAGGTAAGTTTGCACCAATTGCTGCTGCAAATGGTTCTTCGATCGGATATGCATCACGAGCACCAGCTTGACGAGTCGCATCAATTACTGCACGTCTTTCTACAGCCGTAATACCAGATGGTACACATACCATTACGTATGGTTTACGCGAGAAGAAGCCATTTGATTTTTGAGCTTGTTGAATGTAATATTTCATCATTGTTGCTGTTGTTTCATAATCAGCTATTACACCGTCTTTCATCGGACGAAGTGCCACAACGTTTCCTGGTGTACGACCAATCATTTGTTTTGCGTCGCTACCTACAGCAACGATTTGTTTCGTGTCAGTTTGTAACGCTACTACTGAAGGTTCACGTAAAACTACACCTTTTCCTTTTACATATACAAGCGTGTTCGCAGTTCCTAAATCTATTCCAAGATCGCGAGTAAAGCCACCAAATCCAAACATATTTTTTATCTTCCTTTCTTGTTTTCACGGACTCATTTTTCTTACTTTATATGATAAAAACAGTACGTTTTTTTATATCTATATCCTTTTTGTAGATATTTTTCTACAAAAAACTCATAAATCACATTATAAAACAAAATAAGTAAAAAGCATAGTCTTAAATATGACCTTTTTCCTTTAAACTCACGAATTTATGGTCACCTATGATAATATGATCCAACACTTCAATACCGATAATTCGGCCGCATTCTACTAAACGTTTTGTTACTTCTATATCTTCTCGGCTCGGCGTTGGGTCTCCTGAGGGATGGTTATGAAGACATATAATAGAGGCTGCTGCACGGCGGAACGCTTCTTTAAAAACTTCCCTTGGGTGTACAATCGATGTGTTTAAACTCCCAATAAAAATCGTTTGCCTATGTATAACTTGATTCTTTGTGTTCAGATATAAACAAACAAAATGCTCTTGCTGCAGGAAGCGCATTTCTTCCATCATGTATCTCGCGCAATCTTCTGGACTTCGAATGCTATATCTATTTTGATATTCTAAACGCACCATTCTTCTACCTAGTTCAAAGGCTGCCATAAGCTGAGATGCCTTTGCAATCCCAACGCCATGTATACTGACTAGCTCTTCTAACGTTGCATCTTTCAACATACGTAAGCCATCAAAGTGATGCAAGATTTTATCTGACAACTTTAAAACCGTCTCTTCTTTAGAACCTGTTCTAAGTAGCACTGCAAGAAGCTCCCGATTTGACAAGCTTTCAGCTCCTTTTAATAATAAACGCTCCCGTGGCTGTTCTTCTTTGACAACATCACGAATACCGTTCATCTCCCCACCCCTTTATTTGTTCTCTCAAAGAAAACCCCATGCACTTTTACGCATGGGTTACGTCAATATCAAATTGTTTTAATTCCCGAACAAGACGCGCAATTGGTAAGCCGACTACACTGTAGTAATCCCCTTGAATATGTTGAACAAAAATAGAACCTTTACCTTGAATCCCATAACTTCCCGCTTTATCAAGAGGTTCCTTCGATGCAACGTATACATCAATTTCCGCTTCTGTTAATTCCCAAAACGTAACTTCTGTACGCTCATAAAAAGTGACCGTTTTTTCTTTTGCTATAATCGCAACACCAGTATACACTTCATGTGTTTTCCCTGATAATAATTGCAACATTTCTTTCGCTTCAGCCTCATTCGAAGGCTTTCCAAGAATACGCGACTCATACGTAACAATTGTATCTGCACCTAACACAATGTGATCACTATTATTTTCTGCCACCGCAGATGCTTTTTGCAGGGCAAGGGACATAACAATATCAGCAGGCGATGAATACGCACCAATCGTTTCTTCTACTTCACTTACAACGATTTCAAATGGCACACCAGCTAATTCAAGCAATTCCTTCCTCCGAGGTGATCCTGAAGCTAAAATAATTTTTCTCATATTTTCTCCTTCCTTCCTCACATGACGCAGAACAATTTACATCGATCGTATCAAAGGAATAGTTTGTCCACAAATGAAAGGAATATTATTTTTCCTAAACAAAATAATATTTCTTTATTGAATACGATTATATTCCAGCCATAGAGAAAGCACTTTTCTCTAAATTCAAAAGAAAAGAAAGAAGCTCCTATACTTCTTCCTTCGCCATTTTATTATCCTATCATTTCATTTTTTGTGAAACAATTTTTTCATACGAAAGTATACCATCAATAATAACTTGATTTAATTTCGCTAAAGATACCTTATCACCTTCCCCTTCTTTCACTGTTTGTACAGCTACTGACGTATACATATACAGTTTCTTCGCTTCTTCCTGCTTCATACTTTTCCCTTCCTTTTCAATTGCTTTCCATTCTTTTTCAATCGCTCCTATATCTTTTTCATTACTTTTTCCACTAGCTTGTACGCTAGAAGCATATTTTGTTAAATGAGTATATAATGGCTGCACTTTTGTTAAAAACGCTCCCATTTCTTTATCATCTTTAAGTAATGCTTTGTCAGTTATATCCCAGTTCTTTTTCAAAACGGAAACACCATTGTTTTTATACTGCGTCATTAATTGATTGACAGCCTGTTCATCGCTCGCAATACCAACAACTAATGCATACTTATCACCGCTCGGTTTCAAAGCTGCAATGCCCCCATTACCTTTCCATTCTTCAAGAGCTGCCTGTCCCTTTTCTTCTGAAGAATAAATCCCCCCTTGAACAAAAAAGAATTTCATCGGATCTAATGACGTTCCTACTTGCGCTTTTTGTTTTTCCTCTTTCGGTGCTGGTGTTTGTTCTGCCGTTCCACCCACCTTTGATTCTTCATTCGGAGTCTGCTTCGAAGCCGTTACCTCACTTCCCCCCGTCGTCCCTTCTCCAGTCACATAAAGCATTCCCATTCCCAACGCCGTGCCAATAACAATCGCAGTTGCAACGATTGCAATGAATGTATTCCCCCACTTCTTTCGGTATTTTTCCATAGATACTGATTTCGCTTTTTGAAACGGAACGACGTTTTTCGGTCTCTCACTTTCTACTACCATCCAGTCAAATTCATCTTTCTTCTTTTCCTCATACTTTGCTTCTGTTCCATTCACTTTCACTGAGATCGTTCGTGATTGCTTGTCCATACACTCACACCTCACCTCTTATCGTTGTCCGCATCATATCATATTCATTTCACAAAAAAACGAGATATTTGTCAGAGGAATTCGCCAAATTACCCTATATAATTATCTTATATGTATGCTTTTGACTTCATTTGTAGAACAAAAAAACTAGATAGTAAATACTATCTAGTTTTTTGCGCGGATATACTTTCGAACTTCAGAAATGAAATAAAGAGAACCCGTTATGATAAAAACATCATTTTCTCCTATCATTTCAATCTTCGTATCAATTGCTTCTTTCCAATTTTCAAAAACTAATTTCGACTCTTTTTGCGAATACGATGCAAGCTTATCAGCAGAAATAGCACGATCAAAGGCAAATGTTGTAAAAATAATTTCATCGGCAATTGTTTCTAATTGACCTACCATGTTATGCAATTGTTTATCGCCAAGAGCTGTAAATAAAACTATTATATTTTTATCTTTGTAATGTGCCTCTACCGTTTTCACAAGGCTTTCAATACCTTCTGGATTGTGAGCACCATCTATAATAATATCTGGATTACTTTGTAATTTTTCAAATCTTCCAATCCAGTATGCTTCATGTAATCCAGCTCTTACTTCCTCTCCCTCAATTAAAAATGATACATATGTTTTCAGGTACATCACTGCCATAAGTGCTAATGCAGCATTTCCTACTTGGTGACTGCCTTTCATTGAGATTCGAACATCTTCAAAAGAAGCGAAAGGACAAGCAAAATCAAACTGTTCTCCATCTTCACTAGATTGTTTATGTAACGCCGTAAAATGTTTGCCAAGCTCGTATAAGTTCGCGCGATTTTCCTTTGCAACGTTTTGAATGACTTGCAACGCTTCTTTATCTTGTACACCAGTAATTACTGGAACACCCGACTTAATAATACCGGCTTTTTCATATGCAATTTCTCCTAAAGTATCCCCTAAAATATGCATATGATCGTGACCGATATTCGTAATAATGGTTAGAACAGGGTGAATGACATTAGTGGAGTCAAAGCGCCCCCCAAGCCCTGTTTCAAATAAAACAACATCACAGAAATTGACTTTACCGAAATAACAAATTGCCATAACAGTAATAATCTCAAACTCAGTCGCTTCCCCTAAATCCGTCTCGTCTAGTTTTTCAACGACTGGCTTTACCACCTTTACAAGTTCCGTAATCTCTTCATCTGCAATTGGTGTTCCGTTCACACTAATACGCTCATTAAATGTTTCGATATAAGGAGAGGTAAATGTTCCTACCTTATATTTCGCGCCTTCCAGCATGTAGCGCATATATGTTAAAGTTGAACCTTTTCCATTTGTACCAGCAAGATGAACACATTTTATATGACGCTCTGGATTTCCGAGCTCTTCTAGCATCCATCTCATTCTTTCTAATCCTGGTTTAATACCAAACTTCAATCGGCTATGAATCCATCCTATCGCTTCTTCGTATGTATGTATCACGTATGCTTTTCCCCTTTCAAAAGACAACCTTCATACTTCTATTATACGCAAAGAAAAGAGACTCACCAATATAGTGAGTCTCTTAAAAACATTTTATTTTTCAAGATCAGCTAGACGTTGGCGAACTGCTTCGCGTTTTTCTAGGTAATCTTGCTCTTTCGCACGCTCTCCATCAATAACTGCTGCAGGAGCTTTCGCTACGAAACCTTGGTTTGAAAGTTTCTTCTGTACACGTTCTACTTCTTTATCGAACTTCTCAAGTTCTTTCTCAAGACGCGCTCTCTCTTCATCAAGGTTGATAAGATCAGCTAACGGTAAGAATAACTCTGCACCTGATACGATTGCAGTCATCGCTTTTTCTGGCGCTTGTAAATCCGTTTGAATTGTTAATTCGCTTGGGTTACAGAAACGCTCAATGTAAGAGCTGTTTTTCGTAAGTTGAGCAAGTACAGTCTCATCTTTTGCTTTAATTTGCATTTGAACTTTTTTGCTCATTGGCGTATTTACTTCTGCACGAATGTTACGAACAGAGCGAATGATATCAACTAGAAGATGCATTTCTGCTGCCGCTGCTGTATCTTGTAAATCTTCGCGAACTGTTGGCCATGCCGCTACTGTAATAGACTCGCCTTCATGCGGTAAATGTTGCCAAATTTTCTCTGTTACGAATGGCATGAATGGGTGTAATAGACGCATTGTTTGGTCTAATACGTAAGCTAAAATAGAACGAGTTGTTTTCTTAGCTGCTTCATCTTCACCGTATAGTGGAAGTTTCGCCATCTCAATGTACCAGTCACAGAAATCATCCCAAATGAAGTTGTATAATGAACGACCAGCTTCACCGAACTCATATTTATCCATGTTACGTGTTACACTTTCGATTGTTTCGTTTAAGCGAGTTAAAATCCACTTATCCGCAACTGATTTTTCACCAGTTAAATCGATTTCTTCATACTTCATGTCATCCATGTTCATTAATACGAAACGTGATGCGTTCCAAATTTTATTAATGAAGTTCCAAGTAGATTCTACTTTTTCCATGCTGAAACGTAAATCTTGGCCTGGTGCACTTCCTGTTGATAAGAAGTAGCGCATTGCATCTGCACCGTATTTCTCGATAACATCCATCGGGTCGATACCGTTACCAAGAGATTTACTCATTTTACGTCCTTGCTCATCACGAACTAAACCGTGAATTAATACATCTTTGAATGGGCGCTCGCCTGTAAACTCTAAACCTTGGAAAATCATACGAGATACCCAGAAGAAGATGATGTCATAACCAGTTACTAGTGCATCTGTTGAATAGTAACGTTTAAAGTCTGCTGAATCTTCATTTGGCCAACCAAGTGTTGAGAATGGCCATAATGCTGAACTGAACCATGTATCCAGTACATCGTTATCTTGATTCCAGTTTTCAATATCCGCTGGCGCTTCTGTACCTACGTATACTTCACCAGTTTCTTTATGATACCAAGCTGGAATGCGGTGTCCCCACCATAACTGACGAGAAATACACCAATCATGAATGTTTTCCATCCAGCGTAAGTATGTGTTTTCAAAACGTTCTGGTACGAACGTTACTTTTTCTTCTTCTTTTTGTTGAAGTTCTACTGCTTTTTCAGCAAGTGGAGCCATTTTTACGAACCATTGTGTTGACAGGTAAGGTTCAACAACTGCACCGCTACGCTCACTATGACCTACTGAATGCATATGAGGCTCAATTTCTACTAATACGCCAGCTTCTTGTAAGTCTTTCACTAATTCTTTACGGCATTCGAAACGATCCATTCCGTTATACTTACCAGCTTTTTCGTTCATCGATCCATCTTCGTTCATTACTAAGATGCGTGGTAAGTCATGACGGTTACCTACTTCAAAGTCATTCGGGTCATGGGCTGGTGTAATTTTTACAACGCCTGTTCCGAAGTCTTTTTCTACGTACTCATCAGCAATAATCGGAATCTCACGGCCTACGATTGGAAGTTTAACTGTTTTTCCGATTAAGTGTTTGTAACGATCATCTTCTGGATGAACTGCTACCGCTGTATCACCAAGCATTGTTTCTGGACGAGTAGTCGCAAGACGAATGTGACCAGAACCATCTGTTAACGGATAGTTCATATGGTAGAATGCACCTTGAACTTCTTTATGAATTACTTCAATATCAGAAAGAGCTGTGCGTGTTGCTGGATCCCAGTTGATGATATATTCACCACGGTAAATTAAGCCTTTTTCGTATAATTGAACGAATACTTTATTAACCGCATCAGATAAACCTTCGTCTAATGTGAAACGTTCACGAGAATAGTCTAGTCCTAAACCAACTTTTCCCCATTGCTGACGAATGTGAGAAGCGTACTCTTCTTTCCACTCCCAAGCTTTTTCAAGGAATTTCTCACGACCAAGATCGTAACGTGAAATGCCTTCTTCACGAAGTTTCCCTTCTACTTTCGCTTGTGTTGCGATACCAGCATGGTCCATTCCTGGAAGCCATAATACATCGTAGCCTTGCATACGCTTCGTACGAGTTAAAATATCTTGAAGCGTTGTATCCCAAGCATGACCTAAGTGTAACTTACCAGTTACGTTTGGAGGTGGAATTACAATTGTATACGGTTGTTTCTTCTCGTCTCCTGTTGCTTCGAAATATTTGCCTTCAAGCCACCATTGATAAAGGCCTTCTTCAACGGACATATGATCATATTTAGTTGGTAAATTCTTTTCCGTGTTTGACATTATTTTCCCTCCTTAAAATAAAAAATGTCCCTCATCCAAAAAAGGACGAGGGACATCGCGGTACCACCTTTATTTACAAACAAATTCAGAATTTGCTTATACTCTTAATTTGATAACGGACAAATCCGTCTTTTCCTAATGAGAACTATTCCGTTCAGAAAAGATGCTCCAGGGCTACCTTCTAACATAACTATCTAGAGAATCTCCCAGCTAATGATTCTCCTCTCTGAAGACGTTTCATGTTATACTCTTCCCCTTCAAGGCATTTATATGATTGTTAATTATTATATACAATAGTGTAAAAAACGAAACCTTATTCGTCAAGATAAATTTAATACTACGCCTTTCCGGGCAAATACAAAAAAAGATAAGTAGCATTCTCTACTTATCTTCTTTAGCCTGCAATTAACAGGCAGTAAGACCCCCACTGATTAAAGCTTCACTTTATCCGTTCCCTTGCTGGGCAGCTTGTAATTGTGACAGGAAATATTCTATATTGCTAACGAGCCAATGCGATTGTTGCAAGCTCTTTACTCCGCGAATTTCATTTTCCTCATTGCGACTCTCTCTTCTTTTCTTATAAGACTCGATTTGCCGGATAAATTGCGATGGATACGTCATATAAGCAAACATGAGAAGTTGCTCCTCTTTCGTAAATGGGAAGTTTTTTTGGTACATTTGATACCATTCAAAACGATCACTTCTCGCAATTGGATATGTGTTTAAAGACCGTGAATAAAAGCCTACAATATCTTGCACAGGCGTTGCAAACTTCGATTTTTCTAAACTAATAAAATAGCCATTCCGCTCATAGTCAAATAAAAAATGCTTCAGTGACACGTTACCATGTACAAAAGTGATGCGTGTTTTTTCTTTTTCTTTCATCGCATCGTTCCACTCATTTAATTGCTTCGTTGCAAATTCCCGCGCCCTCATTACATGATGATAGTACGTACAATATTGCAATTCAAACGGAGACATATACCACTTCGCTTCAGACTCTACAAGGAACTCTTCTAACATCTCACCATCATTTTCCCAGCGATCGGATATATTCGTATAATGTTTTTCTAAATCTTCTTCTGTATACGTTTCTTCTTTCACCGTTTTTTGATGTAACGTTCCGAGTGTTTGAAACATTTTATGATATTGATTATTATCTTCGCCGTTTCCTTCCGCTCGTTCTAACCATGGCATTAAATAATAATTATATGTCCCGTCACTTAAAATATAATTTCCATCCGTCGCATGATATATAGGTACATAATTTGAAAAACCTTTCTCCTTCAAATATTGAACATGATGCAGAAAGTTATTCCGCTCTAACTTTCCATCTTTTATTTTCTTGAGTGCATATGGACCTTGATTCGTGTAAATTTTCGTTACACTTCCGTGCTCTTCCATGTGCTGCGTATCTAATCTATACTGCCTCACAATAGGTTCATAGCGATTTCGTAATTCAATATCCATACGAATTACCCTTTCTATTCAAAACATATCCTCTAAGAAATTAAGGGAGTATAGACACTAACTCCCTTATTTCGCTTTTGCTTTTGAAACGGGAATATAAATAATTTGCCCTGTAGTTAAATATATATCTTCTGTTTGGTTTACACGGTATAAGTTTTGGATAGACGTTTCATAACGTTCTGCCACAGATTCGATTGTATCTCCTTCTTGCACGAAATACATTCTTAACTTTGTAAATTCTTCTTCCGGTTCTTTCGTAAATATTTTCGTTAAATAAAGCGCATTTTCGTCTCGCTGTGAGTACGCTGCTTCTTCTTGTTCTTCCTGCTTTTTCGCTTTTTCTTTCTTGAAATCCTTTCGGCCAAACAATTCAAATTGCGGCGTCGTTTCTTGCTCCTCTTCACGCCCCGCAAATTCATGTTCTTCTAGTTCCTCTTCCTCTACTTCTTGCTCTTTTCTTTCTTCTAACTGGAACGGTTCAAATGCATAATCTTCCCACTCATCCGATTCCTTATAAGCTGGTTCTTCTACATGCGGCGTAGGTCTATTTTCATCCTCTTGTGCCGAATCAACTTCTAACTCAGCATACGCCATTTCATCCTCTTCATCCTCAATTCTTTCCTCATCGCATAATCCTGTAATAGATATATCCGCTAGTAATTGTAGGCAACCATTTTCCTTTAATTCATAATCAAATTCCTCGATTGATACATATAGTTCTTCAATTACTTTCACCCGGTTTCTCGGAATTGATATTTCAAGTGGAAAGGAATGAACGAGTTCATTCACCCCATCTTCCCTTGTTTCTACGTAATCAATTGACTTTGCTGGTGATAGTTCTCTTAATGAGTAAGCTGAATCATCTTGCCGTGCAACATACTCTCCCGTCAAATCTAATTGCCCTCTCACGATAACCTCATGATCAAGCTCTTCTATCTCAACGTCTGGATCTAACGAAATTGACAAAAGTTCTTCGACTTCCTGTCCTTTTTGGAACCAAACAGATTCTTTTAATGAGAATCGTAATGAATGATCTATTGCCACTTCTTTTCCCCCTCCCAAACTATATGTCATTACAGATTTATGTATGGAAAGCTTACTTTATGAATAAAAAAAATCGCTTCCCCTATGGAAAGCGATTTTGCCGAATACATTATGCTTTTAATTTTGACATTGCAATTTCAGCCGCTGCAATTGTTGCTTTAATATCTGCATCACTATGTGCTGTTGATAAGAACAAACCTTCGAATTGAGATGGTGGTAAGAATACACCTTGTTCTACCATTTCACGATAGTAAGCCGCAAAGAATTCTAAGTTCGAAGATTTTGCGGCATCGTAATTAATAACTGGCTCATCTGTAAAGAAAATACCAACCATTGAACCTGCACGGTTAATGTGATGAGGGATGCCATATTTTTCAGCCGCTTTGTGTAGTCCAGCTTCTAACATTTCCGCTTTGCGTTCGAACTCCACATATGATTCTGGCGTTAATTGTACTAACGTTTCATAACCCGCTGCCATTGCAAGTGGATTACCCGATAAAGTACCAGCTTGATAAATCGGTCCACTCGGCGCAACTTGACGCATAATTTCTGCTTTACCGCCGTATGCCCCTACTGGTAAGCCACCACCGATTACTTTACCTAAACAAGTTAAATCAGGTGTTACGCCGTAGTAACCTTGTCCACAGTTATAGGCAACACGGAATCCTGTCATTACTTCATCAAAAATAAGTAGTGAACCGTTTTGCTCTGTCACTTCACGAAGACCTTCTAAAAATCCTGGCTGCGGAGGAACAACACCCATATTCCCTGCTACTGGTTCTACAATTACACAAGCAATATCATCACCGAATTGTTCAAAAGCGTATTTCACACTTTCTAAATCGTTATAAGCTACTGTAATCGTATTTTTCGCTACACCTTCTGGTACACCAGGGCTATCTGGTAAACCTAGCGTCGCCACACCAGAACCAGCTTTAATTAATAATGAATCACCATGACCGTGGTAACAACCGATAAATTTCAAAATTTTGTTACGGCCTGTATAACCACGAGCTAAACGTAGTGCACTCATTGTCGCTTCTGTTCCAGAGTTAACCATACGCACAATCTCAATTGATGGTACGCGCTCAATAACAAGTTTCGCTAATTTATTTTCAATTTCTGTTGGCGCTCCGAAGCTTGTACCTCTTTCAGCAACAGATTTTAACGCTTCAACAACACGATCATTTGCATGACCATGAATTAAAGGTCCCCATGATAAGACGTAATCGATGTATTCATTTCCATCGATATCATATACTTTAGAGCCTTTTCCACGCTCCATAAATAACGGATTCATACCAACAGATTTAAAGGCACGAACAGGGCTGTTTACGCCGCCCGGCATTAAGTCTTGTGCCTCTTCAAACGCCGCGATCGACTTATCAAACTTTTTCATTATTTAGCGCCTCCTTCTTGTAACCATCTTGCTGCATCTTTTGCATGATACGTAATAATTAAGTCTGCTCCTGCGCGCTTCATGCTAATTAATTTTTCAAGTACAACTTCTCTTTCATTAATCCAACCATTTTGCGCTGCCGCTTTAATCATCGAATATTCACCACTTACGTTATAAGCAACGACTGGTAAATTAAAGTTATTTTTCACATCACGAACGATATCTAAGTAAGAAAGAGCTGGCTTTACAATTAAGAAATCTGCCCCTTCCATTACATCTGATTCTGCTTCGCGGAATGCTTCCATACGGTTTGCTGGATCCATTTGATATGTTTTACGGTCACCGAACTGCGGTGCACCGTGCGCAGCATCACGGAATGGTCCATAAAATGCTGATGAATATTTTACAGCGTACGACATCACTGGTACGTGTGAAAAACCATTTTCATCTAATGCATGGCGAATTGCTGTTACAAATCCGTCCATCATGTTTGACGGCGCAATAATGTCCGCTCCTGCTTTCGCTTGGCTTACAGCTGTTTTCGCAAGAACTGCAAGAGACTCGTCATTTAAAATAATACCATCTTCAATTACACCGCAATGACCATGGCTTGTGAATTGACATAAACATGTATCCGCGACTACTACTAACTCAGGGAACTCACCTTTAATTTGCTTAATTGCACGCTGTACAATTCCATGATCACAATATGCTGATGATCCAACTTCATCCTTTTCAGCAGGTAAACCAAATACAATAACAGAACGAATACCTAAATCAACAACCTCTTGCATTTCAGCTTGCAATAAATCTAAAGACATTTGATATACGCCTGGCATAGAAGGAACTTCATTACGAACATTCTCTCCTTCTAATACAAAAATAGGGTAAATAAAATCTTCAGTATGTAAAAACGTTTCACGCACAAGCGCACGCATATTACCGCTTTGTCTTAAGCGACGATGACGATTAAATTGTAAAGAGTTCATAGATTTCTATCCCCATTCTTTCATTTTATAGATTCACAAACACATTGTAGTAATGCTTCTACAGTGTACTCTTTTGGCACAATAACATGTGGAAAATAAAGGTTCGCCTCTTTTTCCGTAATAGGACCTATACAAGCAATTGTACATTTTTTTGTCCATTCTCTCCAGTTTGTATCCTCAAGTAAACGAACAAAACTAGTAACAGTTGAAGGGCTCGTAAATGTAATAATATCTACTTTCCCTACTTCTAAAGCTTCTATAAGCTCTTGTTTCCTCTCTACATTTGCTTCCGTACCGTATACGATAAGCTCATCTAGAAAAACATCCATTTCCCGAAGTTTAACTGGAATTACATCTCTTGCTAAATTCCCTTTTGGAAATAAAATGCGCTCATTCCCTCTTAATTCTTTTACAAACTCTTCTGCAAATACTTCTGCAACAAATGAAGTTGGAACAAAGTGTACTTGATAGCCCCGCTTTTCTAACTCTAACTTTGTTTTCACACCGACAGCAGCAACTTTAATTGCTGCTGGGAGCTTCTTACTCAAACTATCTAGAAAGAAAGCTACACCATTTTTACTCGTAAAAATAACCCAGTCATACGAATGTAGTTGCTCTGCTATATGTTGAATTTCTTGCTGAGATATACCCTCCATACGCAAAAGCGGAATTTCCAATGGAATTCCGCTCATTTCTTTCACTGCTACACTCATCTGTTTCGCTTGATGCTGGGCACGTGTAATCAATACCGTTTTACCAGCGAGAGCATTCATACTTACTGTTGCCCCTGATTTGCCGCAAGAATGAGTTCTTTTGCACCTTGTTTAATTAAACGGTCCGCTGCCTCTAGTCCTACTTCCACTGGATCAGTGCCCACTACTGTCTCTTTCAATAAAACAGAACCATCCATAGAACCGACAAGAGCCGTTAATTCGATTGCATCATTTTCTGCAAGAGTTGCATATCCAGCGATTGGAACTTGGCATCCACCTTCAAGTTTATGAAGAAATACTCGCTCTGCTGCTACTGTTCTTTCTGTTACGGCATCATTCATATGCGATAATAACTGTAATAAATCCTTATCATCCTCACGACATTCAATCGCTAATGCCCCTTGTCCTACAGCTGGTACACACAACGTTTCATCTAAATGTTCTGTAATAACTTCCCCGTCCCAGCCCATTCTCTGTAATCCAGCTGTCGCTAAAATAATTGCATCGTAATCTTCATCTTTTAACTTACGTAAACGTGTATCGATATTCCCGCGAATCCACTTCACTTGTAAATCTGGTCTCGCAGCTAGTAGTTGTGCACTACGTCTCAAACTACTCGTTCCTAAAATCGCGCCTTCTGCTAAGTCTTTAAATGCTTCTCCGTTTTTAGAAATAAAAGCATCACGAGGGTCAACGCGCTTTGGTGTACAACCAATCGTTAATCCATCTGGAAGTACTGCTGGCATATCTTTCATACTATGTACTGCCATATCGATTTCTTTCGTAAGTAACGCGTGTTCAATTTCCTTAACAAACAAACCTTTTCCGCCTACTTTTGAAAGTGTAACATCTAAAATAACATCACCTTTTGTGACGATTTCTTTCACTTCAAATTCATATGGTAAACCGAGCGCTTTTAACTGATCAATAAACCAATTTGTTTGTGTTAATGCTAGTTTACTCTTTCGTGAACCTACAATAATTTTGCGCATAATTCTCTCTCCTTATTATAAATACCAAAAGTGGAAATTGGATAAACTGCTTAATAGAAAAATGTTAACTAGTATTACGAGAAACGCCCCAATATTCCACAGCACAATTTTCTTACCTTGCAATACACCTGCCGCTCGTAAATATAAACCTGTGCAATATACAATTAGAACGACAAAAGAACCGATTACTTTCGTATCATACCAATGGAAATTGTCCAATTTTGTATATCCCCATATGCATCCTAATATAATTGCTAATAAGAAAAACGGAACAGAAAATAAGTTTAATCCGTAAGACATAGATTCTAGCTTCGGTAAATTTCCTAATCTTCTTAATCTCGCATTCCACTTTTTCTTTTTTAATAAGCGATATTGCAATAAATACATAATAGAAAAAATAAACGATACAGTAAACGTCGCATAAGAAATAATCGCCATACCAACATGCACGTATACAAGTTCTGAAACTAATTGCTCTGCAAGTACTGGCGACATTTTTCCGAGCGGTGTAAAAATAGAAAAAGCGCTTACGCCAAATGCTACAACATTTGTAAAAAAGACTAAAAAGTCAACACGCATAAAACGATTAATGACTAATGACATCGTAATCAATAACCAAACATAAAAATAAATCCCTGATAATAGAGTTAAAATAGGATTCGTATCTGAATCTGTAGCCCGAAGCAACATAAAAATAGACTGCAGAACCCATACAATTGAAAGTAACCAAAAAGCAAGTCGGTTCGCCTTTCGGTTACTTTGGAAATAATCTATAAAATATAAACTAATGCTACAGGCATATAAGATAATTGCAATATGATAAATAATACTGTTATTAAAAAAACTCATCCGATCATCCTTCCGATTTATAAAGATGGAACGGATGGTGTCCACGCTCTTTTATGTTCTACTTCTTCCGCACAACTCTCTACGTCTTCCATTTCTAAATCGAAAATTTTTGCAAATAACGCTAATTTTTCGCCAGCTCCCTCTTCAGCAGCTATTTCTTTCGCTACTAAAATTGGGTCTTTTAATAATTGGTTAATAATACTTTTCGTATGCTTACTAATTACTTTTTTCTCACGATCACTAAGAGTTGGTATTTTTCGCTCAAGGCTTTCCATTGTTTCACTTTGAATGGCAAGTGCCTTATCACGAAGAGCTGATATTAAAGGAACAACACCAAGTGTACTTAACCACGTTTTAAATAAAACCATTTCCTCTTCAATCATAAATTGAATTTTCTCTGCTTCTTTCAAACGCTCAGCACGGTTTGCTTCCACTACACCTTGCAGATCATCAATGTCATATAAGAAAGAACCTTCCAGCTCATCAATCGCTGGATCAATATCACGTGGCACTGCAATATCAACCATAAATAAAGGACGACCTGAGCGCATTTTCTCTACTTTCGTCATCATCTCTTTCGTAATGACATACTCTGATGCACCAGTTGAACTAATTAAAATATCCGCTTCTAATAATGCACATTGCAATTCACTTAAAGATTTTGCATGTCCCATATACTTCTCAGCCATTACTTCTGCTTTCGATAACGTTCTATTCATGACTGTTACTTTACGAGCACCGCTTCCGTATAAGTTTTGCAATGCAAGTTCACCCATTTTACCCGCACCAAGAATAAGTACATGACAATCTGTTAACTCACCAAATATTTTCTTTCCGAGCTCAACAGCAGCATAACTAACAGACATCGCACTTTCACCAATTGTTGTTTCTGAATGAGCACGTTTTGCCAATGTAATGACTTGCTTAAACAATTCATTAAAAATTGTGCCTGTTGCTTTCACTTGTTGTGCTTCTAAAAAGCTATCTTTTATTTGTCCTAAAATTTGCGTCTCTCCAACTACCATAGAATCTAAGCCGCACGTTACGCGGAATAAATGATCTACTGCACCATCTTGTTCAAAAATAGTTAAATATGGTGCAACCTCTTCTATTTCAAGCTGAAACCAATCAGCTAAAAACTTCTTAATATAATACCGTCCCGTGTGTAATTGATCGACAACAGCATAAATCTCAGTGCGATTACAAGTTGATACAATGACATTCTCTAACACGCTCTTTTGATTTTGTAATGTAGTCATTGCTTGCTCTAGCTCTGCTGCCTGAAATGTGAGTTTCTCACGAAATTCTACAGGGGCTGTTCGATAATTTACACTAACAACAAGAATATGCACGCAGCATGTCCCCCTTCACCCGTTTTATCACTTTATCTACTATCATAATACAACTTTCCTCTTATGAATCTGACAATCGTGTGAACAACCGATTATTTTTCATCTATTCTCCGTATGTAATAAAGGAGATTCAGTAAAACGAATAAAAACTTTCTACTTTATAATAATTATAAAATAATAACTCTATTTGTACGTTACCAAAAAAAGTCCTCATAATCAAGTGATGGAAACTATTCCATATAAATTATAACATCATCTTCCCTATCTTCTTTCATCATGAAGGAAAATATGTATGATTGTTCCAAAATACAATACACACTTTCTCAATACAATGTATTTGACATCTTATTTCTTTTTCGTTATATTGATTTTACAAAATTAAATTGCGCACAATTTAAAAATCACAAGGAGTTGCTTATGAAAGAAAATCCTTTACATCTAGATAACCAACTTTGTTTTTCTATTTACGCTTGTTCTAGAGAGGTTACTCGTTTTTATCGACCGTATTTAGAAGAAATGGGCATTACGTATCCCCAGTACATTACTTTACTCGTACTATGGGAGCAAGATGGACTAACAGTAAAAGAAATTGGAGAACGTCTATTTTTAGATTCCGGTACGTTAACACCTATGTTAAAACGAATGGAATCATTACAACTTGTAAAACGTGTTCGTTCCAAAGAAGACGAGCGAAAAGTTTGTATTGAATTAACAGAACAAGGTAAAGATTTAAAGGAAAAGGCTTGTTCATTACCAACAACGATGGCTACAAATTTAGGAATTACAGAGCAAGAATATCGTTCTTTACTAATTCAATTAAATAAACTAATTGAAACAATGAAAACAATTAATGATCGAAAAGGGGAATAAAGATGGATAAATTATATACTGCTTCAGTAACAGCAACAGGTGGAAGAAACGGGAAAGTAGTTTCAGATGACGGCATATTAAATCTTGATGTAAAAATGCCGAAAGCACTAGGTGGTGCAGGCGGAGAGGCAACAAATCCAGAACAGCTATTTGCTGCTGGTTATGCAGCTTGTTTTGATAGCGCATTGCAACTTGTCATTCGTACAAAGCGTGTGAAAGTGGAAAGTACAGAAGTAACTGCTCACGTTTCTATCGGAAAAGATACAGATGGTGGTTTCGGGCTATCTGCTGTACTTGATGTACATGTCGCTGGCGTTTCTCATGCAGAAGCACAAGAACTTGTAGAAGCCGCTCACGGTGTATGTCCTTACTCGAAAGCAACAAGAGGAAATATTGAGGTTACATTAAACGTACGTTAGTATATATAAAGAAAAAAACGCGCGACATTCGTCACGCGTTTTTTGTTTTTGTCATTTTATGAATTGCCTTCCACGCTTCTTCTTTTCCAAGTCCTGTTTCAGAAGAGAATAGAACAATTTCATCGCCAATTTCAACAGCAAGCGTTTCTTTTACAACTTTTAAATGCTTTTGCCATTTCCCTTTCGGAATTTTATCGGCTTTCGTCGCAATAATAATTGTTGGGATTTCATAATGCTTTAAGAAATCATACATCATCACGTCATCTTTTGTTGGTTGGTGACGTAAATCAACTACTAATACAGCTGCGTCTAATTGCTCACGTGTTGTAAAGTACGTTTCAATCATTTTGCCCCATGCCGCGCGCTCCGTTTTAGATACTTTCGCATATCCATAACCTGGAACGTCAACAAAATGCATCATTTCATTGATTAAGAAAAAGTTCAGTGTTTGCGTTTTTCCTGGTTTAGAAGAAATACGCACTAACTTTTTACGATTTAAAATTTTATTAATAAAGGAAGACTTCCCGACATTTGAACGACCTGCTAATGCAATTTCTGGTAAATCACTGTCTGGATATTGTTCTGGTTTAACAGCACTAATTACAATATCTGCTTTTGTTACTTTCATTGTTTCACTCCTACTAATGCGTGCTCCAATACTTCGTCTAAATGAGATGCAAGCACAAACGTAAGATTCTCTTTTACGCTCTCTGGAATATCATCTAAATCTTTCTCGTTCTCTGCTGGCAAAATAATTTTTGTTAAGCCTGCGCGATGAGCACTTAATGTTTTTTCTTTCAATCCACCAATTGGTAATACACGACCACGAAGTGTAATTTCACCTGTCATACCAACTTCTTTACTTACAGGAATACCTGTTAGTGCAGAAATAAGTGCCGTTGCCATCGTAATACCTGCTGACGGTCCATCTTTTGGAACTGCTCCTTCTGGAACATGAATATGAATATCATTTTTCTCATGGAAATTTGGATCGATTTGAAGCTCTTCTGCACGAGAACGAATATAACTAAACGCTGCTTGTGCAGATTCTTTCATAACATCCCCAAGTTTCCCTGTTAAAATTAATTTCCCTTTACCTGGTGCTACGGACACTTCAATTGCAAGTGTATCGCCGCCTGCTGCTGTATACGCTAACCCTGTTGCCATTCCGACTTGGTCTGTTTTCTCTGCTTGCCCATAACGGAATATATGTTTACCAAGTAAGTCTACAATATTTTTCTCTGTCACAACAATACGTTTACGTTCTGCTGTAACGATAATTTTCGCTGCTTTACGGCAAACTTTTGCGATTTGGCGCTCTAGCGTACGAACACCAGCCTCACGTGTATAATAACGAATAATTTCAAGAAGCGCTTCATCACGTACTTGTAAATTACCTTTTCGTAAGCCATGCTCTTTTAATTGTTTTGGCAGTAAATGTTCACGAGCAATATGCACTTTTTCAAGTTCTGTATAGCCAGCAATCGAAATGATTTCCATGCGGTCAAGCAATGGACCTGGAATACTTGAAAGTGTATTAGCAGTAGCTACGAACATAACTTTCGATAGATCATATGGTTCTTCAATGTAATGATCACTGAAGTTATGATTTTGTTCTGGATCTAACACTTCAAGTAATGCTGCTGATGGATCTCCTCTGAAATCGTTAGACATTTTATCAATCTCATCTAATAAGAAGACTGGATTAACTGTTTTCGCCTTTTTCATACCTTGAATAATGCGTCCTGGCATTGCTCCAACATATGTACGACGGTGACCACGAATTTCAGACTCATCGCGTACACCACCAAGGGATACACGGACAAAATTACGATTCAATGACGTTGCAATCGAACGCGCTAACGAAGTTTTTCCGACCCCAGGAGGTCCTACTAAGCAAAGGATAGGTCCTTTTAATGAATTCGTTAACTTCTGTACAGCTAAATATTCAAGTACGCGCTCTTTCACTTTTTCAAGACCGTAATGATCTTTGTTTAAAATCTCTTCAGAATGAACAAGATCAATCATATCTTCTGTTGCTTCTGTCCATGGAAGTGCTAATAACCAGTCCATATAATTGCGAATCACACCGCTCTCCGCAGAACTCGCCGGTAACTTTTCATAACGATCTAATTCTTTCAGTGCAGCCTTCATTGTTTCTTCAGGCATTCCCGACTGTTCAATTTTCTCACGAAGTTCTTCAACTTCCCCGCCCTTACCTTCTTTATCACCAAGTTCAGTTTGAATCGCCTTCATTTGCTCACGTAAGAAATATTCTTTTTGTGTGCGCTCCATTGAACGTTTTACTTTTTGTCCAATTTTCTTTTCTAGGCTAAGCAACTCTTGTTCATCTTGAATAATTGAAATAAGTGTATGTAATCGTTCTTTCACAGATACAATCTCTAAAATCTCTTGTTTCTGCTTCGTTTTAATTGGCAAGTGAGAAGCAATTAAATCAGCTAGTCTTCCTGGTTCTTCTACATCAGCTACCGTTGCAAATGTTTCATTGGAAACTTTTTTCGAAACTTTAATATATTGTTCGAAATGCTCCAGTAACGTACGCATAAGAGCTTTTTCTTCTAAATCATCTTCCACTTCTTCAGTTATCGTTTTAATAGAAACTTGTGCTACATTTTCTTCTTCGATAAACTCTACTACTTCTGCTCTATGTAAACCTTCTACAAGGACACGAAGCGTACCGTTCGGCAATTTTAACATTTGCTTCACTTTCGCCACTGTACCTACACTATATATGTCATCTTCTTTCGGATCATCGATATTCATTTCTTTTTGCATTGCTAAAAAGATGATATTTTCATCCATTGCCGCCTGCTCTAGTGCTTGTATCGATTTATCACGTCCTACATCAAGATGCAGAACCATCGTTGGATATACGAGAACGCCTCTTAATGGTAGGAGGGGTACGATTCTTTCATTCGTATTCATACTAGACATAGCACCTCCATAATAAATTAAACTCCTGTTCAACTATTTTATATTACAATACATCTAGATGCAATTGCAGAGATTCTCTGCAATTGTAAATCCCTCGTTTTTTCTCCCTTACGAAAAGAAAAAAGACTCCGCTTAAGCATACAAACTTAAACGAAGTCTGGCAAATTTTATTATCGTTTATTTTCACATGGATTGTGCATCTGTTTCATCGACAGTAGTATGTACATCAAGCTCTCGATGCATATTCTCCTGCATAAACGTTAGCTCAAATACTTCTTTTAACTTACGAACAGGAATGATTTCAATTCCCTTTATTGTGTACAAAAATGGTTGCATGTTTTCAGCAGGAATGATGACTTTCTTAACCCCTGCTTTTTTCGCAGCTTTTATTTTTGCGTACACACCACCAATGGGCTTCACTTCTCCGTGTATACTTATCTCACCTGTCATTGCGACTTCATTATTTACATACGTACGATGCACCGCTGAATATACACCTGTTGCCATAGCGATTCCTGCCGAAGGCCCATCAATCGGGATACCACCTGGAAAATTAATATGTATATCGTACCCTTCTGGCAACACATCTAAAGAACGAAGTACTGTTAATACATTATCAACCGAACCTTTTGCCATACTTTTACGGCGAATTGATTTCGTTTGATTTCCAATACTTTCCTCTTCTACAATTCCGGTAACATTTACAGATCCTTTATCTTTCGCCGGGATTGCTGTTACTTCAATTTCTAATAATGCGCCCATATTCGGGCCATATACAGCAAGTCCGTTTACAAGACCAATCCTTGGAATCGGATAAATATGTTTTTCATATTTCGGTGTAAGCTGACTAGAGTGAACAACCCACTCTATATCTTCATCTTTAATGAAAGAGCGTTCTTCATTTATCGCCATACCGGCAGAGATTTGCACGAGATTAATTGCTTCTCGTCCATTTCTTGCATACATTCCAATCATTTCAATACCATTTTCACCTATTTGCATTTCCACTTTGTCAGCTGCATTCTTCGCTACTTTTTGAATTTCTTCCGTATCTAACTCACGGAAAAACACTTCTAAACACCGTGACCGAATAGCAGGTGGGATTTCCTCTGGTGAACGTGTCGTCGCTCCGACTAAGCGAAAATCTGCTGGTAAACCTTTTTGAAAAATGTCATGTATGTAAGTTGGAATCATCGTATTCTCTTCACTATAGTACGCACTTTCTAAAAATACTTTCCGATCTTCTAACACCTTTAACATTTTGTTCATTTGAATCGGATGTAACTCACCAATCTCATCAATAAACAAAATACCACCATGCGCATCTGTTACAGCGCCTTTTTTCGGTTGCGGAATACCCGCTTGCCCCATCGCACCAGCACCTTGATAAATCGGATCATGCACCGAACCAATCAACGGGTCTGCAATACCACGTTCATCAAACCGAGCTGTCGTCGCATCAAGTTCAATAAATGTTGCATTCGTACGAAATGGAGATTTCGGATTTCGTTTCGCTTCTTCTAATACAAGACGCGCTGCCGCTGTCTTTCCGACACCTGGTGGGCCATATATGATTACATGTTGCGGATTCGGACCACAAAGAGCCGCTTTTAACGACTTAATCCCGTCCTCTTGCCCTACAATATCTAAAAAGGATGTAGGACGCACCTTTTCCGCAAGCGGCTCTGTTAAAGAAATCTCGCGCATTTTACGAAGCTGTTCTAATTCTTTTTTTGATTCTCGATCAATGGAAACTTTTTGTGTTCGTTGGTTTCGAAGTAAATGCCAAAAATACAATCCGACAATTACGCCAAAAACAAGTTGAACAACTAAAAATATATTTGTCCAGCTCATCATTTATTTCCTCCCGCAATGTTTTATCCTTTAGTATTTCCGCGGAGGAACATAGCTAAACATAAAGAAAAACAGCAATTATAAAAATTGCTGTTTCTTCTTCGCATTATGCAGATGTTTTTGTATCAAGTACAGTACCGTCTTGTAACACCAATTTTGGCGGCTCATTATCAGCTACTGTTTCTTTCGTAAGAATACACTTCTCGATATCTTTACGAGATGGAAGTTCGAACATTACATCCAGCATTAAACCTTCAATAATAGAACGAAGTCCACGAGCACCTGTTTTACGTTCAATTGCTTTTTTCGCAATTTCGATTAGTGCGCCTTCTTCAAACTCTAACTCAACATCGTCAAGCTCCAATAGTTTTTGGAATTGCTTAACAAGTGCATTTTTCGGTTTCGTTAAAATATCAACAAGAGCATCTTCATCAAGTGGCTCTAGGTTCGCAATAACTGGAAGACGACCGATAAACTCTGGGATTAAACCAAATCTTAAAAGATCCTCTGGTAATACGTGAGATAAAACATGCTTTTCATTTACATCAGCATTTTTCTTCTCAGAACCAAATCCAATTACTTTTTCACCAAGGCGACGTTTAATAATTGGCTCGATGCCATCAAACGCTCCACCACAAATGAATAGGATGTTCGTTGTATCAATTTGAATAAACTCTTGATGCGGATGCTTACGGCCACCTTGAGGTGGAACGCTTGCTACAGTACCTTCTAAAATTTTCAGAAGTGCCTGCTGTACACCTTCACCAGATACATCACGTGTAATTGATGGATTTTCGGACTTACGTGCCACTTTATCAATCTCATCAATATAAATGATTCCTTTTTCCGCTTTCTCTACATCGTAATCAGCCGCTTGGATTAATTTCAGTAAGATGTTTTCTACATCTTCCCCAACGTATCCAGCTTCTGTTAAAGATGTTGCGTCCGCGATTGCAAATGGAACATTTAAAATACGCGCTAATGTTTGTGCCAATAATGTTTTACCACTACCAGTTGGCCCAATAAGTGAAATATTACTCTTCGCTAATTCTACATCATCAATTTTGCTGTTAGAATTAATACGTTTGTAATGGTTATATACCGCTACCGCTAGTGCTTTTTTCGCATTATCTTGTCCGATGACATACTCATCTAAGATTTCACGAATTTCTACCGGTTTCGGTACATCTTTGAATTCTACTTCTTCGTCCTTCGCAAGCTCCTCTTGTACAATTTCAGTACAAAGTTCGATACACTCGTCACAAATGTAAACACCTGGACCTGCCACTAACTTTCGAACTTGCGTTTGTGTTTTACCACAGAAAGAACATTTTAATTGCCCTTTTTCATCATTAAATTTAAACATATTTTCACACCCCTTACAAAGTGCTAACCTCTTGCCCTCGTATGTACACGATAAATGTATCGTATGTAAATACATATTATGTCACTACGTGGCGCGGAATACAAATAATATGACTAGTTATGTACAAATAAAAAATTTTTTAAAACTTTTGAAATATGTATATTCGACTTGCAAAGGAACTTTTCCTTCTTCATCGAAAAGTTTTATAAATATATTTCTATATTTATAAAACAAGGCACGATTAAAATCGCGCCTTGTTATTTTATTATGCAGCGTTGTCTACTAAGAAGTCTACAGCTTTGCGCACTTTAAGATCTTCAGATAAAGCGTCTACGCTTCCAAGAGCTTGCTTGATAGCGTCTACTGGCATACCGTACATTTCAGCCATTTTTTCAACTTCTGCAGTTACTTCTTCTTCAGTAACTTCGATGTTTTCAGCTTCAATGATAGCTTCAAGAACAAGGTTGATTCTTACACGTTTTTGTGCATCCTCTTTCATTTGCTCTTTTAATTTGTCAGCGTCAGTACCTGTGAATTGGTAGTAAAGCTCAAGGTTCATACCTTGTTGGCTTAAACGTTGCTCGAATTCACGAACCATACGATCTAACTCAGTGTTGATCATAGCTTCTGGAATGTCGATTTCAGCGTTAGCAGCAGCTAATTCTACTACTTCGTCACGTACTTTGTGCTCAGCTTCGTGCTTTTTGCCTTCTTCTAAGTTTGTGCGAAGTTTTGCTTTTAATTCATCAAGAGTTGCAACCGCTTCGTCTGCTTCTTTAGCGAACTCGTCGTTTAACTCAGGAAGTTCTTTTGTTTTGATTTCGTGAATTGTTACTTTGAATGTTGCTGGTTTTCCAGCTAATTCAGCAGCATGGTACTCTTCTGGGAATGATACTTCAACGTCTTTAGACTCACCAGATTTAAGACCCATTACTTGCTCTTCGAAACCTGGGATGAATGTACCAGAACCGATTTCTAGAGAGTAGTTTTCGCCTTTTCCGCCTTCAAATGCTTCGCCATCAACGAAACCTTCGAAGTCGATTACAGCTGTATCACCGTTTTCAACAGTGCCTTCTTCTTTAACAACTAGTTCAGCTTGACGCTCTTGTAAAGATTTTAATTCGTTCTCTACATCTTCGTCAGTAACAGTTGTTTCAACTTTTTCTACTGCTAAACCTTTGTACTCACCTAATTTAACTTCAGGTTTCACTGTAACTTTTGCAGTGAAGATAAGGTTAGCATTTTTTTCGAACGTCGTGATGTCGATTTCAGGATGATCAACTGGGAAGATACCAGCTTCATCAATCGCTTCACCGTATGCTTTTGGTAAGATGATATCTAAAGCATCTTGGTATAAAGATTCAATACCAAAGCGTTGTTCGAATAACGGACGAGGCATTTTCCCTTTACGGAAACCTGGTACGTTAATTGTTTTTACTACTTTTTTGAACGCAGCGTCGATAGAGTTGTTTACTTCTTTAGCATCAACTTCGATTGTTAAAACGCCAACGTTACCTTCTAATTTTTCCCATTTTGTAGACATTTATTCTTTCCCTCCAACTATAATAATGTATGCACATACCTCTATAGATTAAGACATTCATTATCTCTTTTTTGAAATAACAAATGCACAAATAATCCTCTAGCAAAAGCTTTCAGATATAATGTTTCAATCTATTAATTGTCTAAAAGACAATTACGGTATATTTTGTTCGAGAATAATATGAAACATATTAAGTAAGAGAATTACACTTCTCTTCTCTTACAAACAGGCAGATTTCTGCCTTTTGCAACCCTTACATTATAACATAGAATATGCTCGTTTCAATAACTGAACAATTCTTTTTCATAATTATACGGGCAAATATCCTTCTCTTTCAACACGTAATAACCATTGATAGGAAATATGGAACTCTTCTAATTCAATATTGTATGCTGTCATAAGTTCTTCTTCATCAATAGCCAATCCGAAACGCTTTCTTCCAATTCTCTCTAAAACAGCAGCCCAAATCTCTACTTTATTCATTAATAGAGGGAACGGGAAAACACTAATTTGCAATTCTTTCCAATATGTAACCATCGCATCAAATATATCGGGATAATTTTGCTCTAATCGGCTTGATAATGTATGTATAATATTATTGGATTGCTCCTCATTATGACCTGTAAATGCTGGAATCACCTTAATCGTATTTCCAAACTTTTCTACTTCTATTTCTTCTTCTATTTGATTTTCTATCATTTTATATAAAATAGAAGTTTTCAAATAAGGGTGCTGCTTTTCGTCTACTAAAAATTTCTTTAAAACAGGTAATGCGATATCCAAGTCTTTTAATGAAATTTGTTGAATCGCTCTTAGCTTCTGTCCAAAGTTTTCTCCAAAAAGTTCATTAGTAAACTCATCCAATTCAAAATTTGAATCCACTAGCGACATATCTTCCTCATTTAGCATACCTTCTGCAAATAAAGCAAGTTGTGCTAATTTTTCCTTTTGCTCAGGCATTATATCTTTCGTTTGCAAAACTTTTTCAACAGTTTCAATAACACCTTCATAATCATTTGTTTGAACTAAAATAGTTACATACGTTTCAAGAATATCGCCAAATAAGACAACACCCGTATCAAGCAATTGTTCACACTTATCTTTCGCTTCTTCCATATGTTTTAATTCCAGCAAACAAATAACGGAAGCTAATTCCGTTTGTTCCGTTTCCGCATTATACTGACGTAAAATTTCAAAGCAGCGCAATGCATCTTCGAATTTCCGCTCTTTCAGCGCTAAAAAACCTTCGTCAATATAGCGCTCTGACAGTTGCGGAAACAATACGACCGTATTTTCTTTTTTATCCATACGTCCGCCTCTTTTTCTTGATTTTAATTATGTTCAAAGTAAATATATCAAATGCGTAATGAGAACACAACATCCTAAAACCATTTGTTTGAAATATAGAAATATTCACTTTTTATACTTCAATATGAACAAATCTTTATTAAAAAACTAAAATTGCATAAACAAAAACCCTCAGCAACAGGCGCAAAGGATTCATCATTAATAGAAAGCTTTTATAATTGTGGGGTATATAACAAGGGTAATAATTTGGAGAACAATAATTGCCATAACAATCATGCTAAAATAGAAGATAAGTTTACTTCGCTTCATTAAAAACATAATAATAAGCATCGTACAAGCAAACAAACTTAAGAAGAACAAACTCGTTGTCGAACTCAGTATACCACTCGGGACAAAGAACAATAAAACTACACTACAAGTACCTATAATTCCGAATAACCATTCCATTCATTCACTCATTCCCTTTCCCCCTCATGGCAGTTTTCTCTAAGCGATTAAATGTTTCACAACATCCACTACATACGTTAATTTCTCATACGCTACAAATCCAAAAGCTACAGTTAAGCCCGTTACGATTAAGCCTTTCATCATTTCTTCCTCCTCGTTTTATCGTTGTTACCTTAATTATAAAAGATTAGCAATTTCTTACCATCGAACTTCCTTACAGTTACCTTACAGAATTGTAAGATTTCAAAAATTGATTTAAAATCGTGTTAATATATTTTTGTACGACTAAGAATTTAATGTACAAGGGGGACTATGCATGTTCAAAAAAATGGCAGCTGATGTTTTAGGATTAAGCGATGTAGGTTCTGTTATTACACCGAAAGATTATGATAAAGTTGATGCTGATGATTATGTGATGCATGAAGATGGGGAGAAAATTTATTTTCTAATTAAATCAAAATCAGATGAATATTGCTTCACAAACAAAGGATTAATCCACCTAGATGGTACAAGTGCAACAAGTAAAAAGCGTACACTACGCCGCTTTAGCTATAGTAAATATCCAATTAAACACGTAGCACTTGAAACTGCGGGAACGATTGATTTAGATGTAGAAATTAAGTTTCAAATGGGAGATGAGCATTACTCAATTGATGTTCATAAAAAACATATTGAAGAATTAAAAGATTTATATAAAGCTTTACTTAAAATCGAAGAAATTTCATACGACAACGATATTACATTGCAGTATGCACATAAAAGTCTAGATATGGCATCTAACGCTTTCAGCCGTATTTCAAACGCACAAGTAAATTTAGCAGACCAATTTAAAGAGATGAACGAGATCGCTTTTAACTGGCTCGTTGATACGAAAAAGCAATATAACGTGAAAGATTACGGTTTTGTTTTTGAAAAGTTTATTAATAACTAATTTAAAGCAAACAAAAAACCTTGTTCTCAAAAGATAACAAGGTTTTTTAGCATCCCAGGAAAGATTCGAACTCCCAATCCGCCTATTTCCACACTATTTGATATATTTTGATCGCAGTCTTAATATATCTTCCTCTTCGCGAATACCTGCCGATCCCTTCCTCACATTTTTTACGACAGTCCAATTCGGGTTAGTTTCATCACCGATGTTCTGTATTGTAAAGTTGCCGTCACCATATTTTCGTTGACCTTCTGCCAATTTCTCTGTTAAACCATTTTCGTTTGCTCTCGCCATCTTTGCGCCATCTCCCTTTTTATACAACCTTCTTAAACTGTCCAACCAATCACACGTCCAGTCAATTGGAGATCCTCGCTTTCCACTTCGTTTAATTGTAACACACTGCCAGGGATAAGTTCCGATAACTGTTTCCCAATCGTACTAGAAGCGTTATCTTCTTTGAATGTGAATGCGCCGAAGCCAGTTACACTAAACGATGCGATTCCTTGCCGCTGCATTTTGTTTGTATCGTTATAAACGATTACTAAATATGCACTTAATTCGCATATCGCATTATGGGGGATATCATATCCTTTGCATTGATTGCGCAACGTTCGATCCGCAGAGTTCATTACTCGCACTTTCTTTTGATCGTCCGCATCGTCCCAGTCTTCGTTGCTGATAACGTATGCGTCAATATGTTCACTGTTTTAACGGAATTCGGTAAAATAGCTGGCGAACTAGAAAGAGCTGCGGAAAAATTTCACACCTCTTGCACAAATCAATTTTTAAACAAACAAAAAACCTTGTTATCAAAAGATAACAAGGTTTTGTTAGCGTCCCAGGAGAGATTCGAACTCCCGACCGTACGCTTAGAAGGCGTATGCTCTATCCGGCTGAGCTACTGGGACATGGAGCGGGTGAAGAGAATCGAACTCTCGACCAGAGCTTGGAAGGCTCTTGTTTTACCACTAAACTACACCCGCATATGTTATTTTGTTTTCTTCGTTAGCGCTTGTTGCCCTATCGACAATATTTATTATATGTATAACCATACATAAAGTCAACACCTTTTTTAAAAGAGGATAATTTTTCTTATCCTCTTTTAAAAACTGCTTGCTCAACTAGCTGTCCGTCTAATGTTTCAAAACGAACTTTCATTTGATTTTCATCCATTTCTAATAAGGCAAATGTCTTTTCTACACGCTGACGTGGTAATAAAACACTGCCTGGATTAATAAATAAAACACCATCGATTAATTCCGCACCTAATACGTGAGAGTGTCCGAAGCATGCAACTTGCGCTCCCACCTCTTCCGCACGGTAGGCTAATGTTTGTAATGTCATTTTCACGTTATGACGATGTCCGTGTACAACTACGAAACGAACACCATCTACATCAGTTACAATTTCATCTTGAAAGTTAGCATAATCACAATTTCCTTTTACAACATGGAAACCTTGCAGTTCTTCATGAGCAGGTGTTAGCTCTGAATCACCGCAATGAATCATGACATCTACTTTCCCTTCATATTTCGCTTTTAACTGCTGTAATTCCTTCACAGAGCTATGACTATCGCTTACGATTAAAGCTTTCATCAATCTCTCTCCCTTATTCTCCTAAAAACCATTCCGGGATTTTTTCTTCTAACTTACGAAGAGCATGCCCTCGGTGACTAATGGCATTTTTCTCATCAGAACTTAGTTCCGCCATCGCTTTTTTATATTCTTCCACATAAAAAATTGGATCATATCCAAAGCCATTTTCCCCGCGGCGCTGTTCTAAAATATATCCTTCACACGTTCCATTCACAATTACCGGTTCTTTATCCGCTTCTGGGAATGCAACTGCTAATGCACAGTAAAAACGAGCTTTACGTTTTTCAAAGTCGATGTCAGTTAGCTCCTGCAAAACTTTATCAATATTCGCTTGGTCATCTTTCGGTTCGCCAGCAAAACGAGCTGAATACACGCCTGGTTTTCCATTTAAAGCATCCACAATCAGACCTGAATCATCTGCAATTACGATAGCATCCAACTGTTTACTCAAACTATCTGCTTTTAAGATTGCATTTTCTTCAAATGTTTCACCAGTTTCTTCGACTTCTTCAATATGAGGAAAATCGTGCAAAGATTTCACTTCTAAATCAAATCGCTCAAATAACTCAGCAAATTCACGCACTTTCCCCATATTTTTTGTCGCTACAACAACTTGTTTCATATTTTCCACCTCTACTCTATATGAGATACGATGTCACCTAATGCTTCTTTTTGCATGTCAATTAGTTGGAAAATGCCTTGTTCTGCAGCATCAAGTAGTTCATTTAACTGCGCTCTGCTAAACGTCGCTTCTTCTCCCGTTCCTTGCACTTCAACAAACTGACCTTTTCCAGTCATAATCACGTTCATATCAACGTCTGCTTTAGAATCTTCGGCATAGTTTAAATCTAAAACAACACCTTGTTCTTCAACAATTCCTACTGACGTTGCTGCTAAATAATCTTTTACTGGAATTTTAGATACTTTTCCTGCTTGTAATAACTTCTCAAACGCTAATACCATCGCTACATATGCACCTGTAATAGAAGCCGTTCTCGTTCCACCATCTGCTTGAATAACATCACAGTCAATCCAAACTGTTCTCTCGCCAAGTGCTTCTAAGTCAACTACCGCACGTAATGCTCGTCCAATTAAACGCTGGATTTCCATTGTACGTCCTGTTACTTTCCCTTTACTTGACTCCCTCATTGTACGTTGTTCTGTCGCGCGTGGAATCATCGCATACTCAGCTGTTACCCAGCCCTTTCCTTCTCCACGCATAAACGGTGGTACACGCTCTTCAATTGTTGCTGAACAAATTACCTTTGTATCCCCAACCTCAATTAATACTGATCCTTCTGGATGTTTTAAATAATTCGTATGGATATGTATATGGCGTAATTCTGTTTTCTCTCTACCATCTACTCGCATAAAATAACCTCCTCATAACTACTACTCGTTAGTATAGCCAAATTTAAATGTATGATATGTATACAATAAAAGAAGGAGAACCCAAAAAGCAATTCCCCTTTCTTACTTAAGTATATCAAATTATTCGCAATTAAAAACCACCTGTATTCACGTTTTGTGGACGATTAACAGGTTTTTTTAACTTTTCACCCTTCTCGTCCATAAGATTCGCTTTCCCATTCACTTCAATAGAAACATTTTTCACACCCTGTTTTTCCGTTAACGATAACACTAATGATTTCAATACATAGTTTGAAATCTTATTTTTATCTCTATTCGCAAATATATTTTCATTAAAGTTTAAGGTAATATTCCCGTCTTGCAATTTTGGATTCGTAATAAGTTTGACCCCTGGATTAAAGTCACTCAACAGCGAATTTTGATTCGGTCCTTTTACAAGTTCATTCACAACTGTCGTAATATCATTTTCTTTCCCTTCTGCAACGCGGCGCGTAACTGGTACATAATATTGCTGTTTATTATTCTGCGCCATAAAATAAAGTGTAACTGGTTTTGTATTCGTTACATCTGCTACTTGTTCATCATCAAAGTTAATACCATTCGCACGGCTCACCCCTTCACCAAGCGGCGTACCACCATTAGGCATCTTCGCTAACTTTTCACCATTTATTTGGAACTGCACTTGTTTTATCTCTTTAAATTGCGTCAACGTCCATGCTATAGATTCAACAATTTGACGCTCTTCTTCTTTTGCATAGTTTTTCATCTCTTTAGAGAAATCAATAACTGCCGTCCCATCTTTTTTCAAATCAAGAGTCATCGTTGTATTTGCTGGAATGACCGCACGGAACCCATTCGGTAACAAATCCGTTACCGGTCCATCTTTCACAAGGTATTCTAATGTTTGCCGCACGACCTCATTTGCTTTCGGCGCTGGTATAGCTAACGTTTGTGGTACGACATAACCATTTTTATCAACAAGGTATAATTCTCTATTCACCGTTTGCCCTTGTTTATCTTTCTTAACTGTTTCTTTCTTTCCACCCTCTGTATACGTAACTTGTTTTGGCGGATCAATTTGTTCAGTCGCTTTCTCCTGATTCATAAAGCCACACCCTGTTAGTAAAACAGCGCTCACAGTAGCACCAACAACCCATTTAAAAGTGGATTTAGGCATGCCATTCCCCCCTAAAAGCTAAGTTTGTACTATTATGTATACGAGCTGTTTCACATTTTAGAACAAGCCTTGCTTCTTAATAAATAAAAAACTCCTGATTTCTCAGGAGTTCACTTATATGAGTCTACTATTATTCTGTTTCTAAATTGATATGCTTCACATTTTCAATCGGCTGACCGAACCACTTTGATGCAATTTCTTTAAATAAGCCTATTTTCCCCGTTGTTAAGAAGAGATGATCGCTTTGTTCCTCTCCCTCATTCAACATTTTACTATGGTATAAAATCGTACTTACTTCACGCGCTGTTTCATCACCCGAACTAATTAATTGTACTTTATCTCCCATTACCTTTTTAATAACTGGGCCTAAAATCGGATAATGTGTACACCCTAAAATAAGTGTATCAATATCAGTTTTTTTCAGCGGTTGCAACGTTTCTCTTACAACTTCATAGGCCATTTCACTTTCAAAATTCCCACTCTCCACAAGTTCAACGAAAGGTGGACACGCTAAACTTTCTACCATAACACGGTTATTAATAGATTTTAACGCCTCTTCGTATGCACCACTTTTCACCGTTCCAATTGTTCCAATAATCCCAACATGGTACGTATTTGTCACTTTTAAAGCTGTACGTGACCCTGGATGGATAACTCCTACTACTGGAATCGGTAATTGTTTCTGCATTTCTTCTAATACAACCGCAGTTGCTGTATTACACGCAATAACTAACATTTTGATATTTAAATCTAATAAATGCTCTGTCATTTCCCACGTAAATTGACGCACTTCTTCTCGAGAACGCGGACCATACGGGCAACGTGCTGTATCTCCTAAATATATAATACGCTCTTTCGGCAACTGACGAATTAATTCCTTCGCTACTGTTAAACCGCCAACTCCTGAATCGATAACACCGATTGCTCTATTCAACTTCATCACCCGTTTTCTCATTCATCATCTTATTTTATGTTTATCAGTATATTGTACGCACTTTAAGTTCGCTCACTTAAAATACTCCTGTATGAAATTTTTTATTTGTACCTGTATAGACTAGGACCTTATTTATTTTGCTCCTTTTTTTCGTAATTTGCAAGACAGAAAAATAGCCGACCCTCTATTTGAAAGTCAGTTTCTTCTATATAAAATACGTATTCATTACGTCACTTTTCTCTGAATAGAAGACATTCCTATTAATAAGAAAAAATGAGCAAAAATTAAAAGAACGATAATTTATTTACAGCTCTTTTTATAGCCTTACCTATTTCCACGCTAGACTGCGGATTCTGCCCTGTAATCAAACGCCCATCTACTACAACATGTGGCGTAAAATTAGGTGCTACATAAAATAAAGCTCCTTCCTCCTTCAATTTACTTTCTAGCAAAAATGGAACTCGCTTTTCTAAATGAACAGCTTTTTCTTCGTCATTTGTATAACCTGTTATACGCTTACCCGCACTAAAAAATGAACCATTCTTATTTTTCACACCAACTAAAGAACTTACTCCGTGACAAACAGCCGCTACAATCCGGTTATTGTTATACATATTCTCAATCAAATTTGCGACATACGGATTACCCGGAAAATCTACAATTGCCCCGTGCCCACCACCAAACAAAACCGCATCATAATCCGAAAAATGAGCAATTGAGATCGACTTCGTATTTTGCAATAAAGAAGCGACATACTTAAATTCACGAGGTATGCCATTCGGAATAGACACTCTATCAATAGGCACTCTACCGCCCTTTATCGACACAATATCAACATCAAACTTAGCTTTTTCAAATAGATTATAAGGAGCTGCGAGCTCTTCAAGCCATAAACCAGTCGGGTGTCCATTCATATCATGAGCACTTGTTGAAACTAACAATATCCTTTTCAACATATCCCCTCCTTACTACCTATTTATGTATGAGACATTATTATCATTCATATAGAGCGTGAAACAAACAGAAAAACAGCCGACCTTTTGTATAAAAGTCGGCTTTCTTCTTATAGTTCGAGCTCTCCCGTGCGAAGAAGCTCACCTATCACTTGCAAAACTTTATAGCCTTTATCTCCAACGCCACGCAACTGTTATATCCTCCATATAAATAGCAGGTATATCAATCCCTAAATACCACCGATTAACCTCATCATAAACAAACCAATTTTCGTCATCTAAAAATTCAGGATCTATGCTTTCAACATCAAATACACTATCTTCGTCTACCATCTCGCGAAAATAGTTTTGGAGCGGTTTACTATTCTCGTACAAACGAATTGTTCCGTACATCCATGGCATATCTCCAAAAACATCTTTAATTTCACCTATCTCCATATCCTTAAAATACAATTTCATATTTACACCTTCTTATTCACAAATGATAAAGATACCTATCTTGAATACCTCATCACATTATAAAACCGTTATTTTTAACGCTTTTTCAAACATTTTACCAAAATCATTATATGGTACCTGATGGTTTATCCGCCTCTAAATATGTACTGTCAGATAAGTATTTACAAAACCACGTAATAAAGGATTCTTCCTTTATTACACATATCTTCTCTTTCGAAGTCTGAGATACCAGTTTCCATTTCAAATGTAAACAGAAAAATAGCCGACTCTTTACATAAAAGTCGGCTTACTTCTTATAGTTCGAGCTCTCCCATACGAAGAAGCTCAACAACTGCTTGTGAACGTCCTTTAACCCCTAGCTTTTGCATTGCATTTGATATGTGGTTGCGTACTGTTTTTTCACTTATAAAAAGTTCACCTGCGATTTCTTTCGTTGTTTTATCTTGAACCAGTAATTCAAATACTTCTCTCTCTCTCTTTGTGAGTAACGGTTTAGATTGATACGCTTTTTCCTTCAACTGGTATAACCCTCCTTGCTTAAGCCAGAGCCGTGTATGTGTAAGTTGGGTGTTTATTTAGTCAAGATATTGTATGAACGAAATGTGCAGGTGGTGAATGAAAATGGGCTTTATTTCTTATGTTATTTTAGACTTTTATACAGTGCGCGCACTCATTTTATCCACTTACTTTTTAATGCGCCATATTTGTTCTAGCAATATACTTACAACTGTACCTACAAACAAACCATTTCCAAATATATATTGCATAACAGACGGCAACGATTGGAGTGCTCCAGACGGTAAAAACATAACACCGCTGCCAAATAATACTGCTACTCCTACAATTGTTACATTCCTTTCATTAAGCTCCACTTAGTTGTAAACATAATAAAAGTAAAAATGTCCCTGTCACAAGTGGTGTAAATAAAAATAAAATACGACCGTTTCCTAAAAAAATGTAATACAACCTCATAGTCTTCTCATAAATTTCCATATAGAATAGAAATATGTAGTTTGATATAAAAAGGAGTTGATCGTCATATGTCAAAAAAATTAAGTAAATCCGAAACTGATAAAATGCTATTTGGTATATGTGGTGGTTTAGGAGAATACTTTGATATTAGTTCTACTCTCATTCGTATCCTTTGGCTCATTGCTGTTTTATGTTTTGGGACGGGGTTTTTAGTTTATTTTATTTGTTTATTACTTATGCCACGTTCGTACTAATGGCATCATTCCTATACTTAAGCGCAACATGTAAAAAATCACCTATAGAGTTCTTTTCTATAGGTGATTTTTTCATGAAGAATACTTCATCGTTAAATGTAGTACCGCCACTTCATCCTCATTATTTCGATAACTATGTTTCTTATTTGCTTCAAATTGAATGGAGTCAAACTCATTTAATTCATATACATCATTCTCCACTTGAATCGAAACTTTCCCTTTCATTACTGTTACAAGTTCAATAGCACCTTCATGATGAGCTTCCGGTTCGTATATACTATTCGATCTTAAACAGGCACGGTGCATTTCCATCCCTGTTTCTTTCGTGTAACGAAACATCGTTTCTAAATGCCACGCTTGTCCTACATCTACCGCAAACCCTTCTCCGCAGCGCGCAACAGCTACAGGTTCTCCAAAAACCATTAATCTTGATAAAGGAATTGATAACCCTTTCGTTATTTTCCAAATGACAGCTAACGTCGGATTCGTTTCGCCTCTTTCAATTTTTCCTAATGTTAATTTACTAACCCCTGTTTTTTGGGCTAATTCTTCTAAACTTAATTTTTGTTCATTTCGAATTTGTCTCAATAACTGTCCTACTTGCTGAATGACTTCTTTTGTTTGCATATCCTCATTTTCTTTCATCTATAAAAACCACCTTAAAGTATAAAATAGTTTACTTTTATTATCTTAAAGTATATTATACTATACGTAATCATTTTATTTCAAAAGGAGTGTTATACTTCATGCGCGCAATATTATTAGGCCTTTTATCATCAGCCTTCTTTTCTGCAACCTTTATTATTAATAGAGCGATGAATGTATCTGGAACAAGCTGGGCTTGGACAGCTTCCTTCCGCTTTTTATTCGCTCTCCCTATTTTATTCCTTATCGTTTTATTTCGCAAAAACTTAGGAGCTTTATGGGAAGAGTTAAAGAGGCATCCATTTGCATGGATCGGATGGGGATCCGTTGCGGGTATTGGTTTCTATTCTTTATTAAGTTTTGCAGCTGTCTTTTCTCCAGCTTGGCTAGTGGCTGGAACTTGGCAAGTTACGATATTAGCAGGTTTACTTTTATCACCACTATTTTTCATTAAAATAGAAACAAAGTCAGGTACGAAACTTGTACGCGGAAAAATTCCTCTTCGCAGTTTATATGTTGCACTATTTATTTTACTTGGTGTAATTTGTATGCAAGCGACTGCAGCAAGCCATATTACAATGAATCAGTTCATCTTAGGGTTTTTACCTGTCGTATTAGCTGCTTTCTTATATCCGTTCGGCAACCGAAAAATGATGGAACTTGTTGGCGGACGCCTTGATACGTTCCAACGTGTATTAGGCATGGCAATTGGAAGTCTTCCAATAACAATTCTACTTGGTATATACGGCTTTTCCACTACTGGTATTCCATCATCAACTCAAATGCTTCAAGGTTTTTTGTTAGCATTATGTTCTGGAGTCATTGCAACGATGACATTCTTCTTTGCTACCGATTTAGCAAAAGATAACCTCGCTTTACTTGGAGCTGTTGAAGCAACGCAAGCTGGAACGATGATCTTTACAGTACTTGGTGAAATTATTTTCTTGAATGGTTCATTCCCTAGTGGTCTTTCCCTACTCGGTATGATTATTATTATGTTAGGAATGGTTGCAAATAGTATTTTAAACCGTTCTGCTCCAGTCGTTAAACAGAAAAAATCAGCATAAAAAAAGAGTATGGTTCTATAACAAAGGGCCATACTCTTCTTTTATCCCGCTATTCGCCAGGCAGTAAGACCCCCATTGATTAAAGTTTCACTTTATTGTCCCCCTATTTCGCATTATCAGAATAGTATTTCATTAGCTGTTTACACTAAAACCTATGTTATAATACGTTTCATGCGCAATAATAGGAGGTAAATTATGTTAAAAAAAGCAATCGCTGAATTTATTGGTACATTTGTACTTGTATTATTCGGTACTGGAGTAGCTGTCACCGGCGGCGGAATTGAAGGAATTGGAACATTAGGAATCGCTATGGCTTTCGGTCTATCTATTGTAGCTATGGCATATAGCATTGGAACAGTTTCTGGATGTCACATTAACCCAGCAGTATCGGTAGCTATGTTCATCAACAAAAGAATGAACGCTACGGAACTTTGTTATTATGTATTAGCTCAAATTTTAGGTGGTTTATTAGGAACTGCAACGTTAGTAACAATTTTACGCTCTGCGAAAACACCTTTAGATAATTTAGGACAAAATGGTTTTGGAACTCTTGGTTTATCTGGAGCATTTCTAGTTGAATTCATTTTAACTTTCGTATTTGTTTTAGTTATCGTTGCTGTAACTGGTAAAAAAGGAAGTTCTTCTTTAGCTGGACTAGTAATTGGTTTCACATTAGTATTAATTCACTTATTAGGCATTCCGTTAACTGGAACATCTGTTAACCCAGCTCGTAGTATCGCGCCAGCTTTATTTGTTGGTGGAGAAGCACTTTCTCAACTATGGGTATTCATCGTTGCCCCAATTCTTGGTGGTATCGTAGCAGCTATTGTAGGAAAATTTATTTTAAATACTGAAAAATAGAATTTTCAATATTTCTGAATACAAAAAAGGCGAGCCCTCTTCATGAGGTAGCTCGCTTTTTTATTCTTTAATTTTAGACTTTAAATTTGTAACTAATTGGTCTACCGTTACGTTTGCAAGTACGTTTTCCATTGCTTCTTGTGCTTGCATTAAAATAATTTCTAATACTGATTGAATATTAGCTCCTACTGGACATTCAATGTTGGGATTTTCATGGAAGGAAAATAGATGTCCTTCTTCTACAACTTCCACTGCTTTATATACATCAAGTAATGTAATTTCTTCTAAATCACGAGCGAGTGTCGTACCACCTTTACCGGCCTGTACGTCAACAAGCCCTGCTCTCTTCAACATTCCTGTAATGCGACGAATCACAACTGGATTTGTATTCACACTACCAGCAATCCATTCAGAGGTACAGCGAGAGTTTCGATCTATCGCAAGTAAGGTTAGCATATGAACCCCTACTGTAAACCGACTACTAATTCCCATCTGCACACCCTCCTTTGTATTCATTCTATTAAAAGACGACTCTTATTATTATATACTATTTTTAATTTATACATAAAGAAAAAGCATGATTTCAATAGGAAATCATGCTTTCTTTTTTATTGACGTTTTATAAATTTCGCTAAATCTTTAAATTTCACTTTGTCTGAGTAATTCATTACACCGTTTACATAGATACGGCTTGTAACAGCACTTAATATACCGATTGTCGCTAAAAGAACCGCCATTGTTATCGTAATTTCTAACATACCAGCTTCACCAGCTACAAAGCGTGAGAATGTAATCATCGGGGTGAAGAACGGAACGTAAGAACTTACAACAACAACAGTACTATTTGGATCACCTAGCGATTTAATACTTATAAAGAATGCTGCCATTATTAAAATAGACACTGGCAAAATAACACCTTGTAAATCCTCAGTCCTAGAGACAACCGCACCAGCAGCCGCATACATCATCGCATAAAGGAAATATCCTGTAACAAAATAAATAAGGAACATACCGATAACTTGTGCATCTATCTTTGTAAAATCAATTGGTGCTCCAAATAATGAACCATTTTCTAGATCTACCCATCCTAGTAACCAAGGAACCAAGTAACCACATGCCAATACGGCAAGTTGTAATAACGCCGTTGAAACAACCGCTAAGATTTTTGCATACATCATCGTCAGTGGTTTTACTTTCGGAATCATAACTTCCATAACGCGAGAAGCTTTTTCAGAAGCTATATTCATCGCAATTGTACTTCCGAACATGATAATAAACATATACAAAGCAAATGTAAAGAAATATGCAATTCCTGCGGAAGCAGAACGATCTTTTATCGCTTCTTGTTTCACAGAAATTTCGGTTTGCAATTGCTGTGCAATTTCCGGTGAAACATTATGTTTAGCAATTGTTACTGCCGTATATTGCGCTTTTAAATAACTAGCTATAATTGTAGAAGTTGTTTCACTAGGTAACTTATTAAACATATACGTAACCTCTGGAACTCCATTCTTTTCGGTTACATGAAATAAACCATCCAGTTCGCCATCTTCTACTTGTTTATGCAGTTTATCAAAATCCACTTTTGAACCGACAGTTATTTTTGCTGATGGCAATAGCTTAGTTAACTCTTCTTTTTGTACTTTATATGTGGAACTTTCCGTTACAACTGCAATTTTATCTTTATCCTTATTTTTATCATCGCCTGAAGTAAAATGATTAAATGCAAAGATCCCAAACACAACTAAAAATAATATTGCACTTGTAATTAATGATTTTTTAGATAAAAACGCTTCTCTAAAATAGAATGAAAATACATGAGAAAATTTACGCATCTTTATTTCGCCCTCTCTACAAAGATTTCGTTTAACGTCGGCTCTAACATTTTAAATTGTCGTAAGCTAACACCTTGTTCTTGCAACTGTTGCAAAATGTTGAGAGCTTCTGCATCGCCCTGTACTTTCACATAAAGAAGGCCTTGTTGTTTTTCATACGGAACATGTATAGCTTCTAATCCCTTTTCATTCTCTTCAGTATCTTCAATCGTTAAATTACGGAAACCGTATTCTTTCTTAATATCACTTAACTGTCCTTTTACGACTGCTTCACCTTTTTTCAAAATACATACTTGTTGGCAAAAAGCCTCTACTTGTTCCATGCGATGACTGGATAAAATAATCGTCTTTCCGCTCTGTACTTGTTCTTCAATAATGCTAGCTAACATTCCCGCATTAACCGGATCTAGTCCGCTAAATGGTTCATCTAAAATGAGAAGTTCCGGATCATGAAGAAGAGCAGCAATTAATTGGATTTTTTGTTGATTCCCTTTTGAAAGCTCTCCTGCCGTTTTAAATTTATATTCCGGGATTGCTAATCGCTCTAACCAGTGATCAATAGCGCGATCTACTTCTTTCTTCGACATTCCTTCTAATCTACCAAAATATCGCAACTGATCTATTACTCTACTTTTTGTATATAAGCCTCTTTCCTCTGGTAAGTATCCAATCGTTACCCCACTATTCCCAAATGTTTTTCCATCCCATGTAATAGAACCTTCATTAGGTGTTAATAATCCAAGAAGCATCTTGATTGTTGTTGTTTTCCCTGCACCATTTCGTCCAAGCAATCCTAGCACTTCACCTTTTGGTAACGAAATTTGCAAACCGTTAACTGCTTTTGATTCTCCAAATAGTTTCGTTAAGTTTTGAATTTGTAAACTCAAAGTATAAAGCCTCCCCTTTAGTATCATTCGTACTCTCTGTTAAATCCTATGATTGTTCAGAATGAAATATAGTACTATATTTCATTCTCTTATATGTATCACCACACCTAATCCAATATTTGTTTCTTTTAGTTAAAACTGTAAATAAAAACCTTATTTTTGTCAATTATAATTGTCATTACAACAATACAACTTGTCAAAACAGGTATTATTATTTAACTCACCTTTCTAATATAGGACAGACTACTACATATACAAAAGACAATATGCAAATGTTCATAAAAAAAGTATTATATTTCGATATATAATATTAAATGATTTTCTAACATCGAGGAGGATACATATGAAGCTGAAAAGGGGTATTACCACTTTATTATCTGTAGCCGTTCTTTCCACATCGCTTGTAGCATGTTCAGGAACACCAGAGAAAACAATGGCGAAAGAAGAGAAAGTACAATTAACAGACCAGCAATTAATGGCTGATTTATGGTATCAAACAGCTGGCGAAACGAAAGCGCTATACTACCAAGGATACAATATTGGTCAATTGAAGCTTGATGCAGCCCTTGCAAAAGGGACAGAAAAAAAACCTGCTATCTTACTTGATTTAGATGAAACCGTTTTAGATAACAGTCCTCATCAAGCAATGAGCGTAAAAACAGGAAAAGGCTACCCTTATAAATGGGATGACTGGATTAATAAAGCTGAAGCCGAAGCTCTTCCAGGCGCAATTGATTTCTTAAAATATACAGAATCTAAAGGTGTAGATATTTACTACATCTCAAATCGCAAGACGAACCAACTAGATGCGACAATTAAAAATCTTGAGCGTGTAGGTGCTCCTCAAGCAACGAAAGAACATATATTACTACAAGATCCGAAAGAAAAGGGAAAAGAAAAACGCCGTGAACTCGTTTCTCAAACACACGATATTGTCTTATTCTTCGGTGATAACTTATCTGATTTCACTGGATTTGATGGAAAATCGGTAAAAGATCGCAATCAAACAGTAGCAGATTCAAAAGCACAATTTGGTGAGAAATTCATCGTTTTCCCTAATCCAATGTACGGCGATTGGGAAGGTGCTTTATATGATTATGATTTCAAAAAATCAGATACAGAAAAAGATAAAATCCGCCGTGACAACTTAAAATCATTTGATGCAAAATAAAAGAGGACGGCATTCGCCATCCTCTTTTATTGCATATTTCTCGTTAAAGGCAAAATAAACACTTCAACACGTCTATTTTTTGCTTTTCCTTCTTGTGTATTGTTCGGAGCAATCGGACGGTATTCTCCGTAACCAATTGCACTAAATTTTTCTGGTTGCAATTCTTTATTTTGAAGTAAAACCTGCATAAAATTAACAGCACGCTGTGTACTTAATTCCCAATTTGATGCAAACTGCGCATTTGCGATAGGAACATTATCCGTATGGCCAGATACTGTAATTTCACGAGGTGATGCGGAAACAAGTAGGTTAGACATCTCTTTTGCAATCCCTAACGATTCCAACTTCACATCTGCTTTCCCTGAATCAAATAGTACATTTTCTAATATTGTTACCATTAAACCTTTTTCAGTTAAATCGGTTTTAAAAGAAGAAGATAATTGCTTTTCCTCAATATACTTATCGATACTTTTTTGTAACGCTTTTAATTCATTCATTTCTTGCTTCTTCACTTCAGCTTCAGCATTTTTTTTATTCTGCTCAGACTCTAAACTACTTGCCGATAACTCTTTCTCATTATTCGGCTTTTGATCACTTAAAAACTCTTTATTTCCCGTTCCACCTGCTAGCTCACTTCGAAAAGCCACTGCCATCTGTTTGAACTTCGCAGCATCTATACTACTCATTGCAAATAAAACGATGAACAATGCAAATAACAGCGTTAACATATCAGAATATGGAATTAACCACGTTTCATCAATATGTTCATCATGTTTTTTCTTTTTGCCTCTTCTATTTTTTTTACTCCGCATTTTTTTCTGCTCCCTTTTCTAGCTTTTTACGCTCAGTTGCAGAAAGTGCACCTAAAATGCGGTTCTTCATAATAAACGGATATGTACCTTCTTGTAACATTAATAAACAATCAATAATTAAACGTTTTTTCTCGATTTCAGCTGCAGATTTTTGCTTTAATTTATTTGCAAATGGATGCCATAGTATATAACCTGAAAAGATACCAAAAATTGTTGCAATAAACGCACCTGAAATAGCATGTCCTAGTTTTTCAATATCAGTTAAATTTCCAAGTGCAGCCACAAGACCAATAACAGCACCTAAAACCCCTAATGTAGGTGCATATGTACCCGCTTGCGAAAAAATAGTAGCTCCTTTTGCATGCCTTTCTTCAATCGCTTCTAATTCAGCTTCTAAAATTTGTTCTAAATCCTCTGCCGATACACCGTCAATGACAAACTTCATGCCACGTAAAAGAAATTCATCTTGAATTTTATCTAATTGTTGCTCTAAAGACAAAATACCGTATTTTCTACTTTCAGATGTCCAATGAACAAATAATTCTAGCAACTGCTCATAACTTAAATCTTTTTTATTTGAACCAAAAAGAACTTTAAATAATTTTGGAATCCTTTTTAGTTGATCCACCGGAAATGCTATACATACTGCAGCAAATGTACCGACAAAAATAATTAATGCCGCGGCAGGATTAATTAAGGCCATTACGTCAGCGCCTTTGACGATCATCCCTACTACTACCGCCACTACTCCTAAAATGATTCCAATAATTGTTGCAAAATCCATTCCCATTCACTCCTAGTCTATACAAGAAGTTCTTTATCCTCGATAATCGCTACATCTTCTTATATGTATATATTACATAAAAAATGAATTTCATGAAAGATAAGAAATGAATTATATAAAAAAATACTACAATTTCACACATTTTCTGATATTTTCTGACATTTTCTTTGCATTTCTATTACGTTACGACTCTTATATTTCTTTTTCAATAAACTAGATTTATAATAAAAAAACGATACGTATTTTATTAAGAAAGGACTGTAATTACAAGGCATCATGAAAAAGAAAATAATTATTTCTGCCGCTACTATTGTAATTGGTATCACATCTTTCACTTATTTCGGCTCTAAATCACCTCTACAAAACAAGGCGAAAGCTGTCGAAAGTCAAAAACATAGTAACCACCAAAAAGAAGAGATTCCTGCTTTTCCAAAAGCTGATCATAATGCAAAGAAGCTAGATGATAATTTTTCCGTTGTAACAAATCCAGATTCTGCTCTTGTATTAGTCAATAAACATCGCAAATTACCAGATGGGTACATTCCAGAAGATTTAACGAAACCGAACGTACCATTTACTAGTCCAAAAGATAAAGAGAAAACATTACTTCGTCAAGATGCTGCAGACGCTCTTGAAAACATGTTCCAAGCAGCAAAAGAAGAAGGAATAGAACTGACAGCAGTTTCAGGTTATCGTTCTTACAAACGTCAACAATCATTACATAACACATATATTAAGCGCCAAGGAAAAGCTGAAGCGAATTCAGTAAGTGCAATTCCTGGGACGAGTGAACATCAAACTGGTTTAGCAATGGACATTAGTTCAAAATCTGCTAAATTCCAATTAGAGCCTATCTTCGGAGAGACTGCAGAAGGAAAATGGGTTGCGGAACACGCCCACGAATTTGGTTTTGTTATTCGTTATTTAGAAGATAAAACAGAAACAACAGAATATGCATATGAACCGTGGCATTTACGCTACGTTGGTAATCCATACGCTACCTACATATATAAACATCATTTAACATTAGAGGAAGCGATGGACGACAAAAAATAAGAGAGCGATTTGCTCTCTTATTTTTCTTTCACTCTATCATTGTAGTAATTTTTTCTTCCATTCTTCAGGCCACGGTTCGCCTCTTCCTGTTTTTTTCGATGCTTGAACCATCATTCCACGGCCAACTAAACATACTTCTCCTTCTGCATTTTTCACCATATAGTGTAAATCTAAAGAAGAATTCCCAACTGATCCTGCTTTTACATACACCTTCAACTGTTCATCAAAATAAATTTGCTTAATGAAATTACATTGTAAATCAGCAACAACGATCATCGTTTCTGATGATTCATGTGTCCATTCTTGCATAAATCCGAGCTCTTTAAATAGTGCGATACGAGCCTCTTCAAAATAAGTAAAAGCAACGACATTATTTACATGCCCAAACATATCTACTTCCCCAAAACGAACTTTTACAGGATTGTAAAATGAAAAACCACTTTCCCACTTCTCAAAGTCTTCAATGTAAGAAACTCTTTTCATGGTTCTCTCTCCTTCCTTTCAAATAAACAGAATAGACTGAAAAATAATATTATAAATATTGCCTCTTCAAGATGAAGAGGCAATATTTATTAATAGTTATTGTCGCTACCAAAGAAATCTTTGAACGATTGAATTGTTGTATCACGGTTTAATGCTGCAATTGAAGTTGTTAATGGAATACCTTTTGGACATGATTGCACACAGTTTTGAGAGTTACCACAGTTTGCAAGTCCTCCATCTCCCATAATTGCACGTAAGCGATCTGCTTTATGCATTTCACCAGTTGGATGTGAGTTGAATAAACGCGCTTGTGATAACGGCGCTGGTCCAATAAAGTCAGATTTACTGTTTACGTTTGGACATGATTCTAAGCACACACCACATGTCATACATTTTGAAAGTTCATAAGCCCATTGACGTTTTTTCTCAGGCATTCTTGGTCCCGGTCCTAGGTCATACGTACCGTCAATTGGAATCCAAGCTTTAACGCGTTTTAACGCATTAAACATACGGCTACGGTCAACTTGTAAGTCACGTACAACTGGGAATGTCTTCATCGGCTTTAAACGAATTGGTTGTTCTAACTGGTCAATAAGAGCTGTACATGATTGACGTGGTTTTCCATTAATCACCATCGAACAAGCACCACATACTTCCTCTAAACAGTTCATATCCCATGCAATCGGAGTCGTCTTGTTTCCTTTTGAATCAACAGGATTACGACGAATTTCCATAAGTGCCGAAATAATATTCATATTTGGACGATACGGAATTTCAAACTCTTGGTCAAATTCTTGCGCATCTGGTCCATCTTGCCTTGTAATGATGAGGCGGATTGTTTTCTCAGACATGTTGCTTATCCCCCTTCTCTTCACCCTTAGCAGCTACATCATGTTTTGAAGAATAGTCACGTTTACGTGGTTTAATTAATGAAACATCCACGTCTTCGTAATGGAATGCTGGTGCATTTCCTTCTCCCTCAAATTTCGCCATCGTAGTTTTTAAGAAGTTTGCATCATCACGATTTGGGAATTCTGGTTTATAATGCGCTCCGCGGCTTTCATTACGGTTATATGCGCCAATTGTAATAACACGTGCTAACTCAAACATATTTGCAAGTTGACGTGTAAACGAAGCACCTTGGTTACTCCATCTTGCTGTATCGTTAATGTTAATACGTTTGTAACGAGCCATTAACTCTTCAATTTTTGCATCTGTTTCTAATAACTTTTTATTTTCACGAACTACTGTAACGTTATCTGTCATCCATTCTCCAAGCTCTTTATGCAGAACATACGCATTTTCGTTACCATCAAGCGTTAAAATATTGTTAAATTTCTCTGTTTCGATTAATTCATTTTGTTCATACACAGTAGATGAAACAGCATCAGATGATTTAGAAAGACCTTTCATATACTCAATTGCGTTCGGTCCTGCTACCATACCACCGTAAATTGCTGATAATAGTGAGTTTGCACCAAGGCGGTTACCACCGTGCATTGAGTAATCACACTCACCTGCTGCAAATAAACCTGGAATACTCGTCATCTGTTTATAGTCAACCCATAGTCCGCCCATTGAATAGTGAACAGCTGGGAAGATTTTCATTGGTAGTTTACGAGGGTCATCCCCTGTAAATTTCTCATAGATTTCAATGATTCCACCAAGTTTAATATCTAGTTCTTTCGGATCTTTATGAGAAAGATCTAAGTACACCATGTTTTCACCGTTAATACCTAGTTTTTGCTCTACGCAAACATCAAAGATTTCACGCGTTGCAATATCACGAGGTACAAGGTTTCCGTAAGCAGGATATTTCTCTTCTAAGAAGTACCATGGCTTACCATCTTTATATGTCCAAACACGTCCACCTTCACCACGTGCAGATTCACTCATAAGACGTAACTTATCGTCCCCAGGAATTGCCGTTGGATGGATTTGAATGAACTCACCGTTCGCATAATATGCGCCTTGTTGATATACAGCAGATGCTGCTGTACCTGTATTGATAATAGAGTTAGTTGATTTTCCAAAGATGATACCAGGGCCCCCTGTTGCCATAATCACGGCATCAGCTTGGAAACTTTTAATCTCCATAGTTTGTAAGTCTTGTGCAACGATTCCTCGGCACACACCTTCGTCATCAACAACAGCTCGTAAGAAATCCCAACCTTCATATTTCGTTACAAGTCCTGCTACTTCGTGACGACGTACTTGCTCATCTAATGCGTATAGTAATTGCTGTCCAGTTGTTGCACCAGCAAATGCTGTACGGTGATGTTGCGTTCCACCAAAGCGACGGAAATCAAGAAGTCCTTCTTCCGTACGGTTGAACATAACACCCATACGGTCCATTAAATGAATAATACCAGGTGCTGCTTCACACATTGCTTTAACTGGTGGTTGGTTCGCTAAGAAATCCCCACCATAAATTGTATCGTCAAAGTGGATCCATGGAGAATCCCCTTCACCTTTCGTATTTACGGCACCGTTAATTCCGCCTTGGGCACATACAGAATGTGAACGTTTTACTGGTACTAAAGAAAATAGTTCAACATTTACTCCTGCTTCTGCCGCTTTAATCGTTGCCATTAAGCCGGCCAAGCCACCGCCGACTACTATAAGTTTCCCTTTCATGCTCTCCCACTCCTTACTGGTTTGCTAGCTGTGGATCGATGAACGCTAATAATGCACTCACACCTACATAAGATAGTCCTAAGAAAATAGCTAATGTTACATAAGTAGAGATTCTTTGTGAACGTGGAGATACTGTAATTCCCCAGCTAATGCAGAATGTCCATAGTCCATTTGCAAAGTGGAAAATTGTTGAAACAACACCAACTAAGTAGAATGCAAACATAGCTGGATTGCTTAAAATATCTGCCATCATATCATAGTTTACCTCTTTACCTAACATTGCTTGAATACGAGTTTCCCAGACGTGCCAAGAAATGAAGATCAGCGTAACGATACCTGAAATTCTTTGGAAGACGAACATCCAGTTACGGAAATAACCGTAAGATACCGCATTGTTCTTAGCTGTAAATGCAATATATAAGCCATATATAGCATGGTACAGTATAGGTAAAAAGATGATGAAAATTTCTAGCGCATACCGGAATGGAAGGAGCTCCATAAAGCCTGCAGCTTTGTTAAAAGCCTCTGCTCCTCTTGTTGCAAAGTTGTTTACAATTAAATGTTGCGTCAAAAAGACACCAACCGGGATGACCCCCATTAATGAGTGCCACTTACGAAACGTATACTCGCGGCCTTTCATGTCCCCATTACCCCCTTGAATGTTTGACTGCTGTTTTCAGATTAATTTACAACAATAATGTTTTTTCACTATTGGCATAAGAAAAACTGAAAAAATTATTCGAAATATTTCAGCATAATTTGATACCAAGTTCATTTTACTCCTATTTTTGTCGAAGCGTCAAGAAAACGTATACATAATTTGCATATAATTTGCCAATTCTTTTTTTCTTCTTATATATTCAGATTTTCATAAAGAAAAATCTGTTTTTATAAATGGGAAATGTTATATAATAATCCCTATAGAAAGAGGGGAATATTGTGAGCAAAAATACAATCGATATAACATCTTTAGAAGATGTTTCATTGAACGCCTTCGCTTATGAATTGCTACGTGAAGAATTACTACCTGATTTAATTGGTAACGATTTAGATGGTATTTTATACTGGGCCGGTAGAAACCTTGCAAGAAAATATCCGCTAGAAACAATTGAAGAAGTTATTCAGTTCTTTGAAAAAGCTGGTTGGGGCACTTTAAGCATTATTGAACATAAACGTCGTGAAATGCAGTTCCAACTTAAAGGCACACTCATTACTGAACGTCAAAAACAAAAAAGACATTCTTCTTATCAATTAGAAGCTGGATTCATCGCTGAGCAAATTCAGAAGCAACGAAACGTCGTTGCTGAGTCCTACGAAGAACAGAAAAAACGTTCAGACTCTATTACATTTCTTGTGAAATGGGATATAAAAGATTCCATTGAAGTGTAGCATTATCTACAGTCAACTAGACATATAAGTTTAGTTGACTTTTTTGTATTTTCATTCAGATGTTTTTATTTCAAATCTTCAGAAATTATAACAAAAAACAGAAGACATTGTAAACTACAACGTCTTCTGTTTTGTTAAATAAGTATAAATTGTTTCCGCGACATTTTTCGGCATACCCGCTTCGACAAATTCCGCTACAGAAGCCTCTTTCATCTTCTTTAATGAACCAAAATGTTTCAACAATACCTTTTTCCGTTTATCACCGATTCCCGGAATATCATCTAGTGCTGATTGAATAACAGATTTTCCGTGTAATTGACGATGGAATGTAATCGCAAATCGATGCACTTCATCTTGAATACGCTGCAATAAATAAAACTCTTGGCTATTCCTCGAAAGCATTACAGGTTCCGGCGGGTCCCCAATAATGAGATGCGATGTTTTATGCTTATCATCTTTTACAAGTCCTGCCATCGGAATATATAAACCAAGTTCATTTTCAAGAACATCACTAGCCGCAGCAAGATGCCCTTTTCCGCCATCAATAATGATTAAGTCCGGCAGAGGTAAATTCTCTTTTAATGCCCTCGTATAACGTCGTCTCACAACTTCTCTCATAGACTCATAATCATCTGGTCCTTGAACCGTTTTAATTTTATATTTCCGATATTCTTTCTTCGCTGGTTTCCCATCAATAAAAGCAATCATTGCAGAAACAGGATTTGTCCCTTGAATATTTGAGTTATCAAATGCTTCAATACGATAAGGTGTTTCAATCCCGAGCTGCTTCCCTAAATGGTCTACAGCTTTAATCGTCCGTTCTTCATCACGTTCAATTAAATAAAATTTTTCTTCAAGAGCAATTTTCGCATTTTTATTTGCTAATTCTACAAGATCTTTTTTCTTACCACGTTTCGGCTGTGTCGCTTCAACTTCTAAAAAGCGCTCTACTAATTCTGAGTCTATACTTCCGGGAACGACAATTTCCTTCGGTTTAAAATGACTACTGTTTTCATAAAACTGACCGATAAATGTTAAAAATCCCTCTTCCGGTTCATCATAGATTGGAAACATCGAAACATCACGTTCAATTAACTTTCCTTTTCGAACAAAGAAAACTTGAACGCACATCCATCCTTTATCAACTGCATAGCCAAATACATCACGATCCACTAAGTCACTCATAATCATCTTTTGTTTTTCCATAATTGCATCCATATGAGCAATTTGATCTCGCAATTCTTTCGCTCGTTCAAATTCTAGCTTCTCTGAAGCCTCATACATCTTTGTTTCTAATTCTGAACGGATTTCTTTATGCCCGCCATTTAAAAACTTAATAATTTCATCTACAATTTCTTTATTTTGTTCTTCCGTCACTTCCTTCACACACGGCGCTAAACATTGGCCCATATGATAATACAGGCAAACTTTATCTGGCATATTCGTGCATTTACGAAGCGGATACATACGATCTAACAGTTTTTTCGTTTCATGAGCGGATTGTGCATTCGGATAAGGACCAAAATACTTTCCTTTATCTTTTTTTACGTTTCGCGTAATGAGTAAGCGCGGCTGTTTTTCAGCTGTAATTTTAATAAACGGATATGTTTTATCATCTTTTAATTGAATATTATATTTTGGATCATGCTTTTTTATTAAATTTAACTCTAAAATAAGAGCCTCCAAATTGGAGGAGGTTACAATATATTCAAAATCTACAATTTCTCCTACAAGCCGAAGTGTTTTCCCATCATGCGAACCAGTGAAGTACGAGCGCACACGATTTTTAAGCACTTTTGCCTTTCCGACATATATAACCGTTCCTTGCTTATCTTTCATTAAATAACAACCAGGTTGATCTGGTAAAATAGCCAGCTTCTCTTTCAAATGTTCGTGCACTCGTCTACCTCCATTTCTACATGCTTAGCATTTTTATTTTCACACGAAAACATACTATGCCAAAACACCCAACATACGTTCTTTTATTGTAACGGAAAGCCTGTAAAAAAGAAAATAAAAAAAGCTACCAAATGGTAGCTTCTTTATTTTAGAAGTGTTTAGAAACTAATTCTACTAACGCTTCTTTCGGTTTGTAACCTAATGCTTGATCAACCACTTTACCGTCTTTTAATACGAAAAGAGCTGGAATGCTCATTACTTCGAATTGACGAGCAGTTTCTTGATTTTCATCCACGTCTACTTTTACTACTTTTACTTTTTCGCCTAGTTCTGCATCGATTTCCTCTAATACAGGAGCGATCATTTTACAAGGGCCACACCAAGGTGCCCAGAAATCTAATAATACAACACCTTCGCTAGTTTCAGATGCGAAGCTTTGGTCATTTGCATTTACAATTGCCATTTTATTTCCTCCTTCAAGTATATTCTACCAAGAGTATATCATTATCTTATATACGTGGCGAATAATATGTATCGTTATGTATTGTAACAAAAAAACGTTCCTTTATACTATATAAAAATACGGATTAAATACTAAAAAGATGAGAGACAGGGGATCTCTCACCTTTTTCTATATATAGGGGTACTTCACTTGGAACTCAAGGGTACTCAAATCATGAATGTACTTTTAACTTTTTAAACTCTTCTGTTAAAAGAGGTACGACTTCAAATAAGTCACCGACAATACCGTAGTCAGCTACTTTGAAGATACTTGCTTCTGGATCTTTATTAATCGCAACGATTATTTTTGAGTTAGACATACCAGCTAAATGCTGAATCGCACCAGAAATACCGCATGCAATGTATAAGTCTGGCGTAACAACTTTACCAGTTTGACCGATTTGCAATGAGTAATCGCAATACTCAGCGTCACAAGCACCACGAGATGCCCCAACAGCGCCGCCTAATACGTCAGCCAACTCTTTTAATGGCTTAAATCCTTCTTCACTCTTCACACCGCGTCCGCCAGCGATAATAACTTTCGCTTCAGAAAGGTCAACACCTTCTGCAGTTTTACGAACAACATCTTGAATAATTGTACGTAAATCTTTCACATCAACTGTAATAGATGACACTTCACCCGTGCGAGAATCATCTTTTTCAAGAGTTGCAATATTATTTGGACGCACTGTCGCAAATAATATACCGTCTGTTACGATCTTCTTCTCAAACGCTTTACCAGAGTAAATTGGACGCGTGAAGATAACATTTCCACCTTCAACCTCTAAAGCAGTTACGTCAGAAACTAAACCAGCTTCAAGTTTCGCCGCTAATTTTGGTGATAAGTCTTTACCAAGCGCTGTATGCCCAAATACAATACCTTCTGGTTTTTCTTCAGCATATACAGCTAAAAACGCTTGTGCATAACCATCAGACGTATATGATTTTAATTTATCATTTTCAACTGTCACAACGCGATCTGCACCGTAATGAATCAATTCATTTGCAAAAGAGGCAACGCCGTCTCCAACTAGAAGACCTACCACTTCACCGCCTTCTGCAATTGTTTTTGCTGCTGCTACCGCTTCAAACGAAACGTTACGTAGCGATCCGTCACGAACTTCACCCATTACTAATACTTTACGAGCCATAGATTTTCCCTCCTGCATATATAATTTCGTATTTTATTAGATTACTTTCGCTTCTGTATGGAGCAATGATACAAGTTCTTTTACTTGATCTTGCAGCTCGCCTTGTAACACTTTTCCTGCATCTTTCTTAGGAGGCAAATAGATTTCAATTGTTTTTGTCTTTGCTTCCACATCTTCTTCTTCTAAATCTAAATCATCTAATTCTACTTCTTCTAGTGGCTTTTTCTTCGCTTTCATAATACCTGGAAGCGATGGATAACGCGGTTCATTTAAACCTTGTTGTGCTGTTACTAAAACCGGTAATGATGTTTCAATTACTTCTGTATCCCCTTCAACATCACGCTCGATTTTTACATTTGTACCGTCAATTTCAAGCTTTGTAATTGTCGTTACATATGGAATATTTAACGCTTCTGCTACACGTGGACCAACTTGTCCAGATGCACCATCAATCGCAACGTTCCCACCTAAAATTAAATCTACTTCTTTATCTTTCAAATATTCAGCAAGTACTTTCGCCGTCGTGAACTGGTCACCATTTTCAACATCATCTTCAATATTAATTAATACCGCTTTATCGCAGCCCATCGCTAGTGCAGTACGAAGTTCTTTCTCACTATCTTCGCCACCAACTGTTACGACAGTAACCTCTCCACCTTGTGCATCTCTTACTTGAATTGCTTCTTCAATCGCATATTCATCGTAAGGGTTGATGATGAATTCCGCTTCGCCATCGTAAATTGCACCGTTTTTAATTACGATTTTTTCTTCTGTATCAAATGTTCGTTTCATGAGTACGTAGATGTTCATTCCATTTACCCCCTTATTTTTCAGAAAGATTCTATCAATTTTAAGATTCTGTTAATTTATATTAAAAAAATAATTGAACTACCTGCCACTAAATGAAGGTTTACGCTTTTCTAAAAATGCCGCTACACCTTCTCTTCCATCTTCACTCGTAAATACTTCACCAAAAACTTGAGCTTCGTGCTGTACACCCTCATAATAATGAGACGATTTTGTTGTTTGCAATAACTCTAATACAGCACGAGTTGTTGCTGAACTTTTCCCTGCAATTTGTTTTGCAATTTTAAGCGTATCGTCTAAAAGTGTTTCTTCAGAGAACACTCCGTTAACAAGCCCCCATTTTAATGCTTCTGCACCAGTAATTGGTGTACTTGTTAACATCATTTCACAAGCTTTTGCTTTCCCAACATAACGTGGTAAACGCTGTGTACCTGCAAAGCCAGGAATTAATCCAAGTGTCAATTCAGGTAAACCAAGTTTTGCACTTTCAGTTGCAAAGCGCATGTGGCAAGACATAGCAAACTCAAGGCCGCCGCCAAGTGCCGCTCCATGAATTGCCGCAATAACTGGTTTTGAACATTTTTCTACGCGCTCAAACGTAACTTGTCCAAGCTGCGCCAGTTCAGTCGCTTGCTTCGCTTCAGTAACAGATGTAAATTCTTTAATATCTGCTCCTGCTGAGAAAAAGCGTCCTTCACCATGGAGAACAACAACACGGATGTTATCATCCTTTTCCACTTGATCGATTAACTCAGTAACATCATGCATAACTTGTGAAGACATTGCATTCGCTGGCCCGTGGTTTAACGTTGCCACCGCGATATGGTCTTCAACTCTTACAGATAGGAATTTCAACATGACCCCTCCCATTATTGACGATAACCACAAGCTGCAATAAGTAGCCCATGTACCGTTTTTGAAAGTGCGACCAGATCATACTTATGATCGCTCATTACCCAATTGGTCACAACTTCATCTACTGTTCCAAAGATCATTTGTCTTGCCACGCGAACATTTAAATCCGCTTGGAATTCACCTTGCTTTATACCTGTCTCTAAAATCTCATCCATAACTTGTAAGTAGCCTTTTAATACATCATTTATTTTAAGGCGCAAGTCTTGATTGGACTGCCTTAGCTCTAATTGTGTAACGATAGCAAGAGGATCATTTTGTGACAACAGCAAGAAGTGCGTTTCTACCAACATGAATAACTTCGCTACAGCGCTTTCAATTCCTGCTGTTTTTTGACGAATTGTTTCGACAAATTCCCCCATCTTCTCCTGGAATAAGGATATTAATATATCTTCTTTATTTTTAAAATATAAATAAATCGTGCCGTCAGCTACCCCAGCTTGCTTTGCGATTTTAGAAACTTGCGCTTGGTGGTATCCATTCTCCGCAATCACAATGACTGCTGCATCAATAATTTGATTATATTTCGGTCTATTTTTCTTCACTTTACTGTCCCCTTCAAGAAGATGACTGAATGAATAGTCATTCATATTCTTATAATACTGACTATTTAGAAAAGTGTCAATCCTATTTTTTCAAAAAGAAAGGGCCTCAGCCCGTTTGCTCATCCTCATTCTTTCTCTTCTCTTCATCTATTAGAACACGGCGTAAAATTTTGCCTACCGTCGTTTTCGGCAACTCACTTCTAAACTCATATACTTTCGGGACTTTATAAGCTGCTAAATATTTACGCGCAAACTGATCTAGTTCCTCTTCAGAACATTCGGCGCCTTCTTTCAAAACAACAAACGCTTTTACAGTTTCACCTCGGTACGGATCAGGAACACCGATTGTTACTACTTCTTGCACCTTTTCGTGTTCATATAATACTTCTTCTATTTCACGAGGATAGACGTTAAAACCACTAGCAACAATCATATCCTTCTTACGATCTTTCACATAGAAAAAGCCATCCTCATCCATGTATCCTACATCACCTGTATGGAGCCAGCCATCTTGCAGTACAGCTACCGTTTCCTCTGGTTTATTCCAATACCCTTTCATGATTTGTGGGCCCTTAACAACAATTTCACCAATTTCACCTGGCGGTAATGCCTCTCCTGTTTCAAGTGACATGATGATTGCCTCTGTATCTGGCCACGGCACCCCAATACTTCCTGGCACACGTTTTTCCCACAAAAAATTCCCATGTGTAACTGGTGATGATTCCGTTAATCCATAACCTTCTACTAATTTACCGCCTGTAACTCTCTCAAACTCCTCCTGTACTTCTACCGGGAGCGGTGCAGAACCACTAATACAAGCTTGGATAGAAGAAATATCATACTCTTTTAAAAGAGGACTATTTAAAAGTGCAATATAAATAGTTGGTGCCCCTGGAAATAGTGTGACTTTATGTTTTTTTATAGCTTCAAAAACCATTTTCATGTCAAACTTCGGAATAAGGACCATTTTATATCCTTGCATAATACTTAAATTCATTACAGCTGTCATCCCGTACACATGAAAAAACGGAAGGACGCCGAGGATTACTTCTTCTCCTTCTTTACAATTATATAGCCAATGTGCTCCCATTAATGTGTTCGAAACGAGGTTTTTATGCGTTAACATAACTCCTTTAGGAAATCCTGTCGTTCCCCCTGTATACTGCAAAAGCGCTAGATCATTTTCAGGATCACATGGAACTTCAACATTAGCATTACTTTCTCTTTCTACTGATTTCCATAGATGAATCGTTTCACTTTCCAACACATTCACAACAAGATTTGCCTGCTTTTTTTGTACAAATGGATACAATAGATTTTTAGGGAAGGGTAAAAAATCTGCAATACGAGTTACGATAATATGTTCAACTTTTGTAGAAGATTGAACATTCGTCACTTTTGGAAACACTAAGTCGAGACAAAGAATTACTTTTGCTCCCGAGTCATAGAGTTGGTACTCAAGCTCTCTTTCTGTATAAAGAGGATTCGTTTGTACGACAATACCACCCGCAAGCAAAATACCATAATAACCAATTACAGATTGCGGACAATTCGGTAGCATAATCGCAACCCTATCACCCTTTTCAACACCAAGCCTTTGAAGGTAATTCGCAAACTTCTTTACCTTGTCATGGAAATCTGAAAATGTAATATCTTTACCTAAAAAGTGAAGCGCTTTCTTTTCTGGATAACGAGAAACCATTTTCTCTAAATATCCATGAAGTGGCTGAATATCATAAGAAATAGTACTAGGAATTTCCTCTGGATAACTTTTCAACCAAGGTTTTTCCACCTTCATTCCCCCTTCAAATACATAAAAAAATAAATGAATGTTCATTCATGATGGTTGTTTTCATTATATTATAGTCACCACAGCGTTACAATCATAATATTCTGACTTTTATATAACTATGCTTTACTTCATTAACTTCTTATTATATGTATAAACTCTCCTAATCTTAAAAGAGTAAGAGAGTTATTAGTTAGCTTAATCTTATAATCGTTAACACCGCTCCTGGGGTAGTTGTTGATAATGTTGCAACAGCTAACAAACCAAATAATTGCAGACTGATTGCACTTCCCGCTGCCAAGGTCGTAATAATTGTTGCACTAAAAGATGTGGTTGCTAGCGCAGGAGCATTGATAGTCCCAGCAAGCGGCGCTCCATTAATTGTAATTCGTGAACTTACTAATAACGAAGCTGTTATATTAATTGTATATGAAATATAATAATTCCCTGCATTTGCAGCTGTAAATACTGTGTTCCCCCCAGACACTGTAATCCCTGGACCGATATTCTGATTGTTCGGAAGCTGGACATTTGTTCCACCAAGTAGTACCGATATTGCTGTACCCGACGTATTATTTGCAAAAGCATATGTTGCCGTTATACTTGTGCCTGTTGCTCCTGTTTCGCCTGTTGGACCTGTTGATCCCGTTATTCCTGTTGCTCCCGTTGGACCCGTTGCTCCCGTTGCTCCCGTTACTCCCGTTGGACCCGTTGCTCCTGTTGCTCCCGTTGCTCCTGTTGATCCCGTTGCTCCCGTTACTCCTGTTGGACCCGTTGGACCGATCTTAGGAACTGTCCCGTCGCAACTAAAACAGCATGAATCAACATGTACACCATTTTGATTATTACACCCACAATATCCATTTGTATTATTGAGCCATGAAGACATGTTGATCACTTCCTTCAAATTCAATCTTTTAAGTACAAACAACAAATTAGAAAACACCTATCTAAATAACAAAGAAATACTTTACTCAGTGGAGCTAAGCACAGATTTACTCCATACATTCTAGTAATTATTACATGCGATTCCCTCTCCTTTCGCTTGTACTTTCGCCCCATCTACACAGATTATTAACCACACACATTGCACTTTCATACACAGCCCAATTCCCATCCAAACTCCCCATATTCGCCAATTTTTTAGTAAAGAGGCTTACTCTTCTAAATGGCGACTACAATATATAAAAATCCTCATAATATGTTATTTTTCGTCAAAATTTTAAAAATATATTGACACTTAAAATATCCCCATAGTATGATTTGGTTGTTATAATTGATAACGATTTTCAATATCGTTTATTACAAATAAAAAAATTATTTTGGGGGCAGAAAATGAAGAAAATTATCAGTATTTTCATAGTAGTTCTTCTATTCGCTGTTGGATGTGGACAGCAAAAAGAGGAGAAAAAAGAAACAAAGACAGACGACAAAAAGCAAGCTATAACAATTAAACACGCTGAAGGGGAAACGAAGTTAGATAAACCAGCGAAAAAAGTTGTTGTACTTGAGTGGGTATATTCAGAAGACTTATTAGCTCTTGGTGTTCAGCCTGTAGGGATGGCAGACATTAAGAATTATAATAAATGGGTAAATACAGCAACAAAACCAAATAAAGATGTTGTAGATGTAGGAACTCGTCAACAACCAAACCTAGAAGAAATTAGCCGTCTAAAACCAGATTTAATCATTACAGCTTCATTCCGTGGTAAAGCGATTAAAAATGAATTAGAACAAATTGCACCGACAGTTATGTTCGACCCATCAACAAGCAATAACGATCACTTTGCTGAAATGACAGAAACATTTAAACAAATTGCAAAAGCAGTTGGAAAAGAAGAAGAAGGTAAAAAAGTATTAGCTGATATGGATAAAACATTTGCTGATGCAAAAGCAAAAATTGACAAAGCAAACTTAAAAGATAAAAACATTGCAATGGCACAAGCATTTACAGCTAAAAATGTGCCAACATTCCGTATCTTGACTGACAATTCTACAGCTTTACAAGTTACAAAAAAATTAGGTTTAACAAATACATTTGAAGCCGGAAAATCTGAGCCAGACGGTTTCAAACAAACAACTGTGGAATCATTACAAAGTGTACAAGATTCAAACTTCATTTACATTGTAGCGGATGAAGATAACATTTTTGACACTCAACTAAAAGGCAATCCTGCTTGGGAAGAATTAAAGTTCAAAAAAGAAGACAAAATGTATAAATTAAAAGGCGACACTTGGATTTTCGGTGGTCCTGAGTCTGCAAAATCTTTAGCAACACAAGTAGCAGATGTAATGACAGCGAAGAAGTGATTATACGATGAATAGCTTACGACATACACTTCGAGCAAGTCTTGTATTCGGAGGAGGAGCAGCTCTCTTGCTCCTCCTTTTCTTTATTCATATCGGGCAAGGACAAGCAAACATTTCCTACAGTATGATTATCGATGCTCTTATCTCACCGAATCAATCACTAGAGCATCAAACTTTAATCATGCTTCGATTACCTAGAGCTGTAATTGCCATTTTAGCTGGAGGTGCTCTTGCTGCATCTGGGGTCATTTTGCAAACATTAACAAAAAATCCACTTGCTGAATCAAGCACAATGGGAATTCATTCAGGTGCATATTTCTTTCTCGTAGCGGCTACAATTTTCTTACCGAAAGGTTTGCAAATTAACTCACTTCTTTTCACATTTATCGGTGGAGCTATTACTGCTTTATTTGTATACCGTATTTCTGGTGGAAAAAAGGGAACCCCACTTAGAATGGCACTAGCTGGTATGGTCGTTACATTAATGCTTTCTGCCTTTACCGGAACGATGCAGCTTTTCTATGAAAATGAAACAGCTGGTTTATTTTTATGGGGAGCTGGATCTCTTATTCAAAATAACTGGGATGGCGTTCAATTCGCTTTTCCATTTATTATTATTTCTTTCCTAGTTTTATTATTCATGTCTCGTAAGCTCAACATTCTCCTACTAGGTGATGATGTTGCTGTTTCTCTTGGTGAAAAAACCGCAGTAACACGTCTTATCGCCTTCATTGCTGCAATCTTTTTAACAGCAGTAATTGTTACTGTTGTTGGACCAATTGGTTTTGTTGGCTTAGTTGCACCTCATTTAATGCGTCTTATTGGCTATCGTCAACATTTTACACTTCTCCTTTCCTCCTTCTTATGGGGAGCCATTTTATTACTTGGAGCAGATGTCGTTGGTAGACTGATAGATCCAACTGGTGCAGAACTTCCTGTTGGGGCAGTTACGGCAATGATTGGATCACCTTGGCTTATTTATTTAGTGTATCGAATGATGAAGTCGAAACAGTATATGAACGATAACGGTGCGAATGCAGCTGGGGCTAGTTCCCGCTATCATTCTTATAAAAAGGTAATCATTATATCTATCGTACTTTGTATTGTGACGATTTCTCTTGGCGTTGTAATCGGTAGCAACTCTTACATCGAAAGCATTACAAATGCCATAACGGGACAATTAACACAATTTGATAAAAATATGATGATGAATCTTCGTTTACCAAGAATGCTCGTTGCCGCTATCGCTGGTGCATGCCTTGCAATAAGTGGACTTGTTTTCCAAGGCATATTACGAAATCCACTTGCCGATCCTTCTATTATTGGTATTTCGTCAGGAGCTGGTGTTGGTGCCTTAACTATTATGTATGTCTTTCCTGCACTTCCCGGTTTCTTCCTACCAATTGGTGCATTTATCGGTGGATTACTTGCAGTTGGAGTTGTTCTCTTCTTCTCATGGAAATCAGGATTTAGTCCAACAGCTCTTGCTTTAATAGGGATTGGTATTTCAGCTCTCGGCTCAGCGATTATTCAAATCTTTATCGTTAAAGCGAATTTGAATGTTGCTGCTGCATTAACATGGTTATCAGGCAGTACATATGCAAGAGGATGGAATCACTTAGAAAATATCATTCTATATCCATCTCTTATTCTTGTACTCATTATTTTTTTCTTAATGAAACAACTTGACGTTCTTGTACTTGGAGACGATTTAGCAACTGGACTCGGGCAGCCGGTACATAAAACGCGCCTTGCTCTAATTGTTTTAGCAACACTACTTGCATCTGTAAATATTGCAGCTGTCGGTACAATTGCCTTTTTAGGTCTTGTTGCACCTCACTTAGCACGAATCGTTGTTGGAATGAATCATCAAAGATTATTCGTTTGTTCCGCTCTATTTGGAGCAATTCTTCTTTCTGTTGCTGACTTACTAGGACGAACAATTGCATATCCGAAAGAAATTCCTTCTGGTCTTGTCGTTGCTGTACTTGGTGCGCCTTATTTCTTATGGTTAATGAGGAAGAGCGGGAAGAAGGTTAGTTAAAAAGAGGCTTCTTTGGCCGTCCTATGCCGAATTCTATATTTTTAATGACGCTTATTAATCATCAAAATCACCACCGCGGACAAATGACAGTTTTAATGCGACAAGCTGGCTTAACAGTTCCTGGCGTTTATGGCCCTGCAAAAGAAGAATGGGCTGCGGCTGGAATGGAAGCTCCCAAAATGTAAAGACAGAAAACGACAAGGCGTTTACATACCTTGTCGTTTTCTGTAACTTGTTTCATGTGAAACTATTTTTTCTTATTCTTGTCACGCTGTTACATCTTCCCTCTCTATATTTTTAATTCCGTAATATGCAATCGCAACTCCAATCGCTGCAAATGCTAATTGAAGGGGAAGAAAGGTCGCTATAGGAAATATTGGTGGGTTATTAATTGCAATTAGTACAACGATAATAGACGAAACAATAGTAGTTGGCACTGAACGTTTACGCATTCCGAAGTATAGAGGAATTAAGCTTATTCCAGCAGTGGCAATGGCTAAAGGAACGAGATTTATCCCTTCTTGCATCAATTGATCTACTGTAAATGGATTAGGAAGAATCGAAAAATAACTATCTACCCCATAGAAAATTCCTACTACAAAAATATTAGATAAAATAACTGTTATGAATGTTAATATTGCTGTAATAGCCAACTTACTAATCATTATTTTCTTTCGATTAATTGGATAAGAAAACATGAGTAATATTGTTTTGTTTTTATATTCATCAATTATTAACTTAGCTATTAGTACAGCACCAAAAATAATAAATGTTGCTCTTACTATTGAACTAGCCATTAACAAAATCGCCTGCGGATCTCTTATTTCTGGATCTCCCTCTATTTGAGAAACGATGCTAACAAAAATCAATAATGCCAGTATAACAAGATTTGCAATTACTGCTCTCTTCACGTACCAGCCAAGTTTAAATTTCTTCAGTTCTAGCTTCATAAGACGTAGCATGATGGTCCTCCTCCCGGTTAAGACTTAATCAATATAGATTGCTCCTGTTTTACTTAAAATCTTCACTTCATTTGTTGCATCACCGATGATTCCTTCTATTATCTTTTCAGTATTCTTGTCTTTCTTCAATCCGTTTACATTCACCATTATGTCATTCGAATTACTTTTAGCTGTAAGTTTCAATGAAGCTGGAACACCTTTATACCTTACGCCAATATCTCCTGATTTTGTTTCTACAAATAATGATTTTCCTTCTGTCATATCTTTCAGTAATACTTCACCGGATGTTGAAGTGATGTTCATATTTACGTTGTTTACATTTGTTATATAGTTATCACCAGTCGTAGACTTTATATTTAACTCTTGTACTGAACTATCTTTTACAGCTACCTCTCCATTTTGCGAGATAAATTCACCTTTCTCTGCCGATAGTCCTGCAATCATTTCATCTCCAGACTTGCTTTTTGTAACGATACTTTTTACTACTATATTGCTTATTTTCACATCCCCCGATTTATTATTTAATACAATTTTATCTATTTCTTTCTTCGGAATAGCTATAGATATACTATTTTTCTTCCTAAACGTAAAACCATTAAAAAATCTGGTCGCCTTTTGTTTTTGTTTAATCACAATTTTCTTTCCGTCATTTTCTATTTTGATAGGTTCTAAATCGTTATCTACTCGTTGACCTTGAGCAGAAATTACTATTTTGTTACCATCTGTACTTTTAAATTCAATATCCCAGTTCTCACTATCCACTTCTATTTCTTTTATATTATTTATCTCAAAAGACTTTTCTTTCTTAAAATCTTTCCCCTGAAATGTCTTAAAACCAAAAACCACACTAGCAATTGTCAGAAATAAAATTGCAATTACTATTATTTTTTTCAACATTCATACCCCAGTTCGTTGTTGTTTTAAACTTACTTTACACCACATCGACCTTGTCGATTTTACGATATGAAAGATAACTAATAAAAATCCCTAATAAACAGAGCACTATTGGGATAGCTATAAAATTATAAAAACTTACTTGATTGTTTCCAATGTTACTGTTCATTATCATCCCAATTATTACTGCAGAAGTAATCGTTGTCGGTGCCGATTTCTTTCTCATCCCAAAAAATAAAGGAATTAAACTTATACCAGATATCATAAATGCATTTATAAAAATAGCCGGAACGGTAGCTATTATTTCACCCATCGTAACAGGCGTTTCAATTACTCCCATCATTGGATTCATAAAAAATATGAGCAAACTAATAGTGAAAGTAGCAATAATCATGCTCACAAAACAAAAACTAAAAACGATTGTTAATTTCGCCCTCATTAACATTTTCCTTTGCAATGGATACATAAACAATAGTTGCATTGTTTTGTTCTTATACTCATCAATTACTAAACGTGATAAAATGACCGAACTAAAAATAAGAAATGTCATCCTAATAAAGATGTTTGCTAAGATCATATATTTTGTAAAATCAGTGAGCGCCGCATCTCCTTCACCTTTCGCTCCCAACCCCATAAGACTTACCGCAGCAAAAATTGCTATAATACAAATTGCTACACCTTTAAAGTAACTAGATAATTGATGTTTCTTCCATTCGAGCTTCATTAGTTTAAACATATAAACCACCTCCATTAAGCATGAATACCTTCCCCATCCATCACATTTAAGAAATACTCTTCCAAGGAACTATGTTTCTTATTAATACTTTCAATTTCTACATCGTTCATAATAAGTGCTTTTGAAATAGCTTGCTGAGACGCTGCCGTATCATACACACGAATCATGTTTCCACTCATTATTTTGTAATTTTTTATACCGAGTTTATCTTCTAAAATATAAGCTGCACGTTTCACATCAGGAACAGTGATTTCAATGTACTCTGTTTGTTTTCCATTAATACTCTTCATCGAAACTTCTTTTATTAGTTTCCCATTTTGAATAACACCAATTGTATCTGCCATTTGTTCCATCTCGCCTAAAATATGACTAGAAACTAATAAAGTAATGCCATATTCTTTGCAGAGCATTTTAAATAAGTCTCGCAATTCTTTAATACCAATTGGATCTAAACCGTTAATCGGTTCATCTAAAATGAGTAGCTCTGGTTTTGTCATGATTGCCCTTGCAATACCGAGCCGTTGTTTCATCCCTAATGAGAAATCTTTTACTTTTTTATTATCTATGCCGTGCAGTTTCACTAAATTTAAAGCATAATCAATTGCATTTTTATCGTAATAGCCCATATATTCACAATGTAATTCTAAGTTTTCCTTCGCCGTTAGTTTCTCATAAAAAACCGGATATTCAATAATTGTCCCCATTCTTTTTAATACTTCATAAGAAGTGTCTGTTAACTTCTCACCGAAAATTTCAATATCTCCGCTCGTCGGTTTAATTAAATTCGTAATCATTTTCATAATCGTTGTTTTACCCGCACCGTTCGGTCCTAAAAAACCGTAAATCTCTCCTCTGTTCACATGCATATTAACACTAGAGATAACTTCTTTTCCTTCGAACACTTTCGTTAGCTGATTCGTTTTTAATATATATGTCATATCACTTTCTCCTTTCGCACTACTTTATATTTCTATAATAGACAACGGAAATCTCTTTTTTCTTACCCGTTTCTTACAAATTCCTTACGCTAAAAAAAAGCTTGTAGAATCTACTTCTCTACAAGCTAAAACTGCATTTTTGTTAATACAACTGTAAAAGTCGTTTTTTCATACGGCTTACTAGAAAGATGAATTTCTCCATCCATCGCTTCCACAAGTCTTTTCGTAATCGTTAAACCTAGACCGCTTCCTTGGTACAATTTATTTCTCGAATCTTCCAGTGTGTACATACGCTCAAACACTTTATCAATATGAGATTCATCAATTCCTTTTCCTTTATCCCATACATCTATATACACTCTTGTTTCATCATCTCTTACAGTCATACCGAGTGTCTTTCCATCGTCTCCATATGTAATCGCATTTGATATTAAATTATTTAACACTCTGCCTAATACTTCTGTATTTCCAAGTGCATATATATTTCTTTCTGGTATATCAATATGAACATGAAAACCTTTCGTCGTCACTAAATCATAAAAAGATAAAATTTTTTCGCGACAAACTTCATTCATATTTACTTTTGTTATCTCGATTGCCTTGTCACCGGATTCTAATTTTGCCAAATCAAAAAACTTATGAATGAGCTCCATCACTTCTAATGTTTTCACATGCACTTTTTCAAGTAATATTTGCTGTTCTTCCTCTTTTATCGTTTTATCTTTATTTAACATTTCTGTATATCCAAGAATAACTGTTAGTGGTGTTTTTAAGTCATGCGAAATATTTGAGAGCATTTTTCTCATCGAAATTTCTACTTTCGCATGATCTGCATTCGTTTTCTGTTTTGCATCTAATAAATGATTAATTGCCACTAATAACTTTTGCAACTCTAGATCATCTGTCATAACGAGTAACTTCTCACCTGTTTTTTCATGTACAATGTCTTCTAATTTTTCATATGTGTATCGTAAATTTTTGTTACTAGTTTTCCTCATTTTATACTGTATGTAAACCACACATAACAATATAAAAATAATGCCCATTAACAGCTTGACCATATTACATCACTTCCAACTTATAGCCGATGCCCCATAATGTTTTAATATATTCTGGATTAGATGGATCACTTTCAATTTTCTCACGCAATCTTCTCATATGAACATTAATAACGTTATCGTCACCGTAATACTCTTCATTCCAAACTAACGTATATATTTGTGCTTTTGTAAATACACGGTTTTGATTCTTTACGAACAGTTTTAAAATCTCAAATTCTTTTAAAGTAAGTTTAAGAGGCTTCCTATTTTTTTCTACAGTAAAATTGATTGGATCAATTGTTAAATCACCGATTTGAATCATCTTTTCTATTGTTTCTGTAGCCGAATATTTCGTAGATCTCCGAATACCTGCTTTTACACGCGCAGCCAATTCAATCATAGAAAACGGCTTGCAAATGTAATCATCTGCACCAAGTCCTAACCCAACAGCTTTATCAACATCTGTATCTTTTGCTGACATCATTAAAATCGGAACTGCACTGTTTTCTCGAATAATTCGCATAACCTCTAAGCCATCTAACTTTGGCATCATAATATCGAGGATAATCAAATCAAATGAACCTTTTAAGAATGCGTTAACTCCTTCTTCTCCATCAGATGCGATTGTAACTTGAAAACCTTCTTTTACTAAATATGTTTCAACCATCTCTTGAATTGAGATATCATCTTCAACTAATAAAATATGATGTGACATATTTCTATCCCCTTTTTACAAAGATTAACATTTCAATTGTATCGCAACGAATGAATGCTGGAAAGAATTATATGAATTTTCAAACCAACTTCCCTTCCTTCCTTAACAATGATATGATGAAATTCACTACGATTGTTCATAATTAACTTTATATAAAGGAGACTTATCATGTCAGAAAACAAAAAAGTAAGCTTAGCTGATTTAATGCGCGAACAACTTGCAAAGAAAAAGCAAGGAAATGGAAATGGTTCAAATAATACAAACCAAAGTCAAGCAACGAAAAAATTACAAAACCAACAAACGAAGAAAACAAACAACCAACGTAGACGTACTGGTGTATAAATGAACGGGCAAAAACGATCTAACATCGCGCCAGGTCTTGAAGTTGATATTGTATTAAAACAAGACCAACGAACTGGTAAGTTAACACGTGGAATTGTAAAAGATATTTTAACAAACTCACCGTCTCATCCGCATGGCATTAAAGTGCGATTGCAAGATGGGCAAGTTGGTAGAGTACAAAATATCGTTCAATAAGAAAAAGGAGCTCAAGTAAACTCGAGCTCCTTTTTCTTTATTACCCTTTAATTTTCTCGATGAAGACTACTTTTAAATAATCTCCCTCTTTAAATTGATCAATTGTACGGAAATCTTCTGGTAAAGAATGTTCTTCTAATATTTTATATTTGCCGTTCATTTCTTTAAATGCTGTATCGATAAATCCTTTAAACTTTTTCATATCGAATGCGCTACAATTTGTGGAAGCAACAATAATACCGTTATTCTCTGTAATCGCAATCGTTTCTTTTAATAAGTTTTTATAATCCTTCGCTGCACTAAATGTATATTTTTTCGAACGTGCAAAACTCGGAGGATCTAGTACAACCATATCAAATTTCATCTTTTTCTTAGCTGCATATTTAAAGTAAAGAAATACATCTTCTACAATAATATCTTGTGCTTCGTAATCAATTTCATTTACACTAAACTGCTCAATCGTTTTACTTAAACTACGATTTGCAAGGTCAACACTCGTTGTTTTACTCGCTCCGCCAAGCGCTGCAAATACAGAGAAAGCACCTGTGTAAGAGAACATATTTAACATCGTTCTTCCCTTTGCATATTTATCACGAATTTGTTTTCGAACGTTACGCTGATCTAAAAATACACCAACCATCGCTCCGTCATTTAAATATACAGCAAAGTTTACACCGTTTTCTTTTACGATAAGCGGGAACTCACCGCGCTCTCCTGCTACGAAATCATCACCTTCAATGTATTTCCCTTTCGTATCAAAACGCTTTTTCTCATAAATACCTTTAAAGTTTGCTACTTTTTGAAGAGCTGCTACAATCTCATCTCTGAAAGTATAAATTCCCTCACTATACCAGCTCACCACGTAAAAACCGTCATAATAATCGATAATTAAACCGCCAAGACCGTCTCCCTCACCATTTAGGACACGGAATGCCGTTGTATCATTTGACTTATAAAAATGTTTTCGTTTATGTAAAGCAGATTTGATTTTACTCTCAAAGAAATCCTGATTAATTTGCTCTTTCTCTTTTCTCGTTAAAATCCAACCGTATCCTTTATTTTGCTTTCCATAATAGCCTTTTCCGATGAATTGGTTCTTTTCATCTACTACTTTAATAATAGTCCCTTCTTCTCGGACATCATTTAAATTTTGAATTGCATCTTTTAAAATAAGCGGGTATCCACTTTTAATTTCTTTTATAAATTTCGGTTTTATTTTTATAGTTACTTCAGATCGCATGTAATGTCTTCCTTTCCATTTGAATGCTTTCTATTAGTAGGAAGCATATAAAAAAGAGGCTAAAAAACAGCCTCGTTTCACTATACCATATTATTGCTTTGCTAGTACAACTAGCTCATCTCCTGGCATAACTGTTATATATTTATACAATGTTGAAAAAGTAAGACTCCCGTCACTATGACGAATAAATAAAACTATATCTTTCGAATCTCTTTCTTCCTTATCTATCTTTTCTTCTTCCGTAACATGTATCGTTTTAAATGTATAACCATCTTCAATTTTCCGATTTAATTCTTCATAAATTTCATTTTGACCAAACAGTAAATGTGCTTTTTTCGAAAGAGAGATACGCTCTTGTTCAATTTTCTCCACATCATGAATTGGGAGTAAAAATGTATTATGATGTCCAAACTGTGGAACATACGTATTTGCAACTAGGACGTTATACGAATCCGTATCGGTTACTGCAATTAAATATTCATATTGGTTCATATCAACTTCAAATTGTAGTTGCTCTGAGAGAATTTGGCCATTATAGGTCTTAATCCCTTTCACCTTCGCACAGTGTAGATGTTCTTCTGATACATCTACAATCAAGCTTGGAATCCCCATCTCTTTACAGTGTGACGCAAAGGCAGATGAGAATGTACTTGCACCTGAAATCAAGATCCCCGGCGGCTCTGTATTCGCCAAACCTAACTTTTTCGCTAAAAATCTGATTGAGAACCCGTGAGCACAAACCGTCGTAATAACGAGCGCAAATGTAAGTGCCGTTAATATAGACGCATCTTTATAACCTTCTTGTAATAACTCCGTCGCGAAATAACTAGAAACAGTTAATGCAACAATACCTCGCGGCGCAATCCAACCAACTAACGCTCTTTCTGATTTCGTTAATTCTGTTCCAATTGTCGATATCCAAATTGATAAAGGACGAACGACAAATAGCATCATACATACAAAACTTATAATAGGCCAGCTGAAAATCTCCATAATAGTCGTCCTTGGAAGCGATGCTGTTAATATAATAAAAACAGTCGATGTTAATAGCACTGAAATATTTTCGTTAAAATGACGAATGTCACCGATGGATGAAATATACTTCTTCATTCGCGCAAGCGTAATCCCCATTACTGTTACAGCTAGCATACCGGTTTCATGCATCACTTCATCCGCAATACCAAAGCATAATAATACTGTAACAAGCAGAATCGGTGCTTTTAAATATTCTGGTACTTTTCCTTTTAAAATCATATAGCTCATAAAAATACTAAACGCATACCCAAGTATCATTGCAAATAATGAACCAGCAAAGAAATAGAGTAACGTATGTAATTGTACATTTTCTTTCGTTAAGAAATTTACAATTTGAAAGGCAAATACAGCAAGCAAAGCTCCAAATGGATCAACGATAATCCCTTCCCATTTTAAAATTGCAGCTGTTCTTGGCTTTAATCGTGCTTGGCGTAATAACGGAATAATTACCGTTGGGCCTGTCACAATAAAGAGCCCTCCAATAATAAATGCAACCGCCCACTCTAATCCGGCAACGTAATGTGCAGCTAGTGAACCAGCTATCCATGCGATAAATGCTCCAAGTGTAACAATACGGAATACCGGTTTTGATAGCCCCCTCAGTTCACGTATATCTAAACTTAAACTACCTTCAAATAATATAATGGCAACAGAAAGTGATACGAGCGGACTAAAAACATCACCAAGTACCTCTTTTGGGTTAATGATGCCAAAAACGGGACCAATTAATAAACCAGCAACTGCCATAACCACGATAGCAGGGAGCTGAAAACGCCAAGCAGTCCACTGCGAAGCGACACCTAACGTAATAATAATAACGATACTAAGTAACAATGATTCAACCATAATACCCTCCTTGTTCATAGTATTGCGAAAGCAAAGTATAAACCATACTTTGCATCTACATATTTTCATTTAATTCTATTTATATAATATATAACCAAGTTAAATATATAGTCAACATATTAAAAAGGAAGATACTGTACTTACATAAAAAACATTGTCATAACTTAAGATTACCATTGACAGTGAGAGTGATTTTCATTATCATTTAATGTATATGAGTTCTTGAAAAATAAAGTTACATTTATAGGAGGAATAAACATGATTATTGTTACAAATACAACTAAGATTACAACGGGCAATGGGCATAAATTAATTGAGCGTTTTAATAAAGTAGGTAAAGTTGAAGCAATGCCAGGATTTTTAGGCCTAGAAGTTCTTTTAACACAAAATACAGTTGATTATGATGAAGTAACAATTAGCACTCGCTGGAATGCAAAAGAAGATTTCCAAGGTTGGACAAAGAGCGCTGCATTTAAAGATGCTCACTCACATCAAGGCGGGATGCCAGAATATATTCTTGATAACAAAATTTCTTATTATGATGTAAAAGTTGTACGTATGCCAATGGCTGCAGCACAGTAAACATATTTCTTTTTTTAAGTATAGAATATGAGGGGGCGTTACCACTCCTCATATTCTATACTTTTTTATTTAATGTCTTTTTACCAGTTTCGCATGCACTACTAATCTTCCTGCCTCTGGATCAAGCGCATAGTCACATGTAGAAAGTGTTACAATTTCATCATTAGCTGTCAATTTCGTATCCGTTTTGTAGAGTGATTTCTCTTGAATTTGCTTTAAGAACGATGTATATACTGCATCGCTTTCAAAATCCGTTTCAATGTAATAGAAGTCTGTTGTTGTCGTATATACTGAAAAAACCTCAACGTCGTATCCTTCAAATAATGTATCGTAATATAATTTACGATGGGACATGAAGAAGTCTTCATCCAGCATCTTTTTTAAACTCCCAAACATAGAACCGTCCTTCATACGATGACCATATAAAATAGTATTTCGATTTCGAGAATTCACATCATTGCGATGATCCATAAAGATACTTCCCGCCCGCATGTCCTCGCCTTTATAATTACGATACAAATAGTAATCATTATCCTTCGCTTGAACAATTGGATAATTAATTTGCGTATCATCCATCGTAATCCATCCAACTATCTCTGGATTAATTTTCTGGAGAGCTTGAAACTGTTTGCGTACTTCTCCGTCTTGTGATTTTTCCTCCATTGGACTTCTTTTATAAATATGTTGCGCCTCAGCCATTACTTTACGATTTTCATAATAATCCATGAAAATTCCACCCAATTCATACATTGAATAGAAAAAGATTCCTAAAAACACAATTGTAAGTATTCGTTGAAAAAAAGAATTCTTTTTCCGTTCTTTCTTACTATTCAAATTATCACCTCAAAACGGATTATGCTTACCCTTTAGATTCCCATCGGTACCATGTATAATCCTGTATCTTTATCCTGCTTTACAACGACATCTACACCATATATTGCTTTAACCATTTCTTCTGTTATTACATCATTAGGATTACCTTTCGTAACAATCTCTCCATCTTTCATAACGATAATATGATCACTGTAACGAATGGCTTGATTAATATCATGTAATACCATTACAATCGTTAGTCGATGCACTTCATTTAACTCTTTCACTAACTCTAATATTTCTAGCTGATAATAAATATCTAAATATGTTGTCGGCTCATCTAAGAAAAGCATTGGTGTATTTTGAGCTAATGTCATCGCAATCCAAACTCGCTGTCTCTCTCCGCCAGATAAAGCATGAATTGGCTTATCACGCTTACTTTGTAAATTCGTACATGCTAGTGCATGCTCAATCGCTTCTCTATCTTCATCTGTTTGCGAAGAGAAAATATTTTTATATGGCATACGACCAAAGCTTATTAGTTTTTCCACTGTAATATCTACTGGCGCCTCATTTTGCTGATGGACAACTGCTAGCTTTCTAGCAAACTCTTTCGGTTTATACTCACTAATCGCTTTCCCATCAAGTATTACTTCTCCACTGCTAGGAGCATGATTTCTAGACATAACACCAAGTAATGTTGATTTCCCGCAACCATTTGGACCAATGATTGTTGTAATTTTCCCAATTTCTATTTCACTACTAACAGACTTTAAACGATTTGTTACATTATCGTATGAAAAGGTTACATTTTTAATTTCCATGAACTTTATCACTCTTTCTAAGCAAGAATATTAAGAATGGGCCACCAATAACCGCCATAATTGTTGCTGCTGGAATTTCATTAGGTGGCACAATTAACCTCCCGACCGTATCTGCCGTCAAAATTAATAACGCACCTGCAAGCGCAGAAAATGGAATCAACACCTTATGATCTGAACCGACTAATTGTCTTGAAATATGAGGAACAAGTAACCCTACAAAAGCAATAACTCCCGCAATCGCTGTTGATACAGCTGCCAGCAGCACCGCAATAGCAGAAATAATTAAACGGACTCTCGTTACATGCAAACCTAAGTTTTTCGCAGTCTTATCTTGTAGAGATAATAAGTTACACCACGCCCCGACAAACAACGCGAGTATAAGGCCAATCGTCCCGTAAGTAACAATTATTTCTACATCCCCCCACGTCTTCATCGTTATGTTAGACGTCGTAGTTTGTTTAATACTTTTAATAAAATATCCACAAATCGTAACGAACGATTCATTTAATCCAGTGAACATCGCATTAATCGCAATACCAATTAAAATAATACGAAGTGGACTTAAACCAGACTTCCAGGAAAACGAATAGACGAGATAACATGCAAGCGCACCACCTAAAAAGGCGAATACTGGTGTCCAGAAAAAGAATTGCGGGAATAACGTAATAATAACAAGTGTCATAAAACTTGCTCCTGAAGATATCCCAATTACCCCAGCATCAGCAAGTGGATTTTTCATAACAGCTTGAAAAAGCACACCCGAAACCGCAAGAGCCGCTCCAGTGAACAGTGCAATAATAATACGCGGGAAACGCAAATCTTTAATTACTTCAACATCTTCATTTGTCCTTGTAAATATTCCTTTCACAAGCTCAACAATACCTACTTCTAAACTCCCTTTCGTTGCTGACAACACTGTCATAACAATGAGTAATACAGTAACAATGAAGAAACTCCAAAATTTTTTATTCATTCCACTCGTCCTTTATATTCAAATGCATCACGGATACATCATTTTCTTCAATTCATCTAATGCTTCAATAGCCGCTAAATTACCTGTCGTTCCAAATAAACGCTCTTCTAAATCGTAAACACGATTGTTTTTCACTGCCGCGAAGTGTTTCCAAATGTCATTTGTTTTAAATTCTTTATCGAACATTTTTACAACTTCATCAGGCATACCGTGCGCTGCTCGTAAAATAATGTCTGGATCAGCTTTCTTTAAATACTCTGTATTAGAAGCTAAATACTCTACTTGTTCACCTTGTACAATATTTTTACCACCTAGTTGTTTCACTAAATCACCAATATAAGAATGTTCTGTTGCTACTAAATAACTTCCCGGCACCCCTAATAAAATAAGCACTGTCGGTTCTTTCTTTCCTTTTACTTCTTTTTGAATACTAGTAACCTTTTTATCTAACTTAGTTACTACTTCTTCAGCCTGCTTTTCGCGTCCATATTTCTTACCTAAATCACTAATTGAATTTTTCATATTTTTTAAACTTGTTAAATCTAAAAAGTTTGCTTTCATACCCACACCATCAAAAACTGGCTTTAGTTCATATTCAAGTGTTGTCACAGATAATACTTCTGATGGCTTTAATGATTTTACCTTCTCCATATCCGGACTCATCGGATTCCCAACTTCAGGTAAACCTTTATATCGCTTTGGTAAAGTTTTAGAACTTGTTGGAACACCAACTAAATCTACTTCTAACACATCCATAATTTCAGTAACAGCAACTGTCGTTGCAACAATTCTCTCTTTACTCTCACTCTTTACCTGCTTCGCTGTTTCTTTTTTTGGTGATGAGCACCCAGCTATACTCACTAACAGAATGATAGCCATTAGTACACTTGCGATTTTCTTCACTCTTAATCACCACTCCTTTCCAAACAATATGAAACAAGTCTTGATGCATGCGGACATGCATCAAGACTCCAAAAATTACAATCTACCTGCTCTATATTTGCGAATTAGTAAAGCAAGTGAACCTAGCAGTAACACCATGTATAAACCTAGTTGTGCTGTATCTGCTGTTTTTGAGTTTTTCTCTTTTTTCGCATCATTATTTGTATCTTCGTTTTTCTTTTTACCATCTGCATTTCGGTTAAAATCAGGAGTACCTACTGTTTTTACATTATCTACTTTCGGTGTAGTCACTGGATTTTTCGGATCATTCTTTGGATCCTCTTTAATAGTTCCTACTGCACCAATATTATTTGTATCAAATTGGATTTGTACATCGTAGAAATGGTGGTAGTTCATCTCATTGATGTCTACCTTTACTTTTGCATTTAATTTTTCAAATAAATCTTCTACTTCAAACTGTACTACTCGCGTATTTGCATTTTTATCTTCGCTTATTACTTTTGCATCAGCAAATAGTCCCTTGTTTTCCGTTTGGAACTTCGTAATCCACGCACTATTTTTCAGCGTCATCTCAATATATTTTTTACCATCTTTTACGATTAATTTCGCTGGATTTACAACATAGTCATTCATCTTTGAAATCTCATCTGTTTTATCTTTTAATACTTTAAATGTAATATCATATTGACCATCAACTAAATTTTTCGGATCAACTATTACTTTCGGTTTATTGTTTCCGCCTTGGTTTTCGTTCCCACCTTGGTTTTCGTTTCCGCCTTGGTTATTGTTCCCACCTTGGTTTTCATTTCC
>NZ_NUVD01000011.1:62163-81982 GCF_002564555.1 Bacillus cereus | reverse complement strand
GTTCAGTTTTCAAAGAACTAAAAGCGGGTGAAGAGAATCGAACTCTCGACCAGAGCTTGGAAGGCTCTTGTTTTACCACTAAACTACACCCGCGTGGTCGGGAAGACAGGATTTGAACCTGCGACCCCCTGGTCCCAAACCAGGTGCTCTACCAAGCTGAGCCACTTCCCGTTATGGCGCGCCCGAGAGGAGTCGAACCCCTAACCTCTTGATCCGTAGTCAAACGCTCTATCCAATTGAGCTACGGGCGCTTATTCATGATGTTTTGTCGTTGTTGTATTTCAGCGACTCAATTATCTTACCATACTGCATTTTCAAATGCAAGTACTTTTTTGAAAAATTCTTTGATGCGGCCGAGAGGACTTGAACCTCCACGGGGTTTCCCCCACTAGGCCCTCAACCTAGCGCGTCTGCCGTTCCGCCACGACCGCGCGGAATTAACAAAGAGTGAGCCATGAAGGATTCGAACCTTCGACCCTCTGATTAAAAGTCAGATGCTCTACCAACTGAGCTAATGGCTCGTAAATGGCTGGGCTAGCTGGATTCGAACCAGCGCATGACGGAGTCAAAGTCCGTTGCCTTACCGCTTGGCTATAGCCCATCGAAAAAGTTACCTTCTTTTTGAAGACAGATGTTATTGTACCATAATGTCCAATAAAAAACAACTGCCAATTAGCAGAAGTTAAAATGGCGGTCCCGACCNNGTACTGCTCCACCCCGCGATAATATTATTTATATAGTTTATATGGTGGAGGATGACGGGATCGAACCGCCGACCCCCTGCTTGTAAGGCAGGTGCTCTCCCAGCTGAGCTAATCCTCCGAAGTGGTGACCCGTACGGGATTCGAACCCGTGTTACCGCCGTGAAAGGGCGGTGTCTTAACCACTTGACCAACGGGCCAGTATGTATGGCAGAGAAGAAGGGATTCGAACCCTCGCACCGCGTTAGCGATCTACTCCCTTAGCAGGGGAGCCCCTTGAGCCACTTGGGTACTTCTCTGTATGGCTCCGCAGGTAGGACTCGAACCTACGACCGATCGGTTAACAGCCGATAGCTCTACCACTGAGCTACTGCGGAATAATGAAGACAATTTGTATCTTATAAAATTTATGTTTGTAAGTCAAGATTTTTTTACAACATCTTGTACAAACGTGACATGTTTATACTATACTGGATTGCTTTTTTACTGTCAAGGTGTTTTTGCAATCTGCTTTAGTTTCCCTTTACACTTCCCGCAAACATATTTCTCTGTATTTATTTGACGCTTTCTTACATATTGAAAAGAACATCCCATACATTCATATATGTAAGCTTGCATTCTCTTTTTCTCATCAATCATTCGTCTACAAAAACGCGGCGCTTCCACTCTCTTGAGTAATTCACGGAAATCCTTATCACGATGTTTATACCCTTTACCTGCGATGTGCAAATGATAATGACAAAGCTCATGTTTAACAATCCCTACTAACTCTTCTTTACCGTACATTTTGTAATAATGATAATTCAGTTCTATATTATGGCTTTTTAATAAATAACGCCCACCCGTTGTTCGCAATCTCTTATTAAATAGTGCTTTATGCAAGAAAGGAACTTGAAAGTATTGTAGAGATACCTCTTCCACTAATTTTTGAACTTCTCTATCATCCATAGATCATTCCTCCTAACAAAAAATAAACGTACACTTTTTTTCCCTCTTACACATATATTAAATAGTACATATACCCATCCTCATTCAAACAGTGCGACTTCTAAACATGTCTTTCGTTAAAAAGTCCACTCACCAACTTCTCATACAAAGATGTCCTTATGAGAATAGGATCAAACAAGGAGGGATCCCTATGCCCATGTGGCTTAAAAAACAGATGCAACGTGCGTATTTCGAAAAAAACCGGTATCAAATTAAATTATTAAATGAATGCTGGTTTTATTATAGCAAAATACATCAAAGCTCATAATCAATTACACTTTCCATCCCATAAAAAAAGAGCAGTTTCATCTGCTCTCTTCTCTTATTATTCAATTGGCAACATGGATAGTGCGACACGACCTTTTTTTGTATCAATATCATCTACCCACACCTTTACAATTTGTCCAACAGATACAATATCTAACGGATGCTTCACATACTGTGTGCTCAGTTTAGAAATATGTACTAAACCATCTTGCTTTACACCAACATCAACAAAAGCACCAAAATCAACAACGTTACGAACTGTTCCTTCCAGTTCCATACCACGTTTTAAATCTTCTAATTTCAAAATCCCTTTTTTCAGAAGTGGTTTTGGCAACTCATCCCTCATGTCTCGCTCCGGACTAATGAGCGCATCTATAATATCAACTAATGTCGGTTCACCAATTCCCGTTTCTTGGGACAACCTAGAAACCTCTATTTCTTCTAAACCTTTTTGCAATTGAGGCTTCCCTACATCTTCTATTGATAACCCTAAATTCTTCAGTAACAACTCAACATTTTTATATTGTTCTGGATGAATACCCGTACGATCTAACGGATTCGCTCCTTCTAATATACGTAAGAAACCTATACATTGTTCGTACGTCTTTGCACCTAAACGCGGGATTTTCTTTAATTCCGTGCGCTTCGTGAATTTCCCACCCTCTTCTCTCTTTGCTACGATATTTTTCGCAACTGTTTTTGATAAACCCGAAACATATTGCAACAATGCAACTGAAGCTGTATTCACATTAACACCAACTTGGTTAACTGCCGTCTCTACTACAAATGTTAATGATTCGTTCAATCGCTTTTGAGATACATCATGTTGATATTGTCCAACCCCAACTGATTTAGGGTCAATTTTTACAAGTTCAGCAAGTGGGTCTTGCAGGCGTCTTCCAATTGAAACCGCGCTTCTTTCTTCAACTTGGAAATCCGGGAATTCCTCACGAGCTAAATCAGAAGCCGAATACACACTCGCGCCCGCTTCATTTACAATAATATAAAAGACATCCTGGTTCACACTTTGTAATACATCTACTATAAACTCTTCCGTTTCTCTAGAAGCTGTACCATTGCCAATCGCAATCATTTCAACTTGATATTTATCTATAATAGAAAGAACTTTCGTTTTGGCATCATCATACTTACGCACAGGTGGATGCGGATAAATAACATCGATATATAGAACTTTCCCTGTATCATCTACTACAGCTAATTTACAACCAGTTCTATATGCCGGATCTACCGCTAGCACGACTTTCCCTTTCATAGGTGGTTGTAATAATAAATTACGTAAGTTCTCAGAGAAAATATGTATCGCTTGTTCCTCGGCTGTTTCTGTTAATTCTTTTCGAATTTCTCTTTCAATTGAGGATTGAATTAATCGTTTATAACCATCTTCAATCGCTAATTGTACATAATGCGCACTTTTAGAATCGTTATCACGAATTACTTTCTTATATAAGAAAGTTACTATCTCATCTACTGGCGGAACAACAGAAACTCTCAATATATCTTCTTTCTCACCACGATTCATCGCTAATACACGGTGCGGCACCACTTTCTGCAACGGTTCTTCATAGCTATAATACATTTCATATATGTTCTTTTCATCTTTCTCTTCATCTTTCACGGCTGAAGACATAACACCTTTTCTAAAAGTAACATTTCGAATCCAACTACGATACGTAGCTTCATCTGAAATCATTTCTGCAATAATGTCTTGCGCACCTTGTAAAGCTTCTTCTGCAGATTGAACTTCTTTCTCTGCATTAATAAATTCCATTGCCTTTTTAATTGGATCTTCTTTCTTATATAACAATAACCATTCAGCTAATGGTTCTAATCCTTTTTCTTTTGCAATTGTCGCTTTCGTTCTTCTCTTCTCTTTATATGGACGATACAAATCTTCTACTTCTTGCAACTTTGTAGCTTTCACAATTTGCTGACGTAACTCTCCTGTCAGTTTCCCCTTCTCATCAATAAGACGAAGAACCTCTTCTTTCCTACCTTCAAGCTGCATCATATATTGCCATCTCTCTAAGATTGCACGAATTTGCACCTCATCTAAAGAGCCTGTCCATTCTTTTCGGTAACGAGCAATAAATGGAACTGTGTTACCTTCTTCTGTTAATTGAATAACATGACGAACTTGCTTTTCGGTAAAGCCTAATTCTTTCACTAACATTTTCATTAACGCTTGTCGATTATCTACCATTTCCATATACAACCGTAACCTCCTCTATAATAAAAAAAAGTTGCCCTTCAAAGAGAGCAACTTAAACTGCCGATTTAAAAATCTATTAGTCCTAAACTAATTTGTAACGCTTCATCTACACGATTCATCATCACTTCATCCAAATGAGTGATTTTGTCCGTTAAGCGTTGCTTATCGATTGTTCGAATCTGCTCAAGTAAAATAACAGAATCTCTCTCAAAACCATACTTTTTCGCATCAATTTCCACATGAGTGGGTAATTTCGCTTTTTGAATCTGTGCAGTAATAGCCGCTACAATTACCGTTGGACTAAAACGATTTCCGATGTCATTTTGAATGACAAGAACCGGACGAACGCCTCCTTGCTCAGAACCAACAACTGGGGAAAGGTCTGCAAAATACACGTCGCCGCGTTTTACAATCAAAATATTACCCCCCGCTAACTAAGCGTTCTACTGTATGAGCTGCTTCATACTCTGCTAAGAAAGCTTCAGATGCAATACCAAGATTAATTTTTCCCATTTCAATGTACCCACGTCGCATTGATTCATGTTGGTAGCGTTTCTTCGTCTTATGTTGACGCAATAACAGTTGTGTTGCCTGGCAAATTAGTTCATGGCGATTCTTATTCTCTTGTTTTCCAATTCCGTCCAATTCCGTTACCATTTGCTTTGGCAACCGAACCACGATTTCAGTAGTTACACTTGATTCGGACACAAAAATACACCTCCACCGTCAACTACACACCCAAATATATATATGACACCTATTGTAATAATACCATTGTATGGAGCCTGTTGCAAAGACTTCCTTATTCCTTGCTTATGTTTTCCAATTCACAAACAAAACATTCATCTTCTTTTATTTTTCATCCCATTACAAGCAAGAAACAATTGAATTTCTCTTCAAAATGTACATTCAACTTATATGAAAGGTGATTATAAGTAAAAATCTTCCCATCAAAAAAGAGCTTATTCTCCATCAATGAAAAGCCTCCTCAAATAACCAGAAGCAAATCATACTACCTTCTATATATTGTTCAAGTAATTAATTACCTCTACAACCTTACCATTCCGTATAAATATCCTCGGCACACGGAAACTGATCGTTGCAATAATTTCATAATTAATAGTCCCGGAATATTCCGCAACCTCTGTAGCGCTAATATACTCATCGCCTTGCCTTCCAATGAGTGTAACTTTCGTACCAAGTGGCACTTCACAAGGAAGATGAATCATAAATTGATCCATTGTTACTCGCCCTACAATCGGTACTCTTTTACCATTTACAAGCACTTCAAATCCTTGCAATCTTCTAAGCCAGCCATCTGCATATCCAATCGCAACAGTTGCAATCCACTCTTCAGTTTTCGTTCGGTAAGTGACGTTATAACTAATTCCATCCCCTTTAATCACCTGTTTAATATGAGCAACTTTCGTATGCAGTGATAGCGCTGGTTCTAATTCAAACGGTAAAAAAGGGCGTATTTCTACAGATGGGGATAATCCATACATCGCAATACCGATTCGCACTGCATTAAATGTAATCCCTTGAAAACGTAATGTTGCAGCACTATTAGCTGTATGGACAAATTTAGGATCCACTCCGAATTCTTTCAACCAACTTAACTGCTCCAAGAATGTGTTAGATTGCTTATCAAAGTACGAAGTTTCAACCTCATCTGCTGTCGCAAAATGTGTGTATACCCCTTCTAACTCTAAAAATGACGCACCTTCTAAACTCTTCAGGAATCCTTTTAATTCTTTGCGTTCTCGTATTCCGATTCTTCCCATACCACTATCAAAATTAATGTGGAATTTCATTATAGACGAACCGTCCCAAAGTTTGATCGCTTCTTCCACCCATTCTTTTTGAAAAACAGTTAATGCTACATCATTTTCAGCAGCTACATTTATGTCGCGAGGCGGAGAAGGACCTAGCACTAAAATCGGTACGGTAATACCAGCCCTTCTAAGAACTAAAGCTTCATCTAAAAAAGCAACTGCCAATCTTGTTGCCCCTGCTTCTAATGCCGTTTTAGCTACCGGTACATAATCGTGCCCATATGCATTCGCTTTAACTACAGCAAAAATTTCTACATCGCTTGGGATGAGCTCTTTAATGTGTGTAATGTTGTTATAGATTGCATCCAAATCCACTTCCACCCAAGTGTCACGGTAAAATGGCGCTTCTTTCATAAATACACTTCCTTATACACGATATGCGAAGCTTATTCTTTTATATGCTTCTTTTATAAAATCCTTCCTTCAAACTAAGAAAAGACGTGGTGCACATATATCACCACGTCTAAGAAGTTTACTTCACCTGCTTCGCTGTAACTGAACGAGCAACCATTAACAACTCATTCGGCTCTAAACCTTTAGACACGAGCATATATTCTACTCCGTTATGCGACCACGTTACAGAGTCTTTCGTCAACGCACCAAGCGTAAACCCAAGATCAACTGGCTCTCCACTTACACTTACCGCTGACGAGGCCTCGGCAACTTTTGCCTTTTCTTGTATTAAAGTAAAGGACTTCTCATTTCCAGTGTATGTGAGTATCGCACGCTTGCCACTGTCTGTCTTCAACTCTTGTTCGTCTTTCAGAGTCATGCCTTGCGGCGTATCACGCGGATACAAAATAGCAAATGGTTTATCTTCTTTCGCTGTTGTTTGAACATCTACTTGTGCTCTAGACATATTTTGTTTCGTATCAAATGCACCTTTATCAAACTTTGTATCGAATTTCACTTTAGAGAAATCTACTTTCACAAGAACATTTTGATCATTATCCATTAACTTTACCGAAACTGGTGTTAAATCACTCTTCTTCAATGTAATCTCTTGTTTCGGTAACATATTCTGATGTTGATAGTTTGTTTTTGTTTTAAAAATATAATACTTATCTGTTTTCTCGAAAGTAAGGTTTTTCTTATCTTGCAAAATATCTCTCACAAGTGATTCATATAGGTAAGCCTGGCTACTATTTTGCGGCCAATCGCTTTGAAAACGGAAACTCTTATTAAGTGCCGGCGTTAATACAAATACTCCTTCTTCATTCCTTAAAATAATTTGGCTCTGATCTTTTTTTGCATTCTGCAAATTCACACGATAAAAAGAGGGTTCTTTATGCCAAATTTCTACGTTATACTCCTGAGGCTCATTTCCTGTTTTAATAGATAATTTCGCTTCAGCTTGATAACTTTTCATCCCTTTCACTTTCGCTTCTAAATCTCTCACGACATCATCTTGTTTCTTTTCCATACAACCCGCCAACACAAAAACGGTCAATAAACCGACAAGAACTAAAAACAGACGCCTTTTCATCACTTCAGCCCCTTTGCCCCTATAAATGAATGGAAGATATGCCTTCCTTATCGCTACCTCAAATATATGAGACAAAGATATAAAATATGCAGACTAGCGTGACGAGCTTTCTAAAACAACTTGAGCAACAGCAAATTCCTTACTATGACTAATCGATAAATGAACAATATGCTCCGTATTTGCAATAAGAATCGGCTTCCCCCTATCATCATTCCTTACTTCAATATCTAAAAAACTCACTTCTTTCCCGATACCAGTACCTACAGCCTTTGAATACGCCTCTTTCGCCGCAAATCTTCCAGCTACGAATTCTGTAAGACGACTTCCTTTCAGCCCCTCGGCAACACCACGTTCTCTTTCAGTTAAAATACGTTCCATAAATTTAAGCTTTCCATCTAGCATTTTTTCAATTCGATTTAACTCAATAATATCGATTCCAATCCCTACAATCATTTCAAAATCCCCTTCTTCTATTTAGCTTTCTTCATTCATATTGTAAGAATAACAGAGAATCTTTCTGATGCAAAAGGAGTGATACTAACAACATGCTAATACCGTCTACTCGCATTTCCTTACAACCAATCATTCTCTCCTTACTTCTTATTCACTTAATCACGATGATGTTAGGCGACTTTTTTCTTTTCCAAATGGCTGCCTATAACGAATATATCGCTAAAGGAGAATGGTGGCGCCTCATAACTTCCCTACTTGTACACGTAGACTTACAACATTTTCTTTCTAATAGCATTTGTTTATTTGTACTTGGCTCTTCTATCGAAAAACAACTCGGACACTTTTCTTTCATCCTTATATTTTTTCTTTCCGGAATTTCTGGAAATATCTCTTCTTATATTATTATGCCCCTTGAATATATTCACGCAGGAGCATCTGGTAGTATTTTCGGACTACTGGGCGCACAATTATTTTTATTGTATAGTCGATACCGCTCATCAAGACCAAAAGAAATTGCTATTTTTTCAATCATGATACTTATATTACTGCTATTTACATTCTTTAATCCTTCCGCCAACCCTATAAGCCATTTAACAGGATTAATAATCGGCGGCGTTTCGACCCCTTTTTTAACCAAAAAAAACGATGGTGCGAAGCTCATTTAATATAGAAGCTCGCACCATCGATAATTTCCACATCTGTTTGTTTACTTAAATCCCTCATGAGTTGAAATAAAGACTCATCCTTCTTCTTCGCCTCAATCATACAATCGATTTGCCCAACACTCCCCTTTATCCTTCTCAAAAAAGATAAAAATGTCTCAACATCAATAAAATCAGCATGCGCTCTCGAGTCCTTCCCGTCTCTAGGGCTAGAAATATGCATTTTAACCGGTAACAAAGACGTTTCCCACGTATGAACAACACGTGCCCAATCTTCATGCCAATCCTCTTGTTCGTTATTCACCATATGGTGATGCAAATCAAACACGACTGGAATGTCTAATTTTTCTCCTAAATACAATGTTTCCTCTAGCGTAAAGGTTACATCATCATTTTCCAACATAAGCATTTCTTGAATACCTCTTGGAACGTTAGACCAATTTTCTATAAAACGCTCTAATGCGAGCTCTTTATCCTTATATCCTCCGCCCACATGCAATACACATCGTTGCTTATGTTCAATTCCCATGCCCTTCAATAATTTTTTATGCATCTGCAATGTCTTTACAGATTGTTTAAAGATACTTTCCTCAGGTGAATTTAGTACAACAAAGTGATCTGGATGGAAATCAATTCGCATATTCATGCGAATTGCGTATTCACCTAATTCTTTCAAATTTTCTTTTAATGGATGAATATAGTTCCACTCTAGCAACTCCTCATGATTCGCTAAAGGGATTAACTTGGAACTAAGTCTAAAAAAAGATATATCATGTCCTTTATTATGCTTTAATAGCCGTAAGCAATTTTCCAAATTAGAATTAGCGATTCTTTCGAGTTTACGAATTGCAGCCTCCCGATCATCTATTCGCTGAAATTGTGCGTATGTCATCGTTTGAGATGGGGATGCATTCTTCAAATGTACACTCATCGCAACATAACCAAGTCTTACTAGCATATAGCACCCCTTTTCTATAAGAGCTATTATGTAGTATGCACAATGACAGCAAAAAAAAAAGAGAATACCTGTCGGCATTCTCTTTTTTTATTAAGCTTGTGGCTTACGGCTATGATGTTTTCTTTCGCCGCGTCCAGTTGTTGAAGAACCCGGGCGACCTTGACCTTCACCACGACGACCACGGTTGCCATCACGGCTACCACCATCACGATTACGATCACGGTTACGACCATCGCCACTGCGTCCATCACGGTTACGGTCACGGTTACGACCATCGCCACTGCGTCCATCACGACTACGATTACGGTTACCATCACGGTATCCGCCTCCGTTACCACCGCGTTTTTTAGAACCGCCACCTCTTGAAACAACTGGTGGTTCTGATGTTAAAGCGATTGGTGTTGTATCCGGCTCTTTTGTCATCATTTTTAAAGCAGCAGCTACTACTGTTACAGAGTCATTCTCTTCTAACATTTCTTCTGCAATACGCTTGTAGTATGATAAGTTATCACTTTCAATTGTGCTTTGAAGTTTTTCAGCGATTAAACGTTGTTGACCTTCTAATGCCTCGTCAAGTGTCGGTGCTTCCATACGATCAACTTTACGTTTTGTTGTACGCTCGATATTTTTTAATTGTCCTGATTCACGTGGTGTTACAAATAGCATTGCAATACCTTTTTTACCTGCACGGCCAGTACGACCGATACGGTGAACGTATGATTCTGGATCTTGTGGAATATCGAAGTTGTATACGTGAGTTACGCCTGAAATATCAAGACCACGTGCAGCAACGTCTGTTGCAACAAGAACTTCGATAGCACCTTCTTTAAATTTGCGTAATACAGACATACGCTTCGCTTGTGTTAAGTCACCATGGATACCTTCTGCTGCATATCCACGTAAGTTTAATGCCTCTGATAATTCATCAACACGACGCTTTGTACGACCGAATACAATCGCAAGCTCTGGAGATTGAATATCTAGTAAGCGTGTTAATACGTCAAACTTTTTCTTTTCTTGCACTTCTAAATAGAACTGCTGAATGTTTGGCATTGTTACTTCTTTTGCTTTTACTTTAATGTGTTGAGGCTCAGTCATGAAACGCTCAGCAATACGACGGATTGGATCTGGCATTGTCGCTGAGAATAATAATGTTTGATGTGTTTCTGGCACATCTGTTAGAATCGCTTCAATATCTTCAATGAAGCCCATGTTTAACATTTCATCTGCTTCGTCAAGAACAACTGTCTCTACGTTTTGCAGGCGAAGTGTTTTACGGTTAATGTGATCTAAAATACGACCCGGCGTACCAACAATAATGTGTGGGTGTTTTTTTAGAGCGCGAATTTGGCGGTTAATATCTTGGCCACCATAGATTGGTAAAATACGAACACGTTTATGTTTACCAATTTTGTATAGTTCTTCCCCAACTTGAATTGCTAATTCACGCGTTGGCGCGATAACAATCCCTTGAACTGCTTCTTTATTTGTATCCACTTTATCTAATAGCGGTAATCCGAATGCTGCTGTTTTCCCTGTACCTGTTTGCGCTTGTCCAATAATATCCTTACCTTGCAATGCATGTGGAATTGTTTCAGCTTGAATCGGCGTAGCCTCTTCAAAGCCCATACTTTCAACAGATTGCAGTAAAGACTCACTTAATCCTAATTCTCGAAATGTTGTCAATGTTACTTCTCCTTTTCTATCCTATACTTATCATTTAAAAAAAGGCGTTTTCCGAATTTGCGGAAAAGCCCTTTTCCTGAATGCTCACGTATATAAACGGGCGTATATTCTTCGCGAAAATACTTCTAAACGTTATTACACTTTATCAATTATAAGTTTTGTATGTGCAAAAAGCAAACCCAACTGTTACCTTATTTCATATTCAGGGTCTTTTTCTTTACTTTTATTTTTTTATCATTTACTGTAAGCGCTTATTATAAGTTTCTTCTATTTTCGTAACTATCATCCCTATTTATATACACCAATTATTTCAACATCGTAATTACTTCTTCTAATTTCATACCGCGAGATGCTTTTACTAATACAACATCTTTGTTATCAACTACTGCTTGCAACCCTTTTACTAGGTCCTCTTTATTATCATACGCCTTTACGCGTTCTGCAGGGAAATTAATTTTTGCTCCTTCAGCAATTTGAGCCCCTAATCTACCGAATGTAAATACATATGCGATTTTTGCTGGGTCAATCAATTTTCCAACTTCATAATGAAATTGAACTTCTTGATCTCCAAGCTCTAGCATATCACCAAGTACAACGATTTTTTGAGCAAATCCATCTAAGCCATTCATTAAATGGAACGCCGCTTCCATAGCTGTCGGACTTGCATTATAAGCATCATTGATAATCGTTAAGCCACCATCTGTTGTGACGATTTCCATACGCATACCTGTCATTTGAAGTGTTACTAGACCTTGTTTCATCTCTTCCCATGTTACACCAAAATATTTCGCGATTGCCATTGAAGCAAGCGTATTATACACATTATGTTTCCCTAACACTGGTAGATAGAATGAAATATTTTCATCTCTATTCATTTTAAAATGTGTGCCAGTCGCCTGTAATGTTACAGCAGTTGGATAATAATCATTTGCTCGCGCATCACCAAATGTAACAGTTTCAGCTACTAACTCCATTCCAGGAACACGATTCGTTAATAACGGCTCATCTCCGTTATATACAAATACTCCACCTTCTTGTAATCCTGTAACAATTTCTAATTTCGCCTCAGCAATTGCCTCACGAGATCCTAAATCCATTAAATGCGCCTCACCAATATTCGTAATGATAGCTGCATTAGGACGAGCTAACTTAGATAAGAATTCAATTTCTCCTCGGCTGGACATACCCATTTCTAATACAGCAATTTCTGTATTTTCTTCTAAGTCTAAAATAGTAAGGGGTAAACCGATATGATTATTGAAATTCCCTTCTGTTTTTTGAACTTTAAATTTAGTTGCAAGAATACTTGTTACAATATCTTTCGTAGATGTTTTACCATTACTTCCCGTTACACCAACAACTTTAACATCCAGTTGATCGCGATAGTTTTTCGCTAACATTTGTAATGCCGATAGTGTGTCTTCTACAAAAATAACCGGAAGATTTTCAGGCGGATTCGCTACATCTTTCATCCATAATGTAGCGACAGCTCCGTTTTCAATGGCTTTATCTACAAAAGCATGTCCATCGAAACGTTCACCTTGAATCGGAACATATAAGTTTCCATTTTCAATTTTTCTCGTATCAATAGACACTCCTTGCATAGTAATTCCCTCATACTGCTCTGCTAATCCCGTGCCATTTACCATCTGTTCTACTTGCTTTAACGTTCGCTTTATCATACAAAACACTCCTTACATAGAGGAAGCACTATTCCTTCGAATAGTGCTTCCTCCTTTTTTGTTAGATTGTATATTTAATTTTTTGTTTTTCTTCGTGGCGCTCAATCGCTAAATGAATTAGCTCTTCAATTAATTCCGGATATGGTAATCCAGTATGTTGCCATAATAGAGGGAACATACTAAACGGTGTAAACCCTGGCATTGTGTTTACTTCGTTAATATATACTTCTCCATCTTTCGTTAAGAAGAAATCTGCTCGTGTTAAGCCCGCACCATCTAAAGATTGGAATGCAATAATTGCATCTCGCTTAATTACGTTAGACTCTTCTTCTGTCATTTCAGCTGGAATAATTAACGCTGTGTCACCATCGATGTATTTCGATTTATAGTCATAGAAATCTTTTTTCGGTACGATTTCACCTACAACTGAACATTTCGGTTCGTCGTTACCTAGTACACCCACTTCTACTTCACGACCTACGATATTTTCTTCTACAATAATTTTGCGGTCGAATTGGAATGCCTCTTCAAATGCACTCTCAAGTTCTTCACGATTTTTACATTTATTAATACCAACACTTGAACCAAGGTTTGCTGGTTTTACGAAGCAAGGATATCCTAGTTTCTCTTCTACTTTGTCATAAGCTTCTTCGCGATTCTTTTCCCATGCACTACGAATGAAAGATGCATATTTCGCTTGTTTTAAACCAGCTTCTGCAAAGATATTTTTCATAACAACTTTATCCATACCAGCAGATGATGCTAAAACACCATTTCCTACATAAGGAATGTTCATTAATTCTAATAAACCTTGAACCGTTCCATCTTCACCGTTGGGTCCATGTAGTAATGGGAAAATAACGTCGATAGCATTTTCCTCAGAAGCTGCAGATGGAATAATTTCCGTGCTTAATGATAACGGAGAAATCGCATTTTCTGCACCGCTCATTTTTAAAACTTCAACATTTGCTACTTCGCCTTCAATACGCTCACCGCGTACCCATTGACCTTGTTCTGTAATATAAATTGGATGAATCTCGAATTTATCTTGATTTAACGCTTTAATAGCAGCAAGAGCCGTCTGTAGCGAAACTTGATGCTCAGCTGATTTTCCACCATATAATAAACCTAATTTAATTTTTGTCAATGAAATCACCCTAACCAATTGTTTTCATTTTTCTATTTTAGCACTTTTTATAAAAATAGGTAGTTCCTATTTGAAATAAAATGTAACTTCCACAAATAATTAAATGACACCACTTATTGGTTTTCTACACTTTTTCTATTTCATTTTCTTCATAACTACACAAAATAAAATTGAAATTCAATCTAGTTATGTACCTAAAATATGTAGAAATCCCCTTTTTGTGTATATCATCTATTATCAAGAAGATTGTTTGGTTAAAGTATCTTTTTGCCTTTGTTCAACAAGACGATCTAAAGAAACATACACAAGTCCTGCCACTACACATCCTACACCTAAAATCGTAAATAAAAAATGGCCAAGTAATCGATCTAATAAAAATCCTCCAAGAAGTGGACCGAACGCACTTCCTGTAATCCATTGCAAACTTGCCGCCCCCATGTAAGTTCCCCTTAAGTGTTCTGGAGCTAAATTTGCTACAAACGTCATCTGCACAGGCGACATAATCATCTCACCTAACGTATATATGGCATAAACGAACATTAACGTCATTAAAATAATTGTAGCATTTGTATCAAATTCCCCAAACCACTTCGGTAACCACCCTATAAAAAACAAACCAATCCCGAACAAACACGCACCATATAACATCGTCTTGCCTACAGGTTTATCTGTGGCCCATTTCGATATTTGGAACTGGAACAACACAACTAATAGTCCATTTAATGCCATTAAATATGGGTATGGATTGTTAGTTCCAAAAATACCTTTCATTTCGTTATCAAAGTGTAGCGGCAACATACCTTCCGTTTGAGAGAACCCCATCGAAATAATGATACCTGCTAATAAGTAAATCATTAATGCCTTATCTTTCATTACAATTTTCCAAACTGCCCCAGATTCCTCTGCTTTATTCTCTTCCTTATTTGTCCCCTTCGGCATTGTCTCTTGAATAAGAATTAGTACAAGTAATGCATAAAATAGCATCGTAGAGGCGGCAATAATAAACACAAGATTCTTTGACAACACCACTACTGATGCGCCCATTATCGGACCAATCGCAGCACCTATATTGTGTCCCATTCGTAATAAACCATATGCTTCTGTTCTTTTTTCTGGTGCCGTTACATCCGCAACCATCGCTGATGCTGCTGGATGAAATAGCGAATTACTTAATCCTAAAAAAACAGATAAAATGGCATATGGAATAAATCCTTCTATAAATAAAAAACCGAGCATTAATAATGCATTACTCGCCATCGAAAATATCATAATTGGCTTTCTTCCATATACATCCGCAATCCTCCCACCTATAAGTGCCCCAAAGCTTGCAGCAATTGGAGAAAGCGCCATAATAACTCCAACCTGTAATAATGAATCTACCTTATCTTTTAAATATAATGCGAAAAAAGGCATTAACATCATCATCGCAATTCCGTTCAATGTCTCACCGATAAATCGAATCCATACGTTACGATCCATCTGCCTTAACTCACGCCACGTACTTTTCATATTCCCACCCCTTTAATTAACCAACAATAATCTTATAACAAATTCAGAAAAATGTAAATTTTCAAAATAAAAATCCACTCTAATAAAATTAGAATGGATTTTTCCATTTATAAATTCGCTACATCTTCTTTATTACTATCATTCAAAGCGTTATATAAGAAGTAAACTGCTATACCGATAACCATCCATACTCCAAAGCTGTTCCTGACAATTGAAACATTAAGTATAAAGTGAAACTTTAATCAGTGGGGGTTTACGGGTAGCAAATAGCGGGATAAACAAAAAATCACAGTTGTAATCCCTATAAATTCTCCTATCATTTTTCGGTATTATTATACATATCAACCCCATAAAAGAGGCATACTCTCTTCTTGAGCATGCCTCTTTTTACTTATTTTGCAGTATATGAGCCCTCTTCAATCCAGCTATACATATATTTTTCATCTTCCGTTTCGTGTGCTTGTTTTACAATACGAAGCGGACGGAATGTATCAATCATAACGGCTAATTCAAGCGTTTCTTTCTTTCCGATACTCGCCTCTGTTTTCCCAGGATGTGGCCCATGAGGAATGCCGCTCGGATGAAGTGTAATAGAGCCTTCTTCCACACCTTTCCGGCTCATAAAGTTTCCTTCTACATAGTAAAGAACTTCATCACTATTTACATTACTATGATAATACGGTGCTGGGATTGATTCTGGATGATAATCGTATAAGCGTGGTACGAAGGAACAAATAACGAAATTATGCCCTTCGAATGTTTGATGTACTGGTGGTGGCTGATGAATACGACCTGTAATTGGTTCAAAGTCCTCTACATTAAAGACCCACGGATATAAATAACCATCCCATCCAACAACATCTAATGGGTGGTGTCCTAAAACATGCTTATGCATATACCCTCTCGACTTTGTCATTACGACAAACTCACCTTTTTCATCATATGTCTCCAACTTCTCCGGGCCGCGAATATCTCTCTCGCAAAACGGACTATGCTCTAGCAATTGCCCATATTCATTGCGGTAGCGACGCGGCGTTGTAATTTGGCTATTCGCCTCTACAACAAGAAACTTAGTCTCTCCCTCATCTGGAATAACACGATAAATCGTTCCAATTGGAATCGTTACATAATCACCTTTTCGATAATGAATCGTTCCAAACATCGTTTCAATTTTCCCCGTCCCATAATGAACAAATAACATTTCATCGCCGTCACCATTGCGGTAAAAATAGTCCATTTTTTCTGTTGGACTCACTACTCCAATTACTAAATCCTCATTTCCAAGCATAAAGTTTCTTCCGCTTACTGCGTCGCCAGTTTTTTTATTTTCTTTCGTGCGAAAATGACGATGAGCAAGGGCTACATCTTCTTCGTACTGTAACTGACAAGAATGTGATAATGCTGCATGCCCTACTTCCGTTGGCATATAATGATGATACAAAATAGACTGTGTACCAGAAAAACCTTTTGTTCCCATTACCTGTTCACGATACAGCGATCCATCTTTTTTACGAAATTGTACATGCCGTTTATGAGGTAGCTCCCCCATGTGACGATAAAACATGCCCATCACCTGCTTCCCTTTCTTTTTTGACCGTATTACGTAATGTACCTAAACCAGTAATCGAAAGCTCTACAACATCTCCATCTTGCAACCATTCTTCCGTACCAAGCTCTAAAATACAACCTGTTCCCACTGTTCCAGAGCCGATAACATCTCCTGGATATAAAGTCACGTCTTGTGAAGCACGTTCAATCATTTCAGCGAACGTATAGTAAATATCTTGGAAATTCCCCTTCGACAATAGTTTTCCATTTACATGGGCAGTCATCTCTAAATCATATCGATTACCATTACGATAAATGTCTAATTCCTCTTTCGTAACGAGATGTGCTCCTAATGAAGTTGCAAAGTCTTTTCCCTTGGCTGGCCCAAGTCCTACTTTCATTTCAGTTGCTTGCAAGTCCCTTGCACTCCAGTCGTTCATAATACAATAACCAAAAATATATTCCTCTGCTTGCTCACGAGAAACATTTCGTCCTTCTTTTCCAATTACACAAGCAATCTCTAATTCATAATCAAGCTTTTTAGACTTCTTCGGACCAATTACAAAATCATCTGGACCAATAACAGCACGATGATTAGTAAAATAAAAAACCGGGATATCATACCATTCAGGTACAACATCTAGTCCTCTTCGTCCGCGAGCTGTTTTTACATGCTGTTCAAATGCGTAAAAATCTCGAATGCTACTCGGATTAGGAAGAGCAGCTATCAATTGTACTTCTTCTAAAGAATATATACCCTTGTTTGGATTCTTAATCTTACGCACTACTTCTACATACTCATCCGCCTTCTCTAAAAAGGCGAGCATAGTGGAAGGTACTTTTCCTTCACTAGCAAGATTCATATCGATTACTTTGTCACCTTCAAGCCACCCAGCTCGCATTTCTTTCGAAGGGAGACAAAACGTAACAAATTTCATCATAATTCCTCCCTATGAAAATGAAATTTCCACCAGCAAAAGAATTCTTGCTGGTGGATACAAATCTTATAAGTTTCCGCGACGCTCTTGTTCTCTTTCAATTGATTCAAATAGCGCTTTAAAGTTCCCTTCACCAAATCCGCGAGAACCTTTACGCTGGATAATTTCAATAAATAAAGTTGGACGGTCTACAATTGGTTTCGTAAAGATTTGTAGTAAGTAGCCTTCATCATCACGATCTACTAAAATCTTTAATTCTTTTAACTTATCAATTTCCTCATCAATTTTTCCAACTCGCGCAGTTAACTCATCGTAATACGTATCTGGCGTATCTAAAAACTCCACGCCATTTGCACGAAGCGCTTCTACTGTTTTAACAATGTCATTTGTTAGTAAGGCAAGATGCTGTACACCTGCTCCGTTATAGAATTCTAGATATTCTTGAATTTGTGATTTTCGTTTTCCATCTGCTGGTTCATTAATCGGAAACTTGATACGACTTCCATTCGTCATAACTTTTGACATTAACGCCGAATACTCTGTACTAATATCGTCATCATCAAAATGAATCATTTGTTTAAAGCCCATGACATTCTCATAGTAGCTAACCCACTCTTCCATTTTTTCAACGTTACCAACTACATGATCCACAGCAATTAAACCAGACTCTTCAAATGGAATATTAAACTCCACCTTTTGAAATCCTGGCATAAATGTACCTTTATAATTTTTACGCTCTACAAGCGTGTGAATTGTATCACCATACGTACCAATAACTGCTTTTTTCAATGTTCCATTCTCATCTATTAACTCTTCAGGAGGAGCAATTGCGACGGCACCGCGTTTCACTGCTTCCGAGTATGCTTTATCAACATCATCAACAAGCAATGCAACATCCTTTACTCCGTCACCATGAGTCTTTACAAACTCTGCGATACGATTATCGCTACCTAAGGCTCCAGATACAACAAAACGCATATTTTTTTGCACAAGAACATAGGATACCTTTTCACGGTTTCCAGTTTCTAATCCAGAGTAAGCCACAATTTTGAATCCAAATGCTCTCGCAAGATAATAGCTTGATTGCTTTGCATTTCCTACGTAAAATTCCAAATGATCTACATCACGTACTGGAAAGAAATCCTCCATTTGTGCAGCTAGCGTATCCATAGATTTTTGTTTCATAAAATCCTCATCCCCCTGTAAATAGATTAAATGGTTCATACTTAAACCTGACCGAAAACGCTTCCAACATAGATTAATAGAAATTAGTTAGCAAGCTAACAAATTCTAACTTTTAAAATTTTCTATCCTTCCTGTCAAATACCTCCTTTTTTCTTACATATAAAATTCGACTTTTTTCTCTTTTAAATAAGGGAATACTATCACTACTCGAGGGGATATATGGGAGGAATATAAAAAAGACCCCAACATATTAACTACTTACTAACATGTTAGAGTCTTTATTTTTTTTGAATGATTGTATTTATATTTCTCATACTAATACATTTGCAAGGAATAGAATAAATGATGTTAATATTACTGCTCCACCTAATGATCCTAATAAATCCATTTTTGTTACTTGTAACACCTGCTCAATGTTCATATTCCTCATTCTCCTTTCATTTTTGTATAATTTAAAACTTCTATTATACTAATACACTTGATAGAAATACGATTAATGCTGTTAATACTACTGCCCCACTTGCTGATCCTACGAAATCACCTTT
>NZ_NUVD01000011.1:0-62151 GCF_002564555.1 Bacillus cereus | reverse complement strand
ATTTTTGTTACAAAACTTCTATTATACTAATACGCTTGATAGAAATACGATTAATGCTGTTAATACTACTGCTCCACTTGCTGATCCTACGAAATCACCTTTTGTTACTTGTAATACTTGTTCGTTGTTCATAATTTCCATTCTCCCTTCGTTTATCTTTTATTACAAAACTTCTATTATACTAATGCGCTTGATAGAAATACGATTAATGCTGTTAATACTACTGCTCCACTTGCTGATCCTACGAAGTCACCTTTTGTTACTTGTAATACTTGCTCTTTCATATCATTTATCCTCCCTTTTAATAAGTTATCTATATGTAATTTCTAAGAAATGTTTGTTTCATAGTTTTTATCTTAACGTTACATTGAAATTAATAACGTAACGTTTGTAACATTAATGTAACATAACTATTATTACGTTGCAATATAATTACGTAAATTTTATTACATTTTTTTTACGTTTTTTTATAACGCCCTCAAAAACCCTTGTTTTAATGCACTTTCCACTAGATTCACGTTTGTAACATTCGTGTAACATTACGGTCATAAAACGAAATATAATCATATTCCTCCCTATTTTTGTTACAAACCAAAGTAAAACTCTAATTAATGACAGTGAATCTAGTGAGTTTTTACTGAAAGTTAATACGGGATAAAATACCATCCTTCCAAGATAAGTTTATATGTTTCCTCTATATAACTATGTATAATAAAGACAAAGAGGTGGTCATTTTGAAATTAATCGCATTAGATATGGATGGTACACTACTATCATCTAATCTTGAAATCTCCAAAGAGAACTTACAAGCAATCCAAACTGCACAAGAAGCTGGGCATATTGTAATGATTTGTTCTGGCCGTGCGAAAGAGGATGCTTTAAAACTGTTGGAAGAATATCAATTATCTCTTCCAGTTGGAGCAAGCAATGGGGCAATTGTTTATGTGGACGGAAAAGTAATTAACTCGCGTTGTATACAAAATGATAAAGTGTATAAGCTTGCAAAATTACTAGAATCTGAAGGTTTTCCATATAAGCTATATACGAATAAAGGAGTTTATTCTCCATATACATGGCAAGAACGAGTTATGCAAACATTCGAAGAAAACAAGCATACGCTAGATGTTACATTAGAAGAACTCGAGCGAATTACAGAACAGCAAAAGAAATCAAACTTGATTACAGATTTCCAAAAAATCGAAGATGTTGTTAACAATCCAGAACTAGAAATATCTAAATTCTTCATTTTAACATTTAATGCGGGACATCGCGCACAGCTATTAAGCGTGTTACAAGAAGATGCTGATATTATGGTTACAGCCTCAGCTCCTACTAATTTAGAAATCATGGACATAAATGGACATAAAGGAAACGGGCTAAAGCAGATGGCAGCCCATTTTAATATTCCAATTGAAGATACAATTGCTATGGGTGATAATTTTAATGATGTACCAATGTTAGAAGTCGCTGGCTTATCTATAGCAATGGGAAATGCTGAAGAAGATGTGAAAAAACTATGTGATGTTGTAACATTAACGAATAATGAGCATGGTGTTGCTCACGCAATCGAGCAATTTGTATTGAAACAAACTTCATCTAGTAAATAAAAAAGGACTCTTTCAATTTGAAAGAGTCCTTCTCTTTTATACATGATGACAAGCAACAAAATGTTCTTCACCAACATTACGAAATTCCGGTACCGTTTTTTTACAAACCTCTGTAGCAAACGGGCAACGTGTATGAAAACGACAACCTGAAGGTGGATTCGCCGGACTTGGAATATCACCCTCTAGTATAATTCGCTCTCGCTTCACTGTTGGATCTGGTATTGGCACAGCTGATAACAATGCTTTTGTATATGGATGAAGTGGGTTCGTAAATAACTCATCACGCGGAGCGGTCTCCACAATCGTTCCTAAATACATAATCCCAATTTTCGTACATAAGTGCTCCACTACACTTAAATCATGCGAAATGAATAAATAAGATAATCCCTTTTTCTCCTGTAACTCACTAAATAAATTAATGATTTGCGCTTGAATAGATACATCTAGTGCCGCCACAGGTTCGTCAGCTACAATAAACTCTGGATTTAATACCATGGCTCTTGCGATAACGATGCGCTGACGTTGTCCACCAGAAAACTCATGAGGATACCGGTCAATATGATATGGAGCTAAGCCACATAACTCCAAAACTTCTATCACTTTTTCACGAACGTTTTCTTTCGTCGCTAGTCCATGAGCCAACATTGGTTCACCAAGCGCTTCTCCAATTCTCATTCTTGGATTTAATGAGCTAAATGGATCTTGGAACACGAGCTGCATGTTAGGACGATGTTTTCTCAATTCCTCCTTGGATAAAGAATAAACATCGTGTCCTTTAAACTTCACTTCTCCCTCCGTTTTTTGGACAAGACGTAAAATTGTTTTTCCTATCGTTGTTTTCCCGCTTCCTGATTCACCAACAAGACCAAATACTTCACCTTTATTAATAGTAAAACTTACTCCATCAACTGCTTTTACATGTCCAATCGTTCTACTAAATATGCCACCTTTAATCGGGAAATACGTCTTTAAGTTTTTTACTTCTAATAATGGTTCACTCATTGTTCCGCACGCTCCTCGTATAACCAGCAAGCTACTTTATGATTCTCATCATGTACATTCAGATTTGGTGCCTCTTCTTTACATATTTCCATACAGTGCTCACAACGACCGCTAAAGTAGCAAAATTCCCCTAAGCCAACTAAATTAGGAACTTGCCCTGGAATAGAATAAAGTTTATCTATTCGTTTCCCCATTACTGGTTTTGATTTTAGCAACCCTTTCGTATACGGATGTTTCGGATTTTGGAATATTTCTAGTACCGGAGCTTCTTCAATAACTTTTCCTCCATACATAACAACAACGTAATCAGCCATTTCTGCTACAACGCCTAGATCATGTGTAATTAATAAGATCGATGTTTTGAATTCCTCTTTTATTTGTCTTAGTAAATCTAATATTTGTGCTTGAATCGTAACATCAAGAGCTGTTGTCGGTTCATCTGCAATTAATAACTTCGGATTACAACTAAGTGCAACAGCAATCATAATACGTTGCAACATGCCACCACTCAGTTCATGCGGATAAGAATGGACAATTTCATCAGCGCGAGCTATACCGACTTTACGAATTAATTCGATTGCCTTCTTATACGCTTCATTTTTACTAAGTAGTTCATGCTCTCTTAACGTTTCTACAATTTGTTCTCCTACAGTGAATACAGGATTCAGCGATGTCATCGGTTCTTGGAAAATCATCGCAATGTCATTGCCTCTTAAACTACGAAGTTCTTTCTCCTTCATTTCTAAAAGACTTTTTCCTTCATATAAAATATCGCCGCCTACTACACTGCCGGATTCAGCAATAAGCCCCATAATGGATAGTGCTGTTACACTCTTCCCGCACCCTGATTCTCCTACAACACAAACTGTTTCACCTTCTCGAACTGCAAAACTAACATGATTAACAGCTTTTACTGTCCCTTCCTCCGTCTGAAAGTGTGTTTGTAAATCTTTCAGCTCTACTACCGCTTTACTCATATCTTCTCACCTACCGTCTCATCTTTGGATCTAACGCATCACGAAGTGCGTCACCAAGTAAATTAATGGATACAACTGTTATAAAGATTGCAAAACCGGGTGGAATCCATAACCACGGACGCTTTTGAAAGTCGATTAATGAGTTAGCTGCGCTAATCATATTTCCCCACGATGGTGTAGGCGGGACGACGCCGAGACCTAAGTAACTTAATGCGGACTCTCCTAAAATAGAACCAGCAACGCCTAATGTAGAGACGACAATTAATATCGGTAAAACATTAGGGATTAAGTGATATATAATTTTTCGGTAATCTTTTATTCCTAACACATCAGCAGCTTGCATAAACGCTTGCTCCCGAAGTGATAAAATTTGACCTCGTACAAGACGTGCAAGCCCTGGCCAGCCTACTAAACTTAAAATAATCATAATGACATACAGACGATAATCAGACGGTACTTTCCACTCTGATAAAATTGCCCCCATTATAATAAGTAACGGTAATCCTGGCATCGACATTAAAATATCTGCAAGACGCATAATAATATTATCGACGATACCACGATAAAAACCTGCAATAGCTCCTAATACAGCTCCTAGTATCACGGATAAAACCATTGAAGCTAAGCCAATTGTTAATGAAATCCGTCCCGCTTGCATGAGTCTTGTTAAAATATCTCTTCCTAATTGATCTGTACCAAGCCAATGAGAAAAACTAGGTGGTTTATTAATTAACGCAACTTGTATTTTTCCTGATGCATATGGCGAAAAGAACGGTCCGATAAAACAAAATAAAAACATAAAAATTAATGCATACAATCCTACTAGTGCCATCTTATTTCTCTTTATCTTTTTAAAAGCTTGTCGCCACGGTGATGATTCATTTCTTCTTCTCTTTGTTTCTTTTTTCTCTATAATCTCTGTAACAGTTTCCATCTCGTTTCCCCCCTTACTTCAACCGAATACGTGGATCAACAACTGCATATACAATGTCTGCGAAAAAGTTTGAAACGATTGTTAAACAAGAAAGAAACATCGTAAATGCCATTAATACTGTATAATCACGGAAATTAAGTGCTTCTAATTGAATATTACCGATACCTGGCCAGTTAAAAATTTGTTCAATAATAATCGCTCCTGAAAATAAACCTGGTAATTCAAATGCTAATAAAGTAATCGCTGGTAAAATCGCATTTTTCAAGGCATGTTTATAAATAACTGTTCTTTCTTTCAATCCTTTTGCTCGTGCTGTCCGTATGTAGTCTTGCCTTACAACCTCTAACATGCTTGTTCTAAAATAACGAGTTAATGACCCCACTCCAAGAAGTGTCAAAATAAATACTGGTAAAACCATATGTTTTGCAACTTCTATCACATAAGCAAACCCAGTAGAATTACTACCAACATCAATCATTCCACCTATCGGTAATAACTTAAAGTCAACCGCAAACACTTTAATTAAAAATAGGCCTATAAAGAATGAAGGGAATGACATTGCTGCAAAGACACCAATTGTTACAAGTTTATCGAATAAAGAATGTTGCTTCGTTGCTGAGAATACACCGATAATAAGTGCAATTAACCAAATAAAAAATAATGCAATAACTGCTACACTAAAAGAATTCCAAATAAATTTATTTAATAATGACGTTACAGGCTCTTGATATTGAAGTGAAAAACCAAAATCTCCTTGCAAAGCATTACCTAACCAATGAAAATAACGCTCAACAATTGGCTTATTTAATCCATACAATTCCCTAAGTTCAGCTGCTCTTTCTGGTGTGATTTTTGGATTCGAATCAATATAATCACCTGGAAGAAGCGCAAACAAGAAAAAAATAATAATTGATGTACCAAATAGTGTAGGAATCATTTGCAACAACCTACGAACGATATATGTTTTCACCCTTTTTCTCTCCAATCTTATGCTTAAAATAGAAGAACATTTTTTCAAAGCGGCACCTTACTAACCGAATGAAAAAATGTCTTCTACTTATACATTCTTATCGTTATTTTTCAAATGATAATACTGGTAAGTTTGCGCTAATACTGTTGTATTTTTCAGGGTCAATCCCTTTTATATTCCCGTTGTATCCTGTAATTGTTCTACGGTAGTTTAATAGAATTACTGGTGGATCATCACTTAATTCTTTATATAATTCTTTATAAATAGGTTTACGTTTCTCAATATCAACTGTCTCAATACCTTTTTGAATTAACTCATCTACTTTCTCATTTTTATAACCAAGGCTCTTCTCATTGACACCAGACAAATATTCACCAGCTGTTTCACTCGGATCACTTGTAATCGGTGTCGAAACAGAAGCTAAATCATAGTCACCTTTATTTACCTTTGAAAGCATCGTATTAAAGTCCATAAATTCAGGGTTAAATTCTACACCTATTTCTTTATAATTCTCTTTCGCAATTGGAATTAATAAATCACTATCTTTAGCCGAACTTGGGCCGAAATAAGAAAGCTTTAATTTTTGACCATCTTTTTCACGAATTCCATCCGAACCAACTTTCCAGCCTGCTTCATCTAATAATTTTTTCGCTTTTTCTTTGTCGTATTCATATTTATTAACTCCTTCTTCCGTATAAGCCCAAGAAGTTGGATGAATTGGTACATTAGCTACCGTACCGTATCCTTTTAACGCTGTATCAACATATTTTTTACGATCTAATCCGTAAATAAGTGCTTGGCGAACCTTTTTATCCTTTAAGTACGGCTTATTATTATTCATATAAATGTAACTAAATGACGCTGCCGTTTCGATTTGGATATTTGCAAATTCTAAAGCTTTCGCCTGTTCAAGAATTTCGTCACCAGTACCTAGGCCAGTGTAGTCAACTTCACCTGTTTGGAATAATTGAAGCTTCGTATCACCAGAAGTAATTTTATAAATGAAGTTTGGAATTTTTGGTTTCCCTGCATAATAATTTTCATTTGCTACAAAGCGTACTTCTTGGCCTGGAATATATTTATCAAATTTATATGGACCTGCAGCTAGTGGTTTTCCATATAAATCTTTCAAATAATCTAAACTTGTATTTTGTTTATAATCTTTTCCGTAATACGCTTTTGATAATACCGTACCGCCTAAAACAAATATAGCTTGTGAATTCACTTTTTCAGTCGTAACTTTAATTGTTTGTGGATCAACAACTTGAATACCTTCAATTGAAGTTGCTTTTCCTTCTTTATATTCTTTACCACCTTTAACCGCATATTGAGAGATGTCTACTTCGCCTTCATATGCCTTATCGTGTAACAGTGTCAATGTGAATGCCACATCATCTGCTGTTAATGGCGACCCATCACTAAATTTCAAGTCTTTACGTAAATGGAATGTATATGTTAACTGATCAGAAGAAACGTCCCACTTCTCAGCCAATTCAGGAATTGGTTTCCCCTGTTTATCAGTTGATACAAGAGATGCAAAAATAACAGAAGTCACGTTTCCATCCCAACCGTTTTGTTGGAAATATGGTAAAAATACGCCGCCTGGTTTACTAATCCCCACAACTAACGTATCTTTTCGATTCTTCGCTTTATCTGGCACTTTCGTTTTATCTGCCGCAGCGATCTTTTCAATTTTTATATTTTTTAAATCTTGCTGTTTAACCGGTTCTGTAGAAGCCGTATCCTCCTGTCCCCCACAAGCAGATAACACAAGCGAACTACTCAGTAATACCGAAAATACACCAGCCCATTTTTTTGTCTTTTTCTTCATTGTCCCCACCCTAACTTTTTTTTTAATAATTACACCTTATGAACTGCTTGCCTTATGTATGCCTCCCACAGCAACATTTATAGCCAATCGGAAAAGTCGGTTTTAATCGTAAAAAAATAGATGTTTTTGAGGGGTAACAATCTTATTCCGACCTTTCCGGTAGACTTTATGGTTATTAGCTTATATCGTCCGTTATATTTTGTCAATTCTTTCTGAATGAATTTTTCGAGAATTCCTTCAAAATTATTGTTCTATCTTTAATTTAGGTAAACTTAACAAAATACCGTTATAGTTATCTTCTTGTAACCCTTGAATTCGTGCATGATGTGCAGACACAACTTTACTATTATTTAAGAAAATAACGGGTGGACCTTCACTTAATTCTTGATACAACTTCTTATAAATTTCTTTCCGTTTTTCAATATCTAACGTTTGTAGCGCCTCCGTTGCTCGTTCATCTACTTTCAAATTATGATATCCATCATAGTTTCGTTTACTTGTCGAAACAAACTCCTCAATTGTCCCGCTAGGATCATCAATCATTGGCGTAGATACCATCTCTAAATCATAATCACCTTTTATTGCTGTTTGGCTTATATCAGTGCCGCCGCTATAAGCCTGATCATGTAGTAACGTAATCGCCCTCTCTGTAACTATCTTTATTTCACCTATAAAAATAGCATGAATTAATTTCAGGATTATTCCTTTTCATTATTTATGTCCATCCTTGTTAATTATCTTCACTCAAAAAAAAAAAACACATTCTATCCTTTAATAGTCATGCATAGAATAATAACAATACACTACCAAAAAGGGGGCGAAAATATGGACAACCTATTCCAATATGTCCTGCACTACGTATTATTAACGATTATGATAGTGGGGGCGCTATTACTATTCCCGTTCTTCCCAAAGTTCGTCCTCTTTTTAGCTTTTTTTATTATGCTCGGGATCGCTATTATAATTTCAACAAGGGAAGATATTACAAAAAAAGAAAGCAAAGTTCAGCGTGTAAAGCTGTAACTCTGCTTTCTTTTTTTGTTTTCAATCATGAATCTCTGTTACACATACTTATGTCTCGGGAAATAATTAGCCCATACTTTTATAATTCCCCTATCGAAAAAGCCCCAATAACATTTATGTTTCCCCTTACCATTTCACATGTTTCACAACCTATGCAAATTGAGTAACAAATATTTATCGAAGTTACTGTTTCACGTGAAACACAGCTTTTATTTATCCCTTAAAATAAAGTGAAACTCTATTCAGTGGAGCGCCTTCACCAATCGGGCTGTTACGGGATAAAATATTGCTATAAAAAAGAGTGAGTTCCCTCAGCAAAACTAAAAGGAATTCACTCTTTACTCTTTACTCTTTACTCCACAATACTCTCTAATTCATTATATAACTCTACTCGTAACAACTCTTTTTTCGTTTTTTCCTCATATAATTTTTCAAGTCTTCCAACATCAACTACATGTTCCATTTCACATTCTAATGTATATATACTTTCTTCTATATACATTAACTCGTTTTCAATCTCCTCAAAACTCCTAGGCTCTTTCTTTTTCACATGAGCTGTTTCAATACTTTTTCTCCCCTGGCGTTTCTGCTTTATGACTTGCTTCTCAACTTTTTCTTCCCACTTTTGACGAGCCCATGCATAGTTCCCTGCAAACTCAAATAATTTCCGTTCATCAATCCAATACGTCTTTTCAAATAACTTATTTAAAAAATAACGATCATGTGAAACAGCTAGAATCGTTCCATTATATTGTTCAAGGGCTTCCTCTAAAACTTCTCTTGATTCAATATCAAGATGGTTTGTCGGCTCATCTAATATTAAAAAATTGATGTCCTGATACATAAGTTGTGCGAGCCTTAACCTCATTTTTTCTCCCCCGCTAAGTTGGGTTACTTTCTTAAACACCGCTGGACCATAAAATAAAAACTTAGCTAATATATGTCTTGCTTCTCCCTCTGTTACAGCTACGCATTCTCTAAAAGCTTCCAATACATTACTCTTCATATTTCCATACGCATGCTGCGATAAATAACCGATTTTCACACTACTACCAATCCGAATTTCTCCAGCATCTGGCTCTATTTCTTCTAATAGTAATTTTAGTAGCGTAGTCTTTCCTGTGCCATTACGACCAACAATAGCCGCACGCTCCTGAAAACGAACATGTAAATTGGCATGCTCGAATAACGATCTGTCAGCAAATCCTTTACTCACTTCTTTCATTACAACAACATCTTTTCCGCTTCTCTCTTGCCCCTCAAACTGAAGTCCCATCTGTTTCCGTTCTAAAATTGGTCTCTTTAACTTCTCAATACGTTCTAACGCACGTTCCATATTTCTCGCTCTTTTATGCAATCCTTCATTCGGAGGATTCGCTTGATTTGCCCATTCACGTAGACGCTTAATGGCTTCTTTCATTTTTTTTATTTTCTTCTGCTGTTCTTGATAAGCTTGAAACTCCTGAAGCAACCTTTCTTCCTTTTCCGCAACGAATTGAGAATAGTTCGTATGATACACGTGAATTTCTCCATCTTCTAAATCAAAAATCTTCGTTACAACTTCATCAAGGAAATAACGATCATGTGAAATGACCATAACTGTTCCTGTATATTCTTTTAAAAATTGCTCTAGCCACTCTACGGCAAATAAATCTAGATGATTGGTTGGCTCATCTAATAGAAGTAAATCTGGTTTCTGCAATAGCATGTACGCAAGGCTTATTTTTGTTTGTTCTCCACCACTTAACTCCATAAATGATCGAGGAAATAGTTCCGTCACTTGTAGACCATTTGCTACCTTCGTAATATTTGCTTCTATTTCATAACCACCGAGAAACGTGAACTTTTCTTGAATTACTCCATACCTCTCCATCAATTTTTGTAAAGCAGATGGTTCTTGTTCTTCCGCCATGTTCTTTTCTAAAACATGCATTTCTTGTTCTAATTCCTTTTCCGCTTTAAAAGCGGAACTCAATACATCATATACAGTCATCTCCTCATCAAATCTTGGAATTTGTGCGACATGACCAATGCGTGTACCTTTCTTCATGTGAATGGTTCCTGCATCCAAACTCTCCATTCCTGTTAGAAGCTGAAAGATTGTTGTCTTCCCACTACCATTACGACCAACTAACCCGACACGTTCACCATTCTTTATTTCAAGCGATATATTTTCAAATATGATGTTTCCACCAAAAGATTTCGTTACATTATTTACGCTACAAATTGTCATTTTCCGTACTCCTTTCAATATAAAAAACCATGGGAAAGAAACATTCCCCATGGTTTTCGGCATAGAAAAAGGAAGCCAAATAGCTCCCTTTTCACACGTTTATCAAAAATGGGTGAAGAGATTTCTATCGTTCAATAGTCACTATGCAATTGTTAAAAAAGGGCATACGTATCCCGTTAACAACTACATCATGAAAAATCGCACGACAAAAATAGATAAAATCTAAAAATTTGGCACGTGCAGCTAAAGAACGTTTCATCTCATTCACCCCTTTCGTACGGAATTTAATACTTACTTCTTTATTATACTTTCCCATTTCATGTTTGAATAGTCATTTTTCTGAAAATAATGAAGATAGACTAAACATTTCAATAAGTGACACCAAATCTTACAAAACTGTTATGTTCACGTAATGGAAAGCGATAGTACGAAAAGATGCCTCCCTATACAATAAAGATGTAAACAAGAGAGAAAAGCAAAAGGAGGCAACAAGCATGATGAAAGAAATCTTAAAAGCAATCTTTGAGGTATTAGTGAACGGACAAGCAGTTGTAAAAGAACTAAATGAACTATAAAAAGGAGTGAAGAAATATGATGAACATGGTAAAAATGGTTTTACACGCTTTAGTCGATGCAAAAGCAGTTAGCCATGAATTAAACCAACAATAAAAAGGGGTATATGAATATGAAGAAAGCCATTATTGTAATCGCAAGTACGGCAATTGCCTTATACACAATGAAAAATAGAAAAAAGAAGCACGATAAAAATACTCTGTATTATCCATACACACTATTAAAGAAAAAATAAAAGACAAGGTACCCTACCATAATGAGGATATCTTGTCTTTTATTTTTTCCTATTGCCTTAAAGGATTTCCGTCCTCTTTTCCCGAATGTATTAAGCGGGATTTTTTACACATATTTTAAAGGGGCATATATACAAATGGATACACAACAACTATATTTTTTAAACGATATCGGTAAACAAAAACCGGAAAGTATTCGGAATAGGGGCACTGCATGTCCATTTTGCGACAGAGAGAATTTAACGGATATTTTAGCAACTGAGAATTCTATTATTTGGCTAAAAAATAAATTCCCTACATTGAAAGATACTTTTCAAACGGTGTTAATTGAAACTGATAACTGTAAAGATCATATTGCAACATATACAGAAGAACATATGAGAAGACTCATGCATTTTTCCATTCAACATTGGTTACACTTACAGAACAACAAAGAGTTTGCATCTGTGATTCTATACAAAAATCACGGTCCATTTTCAGGTGGAAGTTTGCATCATGCACACATGCAAATTATCGGAATGAAACATGTAGATTATCTCGAAAATATTGAAGAAGAAAATTTTCAAGGGGTAATTGTTCAAAAAAACGAACGCATTGAACTAAATATTTCCGAGCGTCCTATTATCGGATTTACTGAATTTAACATAATCATTGATGATATTGCATATATAGATGAAATGGCAAATTACATTCAGCAAACTGTACGTTACATACTGACAGATTTCCATAAAGGGTGTAGCAGTTATAACTTATTCTTCTATCATTTAAATGGGAAAATCATTTGTAAAGTTGTTCCTAGGTTTGTCGTTTCACCATTGTATGTAGGATATAAAATACCGCAAGTTTCTACAAAACTAGAGGATATAAAAATACAACTAGCGCAGTATTTCACGAGACAAGAAGATGAAATTCTCCATAAAAAAACAGAGTAGGTATCAAAAACCTACTCTGTTTTTCCACTATTTTAGGGTCGTAAAACTCCCCCACTAATTAAAGCTTTACTTTACTACACCTTTATTTCGATAGTATACGTCCTCTAATCCAACGTTATACTTCATGTTATTATCCGTCCACTCTGGCCCTAAATTCCCTGGCCACCCCGATGTATTCGCTACATATTTCAGTAATGCAAAATCAGTCAAACCTTTTTCCATCCCACGCTTATATCCCTTCACCAAATACGGCATTGCAATTTGTGTATTCGTACGTGGGTCTTTCAACTCTTCATCAGTTAAATGATCTGGTGCAAGCCCACCGCCACGGTGTAATTGAAACAATCCGAATGAAGTTCCATTATCTCCAACACTTCTTGGATTTAACCGACTTTCATGTTCGGCAATTGTAAGAGGTATCCATTCTGGAAGATTTACTTTCTTTGCTTCCTCTATAATGATTTGTTTCATCTGCTTTGCTTCCTCTGAATCAACATAACTTGTCTCATTCACTAGCTTATCCATTCCTTCAGACTTTCCTTGGAAATATAAATATACTCCAAGAACAACTAAAAATCCTACAAAGAATTTCTTCACTATCTCTACCTCTTTCTTCGCTGAAATTTGTCCCCTTTCAGCCTTCTTCCCTTTACCATTACCTACACTCTATCATTCTCTTATCCTTTCATCATAGCAAATAACCATATATGTTATCATCATGCTTTAGACCGATTTTATGAAAAAACATCTGGTAAATACGTGTAAAAATGTAACTTAAATGGACTACAGTTTATTTTTTGTATATAATTGTAAATTGAGTTCCATATATAGACTAGGAGCACACAAAATGAAAAAATGCATACTACTCTTATTCAGTATTGTACTACTCATTCCTATACATGCCTCTGCACAAACATCATCAAAGCCAAAAGTACTTGTCCTATATAGTACAACAGACGATAAGGTTTCAAATAACGTCCAAATCCTTAATACTCAGTTAGGACATTTTACAAATGATATAACTGTGAAAAGCTTGAAAGAGGCAACTACAATTACTAGCGCATCTTCTTATACACATATTGTTTATATCGGTGAAAAAAAAGAAGAGTTTTCTGATGAAACAAAACAATTTCTAGAAAAATTCTCAGGTCCCGTCTTAGTGTTAGGGCAAAATGTCGAACAACTATCTAATCGTTTTTCTTTCATTACATTGAAAAGCGATGATGTACGAGTTAACACAATTGAATATCCAAGCAAGAAGCTAAAAAACACCTTAGAAGAGGAACGATTAATTCAATCGTTTGATACGAACGGAACCATTCTTGCTAATGCTTTAAGCTCTAATAACACGAATCCATTAATTGTTCAAAACGATACATCTTATTACGTTGCAACTCCAAATCTCTTTGATTGGATTTCTCATTATGTCGGTGAAATGTTATTCTCTTACTTCGGGCAAAAGCCTACGACAAATAAAACTGCAGCTTATTTACGTCTTGAAGATGTTCATCCGGCTGCAAATCTAAAACACTTACAGGACATTGCTGAATTATTAAAGGAGAAAAAAATTCCTTATATGATTACAGTTATTCCCGTATATAAAGATCCAAACACAGGAGAAACGATACATTTAAAAGATAAACCAGAACTAGTCAATCTTTTACGCTCTATGCAAGATGACGGTGCAGCAATTATTATGCATGGCTATACTCACCAATTCTATGACAGTGAAACTGGAGAAGGCTTTGAGTTTTGGGACGTAAAAACAGATCAACCAATTCGCCAACCTAATCATGAAAAACCAAAAACAAAGGATGATTTCCCCAATACAGAAGCATATAAACAATATGTAAAAAACGGGGAAGAGTTTGAAGAAAAATATACAACGGATCATATCGAAAAAGGGATTACAGAACTTGTAGATGCTAAACTTTATCCTGTCGCGTTTGAAGCACCTCATTACACGATGTCTCAAAAAGGATATGAAATATTATCAAGGTACTTTTCAACTTATGTAGGACAACTACAGTTAAATGATACAACTTGGCAATCCATGCACTCACCATTTTATACAAGTACACCATCATTTTTACACGGAATGAAATTAATGCCTGAAACAGTTGGCTTTATTGAAGAAGATAAGCCACAAGCTGTTGCAAAGATGAAGGAACGTGCTGTATCTGTTGCAAAACTATCTGACGGCATTATCGGTGCATTCTATCATCCTTACTTAGGGGTGGAACCATTAAAAGAAGTGTTAAAAGATCTGGAAAGCATTCCAAACATAGAATGGATTGATTTAAAAAAAGAGACGAATGAAGTAAAAATGAAAGATATTCATATTACTACTAATAAAGACGGCATTCACGTTGAAAAACCAACAAGTGCAAATGACGTAATTGATTATATAAAACAATATGGGTTCTTTCTTATACTTGGATTCTTTATCATTGTTTTTCTTTTATTATTAAGACGTGCGAAAAAATTAGAATCATAAAAAACACCAAGCGAGATGCTTGGTGTTTTTTTAACCTAAATCAAAACGTGGCATTTTATTAACAACCCATTGGTCATTCTCATAAATAAATTCAATTTCTACCTTTTCCGTTGCATTATCATAATCATTATACGTTTCTACCTGTGCTTTTATCTTACCATCCTGTAACTGAGCAGAAATAATCTTTGTGTATTTAGTCCCAGCTCTCGCTCCTGGATCCCCCATGACATAGTGCATCTTTCCATTTAATTCTTTAATATACTCACTCTTCATATATTCTGCTATAAATGTTTTTGAGAAATATGTAGACAATGTAGTCTCTAAAGCAGCCTTCGTATTATAAGCAGGGTTTACTAATTCCCCATATGAAAAATTCCCTATCCGTTTTGGACTTCCTGTTAGTACAGAAATTTGAATATTAGTAAGTTCCTTTTGCGCATGTAATACTTTATTTAACAAAACGTCATCAGCTAGCTTCTTATCTTTTGCTTCATTTGATTTCTTTGTATCCAAATTTAAAATAGTTCCATTATCCGTATAGAGATACATATCTCCTGCTGCAAAATATAAATAGGATTTAGTTGGTTCGACCGCTTTATTATAAATTAACTTTTCATTTCCACCATTAAGTTTCTTCTTATACACTCCATCATTTTTCAAGTAATAAAAAGTATCGCCTTTCATATTCATCTGTAAGGCATCCTTTACCAATAACTTTTCCTTGTTTTGTTGCGTGTCTATCTCATATATACCGTGCTCAGCCTGATTTGTTTCAAAAGGCAATGAAAAATCAACAACAGCATATAATTTTTCATTATTATAAGTAGCGCTAGATATTGTTGCATAACCTTCTTTTGACCAAGTTTTATTATCTTTTGTTACCTGTGTTCCACGATTTTTGTTCCAATGTAAAATACTATCGTCTATTGTTCGAGACCAACCAGAATTTTTAAACGCCGCTTCTTCTTCCTGTCCCGTTTTTAAATCCATTTTTACAATCCCTACAATATCAAAACCACCATGCTCAGAATACTTTTTCGGATAAAATAAAGTTTGATCTTTTACATAAACATAATTTGTACCTGCTTTTAACGTATCTAGCTTTTTGCTAGATACATCATACTTCATTAAAGAAGATAATCCCGCATTCTTCTCTTCATCCGTATGAATAAAGTATAAAGATTTGTTTTTTATATTTATGTAAGAAGCATTTACACCTTTCACTACAAGCTCTGAAGTCTGAAATTGATCTTTCGTACGATAAATGCCTCCTGTATCTTTATCACCATCCACCGCATAGTAAATCCATCCATTGCTTTCTGCCATCTTCCCATTATTAGAACTGTTTCCAACCGTATTCCCATTTTTCTCATTTTCTTTCATCTGTTTTTCAACTACTGGGTCAATTTGTTCTTCCTTTTTTTCTTGTGCTACATCTGTATTTGCAACCTTTTTTTCTGCTTCACACCCAAACGCTGCAAGTGAAAGCGCCCCGGCCATAATCGTAATAGCTATCTTTTTATATGCTCTCCCCATTATCTTCCCTACTTCCTTCATTAAATTGAACACATGATAAATTATAGAAAATAATAGAAAAAATATCCATAATAAAAAGGATAAGAGCAACTCTCCTATCCTTTCAAATAAAATCGAATGGTATTTCCATATATTGTTTCTGTAACCTTATCAACAGGTATGTTTTTTATAATACTAATTTCCTTTAATACCTCTTTAATCATTCTAGGATGCGTCATAACACCCTCTTGAAATTCCCACGGCCCATCTGTTTCTACCATCATATATTCAAGCGGATAATACGAAACGATTTTTCTAATTTTCTCCTTATGCAAAACATCCGGTGTAATTGAAATATAGTAACCGTTCCTCATCATCCGTTTCATTGTCTCTTCACTTCCTTTGAACCAATGAAAATGTGCACGTGAAACTTTATATTCTTCAAGCAAATCACATACAATATCCGCATCTTCATACACTGCGTGTAATACAATTGGTAAATCATATTTACTAGCGAGTTCAACAAACTTTTTTAAAACCGCTATGTATGGATTAATAGCAATATTTCTGTCTTCTTTCCTTAAATAATACGGCAAGCCCACTTCACCGATTGCAACGATTTCCTCAGCATGCTCTTCAATGAGTTGATAAATCTGCTCGCATTCTTCTTTATAAACCGGTTGCTCTGGATGAAAACCTAGAGCTGGATATATAAAAGGATATTGTTTTGCTAAAGATAGCGTTTCTCGACATGATTGATTATTCATTGATACTGCAATAAGCCCTTGTATCTCTTTACTGTTTTCCACATCTATAAGTAATCTACTTTTCTCTTCATTCCCATATTGATCAACATGTATATGACTATCAATCCATTTCATCTTTATTCCCCCATAAAAAAAACAAGAAAGGGGCTCCCTTCTTGTTTTATCATCTATATTATTTAACAACTAAGTTTGTTATGATATCAAATAATCCAATACACACTACGGCAACAGTAAAGTAGCTACAGAAATCTTTAATTGGAAACTTCACTACTTCTTCTTTACGCATCCCACTTTTCTCCCTTCTTACTAGATCCCTAATTATTTTATCTATTTGTATCTATTATGCAAAAAATATGACAAAATTACTATCGAATTAACTTACGTAAACCTTACAATGTTGTAAGGTAAAAAAAATAGCCCCATCTTAAGCTAAGATGAGGGCTATTCAAAGTTAGTTGGTTTTTCGTTCTTCAGTAACATTACAAATCAGAAAGTAAAAAATTAAAACTTTATATTTGCATTATATTCAGTTTACTACTATCTAACTATCGAATTACATTACAGGATGCTTACATATTTGTAAGATATGTGTAATGTAATTCGATAGTCCTTCTTACATATGTTTCGTACAATAAGGTTAGAAAGCAAGCAAAATAAGAAGAGCACTCACATAACCAAATTACATTGCTAGTAGTCTACTCTTCTTATATCTTTCATTTATACTACTACAATGTGTCCCCTTCCCCTTTATATAAAGAAATGCCCTAGTTCCTATGGACTAGGGCATTTCTTATACGTTAAAAATATACCCCATCCTAGTATTTTTACTTTCGACAAAAAATAGATGGGGGTATATTTTTGCTATCGTATCGCCAAAAGCTTACTTTTAGCATTTATAGGAATACTCGTAGCCTCAATCTCTTCAATCGACTCACCGTAACGTCCTTTTGCGAACACCTTTAATGCTTCATCTCTCTTTAACATATGTTTAACCGTTTTCTTTATTTTTTGCTCTTTTCCACGTTCATCAAATGCAATAAATTCATATTCATACCATTCATCACCGACATGCTGACCAATCGTATTCACAATCGTATAGTATTCTTTCGTCTTATAAAGTGGATTATATTTATCGATAACCGGACCAAGTTTCGTAGGCAGTAACACTACTACTATTGCGACTATTGCTATTACAGTAGCAATCATTTTTTTCTTCATAATAAACCTTCCTCCTCTGCAGGATATCTATACATCCATTTTAAAAAGGAGGAATGAAATCTACCATTCAATCCCATTACATTACCCTTACATTTTTGTAAGCATAAAAAAAGATGAACGAATTTACCCGTTCATCTTTTAGCTTGCTTTAAAGCCACCGCCAAGTACATCGCGCACATCGTGAATAACTACGAAGGCATCTTCATCTACTCGGCTAATAACTTGTTTTAACCTAACAAGTTCTTGTTTATTTATAACTACATATAATACTTCTTTATTCTTACCAGTATATCCACCGCGCCCTTCCAATACAGTAACGCCGCGTGTCATGCTTTTCGTAATAGCTTCACGAATTAAGTCTGGTTGATTCGAGATAATCGTAACAGCCGTTTTTGTATCCATTCCTTCTACAATGAAATCAATCACTTTCGCTCCGATGAATACAGCAACAAGTGTATACATTGCTTTTTCTTGTCCTATTATAAATACAGAACCAGCAATTACAACAATATCAATAATAAGTACACCCTTACCTACACTCCAACCTAAATATTGATTTGCTAACCGAGCTAAAATTGCCGATCCTCCTGATGTACCTCCAGCTTTGAACATACAACCTAATCCAACACCTACAAATACACCAGCAAATAAAGCTGCTAATAATGTATCACTATTTACATGATACTCAATGTGTTCTGTAACATATAAAAACAAAGATGTTTCTACAATCCCTAAAATTGTATAAACCATCGTTTTCTTATCAAAAAATTTATAACCTACAGCCAATAAAATTGCATTTAAAACAAAGTTCACAATCCCCGGCGACCAATCAAATAAATAATAAGTAACAACCGTTAAACCAATAATTCCACCTTCTGATAAACGGTTTGGAATTGCAAAGTAATTAATACCGATTGCGAATAATAATGAACCAATTGTAATTAATGTTATTTCCTTTATACGTTGATTAACCATAGTTCATACCTCCCCCCATTTGACATTGTATCACTATCTCCTAGAGGTATAGAAGTGGTTTTTATTCCGCATTTTTTCTCATATTGACCATGACATTATGTTTAAACAGAGGGTTGATTAATTATTCATATTCGCTCTAATCGTACGAACAAACTGCTCTACATTCCCTCTCTGAATATACTTAGCTCGAACGGTTTCATGATTACAAGTAAACTCGAAACACGGACGGAAATCTATGTCATCTATATGCAAATATGAGTAATCTTTAAATGTTGCAGGATAGTATGGAAATTTCCCGTAAAAAAGGAGACGTCTAGTAGTGGCAGCAAAAATTCCATGTTGATAACATAGCGTAAAATTATCCTTCTCAAATATCCCTACCATATTACACCTTCATTCGTTTTTCTTACAAAAGTGTAATTTTCCTGTAAGCTAATTCGATAGTAACTATCCGCAATATTTCATACAATTAAGTCAGAAACAGGGCAACAACTATTCGAAAAGGAGCGGATCGATATGATGAACACAATGAAATCAAACAATTTCTTAACTACAATGGGCATGGTATTTTCCGCTCTTATCGATGCAAAATCTGTTGCTTCTACATTAAATAAGTAAGGAGACTGTATTATGAATCACATCACTTTTAACAAATTAGATTTTTTAGGACTAGCTAGCGGCTCAATTCTTCTTACTGCTTTTATTTACGCTGCTACGCTTGTATAACTTTGTGTCCCCTTTCCCCTTTATATAGAAAAAGACGACCGTCTATGCCCGGTCGTCTTTTCTCACTTTTAATTTGATTGCAAAGTTACCTTTAACTCCTCAAACTTTTCATTTAATTGATCTGTCATCATTTTCATAGCCGTTTTTCGATCTATTTGTTCTCCCACATCAATTTGAATCGGATCTCCAAAAATTAATCGCGCCCTTTTCCCTTTCATTAATTCTTTTACACTTGATGGACCAATATAAGCTGCCGGCACTAATGGAACGTTAGAACGCAGTGCAATCGTAACGGCCCCAGCTTTTAATGAAACGTCTTCTGTCGATCTCGTTCCGCTCGGAAAAATCCCTACTACTTTTCCCTCTTTTAATAAACGCGATGGTATTTTTAATGTACTTGGTCCTGGATTCGCACGATCTACCGGGAATGCATTTACATTTTTAAAGAACCAATTTTTGAATTTCCCTTCAAACAATTCTTTTTTAGCCATGTAATGAATTTGGGTTGGATACATCCCCGTCGCCAACATTAAAACATCCATAAAACTTGTATGTGTACACGCAACAACGTAAGGGCCACCTTCCGGTAATTTCTCTCTCCCTTGTACCTCTACTTTCCCAGCTGTTTTAAATATATATTTCAACAAAAATGTAATTGGTTTATACATTTGTTTCGTCCCTTTCTGAATATCCGAAGTATAATCATTTTCTTACAATGATTATAACACTAAGTTTTAGGAGTTGGTAATAAAAATAAGTATTTATTGTTAAATTTCAATTCTTACAAAAATGTAATTTTCTTGTAAGCTAATTCGATAGTAACTATCCGCAATATTTCATACAATTAAGTTAGAAACAGGGCAACAACTACTCGAAAAGGAGCGGATCTATATGATGAACACAATGAAAACGAACAATTTCTTAACTACAATGAGCATGGTATTTTCCGCTCTTATCGATGCAAAATCTGTTGCTTCTACATTAAATAAGTAAGGAGAATGTATTATGAATCACATCCCTTTTAACAAATTAGATTTTTTAGGACTAGCTAGCGGCTCAATTCTTCTTACTGCTTTCATTTACGCTGCTACGCTTGTATAACTTTGTGTCCCCTTTCCCCTTTATATAGAAAAAGACGACCGTCTATGCCCGGTCGTCTTTTTAAATTTTTCTTTCTTTTAATTCTTTCAAAAGCTGTATTAGCTCAGCTTGTTGTTTTATATTCTTACGACCATTCCGATTAATCGCTGCCAGCTCACAGGCAACCCCGACCGCGAAGAAAAACAATAAACTTTCTAACATGTGAAATCCTCCAATTGCCTATTAAACAGCTTGACGTAATTGCTCCTCTTGTAAAACTCGTTTATTTATATTTTCTTCTTTTCTCTGACAAACGTTATTGCGAATAAGTGCTGCAATAACAAGTAAAGTTCCTGCAATATCAAATGTTGTGATTTGATATCCTTGCATCATCATAATCACTAAAGTCGTAATGGGTACAAAGTTAATAAATAAAATACCATTAATGGATGATAAAATTTTTACACCATAATTCCAAGCAAGTAACGCTACGATACCTGGTAATGTCATCATAAATAATAAATCATATTTCACAATAGAAATCGTTTCCATATTCGGAACCGAAACATATCCAAGCGCCGTAATAATTACCGTTATAATTCCTGTAACAGTCGTACCGAATACACACGTCAACGTAGAATAGCGTAATGTTGACCAATCGCTACACGTTTGACCACCCATCGTATAAATAACCCAACCTACAACTCCAACAAATATAAATGCTAACGAAAACATGTTATCTTTCAATGTTAAAAAGAAGCTCATATCACCTTTCGTAATAACAAACACCGCTCCTACAAAAGCGATAATCATGCTCGTTATCATATACTTTTTCGGTTTTACATGCTTATATCCCCATAAAATACAAATAGAAATCATCGGCATAAGTGCTTCCATAATGGATGCTACCATTACACCTGATTTCCCCATTAGCATTTGACCTAAAAATACGAGTACATTATATACAGTAAACGCCATTGTTCCAAAAAAGACGAGTAACTTTCCTCTTCCTTCTAAACGAAATGCCTGTTTTCCTTCTTTCATTAACAATAATACAACCAGTACTATCGCCACCGCTCCATAGCGAATAAGTGAAAAATAAAATGGATCTATGTATTCTAGCGCATGATCAGCAACTGGAAACATTGCTCCCCATGACATACTTGCGATTAAACATGCCAAAGCTCCTATTATCATTTGACTTCTTCTCACTACAATCCCCCGCTTCTTTCTATTTGCACAAAGAGAATTGTAAAAGAAAAAATATATCACGTAAAATGATTCAAAATGATGTTAACTATCACTTATAATGATAGTTAACATCAAGGGGGAGCATAAAATGGAATTAAGAGACTTACAAATCTTCCAAAGCGTTGCCGACCGCGGTAGTGTAAGCGGCGCAGCCAAGGAATTAAATTACGTACAATCTAATGTAACAACACGTATTAAACAATTAGAGAATGAGCTAAAAACACCGCTCTTTTATCGTCATAAACGAGGCATGACTTTAACAGCTGAAGGCAGAAAAATGCTTGTTTACGTCAATAAAATTTTGCAGGACGTTGAAGAACTAAAACAAGTATTTTTAGATAGTGAAACACCCTCTGGTATATTAAAAATCGGCACAGTCGAAACAGTAAGCACATTACCTACCATTTTGTCTTCTTACTACAAAAGTTATCCCCATGTCGATTTATCATTACAAGCTGGTCTAACAGAAGAACTTATTAGAGAAGTGCTTGATCATCAATTGGATGGTGCTTTTATATCAGGTCCTATTAAACATCCACTTATTGAACAGTACGATGTTAGTACAGAAAAATTAATGCTTGTGACACAAAATAAAGCTTTTCATATAGAAGAATTTACAACGACGCCCCTACTCGTTTTTAATCAAGGATGTGGATACCGTTCCAAACTAGAACGATGGCTTAAAGATGAAGGTTTACTACCAAAAAGAATTATGGAATTTAACATATTAGAAACTATATTAAATAGTGTAGCACTCGGTCTTGGGATTACACTCGTCCCCCAGTCTGCGGTACAACATCTTTCTGCAGCAGGCAAAGTACACTGCCATCCAATTCCCGAAAAATACGGCAGTATTTCAACAGTTTTCATACGCCGTAAAGATAGTTATATGACCAATTCGATGCAAAGCTTTTTAAAAACAATTAAAGAGCACCATCATATCAATATGCTGTGAAGGACATTCTTACATGAATGTCTTTTTTTCTTACAAAAGTGTAAGTCTTTCGTAAGCTAATTCGATAGTTGCAGGTGACCATATTTCCTATAATTAAGACATAAGCAGGGCAACAACAATTCGAAAAGGAGCGGATACGCATGATGAACAACATGAAATCAAACAAATTTTTAAATACAATGGGCATGGTGCTATCCGCACTTGTCGATGCAAAAGCCGTTGCAACTACATTAAACAAATAAGGAGAGATCATGATGAACAACATTACATTCAACAAATCAGACTTTTTCGGACTTGCAAGTGGAGCGACTCTTCTTACAGCTTTCATTTATACACTTGCTCAAAGTCTTGTTTAATACTTTGTTCCCCAAACCCCTTTATATATAGAAAAAGCTGCTCGTCTTATAGACAAGCAGCTTTTTAATTTGTTTCGTATATAATTCGACCCGTTTTCGTCATATCATATCCACCAATTGCTTTCAATTCATTATGAAAATCTTCCGATTGCAGGATTTCTTTTATAGCCTCAATAAGTTCCTCGTTTTCTTTATTCTTCAATATTACTAAATCATACTGTTCTTCCATTATCGGAATAAAGTCTACATTTACAATTTGTGAAAACTTTTCTGATCCTACCCCAACATCTGCTTTCCCATTCGCAACTTGCGTGGCAACGCCGAGGTGATTCGATTCTTCCCATTCATATCCGCTAATATCATCTTTATTTAATTTTTGGATTCGTAATTGCTCATCCACTAGCACTCTAATGCCAGAGCCTCTTTCTCGATTTACAAATCTTACAGAGGATTGAGATATGTCAGCCCATGTCTTTATTTTCTTTGGATTTCCTTTTTGGACATAAAACCCTACGTTTCTCGCTAGTAAATTGATCATAATACATGGTTGTCCCACTAAAATACGTTTTACGTAAGGAACATTATATGTACCCGTTTCCCCGTCAAACAAGTGCAAACTAACGATACTACCTTCACCTTGATACATTTTCACTAAACTCGTTAAGCTACCTTGGTATGCCCGTAACACATTAGAACTTGGCAGACGCTTTTCTATACGTTTTGCTAACATATCTAACGTTAGTTCTTGTCCGCTAATAATACACGTATTCGAGATACTACTACCATCGTTTTTTACAGGAGTAACTTGTATCTTCCCTGTTTTCATTTGTTTTATATATTGTTCTAAATCTACTGCATCAATGCGCATCTGTCTTCCAACTCTATAAGAAGGCAATTCTCCCTTTTTAATTAAGTCGTATACAGTTAATTTTGATACTTTTAATCGCTTTGCTACTTCTTCCGTTGTGTAGGAATGATGATCCATAGACGATTCCTCACTTTCTCCCTTCATTGTAACAAAGAAAAGAATATTTCTCCTAGCTTTTAAGTAGAATTACATATTTCTAATTATATTCAATTATAACTATTTATATTTAGATATAATTAGTTATAATTAACATAGTACATGAAAGGGGATTTTTTTATGAACAAATTCACATTACGATTCATTGGGGCACTTATACTTTCTTCCCTTCTTATATTTAGTGCTGCTTGTACAAGCGAAGAAAAGAAAGAGAAGTCAGTTGCTAAAGAGGAAAAAACAGTCGAACTGACTATATCAGCTGCTGCAAGCTTACAAGATGCATTAAAAGAAATTGAAAAACAATATAAAGAGAAAGAGCCAAATATTAAACTTTCTTTTAACTTTGGTGCTTCTGGGGCACTTCAACAACAAATTGAACAAGGTGCTCCTGCTGATTTATTCTTCTCTGCAGCAGAAGATAAATTCCAAACCCTTGTTAAAAAAGGCTTCATTGATGAAAAAGAAGGAAAAAACCTTCTTGGAAACGAACTAGTTCTAGTCGTTCCAAAAGATAGTTCTCTTACAAAATTTCAAGACTTAAAAGATGAGAAAATCAAAAAGATCGCACTTGGTACACCTGAATCTGTGCCTGCTGGAAAATATGCAAAGGCTTCTCTTACACATGAAAATCTTTGGAATGACGTTCAAAATAAAATCGTATTTACAAAAGATGTTCGCCAAGTGTTAACATATGTAGAAACAGGTAATGTCGATGCTGGTATTGTGTACAAAACAGATGCCCTCATTTCGGATAAAGTAAAGATTGGTGAGACGGCAGCAGCTACTTCTCATGGGCCAATCCACTATCCTTTAGGCGTTATAAAAGAATCAAAGCATAAGAAAGAGGCGACTTCGTTTTATGAGTATTTACAGTCAAAAGATGCACAATCTATCTTTAAGAAATATGGATTTACAATCCTGCCATAATTGCTATGAGCTTTGATACAATTTTGTCACCTGTCTTTCTATCTTTGCGAGTAGCTGCGTGCGCCACCATTATCGTTACGATTTTGGGAACGATTATTGGACGAACATTAGCGCGATCCTCGTGGCGATATAAAGTACTACTAGAAACTATTTTCTTATTACCAATGGTGCTTCCACCAACTGTTATCGGCTTTTTTCTCATTATCATTTTTGGAAATAACAGTCCGATTGGAATGTGGATTGAATCATTATTTCAGCAGTCTATTATGTTTACATCTACTGCTGCTATCATTGCTTCTACAGTCGTAGCATTTCCTCTTATGTATCAATCAGCGAAAACAGGATTCTCTGTCGCAAATATGCAAATTGAGGACGGTGCTCGCGACCTTGGCGCAAGTGAATATCAAGTTTTTCTACACGTTACACTTCCGCTTGCATTTCCTGCACTACTAAGCGGTATGATTTTAAGCTTTGTTCGTGCACTAGGAGAATTTGGTGCTACACTCATGTTTGCCGGAAACATTCCTGGGAAAACACAGACAATCCCAACCGCCATTTACATGGCTATCGATGCAAGTAATATGCAACTCGCTTGGACCCTTGTCATCATAACGATTAGCATGTCACTTCTATTTTTATTATGTATTCAACTCATTAATAAACGAATTACCACTTCCTAAAGCAGCTTTCGACAAAAGCTGCTTTTTTTATTTCCCGAAAAATAAAATGGTTTGATTAATAACTGAATTTTACTTTTTATTTAAATATACATTTTATTTGAATTCACTTTCTAAAACAGTCAATTTCCTGTTATTATATGGAGGTGTTTGAAAAGATGAAGAAATGAAAACGCATTTATATCGTAAGTTCTTCATCCTGTTTTAGCGATCGGTAATCTTCTACTCTATTAGTGGGGCATTACCGATCGTTAGAACGATATGTAATTATATTGGTATAGCAAAACGAAGGGAGTCTTGTAATGGACATTTTATTAGCGCTTCTTCCTGCAATTGCATGGGGAAACATCTTATTAGTAAGCGTAAAAATGGGCGGTGGTGCATATAGCCAAACGGTAGGTATGACAATCGGTGCTCTATTCTTCGCAACAGTTATGTATGTATTTACTCAACCAGCTTTAACAATGACAATCTTGATTGTTGGTTTTATTTCAGGTTTATTCTGGGCTTTAGGACAAGTAAACCAATTAAAAACAGTTGAAAAGTTAGGTGTTTCAACTACTGTAACTATTTCTACTGGTATGCAACTTGTTGCAACTTCTATCTTTGGGGTTATCGCTTTTCATGAGTGGACTACTACTACAACGATCATTATGGGAACGATTGCAATCCTATTAATTGTAGTTGGTGTTGTATTCACTTCATTAGATGATAAAGAAAATGCACAGCCACCAGGACAATTGAAAAAAGGACTTCTTACTTTAATTGTTTCTACTTTCGGCTATCTTGTATATGTAATTATTATTCGTTGGTACAATATCGATGGTTGGTCTGCTATTTTACCGCAGGCAGTTGGTATGTTCGTTGGAGCAGTTGTACTGACATCTAAACATAAACCATTTAACAAATATGCCATTCGTAATGCTTTATCTGGTTTACTATGGGGAACAGGAAACTTATTCTTACTTCTTTCACTACCACGTGTCGGAGTCGCAACAAGCTTCCCATTATCTCAAACTGGTATCATTATCTCAACATTCGGTGCGATTGTCTTCTTAGGTGAAAAGAAAACAAAACGCCAATTGATCTTTATTGCACTAGGTAGTGTTCTAATTATCGGCGGCGCCGTATTGCTTGGTATGACGAAAGCATAGACTTATATGCTATTAATCCCTGAAGTATAACTACTTCAGGGATTTTTTAATTACAACTATTTTTCAAATATAATAATATTTATAACCTTTTTGTATCAATCCTCCTCCCTCCAATTTCATTCTTTTCACTATAAGCCTTTTCTTTTTACAAAATTCTCTTAAAGATGGTATCGTTTTTTATAACATATCTCCACTAGAAAGGAATAAAGGATATGCAAAATAAACATCGAATTTTATTTATTGGTGCCGGTCGTATGGCAGAAGCTATATTTTCCGGATTACTGAAAACAAGCAGAGAATACATCGAAGAGATTATCGTTTCCAACCGAAGCAACGTAGAAAAACTAGAACAATTACAAGGGCAATATAATGTGTCTACTACAACAGATTGGAAGCAGCATATTGCATCTGTTGATACGATTGTTTTAGCGATGCCACCTGCTGCACATGAACAGTTATTAAAGGAGTTATCTCCTCTTCTAACCAACCAATTTGTCGTAACAGTAGCTGCCGGAATCGGACCATCTTATTTAGAAGAAAGACTTCCCGGGGGCACACCTGTTGCTTGGATTATGCCAAATACAGCTGCTGAAATTGGTAAGTCTATCTCCTTATATACAATGGGACAATCAGTAAACGAGATGCATCAAGACACCCTGCAACTGCTTTTAAGAGGCATTGGTACTTCACAACTTTGCACCGAGGAAGAAATTCATCAGCTTACTGCAGTTACTGGAAGTGCACCAGCCTTCCTTTATTACTTTGCTGAAAGCTTGATTGAAGCAACAAAAAGTTATGGAGTCGATGAAGCAACCGCAAAACACCTTGTCATTCAAATGATTTCTGGCTCTGCTTCTATGCTTGAACAGACGCAAGATCCAGCTAACCTCCGCGAACAAGTAACAACACCAGGCGGTTCCACAGCTGAAGGTCTCAAAACTTTATATGAATATAATTTTTCAGAAGCAATTCAAAACGCAGTAGAAGCAACAAACAAAAAAGCTAGGGGGAAATAATATGAGTGTAACAAGTTTAAAAGACTATACAACATTGCATAATGGTGTAAAAATGCCTTGGTTCGGTTTAGGTGTTTTTAAAGTAGAAGATGGTTCAGAAGTAATTGAGTCTGTAAAAGCAGCAATCAAAAATGGATACCGTAGCATTGATACTGCTGCAATCTATCAAAACGAAGAGGGCGTTGGACAAGCAATCCGTGAATCAGGCGTTCCACGTGAAGAATTATTTATCACATCAAAAGTATGGAATAGCGATCAAGGTTATGAATCAACACTTCAAGCGTTTGAAACTACATTAGAAAAATTAGGCCTTGAGTATCTAGATTTATACTTAGTACATTGGCCTGTAAAAGAAAAATATACTGAATCATGGAAAGCGTTAGAAAAGCTTTATAAAGATGGCCGTGTTCGTGCTATCGGTGTGAGTAATTTCCACATTCACCATCTGCAAGACGTGTTTGAAATCGCTGAGATTAAGCCAATGGTTAACCAAGTAGAATACCATCCACGTCTAACGCAAGAAGAATTGCATACTTTCTGTAAAGAACATAACATTCAGCTTGAAGCTTGGTCACCATTAATGCAGGGCCAACTCCTTGATAACCCAGCATTACAAGAAATCGCGACAAAATATAATAAATCAACTGCACAAATCATTTTACGCTGGGATCTACAAAATGAAGTTGTAACAATCCCTAAATCTATTAAAGAACATCGTATTATTGAAAATGCAAATATATTCGATTTTGAATTAAGTGCTGATGATATGAGCGCGATTCAAGCTTTAAATGAAAACCATCGCGTTGGTCCAGATCCAGATAACTTTAACTTCTAGTAGGAAAACCACTGCATAAGGCAGTGGTTTTTTTAAATTAAAAAAACTGAAAATTTAAACTATATTGCATTCAATTGACACTTCATTCTTCAAGGTGTAAGATTTTGAATTATCAAAGAAACACAAAAATTAATAAAATTTATTTGTTTACTCATTGTATCAAGAGAGGTGGAGGGACTGGCCCTTTGAAACCTCGGCAGCAGGTTCATTTTGAATACTGTGCCACTTCCTGCAAGCTTTATGCTTGAAAGATAGAATGAGGGACTTCGTTTATATACTGATGCATAACTTGTATATGAAAATCCCTCTTTCTCAATCAGAAAAGAGGGATTTTTTATTTTTCATTTCCCTCATCATCATCCAATCTTATTAATTATCTAGGAGGAAAATCAAATGAAAAAGAAGTTTGTACCCGGTATTGCATCAGTTGTAGGAGTAAGTATTTTATTAACTGGTTGTGGTAGTTATAAAAACGAAGCCAGCGGAGCAAATGCAAAAGACGAGGCACCTAGTAAACAGGTTTTAAACTTATCTTCACCTACTGAAATACGAACAATGGATACAGCTCGTGCTACAGATACTGATTCTGGTCAAGTAATGAGAAACGTATTTGAAGGTTTGTATAATCTTGGTGAAGGTAACAACCCTGTCCCAGGTGTTGCAAAATCTCATGAAGTAAGTGGCGATAAAACGAAATACACATTCCATTTACGAGATTCCAAATGGTCAAATGGTACTCCTGTTACAGCGAAAGACTTTGTCTTCGCTTGGCAAAGAGCCGTTGATCCAGCAACAGCCTCTGAATACGCTTTTTTATTCTTTGATATTAAAAATGCAAAACAAATTAACAACAAAGAACTTCCAGCCGATCAACTTGGTGTAAAAGCAGTTGATGACCATACGTTTGAAGTAGAATTAGAGCGTCCTGTTCCTTATTTTATTAGCTTAACGGCGTTCCCAACATTTCTACCAATTAACGAAGAATTCTTTAAAGCACAAGGTGATAAGTACGCTTTAGAAGATAATACAATTTTGTACAACGGGGCTTTTACACTAAGTGATTGGAAGCATGAACAAAGCTTTAAATTTAAGAAAAATCCTACCTACTGGGATAAAGATACTGTCAAATTGGAAGAAATCAATTTTAACGTCGTAAAAGAAAAATCAACAGAAGTGAACTTATTCGAATCTAAACAATTAGATCGTATCAAACTAACATCTGATTTCGTTGATAAATATAAAAAGGATGCTAACTTTAAAGAACGTCCAAACGTAGGAGTACAATTTTTACGTATGAATCAACAAAATAAAGTACTTCAAAACGTTTCTGCACGCCAAGCAATTGATCAAACAATTGATCGAAAATCCTTTGTAAATACGCTATTAAATGATGGATCTACACCAACCTATGGTCTCGTGCCAAAAAACTTTGCAAAAGGGCCTGATGGAAAAGACTTCCGTGCTACAAACGGTGATTTAACAAAAGTTGATACAAAATCCGCACAAGAATTATGGAAAAAAGCAAAAAAAGAACTTGGTTCTGAAAAGATCACATTAGAATTATTAACAAGTGACGGGGACCTTGAGAAGAAAACTGGTGAGTTCCTAAAAGGACAACTAGAAAAGAATTTAGATGGCTTAACAGTAAATATAAAACCACAACCGCGTAAACAACAAGTTTCACTCTTATTAAAAGGTGACTATGAAATTGGAATTGATGGTTGGAGCCCTGACTTCGCTGATCCAATTACATTCCTTGAACTGTTTACAACGAATAACCCTTACAACTTAGATCATTACTCTAATAAAGAGTTTGATGACACAATCGAAAAGGTGAAAACGACTTTAGCCGGTGATGAAAAAGCCCGCTTTGATGCATTACTAGCATCAGAGAAAATATTATTTAAAGACTCTGTTATCGCTCCTCTCTACCAAAAAGGAGAATCTTATTTAGAACGTTCTTATGTGAAAGGAATTGTGCAAGTAGACTTTGCCGGTCAATTAAACTTCAAATGGGCAAAAATTGAGAAATAAGATACAATTTTAATCATCATGTTTCTACTAAAAAGGTATCCAATTGAAGGATACCTTTTTATTTTATACTTCTTTAACTACAGGACTTCTTCCCTTTGCTATTCCTTTTATAACTAGAGTGATTCCTGCTACCAATTGTGTATCTAAAATAATAAACAATAATGAAATAATATTTCCCTCTAAACTAACTCCACCAAATATTATTGTATAATAACCGTTCGCTGCGTGTATCGCGGGAAATAATCCCGAATACAGTGATAAGCATTTATGTGTTAATGAAAGAAATAAGAAGAAGACTATCGTCAATAACCCTCTTTCCCTTCTTTTTGTATTGAGCTAAAACTCATAAAAAATATAAACATAAACATCAAATATGTTTTCCACGTCAAAGAAGGTATATGTCCTGACCAAAGATAACTAATTAAATAGTTGATTCCCATAATACACGACGATATTACTAAGCTAATACTTATTAGTTTTACATATTTGAGCATATATTTTCTCCTTACTTTATTACTTTTCTATTTCTTCAAATTGCAGATTCACCGGTTCTTCTAAGAGTTTTTCATAAAAGCTTTCTGCCAAATCCGTTACAGGAATTTTTTCATCCACTTCATCAAACCGAATGCTATCCAGCCATACACAGCCTTCTCCTGATAATAAAACACCAAATGCAATACCAAGCGCCTCTTCTTTTATATCTAGTACAACCGAGTATGATTGCCAGTTATTCGTATTTTTTATTGGACGATTTTGCATGTTATCCATAGCAATAGGCTCAGTATCTTTTCCGTCTACTCGCATCCACAATCCTGCCCAGTCTTTTACATTCTCACTCTTAACAAATGCTGTTAAACGTAATCTCTTACCTATGTATTTATCCGCTCGGAACATTTGCATTAATGTTGAAAATCCTCCATGCGTAACGTCCTCTTTTGCCTTTATATATGCGGATACTTTTCCTTGATGGACAACTTCATAATCTAAACCCATCTCATATTCAGCAGGATGACTTCCACTTAATATCCACCCTTTCGGTATACCTTTTTGCATCGAAACACCCTCTCTTTCAATATAAAATGATTGAAAATATTTTCGATATTTCTTTGGCGGGAATTGAAACATTCTTTTAAAAGCCCTCGTAAATGCCTCTTGTGAGGAAAAACCATATTGCACTGCAATATCAATAACCGCTCTTTCAGTCGACACTAAAGCCTGTGCAGCATGAGTTAATCTTCTCTTTCGAATATAATCCGTTACACTCATCCCGATATAACTTTGAAAAATACGATGAAAATGGTACATCGATACTGCACTATGGAATGCCACTCGTTCTGTTGTAAGCTCTTCATCTAAATGATTCTCTATATATTCGATTGCTTTTTTTATCATCTCTTTATATTCTTCATGCATTTCAGTACCTCCTCACAGCTTCAATTTACCATATACATACAAATCAGTTTTGATTTAAATTGCGGATTAACCCTCAAAGGTATAAGAAAATATTTTATTTTCAACACATACATAATTACATGATTTTGGGAAAAACTTGTATAGAACGAATTTACATAAGGAGGAATTTATAATGAGAATTCTACTATCAGTTTTATTAGCTCTTATGCTAGTACCTGCATTAACAGGATGTAAAGCTCCTGCAAAAGAAGACACAACTTCTAATAAAAAGACTACAGAAGAGGCAAAGAATGAAGCTCCTGCTGATTTAAAGTTAAACTTCAATAAATTCGATTTAAAGGCAGACTATCAAGATACAAAGAAAGACTACGAAGCTGATTATAAAAATGTAGCAGCTGATAAGAAAATGGAAGCAAAAATCGAAGATCATAAAGCAGATGTAAAATTAACAGGAGATGAGGCTATTACAAAATTAAGCCCACTTCTACAAGAGTTAAAATTTGATAAAGATACTCCTGACCAAGAAGTAATCGATCAAGTAGTAAACGTGTTCAAACTTGATAAAGACTACCAAAAATTCGATTTAGAAGTTGTCTTCTCTGATGGAACGAAAAAGGAATATAAAAGAGAAATAAAATAAAGAAGTAGGCAGTTGCCTACTTCTTTATTTTATTTTTTAGCATACCGTAAGCTTGATTGAGATCCTAAACCCAAATACAGATGACTTTTGTAAATAAGAGTCTGCCTGGAATACTAGCGGGATTAAAGGATATTCTGTAAACATAATATCTTCTGCTTGATTAATTAAGTTATCAACGTCTTTATTAAAAAGAAAAATATCACTTCTGTTTACACTCCCTTTGATAACATTGCCGGACAAATCATTTCCGAATTTCATGAAGAACGATAGGTGTTAGTATGTGCGGATGAAGACCGTGATGATGAGAAAAAAATAACCTTGCATGCGCAAGGTTATTTTTTCGTTTCTTCTTGAAAACGTTTATAGTATGTCGATGCTGTTGAGAAATTAATTTCGATATCACGAATCAATGATGAATCTTCTTCTTTAGCTAACTTCTGTAATTTTTTCATCGCTTGTTCCGATTCATTCAAGAAACCAACATATAACTCATGTTCTTTTTCTTTTGACTTCGGCACACGAATTTCTTTGCGCATGTGATCGATATCTTCTAACATATCCGTTGTTACCTTTTGCACGTCTTCTTTATATTTAGCATTAGTTATTTCCTTACCGCCCTTTTCTTTTGCAATTTCAAATAACTGTAATGCTTTATTAATTTCTTTATTCATCTTCACATCATACTTTTCATGTACCTCGCGATACACTTTCATCTCTTCTGTTTGTTCAGTAGATTGCTCTACCTTTTCTTGCGATTTTTGTGGTTCTTTCGTATCTTTATTTCCATTACACCCCGCGAGGAGGATCATACTTCCCATTACAGCAATACCCAAAACCTTCTTCATTTCATTTTCTCCTTTTATCTACAGCTACTTATAATTATAGTTTCTTTTATCTCTACTTGTTATTATACCGAGAATGCTCTATTTTTAACACTTAAGACGATATCGTAATATATATACATACATTTTTGTCACAGTATCGTCACTTTATGCAAGTAACTTTTGCACTACTTTACTGTATTGCCACCTCACAGTACTGTAGTAAGCACACATAAAGAACTAAAATATAGATATGAAAAGACCTGGTAATAACTTTACCAGGTCTTTTCAAACGGAAAATTTACTATGTATCTTTACCGCTTCTTATTTATTCACATTCATACGACTACGTTTATGGACGAGAACACTTCCCACCAGCATAGCAACACCCACTAATGTAAGTAAATTATCATTTTGTGAAGCACCTGTTTTTGGCAAAGTTGCTTTATCACTCACTGTTACTGGTGTTGGAGTTACTTTTGTTGGTGTAACTGGTGTCGGTGTAACTGGTGTTGGTGTAATTTGATTTGGCTTATCGATTACTTGATTTGAATTTGGTTCTTTTGTATTAGGTGTATTATTTCCAGTTCCTTCACCATTATTATTTCCTGCTGTATTTTTATCATCTTTCTTTTTACAGTCTTTATTCTCTACTTTTTCAATCGCTACTTGTTTCTTTACAGTTTGATCTCCACGTTTTGCAGTAAAGGTCACTTTTAAATCTTTTAAATTTTTAGCCGTTTCACCAACAATTTGGAAGTATAATACAGATCCTTCTCCTGCTTCCATTGCTTGCACTGGGATTGTCGCTACATTTCCGTTCCATTTAATATCTAGATTCATTGCCCCTTCATGAAGCCCTTCTTGTAAAGAAGCATCCTTTAAATAATCAGGAATTTCTGCTTGCTTATAATGGTCAGGAATTGTTAATTTAATATCTTTTGGAACATCAATTTCCACATCAAATCCCTTTAAGTCCTCAATTGTTAAATTCTGAGTTGTTAATAAGAAATCTAGTATAAATTGATTTTCCCCTAAATTCTGTACACATGTTGTTGCCTTTACTTTCCCTTCAAAACGTATATCTTTGTTCATTTCTGAGAAATCAATATTAGCACTCCCTTTAATTTTCCCAAGAGGCTCATATTCATTATTTGCATGATCAATTAAATATAATTCGATATCTTTACTTACTTTTTCACCGGCTACATTTCCTAAAACAGGAATCTTAATATTTTTTGTAACTGTTTTACCCGCATCCATTTCTGGCAATTGAATTGCAATCGCCTCAGAACCGTCCTCAAGTTCTACTCCATGGACATCTTCAAAATCTCCATCTAATCCCTTTGGTATAGCTATACCAATATAAAGGTCACTTGCCTTTTCCTTAGAGTTATTTGTTACTGTTGCTGTTATATCTAATACATAATGATTTTCTTTCGGATCCCATTTTGCTTTTCCTACTACGTTCCCACTAAAATTAGATACATCTATTGTTTCCTCTTCATCTACTTTTGAAGAAGGTGGCGCTAACGGTTTATTAGTAACTTGTCCTGACGGTGCTACCGGCTTTGCAGGTGTTACATTTTTTTGTCCTATATTCTCTTTCTTTTGCTCTTGTTTATTTTCTTCTACTGATTCCAATTTCTTTTCTACACTAGGTTTTGATTCTTTGAATTCTTTCTTTTCTTCTGGTTTTATAGTCTGCTCTATTTCTTTAGAAACTTCTTTATTTCCTTGATTCTGATCTTTCTTTTGTTCTAGTTCTTTTAATTTCGCATCGTTATTTCCATCTTCAATTTCTTTATCTACTTTTTCCACATTTACTTGCTTCACATTATTATCTTCCGGTGCCGCTAACGCTGCAACAGGAGATAAAGCTAAAAGTGATACAAGAGTTACTGCACTTACCTTTTTAAACATAAAAAATATTCCTCCCCTATTATTGATACCATTCTATTATCTATACCACCCTATACTCTTTACAGAATATAAGACAGACCCAATATCCATTATAAGCAAACAATAAATCGAAAACAATGAAATTACAGAATAATTAGATTTACATTCCAAAAATAAAAAGCAATGACAACATGTCATCGCTTTTTATTTTCCTATACTTCTATATTTGATCCTTTTTGCAAATCAAATTGCTTTTCACTTCGTTTCGCCATAAATAAATAACATAACACGGCTCCCACTTCACAAAGTGCAATAACAACACCCATCGGCAATGCTGTATTACTTCCACCAATACCTACTAACGGTGCAACAAGTGCTCCTGAAATGAACTGTAATAAACCTAATAAAGCTGATGCTGTTCCTGCAGCTTGTTTTTGATTTCTCATCGCTAACGAGAATCCAGTTGTTGATACAACCCCAACACTTGATACAACAAGGAATAACGAGCATAAAACACCAATTAAACCTAGTCCTAATACAATTGTCAGTAGTAAAGATAGACCACCAACAGCCGCAATAATGATGCCAGAAACAAATAATATCTTCTCACTAACTTTTCCTGCTAAACGACCAGTAACTTGGCTGGCAATAATAATACCGATACCGTTAATCGCAAAGAATAAACTAAACTGCTGTGGTGATGCCCCGTATATATTTTGTAACACAAATGGTGAACCAGAAATGTACGCAAACATTGCCGCTGTTACTAATCCTTGTGACAATGCATATCCCATAAATAAACGGTCCTTTAACAATTTCCCGTACGTAGCTAATGTTCCTGATAAACCACCAGTCTCTCTTTCTTCCGGAGGCAATGTTTCACGTAATACAAACGTAGCCGATATTAACATGAATACACTAATTGCTCCAAGAACAATAAAGACACCGCGCCATGTTGTGAACTGTAATAATTGCCCTCCAATAATCGGCGCCAAAATAGGTGCTGCTCCGTTGACTAACATGAGCAGTGAGAAAAACTTCGTCATTTCAGAACCTGAGTACATATCACGTACCATTGCACGAGATATAACAATCCCGGCTGATCCTGAAGCTCCTTGTAGGAAGCGCAATAATACTAAAGTCCAAATAGATGGCGCAACAGCACAAAGTAAAGAAGAAGCAACATAAATAATAAGAGCAATAATAAGAGGTTTACGTCTTCCGTAAATATCACTAATGGAACCGACAAATAATTGTCCTACTGATAACCCCAGTAAACAAGCTGTCAACGTAAGCTGTGCAAGGGATGCACCCGTTTGTAAATCATCCGTTAATTTCGGTAAAGAAGGCAAATACATATCAATAGATAATGGCCCAATCGCTGTAAGTGTCCCTAGTACAAGAATCATCCATAACCTGTTTGTCTTTACAGGCTTATATATTTCTTGATTAACTCCATTCACTTTTTCCATTCACCCTTTCCTATACATACTGAATCGTAACAATTATAGTTACAACATAAACATACGTCAAGTATAGCGTATTTTCCTGTTTCATATTGTAAAAAAAAAGCGATAGAAATTCTATCGCTTTACTTTTTCAAATTGCTATTTGTAAACTTAGATACGGAAGACATCGCCTCTCCTGTATCTAAATATGTGATTTGAATTGGATCTCCCACTTCCGTAAACATAGCATACGGGAATTTTTTCGCAGGTATCATAAATACTTTTTGTTCATTTTCTAACAGTACGTATACAATTGTATTTTCACCTGATTTTTCTTTATATACACGTTGTACAATACCTTCTTTTTGTGCTTCTTTTCCACTTGAAGTCGGTCTAAATGAATCTCCACTTCCGCTCAGCGCATTTTTATAGTTCTCAAGCGCTTCTTTTTGCGTCGAACCTGTTGCAAATATTTTCGCATTAGAAGCATATATGACAGTATGCGCACGTACTAATCCCCCGTCATCAATGACAGGTACAATCCAAGAAGGTTTACCGTACACGTTATAAATAACTGGCATCGTTCCATGCCATTTCTCTCTCTTAAAGGAATTATCCACTACTTCTGTAGCAGCCGAACCATCCATAATTCCTTTTACTTCTTTTCCATTATAGTAATATAACTTCCCTGTCCTTGCATCAATGAGTGAGTAACCTAACGCAGAGTCTACGCCTTCTTTTGGAGAGGTGAAATCAGTAAAGTAATATAGAGTTCCATCCTTACCGAAGATTGGTGTGACTCCTTCTTTCGTTCCCCACTCAGTCGGAATCTTCATATCAGTTTGCGAGAATTTTGTATTCCAAAATCCGTGAATATATTTACCGAAATACGTATTTAACGTAGATGCTGTCTCGTGATTTAATACACCATCAACAAATTTAGGTGCCTTTCCTTTATCATATCTTTTCACTTCACCTGTTTGTGCATCTACTACAACAACACCCTCTACCTCAAATCCAGATCTTCCTGAAATAAATTCACCGTACGTCATTGTATAATACGGTTTCCCTTTATCATCAACTTCAAATTTAGGTTTCCCTTTAAAGATTAGATCTGGTTCTGCTTTTCGAACGACACGTTCTAATTTATTACCGAAAAACATGCTTGGTACATATTTCATTTTATAACCGAGATGTAGTTTCGCTTCCGCATCAGGATTTGTACCTGACATCGTTACATAACCTGGAATTGTTTCAGCTTTACGTGCTTTAAAAAAGCCTGAAACTTCAATCGGTGCTACATATAAAGCTTCACCGTTTACCATTTGTGGTGTTAATTCGCCTAGTTCAAAATAAGCTACTTTGGGGATATCCCCAAATACCTTTTTCATTTTATTTTCCGCTGTTTTAGGCGGCACTGTAAACGGCTGATCATTTTCAGTAAATGGCTCTGAAATATCTTTCTCTACCTTAACAACAGAATCATATTTCTTTTGCGTGATTACTATATCATGCAAATAACCAAAATAACCGTAACTTGCAAGTAAAACAAACATTAAAAGTCCTTTTAATGTACCTTCTAATTTCCCTACCTTATCCTGTGAAAATAAAACAAGCCCAATTAAAATTGCTACTGCAACAGAATAATGAGTAAGAATCGAATCTACGCGATCATCAATTAGCCAAAGATATTCATAGATTGCTATACCAATCCAAAATAAAATAGGAATAACTAAAATAGATGATTTCTTACCCTTTACAATTCTCTCATCTCCTTTCTTATCCACCGTTCGAAGTTTCCTACCGCTTCTTGTCCATGGAATCAAAAACAAAGTGAGAATAGCTAAAACTAAAAATTTCATCAAAGGCAATGTCCCCTTTTCTTTTGTCTTCCCTTTTAGTATAACAAATAAAGGGTATTCAGGTGAAAATAGGAATAATTATATTTTTTTACTACTTAATACAACTCCACTCACTACATATAAGATAGATGCAATATAAAAAATCGTACCAATTGTAAAGAAATCCACTAAATACCCCGTTGCAATAATTGCTACTGCTCCTCCAATCGATGTCCAAACATGGTATTTTCCAATCTCATATCCTGCCTTTTCCTGCATCACCTTTCTTGCTAAAGACGTTTTCTCAGTGTTACGCTGTACAGCGCCTAAAATTCCCATTACAATTTGAAGAATGTATACATGCCAAACTTCTGTGGCAATCGGAAAACAAAGCATTAATATCGCCATGGACCAAGCGTATATTATTAATAATGTTCTATCTCCTACTCTATCAGACATCTTTCCTACTAGCGGATATACAAGTGCTGAAGTTAAAGCAAATAAGCCATATGCCCAACCAAACTGAGAGAAGCTATTTCCAACATTCCGGAGCAATAGAATGTAAAAAGGAAATACCATACTTCCAGCCATCATAATGATACTTTGTGACGCTACAAATCTTCTATATGTCATTTCGTATACTCCCTATAAAATAAATTCACAAATCTCTCTTCTGGATCTACATCCTTCTTCTTCTGAAAAAGCTCTTCTATACGAGGATATGCTTTCTTTAACTGTTCTTTCGTTGGATAAGAATAATACGGCAAATAGTAACTACCGTTATATTTTAAAGTAACATCAATCATCTTCTGAATCACAGCTTCTGTTTTCTTTATCTCATTTTCAGAACGCCCCTGGTTAATTAAAAGCACCAGCGCAAACATATCCTCTTTCGCATAGGATAAAACTGCATTTTCATTCTGCTCCACGTAACGAATCGTAATATTGAGCAAGTTCAGCTCTTCTTCACTTAATACATTACGTAAATCATCTATATATTCCGTGAAAGAATCTATGGGTACAAAGTATTCTTGTAACACTTCTGTACGGTTCGGATTTTCATATTCCATAAAAGCACTATCTGATCTCATAACATTATTTCGCGTCTCATACTTTCCATCTGTACGTTCAAAATAACTTCTTTGTATATCCCAAAATGTATTCTTTCCCCAATCGCTATAACGGGCTAATCCGAGTAAAAATTTCGGCGCAGCTATAATATTTTCTTCTTTTAATTCACTGTACTCTGCTCTCATATTTTGATCTTGTGCCAATATATAATCCGTCACATACATCTCTTTTAAAAATGAATTTGGTGCAACAGAAATACGAGCTAAATGCATACGAACATTTTCATCTTTTCTTACTTTCTCTTTGAAATACGTCGTATATTCTTTATAATCTAGCATTCTTGTGTGCATTTCATATAATTCATCATCTGTTAACTTCAGCGTCACATCTAAAATCACACCAAATAATCCGTAACCACCAATGACATAAGGGAATAACTCCTTATTCTCTTCCCTGCTTACATTACGTACAGTACCATCTGCCATTAACAATCTGAACGACTCTACTGTATCAATTAAGGCTTCGTGACGAATATCACGCCCATGTACGTTTACGCTTAATGAGCCTCCAACTGTAAAAATATTTTGCGATTGCATCACCTGAACTGCAAGACCATATGGATTAATTTTCTTCTGAATATCATTCCACGTGACACCACTTTGAACTGTAATCCGCTTCTTCTCTGGATCAAATTCTAATATTTTATTATACCCTTTCATATCAAGCATCGTACCGTTCGGATAATACGTCTGTCCGCCTTGGCTATGTTGCATACCTGCAATAGAAATCTTCTCTCCTGAGACTCTTGCATCTTGCACTAATTTTATTAATGAGTGCTCATCCGTAGCACTTTCAACACGTTTTATTTTTGTTGGAAGCAATTTACCTACATCACTCATAATAGGATGATCAAGTTGTTTTTTATACGTATGTATAGACGCTGTTAACAACACCGTATACGCTATAATGACAACTACTATCTTTCTTTTTTTCAAATGGCACTCTCCTCTTCTAGCATTCTTCCTCTTCATATTGTACCTATTTTCCTAAGAAGAAAGTATTAACAAAAAAGAGAGAGCCCACTTATTTCAGGTCCCTCCCTCATCAAAACTATCACTTTGCTGCTGGCAATTGTATTGGCTCGAACTTTTCGTACGATGTGAATTTTGCATCAGTCATAATGTGCGCTTTATCTGTACCATTACTACTCATAATCATATCTATCTTTGCTGATTCATATTTAAAGTCTTTTGTAATGATATATTCTGCATTCACTTCTTCTATCTTTGCATTTTGTGCTTGTAGCATTTTCTTTTGTGTTTCATCCACGCTAGCTAACATACTTTCTGTCTCTTGCCCTTTTAATATGAACTTCAGTTTATATTTGTCTCCGCTTTTCTCCATCTTCAGTTTATCTAAAACTACTGCTGGCACTTCTAAATTATCTACAATATCTTGAGTTGCTTTCATTCCGCTAGCATTTAATTGCTCCTCCGGTACAGATATAACTTCTCCTGTATTCGGATTTTTCACCTGACCAGCAACTTTACCATCCACAGTATAAACTACAATATCTGTACCAGAAACATTCATCTCAGAACGAGAATTCTTTTTCTTTGGCTCTAATTGCATTTTAGCCTTTAGTACATCCATCTCTGTCCCTTCAGCTTTTATCCCTACATCATATGTCATCGTTACATTTTCTTCATTTTTAAAAGCCTCATTCGCTTTCTTGAAAACATCCTTCGCTGCTAATTCCTTCTCTTTTTGTACCGATTCTTTTTTCGGTTCATCAGTTTTTGTTGTTTTCTCATTACTACACCCTGCACCTAAACTAACCGTAAGGACTAAACTAGAAATTAAAATAAATTTTTTCATAATTCCCCCTCCTTTCCAAAAGGATATCATCTATTTTCCTTTTAAATCCATATTTTTTTAATATTTCTATCTAATTTTATTCCTCTCATAACAACATGTTTAGAGAAACACTTAAATATGATGTAAAGAAAAACAACTCATTTCAGGAGGTCATTATGAAAGCAATTATTTGCACAAAATATGGACCACCTAGTGTTCTACAGCTCCAAAATGTAGAGAAACCTACACCTAAAAAAAATGAAGTATTAATTAGGATTCATGCAACAAGTGTAACCACTGGAGATTGTAGAATGCGAAGCTTTACTAGTCCACTTTTATTTTGGATTCCTATGCGACTTGTATTAGGGCTTAGAAAACCGAGAAACCCTATACTTGGCGTAGAATTAGCTGGAGAGATCGAAGAAATAGGAATGGATGTGACTCAATTTCAAAAGGGGGATTCAGTCTTTGCATTAACCGGGCTTCATGCGGGTGCTTATGCTGAATATACATGTGTACATGAAAGTGGGTTACTTACATTAAAGCCAAATAACTTAACATATGAAGAAGCTGCCGTTATTCCATTTGGAGGAACTTCAGCACTACATTTCCTGAGAAAAGGACATATACGAAAAGGGCAACAAGTTCTCATATATGGTGCCTCTGGATCAGTAGGTACCGCCGCTGTGCAACTTGCTAAACATTTCGGCGCAACCGTTACGGCTATTTGTAGTAATTCAAATTTTGAACTAGTGCAATCTTTAGGAGCTAATCAAGTAATTGATTATACGAAAGAAGATTTTACAAAGCGAGATGAACGCTACGATATTATCTTTGATGCAGTTGGAAAAATTAAAAAATCCCTTTGCCAAAAAGTATTAACGCCTACTGGTAAATATGTATCTGTTAATGGAATGATGGCAAAGGTAAGCAAAGACGATATGATTCTACTAAAAAAACTAACTGAAACAGAAAATCTAAAGCCTGTTATTGATAGAACCTACCCGTTAGAAGAAATTGGAGAGGCCCATATGTACGTAGAGACAGGGCATAAAAAAGGGAATGTTTCGATTACCTTAAAATAAAATATATTCAGAAAACATTATTGACAATCCCCGTTGTAAGATTTACTATTAGTACCATATTAAAAAACTACATACACAAACTCTTATCAAGAGTGGCGGAGGGACTGGCCCGATGATGCCCGGCAACCGAGCTTATAACGTATAAGCTAAGGTGCTAATTCCTGCAAAACGAATTTTCGTTTTGGAAGATAAGAGAGGAACCTATTTTGTCTATTCGGCACCTCTCTTATTTTGAGAGGTGCTTTTTATTTTGGAACGTATATTAAGGGGGAATTATAAATGAAGAAAGTATTATTAAGTATTGTAAGCGGGGCGGTATTATTATTAGGCGCATGTAGCCCAGGTTCAGATAAAGAGGCTAAAGCACTGGATGAGAAAAAGATTACTGTCGGCGTAACAGGTGGACCACATGAACAAATTTTTGAAAAGGTAAAAGAAGTTGCGGCAAAAGATGGCCTCGAAATTGATGTAAAAGTATTTAATGATTACGTAGCACCAAACGTATCTTTAGATGAAAAAAGCCTTGATGTAAATAGCTATCAAACTAAATCATATTTAGACGTATTTAAATCCGAACGCAATATGAAATTAACTGAAGTATTTTCAACAGTAACCTTCCCTATGGGCGTATATTCAAAAAGCTTAAAAGATATAAAAGAATTAAAAGAGGGCGATACGATCGCTGTACCAAATGATCCAACGAATGAACTTCGAGCTTTAAAGCTATTTGAAAAAGCAGGGGTTTTAAAAGTAGATCCAAAGGCTACAGAAAAAGCGACTGCAAAAGATGTGATTGAAAACCCGAAAAATTTAAAAATCGTTGAATTAGAGGCATCTCAATTACCAACGCAGCTAAGTGAAGTGAAAGCAGCTGCAATTAACACAAACTTCGCATTAGGTGCAAAATTAAGCCCAGCGAAAGATTCCATTTTCCGCGAAGGAAAAGATTCACCATATGTAAACTGGGTCGTTGTTCGTACCGAAAATAAAGATGATGCAGTTGTAAATAAATTAAAGAAAGCTTATCAATCTAAAGAAGTAAAAGAGTTTATCGAGAAAAAATTTGATGGTTCTGTTTTACCGTCTTGGTAGGAGCTGACGATAATGATTGAATTAAAAAATATTTCCAAAGTATTTTCAACAAAAAAAGGGAATGTCGAAGCTCTTAAATCAACTTCTCTTAAAGTAGCAAGGGGCGAAGTATTTGGAATCATCGGATATAGCGGTGCTGGTAAAAGTACATTAATCCGCTGTGTAAATTTATTAGAAAAACCAACGACAGGAAATATCATTGTAAACAATCAAGACTTAACAACTTTATCGACAAAAGAACTAGCAAAAGCGAGACAAAAAATCGGAATGATTTTTCAAGGGTTCAATTTACTTAAAACTGTTACTGTTTATGAAAATATCGCATTACCTTTACGCCTTGCCGGCATTCCAAAAGCCGAAATTGGAAAAAGAGTAGAAAAGTATTTACGTATTGTCGATCTTTTTAATCGAAAAGATGCATATCCAAGTGAGCTTTCTGGCGGCCAAAAACAGCGGGTTGCAATTGCTCGTGCACTATCACATGAACCTGAAGTTTTATTAAGTGATGAAGCAACAAGCGCATTAGATCCAGAAACAACCGATTCCATCCTTGATTTGCTATTAAAGATCAACGAAGAAATCGGAATTACGATTTTACTCATTACACATGAAATGAATGTCATCCAGCGTATATGTGACCGCGTTGCTGTTATGGAACATGGATCTGTAGTCGAAAGCGGGACTGTGAAAGATATTTTCACAAACCCACAACATATAACGACGAAGAAATTTGTAAATAGCGCATTTGCAGCGAAAATTCCAGAAGACGTACAGAAAGAACTGCAAACTACTGGTGAAATTGTAACTCTTTCTTTTATCGGAAATTCTTCAGGAAAACCAGCATTAGCTGTTGCTACAAAACGCTTCCAAGTATATCCGAACATTTTATCCGGTAATATTACACAGTTAAAACATGAGGCATATGGGAAACTTGTCGTTCATATGCAAGGGGAAGAAAATGAAGTACACCGTGCTTTATCATTTTTACAAGAACAAGGGATCATCGTAGAGGGAGGTAGAACAGACTATGGGAAACAAGTCCTTTTTGGATGAATGGGGTAACGTCATATGGGAAGCAACAATCCAAACATTTCAAATGACATCTATTTCATTACTTATCTCTATCCTTATCGCATTACCTCTTGGTGTCACACTGGTTTTAACGAGACCTGGTGGACAGCGGGAAAATAAACTCATCTATCCTATTCTTAATACAGTTATTAATGTCATTCGCTCTCTTCCATTTATCATTCTATTATTCTTTATTTTACCTTTCACAAAGTTTCTAATGGGAACATCCATTGGCGTGAAAGGTGTTATCGTACCACTTGTCGTATTCACAGCCCCTTATATTGCACGTTTAATGGAAACTGCTTTATTAGAAGTGGATCGCGGCGTCATTGAAGCCTATCAAGCGATGGGGGTTTCTACTATTAAAATCATTTGGCACGTCATGGTTAAAGAGGCACGTCCATCTCTTGTACTCGGATTAACAATCGCAACCATTGGCCTAATTGGCGCAACAGCAATGGCTGGACTTGTAGGTGCTGGCGGGCTAGGAGACTTAGCATATCGCTTCGGACATTTACGCTATGAACCTGAAGTAATGTATGCAACCGTCTTTATTTTAATTATCCTCGTTCAAGGGTTGCAGTCTTTAGGGAATGGTGTTGCACGAAGATTGAAGAAAGATTAAAAAGAAGGTATCTCACCGAAATGAGATACCTTCTTTTTATCCCGCTATTTGTGGGCAGTAAGACCCCTACCTCAAAATTCAGTGGAAGCAAAGAAGTTAGGTGGGGGTCGGGCTGCCCGTAAAAGCCCGATTGGTGAAGGCTAATAATCAGTGGGGATGAACACCCCCCCACCGATTAAAGTTTCACTTTATCTTTTAAATCCACCTTCTGAATGAATAACTTGCCCTGTAATCCATCCTGCTTCTTCACTTACTAAAAACTTAATGAGCCTTGCTGCATCCTTTGGCTCACCAATTCTACCAAAAGGAAACATCGGCTTTAATCCTTGTTTTATCTCTTCAGTCATCCAGCCTGTATCGGTTGGACCTGGATTAATTGCATTCACTGTTATTCCTAAGTGGGCGACTTCCGCTGACAACGTACTAGTAAGAGCGTCAATAGCTCCCTTCGTTGTTGCATACGCCAGTTCTCCAGCCATAGGCCCTTGAAATTGCCCCGAAGTCATATTCACAATTCTACCACCAGATTTTTTATCAAATCCTCGGGCAAATTGACTACTTAACAACGTAGTCACACGAACATTTACCATGTAATGCTTATCCAGTTCTTCAGCAGTCAAATTAGAGAAGTCATTATTTGTAGAATACGCTGCATTATTAATTAATATATGAGGGTATCCCAGTTGTTCAGTAACTTTATTTATAAGCTGCTGTGGTGCATCATTTCGAGTTAAGTCTAACTCCATACTCGATACTTTCACACCGTTTTGCAATAGCTCTTCTTTTAATTGTATTTGTTCATTTCGCTCAACGCCCCAAGGCATCTCTTTATCATACTCTGTCCAATACGTAAAAAATATATCGTATCCAGCCTCAGCTAACTCTTTACAAATCGCTGCGCCTATACCGTCTAGACGACTTACACCTGTAACAACTGCTACTTTATTTTTTAATTGATTCATCATATACTCCTCCAAGTTTAAAGGACGCATATTTTATACAAGAGATATAAATTCCCCCCACAGGTATCTATCCTTACAAAAGGGATGTACAAGCCAAATATGCAGTCCTTGCATGATTTACAGATAGCTAAATAAACCCTCACTCATGAGAGAAAAATTCATCTATCTCATTTCTAATCTTCACAAGTTCATCCACATATTGAGTCCTTGTCTCCTTTCCATATATCTCTATTTCTATCATACCCATACGATGTAATATTTCAAATGATAAAAAAATAAAAATCACTATTCCATTCCAAACTTCTATCAATTTTACTACATTATAATATTTAAACAATGGAAATAATCAGAAAAAACACTGGTAAATATTGACTAACCTTCTTATAATAAAACGTGGGGCTAATGTGAGAGTTTAGTTTTACACAAATAGGGGGAAGAAACATGTCAAAAAAATTACTTTCTTTATTTTCTACAGTAATCGTAGCAGCTTTTGTAATAACTGGCTGTGGTCAAAGCGATACGACAAATAAAGAACAAAAAGAAAATGCAGCCAAAGAAAACAAAACAGAAAAAACGGATACAACGAAAGAAAATAAACCTGCTGAAGAAAAATCCGAAGATAAAAAAACTGAAGATAAAAAGCCTGAAAATACAGCTACTAGCTCAAGCGATTATTCTAAGCTGATTTCCTATATGGAAAAAGAAACAGGTGGTAAAACAAAAGTTCTTTTTGAAAATAAAGAACCACAAGTCTATAAAGCTGAAGATGTTTCAGTATCAATGAATAGTTATACATTAGTTGAATTAAATGGATTCCATACGAACTTCGACATTCCATTTAACCGTCAAACAGAGGGCGGGGTTATTCTTGTGAACTATAGCGTGAAAAATAGTTCAGCTAAAGATATCTATTATATGCCAGCATTGGACATGTCGTTTACTGGTGCGCAGAAAGTATATAGTAACTATAAAGATTTAATTCCAAAAGAAGATCAGCTACCAACTAAGCTTTCTCCAACAAATGATTACTTAGTAAAAGCAGGAGAAACTATTTCTGGTTATATCGCTTATCCATTTGGAAAAGATGATTTAGCGAAAATTTCAGGTCTCTCAACTGTCTCAGTCACAGTTCCAACTGCACAAGCTAATAAAGGGAAATTTGATGCCCCAATCGGAAGCCCTGGAAACTTTTCTCTAAGTTTAAACAAACAAGGTTCTGAAAAAGTTGCAGCAGATAAAACTTTCTACCAAGATAAAGTTACAGCTAATAACATGGGCGATAAAAAAATGTTAAAAGAGAAATCAAATATTAATAACAGCCAAGAATTAGGCGCTGTTAATGTTACATTAGATGGATACCAATTTACTCAATTCACACCAAATTCCGTCGAAGCTCCACGCTTTGCAAATTTCAAAAACGGTATTGTTCTATTAACAGTGAAATTCAAGCTTGATAACAAAGATACTCAAGACGTTGCACTATCTCCTATAAGCTCTACATTAAGAATGAATGATGGTACACAATATACGATTAGTGAAGGTATGCTATTAAATTACGACTATAACGCTGCAGTTAAAACTGGAACATCTGGAGAATTGCTGCAAGTATATATTTTAGATCAAGAACAGTATGAAAAGATTTGGAAAGAAAAAAGCTTTGAAATTGAACTAGGACCTATGAGAAATAAAGAAGCTAAAGATATTTCACAAGGTAAAAAAGCTAAATTTACATTACCTAAATAAATTACTAAATATATAATAGAAAAGGCGTATAACATATGATTGTTATACGCCTTTTCTATTTGTATCAAGAACAAAACTTTAATTTAAGTGTATACATTTATGATTACCTATCCGTTGTATAAGTGTAGGGAGGAAAAATGATGGGAAAAGAAAATATATTGACCTCCTATCCCTCATTTATTGCTTAATTTTCAAAAATAAACTTCACAATATTTTATGTGCAATTTTATAAATAAAAAATCATAAATTTGTTCACATTTTATCCATTGTGATTATTTTCACAATGGATATATAATAAACTTGTAAATACAATATTGGAGGGATTTCAATGGTTATCAATTTTTTAAGAACTGATAAACGTGCTACTTTCATATTATTATTTTTACGACTTTACATAGGATATACATGGCTCGCTGCTGGAATAGGCAAAGTCTTCGGACAATCTTTTGACGCAAGTGGTTTTCTAAAGGGTGCTATTGCTCAAGCATCAGGTGACCACCCTGCAGTACAAAGTTGGTGGGCAGATTTTCTTCAACATTTTGTTCTTCCAAACGCAGACCTATTTAGCTTTTTAGTTCAATGGGGAGAAATTTTAGTAGGTCTAGGTTTGATTTTAGGCGGATTAACAAAAACAGCTGCATTTTTCGGAATCATAATGAATCTTTCATTTTTATTAAGCGGAACTGTTAGTGTAAACCCAAACCTGCTTATTTTGACTATGTTCATTTTAGTTGCAGGGCAGAATGCTGGACGTATTGGATTAGATGGCTATGTTTTCCCAAAATTTTTCCGTAAAAGCAACCACGGAACATATAAATTAAGTAAAACTGCGTAGTAACGGTTTACTCTTAAAATATAAATAAGAAAAAGAGCCTGAGTATAGGCTCTTTTTCTTATTTATCCAAATTTAAACTTTTAACGAGCCACGAAAACCTCTGGCAGCATAATAGGAGTCTGCTCCATTGTGGTACACGAAAACGTGTCCGAAGCGATAATCGCAAAATAGAGCACCACCAAGTTCTCTAATATCTGAAGGTGTTTGTACCCAACTCGATGATTTCATATCAAAATCTCCAAGTTGTTGTAACTCTCGATATTGTTCTTCAGTTAATAGTTCAATACCCATAGCGGTTGCCACATCAATGACGTTATTTTCTGGTTTATGTTTTTTTCTTGCTTCTAACGCTTCAAGATCATAACAAAGACTTCTGCGGCCTTTAGGACTCTCCTTTGAGCAATCGCAGAAAATATATTCGTCCTTCTCTTTGTCGTACCCAACAACATCCGGCTCACCGCCCGTTACTTCCATTTCGTTAAGTGACCCTACTTTTTCAGGATTAGCATTCAGCTTTGCCTCAACTTTAGCCCATTCAAGTCCTTCATGGCGGTTCATGTTTTTCTCAAAACGAGCTTTTAATACTTTTAATAGTTCTTCACGCTGTTCTACTGGTAACACATTTTTATTCTCTGTCATATTAGCCCTCCGAATTACGTTTCCTTCTAATCACTTAAATCTTCTCAATAATGGTTTAAATGCAGTTTACAACAAATTATATAATTTGTTGTATCTCTTTTTCAACAATCTGACCCGATTGCACAACGAAAAATCCCTGTGCGGATATCCATTATATAGTACTAAAATCCTCCATACTTTCTCCAAGAATATAGTGTGAAAACCACATCAAATTCTGCTTCATAATAGCCACATTCATTCCTGGCTGATCAGGACCATATGCCATTCCTTTAAATACAATTAATTCTGTATCAACTTCCATATCCTTTAATCCTTGATAGAGCTCATATGCATTTGTAGTTGGGATTCTTGCATCCTTTTCGCCATGTTGGATTAGGGTAGGAGTACAGGCTGATTTCATATACGTCATTGGTGACGTTTTCGTATATATCTCTGGATCATTCCATGGAGTATCTCCTAAGTGCATCCTAATGAAGTAAGGTATATCTGTATTTACGTAATGGGTACTCCAGTTAGTAATTCCGCCTCCAACTGAAATCGCCTTAAATCTACTACTAAATGTAGCACAGAAAGCTGATATATATCCCCCGTTGCTCCATCCCATAACCCCTATTCTATCTTTATCTGCAATCCCTTCTTCAACTAGTTTATCCACTCCAGATATAACATCATCGTAGTCAGCAATTCCCTGTTTTCTATAGTTGGCTTTTAAGAATTCATTACCATAACCAGAACTTCCCCTATAGTTTGGCTCTAAAACTATAAAACCTTTTTCGATAAACTGCTCAATCGGATATTTCTCATTAAAACAGTCTGAGAATATCGGAAAAGATGCCCAAGCCGGACCACCATGGATTACTACTAATAAGGGATATTTTTTATTGGCATCAAAATCTACTGGGGTTGATAAAACACCCTCTATTTCAAGACCATCACTACTTTGCCATGAGATTATTTCCCTGCTACTTTTCAGTTTCCCTTTAAAAAAGCTATTTTCATCCGTTATTTTTTTATTGTCTAAATAGATTTCAAAGGTTTCATTTGTTATAGCCTTACTATAGGATATATGCTTTCCATCCCTTGTTATAGAAGCATCCATTATAAAGCCATCTACTTTCTCACTTAACATTTCCACAGTGCCATCCTCACATAGCAATCCAATACGATAGTTAGTTTTATCCTGCCATCTAATTAAAATCCCCTTAGCTGTCCACTGTAATGGCATAACCGTACTATCAAAGTTTGTTAGAGGCTGAATTACCTCTCCAGTATTCATATCATATATCTCTAATGTACTTTCTTGTATATGGTTTCTATAGTAATCCTTCTCTCTTATGCTTGCTGAGTAACATATTTTGCTGCCCTCAGGAGAAAAGCAAACGCTCCCGCCCAACAACTTATCTACATTCATCTTTTGTAGTTCCTCAGCTTCAACATCTAATATGTATAGATCACCATTCATATGATCGTTTAGGCTTGGTGTAGCCATAAATACAACCTTTGTCCCATCATTTGAAATATCAAAGTCATGGATATGAAAATCCTTACCATCAGTTAGTTGATAAACACCGTTAATCTCTCGTTCCCCTTTATCATTTTGTATCCCTTTTTCTATTTCAATGTAATATAAACAATTATTCTGGTGGTCCTTACCTATATGTTGAAAATCTCCATATAGTTCCTTACGTTTCTTTATCTCCTCGCATTCTTTTGATTGTGCAACATAATAAAAACCTTTACCAGTAGGCTCCCATTTGAATGTACTGATCCCTTCTTCCTCATCAGTAATTTGCACCCCACCATAACCATCTAGTGACTTAACAAAGATTTGATTTTTCCCATTGCCGACAGGGCTAAGGTATGCAATATCCCTGGAATTTGGAGACCATAACGGGCATGTACTATCTATATCCCTATTTGTTAATGGATAACTCTGCCCCTTATCCTTTTCATATATCCATACATGATTCCTATATGTATTGTCTTTCCAGTTAGCTGTCTTTTTGGCAAACGCTACGTTTTTGCCATCATCACTTATGTTTGTACTTAATACGGTTGGTAATGAAATAATCTCTTCTATACTTAGATATGTTTTTTCTTTCACTTTCATTAATCCCCCTCGTAATGTCTATCCATCTATCATCTCTTCTTGTCGCAATAAAGGACATTGTTCACGAATACCTAAAATGATAACGGAAAATTCAGATAGATAAAAGTAGTTTTGTTCCAAACCGATAAAAACTCATGTTGTCTGCTTTTATACCTTTTAATCTTGTTGACCGGCCTAATAAGGAAACATATCGAATTTTTAATCTGTCCTCTTTAACTTACTTATCGATTTTAGAGATTTCTTTTCGACACAAAAATGCCCCTTTAGATAATCCTATCCAAAGGGGCAAAGCTTCGCAATTTTATTTCAAACCTATCACTCTTCTACTCAACAGTAACCGACTTAGCTAAGTTACGTGGCTTATCAACGTCACACTCGCGGTGAAGCGCTGCGTAGTATGAGATAAGTTGTAATGGAATAACTGCTACTAGCGGTGCTAGTGCTTCGTGTACAGCTGGTAATACGAAGCTGTCTCCTTCCATTTCTAAGCCCTTCATTGAGATGATACATGGGTTAGCTCCACGTGCTACTACTTCTTTCACGTTACCACGAATTCCAAGGTTTACGTGCTCTTGTGTAGCAAGTGCGATAACTGGTGTACCGTTTTCGATTAAGGCGATTGTACCGTGTTTTAATTCTCCTCCAGCAAATCCTTCTGCTTGGATGTAAGAGATTTCTTTTAGTTTTAACGCACCTTCTAAACCTACGAAGAAGTCTACGCTACGTCCGATGAAGAAGCAGTTACGCGTTGTTGCTAAAAATTGTTTTGCTAATGCGTCCATTTCTTCTTTTTGATCACAAAGCTCTACCATTGCATTTGCTATAAGTCCTAGTTCGTATGTTAAATCGAAATCAAGAACTTCACCTTTCGCTTTAGCAATATCCGCTGCTAAAATTGAAAGTACTGCAAGTTGTGCTGTGTAAGCTTTCGTTGATGCAACTGCGATTTCTGGTCCCGCATATAACGGAAGTGTATAATCTGCCTCACGAGAAAGTGTAGAACCAGGTACGTTTGTAATTGTTAATGCTTTATGACCCATTTCGTTTGTTTGTACAAGTACTGCACGGCTATCTGCTGTTTCACCACTTTGCGAAATGTAAATGAAGAATGGTCTTTCTGTTAATAATGGCATGTTGTAAGAAAATTCGCTTGCTACGTGTACTTCAACTGGCATTTTTGCAAACTTCTCGATAAATTGCTTTCCAACAAGACCTGCATGATAACTCGTTCCACATGCAATGATGTAAATACGATCGCTATCTAAAATCGCATTGCGGATTTCTTGATCTAATTCAATTTCGCCATTTTCATCTTGATACTTTTGAATAATATTACGGATTACAAGTGGTTGCTCATCGATTTCTTTAAGCATGAAATGAGGGTATGTTCCTTTTTCAATATCACTTGCGTCTAATTCCGCTGTATAAGGTGCACGTTCAATCGTTTCACCTTGTAAGTTTTTAATTGTGATGCTTTCTTTTGTTACGATTACAATTTCTTTATCCATTAACTCGATAAATTGATCTGTAACTTGTAACATCGCCATAGCGTCGCTCGCCACAACATTAAAGTTGTCACCAACACCTACTAATAGCGGGCTTTTGTTTTTAGCAACATAAATCATGTTTGGATTTTCAGCATCAAGTAATCCGATTGCATAAGAACCATGTAAAAGAGACAGCGTATTACGGAACGCTTCTTCTACACTTAATCCAGTGCTCACTTGTTGTTCCATAAGCTGTACGATAACCTCTGTATCTGTTTCACTTACGAACGTTACATCTTGTAAATATTCCTTTTTCACTAATTCATAGTTTTCAATTACACCGTTATGAACTAATGTAAAGCGTTTTGATGTACTTTGATGCGGATGCGCGTTTACTTTGCTTGGAACACCATGTGTAGCCCAGCGTGTGTGACCAATTCCTACGCTTGCTGCTACGTTCTCGTCTACGATTTCACGAAGTTTTGCAATACGGCCTTTTTCTTTGTATACAACAACACCGTTCTCTGCTTGTACCGCAATACCTGCTGAATCATATCCTCGATATTCTAGCTTTTCTAAACCTTTTAATAAAATTTCCTTTGCATCTTGCTCTCCAATAAATCCTACGATTCCACACATGTTTAGTCGCCGTTACAAATGCTTACACTGCTTTGCGAACATGTAACGACATAGTCCGATACCATTTTTTTATTTATCCTAAAAAACGGATTACATATTGCTAGCCCTGTAAGCTTGTAACGGCTTTCACCTTCCTCTCAATTGGGGTTTAAGTCCGTATATACTTATACAGCTAGTTTTCATCCGTTCCTTTTCTCTCATCACACTTTCACCTTTGTCCACTAAGTCACCTTAATGTTTTAAGTAAAAGCTTGCGGTTGTGATGAACAACCGGGAGTCATCCGCCGAAATCTCGATAAACTCCACCTCGTCAACTACACTACTTGTAGTTCTGGCGCTTTTATAATTTACAATATTTACTTTGAGAAAAAGAACAAGACCATCTTATAACAAACAATATAAACCGTCAATGAAATTTTTTTCATCGTCTTTAAAACATATGAAAAAGGAGCACTTCTTGTGCTCCTTTTTCATAAATTCATCAAATTATTCAGCGCCAACTTCAGCCTTAACAACTTCTACAATGCGATGTACATATGCATCACAAACTTCTTGTGTTGGTGCTTCTGCCATTACACGAATAAGCGGCTCTGTTCCAGATGGACGAACAAGGATGCGGCCATCACCGTTCATTTCTTCCTCTACAACACGAATAATTTCTTTAATTTTTTCATTTTCTAATGCTAATTTTTTATCTGTTACACGAACGTTTACTAGTAATTGTGGGAATTTTGTCATCTCACCTGCAAGCTCAGATAATGGCTTTTTCGTCATTTTCATGATGTTTACAAGTTGAAGTGCGCTTAACATTCCATCACCAGTTGTAATGTAATCAAGTAAGATAATATGACCTGATTGTTCTCCGCCTAAATTGTAACCACCATGTTTCATCTCTTCCATTACGTAGCGATCACCAACTGCTGTTTTATCACTTGTAATATTGTTCGCTTCAAGTGCTTTGTAGAAACCTAAGTTACTCATAACCGTTGACACAACTGTATTGTGCTTTAGTTGACCCGTTTCTTTCATGTACTTCGCACAAATAAACATAATTTGATCGCCATCAACGATGTTTCCTTTTTCATCTACAGCGATTAAACGGTCACCATCACCATCAAAAGCAAGACCAATGTCAGCACCTTTTTCTTTTACTAATTCAGCTAATACTTCTGGATGCGTAGAACCTACTCCATCATTAATATTCATACCATTTGGTGAAGTTCCCATTGTTGAAATATCAGCTTCTAAATCTGCAAATAAGTATGGAGCTAAAGAAGACGTAGCACCATGTGCGCAATCTAAAGCAATATGTAAACCAGAGAAATCTTCCTCTACAGTTTGTTTAATGTATTGTAAATATTTTTGTCCACCTTCAAAGTAATCGCTCACTTGTCCTAAGTTAGTACCTGTTGGACGCGGCAATTCATCAACTTCTTTGTCTAATAAAGCTTCAATTTCAGCTTCTTGCTCATCTGTTAATTTAAAACCGTCTGAACCGAAAAACTTAATTCCGTTATCTTGTACCGGATTATGAGATGCAGAAATCATAACACCTGCTTGTGCATCTAACGCTTTTGTTAAATAAGCAACACCTGGCGTAGAAATAACACCAAGGCGCATTACTTCTGCTCCAGTTGATAATAGACCTGCTACTAAAGCTCCTTCTAACATATGACCAGATACACGTGTATCACGGCCAATAATTACTTTTGGACGATCTGTATCTTTTGTTAATACGTAACCACCAAAACGTCCAATTTTGAATGCTAATTCAGGTGTTAACTCCTGGTTCGCAACCCCACGTACTCCATCTGTACCAAAATATTTACCCATTATGATTCGCTCCTTTTTCTTGCTCTTTTTGATTATCTAATGTTGGTTCTTGATTAGTTTCTTTATCTTTATTTTTTTCCTGGTCCTCTTCTGAATCAGATTCAGATTCAGGATTTTTTGGTTTTTCAGTTTGATTGTTATTTGAATCTGGTTGTTGACCATCACCCTGTACTTCTTTGTCTGGATTTTCTTTCTTCACAATCGAGACTTTAGCACTTGTTTGTTTTGGATTTATTGAAATATTACCAGGACCACTCACTTGAATCGAAATATCTTTCGTCCCTGGAGATACATTTTGCAAATTAATTGCAGCTGTTATTTGAGCAGCTGTTATTTTATCTACTATACTTGCTTCTCCTGAAATATCAACGCTTATCTTTCCATCTTGCGGCGAAAGTAGCTGGGCCGTAACATCTTTAGAAACTCCATTTTTTTGAATCGGGATACCATCAATCGTTCTGGTTTTCGTTTGTTTCGTTTTTTGTACTCCTACGGAAACCTTCACTTGATTCGGCTTTGCACTTGTTATACCCTTTGGTAATAAAACAGAGGTATCGAATGTTGTAGACTCTGTCAATTGACTAAGATCTACTTCGACCCCCTCTATAGCTTGTATATTATCCAAGGTCTCCTTTGGACCTGCTATCGTTACTTCGCTTGGCTCAATACTGACATTTGTAACAGCCAACCCTTCCGGTAAACTTCCCTTTTTTGTATATGTTACAGGAACGGTCTTTTCGATGTTATTTGCTGTAGCTTGCGTTGCTACATTCAACGTTACACTAATTTTAGAAGGATTCGTTTTTACATTTAAACGTTTTCCTTCTTTATTGTACAATGTAACTTCTGCTGTTTTTGTAACAGTTTTATTAACATCTTTCAAATCGATATATGCCTTAGCAGATGAAATACTTTCTATTTCTTCCTTTGTCCCAACTACTTCAACCGTATCCGGCTTTATACTTGATTTCTCAAGAGTAGTACCTGCTGGCATCTGATCTTCATTTGATAATTTTAAGTCTACATGAACATATTTTTTCGCTTTTTCATGAAGAGTGATTTTAATTGTTGATGGCTGAACTGTTCCTTTCACATCATCTGGAAGACCATTCGCCTTTAAAGAAACTTCATAAGTTCCTTCTGGACGGCCTTGCAAATCAACTGGTATATTAAATTGTCTTTTGGCTTTTGTTGCAGCAACAGATGCTTTTGGGCCCTCTAACTTCACCTTAACTCCACCTAGCGGAATTCCGCTCACAATATATTTTTCTTCATCATATTTAAGATCGATTTGATAGTCAGTTAATGTTTCTTTCGCTTCATTTACGAAAGGTAATACATTCGCTGTCGTATTTTTTTCGGTTAGAGTTGCTGACATAAAAAGCATACACGCCAATAGTAATGAGATTCCCTTTAAAAACCAATGATTCTCCATTAACTTATCCATGACGCTTTCTCCTCCAATTCCATAAAGACGAAGAAGTCGTTTTTTCATTTCCACTAAACTCTGCTAATAACATATCCTTCAACTGTTCTGTCTTCAAATCACGATGCAACTCACCGTTTTTTGTTAAAGAAATTTGGCCAGTTTCTTCCGATACAACTACTGTAATACTATCAGTGACTTCACTAACTCCCATTGCAGCGCGATGTCTAGTTCCTAATTCCTTAGAAATAAAAGGACTTTCCGATAATGGAAGGTAACATGCTGCAGCTTTAATCGTACTTCCTTGCATAATTACTGCGCCATCGTGAAGAGGCGTATTTGGAATGAAAATATTAATGAGTAATTCCGATGATACATTTGCATTTAGCGGAATTCCCGTTTCCACGTAATCAACCATACCGGTCTCTTTTGACAAAGTAATTAACGCACCAATTCTACGTTTTCCCATGTATTCCGTTGCTTTCGCTATCGCTGTGGCAACAATTTCAGGTTCATTTTCCTCATTAGTCCCCACACGCGAAAATAAACTTCCGCGTCCTAGCTGCTCAAGCGCTCTTCGCAATTCGGGCTGGAAAATAATAATAACGGCTAAAAATCCCCACGTTAATACTTGTTCCGTTAACCAATATAGCGTATGCAATTCAAGGAAAATACTGATCATCCGAACGACAATAATAACTGTAATCCCCTTTAAAAGTTGAACAGCTTTCGTCCCTCGGATTATAAGAATTAGCTTATATATAATAAACCATACAACGGCAATATCTAATACCGTACTAAGATATTTCAAAATGGTCGTATCTTCAAAAGGCATGCTAACCCTTCCTCCTACTTACGAGCAATTCTATCCATATATTGAAATATTGTTTTATGCTCTATCTGTATGTATTTCCAACAACTAGTTAATTATACCATACATGAAACAAACAACAATTACAAACAACCCCCTTTAGCTTAAATTGGTAAGATGTCAAACATTCTTATCGTACAGTATAATATAAATCATTATTATACGCCTATTTTCAAATAAAAAAAGCAACTTCTCAGTTGCTTTTCTTACATTTATTTTAGTTTTTCACCGAATAAAGAACCCATTAAAGCAACCGCTGTTGTTGCCGTTCTATTTCTCTCATCTAATATCGTATTTACTTCAACAAACTCAGCAGATGTAACAATATCCGCTTCCGCTAACATTTCCATCGCTAAGTGACTTTCACGATAAGATAGACCACCAATTACAGGTGTTCCAACTCCTGGTGCATCATGAGGATCAAGACCATCTAAATCTAATGATAAATGTACACCATCAGTATGAGATAAATACGCAATTGTTTCTTCCATAACAGCAGTCATACCCATACGATCAATTTCATGCATTGAGAATACTTTAATACCCTCATTACGAATAAAGTCTTTTTCTCCTTCATCTAACGCACGTGCACCGATAATTACAACATTCTCTTTTTTCACCTTTGGATACGCCTCGTATAAGTCTACAAGTGAAGGGTGTCCATAACCTAAACTTGCTGCAAGTGACATTCCGTGAATATTTCCAGATGGTGAAGTTTCCTCTGTATTTAAATCACCATGTGCATCATACCAAATAACACCTAAATTTTTATAATGTTTCGCCACACCAGCTAGTGTACCAATAGCAATACTATGGTCACCACCTAATACAAGTGGAAAACGACCTTCTTCTATAATATGATCCACCTTACTTGCCAATTCATTACATACAGTCGCAACTTGTGTAAGGTTTCTTAATTTTGTATTCTCATCTACTTCTTTTTCTCTCTCTATACATATATCTCCCATATCTTTAACGTCATATCCAATTCCTTCAATTCTTTCAACTACCCCTGCATAACGGATCGCGCTCGGTCCCATATCAACCCCACGACGCATCTGTCCTAAATCCATTGGAACTCCAATAACTGAGATTTCTTTTTTCATAGATAGTATCCCCCTTTTATGCCTTCCTAAATATTTTAAATCTTTTATATAGTCTGACTCAACTCAACATTTTCCTGCATGGATATACAATTTATTCAGTTATATCTGCGTTAAAATCCAAATCTTAAGACTATTCTATGTATAAAGTTAACTTAGTGAAACAACTACTATCACTATTATTAAATAATAATAAAAAACACTCCTAAATTTAGAAGCGTTTTTTTGATGCTATTTTCCACACTGCTGCAATATTCTTTGCTGTCATTTCGATATTCTCTTCTGCTACTTTATATGCTTCTTCTAGTGTCATTGGACTCGCTGTAATACTAAATACTGCATCGATTCCTTTTTCGTAAACAACTGGATAATTTGGAGATACAGATCCTCCAATAGCAATCACAGGAATATGAAAATACTTCGCGCGCTCCGCAACACCTACAGGAGCCTTTCCATATGCTGTTTGTTCGTCTATTCTACCTTCACCAGTTATAATTAAGTCTGCTCCTTCTATATGCTTATCAAAATTTGTATAATCTAATACAATTTCAATTCCCTTCCGTAAGTTTCCCTTTAACACTGCAATAACGGCTGCTCCCATTCCTCCAGCTGCCCCTGCACCAGATATTTTAGATACATCAAAAGATAAGTACCGTTTAAGGATATTCGCATAATGTTTTAAATTCTCATCCAGCTCTTTTTGCATCTCTACAGTCGCACCCTTTTGACTCGCAAATACGAAAGACGCTCCCCTTATTCCGACTAACGGGTTGTCTACATCACATGCCGCTTCTATCTTTATATGCATTAGACGCGAATCCATTCGTGAAAAATCAATTTCTGCAATTGAATGTAATGTTCCTCCAGATGGCTCTATTACTTTGCCTTTTTCATTTATAAACCTTACTCCTAAAGCTGACAACATACCTGCTCCACCATCATTTGTAGCACTTCCTCCAAGTCCCAAAATAATATGCTCAGCCCCTTGGTCTAGCGCATGTAATATAAGTTCTCCTGTTCCTTTTGTCGTTGTGATAAGTGGGTTTCGCTTTTCAATCGGAACGTGTTGTAACCCTGATGCTGCGGCCATTTCAATAAACGCTGTCTTTTTATCCTTAGACATACCGTAAAAGGCTTGTACACCCTCTCTAAGTGGTCCTGTCACATGAAGTGATACAATCCTTCCTCCAGTGGCATCAACAAGTGAATCAACAGTTCCTTCACCTCCATCTCCAATTGGTATTTTTACATACTCTGCTTTAGGAAAAATTGCTCCAAAACCTCTTTCAATAGCTTCACATACTTCTATAGCTTTTAGACTTTCTTTGTATGAATCAGATGCAATGACAACTTTCACAATTATCCCCCACCCTTTATTTTTACGTTTTCTTCATTTTAAACGACAAATATGAAAGTTGTCTTTTTAAACACAAAAAAAGCTTACATCATAGGATGTAAGCTTTCTCTATTTATATGGAGCCTAGCGGGATCGAACCGCTGACCTCCTGCGTGCAAGGCAGGCGCTCTCCCAGCTGAGCTAAGGCCCCTTAGTAATTAAGCGGAAGACGGGATTCGAACCCGCGACCCCAACCTTGGCAAGGTTGTATTCTACCACTGAACTACTTCCGCGAAAATGGTGAGCCATGAAGGATTCGAACCTTCGACCCTCTGATTAAAAGTCAGATGCTCTACCAACTGAGCTAATGGCTCGTAAATGGCTGGGCTAGCTGGATTCGAACCAGCGCATGACGGAGTCAAAGTCCGTTGCCTTACCGCTTGGCTATAGCCCATTAATATTTACTAGTATGGTTATCTTTTCAAAAAAATAAACCCTCTCAGGTTATTTTTAAAGAAAATGGTGGAGGGGGGCAGATTCGAACTGCCGAACCCGAAGGAGCGGATTTACAGTCCGCCGCGTTTAGCCACTTCGCTACCCCTCCGACATTTAAACATATATGGTGGAGGATGACGGGATCGAACCGCCGACCCCCTGCTTGTAAGGCAGGTGCTCTCCCAGCTGAGCTAATCCTCCAAAAGTGGTGACCCGTACGGGATTCGAACCCGTGTTACCGCCGTGAAAGGGCGGTGTCTTAACCACTTGACCAACGGGCCAAAAATTTAAAAACTGTTCCCAAGCTTCCAACCGGGCTTGAACCGGTGACCTCTTCCTTACCATGGAAGTGCTCTACCAGCTGAGCTATGGAAGCATAATGGCTCCGCAGGTAGGAATCGAACCTACGACCGATCGGTTAACAGCCGATAGCTCTACCGCTGAGCTACTGCGGAATAATACAAGCCTGGCAACGTCCTACTCT
>NZ_NUVD01000010.1 GCF_002564555.1 Bacillus cereus | reverse complement strand
AACGCCATCCTTTCCTATGATTCTACAAAAAGAATAGCGCTTTTTCCATAATTTCAAAAATTATTTTAATGTCTTTTTTACAAACAAAATAAAAGTTAACAGACTAATAAACCCAGATACAGCACAAATAATAAATAGCATTTGATATCCCATGAGTTGTGAAACAAATCCTAGAAGCATAGAGCCTAAACCAATCCCTAAATCAAAAGCAGTAAAGAATGTAGCGTTCGCTACTCCTCTTTTCTCTGTTGAAGCTAATCGTATCGTTGCTACTTGAAGAGCTGGTTGTGCTGTTCCAAATCCAATTCCATACAAAATAGCTGTTATAACGAGTCCAACAATCCCTTTTGTCATTGCTAGGACGAGTAGTGCAATTATCATTATAAAAAGCGCAGGAACAATAATGATCCCTTCTCCACGCTTATCGGATATTTTCCCTGCAATTGGTCTAATTACTATAAGCGTGACAGCATAAACTAAGAAAAAAGTACCAGCATTCACTTGAATTTTCGCCGCAAAAAGTGGTAAAAATGTTGTAATGCCACCAAAAGTAAGAGATAAGAAAAATGTCACAATAGCGATTGGTAAGACTGTTTTTTCAAAAAATGATATTGGTTGTTTTGATGTATGTTTAACCGCTGGAATTTTTGTACCAAGTGAAAGAATGAATGCAATAAGTGATAAGACTGTGCATAGGAGAAATAGATAATGAAATGAAAATGATTTTGCTACCCAAAGACCTAATATTGGTCCTAAAGCCATACCTAAAGTCATGGCAAGTCCATACCATCCCATTCCTTCTCCGCGACGAGATGGTGGAATCACATCAGTCACAGCCGTCCCAATCGAAGTTGTAGCAATTGCCCAGCTCATTCCATGGAGGATACGTAATACCACTAAGAATATAACTCCTGCTACCCAATCGTAAAAATACATGGTAATTGCAAAAAATAGTAGTCCGCTTATTATAAATACTCGCCTGCCATATCGATCCATTAATCCGCCAACAATAGGACGTAAAATGACCGCCGATATTGTAAACACTCCAATAATAAATCCAACTTGAGATTCACTTCCACCTAATTGTTTTATAAACATAGGTAGTGTTGGCATTAGTAAATAAAAACCACTAAATAATAATAATGCTGTAATGGTCAGCATTATATAGTTTTTTGTCCATAAACGTTCCATTGTAATGTAATCCTGCTTTCTTTCGTTTAATAAGTTGAGAATGGAAAGCTCGCATCAATTTGGACCTTACTGCCCAATTGATGCGAGCTAAGCAAATAAAAAAGCAGTACCACCCGCTATAAAAGTGTTGATACTGCCATATAGAGTGACAAGTGTTTTGTTAATTAGAACTTACTTGCTACTTTAATCGCTTTTTCAAGCCCTACAGCAATAATTTCTTCTGCTTTATCTGGGAATTGGTTGTGACCTTCAATTACTATTTTTTCTATATCTTTTGCACCGAAGAAGCCCATCATACTTGCTACATATTTAACAGCCATTTCCATTGGGGCTTTTGGTCCTTCAGAATATACACCGCCACTTGCGTTTAATAATGCAATTTTTTTATTTCCAATAAGACCTACTGGACCTTCTGACGTATATTTAAATGTTTTTCCCGCGCGATTTAAGTAATCAATATATGTGTGTAATACAGCTGGGATTGTTAAATTCCATAATGGGAAACCAAAAACAACTTTATCAGCTGCAAGGAATTGATCTAAATATTTATCTGCAACAGCTACTGCTTTTGCTTCTTCTGCTGTTAAATCCAATCCTCTACTAGACTTAAATGTGCCGTTAATCATATCTACTCCTACATATGGCAATTCCTCGTTGTATAAATCAACCTCTACTACCGTCTCATTTGGATGAGATTCTTTATAACTTGCTAAAAAAGCATAATATAATTTTACGCTAACTGATTGATTTGCTGGACGATTGTTTGCTTTTACAAATAAAACTGTTGTCATTCTCTTTTCCTCCTGTTACTCACTCTTTGACGTTGTTATATATTTATCTAATAAAAAGGGTAGTATATTGTTCTTTATAATATCTTTTTAAAACTATACTCCATGTCTCCACCTAGAGCTTCAGCTGTATCACCAGTTTCTCTGAAGTCATGTGTATGAATTTTCTCAAACAGACCAAAATTTACTTGCTTATAAAATTCAAAACAAGGGAAGCCATCATGTGCACCTTCAATATCGACAGTACCATCTTTTTGGACATGTACAGTTAATAGGTAGTCAACAGGAGGTGCATATACATTTAATGGGTTGCTAGCACTTGCACTCATTTTAAATTTGACGTCATTTGACTTCCATACAACATCAGTGCACAAAATATTTTCCGTACTAGCTTTTCCTGTTCTCTTATTAACGGAACCATCAGGAATTGTGATTCTTTCTGTTGTTATGCCGGTATTCGCATATGTGAAAATTTCTCTTTTATAAAAATCAATAATCACTTCTTGTTCAATTCTGGAACGCATAGTGTTTACAGCATGTGGTGTAAATTCACGTGAGTCACCTTCGAATTGAATCACGTTTCCTGTTTGAGTATCCTTCTTAGGTTCAGTCCAAGACATTGGAATAAATACACTTGCTCTAACTTTAACGATATTAGTCATGAGACACACCTCTGCAACTCTTAATTTTATTTTGGGTAATAATATTGACACATTGAGCAAAACAGATCCAATTTCTTTCGTATAAATAATTTTGCTGCTTGTAAACTTCTATTCAGTATTTATATCTAGATTGTCGTTTTAAAACTGTATTCCATTTCCCCAGCTAGCGCTGCCGGAGTGTCACCAGTTTTTCTGAAATCATGTGTATATATTAATTCAAATGGACCAAAATCTGTTTGTTTATAAAATTCATAGCAGGGGAACCCATCATGTGCACCTTCAATTTGTGCAACCCCACTTTTGTTAACGTGTATAGTTAATACATAGTCAGCTGCAGGTGCTGCTGTATTTAAAGGATTGCTGGCACTTGCACTCATTTTAAAAGAGACTTCATCAGTACCCCACACAACATTCGTGCATACAATATTTTCTGTGCTTGTTCTCCCTTTTTTATACTCGATAGAACCATCTGGATTTGTAATTTTCACAGTTACGATACAAGCATTTGCATGTGAAAAAATTTCTTTTTTATAAAAATCAATAATCACTTCTTGCTCTAATCTCGACCGCATTGTGTTTACAGCATAAGGTGTAAATTCACGTGCATCACCAGTATATTCAAAAAGTTTTCCTGTTGTAGGATCTTTAATAGGTTCTAACCAAGCATACGGGGCAAACACACTTCCTCTAATTTTCACGATGTTAGCCATGAGAAACCTCCATAATTTATTAATTTTCGTTTCGTTGAATCCCTTATTTCTCTTATAACTAATTATAGTAAACTTGATTGACTATATGTCATATAGTACAATAGAAATCAGATATAGTCAACCGTATTGACTTTATTTAAGGAGGTTTTATGTATGAGTCATCCAGTATTTAGTGAATTGGACCTTACGTCACTTTTGTCATTATCCTTTAGCGCATCAATCAATGAACTACATGACAAATTGAGTGAATTGGGATTTGGAGATATTAGACCTGTACACGGTTTTATGTTTAAATGCATCACTCCTAATGGAGCGACAGGTATAGAACTAGCCGAATATTTAGGAATTACAAAGCAAGCTGTGAGTAAAATGGTGGATTATCTTGAGAAAAGTGGTTATGTAATGCGCAAAGCTCATCCAACTGATAAGAGAGGGAAAATTATTGTTTTGACCGAAAAAGGTTGGCTAGTAGTGCGAGCAAAAGAGAAGATACTAACTGAAATTGAACAACGTTGGATTGAAAACATAGGCGATGAAAGAATGCAAATGCTCAAGGAAGATTTAACAAAGTTAGTTTATGAAGCAAATGAGGGTAAAACATCATCGAGGTTAAGACCTGTCTGGTAAATAATGAGTTTATAAAAGGGGACTAACCGTGCACCCATCAAGTTAAGATATCATAATACCCCCAGAACGAAAATTTTTTGCATATTTATCCTTTTTATCGTTTTGGGGTACTTCAAAATCTTAGCTTGATGGGCATGTATGGTAACCCCTATAAGAAAAAAATTAAAAGATTGTTTCTATGCTTACATATTTGGAGTTTTAATTATTGGAATGGAAGTCGTAAATCTGCCGTGAAGGTAATCGTCATACTTTTTCCTCACATATAAAAAAGTCCTTTACTTGACTAGAAAAATCAAGTAAAGGACTGTTCGTCTTATTTATATTATTTAGTTCCATCAGCAAGCTTTCCATATTGCCGCTTATGCATCCAAGTTAATGTACCAATTGTTCCAAGTGATAACAGAACAATAAAGATCATTAAAATACCTGCGTTTTTCCACATATAACTGAAGTCTCCGCTTGAAATCACTGCTTTAAATCCTGATACAGAATATGTCATCGGGAACCATGCGTTAAAGATTTGCAGCGGTTTCGGAATTAACTCAAGTGGGAATGTACCCGCACTTGTTGTTAATTGTATAATCAATGTCAGGATTGCAATAAAACGTCCTGCATCGCTGAAAGCTGTTACTAAAAATTGAACTATCGCAATAAACGATAAGCTTGTAATAATACTAAACAATATGAAGTATGGAACACTTTGTACTTCAACACCTAACCAAAACAGTAACACTGCGTCTGCCACAAGTGCTTGCATCACACCAACGGCAAGTAGTACACCAAACTTACTAATAAACCAGCTAAATCCTGATTTCGGTATACCAACTGTTTCGCGTAACGGGAACACGATAGATAATAACAATGCCCCAACGAATAAACCAAGAGATAAGAAGTACGGCGTAAAGCCTGTTCCGTAGTTTGGAACCTCTGTTACTTTCTCAGTTTCCACTTTCACAGGACTCGCGAACATGTCATATTTGTTCTCGTCACCTTTTGTTTCACTTGTTTTCTCAGCACCTTCGCCAAGTTTTGTTGCTAGTTCTTTTGAACCATCATTTGCTTCGCCAAGACCATTTGTTACTTTGCCAGAACCGTCTGCTAACTGGCTGATGCCGTCTGCCATTTGTTTTGAACCAGAAGATAATTCACCTAAACCACCTGCTAATTGGTTTGAGCCTGTATATAACTGACCTAAGCCGCCTGTTAATTGATTTGAGCCTGTATATAACTGACCTAAGCCACCTGTTAATTGATTTGAGCCTGCATATAACTGACCTAGACCTTCTGTTGCTTTACTAGACAGTTGATTTAAACCGCTATTTAAACCACTTGCACCTTTTGATGCTTCTCCTAGTTTCTCACCAAACACTTGGAAATTCGTTACAAATGACTGTTGACCTTCTGCTAATTTACCGGCACCAGCAACAAGTTGCTGTTGACCATTTTGTAATTGATCAACACCATTTTGAAGCGCTACCTGACCAGCATGAATCGCATTTGCGCCACCGGCAAGCTTTGTAGCACCGCCTTGAATTTCATCTGTTTTTCCAGCAAGTCCTTTCACACCTTGTGAAACTTGTTCTGTACCTGCTGCCACACCTTTGCTACCTGCTTCTAATTGTTGAACAGTTGCTTGTAATTTTTGTTTCGCTTCACCATCAGGTAGATTTTTGATTTGTTCATTTAAAGCAACTAAACCGTTCGCAACGTCTTGAGCGCCTTTTGCTGTTTTATCAGCGCCACCACTTAACTCATTTGCTTTTTGCTGCCACTTTGTTGCACCCTGCGCTAACTCAGAAGCACCTGCACTAAGATCTTCAGTTCCCTTTGTTAACTCTGGCAATTTCTTTTGCATTTCTTGAACGCCAGCTGATGACTTTTCTAAACCACCATGTAAATCATTAATACCTTTTTGAATTTCTTTTGCTCCACCAGCTAACTTTCCTTGTCCTTCTTGAAATTGAACAAGCCCATCTGCTAACTGTTTAGAACCGCCTGATAATTGTCCTAAACCGCTTTGGAACTCTCCTTTTGGATCGACAAATTGGCCTAAACCTCCCGTAATCTGCTGGGAGCCAGTTGCTGATTTTTCTAAACCTCCCGTAATTTGCTGGGAACCAGTTACTGATTTTCCTAAGCCGCCCTCGATTTGCTGAGATCCATTTAATAGTTTTCCAACACCAGTTTGCATTTCACCAGTCTTACTATTTATCTTATTCAATCCATCTGTTACTTTCCCAGAACCGTCTTTTAATTTCCCTGTACCATCATAAATCTTACCAGCGCCTTCACTCGCATCCGCAAAGCCTTTAGAAACATCTTGTAATGAATCGAACATTGTCTCAGCATATGTTTTTGTTACTGCAGCTGAGACTTCTCCTTTAATTTTTTCAATAGCTGATCCACCAATTTGTGAAGATAAGAAGTTTAAGCTTTCATTTGGAATGTACTCTAGTTCTGATTTTTTTGGGTTTGCATCCATCAATGTTGTTGTATTTTTCGAGAAATCTTTTGGAATGCGAATCGTCATGTAGTATTTGCGATCATCCATTCCTTTTTTTGCTGTTTTCTCGCTGACAAACTCCCATTTGAAGCCCTCTCCCTCTTTTTCTTTCAAATTATCAACAAGTTCTTTACCGGCTTCAATCGGTTTTCCATTGTACACTACACCTTCATCAAGATTTACAATTGCAACTGGTAAATCATCTAATTGGTCATATGGATCCCAAAACGCCCATAAAAACATACCAGCGTACAATACTGGAATAAATAAGACTGCAATAATTGGAATTAAGATTTTTTTACTTTTGATAATGGTAGCAAACTCTTTTCCAAGCAGTTTCAATCCTCGCATTGTTTACTCCTCCTTTTAAATAATTGACCATATTGTTCATTTAGTCATTTTTTTGTAAAAAAAGAAGAAAATAGCGACTAATTCATCTTCTCGTATATGTTTCTATTTTCTTACAATTTCCCCTTCACTGACACATGACTGAATTGTTCAATCGGTCACATTTTATAATAATAAGGGGATTATCTCATTTTGACAATCCTTTTAATAAATATAATTCAAAAAGTTTAGCGATATGCTCTTTTTCTAACGGTTCATGATGTTTTTCCCAATCAAAAATAAGAGATACATACAAACGAACCATAATAAATGCTGTAATTTCTGGATCACATTCCATAATTTCACCTTTAGCAATGGCATCTTCAAGACGCGATTTAACAAACGTAATAATTGTAGCATCCAGTTGCTTCATCACATCTTGCACTTCTTTTGTTCCCATATCTCGCTCTTCTTGAATAAGCTTAATCATAAGTTGATGATCTTTTCGAAACTCTAAAATACTATATAAAGTACAATGTACGTTTTCAAAAAATGGTTCATTTGAATCGATAGTCATTTCTGCTACTTGCTTCATTTCTGTAATCAAATTAAAAATGATTTCACCAAACAATTCTTCTTTATTTTTGAAAAACGTATAAATCGTTCCCTTCCCAACATTCGCTAACTTTGCAACTTGGTCCATTGTTGTTGCCTTATAACCAAACGTTGAAAAAGAATTTGTTGCAGCTTCAATAATAGAACGTTTTCGATCTACTGCCACATGCCCATCAAGCTAAGATTCTTAATTACCCCTAGAATGAAAATTTTATATCTATACAAATTGTATTACTATGTACCTTGAAGACAAGTTAACTTATCATAATGATAATAAAATTGTACAATAAAAATATAATTAATAAGGGGTGGTTACTAATGATGCAAAAAGAGGCCTCATGTATCCAAGCCTCTTTCTTCCATGCCACCAAAGAAGTGAAAACTACTGCCAATATAGATTTCCTGCGCATCGAGCACTTCCGCTACCTTCATCATTCAATACCAGCATAGAAGTTACAATTTTGTTACACTCTACCTTCATTTTTTCCATTCTCTTTTCTATTCTTACTTTTTCTTAAGTCCTATCTCAAAGATCATACATCTATTTTCGATACAATTGGAATTTAACAGAGCAGAAAACAAAAAGAACCACTTTGTTAGAGAGTGGTTTTTTATAAGTACAATTACTACATATTATAGAGCTCGTATGTAAGTAATTACTTACATGCATATTTCCTTATTTACTGGAAGAAGAATCTCCGTTATATTATTTTCTAATCAGTCTAGTTAAAGCCATCCCAAGAAATCCAGCACCCATTCCTATTAGCCATCCAGTTTGGGTACTTCCTAACATAGAACCCACCCCTCCACCAAGAAACATGCAGCCAACGAATACTAATCCTCCAATTCCCCAGTTCGGCCGTTCCATAATTCAATCACATCCTTTCAATAAAACATATGCTATTAGCTACCTAAACTTTCTTGCATAGGATATGTTAATTATTTTGCTAGAGATGGTATAGTTATTTGGCTTAAGTTTAGCAACTTGCAGGAGGAGAATTTAATTTTTATGTATCATACTAAATACTAACTTAAGGGTTACGAAACAAATTCTTCTTCAACTAACCAGCTAATAGATGCCTGAAGGTTTCCACAATCGGGAGCTCATCCCCCTCTAAGAATACCTCACTCAGTTCTTGTTGTTGCGAGATAAGTAGCATATAATCAAGTGAAATAATTTAACAAACCACATTAGTAACAATAACATCAAGAAAAGACATTCCAAATATGGAATGCCCTCTATTATGTTATAAAACTATTCACTTAAATTTATTTTCCAAATATAACATCTAACACTCTAAAATATTCTAATTAACATAATCACTCATTTAACTACAGAAACTGGTTAATTGCATAACGCTCTTCTAACTTTCCTTGCGAAAATGAGCGGATCATCAACGTCTTCGATATTAACGTAAATTAAATTTGGATCATCGCATAACCACTCATTGTGTATAGACGAAACGATTATTCCTTGTTTAATAATTGTAGCAACAAATCCATTGACTTCTTTTTGTAAGAGCGCCACCCGGCCTAGACATAATGCCCGTCCAGTTTTATTATCTCTTGATTCGAATGAGAAGGAAGTTGTTACTCTAAAACGTTTCCCTAAGATAGTTGCTTGTATTTCATCCCGATTTATTGTTGCCACGCATTTTCCACCGGCGAACCCTTCTTGGCCACCGATAATTCTTGCAAACTGTTGACAAATTAATTCATCATTAAACGCCATACCTTTAATCATCCCCCCTTTTACTGTTAGGTTATGAATGAATACATAGGTCTGCAACGGTAATGAATCTATTCTATTACAAAAAAGATTATCGTAATCTAACAAAATCTATTAACTTAGTCGTGCACTTTATTTTTTGGGAGGATTTCTCTTCATTCAGGGAATACCGCTTTTCATACTACTTGTAGCTTTTTGGAAGTTTGCAAGAGCAAAAAAACAAAACAAGTAATGGTGATGTATCTTCACCCGTGCTATATTTACTAGTTACTACATTTGTTGTGACTACTAATTTACCATCTTTGTAAATCCAAATTTGAATGAATAAAAAAGATTAGCATTTTGCTAATCTTTTTTTCATTAACTAACACTTTGAACACGGCCAATTTGCCCATCTTGTAATCGAACTTTAATTCCGTACGTATGTGTTTCACTATTTGTTAAAATATCTTTCACAACACCGCTTACAGTTTTACTATAGTCATTATCCAATTGAATAACTACATGTGAACCAACTGAAATTTGTGATCTTGTTGGTTTCCCACCTGTTGCTTGTGTTGCTTTTTCTTGTTTTTGTGTGCTCGCTTGTTGCATAGACTGCTGTTGCTGAGCCTTCTGCGCTTCTTGTTTACGTTTTTCTTCCTCTACTCTTTGCTGTTCTTCTTGCTTACGCTTCTCTTCTTCTGCTCTTTGTTGCTCTTCNNTCTTCTTGCTTAGCTTTTTCTTCCTCTACTACTTTTTTATCTTCATCCACTTTTTGCTCATCTGTTGTTGCTTTTAATTTTTCTTCATCACCTTTACAAGCACTTAAAGCAATTACACACAAGCTCATCAGTACAAATAATAATAATTTCTTTAACATTAAAAAATCCCCCTATATATACATTACAAATTAATAACTTTTCTAGTATAACAAAAGTATATGTATGTCTTTGTCATAATTTGTCGTATATATTTATTTTCTCGGAGGTAGCACAAAATGTTACGTACCATATATTTTTGAAAATTTTTCATCGGTAACAACTTTAAACAAAGTGAATCTGTTTTTTTCTGTTAATTGAGCGTATTGATTATCTCCCGCTATTATTTCCACTTTATCCTTATTAGAGTTTTCGCCTCTATTTTCGGATTTTCAAACTGAAAAATAAATTGAATCTCATCTCTTTTCACGATGTAAAATACGAATACACCCCATAAGCCACAAATGAAATTAATAAGATAGAAATACTGAGTATTGTGTATATGATCCATTTCAAATTTGAACTCATATAATCTCCCCTCTTCCTCCCTAATAATTCCATTATATAACAAAAAAGCATTGGATACCCAATGCTTTTCACACTTACGCAAATAAAGACGTATTCGCATATAAAGCTGGTGAACCACCTGAATGTACGAATAAAATGTTATCTTCTTTATTAAATTTACCTTTTTTAATTAAGTCAATTAATCCCGCTACTGCTTTACCTGTATACACTGGATCAAGTAAAATACCTTCCGTTTTCGCAAGTAACTGAACGGCTTCTACCATTTCTGGTGTTGGTAATGCGTAACCTGGACCTACATATTCATCGAAGCATGTAACAGCGTCGCGCGCGATAAAGTTTGGAATACCAACGTGAGCTGAAGTTTCATCTACAAGTTTTGCTACTTTCTCTTCTTGCTCCGCTTTTCCTCTACTTACGTTAATTCCGATTACAGGGATGTTACTTTGTGTTCCAGAAAAACCAGTAATTAAACCAGCGTGCATACCAGCGCTACCGCTTACGCAAACGACTGAACTGAAATCAATTCCTTGCTCAAATGATTGCGCCATAATTTCTTGTGCACAAGCAACGTATCCCATTGCGCCAGTAGGATTTGACCCACCAACTGGTATTACATATGGTGTATTCCCTTTTCCACTTACTTCTTTCGCTACTTTTTGCATCTCTTCCATAAGATCTGCTCCGTTCGGTACAACAATTACGTTTTCAGCACCTAATAAGTGGTATAAGAAATAGTTACCGTTAAAGTCTCGCTTCTCTTCTTGTTCAAGCCCTTCTTCTAATACAAGGATACATTTCATCTTTTCCTTTACCGCAGCTGCAAGAGTTAAGCGGCAATGGTTAGACTGAATACCGCCTGCTGTAATTAACGTATCCGCACCCTTTGCCTGTGCATCCGCAACTAAAAACTCTAACTTTCTCGTCTTATTACCACCAGCTGTTAAACCAAGTAAATCATCTCGTTTAAAATAAATAGTTGGTCCACCAAGTGCTTCAGAAAAATTGTTTAACTTTTCAATTGGTGTATATGATTCTGTATATTTTTTTCTCGGGAATTTAGCTAAATTCATTGTAACGCTCCTTTTGTACTTCTTTCACAATATATGTAACGATACTATTATTACATGTAAAAATGATGAAGTCATCTTTCTGGATTAAAAATGTATTGAATTTCAATTTCAGTACGGTACATGAAATTTATATTGACTTTCCGACAAAAAAGTCCTACTTATTAAAAAGTAGGCCCTCTTCCAATTACTTATTTACCGAAAAACGAAGCAGCTGCGTTAATCCCGGCTGTAAATTCATTTCTCCTTTATGACGGACGTAAACGATTTTGTCCCCATCAAATTTCGGAGGATTTCCTGGATTATACGTATGCCACTCATTCGTTCCTTCAATTGTGTACTCCATGTATTCTGTCGCACCGACGATTACGTTTTTACTATCATCTGCTGTTACATTTGGTGCCATTTGTGCGACTTTCGAATCGCTAATTAATAATTTCTTTATATCCTTATCACGTTTGTAATCGTAAGCCGTTACGATTACGTCGTTACCGTACGCTTTTATTTGTAGTCCTTGTTTAAATGAATATCCATCCGGAGCCGTTTTCTCTCCGCCATTTGGTCCAGCTGACATCCAGCCTGTTTCAATTCCGCCAGTATTGACAACTGTAAATCCTTTTTCATCTCCGCCTGCAATTTTCTTTTTACCAGCCCAGTCCGGTATGTTTAAATCCCAATGCGTATGACTCGTAAAGAAAACGACCTGCGGATAGTCTTTTAATATATCGTACAATTTATCAACGTTTAAATAATCTTGTAAATATGGTGATTGTTTTGATCCAGACACAGTATCAGGTAAAACGTGATGAGAGAAAATGAAAATTGGTTTATTTTTATCTTTTTGGCTGTACTCTTCTAAATTTTGTTTTAACCAACCTAATTGTTCATCACTCATATATACTTCGTCCGACATTTTTGAATCGTGGTATCTCATATATTTTTCTGTTCCTAAAAATAGCAGCGGATAACCGTCTAATTCTTTTTTATGATATACCTTTTCTTGCCCACTAAATTTCAGATAGCGGTTAAATAGCGTTTCCTCAGTTACACCATTTGGCCATGTATTTTGAGAGAGTTTCCCATCAGCCGTCCATTTACCAGCATAAAATTCATGATTTCCAACAGTTGACCATACATTTCCCGGGAGCTTATTTTTGTTTAACACACGCTTAACATCATCATATTGTGACTGCTGTCCAGTTGACGTTATATCCCCATTCATAATAAGCGCTCTGGAAAGTGGCGTCACTTTGTTCATATCTTTTAACACATGATCAAAATCCCCTAAATCTCCTTGAATGTCACTAATAACATTAAAAGTTGTAGCTGACTTTCGAACTTGCTCTTTTACTTCTGCATGTGCTGAAAACGTCGGTAATAACGCCGCTATAACAGCTAATGAAGCAACTGCCTTTTTCATACAAATTCTCCCACTAATAATAGAATGTTCAAACTGACATGTTCTGCTTTCTCTTAGATGCTTGTCCAATTCACATTATAAGGTGGGATTGTAAAGATTGATGCAGTAAAAATTTAAGTGTTTTTTAAGAGATTTTGGCTTTTTTACACGCCTCATTTAGCAATTAACACTAATTTTTCTATTAACCTACTAATATTAACTGAATATAAAATTATACGATAAATCACTTCGTTTAATATGTTGTGTTTTAATTTCCTTTACACAATTTCAATAAAGTACTTTACCATTTTAAATTCTCTTCATTCTAAATCTATAAAAATACTATTGAATTTACCTAAAACGCCTAAATCAACAGTTTTACTCCAATAGGCTTCACCATCTATATCGATTGTTATCATAATATCCTCCATTCTGCTCTGGTAGTTGCATAAGAAAAAGCGATCCTTCAATAAGAAAAATCACCTCCATTAGTACATAACTTGCTTCTCATTAATCCTCAATTTCTATTCCAGCTTGTTTTAATGGTTCTAACACTTTTGGATAACACATTGAAATATATTCCACTGTGTTTAAGTTTTTTAGATTTTGAAATCCTTCAACAGATACTACATCAAATAAACTGTCTTCACCATCCCAATCAGGCTTTAAAATATGATAAATTTCATTCCCACCATCAAAGCAAAGGGATTCAATCTTTTCCAAATCACTTATTTCCAAAGTTAACTCTTCTAAAAAATCTCTGATTTCAACAATTGGTCCAGCTCCTGAATACCATTCGAAATTATTCGTATACTTATCTATTAAGTCTTTCAATTCTTTTAGAAATAATGGCTCTTTATCTAATAAAGCTTCAATTACCACTAATTTAAAATTAAAATCCTGAAACATTTCATTCTTTCCCATTTTAACTTCCTCCTATATTGCCCCTGTCCTAAGGTTTTAGTCTCCTTTACACAACTTTCAAAAAGCACTTTACCTTTTTAAATTCTCTTCATTTAATCCTAACAGCTCTGGTAAAATAAAACATCCATCTTCCCTAATCAGTACATCATCAAACCAAATTTCACCACCGCCATACTCTGGCCTTTGAATGTTTACTAAATCCCAATGTATCGCTGATGTATTCCCATTATCTGCACCTTGCAACGAATCTCCAATCGCTAAATGAAAACTACCATTTATTTTTTCATCAAATAACGTATTATTCATCGGATGTAGTATGTATGGGTTAAAACCCAGCGCAAACTCTCCGATATATCTAGCTCCCTCGTCCGTATCAAGAATACGATTTATTCGCTCTGTATCATTTGCATATGTCTCTATTATTTTCCCGTTCTTAATATGTAACTTTATATTTTGAAACGCATAACCTTGTTGAACAGATACTGTATTGAATGCTACTATCCCATTCACTGAATTTTTAACAGGTGCTGTATATATTTCACCATCAGGTATATTATCTGTGCCATCTCCCTTTAAAACACCGATTCCTTCAATGGAAAAATTCAAATCCGTACCATTCCCAATGATTTTCACTTGTTTTGTCTTTTCCATTAATTCTTTTAACGGATCCATTGCTTTGGACATTTTATTGTAATCTAACGTACAAATATCATAATAAAATTTTTCATAAGCCTCGGTACTCATATTCGCTTCTTGCGCTGAAGCAGCATTCGGAATTCGAGTTGTCACCCATCTCGTTTTATATACAGCTTCGCTATGAGCCTTTCCAAATATCTTTTGATATAACTTCATTTTCTCTGCTGGTACATCCGCTAATTCGTATGCATTTCTAGGACTACGAAGATTAATATATACTTGCATCTTACTTAAACGGTAACACTCCCAATCTGCAAATAACTTAAATTGTTCTTCAGATCCAGACAAAATTAATTGCCTTGTAACAGAAACGTCACGCATTGATACATGTGCATATCCCCCTGCTTTTTCCACAGCCTTAATAATTTCACGAACTACCATAGGATCTATTTCAGTAACACTTTGAATTAATACTTGGTCACCAGGTTGCACTTTAGTAGAATGATTGACTAGCACGTCTGCTAATTTAGATAATTCTCGCTTCATTACACCCTTCACCCTTTCATTGCCGTTTCAAAAACTTAATAAAAAACCAAAAGAGAACTACTCTCTTCAAGCACCTCTCTTTTCATCCAAACGATAGATATAAAATAAACCATTAGAAATACAATGTATAAATTCCAAAACGTAGGTATTGCAGCTACACTAAAGTACAATGTGATCCTTTTACAATTTGAACTTCTGTTTAAGCTTCTTATATTTTCTATATAAACGTCTAACAATGTTTAACATGAAATACGGTATTTTAACAGGGAAAGGCAATTTATAAATGAAAGGCAAGTAAAATGTAAAATATGCCTTTTCTAGGTCTCTCCACTTACTATCTTCTTTTGTTTTTAAGAAATCAGATACATCGACTACATATCCTCTTCCGTTTTCCATCATCACATTTTTCCCGTGAACATCACAAGGAGTTAATCCTTGTTCCCTTGCATACTCTAAAGCTTCATTGATATCAAGAATTACCTGCTTAGGAATTTTATTCCCCTTATGAATAGCATCGTATAAGGTAATTTCTTTTAAACGTTTCAATACTATGAAATTTTCTCCTTTATATATAAGCTTCGAATAAGAAGGATGATTTCCGATTCTTCTGTATACTTCTGACTCTTTTTCAATTCCTTCTCCTTCTCGCACGTAAACTTTCACTACCCACTCTTTGTATTCTTTGTGCATAAATACTGCGGCATAATTACCTGTCCCTAAACACTTCCAAAGTCTAGGAATACCTTTAACTACTACAGGCTCAAATTCATCCTCACTTCTTATGCTTACCTCTTTTAATAATTCGTTCTTTATCAATCCCACAAAACTATTTATACTCATCATTCCCACTCCGGTTTTGCTAAAAGGGGGCCCACCCCATATCCATCAACTTGAGAATTTTATAACACCCCAAAACAAAAAAATTGTACATTTTCACATGAAGATGTCAATTTTTTTATTTTTGGGGTATTTGTATTTCTTAACTTGATAGCGATGCGCTATTACCCCTATATAAACATTTACATTATTTTTCACAATCCATCTTCCTTCAAATAGCAACATACTCAATATGTTTCAACATTATATCTTATAAACGTTACTCCCCTTTTAGTTCGCTTTAAAATTGTAAACCGGTTTAATAATATGTTTAATATCGATTGTGTCCTTTGTATTCTCAACAATTTCATCCATTGGCTTATATACCATTGGGGCTTCATCTAAAGTGCTTTCTGCAACAGATGTAGTCCAAACCGCTGTCATTGTATTTTGGAAATCCTCTAAGTTAAGTACTTCTTTCGCTTTCTTACGGCTCATAATACGTCCTGCTCCATGAGGGCCAGAAAAGTTCCAATCTGGATTTCCTTTACCAAATGCAATAAGTGAACCGTCTCTCATATTAATTGGAATGATTACTCGTTCATCTTTCTGAGCTGAAATAGCACCTTTTCGTAGAATCATATTTTCCAAATCAATGTAGTTATGAATTGTAGTAAATTGATCTGTTACTTTCCAATCCATTCTAGTGACAATTTCATCCATCATTGCTTTACGATTTAACTCCGCATATTGTTGAGCAATTTTCATATCATTCATGTAATCTTTGAATCCTTGACCTTCTAAATAAGCTAACTCTTTACGAATTGTCGGCTTCTTAATCCCTCGTATAGCTTCCTGTATTTCTTGTTGTCTGCCTTCTCTTGTGAAACGCTCAATAATTTCCTCTTTAATAGATTTAACATTAATAAGTTGCTCGTAAGCAAGGTTTTGATAATACTCTGCTACCTGTTTACCTAAATTACGAGAACCGCTATGAATGACAATGTATACATTCCCTTTGTTATCCTCATTCAATTCGACAAAATGATTTCCTCCCCCAAGTGTACCAATACTCTTTTGAGCACGTTGCAATGTAAACGGGGCTCTTACACTATCAAAATCAATCATTTTTGAAAATCGATGTTCCTTATCTCGAATACGAAAACCACTTGGGACAAATTTACGAATTGTTTCGTCTAAATGATCGAAGTTGATTTCTTCTTTTTTCTTATCAATCATAACAACTTCCATGCCACAATTACCTGTAATAGCAATACATCCATTTCGTCTCATAATCCAATATCCAGTATGAGTAGTAAAACAGTATTTAAATCCATCTTCAGAAGAAACAGTTTGAATTTCTGTCTTTGGTGTTCCTGCTATTTGTACTCTAGGCTTTGATTTTGCCACTAAACAACGATACGACTCTTTGCCTTCTCTCTTGTCATGATTAATAGATGTACGAATTCCTTGTGTTGCAAAAGCATATTGTATAAAATCTGCATCTTCTTTATAAATGCTACAATATGCTCCTTGCTCCACTGCATAATCCCAATGTTTTACTTCATCACAAATAACAGCCAATTGAGATAAGGATGCTTCATATAATTTATCCATTCTCTTCTCCATCATTGGCGGCTGGAAGCGAAAATGAATAACATCGTCGTATGTTTTCTGAGAGTACATAATGTTAGCGGCCTCTAAGAGCTTTTTAATTCTTGAAATTTTACGCTCTTTCTTTAATTTAATGACACATGTGGTCTTATTTTCTAATCGACCGTCTGCCATAACCATCACCTGTACTCTAACTTGTGCATCCGTTAATGGGAGTTGTGTCGAAATCTCTAAGTCTGGTATTTCAGTAATAAAATTATCACGAAAACCAAGTTTTAGTTCTGAATGCTTGTTAAATAATTCTTCTGCTGTCAAAGTATAGCGTTCACCTCTAGATTTCGGCCTATGGTGTGAACCCTTCTCCACTAAAACTGTATGCTCCTTAGAAAGCATTTGATCAATACCATATTTGGTCTTCAAATGATAAAATTCAGTTTCTTCTTTCTTAATAAACATAATAGGCTTTTCAAAATAGGTACGATCGTTTTTAATGTCATATGTCGCAACCTCTTCACCATTATATTTAGAAATTTTAACCCATCCTTGCTTGGATAAAAACTCTGTATCTTTATCCACACAACCAATATCCACCCCCACTAAATTAGGCACGATTTTATCTTGAATCGTCATCGTCGTTCCAATCGTACAGCCTGCCCCAGCATGTGTATCTGGCATAATACGAATCTTGCTATCCTTTACGAATTCTTGGTTACAAAGATCAATAATTTGACCTGCTGCTGTTTCTTCTACGTTAGTAGTAAACACTTTCGCTTCATTATATTTTCCTTGTAATTCCAACATCTTCTATTTCTCCTTTCCTTTAGTTTCCACAAAACAGTGATTCATATAAAATTAAATTGGTGGAGCTTTAAGCGGTAATGTAAATGACTCTTATATTTGAATGATATATTATACAGCAATATATTTATAATTATATTTTCCATCACTACATTTAAATTCCTTGTTTTTCATAAAAAAAGAGACACAGAGATTTCTCCCCATGCCTACTTATAGCTTTAAAAATTAACTATTGAATATTTTTATTGCGCTCTAATTGGTTTTGAATTCCCGACCTATCAATTTGAATCCAATACTCTGCAATTTTTCCATCTTCTACTCTATACACCGCACTTGCTATTTGAATGATTGGAAGTCCTGTAGGTTGATATCCATCGATTTCTCCTACATGCATACCTACTTGTTTCCAACGTACATATACTTTACTTCCTTGTACTAATAATTCTTGAATTTCTAAAGAAAAATTACCGTATACTTCAATCATCTCTCTTACATGTTCAGCATAATCTTCAGGTGTTCTGCAAACTGTTTGTTCTTCTTCAGATACAATTTGATGTGCCAATACTTTTTCTGCCATTAGTTGATTTGAATAATCAGGATTATTCCCCGAACGTACTTCATCAAAAAATTTTCTAACAATTTGTTCTGGCGTCATTTTAAAACCCCCTTATTAAGAAATCCAATACTAATCATATCATAGTTTATTTTAATCTAACTATTAAAGTAAACTGATTCGTGTGTACAATAAAAAGACAAAATCTCTTCTTTCTTAAGAAATCCCCATTGTTTCCCCTGAAAATTCACAATAATAATTATCTACTTCTTCACCGCATGAATATACTGCACCGTCTCAAAAGCTTCTAAATAATCGTTTCGTCCTTCAAAATATAATGTATGAATATCCTCTGGTGATAAGTGCTCATAAATGAGTAAACCCGCCTTCTCTAACAATGCTTCCATTTCGCGATAAGAATAACATGACTTCATCGGTTCTCCGCCTATCGCAGCCATTTTCACCATGTTTTCAACTCGATTGGACAGTCCTTTTTCCGTAAATAGGTTTTCATCAGGATAATCAAAAACGATAGAACTCCCCTCTGGAAGCATCTTGAATAAACATTCTATTAAACTAGCAAGCTCCTCTTTCGTTAAATAGTACGAAACACCTAACAGACTAAAGAACGTTTTTTTATTTTCAAATCCTTCATTGCACAACTGTTCATAGGAAAATCCTTTCGTAAAATCCATCGAAATAAACTGAAGGTTATTTGGAACTTCAAGTTCTGCTTCTTTTATTCTTTCCTTCTTAAGCTGTTGTGTAGAAGGATGATCCACTTCAAATATCTCTATTTTATTTTCTAATTCTTTGTGTCTAAAGCTGAACGTGTCTAAGCCAGCACCAAGTATGACGTATTGTTTTGCTCCTAGTGTCATTTCATGTAGTAATACTTTTTCACAATATGCTGCACGTGCTAAAGGTGTTGGTGATAACTGCACTTGTGTAATCCATTTTAATATTTCTTTTGGATGATCTTGAAACTGTTCTGCAATGTCTTTATTGAAAAAATGTATCCCTTGAACCATGTTCGTTTCAATATCATGACGTTCTTTTGGCAAAATAAATTCTCTAGCTACATAATCATCAAAAATTTTAGGACTATCAAACTCACTATGATATGCCCTTCCGAAAGCTGATACTAGCGACGTTATACTTGCTTCACCTTTTTTCATGCGCATACACTCCTTCATTTCCAAAAAAAATAGGGTTCCCCTGGCCAGGAGAACCCTATTATACACGTTATTTTCATATTGGTAAATTATAGCATAAATAAGTTTTTTTGTCAAGTTTTCAACCTACTAACACGCCGACACTTTAGATATTCTCCTGCAGGAAAATTAAAATTACATATTGAATATTCCGAATTATTAACTCATTCTTTTTTGAGCAGTATTAGTATCTTGAGATACTGGTATGTGTTCGGTAGCTCTAGATAAACCTGTTTTTGGCATATTAACATAGATCGCTTCCGAAGCACCTTTTTCTATTTGATAAGTTTCGTGAAAAACACCTACACTTCCATTATCTTTAATCTTATTATTGTATGATTTCCAAGCATTTGAATGGTTTTTTCCGTGAGCATAGTCTACTAATTCGCCGAATCCCTTCCAGTATTGAATTAAGATCACTTTTCTCCAACTAAATACGAATTCTGTATGTAAGAAACCCCATTGTGGGTTTTGATACAATTCTTTAATCATAGGTCCCATCGCATTAAAAACTGGTATCCACTTCCAAAATTTCAATAAGTGATTAATACGCATACCAATAATAAAAACAACAAATTCTTTATCCTTACTATTGGCTATATGCCTGCCATTAAAAATTTCAGCTCCCACTTTTATCCCCCTTTTTTACTAAACATAAATAATGTGTAGCTCCTAAATAAACCATAACACTTTTCCATGAATTTTCCAATTTCTTTAACGTAGATTATAAAAGGTACATATTTCCCACCTTTTTTTAACAGCTATTATTAATATTTGCTCTAAATCTCCTTTTCGCTAGGGACATTTCCATACTTCAAGGATTTTTATAGCTTCAAATAATTATTCCTTATGCTTCACCTCGAGAGAAATAAACGAAAATAAATTTCCTTCTAAATACATATCAATATACGATAGTATTGCCGCCTCCTTTCTAAACAGAATATTTTTTAGTTCATTTGAGTTAGGACGACATCACACTCCTTCATTTTCACATTAGGGAATAAATAAGTTTTTTCGTGAAATTTCAAAGCCACTAACACTCCAACACTTTGTATATTCTCTGGCAGGAAAATTGTCGATTCACACAGAATATCCCGGATTATAACAATATATATGGAGGCCAATATGAAACGATTAGTCATTATTACAGTAGGAAAAACCCACAGTGGAAAAACAACATTTGCAAAAGCATTAGAAAAAGAGTTACCCCACTCTTTCGTTATGGATCAAGATAACCAAGCAGAATTTATTAACACACATTATGAAAAATTACAGCCAACTGAAGGCCCTAATACATTTAAGCACGGTCTTTCGAAATTCATTGTTGATTATGCAAAAGAACATACAAATTTACACCTTATTATTTGCAACTCCAATCGCAGTAAAAGCGGCAGGTTATATTTACTAAACAAATTATTTCCACAAAATGAATATGTACGTATATTCGTTCACTTTGACATCACAGATGATGTACTTTATGAAAGAGTGGCTCATAGTAAGCGAAGTACAAATATTTTTAGAGGTAGCTATTCTAATTTCAAAGAAGTTCTTAATCGGCAACAGGCTGAATCACTTCACGAAGATGTCATAGATCCTGTAGAAAACGAGGCTGATCATTTGTTTGTTATTCGCAATAATAAAGAGGTAAACTCTACTATCGAAGAAATTGTTCATCTTGCTGAAGATTTGTCCCCTATCCAAAAATAAGAGACTATAAGAATTACATAATCACAGATTATTATGCAAATACTTCCTCTAAGCTCCGAGCATGGTATATAATGATATTGTAATCTGCTTTTATATGCTCAATTTTACACAATAGAATTCATTCATAGGAAAGAGGTACAAAAATATGAAAACAAAACAAACAATCGCTGCGTCTACACTAGCTTTAGCAATGATTGCAGGTGCAAACTCGGCCCATGCGGAAGTAAACGATGCTACTACTCAGCCCAGTACTGGAGGAGATCGATTAGCTGAAATTAAGCAACATAAACAAGAGTTAGATGCGAAATTACAGCAGCACAAAGAACACGTGGATCAAACGTTACATGAACTTAACCAAGTTAAGCAAACTGTCGATGAAAAAGCGAACGAACTACATGAACATAAACAAGTTGCAGATGAAAAAATCGCCGAAATAAAACAACATAAACAAGAGTTAGATGCAAAACTTCAGCAAGACAAACAAATCGCAGATGAGAAAATCGCTGAAATGAAAGAGCATAAGCAAACTATCGATACAAAGGTTAATGAGATTAAAGAACATAAACAAACTGTCGATGAAAAAGTGAATGAAATTAAGCAACATAAAGAAAATATCGATGTAAAGGTTAATGAACTGAAGGAAGTTAAAAAACATGTAGATGAAACATTAGCTGAGTTAAAGAAAGCGAAACAAACTGCTGAGGATAAACTTGCTGAGCTAAAAGAGAATAAGCCGAATACTGGTAATACGTTAGAAGAACTGAAGAAAATTAAAGGAAATTTAGATAGTCTTTCATCTAACTTAGAACTAGCTAAACAAGATGTGCAAAACAAACTTGCTGAGTTACAAAAAGCTAGACAAGATTTAGAAAATAAATTGAATGAAATTAAGCAATCGAAACAAACTGTTTCAGATGATTTAACACAGAAAAAGCTAGACTTAGACATTAAAATAAACGATTTTAAACATACTGAGAAAAAAATTGATGACAAATTAGCTGAGTTACATACAACGCAGCAAAATGTAGATAACAAGCTTAATGAAGTATCACAACCTACACAACCTAAACCAACGACAGCGGATACTAACAATACTACCGTTCCGACCAAAAACACTGCTAGAGAACTTCCTAACGCTGGTAGTGAGCAATCAAGTAATATGGCTTTAGGAATGTTATCTATTCTAGGTGGACTTTTATTAGTAACACGCAATAAAATTAAAACGTTATTCTCAAAATAATGCTATTATAACTCTCTTACATTATTAATAAAAAGGACAACAGCGTTTATATGTACTGTTGTCCTTTTTCATTGTTTAATTTTGTATTAACTGCCCATCTCTAAGCGTCAATATACGATCACATACATCAAGCATTCTTTCATCATGTGTAATCATAATTGCTGCTTTTTGACTTTCTTTCACTTCACGTTTCATCATTTCCACAACTTCACGTGCACGTTTTGAATCTAAGCTTGCAGTCGGTTCATCCGCTAATATTAAATCTGGATTGTTCATGAACGCACGAGCGATTGCAACCCTTTGTTTTTCCCCACCAGATAGTTGATTTGGATAATGATTTTTTCTTTCTCCTAATCCAAATGCTGCTAATAAGTGATCCGCACGCTTTTCAGACTCTTGTTTGTTATCTTTTTTAAGCTTTGCAATATAAAGCAATTGTTCTTTTACATTTAAGTATGGAACAAGATTTGCGAATTGGAAAATGAAACCGATTTTTTTCAAACGAATGTCTGTCATTTCCTTTTCTGATAACTTCGTAATATTTTGCTCACGAATGTAAATATCCCCTTTTGATGGTGATAGTAAAGCACCCGCGATTGATAATAACGTACTTTTCCCTGATCCAGAAGGACCAACGATTCCGATAAATTCTCCAGCTTTCACATCAAGCGATATCGGATGAAGGGCTGTTACTTCAGTATTCCCTTCTCCGTACACTTTACTTACATTGTCTAATTTTAATAATGAAGTCATTACATCCCGCCTCCAATTGCTTCTAATGCATCAACTTTTAATACTTGATATAACGAAATAAGTGTTCCAAAAATACTAATTACGATAAAGATTACTCCATATTGTAGAATCATCGGCGCTGTTAATAAGAACGGCATACCTGCTGGTAAAATTTGTTCTAACCCTTGTACAAGAACAATGCTGATGATCATCGCCACAACTGATAAGAATAACGCCTGTACGACTAAGCTATTTGCTAAATAAGAATTTTTCGTACCGATTGCTTTTAATACACCTAATTGCTGTGTTTTTTGTAATGTAATTACGTAGAAGAATACACCAATTAGTAACGCAGCGATAACAAGTAAGAACGCAATAATCATCGTTAATGTCCCTTGTTCTTCTTTAAATCCTGGAATACTTTGTAATACTTCTTTTTTGTCGATAACATGTGCATTTTTAATGTCTTTATCTGTATTCAGTGCAATTGCACTATAATCTTTTTGGTTTGGTTGTGAAATAGCGCCCCATACGTCTTCATTTACATAAACGACTGGTGTATGGCTAAACATTTGATTTTTCGTAAATCCAACGATTTTAAATTCTTTCTTTGAAACAGGATCAATAATTGTATCCCCAAGATCGATTCCTTTTTCTTTAATCGATTCATCAGCAACCATTTCGTTGTTTGCTGTACCTAACTTCTCACCTTCTACGATTTTCGGTTCTAAAAATGAATCGCGTTCACTTGAGAAAATAGCGACATCAACTTTTTTCGAACTACCTTTCTTTTCATAAGTTGAATTTTTCACACGAAACGGAACGGCCTCTTTCTCGCCTACTTGATTTACTACGTTATCTACATCGTCTTGCTTAATTTGTGAACGAAGTAATTTATTTTCCGCATCATCCGCTAATACAAATTTATTTGCCTCCATATTTTGAATCGATGAAGCATTATCATATGATAATCCGTTTGCTAATCCTGAAATCACAAGGACTAAAAATGATAATAACACCATAATAAGTCCGATTAATCCGTATCTTAATTTTGATTGTTTTAATTCACGCAGAGCTAAAAACATTTCGCTCGCTCCTTTCTCTTACTTTCTATGCACTTATCATAAAAAAGAAATATGAACGGAATATGAACAGAAGATCAAAAAATAAAGATTAAATTTTCTGAAAGTATTGAAAACAAATAGAATCCTTGATACAATTCAGTCAAATAATATTGACCGAGTAATTTAATTCAAGGAGTTGATCATGTTGAAGCCCATGTTAACCTTAACTACCTATAGCCAACTAAAAGCATTAAGCGACCCACTACGCGCCGAAATGATGATGCGTCTATTAGAACGTCCTTATACAGGGCAACTACTATCTGAGAAATTCGGCATTTCAAGGGCTAAAATTCATTATCATTTAAAAGAATTAGAGAAGAATCATCTTATAGAAATCGTCTATACAGAAGAGAAAAATGGCATCGTTCAAAAATTTTATCAATCTGTCGCGAAAGGCTTCACCCCTGCCGCAGAACTATTACCTCATCTAGAGATATTAAGTGAATCGGGACGCCAAATCTTTTTACAAATGACGGAAACAACGAAAAGCCATATTCTCGCTGCTCCTGAAGAAGCTTTTACATTACGAAAAGCAAGTGAAGACCCAGCTGAATGGAATTACGTTTCATCCAGCTGGGAGTTTGATGCTACGCCAGAACAATTTCAAGTGTGGGTGAAAAAGTTTCATGAATTGATGTACGAATTAGACGAGATCACAAAAGACGCAGATAAAGATCCGAATAGTAAAGCTTATTACATTGCTACTACTGCACTACAAATCGACGAACGAGCAATGCAGCGCTTTGTGAAAAAAGAAGAAAAATCGTAATACGATTTTTTTTACATCAACGGTCAATTTTATTTTACCGAATAAATTTATCCCGCATTAACGGGCAGTAAGACTCCCACCTCAAAATTCAGTTGGAGCAAAGAAGTTAGGTGGGAGATTAACTGCCCGTAAACGCCCGATTGGTTCAACTAATAATCAGTGGGGATGAACAAAACCCCACTGATTAAAGTTTCACTTTATTATAAAGGAGTAGATTAAATGGACGTATTAAAAAACCGGAATTTCCTCTTATTATTTTTAGGGAGAATTTTTACAAACATAGGAGATAGTTTGTATTATGTAGCAGCGATGTGGCTCGTATACAAATTAAGTGGTAATCCTTTTTATTCTGGATTAGCTGGTTTCCTTACATTATTACCTTCCGCACTTCAATTTCTTACTGGTCCATTTGTTGATAGATGGCCGATAAAAAACACCCTCGTCATCACACAAGTTTTGCAATGCATTCTTATTTTAATCATTCCAATTACACACTACTTCGACCTACTAACAGTTCAACTACTACTCATCATTATGCCCATCGTAGCTTTTATCGAACAATTCGCTTATCCCGCACAATCAAAAGCTTTACCACTTCTACTGCATAAAACACAATTATTAAAAGGGAACTCACTCTTCTCATTTGCGTATCAAGGCATTGATTTAATTTGCACGACTCTTTCTGGAATATTAGTAGCACTATTTGGCGCCATTACTTTATATGTAATCGACTCTTTTACATTTGCGATTACCGCCCTTTTGTTCTTTTCATTGAAAATGCCAAAGCAAACCGAAGCAAACACAGTACTTTCAACTAAGCAATATTTCTCTGATTTAAAAGAAGGGTTTTCAATCGTCTTTCGTTCATTAATGGGCGTCTTCTTAATCGGTTCAGTTGTTGCCAATTTTTCTATCGGTATGACGATGGCAATACTCCCTTCTTTCGCTGATTCTTTAGGAGGTGTGAAATTATATGGTTTCTTTTTAGCCGCTATATCGGCCGGCAGTTTAATTGGAGCATTATTCAGTTCATGGGTTGGTAAACGTCATGTTGGCCGCGTCTCCATTATTAGCTTTGCGGCTGGTGCTTTCTTTTGGTTTCTCTCTACGGTTGTACCGTTTCAATGGTTATCCATTTTTTTATTCGGCCTAGCTTGGATACCAATTGGTGCGACCAACATATTATTTGCGACAATTAGTCAAATTGTAATTCCAAACCAGTATCTTGGACGCATCAACTCTGTCATGCGAAGTATGGGCACAATCGCTATGCCGTTTGGTTCTTTAATTGGCGGATACACTGCAAATGTATTTAGTAGCCAGCTCATTTTCGCACTCGCTAGCATCGGAATCTTATTCATTTCTCTCGTATGGCTGCTTCATCCGAAATTACGGGCATTGCCGAAAGCTGATGAAATTACAGCGGATACTTTTGAGCTACGTTTTAAGGACGAACGGATGAAAGGTACTGCTTTATAGCGGAAAGAAAATATTATCTAATCCGTAATGTGTAATTATGATAAAATTATTTAATTTAAAAAGCTCAAACAAACATAACCCCGTTCTAAATATAGGACGGGGTTAAAAATATAATTGTTTCATTTTTTTATTCATTTGTAACATTGAATAATACACCTGTGGTAGCTATTTGATTTTTTGAATTTATTGCTTCCACTGCGAAATGATGAAAAATATTTTGGTCCTCTTTAAAATTCCATCTAAATACAAACTCACCATTTTCCCTCTCAGAACTCCCAATTAATTTTCTTTGATTATAAGTTGCTGTTCCTGTCGGAATTAAAAAAAATTTAATCCTTTTGGCATTTTTAGCTATAATACTAACAGTTAAAGTTCCATCTGTTTTAGGAAGAGATATCTAACCTTATCTATTGTAACAATTTCAGATTCACTAGCTAATGTTTCCGTTAAACAAAGTGAATTTAAAAATAAAATCGCTATTAAAAGAAGAGAGAATAAGTGCTTTGAAAGTTGCATTTAATACCCTCCAGTTCGTAATATTTATGATTTCATAATCTTATCAAATACATATATTTTTTATCTTTCGTAAAAAAATATACAAAAATACCTGTTTTTTTATGAATTCCCTTTTCGAAGGATCCATTTTTAGTCTTGGCGTGGTTTTTTTCCAAAATGCTGGCGGTACCCCATGCCCATCAACTTAAGAGTGTAAACAAACTGAACTTTCGTTCAGCTGGGTTAAAACATTCTTAAAATAGAAGTATATTCTTAAAAATGGGCATACCAAATAAACCCTAACGGATTTCACTTTTTTAATTATGCAATTTTCTTTTGTTTTCTCAATCCATTATACTCATAGACAACACCGATAATATCAAAGACAGTCTTCTTCTCATATCTGTGCGATTTCTGTCCATGCTTTTGTAGAAGGTGGAACAGGCTGATTAAAATCTTTGTTATTTTTTGGGTGTTTTATTGTATCGCTTGATACAAGATGTGTAAATGATCTTTGATCATTCCAATGGCTTTATATTCGCTTAATTCTCTTTTCTTCTTTTGTAAAATTAATTGTCTCATCTTAAATATAGTAGAAGAACATAGAAAAATAGCAATGCGTTTTCCATAAATGTGGCACTCTAATCGCTCTCGTTTGATATTGTACCAATCGTGAATTTGAAATAGGGACTTCCAAGTTTTAAAGATAACTTCAATCTGCCAACGGAGGGAATAAAAATCATGTATTTGTTCCATCGGAACCCACTCCAAAGGTGTATTGGTAACATAAATGTTCATACCAGCTAATCGTTTACTCTTTTCTGAGTACGTAATACCCTTTTTACTTTCCGTATATACTTGTTTTTTCTTACGTTCTCAAAGGTGCTTTTCAGTTAATCGATATATAATAACACGTGTAAATAGTTTTTTATCCTTTCCAATATAAGCATCTGTTATTTCATAGACCTGTCCTGATTTTAAGGTATTCATAATGTGTTCTAAATCAACTTTGATGTACTGAGACTGTTTTTTACTGCCCCATTTCGAAAATATTCAGGAAACTCATTTTGATATACACCATACTATTTAATTTCAGCCGTGATATATAATATACCTCACGTTGATCCATTTGATCTAAATCGTCCAGTGAATAATAACCTAAATCTCGAATACATAGGTCGCCAGGCCGTAATGTCGCTAAACATTTTGTCCCAAAGGTTTTATCATTATTCTTCCCTGGCTCAACTTGAAAATTTAAAAACTGTCCATTATGTAAATCATATTCTAATTGAATCTTTATACCTGCTGTTTGTGCACAACCACCCGAACCAGGATACACAATAGCTAAGTGTTTTGGTACTTGAAAAATCGTTGCATCTAAAATGCGAAGCAGTTGAAAATGGGTTAGTGAAGAACTGGAAATCACTGAGGTTTTACAAACTTTATTTTTTAATAATGCAGAGAAAACATGTTTTAAAAAGCAAACAGCTTTTTTATTAAACCGTTTATTTAGTCCTTCTGGACTAATAAGAGTTCCTGTGGCTGCATGTAGTTGACTACACAGTCTATAACTAAAGAATCACTCGCTATCCGTCGACTCACCCAAACACGGATAGTGGCTAAGAGTCGTCTCCTGAACACTTACGCTTTCTTTGAACCAAATCTAACACTCTAGTAAACCCTTCTAAGAATGAAGGAGTAAAATATTGATATAATCCCTCAGCAAATAATTGGAGTTCATCTTGAATCGAAAGATTCATAAAAAATGCCATCCTTTCTGTATATATCTACAAAAAGAATAGCGTATTTTTTCATTTTAGAGCAATTTTGTTTTATTAGCTTGATAGTGATGTAGCGGTCCCCCTTATAAGAAAAGGTTAGATATACCTCTGAATATACCTAATCCTTTCTTTGCTATTTGCCATCATAGAGTGTAAATGAATTAGCGGGGAGTTGCTGTGCAAAATTAGGAGTATTGATTTGTTCTATTGGTTCTTGCGGTATTTGTTTCATGTGTCGTTTTTCAAATGCTAATTGTATCCTTTGTAGCATAATATGTGCTGTAATAATAGTCAGGATGAAAAATGTAATAGGAACCATTGGAATCCAAGGGTGAACAGAGAGGGAACGAAAATAGAGACCAATTAAACCTGACCATTCATTGCTAACTGACTCAACCTCATTTCCGTAGAAAAGAATTGTACCACCAAAAAATAATTCTAAAATACCAAAATGGGAGAAAATGATTAAAGTTTGTACAAATTGTTGCATCATGACAATGATTAGAACAGGAAATATATTTGGAAATATGTGTTTTATAGCGAGATGAAATTTGCTTCCTCCTAATAGTGTAGCAGCTTCTATAAATTCTTCATTCAGTATCTTTTTTGTTTCCTTTGCAAAATAAAATATAAGAACGGGTAAAGCGAGAATGACTAAAACTATAATTTCAAATGATGCTCGTTCAAAGAAAGAGGGAACTGGATCCCCATGTTGAAAACGCAGTACTGTATCGAGAATAAAGTAACCAATGAGGGTCATTGGAACAACTGTAAAACAATCAAAGAGAGCTTCAAGTGTTTTAAAGCTTTTTCTTACATAAAAAGCGAAGAATAATCCAATTGATAGCCCAATAAATGTTCGTAGAAATGCTATCAATAACGATATACCAATGCTCCATTTCGCTCCATCTACTACTCGTTGTAATAAATCAAATCCCTTCATATCCGTACCTAACAGGAAAGTGAAAGAAGGAGGGAATGGTGCGGCTTGTACATTACCACTTTCATCATATAGAATGGATGTTTGGCGAATTTCCCCATCAAAAAATATAGAATTTCCGATACTTACTATGATTAATAGAAGCAAAAAGGATATACAAATTATGAAATACTTATCTCTTTTTAAATGGGCCCACATGTTAAGATTCTCCTTTCAGCTCATCAGGTATGAAAATATCGAAAAGTTTAAAGACAATAAAGATAGGAATGTAAATTAAAAACAATGTAATACAAAATATTTCAGGTGCGGGTTCTAATTCGGTGTTATACGTTTTTAAAAATGTGAAAATACCTTGAACATTGAGTAAGTATTCAATAATGTATAAATTAGATAACATATACCAAATATTTGTTTTTGAGAAGTAGAGAGTACTTAAAAAGACATTTCTTAGAACGTGCCGCTTGAGAATATAAAACGTGTCAAATCCTTTAGCACGTGCTAGCAAGGTATAATCTTTTTGTAATTCATTTTCAAAACGCAGCAATAGTAGCTTGTTAAACATAAGAATAGTTGGCAGACTTAAGCAAATAACCGGAAATAGTAAGATTGAGTTGTCTTTTGTACCAGCTATGCCTGCGATTAAAAAGTTTGTCTGTTTATAAATCCAAACGACAAGTAGTTGGAGACACAAAATGATAAAAATATCGGGAATTGCTTCTAATAGTAAAAAAAATGATTTTATTCTTTCTCTTTTTTTTACAGGGAGTAGCAGCAAGGCATAAACAGTCATAAAAGAAACTAATATGGAAATAAAAAGAGCAGATAAAAAGATAATAATGGTGTTTCCATATTGAATTAGAATTTGTGGAAATAGTGGTTTTGCCAATTTCGTGTAAGTTAATGGATCCCATCCTATTAATTTGGAGGTGACGTCCATAAGTGTGTGCAGGTAATTGTTAAAGTCGATCTTCATTCCAATAAATAAGTGTGGTAATGTGCCGATAAATATAATGATAATAAACGATAAGAATAGATGGAACGGTATCGTTAAATATGTTTGTGCAGAAATTTTTTTCATGTAAGTCTAACCTTTCCTATAAAGTGAAGCTACCATCAGTAGAGATTCTCTACTGATGATTAGCTTAATGAATCGGTTTTCATAACGAATTTATTAGAAGGAAACGCTTCATAGTATTGTGGACCAACAACCTATTTTTTCCCCCAAATAATTTTGCTAAAACATTACTCATACTAACAACCCCCTTATGAAATATTTGTATTACAATACAAATTATAACAAACTTAAAATAAAATATTCTATATAAATTAAATTTTCAGAAAAATATTGTCATTAATCATAGAAAAGAATCAATTTCATAGTTGTTTCTTTTCCTGTTTGCAAGTTTTTCTAACAGAGAAGAAGTTACGTGACAGCACAGTTCTTCAAAAAATAGTTGTAATTTATTTTGAATAGAAAGATTCATAAAAAACGTTATCCTTTCTAGTTAGTTTTTTAGAAAGAATAACGTTTTTTTACTTGGGGGTAGTGAAGATTCTTAAGTTGATGGATGTGTGGCGGTACCCCTTATAAATCATTATGTAGAAAATGAATTAACTGCAGAGCAGAAAATGAAATTCAAATTACTGACCGAAATATAAAAAGAAGTATCCCTTGTTCTAATTAGGGGTACTTCTTTTTTATCATGAACCTAAAGGGGAATATATCCTTATCTAAGGTAGAAAAGTATACTTTTCTACTTTTTCGTAGTTTATTACAAACCCTTACCATATCTACCACCACTAGCTCATTTACATAATTATCGTTAGCTAAAGTCATTTTTAAATTCTACATGTGAACTTTTTTCTTGTTCCGACGAATAAACCACCAAACCAAAGTTAGAAGTAGTATAATAAGCGGTATTCCCTGAATGAAGAGAAATCCTTTACAAAAATCAAGTCTAGTACTGTCTGGTGAGTCTGTTGCCATCCCACCTATAAAAATTGCCACTGGAATAGCAAGTATATTTATCCCTAAACCAGCTATTACGAATAATAGATTTAACTCATACCAAATGTTTTGAGTTAGTGACATAGCCGTAATAAATACAAATATTGAAGTACCAATTATAAGAAACGGTGTTACATAAAATACAATAAACTCCATAATATCCTTCCATTACGCTAATTGTACCACCAACAAGGACAAATTGGGATGAATAGGATATTTGCATGTAGTTAATATAACGTTCTATTATTGGTAGCAAAAAAGCAGATCCCTACTTTCGTGAGGAATCCACCCTTTTTTCTACAACTCTATGTTTATACATTCCTACCCCTGGCTGGAGATATCTCTTCTTAGTTTCACCAGAACATTCACCACGGCGTATTGTTACACTGAAATATAATAATAAAAATACAATACAACCTCTAATCCCAAATTACTTGTATCTCGACTAAATATTTTTTTCTTTGTATTCTGCATAACATTATGATGTGAAATGTTCTTATTTATTATAATATTAGGAAAGGATTACTTAAAGGAGTAGACAGATGAAAGTGTTAAAAAATTCATGTATCGCAATTGGAGCAAATATTATATTTTGCATAGCTTTATATGTATATTTTGCTTATCATTATGAACTTATTTATATTCACCCTGGCGAACCATATTTAGATACCGGACGCGATCTTACATATATGGTTTATGCCCTAATGATCCCATTAATTAGCGCCATTATCTTTTCAACTATGGCATTGAAAAAAAATAAAGATCATGCAAAATTTTTGGTTCCTAATATCTACTTTTCCATAATATTTTTGATACTCACTACTACCTGGTTTCTTTTTATGTGTATTTTAGTTTAACCGATACAGGCCTTAACATTACCCATTTTTATTTTTGACAAAATTACTTCTATAGAAAATATTAGTAAGTAGCAAAGCATCCCTCTCTTACTTTTCTACTTACTTGGTTTTTGAGATTTTAATTACCAAAACTTCCCCCACTTAATGTTGTAGTAGTAAATGAGGACATTCAAGAGGTTTTATAAGCAAAAAGTACACCACTATATATAAGTGATGTACTTTCACATGTCTGTAATTTTACAAAGTATAAATTGTCTTTTTTCATTTATTTAGGAAGCTCAACCCGAACAGTCGTCCCTTCCCCTTTCGTGCTATATACTGAAACGGTTCCGTTATGCAGTTCAACGATTTTCTGTACGATTGATAATCCTAATCCGCTACCTTCCACGTTTCTTGCTCTTGCCGTATCTACTTTGTAAAAACGATCAAAAATACGTTCCATTTCTTCTTTTCCCATGCCAATTCCGTTGTCGGATATAGAGATCATAACGCTAGACTCTAACTCTTCCACAACAAATTCAATTGTCCCAGCATCGTTTGAGAACTTAATACTATTTGTAAAAATATTACTCCACACTTGATGCAGTAAGTTTTCATCACCTTGTATTGTTATGTCTGGCACATCAAATTCAACAGCGATATCTTTTTCACGCCACTTCCATTCGAGCATAAAAATGACGTCTTTAATTTGCTTTTGTAAATTGAACTCTTTTATCTGTAATACTTTTTCTTCTTTATCTAAAGAAGCGAGCGTAAGTAACTGTTTACATAAACTAGACATTCGCTTACTTTCGCCCTCAATAATTCGTAAGTAATGGTTTCTTTCTTCTTCATTCATCTTTTCTGTTTGCAATGTTTTCGAAAAACCTTGTATAGAAGAAAGTGGCGATTGAAATTCATGTGAAACGTTCGAAACGAATTCTTGTCTCATTTCATCCAATTCTTTTATACTTTTCGTCATCTTCTGGAAGCTCGAAGCTAGCGTACCAATTTCATCTTTTCGTTTTACGTCTAATTCAATATCATATTCACCACTCGCAATTTTTTGCGTAGCCTTCGTAAATTTACGAATAGGACGAACGATATAACCTGCTGCAATTGCTATAAAAACGATACTTAATAGCACGATAAACACAAGTAATACCGCTAAGAAAATTCGCATCTCGCCAAATTGGTTCTGAATGTCAGGACGAATAAATAAAGCGTACTGCTTATCCCCGTGTTGTACTGGTACACCGACACTATTAATTAATTCATTATCGAAGAAACCTGTAATAAATAGGCGGGTCGGATATGTGGAAACGCCATTAAACGTTTCCCCTTGCAATACTTTATGAACGGTATCATCGCTAATAGACGTCTTACGAAACGCATTGCCGATACGCCTTCCATTCTTTTGGTCATCGACAATATAAATTTCATATCCCAATTTCGCAATAGACTGTAAGTATGCCTCTTTATTCTCTTCACTTTGCTTTTCATATAATGATTTTACTTCCTCAGCATACGTTAAAATCTTTTCACTGTTATACGGTTTTAGCTTTACTTGATAGTACACATTTGTTAATAAAAAGCCGATTATACTACTAAGTAGCATAATCCCGACCGTCATAAATACAAATCTAGAATATAGTGACTTCATTTTATTTCAACTCCAACTTATAACCGAGTCCACGCACCGTTGTAATTTGAAAATCGTCTGTTCGTTTTGAGAAACGATCTCTAAGACGTTTAACATGAACATCGACTGTTCGTTCGTCTCCTTCAAAGTCCATTCCCCACACTAACTCAATTAATTCTTCTCTTGAAAATGTTCTTCCGGGATAACTAGCCAGTTGCGATAATAACTCAAATTCCTTCAGCGGTAGTAAAATCGTTTGACCATTACACTTTACTTCAATACCTTTACGATCAATTGTCGTTCCGTGGAGTGTAATAATGTCAGCACTCAGCATTTGATAACGGCGCAGTAAAGCTTTCATACGGAAAATCACTTCAGCTGGTTCAAATGGTTTTACAATATAATCGTCCGTACCAGAAATGAACCCTTTTTCTTTATCGACTAACTGATCTTTCGCAGTTAATAAAATAACAGGTATATCATGATACTTCCGGATTTCCTCACATAACGTATAGCCATCCACAAACGGCATCATAATGTCTACTATCGCAAGGTGAATATTTTCCTTCTCTAAAATGCCTTGCGCTACCTTTCCATCTTCAGCCTCAAAAACTTTAAACCCTTCTTTTTGTAAATGGTAATGTAATAACTCTCTAATATGCTTATCATCATCAGCTAATAAAATATGTATCATCTTCATTAAACCCTCTCTCGTTCATCCTTCTACATTCTTACCTTAAAAAACAATTGGATTTTTTGCAAGGAAAAGAAAAACAAAATGTTATGAAACAGTTGTTTGGAATACAAGTTGATAAATAAAAAGAATCTATTTTGAAAAAAGATTATTCAAAATAGATTCTCACATTTTAGTATTAAGATTATTTTAATCAAAAACAATTGCTAACTCTTATTAAGCCTTAGTAATATCAACAAATCCTTCTCCGAATACATCACGAACATCGTGTATAGCGATGAAAGCAGCAGGATCCGTAGTTTGAACAATCCGCTTTAGCTTCACTACTTCTTGCTTATTAATAACAATATAAAGAATTTCCTTCGGAGTTTTCGTGTAATAGCCATGACCTGAGTACACAGTAACCCCTCTGTCCATTAAGGTAGTCACCTTTTTGGCAATTTCATTCGGGTTATCAGAAATAATCGTAATAGCCTTTTTCGGATTCAAACCTTCAATTACAAATTCCATTACTTTCGTTCCTACATATAGCATAATAATTGTCAGCATCAGCTTTTCTGCACCAATGATGAAATAAGATGAAAAAGCAACGATTAAATCGAAGAACAATAGACCATAGCTAATGCTCCAGCCTAAATACTTATGCGTCATTCTTGCTAAAATGGTAGTACCTGCAGTTGTTCCTCCAACACGAATGATGAGACCAATACCGCACCCGATAAATACTCCTCCAAAGATGGCATTTACTAGCATTTCATCCGAAGTAATATACCATCCTTCTGTCAAATGAAGAAATAGCGAATTAGTAACTACAGCAATAATCGTATAAATTGTTGTTATCTTATTCAAAAATTTATAGCCAGCTATTAACAAAATCGCATTTAGAATTAAGTTGACTAAGCCTGGTGACCACTCAAATAAATAGTAGGTAATAATCGTGATACCCGTTACCCCGCCTTCACCAAACTCGTTCGGGATAACAAACAAATTCACACCTAATGCAAAAAGGAATGCACCAATAATAATAAAAATAATGTCTGTCGTTCTTTTCTTCATATAGTACCTCACTTCTTATGTAAATATTTCTTCAAGTATAAGCTCTCACCATTATATCGTGGAACATTTAAATCGAACAGTGGTCTCTTTTATTTTAATATAAATTTTTAATTAAACTTTATTCTATATCTGTACATAAACTGACTCACACAAAGTTTGAACAAAAAAATGCGAAGTCATAGAATAGACTTCACATCTTACTGCTTTGTATCCCATTTTTCTAAACGGAGTAGAACAATACCCCATCCTCAGTCTTATTTTGAAAATAGAATGATCAAAATGGATTCCTCACCAGCGGATTTAAGTTGATTTTCTTATAAACATGCTATGTTCTAAAGGATTATTGCCATTGTATTTTACATTCATAAATTCCAGAAAAAGATTTACTTATCTTTATCCATATACTCTTTAATCTTTCGCTCTTCCCACTCTTTTCCGAATATCCCTAATGGAAGTGTTGTCAAACCGTGTATAACAATACCTATCCCCCAACCTCCAAGTGGATATAAGAACCATAATTTACTTGCATCAGAGCTTATATTTATAAAAAAAAGCATTAAGTTAACTAGTATATAAACCGTCAAATGAATATAAAACGCTTTTAAATTCTCCACTCTTTTTTTAGCTCTTACATAAACCTCATCTTGTTCCATCTTTAAACACCTCTTTCGATATTGTGTTTTTTTCACATTCACTCCAGTGTTAACATCATATTCTAATCGAAAATCCCTTATTCTAAAAAAACACAAAATAAAAAGGCCCTATATGAAAAGGCCTTTTTATTTGCTTATTCCATCTTTTTCATTTGATCTCCCTACCTAATAATTAAAGAATAATCCCCGAAAAACTCCCCTTCAATACTTCCTTTTCAACTTGATTCATACATGTAAACGTCGTAATAATTTTCATGCGATTTTTTTCATCAGGTTCAAATTGTTCAATTGTTACATCGCAACGAATCGTATCACCGCTAAAAACAGGGCGCAAAAATTCAAAATCCATCTTGCGGGCTAATACGTTATAATCACCACCAACTTTTGTAGGCAGCGTTGATGTTAACAGGCCTTGTACGACAAATCGCCCTTGCTCATCTGGCGTAACATGATGAACTCCTTCATCTTTAGACACCTCTGTAAATAACGCAACATCCTCTTTTGTAAACGTTCGCTCAAAAGTAATTCTTTCGCCTACTTGCAATTTCATCGATACCCCTCCTCAATTTCCTTTCTTACATAAGAAAAACCGAAACTAAAAATCAGTTCGGTTTTTCAAAACTAACGAAGTCTATTTACTTTAACGAATGAACAAACAATCCACTGCGCAGTTTCGGTTCGAACCACGTTGATTTGGGTGGCATTACTTCCCCGGCATCTGCGATTGCTAATAAATCTTCCATTGACGTTGGATATAATGCGAATGCAGCTTTATATGCACCGCTGTTCACAAGACGTTCTAGTTCTTCTAGTCCGCGGATTCCGCCGACAAAATCAATACGGGAATCAGATCGCGGATCATGTATTTCAAGTACTTGGCTTAATAAATGATCTTGCAAGATAGATACATCCAAACCTCTCACAAGATCGTTCGCATCAAACGTTTCCTCTTTCACAGTAAGCTTATACCACTTCTCGTTTATATACATGCCAAATGATTTTGGTTCATTTGGTTTATACGGAGAAACATTTGCTTCTTCCACATAAAAATATTGTTCAATTTGCTTTAAAAACTGTTCCTCTGATAAACCATTTAAATCTTTCACCACTCGGTTATAGTCCCAAATGGATAGTTCATCATGAGGGAATAAAACGGATAAGAAGAAGTTAAACTCCTCTTCTCCTGTGTAATTCGGATATTGTTCTCTTCGCATAAGCCCTACTTTTGCAGCTGATGCGGAGCGGTGATGTCCATCTGCAATGTACAAGTTAGGAATGTCTTCAAATGCGTTTACTAAAGTCGCAATTACATCTTCATCTGCAACCTTCCAAGCAACATGCTCTACACCGTCTTCTGCTGTAAATTTATAAATTGGCGCATGTTCTTCTTTCCAACTTGCAATTAAACGCTTCACTTCATCTTTTGTACGGTACGTTAAAAAGATAGGCCCCGTATTTGCGTCACACACATCAACGTGACGAATACGATCTAATTCTTTTTCATGACGCGTTCTTTCATGTTTTTTAATTGTGTCATCTTCATACTCGTCAATCGATGTACAAACAACAAGACCTGACTGCGTTCTTCCTTGCATAGTCAGTTCATAAATATATAGAGCTGGCTCTTCATCTTGAATGAATACTTCTTCTTGTATAAATCGATTTAAATTTTCACCCGCTTTTTCATATACGCGATCATCGTATGGTGAAAGCGCCGGATCTAAATCAATTTCTGCTTTATCAACGTGTAAGAAAGAATATGGATTTCCTTTTACAACTTCTCTTGCTTCTTCACTATTTAATACGTCATACGGTAAAGCTGCAACTTGCAATGCTTTACCTTCTACTGGACGAATGGCCCGAAACGGTCGGATTTTTGCCAAGTTCCTCTCTCCTTTACACAATCATTCGAACGGCTACAACACCTGTAATTTTGCTTATATTTTCCACAATATTCTCTTTAATTATATCATCAATTCCGTTATCGATATCAATCATTGTATACGCCCAAGAATGTTTACTACGATTAATCATATCTGCAATATTAATATGATGTTCAGCTAAACATCCTGAAATTTGTCCTACCATGTTCGGTACATTTTGATGCATAATTGTAATTCGTTTCTTACCGATATACGGCAGTTCTACGTTTGGATAGTTTACTGAATTACGAATATTTCCTGTCTCTAAATATTCACGTAATTGACGGGCTGCCATGACCGCACAATTTTCTTCAGATTCCGACGTAGATGCACCAAGGTGAGGCGTCGCTGTTACATTTTTCATCTTTATAACATTTTCATTTGGGAAGTCCGTTACGTAATGTGCAATAATCTCTTCTTCTAACGCTTTTTGAAGGACCTTTTCATCTACAAGTTCTCCTCTAGAGAAATTGAATAGACGCATTCCTTTTTTCATCGTCTCTATAGCGTGTTCCCCAATGATCCCCTTCGTTTGGTTCGTAAGAGGAATATGAAGTGTAATATAATCACACGTTGCAAAAATTTCATCTAGGCTAAACGCCCTTTGTACATGTGTAGAAAGACGCCACGCTGTTTCAACTGAAATGTAAGGATCGTATCCGACAACGTCCATTCCTAACGCTAACGCGTCATTTGCAACTAAAGCACCGATTGCGCCAAGGCCGATAACCCCTAGACGCTTCCCGGCAATTTCTGATCCAACAAATTGTTTTTTCCCTGATTCAACAAGCTGAGGTACTTCCTCACCCTCTAAATTTTTCGTCCAGCTTACTCCATTAATAATGTTACGGGAAGACATAATAAGGCTCGCGATAATAAGTTCTTTTACTGCATTTGCATTTGCCCCTGGCGTGTTAAATACTACAATTCCCTTTTCTGTACATCGATCTACAGGAATATTATTTACACCAGCACCAGCTCTTGCAATCGCCTTTAAATCTTTTGAAAACTCTTCTTGATGTAAAGAATAGCTGCGAAGTAAAATACCGTCTGGGTGGTCAATGCTATCCCCTACTTCATAACGTTCTCCGCCAAGAACTTGCAAACCTTTTTCCGCAATTTGATTTAACGTTTGAACACGAAACATATTCCCATCTCCCTATCTATTCTCAAGCTCAAATTCTTTCATATAATTTACTAATTGCTGTACGCCGTGTGCTGGCATCGCATTGTAAATACTAGCGCGCATTCCGCCGACTGAGCGATGTCCTTTTAGCGTAACGAAACCGCGTTCCTTCGCTTTTTGTAAAAACTGATTGTTAAGCTCTTCTGACGGTGTTGTAAACGGAATGTTCATAAGTGATCGATACGTAGGATCAACTGGTGAAGTAAACAATTTAGATTCATCTAAAAAATGATAGAGAAGTGACGATTTCATTCTATTTTGTTCTTCAATCGCAGATACTCCGCCTTGCTCTTTTAACCACTCTAGTACAAGTTTCGTAACGTAAATACTAAAGGATGGCGGTGTATTATATAAGGAGTTATTTTTACTGTAAGTTTCATAGTTTAACATTGTCGGACAAGAGCGATCTGCATCGCCAATTAAATCTTTTTTTATAATAGCAATCGTTAAGCCCGCTGGTCCTAAATTCTTTTGCGCTCCCGCATATATGAGACCAAACTGCGAAACATCATATTGTTCTGATAAAATATTTGAGGACATATCCGCAACAAGCGGCACTCTTTCTAAATGTGGAATGTCCACATATTTCGTCCCCTCAATCGTGTTGTTTGTTGTAATATGTACATAATCTAGTTTTACATCATTTAGTAAACCATCTAATTTAGGAATCGTAGTAAACTTCTCTTGCTCAGAAGAAGCAATCACTTGTACTTCCCCTACTTTTTCGGCTTCTTGCAGCGCCTTTTTAGACCATGAGCCAGTTAGTACGTACCCAGCTTTTTTGTACGTATTCATTAAATTTAACGGTATCATAGAAAATTGTAATGAAGCACCGCCTTGTAAAAATAATACTTCATACTCATCAGGAATGTTCATTAATTCACGAAGTAAGCTGCTCGCTTCATCAATAATACTTTGGAAATAAGAAGATCGATGACTCATTTCCATAATAGACATGCCTGTCCCGTTATAATTTACAAGCTCCTTTTGCACTTTCTCTAAAACTGGCAAAGGGAGTATTGATGGTCCTGCTGAAAAATTGTATACTCTCTCCATCACCCAGGTAACCTCCCTATTTCTCATTATTATTAATTTTTAAACTTTCTGAATTATAACTCACAATACGCTACATGGTCAATTTCTTTTCTATTATTAAGGCGTAAGACGCAATGGAACCGCTCGCAAACGCAACCATTTTTTTATAAACATGTAAAAAAGTGTTAAGTACATAATCGTACTTAACACTCTAGTAATAAATTATAATAGCTACTTACTCGTAAAAAACCGATCAAAAATTTGATAAATAGCAGCAAGACCAAAGAGCCAATAAATGGTGTCCACAAGCGCCGGCATAGAACCAAACCATTTCTCAACTACATTATAATCTAACGCCACAAACAACCAATTCAAACCGCCAAGAATCACCAAAATTACTGTAAGGTAAGACAAAAATTTCATTATGATTGCCCCCTAGGTGATAAGATGGTGAAAGGCCTTTCACTAAAAATATATGTACTATACTTAAAAACTTGCCTATTTTCAAAAATTTATTTTCGGTACCAACCGTTAATAACTGCCTCTGCCTCTTTACTATGTATTTGATACGCATGCATACTATCATTAGAGCCAATAAACCAAATGGAAAAACCTTTAAAATACGGCTTTGGTTCTAATACATCTCGGTAAGCACGCCATCCATTTAATTGCACATCTTTTGAAAACACATTTGAAACGTCTGGATTCCACGGATTTTGCAGTCCAAGTTCACGCGCTGGAACGTTGAATCCACCAAAGTAAACTGGCTTTCCGGTTGCTTTATGTAATTGTTCCAATTGCTGAACAATATTTTGCCCACGATTATAAACTGTCGTGGCAAATAAACTGTGCTTCACCTCTTCGTACGATGGATTTCTATTTCCTGAAACTTCAAACCAACTATCGATACTAACAATATCCACCTTTTTCAAATATGGACGATTTATTTTCTCTACAAACTTCGCCTCATAAGAAGGATCAAAGCTTGCCGTTAACCACCAATTCATTTGATACAAAACATTTCCTTTATACTGCTTACGAACAAAGTCAATCGTATCGCTCCAGTATCCTTCTGCATATTCCATATTAACGAAGTTAGAAGCAATCTTTAATCCATACACATTGTATTTACTAGTAATGGAATTAAAAATATCTTGTAGAACAACCGTTTTCCAATTCCAGAAGAAATCATTAATATTACTTGGATTCCATTCTGTCTCTCCTACATTTCCTCGTTGAATAAATGGGAACGGCTCCACTATAACTTGAATATTACGCTTTAATAATTCTTGAATTAAAATAATAGCCTGTTTCTTTTGTGCCTGATTAATTACCATATTAGTAGAAGTGACATTCGGAATATCCACTTGAATCGGTACATTTACGGTATTTAAATTTAAGCGCTCTACATCCGCTAACACTTTCGCCACATTTCCAACTTCCCATACCGTTACGTTTCCTGCTTTTATTTTTCCAGATTGAACAGTATTTACATCTGCCTGTACCTTTCCTTGGAAACAAAAAGAAAACAACATGATAAACACCCCTAAAAAAATTATTAAACTCTTATTTTTCTTCACAACTTTCCCCCTATATTTTTTGGCATTCTTGCTTATTCTATACAACGTTTCACATATATTCCAGAAAAAACAATGGAGTTTTCATCCATAAAAATGTTGTTCACCTTCATTCATTACTAATTCATACAAATTCTCTAAAAATAGTAAAGTAAATAAAAAGAGACCCTTACATATAGTAAGAGTCCCTTCTAACATTATTTCGGCTGTAAAGTTAACACTTTCCCTTCTATCCCCGCCGTATTAAGTGTAGTCGTATGATACGTGCCATTTACCCAATCCTCTATTTGATCATGATACCAATCACTTCTAAAATGTCCTGACTGTCCTGGTCCTACGATATGATAACCGTTTGACATATCTTTCGTATCAATGACAAATCGCCACGAGGCCCCGTGATTTACAATACCGTTATCATCGTAATTCGCTGCTTGAACAGTAACTTGACTTCCGCCAATTGGAACTGGTTTCTCACGATTAAATGCGAGTAATGCTAACATACTAGATGATCTCGAAATTGGATGTGTAAAAGCAAGTTGATGGTAATCGCCCCACTTCCACTCCGCAACATCGGGTCCATATTCCTTCTGTAATTTCTTCATGACATTCTCGTACGATGTATGCACAACTTCTGTGAAGCCTCCGTACTTCGTAAACCAAGCACTATTTTCACCATTTACTTGCTTACGAATTAATTCATCGACAACTTGTTGTTTCCCTTCAAACAGCTCCATTACATCTTTCGGTATTTCTTTTGAAAATAACGTATTTGAAATCTCCTTCATTAACAAATGAAAAATTAATGGCGCCGCTTCGTCTTTACTGTCGTAAAAGTTCCACTTTGTTAATTGTTTTACGCCTTCTTTCTCTACTTCATTTAAAGCTGTTTTATTTAACTCCTTTAAAAATATAGGCGCAAACTCTTTCCCGTATAAATTTTTTTGATCCATCTGTAAATCTTCTAAATCTTTCACCGTATACTTATCCTTCTCTTGCAAAAACTCTTGAATACGCATTTGCCTATATGGCTGCGCCCACGTATTACTAATATGGTACGGATAATCATCATCAACAATTTTATTGTTCGCAGTTGAAATAAACCCTTCTTTCGGATTGATTACTTTTGGAAGCTGATCAAATGGTATATACCCTTCCCATTCATATTCATCTGTCCACCCTGGAACTGGCAAACTACCATCTCCTTTTTTACGCACTGGTATATTTCCATTTGCTTTATACGCAATTGTGCCATCATTTGATGCAAATACAAAGTTTTGAGTTGGTGTATGAAAATCTTGGAGTGCAGTTTCAAATTCATTCCAGTCTTTTGCTTTATTCATATTTAATACAGCCTTTAACTCAGCTGACGACTCCAAAGCAGTCCACTTTAAAGCAAATACTGTTTTCGTTTTCTCCTTCCCCTTATCCGCAAACTCTGAAATGACTGGACCATGCCTCGTAACCGTAACGTTATAAGGAATTGTTTTCCCGCCTTTTACTTTAATAGATTCATCAACAACAGTAGCCTTTTCCCATTTATCGTTATACAAAAATTCATTTTCATTAGTAGGATTTCTCTTTTCAATATATAAATCTTGCACATCAGGACCTGTATTCGTAACGCCCCATGCTATTTTGTCATTGTGTCCTAATATAATACCTGGCACTCCAGCGAAAATAACGCCACTCACATGTAAATCTTTCATGTCAAGTCTCGTTTGATACCATATAGAAGGTGTCGCAAGAGATAAATGAGGATCATCTGCTAAAATCGGCTTACCAGAAGCACTCTTCTCACCGCTCACAACCCAGTTATTACTCCCGTTAAACTCAGGTGGAATGATTGTTTTTGAAAAGCTTTGCACTATATTCACATTTGTATTTTGCAGTTCAGCTAGTAATCTAGGTGCATCTTTCGGATATGTTGGAAATAGTTCATTCGCTTGCTCTTTCGGAAGATTTTTCAGCGCCCAATAACGAAACGCCTGTCCGTGCCAATGTCCTCCTAAATCAAACGCCATATACTTTCCAATCGTTAAAGAATCCACCATTGACCATTCAGCAGGTTCATAACCTAATAGAGTAAACTCAACTGGCAGTCTCTTTTCCGCTTTCGCCTCACGTATAAAAGCGTTCACCCCATCAGCAAATGACTGCAAAGCGTATTTCGCTTCCCCATCATATTGACTAACAGACGCTTCTGCTGCGCGACGTAAACCGAGCGTTCGAAACAACTTATCTCTATCAACAGCTGCTTCTCCAACTACTTCACTTAATGTCCCAGAAGCTTGTCTTCTACTTAAATCCATTTGAAACAAACGATCTTGCGCTTGTACATATCCTTGCGAAAAATATAAATCATGTGCATTTTCCGCTTTAATATGCGGTACACCTTTACTATCTCGCTTCACCGTAACAGCATGTTGTAAATCCTCTATCTTTATCGTTCCATCTATCTTTGGCATAGATCTCAGCGTATATATGTTCAAAAAAATTGCAGTGCAGATAACCAACAAAAGAACGATACTACTAGACCAAATAAAAATTCTTTTTCCTTTACTTCGTTTTTTCTTTATGACGACCTCCACATATAACCCCTCCTTCCTGAAACTATTCGCTTCTATTGTGAAAGAACCTTTTAGAAAAGTTGAAAAACCCTTACTTTCTCATGCTATGGATCATACAAACCGAACACCGCTCTCTTACGCACTATTTCCTTTCCTTTACTGAAGTTTACTCGTCCTTCCTTACACCAATTCCTCAAAATTCCCTTCACATAAGCGAACGTTCGCTTATTATGTTCAAACGCAACTTTAAGTGCCTCTAGTACTGCACTTCCTGAAACTCTTTTCATCCATCCCTTTAATCCCTTCACGATATATGGGGATAAACTACTAATATGTTGTTCATAAAACTTGTAAACTTCGCTATAGGAAGTAGTCTCTTCTACCTTTTCTACATCTTCCTCCTCTTCAATAACTGTTTCTGAACTACTATTCACCTCTTCTGTTGGCATACCAAAATGCTGCAGTAACAACGGAATCTTCCATCCTTCTTCAAGACATTTACGTAAAAACATATGTATGAATGCTTTACTTTTCACAGCCTTTAATTCACGTAACACACACTTTTCTATATTCGTATTTAAGATAGGATTATAGCGTAGCCAATTTGTAATATATAACTCTTTCGTTTCCATATCATATAAAATCTTTCCGTATTCAACAAAGCGGTTCAACAACTTCTCAACAGTTTCCATACTGTAACCTGTTTCAAGCTCTGCCAAACGCTTCGGTAATATGTAAATTCCACATTGCTTCGTTTTCGTACCAGTTAACAAATATATATAAAAATAACGCTCCTCTGGCGTTAAATCTAATATGAATTCATCTTGCCAAAAGTTCACCCGCACATTACGGTATACCGCCATCTGTTCCCCCTCCTCCTTTTATTCTTAAAAAAGCAAAATTCAATCCTTCAATATAAAAATAGGAATAAGGGAATGGTTTTGGCATTTGAATTCCAAAATTTTTAACTACTACAACGACGGTTTTATTTTTTCGCGCTTTTTTGTTCTTGTAGTTGTTTTTGTTTTGTTTTTGTTTAATGATTTATTACTTGGTAGGTGCTTATAAGGGGCTTGGAAGGGGCTTATATAGTGGTTTTAAAATAAAAAGTTAGATCTTAGTTTTTAATTACATATGTCTCCTACACTCTTCTTACAATATACAAAAATATATTTACTGGATTTATTAATCCTCTTAAAATCTCGCTACATTGAATTCCCTCACTTCAAAAATCTATGTAGAAAGCCATGCATCTGTATTTTTTCTCCCCGCATCCTCACAATTATAGATAGTTAGACTTTCAAAATGACTAACTAAATTGCCAAGGAATGATAGAAAGTAGACATCCCGCTCACATACGATTAGTATGAAATTTGAGAAGTATGGAAGACTCGGTAAAAATGCACACTAGATCATTACAATTAAAATGGTTTTTATATTAAGGAAGGAAGTGCACAACTATGGATTTTAAAACAGTTATGCAAGAGCTTGAAGCCCTCGGTAAGGAAAGAACGAAAAAAATATACATATCTAACGGTGCGCACGAGCCAGTTTTTGGAGTTGCTACAGGTGCTATGAAACCGATTGCTAAGAAAATAAAATTAAATCAAGATTTAGCTGAGGAACTTTATTCCACAGGTAACTACGATGCTATGTACTTTGCAGGTATTATTGCAGATCCAAAGGCTATGAACGAATCTGATTTTGATCGCTGGATAGACGGGGCGTATTTTTATATGCTATCCGATTATGTGGTGGCAGTAACTTTATCAGAATCAGACATTGCACAAGATGTTGCTGATAAATGGATTGCGAGCGGTGACGAGCTTAGGATGTCAGCTGGCTGGAGTTGCTACTGCTGGCTTTTAGGGAATCGCAAAGACAATGAATTTTCCGAAAGCAAAATTTCCGATATGCTTGAAATTGTGAAAAATACAATTCATGATTCTCCAGAACGAACAAAATCTGCTATGAATAATTTTTTAAACACTGTTGCAATTTCGTATGTACCACTACACGAAAAAGCTGTCGAGACTGCAAAAGAAGTTGGTATAGTTGAAGTAAAACGTGATAATAAAAAAAGCAGTTTGCTAAATGCTTCTGAAAGTATTCAGAAAGAACTTGATAGAGGAAGACTTGGCTTCAAACGTAAATATGTAAGATGTTAAAAGTAGAAAGGTGTCAATCTAGGAAAGATTGACACCTTTTTTGTGGACATTAATGAACTAACGGGATCAAAAGTTCAAAGGTTCCCTCTGTACAACTTATACTTCTTCTTTCATTTTATATACCCTATCTCTTTTCTCATCATTTTTGATAAAAGTAAGCTTCCCTTCCTTAACAAAACCTTCTAATATTAAGCATACTTGTCCATATGCTTTTGGCTTATCCGTTGTAAATCTTTCATCTGGTATTTTACCGGATCGTATTAATTGTTCGCATAGCTCAAGTGCACTTATTTCTTCAGAATTAATTAACTCCAAAATATCTTTTTGCAATGGCGATAAAGGTACTGGTATCTCAGCTACCTCCACCTTTTCTTTTTCTTCTTCAAATAAATCTTCAAATGAAATTTGATTCATTACATCTTTTCCTTTCTAACAATGGATTTGTATAACATAAACTGAATTCTATATGTACTGGAACTTTTTTATTTAGTTATTATCATGAATTCCTTATCTCATTACATGAATTTCATAAATTATGTACATCGTTTCAAGTAGTATGTTTCGATTATACCAAATATACGTTCTACTATCTATTGTAGAATTTGTTATAACAGAAATGAAAGTAGTAGTGAACATCATCATTTGTTAGTTGCATAAAACATGTAACTTAAGAAATTTCTATTCTCCCAAAATAAAGAAGATGACGAGATAAGATTGTAGTATCTGAAAACGAAACAGTTTCTAAATCCTAGTTAAGCAGATACGGTAAGCAAGTATTCTATGTTACGAATGAAAAAAGGATCTGATATTCCTATCAGATCCTTTTTCACTATGTATAATTATTTCACTGCTTCTTTTATAAATTTAAGTTCTTGATACATATATCGCTTCACACGAGGTTGCTATTTACTAGTACACAATAACTGGTTCATACGTACTTAAATTATCATACACAGTTTTTGCAACACTAGGAGGAAGGTTAACACACCCTCCAGATCCGCCGGTTAAATAGGCATTATTTGCCCAGTTTGTTCGCCAGCCGGCATCGTGGAATCCTTGGCCACCATTTGTGAACGGAGCCCAATAATCTACTTTAACAGCATAATCAGCTTTACCTACTGCACTACCTTTGAGTGTGTATGGTGTTCGTTTATAAAGGATGTACCACACACCTGGTGATGTATCTTCACCCGTGCTATGTTTCCCAGTAACTACATTTGTTGTCACTGCTAAATTTCCGTCCTTGTAAATCCAAATTTGTTGCTCTGCAATTGAAACTTCCGCATACGTGTCTCCGATGCCATTATTCGATGTTGTCTCATAACCGATGCCTTCCTTATTCCAGCCATTTCCGTGAATATTAGAAGCAGAAAGCGATTTTTCGCCTTTTTCAAAGGCTTGCCCAACTTGCTTTGTTTCTTTTTCAACATCTAGTGCCCAGCCATAGCCCTGTCCTTTTACTGAAATGACCGAACCAGAATGAGTTTTAAATGCGAAATCTTTATTTAATGTTGATTTAGCATTATTAATTTCAGCAATCTTATCCTTAATGCCACTCGCATCGATTGTAACTTTCATATCCTTTGACATAGAGGCATTTTGAATTAAATCTTTCGCTTTTAATGGATACACTTCATTCTGTACCTTATAATCAACGGACTGTTGAAGAAGATCCTGTAGTGCTTTCTCTTCTTTTTTGATAATCGGATTGTCTTCTTTAATAGGCTGTATGTATGTAGACTTCAGATGAATTTCGCTTTTATACTTCTGTTTTTCGTAATCTTTCAATATACTAGCAACGTCATACTGTTTCCCATCAACACTTTTCGAGACAACCAATTTTCCTTGCTCGAGCTTCGCCATAGCATCTTGAGGCGCTTTTAACTTTTTATTCATAGAGACGAGCTTTTCTTCTACAAGTTTTTTCAACGTTTCGCTACGATATTGATCCGCCTTTTCTGGTAGCAGTGAATAATTTGTTTCCTTTGAGGAAGGGAAAAATGTCCACTGGCTTTTTAATAGTTTCTTAACTTGAGGCAAATCTTTTTCCGTAAGTTCCGTTTTCGTATCTTCTTCATCTAAAATTTGTTGTTGCCCGACATAGACTTTGTTTTCTAGTCCAGATGTTTTTAATTTCTGTATTGCCTGATTAGCAGTCATACCATCGACTTTTGTGCCATTAATCGTAACATTTGAATTGAAGTGGGTTGCCTGATAATAACTCATTCCCCCAATGAGAAGTGTAATTATACCACCACCCGCTGCGATAAGCTTCCAATTTGGAAAACGTTTGCTTGATCTTACTCTTTTTTTATCTACTTCTTCAACTGGCTCATTTATTGCATTGTTGTTCATTAATCTTTCCCCCGTATATATCAACATCAATCGATTTTAAACCAAAACCATTGACTAGTGTACCTTATTGTTCTTAGAATTTCATTATTTTTGACTAAATTTTATCGCATTTAATTGATTTAATTTAGACTTTTTAATAAAACGACACATCTTTTACATAGAAATTCACTTTTAATTTCAATAGAAAAAAGCTAAAAGGACTTTATTTTTTCTCCTGATTTTCTACTTTCAAATCCTTCCGAAAAATCACAACCACCTAATGAAAAAACAAATACACATAATTGGATAGCATCAACATTTCGTACGCTTAGAATTCCCTGTCCATACCTTACGAATTTGTAAGCTTTTTGTCATGTAATTGAATAGTACTAATTAATACAAAGGGATTATAATACTGACTATACAGCACTTATTATATGGTGAATAAACTTAAAGACGGAGGTCTAAAATGAAAAAATATATTTTATCTTTCATACCATTTATCTTAGGAATCGGATGTTTAGTTAGCTTTAATACGATCGGATCTAAAATCGCAGCAGATGGCACTCTTGTAGAACCGTTTTATTTACTACCAATTGGTTATTCATTGATAGCTATCGGTATTATTAGTCTTTTTGTAAGTAAAATAAAAAAAGTTAATAGATAAAAAAGAATCTTACCTTACAAGTAAGGTTCTTTTTTTATGGGATAACATTTTGAAAGTAAACTAATACATAGAAGTTTACTTTAAATTTCACTAGAAAAAAGGCCAAAAGATGACATTGAATAAGTCATCTTTTGGCCTCAAAACATCTATAAAAATTTTATTATTTGTCCTGATTTTCTACTTTTTCAGTTTTAGAACTGAAGCCACTTTTAAATCCATCGAAAAAATCACAA